>CAWJYS010000022.1:0-90731 GCA_963847095.1 Methanotrichaceae archaeon | reverse complement strand
AAGGGCTTCCTGGAGAAAGATCTCTCTCGCAGTCTGGTTTTGCGTTTCATTTATCGCCATTTCACGCGATTCGTTGCCTTTATTCAGCCAATAGCTGGCCGTATCTTCTTGCGCAAAAGAGGAAGCGCATAGCGCTGCCAAGGCTATCAAAGCTAGGACAAAAATAGCTTTTGTCGTAAAATACCCCCTTCACCGGGAAAATTAATTCTGTCTCTAGTTGAACCTTGTCCTCGATGCTCGGAAATAGATTATTTACCACTATGAAATTAGTCAAGCGCTGGCTTAAGGGCAGCCAATATAACTGCAATCGCCGGATGGCATATACTTTCCATGAATACCGCCCTCCACCTCTACATCATTTCAATCGCCGCAAGGCCTAGCCAACCCTTCCTATGCCCCTTGCAGGTGGCAACGCTGCCCGACAAAGAGGGCGAAAATTACAAATAACATGGACTCAAGGCGGCTTTTGGGGAGGTAGAATTTGTGGATAAAAGTGAGATCAAAGGTAAGCTTTATCGATTTTTCGCTATATTTATTCTATGCATTTTAGCATTTTCTTTTTATGTATCGGCGCAAGATGAAGACTGCGACGATAAAAATCCCTGTACCCGCGACACACGCGACTTAGATAATGGTTGTGTACATACACCGATAAGTTGCGATGACGACAATCTCTGCACTGCTGACTCCTGCAGTGAAATGGGTTGCGTTCATTCGCCGATAAGCTGCGACGACGGCAGTCCTTGCACCGCTGACTCCTGCGATGGATCAGGCTGCGTGCATACGCCGATTGGTTGTGACGACGGGAATCCCTGCACCACCGATTCCTGCGACGGAACCGGATGTGTCAGCACCCCAAAGAATTGTGACGACGGAAACCTTTGCACTATGGATTCTTGTGATGGAACAGATTGCGTGCATTTTGCGACGAGCTGCGATGACGGGAATCCCTGTACTGTCGATTCCTGCAATGAAACCGGTTGCGGACATACTCTCATAAACTGTAACGACGGAAAACCCTGCACTACGGACTTCTGCGATGGGACAGGTTGTGCACACGTTTCCAAGAACTGCGATGATGGCGATCCCAATACCACTGATGCTTGTGATGAGACAGGATGCGTAAACACGCCGATAAGCTATGGTGATGCCAGTCATTATGTCAACGATATCAGTGATAACGACGATACCAACGATACCGACGATATCATCGATACAAGAGATACCAATGATACCAAGAATACCATCGATGCCAACGACACCAGCGATACCGGCGACGTCATAGGCGCCGTGTCTGTATTTGCACTGATAGATTGCGACGACGGCGATCCATGTACCGATGACGCCAGCGATGGGACGAATTGCACACATACGCCGGTAAACTGCGATGATGGGAACCCCTGCACAGATGACTTCTGCAATGGAACGGGTTGCGTGCATATTCCAAAGAGCTGTGACGATGGCAATCCATGTACTGACGATGCATGTAATAGTAGTACGGGTTGCATCCACAATCCGAAGATCTGTGACGACGGAAAACCCTGCACCACTGATTCTTGCGATCCGGTTAAAGGTTGCATTAATACTTCAAAAGACTGCAACGACGGAAATCCCTGTACAGTTGATTCATGTGATGGCAAGGGCCATTGTACCCATGTACTGAAAAACTGCCATGACGGCAACGCCTGTACCATTGATTTGTGCAACGGTAAAGGACACTGCGTCCATATACCTATGATTTGCGATGACGGCAATCCCTGCACCAGAGATTCCTGCGACTCAATCTGGGGCTGCATCCATACGCCCGTAGTCTGTGAAGGCGGTAAGGTGTGCATTAACGGCGTTTGCCAGTATCCCCCCAGTTCCTATGCTGCGTCCCCGGGGTCCTACGTGATTCCTCCCGGGACGATCCTGCCCTTGCCCTGGGGCTCTGAAGTTACAGCCCTTAACTCCTTGAGAGCGGAGAATGGAGTTATGTCTGCTTATGAGTCGCCTATGAAGTTCATAAGGCAACTCGGTTACCAAGACCAAGCACCATCCAGTGGCCTCAACTCTGTGCCCGCGTCAGAAAGAGCGGAGATGATCGGACTCACCTGGCAGGGTGGTCCGCTGACGATGATTCTGACCAAACCCGACGGAACCATCCTCTCTCCGGAGGGTACTAATCCCGACGTAGTGCGCATGAAGGGCTCTAACTACGAGTACTACTTCCTCAAGAACCCAGAAATTGGCAACTGGAACATCGGAGTACAACCTTCGAATCAGATGGTCAGCGGCGAGAGATTCACGCTGATAACAGGGATGGTGAATGGCGCCATTCCTACAAACCCGCCTAGAATCCAGAACCAGTGAGATACCAGAGATCGCAAAAAGTATGCCGAATCGCTCGTCAGGCCAGGGCATCTCTGGCCTATATTTTATCATCTCCTTCTTTTTTGCCTAAAAATTTTTTAAAAAACACAAATCTGGAAATTTAAAAATTTAGATCCAGAGCTCTCCTTCGTCCAACTCATCACCGGAATCAAATATGGCTGCCGCTGCCCCAGAGTTGCCGCCCAAAACCAGCGGGACGCTGCTGTTGCCTTTACTCTGCGCGGGTGCTGATTGTGGCTCTGCTGGATCTATCCTCATGGCTCTGTCAAAGACATCTGAAGCCTCCTCGTATCTGCCCAGAGCTGAAAGTGCCTGTGCTTTCATTGTTAGAGAATCGACATCATTTGGATCTATTCTCATAGCTTTATCCAGAGCCTGGATTGACTCCTCTGGTCTGCCCATCTTCAGGAGAAGAATGCCTTTGCTTCGCCAGGCCTGTCCAAACAATGGATCTATTTCAGTGGCTTTGTCGAAGCATTTTAAGGCTTCGCTGTAATTTTCCAGATCAGAGTAAACAACGCCCTTGCCTCTCCAGGCCTCTGCATTTGTCGCGTTCGTTGTCGTGTTTAGTTCCAGAGCTTTATCGAATGCCCGGAGAGATTCGTTATATCTGCTAATGCTGCCGTTAGTATCGCTTGAGGCTATCGTTATTAGGACAAAGCCTTTGCTATTCCAGGCTTTTGGGTTGTCGGGGTTTCTCTCTATGGCGCTGTCTAGTACGGAGATAGCATCTTCGTTTCTGCCCATGCTCAAGAGGACAGAGCTCTTGTTCTCCCATGCATTGATGTCTTTTGGATCAGCCTCTATCTTTTTGTCGTAGATCTCCAGGGCTCTCTCAAAGCTCTTATTGGACTCTTCAAAAGACCCCTTCCATTTCAGCTTATAGCCTTCTTTGATCCAATAGTAAGGATCGTCCTCCTGTGCCATTGCTGAGATGCACAGCATGAGAAAGGACATGAGAAAGGCAGCCAGGAGAATAAAGAACCCCACTCTTCTACCCATTTCCGGATTATTTGTTGCTCTCCTGGCTTTCGCTAATTCTTTATTCTTCTTCATCAAACCACCCTTCTTGTCACACCGCTTCCCTGCGCTAAGATTGGCCTAAAGTCGATCCTGATTCATTGGATGTATTCTGATTTGCCTGGCTTATCCGGTTAACCTGGCTTGTCCGACATATCCAGCTTGCCTTTCCCAACACCCTTTGCCGCAGATCTCTACGGCATTCGACGTAGTACGACATTTAACGGATATAAACATTACGGGCGCCTCAACAAGACGCCATAATTGAATAATTGCGCATCGCTTGCGAATCCCAATCGATTGGATACCTGGGTGCTGATCAGTAATTCCAATTAGTGATGCACAAAAGAGCCATTCGTCAATTAACGTCTCAATATGATTGGGGACGTAAGATATCCATTTGTAGATGTTGTTATGAATTAACCTCTCTTAAAACTATTTTAAAATAGTGAATCTTTCCATATTATTCGCCCTTCTGCTAAGATATGTACCATTTGTCCTTAATTAAAGAAATGATATTCCCTCCTAATTAAAATAACCTGAATAATTAAAATACGATCAGAGTATAAACTGATTTAATTAAACATGGAGGTAATAGCATGAGGTGTTTTGTATTCTTGCTATTGGCTGCGGTGGTTCTCGCTGGCGTTGCTTCAGCGGGTATAGATTGTAAGAGTGGCCTATCAGATATGAAAATGTTAAATGAGAAATGGAGCACAGGCAAGTACTACGATACGTATTCTGACAAATATCAGGATACGTCATGCCAGGCATGCCAGGACAAGCAGTATCAGGACAATAAATATCAGGACAACCAGTACCAGGATAAGCAATATCAAGAAAATCAGTACCAAGACAAGCAATATCAGGATAAGAAATATACAGACGATCAATATCAGGATAAGCAGTACCAGGATAAGCAAAAAGAAGATAAGCAGCCTGAGAAATATTATTACTACGAGTACTGCAGCAAATGCGGCGAAGAGAGCTACTTCGATGGATATTGTGACAGTTGCGACAAGAAATGCGACTATTATGAGCTCTGTCCAAAATGCGGTGCTAAGTACGACTTCGACGAGAACTCCGATGGCTACTGCGATAAATGCGCCGCGAAAACCAAATACAACGAAGATTGCCACACGTGCAAATACACTTCCTCCTTTGACGGCTACTGTGACAAGTGCGAGGAGAAATGCGAATTCGGCAAGTACGGCGAGAAAACCAATAACACTAAACCAGTTTACGGCGACCAGTCAAGTTCCGATAAATCTAATTACGATCAGATGAAAGAGAAATACGATCAGCAGAAAGAAAAATCCTATGTCTTCGAGCGCTGTGACGGATGTAACGAAGAGCACTACTGGGATGGCCGCTGTGACAAGTGCGGCGAGAAGGCCTACCGGCAAGAATACTGCCCCATTTGCGGCACAAAATCCGATCGTGAAGAATCCATGGACGGATACTGCGACAACTGCGACAAAAAGTGCTATGCCTATGAGCGCTGCGATAAGTGCAAGTACGATCATTACTATGATGGATACTGCGACCGCTGCAGTATGAAGAGCACTTACGACAAGGGCTATGGTGATTACTGCGATATGTATTGCAAAGCTGAGTCTGAGAGATACAAAGAGCAGCCGAAAAAGGACTACTACGAATCTGCAAAAGAAAATAACGGCTATGGCGATGAAGCATCCAATTATTCATCCACCGGTCTGCTCATTGTGGTCCCAGCATGAGGGGTACTAAGAAAGCTAGCAACCTTAGATCTAAATAAAACCAGGTTTATACGGTATTAAAGGCAGCCTGTTTCAAAAAACGCCAGCTTCGAGAGATGCTGGCGTATATATTTTATATGATAGATTCTGAGAGCTGCCTCGGCTGTCGGCTGCATTATGATTTGTTTTTAATAGTCGTTGCGGCCAGCTCTGCAGCCTCCTCCGGCATCAGATCCTCCGGCCTCTTCTCCAGCAGCGAGGCATCCACATCGGCCATGGCCTCCTTGCTTATGCCCATCGCAGCAATAGCCTTCTTGATCTTCTTGCGGCGGTTGCTGAAAAGCCCCTCCACGAATTTTATGAACTTTTCAGCGTCCACCTCGTGCTCCCTGGGCAAAAGTCGAACTATGGACGACTCCACCTCCGGCACAGGCCGGAAAGCCGACCTGGGCACGGTCTCAAGGATTTCGGCCTTGCAGAGGTAACCCGCAATCATTCCCAGACGGCCGTAATCCTCGCTTCCAGGAGAGGCCAGCAAGCGCAATGCGAACTCTCTCTGGTACATCAGCACCGCCAGCTCAAAGGGCCTGGAGAGAAGACGGAAAGTGATCTTTGTGGAAATCTGGTAGGGCAGATTGGAGACGATCTTGTTGTATTCGGGAAGCTCGACCTTCAGGGCGTCGCCTTTTATTACGACCGCGTTTCGGAAACGGCCGTGAAGATTTGCTGCGAGAACAGGATCGACTTCCACTGCAAAGACCCGGCCCGCCTTTGCTGCTAAGGCTTCAGTGAGGTTGCCGGTACCTGGCCCGATCTCCAGGATGCTATCATCAGGCGCAAGCCTTGCATAGCCAGCGATGCGCTCGATGATGCCCCTGTCTACGAGAAAGTGCTGTCCCTTCTTTCTCATTTCCTGCGCGGCTCGGCGGTAAAGATCCTGTACTTGATCCTCTCATCCATCAGCTCGTCCTCGACACGCTTGGCTATGAGCTTCTCCGGGTTGTGCAGGCCTTTGACGCGCTCTGTAAGGTCCTTGAAGTCCTTGAAGGGACCCTTCTTTCGCTCGTTCAACACCGCCCACATCAGCTTCTTGCCAATCCCCGGCAGAAGCTCCAGGGCGTGCATCCGCGTGGTCAGCGGGCCGGCATTGTTGAAGAACCTTATGAACCTGGCCTCGTTATCCAGGATGATCCTCTGAATCTGAAAGGGCAGCTCGATCTTGGAGTTATTGGACAGCTCGGCGTATTCGATCCTTCGGTTGACGTGGTCTATCACATCCCTCTCACCGGTGCCGATATAGACCCGGGCGCAACGTTAGGTGCAACGCCCTCCTTGGGGGTCATCTCCATTAAAACGAAGTTGGCTTCGCCTACTCCCTGCACCAGGGGCTGTTTCTGGAAGCTCTTGGTATCAGGAGTACGTCCATAGGGGAGGTAATCGAGAACCCTAGCTACTTCCTCCTTCTTCGGAGGTCTCCCCTCTGGCATTTACTCCTTACCCCCTGAAAACTATATCTAAAATCCCGTTTAGCTCTTCTTCGCTTAAAGTGAATCTCTCTTTAGCGTATATGGCCCGAAGCTCGTCCTTGGTGATAGGCCTGATATCTGCGATCTTTACAGCTATCTCTTGCGTCATCTTCTCCAGCTTCATAAGCTCCTCTACCATGCGCCTGCTCTCTTCGGCAGTGCCGTGGGCGAAGAGCTCCGCGTGCCGAATCGCTCGCCGGAGTTCGTAGCCGAGCTCCTCTTCATCAGCTCTTTTCAGCTTGATCTCGTCGAGGGCCTCCTTGACCTCTGCCAAGGTCATGAGGTCCTCTTTCAAAACTGATTTGACGATCATCTATTTCTGGGCCATCAGGTGTTCGGGTAACGTGATCACTGTCTTGGTGGCGTTGCCGTCAGTAATCTTCAGGACAAAAGCTCTGCCCCTCTTTCCTACAACCTCCCCCGTCTTGCCGTGGAACCTGGGGTGAGGCATGCCCTTATGCCTGCTGGGGTCTATGAGCACGTGCACTCTGGCTCCGGGCTCGAACTCCTGGATTGCCCTGACGACGGGCGAGATTCCCCTAGCTCTGACTGTTTTGCTCAGCTTATCTCTTGTCTTCTTCTTCATTCCGTGATGATGAGCCATCTGATTCTCCACCTACATCTATTACATCCAACTCGATAACGACTGCGTCAACTCTGAGGGCATCTGCAAGGCTTGGCCTGGTCCTGCCACCATCTCCGGAGATGAGCTCCTTGATGTAGAGGCCGCTATCGCCTCTGATGGTGATCCTGGCCGTCTGGCCTGTAACCTCAACCAGATCCGCGCTATATACCTTTCTAACCCTGAGCTTATCTGCTCTTCGGTGAGAGACGCGAGTTGGCGTTCGCTGATTGACAGTCCCAACCAATTCTTTCAGGACCAATTTAAGCTTTTCTTCTGGTATCTCCGCGCCGAACCCCACCAGGGCGGAATAAGTCTTCTCGAACGCTGCCGCTTTGAGGTACTCAACAGTTGCAGCGTCCGTTGGCGCGAGACCCTGCACCTCTACCTTCCCTTCCGCCCTGCGGTTTATCTCTTCCTGGAGCCATGCTAAGTCGATGCTTCTCACTTTAGGATTAACGGCCTCTACCACGAAAGGCCTGCCCGTGCCTATCATCCGGGCGTCGATGTCCTCCCTGCCCGCGCCGTGGAAGACGGTATCCTCCGCCTGCGCAGCCTCGACTACAGCGGGCTTAATCAGCTCGTCCACCGACTCCTGGTACATGCGGCCTGTGCCCTCGCATCGCGGGCAGCCGCGGCCGTGGCACTCGCGGCAGGGCCACCTGGTCTGCGGGATTCCCCTGACCAGCTTTCTGTAGCGGCCGCGAATGAAGATGGAGGCGACCTGTAGCTCGACCTCGCCCTTTTCCAAATTTAAGTGGACAACAATATCGGGGCTCTTCAGATCCGCCAATTTTCCGGTCTTGGCAGCGATGAGCTTGCCCACTTCGCGGTTCAGCTCAGACTTGAAGGGCTCGGCGTGCTTCGAGCCGCCGTCCGCTAAGAGCAGCTCCTCATTCTCAGCCAGAAGGCCGCTCATCTTCGTGCCCACAAGAAATGTGCTGTATTCCCGGCCTTGCAGAGCTTCAACGGCTTTAGCGGCCCATCGCTCCAGGTTCTCTGGCCTCATCTCGCCCAAGCAGACTGAGCAGCGGGCGTCTTCCTCGTCTCTGCGGCCCAGCTTTAGTCTGGCGGGCCTAAAGGTGGGGGCCAGCTCCTCCAGCAGGGCCTTGTCCTCGAAGGCTGAGGCCTGCATGGCCAGTACGGTCTTGATGGAGCGTCCGCGCTCGACGTTGGTAAGACCTGTGGAGAGCATAGCGAACTGGCGGCCCAGGCAGCTGTCGCAGATGGGGCCGAGGCTGATGATCCTTCGCGCAGTCTCCAGGATATCTTCTTTTGAACTATCTTCGCTCATAATGACTCTTGCTTTTCTCCATCCCTGCGATCAACCTCATCGCTTATGAATATTCTGAGTATAACTAATACCACTAGAACCAACATGACAAGCTCGTTTTATGAGTTTTATAATAATTTTTCATCAGCCCCACCAAAAGGCCTATATATCTATAACGATTAGATAGGTAGTTTGCCGTGATGTAGGGCTGCAGCCGATTAGGCTCCGAGGGCAGTATGTTTCCCTCAACGGAGCGCCTCGCTTAATTGCGAAGTCTTCGGCAAAGGCGAGATAGGGTATACTCATTTCAGCTCTATGTAAGGCGCGGCAAGAAACGACTGTGTGCAGGCGAAGCGAGAGCAGGCTCCTCATCTCCGATGATTGGGTCCCTGTAAGAAGGGCACTGTGCTCGATACCAGTGCTGCCTTGCATCGCCTGTGTGATGGTGCAAGGTGGGCTCAAGGCCGCCACTATGGTGGTTGGTCCCTATGAAAAGGGCGCTGTGGATCAGCGTTTAGCCCGCCTAAAACCTCACGGTGTTATAGCTATATTCTCTAAGCCTTTCCCTATTTCATGCTACTATCCATATGCATATGTGCGGGAGATAAGATTTCTCGCACATAGCTCACTAAGGAGTATAACCGTTTTCAGCGAATGGCAATGATGTACAGCGGTAGATGAGATATGCAAAATTTTTGGGAGGGATATGCCCTGAGCCAATCGGCGTATGCTTCCGGATATGATAAACATCTCCCCTCGAATCGCCTCAAAGCTCAGGGCTGATTAATCGCCATCTTTGATATACTCCTATTAGTTTATCAACTTCACGAAGCTGTGTTACGTACTTCTTGCACGCACCTGCAAAGATCGCAGCAGGGCTTTCGCCTGCTCGCGCGATAGCTCTATTTCGGTATATTCGGACCTTGCCAAAGCGGCAAGTCCCCAATTATGCCTGTATCCAGCGCCCAGTTTACGATGACTATGCAGTGATCGGCGTGAAGGCTGGTCGGGCCCACTGAGACAACCGTCGCTCCTGCCTGCTCAATCAGGCTCTCCTCCTCAGGAGTCATGCCCACGTGATCGCCCAGCACAAAAGCCAGATCGCCTTTGAGGGCACTCTCATCAACACTCCGAATATCCCGGCCATCCTCTCTCAGGTAAACGAGCTTCTTATCCTTTAAATCAGGCAAAATCCCCGCCAGCCCGCCCGTACGCACGAAGATTCCCGGCGTGGACCTCGTCCACTCTGTCATGGCCTCCAGCGCCAGAGCCTTCTTGAGCAGCGCTGCAGTGGTTCTCTCGTCGGGGTTGAGGTGCTTCAGCACGTCGCCTTTGAGCCAGAGGGTCTTGGGCGTCTCGCCACCCAGAAGCACCAGATAGACGTTCACGTCTTTCCTGATTCCGTGAGAGATGACGAAAGAGGCGTTGATGCAGCGGCAGAGGATGTCCAGGCGGCCGGAGGTTCCGGGTATGTCTTCCAGTGAGAAATCGGGAGATGTGGTGGCCTTGTGGCCTACGACGATGAAGGTGCGCATGGCCCAGAGAATGATCAGGAAATACATGCTTCTTTCGTTCATTTTCGATTTCCAGTCTTAATCTACAACCTCAGGCTCTTATGAGGTTTGACGAAATTATACCAAACTTGAAAGAAATCGATGTCACCATAATCAAGAGGATCGCTATCTCTTAGATTTCTTTGTTTTTTGTAGGACCATATCTCATCGACTTGCGCTCGCTCCAGTTTAAGCTCATTTAAATAATATTCATTCACATCTCTGCAATGATCTCCAGCAACCTTAATCCAGTTACGGATTGTGGTTTGACTGTGATTCGTTGCGCGAGCTAAACCACGAATACTTCCTTTTCGGGAAGCATTGCCTGAATCCTGAGCACTTCACCTTTAGACACATGCAAACAGAAAAATGCGGTGTCTCTTGTTTCACTGAAACAGTGTTTGCACGTCCTACACTTCAGAAGATATCTTTCTTCCTTGCAGTATTTTTCTTTTATTATTATGTTCCTTTGCCAGTTTTGCCGTAATCCTTGCACTCTTTCCTGGGACACCAGTATTTTGATAACTCGATCCCTTGCTCCATTGCTACCCCTGCAACGGATAGCTATATTATATGCTATATACTTTTCAATTAATTCAAGCACGACCAACCTATACAAGATATCCTGATCAAGCTTAGGTATTCTTTTTATTCCAGAATACGTTTTTCATGTCGTTTTATAAAAAATGATAAAATCAATCCAATCACAACCATGATCAGCGCAGCAGTAAAGGCCATATTAACGCCTGAAATGATTGCGGCCTGTTGTTGTAAGATATCGGGGTTATTGATTTGTTCAAGGTGCTTAGCATGCACAGCTCCCATTAAGCCTATAAATAATGAAGAACCGAAAGCAGCAGCAATCTGCTGAGTGGTATTTAAAATTGCGATACCATGCACCATATAATGTTTGGGAAGATGATTTAATGAATTGGTTTGTGTGGGAGTGAAAATCAAACCAATGCCCAAAGTCATACAAGCCTGCAAAGCAATAAGCGTTATTAGAGTTGTCGACCCTGAAATACGAGATAAAAAGAACATCGATATCGCTAAAGCCACAAATCCGACAAATAAAAGTGGTCTTGCACCGATTTTATCGAAAAGACGACCAGACATGGGTGCAACAATTATATTTAAAATGCATCCTGGCAATAATGCCAATCCAGCTGCGAATGTTGTCAAACCCAATACACTCTGTATATAAGTTGGCAAAATGATGTTTACAGCAAATGGCATCATGAAAGAGATAAATAAAATAGATGCTCCAAATGAAAACATTTGATAGCGAAATGCTCGAAGTTCTAGCATTGGCTGCTTTAATGCAAGTTGACGTTTTGAAAAAGCGAGCAATCCGACAATCCCGCAAAGCAGGGAAACAAAGACAGTTGCATTCCAAAAACCCATATTTTCGATTGAACAAATTCCAAAAATCAGTCCGCCAAAACCTATCGTTGAAAATATGATAGATGGAATATCAATTTTAGGCTTTGTCAAGACTGAAAAACTCTTTAAAAATATCATCCCCAAGATTATTGCAAGAGAGGAAAACGGTAAAATAACAAAAAATAGCCAATGCCAATCTAAATATTGTAAAATAAACCCTGATAATGTCGGTCCGATCCCCGGGGCGGCAACTACAACCATCATGGAGATCCCCATTGCTGTTCCCCGCTTGGAAGGAGGATAGATCTCCATAATTGTATCCATCATAATCGGCAACAGTATTCCGGTTCCAGTCCCCTGCAACACTCTGGCAATCAGCAAAGATAGAAAACTTGAGGAGAAACCACAGAAAATTGTTCCAATACTGAATAAAACCATAGCAGATATGTATAGTTTTTTGGTCGAAAATGTTTTTAAAAGAAAAGCTGCTACGGGAACCGAGATGCCGATAATTAACATATAAGCAGTTCCCAACCACTGAATTGTACCCATGGAAACGTCCAGGCTCGACATCAACTGTGGAAAGGCGACATTTAAAATAGTTTCATTTAATAACGCGATAAATCCGCCTAATAGCAAAGGTATCATAATTAATACCCGTTGCTTGCTGGTAAAAGTCGTATAGTTTATATCAGCTTTTATAGATATATCCTCAGGAGATAAACTTACACTTTTTCCTCTGAGATATTTTTGTGTGATCAATTTATCACTCATTTAATAACCCATTTATATACATGAGTCCGCCTGCACAGGCAATTGAATGTGCATCGAAAACGAGCGGTGTCCCATTCTTGACACGGTTAATCTGGCAGATAAGGCAGCGCCAGCCATCCGGCGATGGAACTTTTTGCGTATCACAGGATTCTTTCCGGAATTCCAACGTTAAGGGAAGTTCTGCACCTGGGAAATACTTATACCATAATGTAGTGAACCAATCTCGGAGTACAACGTCCATCAACAGCTTAAATACCGTTTAGCCATAAATAGTTTATCATTCAACTAATTTGTGGGATTGGATAAAATGAGTACGAAAGAAGATGATGTGGTTACCCGGTGGATTCATGATATCACTATCCCGGCGGCATTAATCTCGTATACGTATCGTGCGGTCCAGAAAAAATTCGAAAAAGAACTGGCTCCATATCGTATCGGAGAAGGGCACTTCACCATTCTCATGCTGCTGTATGATGAAGAAGGCCGCAGCCAAGACGAGCTTGCACGCTTGCGGGGATATAACAAGACCCTGATTGCAAAATCTGCTGCAAAACTGGAAGAGAAGGGGCTTATCCGCCGAGTGAATGATCGGGATGACAAGCGAGTAAAACGATTGTACCTGACAGAAACCGGCCGGGCGCTTTGCCCGGTGATAGAACGCATCGGACTTAACATTAATCAAAATCTCTTCAGGAATTTTACTGAGGACGAGTCTGCAGTAATGCTTGAATATTTGCGCAAAATCGCAATGAACGCATCGGAGATGTAAGTTCTTTTTGGCAGACTGAAGCCAAACTGGTAGAGCATCCCCGCAGCAAGCTGCGGGGTATTCATTAAAAATAAAATAGCTATATACCATGGGCCGAACGTAATATCTGGAGATGCATAATGGCGCAGCCGTTCGAGGGTTTGCTTGGGGATACTAGCGAGCTGAGAACAATTCAGTTTCTTTTGCCTGTAAAAGGGCTGGAATTCAATGTTAGTGAGCTTGCTCGGAGTACTGGCATCTCCCGGCAAACAATGGTTCGAGTAGTAAAAAAGCTGGTAAGATGGAATGTGTTAAAGATAGTGAGCAAGCATGGCGGCGTGAATTATTACGCGCTCAATGAGGACTCCGGGTTTATAGAAGCATTCGAGAGGCTGAACAATCGCATCATAGAGCAGATGCTTGGAGATGCGAAGCTAGCGGAGATAGCGAATTACCCGGCGAAGCCCGCGCAGGTCTGCACTGCCCCGAAGCTATCTGGTTCTGGCTACACGACAGGATGATTGAGCCAAGATCTTAGATCTTGTAGGAAGGTTGGCAAAAATCAAGCCCCGAAGATCCGACCTCGTTCAGATCCCTCTTTTTGCACCTTTAAATTGATGTTATTACTATGTACTTCGCCGCAAGAAATAATAATAACAGCCTGATCTAATGCTCTTCATTCGGAGATTAAGATGATTCGTTTCATATCCCTGGACATGGATGGAACCCTGGTCAACTCCAGGTTCGTGGACAAGGTTTGGATGGAAGGAATGCCCCAGCTCTATTCTGAGAAGCATGGCCTCGACTTCCATGCGGCCAAGGAGTACGTCGTTGGCGAGTACATGAAGATCGGCAGCGACAAGCTGGAGTGGTACCAGCTGCAGTACTGGATCGACAAGTTCCAGCTCAAAGTGAACAAGGACGAGCTGCTCCAGAGCTACGAAGACGAGATCGAGCCCTACCCAGAGGTCAGGGAAATCCTCGATATTCTCTCCGAGAGCTATGAGCTTGTCGTTACCTCCAATGCGGCACGGGAGTTTATAGAGATTGAGCTGGACGGCATTGAGCACTACTTCAAGGAGACCTTTTCAGCCACCAGCGACTTCCGGGAGGTCAAAAAGTCTCCCCTCATCTATGGAGCGGTCTGCAAGCAGCTAGGAGCCAAGCCCTTTGAGGTCATGCATATCGGAGACCACTACAGCTACGATTACGAAGCGCCGCTTGATGCGGGACTCGATGCTCTCTTCCTGGATCGCCAAGGCATGCGTAGCGGCAGCGAGGTCGTGGGAGACCTGAGGGAAGCCGTGGAAAAAATCTGCGGCTGCGCCTGAGCTGCCGTGAAAGGGATAAATACTACCGACCCTTTTCTCCTTTCATGAAGAGGGATACCCGGCTGATTCTGGCTCTGGATGTGACCTCCAGGGATAGCGCCCTTTCCCTGGCGAACTCGCTGAAGGACTACTTCGACGCCATCAAGGTCGGCTATCCCCTGATCCTCAACGCAGGCCTCGGAATCGTGAAGGAGCTCTCCACTTTTGCGCCTGTCATCGCCGATCTGAAGATTGCCGATATTCCTAATACCAACCGGCTGATCTGTGAGGCCGTTTTAGGTGCTGGCGCTACAGGCATCATTGCCCACGCTTTTCCCGGACGCGATTCTCTGCAGGCCTGCGCAGACAGCGCTCAGAAACATGGGGCCGATCTCTTCGTGGTCACTGAGATGAGCCATCCAGGAGCAGAGCAGTTCATGGCGCCGCTGGCCGAGCAGCTGGCCCGGCTGGCAGTGGAATCAGGCGCAACGGGCGTCGTGGCCCCTGCCACGCGGCCTGAGAGGATAAAACTCATTCGCTCTGTAATAGGCGAGAAGGTAATAATATCTCCCGGCGTCGGGGCCCAGGGCGGGTCGGCGCGTGAGGCCCTGCGGGCCGGAGCTGATTACATCATTCTGGGAAGATCGGTATACGAGGCGGTGGATCCCAGGGCATCTGCAGAAAGGGTGCTGTCCGATATATTGCTGTCTGACATATATTAGCCCGACTGTTCACAAGTTTTCTATACTTTCAAAGCCCAATATTTTTATCATGATAGTAGCAGATTTTTCCCTGGTCCCTATGGGCACAGGAACGAGCGCAGGAAAATACATCAGGGCCGTCTATGAGATGCTTGAAGAGTCGGGAGTAAAGTTCGTGCCCGGACCTAACTCCACGTCCTTGGAGGCCAAGACCTTTGAAGAGATCTTCGATGTTATCCGGCGATCAAACGAAAAGCTGAAGGAGATGGGCGTGCAGAGGATAATTACTTCTGTGGGCATCGACTACCGCCTGGATAAGGAGATTTCCATTGAGTCCAAGCTGGGTGCCAGCAAGATAAAGTAGAATATTTTATTAATTTTATTATTATCAATCGGCGGTATCGGAAAAGAACGTATATTCAACTCATATCACTCCTTCCTGAAGCTTACCGCTAACAGAAATATCGACTGCTTGATGCGTTTGTTGGGAGCCATTAACGTAGTATCGCCTATCCGCCCATCTTGTGAAAACAAGAATATTTTTGACGTAAGCGCCGCCAAAAGCGAAACTAATAATAATGTGAACCAGAATCCCTTTTGCAGGAGAAGTTCGATGGAATGCAGCGACTCTAGCGATAGGATCAGGGAGCTTTGCCAGAAGATAAAGAAGCTGCAAATTTCCAGCAGCTCAAAGGACCACCAAGAGCTGCTGTCGAGGGCTTTGGACGATCTGCAGGCATGTCTGGAAGAATCTAGCGAAGAAGACAAGTTGCGACAGAAGGAATCGTCTGCCTCTCAAAAGCCGGCGGAAGCTGAGGAGGATCTTCTTGAGAATGGAAAGAGATACCGCCAGCTTGTCGAGCTTGCACAGGAAGGCATCTGGGCCATCGATGCAAAAGGGATGACAACATACGCTAACCCAAAGATGGCGGAGATGCTGGGATACACAGCAGATGAGATGCTGGGGAAATCGTTCCTTGCCTTCATGGACGATCAGGGCCGGGAGACGGCCCGAAGATATTTTGAGCGGCGCAGGCAGGGCGTCAAAGAAGACCACGAGTTCGAGTTCGTCAAAAAGGATGGCACACGGATCTACACTTCTCTGTCTACATCTCCCATACACGACGAAAGGGGGAATTTCACAGGCGCCCTGGCTTTGGTCTCCGATATAACCCGGAACAAGCAGGCTGAGGAGGCTCTGCGAAAGAGCGAGGAGCGCTACAGGGCAGTGGTCGAGGACCAGACTGAGCTGATCTGTCGCTTTATTCCAGGCGAGACGCTAACCTTTGCCAACGACGCTTACTGCCGCTACTTTGGCAAGAAACGTGAGGATTTAATCGGGCATAGTTTCACGCCCCTCATCCCCGTGGAGGATGTGGAAATGGTTGAGGGACACATCCGGTCTCTGAGCCCTGAGAAGCCCATAGGAACTATTGAGCATCGCGTTTTACAGAATGGTGAGATTCGCTGGCAGCAGTGGACAAACCGGGCTATCCTCGATGAGAGAGGACGAGTGGTCGAGTTCCAGTCGGTGGGCCGGGATGTTACCGAGCGAAAGCTTGCTGAAGAGGCTTTAAGAGAGAGAACCGAGGACCAGACGCTGCTTCTGGACAACATCGAAACACAGATTTGGTATTTGAAGGATCTCGAAACTTACGGCGCGGTCAATAGAGCACGTGCAGACTTTTTTGGAGTAAATAAAGAACATCTGGAAGGCCAAAGCCTGTACGATACGCTCAGCGAACAAGAGGCTGAGGTCTGCATTGCCGGGAACGTGGAAGTATTTGAGAAGAAGAAGCAAATTCACACCGAGGATTGGGTGAAAAACGGCAAAGGAGAACCGCGCCTATTGTCGATCACAAAGTCTCCAAAACTGAATGAAAAAGGCGCTGTCGAATACGTGATTTGTACAGCAGAAGATATCACCGAATCCAAGCGTGCTGTAGAGAAGCTGCACGAATCCAGGGATTACCTGGACAAGATAATCAATTCCATTGGCGATCCGATATTCGTCAAGGATAGGCAGCATCGGTATGTCCTGATTAACGATGCTCATTGCAGTCGTGGCAGGACTTACCCGAGAGGAGATAATCGGCAAGACCTCCCACGATGTTTCCCCAAAGATCAGGCCGAAGTCTTCTTGGAAAAGGATAATGTGAAGTCTTTGAGACGGAAGAGAGAACGTAAATGAAGAGAGAGTAACCAATGCTCAAGGCACATCCGCACTGTGGTCAGCAAGAAAGACCTTGCATACAGATAAGGCTGGAAACAAGTTTCTTGTAGGGGTCGTAAGGGATATCACAGACCGCAAACGGATGGAGGACGAGCTGAGGCATGCTCGGGACGATCTTGAGCTCAGAGTCCGGGAGAGGACAAAAGAGCTGGTAAATGCCAACGAGGCATTACAGTCGGAGATTGCCCAGCGGAAATCGGCGGAAGAAAAGCTATTTGCAGAGCGGCAAAAGTTCCAGACCCTCTCTGAGAACTCTCCTTTTGGAATAGTGCTGATCGAAAAAGATGGCAACTTCAGCTACATTAACCCCGAGTTCAAAGAGATGTTTGGCTACGACCTAAATGACGTATCAAGCGAAAGAGAATGGTTCCAAAAGGCGTATCCAGACCCAGCTTACCGGAATGAAGTGAAATCCGCCTGGATTAACGATCTAAGTGATCTACAGCCTGCTCAGAAGATAACCAGAACATTTACTGTCACCTGTAAAGATGGGACAGAAAAGATCATCAAGTTCATACTGGTGCAGCACGACGCAAACGATTACAAGTATCAGGTCAGCTTTGAGGATATCACCAAGCGCAAGCTGGCTGAGCAAGAGCTGCGCGCCAGCTTACAGTTCCTGGAAACTTTAATCGACACCATTCCCAGTCCCGTTTTTTATAAAGACCGGAAGGGGATCTACAAGGGCTGCAACAAAAAATTCGCCGAACAGATCCTTGGATTGTCCCGAGCCGAGATTGTCGGACGCTCCATTTACGATCTGAACAGCCTGAATGGAACCATCCCACACGACCTGGCAGACGTCTACCACAGCCAGGATGAAAAGTTGATTCGCAGGGGAGGCGTCCAGGTTTACGAGTCAGAAGTGCAGTGCGCTGATGGCAAAAGAAGGGAGTTTCGCTTCAATAAAGCCACCTTTACGGACGCTGCAGATAACATTGCTGGACTCATCGGCGTAATGGTGGATGTCACAGATCACAAGCGCATTGAAGAGACATTGCGCCTGTCAGAGGAGAAATATCGCGAGCTGGTGGAGAATGTCAGCGACACGATCTACTCGATCAACGAGTTGGGGGAGCTCACCTACATCAGCCCCACAGTTGGGCTTTTAGCCGGTTATACGCCCTCGGAATTGGTGGGCAGAAACTTCAGCGAGCTGGTCCACCAGGAGGATCTGCCAGCCGTAAGAGAGGCTGTACAGAGAACCTTTTCTGGCAAAGTGGAGTCCCTCGAGTTTCGAGTCTTAGCCAAGTCAGGGGAGATTCTCTGGCTGCAGGCCTCAGGCCGTCCCATCTTCACTGATGGTCGCATTGCTGGCCTTCGAGGAGTATTAACGAATATCACTAAGCGGAAAGCTGCCGAGGCTGCTCTGAATGAGAGCGAAGAGCGCTACCATGCCGTGATTGAGCAGGCTTCTGAGTCCATCTTTTTATTCGATGCCCATACCGGACGCATACTTGAGAGCAATATCGCATTTCAGGATCTTCTCGGCTATTCTTCTGAGGAGTTCCTCGGGCAGAAAATTTATGATATCGATCTTCACGATCGTAAAGATATCGACGTCAATATCCAGAACACTTTGACCAGGAGACGCCATTTGGTGGGCGAGAGGCTGTACAGCCGCAAGGATGGGTCCATCATCGAGGTTGAGGTCGGCGCCGCTGCCATCGTCTACGCCGGAAAAGAGGTCATATGCGTAGTGGCCCGTGATATCACCGAGCGAAAGAGAGCAGAGAAGGCCCTGCGTAAATCAGAGCAGGAGAAGGCTGCAATCCTTAGCGGCCTGAAAAGAGTGGCCGTACAATACCTGGACCCCGAGATGCGCATCATCTGGGTCAACAATGCCGTGCAGAAATTCACCGACCTCTCCGAGGAAGAGGTTAGAGGCAAGCATTGTTTCGAGCTCCTTCACGGCCGTAAGGAGCCATGTGTTGGGTGTACGGCTTTCAAAGCTCTTAAAACCGGCCAATCCGAGGAGGGCGAGCTGGTCACGCCTGATGGCAAGATCTGGATATCCCGCAGCAGCCCTCTCATGGACGAAAATGGAACTGTTATCGGAGTAGTACATGCAGCGGTAAATATCACGGAGAACAGGCGCGCTGAGAGAGACCTGCACCGAAAAGAGCGTCAGCAGAGTGCTTTGCTGAACAGCATCCCGGATATGGCCTGGCTGAAGGACAGGGATAGCCGCTATATCGCCGTTAACGAGTCCTTTGGGAGGGCCTGCGGATTTCGCCCCGAGGACCTGACGGGTAAGACCGACCTGGACATCTGGCCCGGTCTGGCAGAAGGCTACGGTCGAGAAGACAGGGAGGTCATGGATACACGTAAGCAGATGCGAGTGTGTGAGCTTTTCGTCGATAAATGCGGTAAAGAATCCTGGATAGAAAATATAATAGCTCCCATCCTGGACGGCGGAGAGGTGATCGGAACCGCAGGGATCTCCCGCGATATCACAGAGCACAAGCGGATGGAGGATGCGCTCAAGGAATCTGAAAGGCGGCTGGCAGATATCATCGACTTCCTGCCAGATGCCACCTTAGTCATTGACAGGGAAGGCAGGGTGATTGCCTGGAACCGTGCCATGGAAGAGCTGACCGGGGTCGCAAAGAGGGATATTCTCGGCAAGGGAGGTTACGCTTACAGCGTGCCGTTCTATGGAGAGCCGAGACCGATCTTGATCGATCTAATTTATACAAATGACCCTGATATCGAATCCCAGTACGCATACATCGAAAGAAAAGAGGACACAATATACGCTGAGGGCATCGCTCCATTTCTATTTGACGGAAAGGATGTCTATCTCTGGTCGACTGCTTCACCGCTTCTTGACAGCAAGGGAAATATGGTTGGAGCTATCGAATCCATCCGCAATATCACCCAGCGCAGAATGGCAGAGCAGGCGCTTATCAGGAGCGAAGAGAGATACAGGACACTGATCGAGACCACAAACACAGGCTATGTGGTGCTCGATCTTCAGGGGAGTGTCGTCGATGCCAACGCCGAGTACATCAAGCTATCAGGACATAACAGCCTGGAAGATATATTTGGGCGAAGCATAATAGAGTGGACCGCCCCCTACGACCTGGAACGAAATCACGAGGAGCTCCGGCGATGCGCCATAAATGGATTCGTCAGAGATCTGATAATCGATTACGTGGACAGAAAGGGCATTGTAACGCCCATCGAGATCAATGCTACAGTGGTCACGACTGATGAAGGTCCGAGGATTATATGCTTATGCAGAGACATTACAGATAGGAGGCAGAAAGACCAGCAGCTTCGTGAAGCAGAGGCCAAATATCGCCTGCTAATCGAGCAGATCCCAGCCGTCACCTACACTGCTGCTCTGGACAATTCCTGTACAACCCTTTACATCAGCCCTCAGGTCGCGTCGATGCTGGGCTTCACACAGGCGGAATACACGGCCGAACCGGATATGTGGCAGAGAAGGCTTCATCCCGAGGACTGCGAGCGCGTTTTGGCCGAGTTCACATCCCAGTTCTCCAGCTGCCAGCCCATTGTTTCCGAGTACCGCATGATAGCTAAAGACGGCAGGGTAGTGTGGTTCCGCGACGAAGCGGTTGTGGTGCGAGATAATGCAGGAGCGCCGCTTCACCTTCAGGGCGTCATGTTCGATATCACAGAGCGCAAGCGGACTCAAGAAGAGCTGAGGCTGGAAAGAAACAAGCTCAAGGACATTTTGAATGCCATGGTGGATGGAGTAGTTGCAGTCAACCAGCGATACGAGATTGAATATGTGAATCCGGTAATAGAAATGGTATTTGGCCCTGTAGAAGGGCGAAAATGCTATGAGTACTTCCACGATCGTACCGAGATCTGTTCCAGCTGCAGGAACCAGGAAGTGTTCGAGGGAAAGGCTGTAAGGTGGGAACGGCATAATCTCAAGAGCAACAGGATCTATGACATACTCGATACGCCCATTAGAAACGCGGATGGAAGCATTTCGAAGCTGGGGATCTTACGCGACATAACGGAGCGTAAAAGGTCAGAGGAGACACTTCAAAAAGCCAAAGAGGCCGCGGAGGCTGCCGCTCGCATCAAATCCGAGTTCCTGGCCAACATGAGCCATGAGATCAGGACACCACTGAATGCAGTTATCGGCATGACAGGACTTCTTCTAGACACTCCGCTAAGCGCTGATCAACGCGAGTGTGCGGAGACTGTGCGCAGTAGCGGAGACCTCCTGATGGCGATCATCAACGACATCCTGGACTTCTCCAAGATCGAGGAGGGAAAGAGAAGGCTGGAGCGTCAGCCCTTCGACCTTCGATCCTGCATCGAGGGATCTATCGACCTTGTGGGCGGCATTGCAGCGGAGAAAGGCCTTAAGTTGAACTACTTCGTGGACAGCCAAGTCCCTGCGAGCCTGATAGGCGATGTAACCAGCCTGCGCCAGGTTCTGGTCAACCTGCTCAGCAATGCCGTCAAGTTCACGGATGCAGGCGAGGTCTTCGTTTCAGTGACCAGCCAGCCGAAGCCCAATAGCCGCTTTGAACTGCACTTCGAGGTCAGAGATACGGGAATTGGGATTCCTCAGGAATCCATGAGCAGCCTCTTCCAGTCCTTCCGTCAAGTGGACATGACCACCACCCGGAAGTACGGAGGTACGGGCCTGGGTCTTGCCATCAGCAAAAGGCTGGTAGAGCTGATGGAAGGCCGGATATGGATTGAGTCGGTGATGGGCAAGGGCAGCACATTTCACTTTACTATCCTGATCGACCCCGCACCTCTGCCCGTCCAGGCGGGAAGCTTGGATGCACAAGGCCAGTCTGGGCTTCAGAAAGACCAGCTTGTTACCTTGCGCCTGCTCCTGGCAGAAGATAACATGGTGAACCAGAAGGTTGCCCTCCGCATGCTGGGGAAGCTGGGAATCAGGGCAGATGTGGCAGCCAACGGCCTCGAGGTTCTGGAGGCTCTGGAGCGCCAGAATTACGATATCGTTTTAATGGACGTGCAGATGCCGGAGATGGACGGTTTAGAGGCGACGAGAGCCATACACGAGCGCTGGCCAAAAGGAGCGCCACACATTATTGCAGTGACGGCCCATGCCCTGGAGGGAGACAGAGAGAGGTGTCTTCAAGCTGGGATGGACGATTACATCAGCAAGCCGGTAAAGATGGAGGAGCTGGTCAGCGCTCTGAGCAGGTATCAGCCCATCAGGCAGAAAAATGTTGCAGACACCTGAAATGTAGCGATCCTGAGGTAGCTCGTTGGGGCAATGCATTGGCTCTGGGAGCAAAAGAGCGAAAAGCTAAGAGGAGAATAGCCGTAGAATAACTTTTTATTAATTTTTTTATTAGCTTGAGTGCCCTGAATCTTCGCATGTCAATCCTGCCTCAAAATTTCAGTACTGCTTAAGGTGCAAATTGTGAAACCTTTGCCAGAATTCAGAATGATTGTTGACTAAGACCAATTTTCTTTTGTCCAAAATCAACATTTCTACTTATTTTCTTACTAATATCATTAACATCGAAATGAATATTAATGAAGACTTGGTGTCCATTGCTGGGCAGATGTCTAGATGAACAGCAGCAACTTTGAAAATAAAATCGAAATGATTCGCTGGCAGATAGAGGAGATGCGCCAGCAGCTTAAGAACCCTGAAAAGATGGCAAGAGATCTGGATAGCCTCAAAGCCAGCCTGGAGGAGCTTGAGCCTGCCCTACAGGCTGGGCAAGTTTCTTTCCAGGATTGTCCTGATAAGGAAACCGATGCTTTTCCGGCCAAGGATAAGCTTGAGCTGAGGGTGCAGGAGAGGACCATAGAGCAGCTGAGGGCCAACCAGGCGCTCGAGAGAAGCGAGGCTCGCTTCCGTGAGATGGCCGAGCTGCTGCCTGATATGATCTATGAGATGGACACGGATCTGAGGCCGATTTATGCCAACCATGCTGCACTCGATACATTTGGCTATACCGAGGACGAGCTTCTGAGAGGCATCCAGGTAGACCAGCTGTTTGCCGAAGGCGAGATGGAACGTGTTCATGAAGCTCTAGCTGCAATCGCTCAGGGAAAGCCGGTTCAAACACATGAGTATAGAATGAAGAGGAAAGATGGGTCCACAATCATCTGTGAGATAACGTCGGATGCGATCAGGGACGTTGAGGGAAAGCTCACGGGCTTTCGAGGCATCGTACACGACATCACTGAGCGCAGGCGCACAGAAGAGGCATATCGCACGCTGGTCGATCAGTCTTTGCAGGGGCTGTTAATCCTCCAGGACATGCGCGTTGTCTTCGCCAACGAAGCTTACACGAAGATGGTCGGCTACACAGTGGATGAGATGAATGCTATGTCCTTCGAAGAAATGCAGGCGCGTGTTCATCCTGAGGATAGAGCAACTGTCTGGGGCCGATATGGAGATCGCTTGAAGGGAAAAAGCGTTCCAGAGCACTATGAGTTCCGCGTGATACGGAAGGATGGATCGATAGTCTGGCTGGAGATGCACGCCAATGTGATCGATTATCAGGGAAAGCCTGCAGTGCAGGCGGCAGTTATCGACATAACAGAGCACAAGAGGGCAGAGGACGCCCTGTGCAAATCAGAGCAGGAGAAGGCAGCAATCCTCGGCGGCCTGAAGAGCGTGACCGTCGAATACCTGGACCCCGAGATGCGCATCATCTGGGTCAACAATGCCCTGCGGGAGTTCCTCGGCCTCTCCGAAGAGGAGGTGAGAGGCGAGCATTGTTTCAGGCTCATCCACGGCCGTAAGGAGCCATGCCAGGGCTGCACAGCATTCAAAGCTCTGAAGACCGGCCTCTCCCAAGAGGGTGAGCTGGTCACGCCCGATGGCAAGATCTGGATATCTCGCAGCAATCCGCTCAAGGATACGAATGGAACGGTCATCGGAGCGGTACATACATCCGTAAATATTACCAAGCGCAAGCACGCTGAAAGGGCACTGCGGCGCAAAGAGCGCCAGCAGAGGGCTCTGCTGAATAACATTCCGGATATGGCCTGGCTGAAGGACAGAGAAGGCCGCTATATCGCCGTTAACGAGCCCTTTGGGAGAACCTGCGGCTACATTCCCGATGACCTTGTAGGGATGACCGACCTGGAAATCTGGCCAAGTCACCTGGCAGAAAAATATCGCAAAGATGATTGTGAGGTCATGGATACCCGCCAGCAGAAGCGAGTGACTGAGCCTCTTGTTGACAAATACGGCAATGCATCCTGCATAGAGACCATAAAGACTCCAATCCTCGACGACGCAAGAGAGGTGATCGGGACTGCAGGGATCTCCCGCGATATTACAGAGCGCAAACGAATGGAGGATGCTCTCAAGGAATCTGAAAGACGGCTGGCAGATATCATCGACTTCCTGCCCGATGCCACCTTCGTCATTGACCGGGAAGGCAGGGTGATTGCCTGGAACCGTGCCATGGAAGAGATGACCGGGGTGTGCAAGAGCGATATGATAGGGCGTGGAGACTACGCCTATACGGTTCCATTCTATGGTGAACGAAGGAAACAGTTGCTGGATCTCCTGGATGCGGACGACGAGGAGATCGCATCCAAATATCAGTATGTGCAGAGAAAGGGAAATACTCTTTACGCCGAAGTATTTACGCCTGCACTGTACGGCGGCAAAGGAGCATACGTATGGGCGACAGGAGCACCGATCTTCGATGCTCAGGGAAACCGCGCTGGAGCCATTGAATCCATCCGCGACATCACGCAGCGGAGGATTGCAGAGCAAGCGCTTATTAGGAGCGAGGAAAGATACAGGACACTGATCGAGACTACAAACACGGGTTATTTGGTGCTCGATCTTCAGGGAAGAGTCGTAGATGCCAATTACGAGTACGTTAAGCTGTCAGGACATAGCAGCCTGGAAGAGATATCAGGTCGAAACGTAAAAGAGTGGACTGCCGAGTACGACCTGGAAAGAAATACCGTGGAGCTGAGGCGATGTTGCATAGATGGATCTGTCAGAGATTTAGTGATCGATTATGTGGATAGAGTGGGAATTGTAACACCCGTTGAGATCAATGCCACAGTGGTCGAGACTGATGAAGGTCTAAGAATTATAAGCTTATGCAGAGACATCACGGAGCGCAAGCAGGCCCAGGAAGAGCTGCAGCTGGAACGCAACAAGCTCAAGGACATTTTGAATGCTATGGAGGATGGAGTATCTACCGTCAATCAACAATACGGTGTAGAGTATATTAATCCTATGATAGAAAGGGAGTTTGGCCCTGTAGATGGGCGGAAATGCTATGAGTACTTCGAAGATCGAACCGAGGTCTGTCCCAGCTGCTCGAACCAGGAAGTGTTCCAGGGAAAGTCTGTAAGGCGGGAATGGCATCATATCAAGAGTGACAAGATCTTAGATATATTAGATACGCCCATTAGAAATGTTGATGGAAGCACCTCGAAACTGTCGATTGTCCGCGACGTAACAGAACAAAAAAGATCAGAGGAAAAGCTCCAGAAAGCCAAAGAGGCAGCTGAGGCTGCTGCTCGCATCAAATCCGAGTTCCTGGCCAACATGAGCCATGAGATCAGGACTCCGCTAAATGCAATTATAGGCATGACCGGACTTCTTCTGGACACTCCCCTAAACCCCGATCAGCGCGATTGCGTGGAGACGGTACGCAGCAGCGGAGACGTCCTGATGGCGACCATTAACGATATCCTTGACTTCTCCAAGATAGAAGATGGTAAGAGAGGGCTTGAACACCAGATCTTCGACCTCCGCGCATGCATCGAGGGTTCCATGGACCTCGTGGCCGGCATTGCAGCTGAGAAAGGCCTTACATTGAACTACTCCGTGGACGGCCAGGTTCCTGCGAGCCTGGTAGGCGACATCACCAGCCTGCGTCAGGTTCTGGTCAATCTGCTCAGCAACGCCGTTAAGTTCACGGACGTCGGTGAGGTCTTCGTTTCAGTGACCAGCCTGCTTAAGCCTGATAGCCGCTTTGAACTGCACTTCGAGGTCAGAGATACGGGAATTGGGATTCCTCCGGAATCCATAAGCAGCCTCTTCCAGTCCTTCCGCCAGGTGGACATGACCACCACCCGTAAGTACGGCGGAACTGGCCTAGGCCTGGCTATCTCCAAGAGGCTCGTGGAGCTGATGGGTGGGTCCATATGGGCAGAGAGCGCTTCAGGAAAAGGCAGCACTTTCCACTTCACAATCATGGCTGAACCCGGTCCGACCGGCGAGCCCGTTTACAGCAGTGAACCTGCCGCGCCAGGGATAGGCCTGGATACAGGAGCGCTAGGGCTACTTCGCATTCTCCTCGCAGAGGACAATGTAGTAAACCAGAAGGTTGCCCTGCGAATGCTGAGGAAGCTGGGAATCAGGGCAGATGTGGCAGCCAACGGCCTTGAAGTTCTGGAGGCTCTGGAACGCCAGCCTTACAATATCGTTTTAATGGACGTACAGATGCCGGAGATGGACGGCTTAGAGGCCACACGCGCTATCCGCGATCGCTGGCCTGCAAAGGTGCAGCCGTATATCATTGCCGTGACGGCGCATGCCCTGGAAGGAGATCGCGAAAGATGTCTTCAAGCTGGCATGGATGATTACATCTCAAAGCCTGTGAAGATGGAGGAGCTGGTTGGCGCACTCTCTGGAAGCAAAAGAATAAAAAGCTAGTAGCTCAATAGCCACGGAATAAGTTAGAAAAGTGGATGGTGATTGAGATGTCCGATGTTGCTGAGGAGGTAATAGATCAATCGGTGCTGGCCAGCCTCAAAGAGCTGCAGGAAGAAGGCGAGCCAGACATACTGGAGGAGGTAGGCGGCCTTTTCCTCAAGCATGCGCCTGAAAAAATATCCGCGATAGAGAAGGCTGCGGCCGATAGAGATGCTAAAGCCTTGCAGGTTTCCGCTCATAGCCTGAAGTCCAGCAGCGCTTATGTTGGGGCCATGAGGCTCTCTGCCATGAGCAAAGAGCTTGAGATGATGGGCCGCTCTGGCGTTCTGGATGGCGCTTCAGAGAGATCGGAGAGTCTGAAGGCCGAATACCTGCGCGTTAAAACGGCTCTGGAGTCGGAGATAAAGCGATGAACGGGTGACATCCGCGCGAAATCCAAACGGGGTGTGAAATAATCTTTGGACTTTGCGTGAAATCCAAATCACACCTTAAAGAACTTCAAAAATTTTGCGTTCAACTCAGCTGATCAAGCGAGCTCTTGACCTCATCCACGATCTTATCGATGATGCCCTTTTCGCCCTTTGGCGGTTGTTTCGCGGGCTCGTGCTTCGTCTCCCCGAACTCCGAGGCCAGCTCCTCCAGAAGCTGTTTTTGCTTTGCGGTGAGAGAAGAAGGCGTCTTGACCTTTACCTTTATGTGCATATCGCCGCTGCCCACGCCGTGAAGCCTGGGCATGCCTTTTCCGCGCAGCCGGAAGACAGAGCCCGTCTGGGTAGCGGGAGGTATCTTTATCTTCGCCCGGCCTGCAAGCGTCGGAACTTCAGCCTCGTATCCAAGGGCAGCCTGGGTGATACTTATGGGCATCTCGTAGAGCAGATCGCTTTCCACACGCTGGAACTGGGGATGAGGCAGGATATTTAAGAAGACGTAGAGATCCCCCGGCTCGCCACCGGGCGGTGCAGCGTCTCCCTGACCTCTCAGCTTCAGGTGCTGACCGTCCTCCACTCCCTGCGGAATCTTCACGTTGATCTTGCGGGTACGGCGCACCCGGCCGATGCCGGCACATTCCTGACAGGGACTGCTGATGATCTGGCCTCTGCCGCCGCATTTGGGGCAGGTGGTGGCGGTGATCATCTGGCCAAAAGGCGTATTCTGGGCTCTTGTAACCTGGCCGGTTCCTCGGCACTGGCTGCAGGTGACAGGGCTAGTTCCGGGCTTTGCGCCGCTTCCTTTGCAGGTGGGACAGGACTCAGTCCTTGGGACTTCTAAAGTTGTCTCAAGGCCCTCTGCAGCCTGCTCCAGAGTCATGTTTAGGTCTACTCGCAGGTCCCTGCCCCTGGCGGGCCCGCGCCGATGGCCACCGCCGAAGAACATATCGAAGATGCTCTCTCCGCCTCCACCCCCGAATCCGAAGCCCCTGAGCAGATCTTCGAAGTTCACCCCGCGGAAGAGGTCCTCTTGAGAGTACTGGCTGTTTATTCCAGCGTGGCCGAACTGGTCGTATTGCTTGCGCTTATCAGGATCGGAGAGGACTGCGTACGCCTCTGACAGCTCCTTGAACATCTCTTCAGCATCGGAGGCATCCGACCTGTCGGGATGGTACTTCATTGCGAGCTTGCGGTATGCGCTCTTAATGTCCTTCTCGCTCGCGTCCTTGGATACTCCCAGAACCTCGTAGTAGTCCTTCTTCTCCGGCATATCGATCTATTGACCTCTCTAAATCTATTACTCTTTTACTCTTTTTCTCCGGCTTACTTCTTATCGTTTACTACCTCGTAGTCTGCATCCACCGTCTGGCCCTCAGGCCACTCTGGCGTCTGGCCGGTCTGCCCTGTCTGGCCTCCCGTCTGGGCCGCTTCGGCTTGCTGCTGCGAAGCCGCGCGCTGGTACATGGCAGATGAGAGCTCGTAGATGGCGTTTTGCAGGCTTTCCGTCTTGGCCTTGATCTGGGGGATGTCGCCTCCTGCCTGGGCCTCCTTCAGCTCTGCGATGGCCTTCTCGATCTTATCCTTCTGGTCTGCTGTGGCGATGTCTCCCGCATCCTTCAGCACCTTCTCAGAGGCGTAGATCAGGGAATCGGCCGCATTCCTGGCCTCGATCTCCTCTTTGCGTTTTGCATCATCAGCGGCGAAGCGCTCTGCATCCTTGATCTTGGAATCGATCTCGTCCTTGTTGAGCTTGTGAGGTGCGGTGATGGTGATCCTCTGCTCCTTCTTTGTGGCAAGGTCTTTGGCAGAGACGTGAATTATGCCGTTGGCGTCTATATCGAATGTGACCTCAATTTGCGGAATGCCGCGGGGAGATGGCGGAATGCCCACAAGTGTGAACCGTCCCAAGGAGACGTTATCTTTGGCCATGGGCCGCTCACCTTGCAGGACGTTCACCTCAACGCTGGTCTGGTTGTCAGCGGCAGTGGTAAAGATCTGGCTTTTTCTGGTGGGAATAGTAGTATTTCTCTCGATCTGATGGGTTGTGACGCCTCCGAGGGTCTCAATGCCAAGGCTTAAGGGAGTGACATCCAGGAGAAGAAGGTCCTTGACCTCGCCTCCCAGGACTCCGGCCTGGATGGCAGCGCCCATGGCTACACACTCCATGGGATCGACTCCTCGCTCGATTTCCTTGCCCATGAAGCTCTTCACGGACTCCTGGACGACCGGCATGCGGGTGGGTCCGCCTACGAGGATGATCTTATCGACACCGGACTTCTCAAGCTTTGAGTCTTTCAGCGCCTGGACCATTGGGCCGCGGCACCTCTCCATCACGTCGTGGATCAGCTCTTCAAGCTTGGCCCGGGAGATGGTCATGCTCAGGTGCTTGGGGCCTGTGGAGTCGGCTGTTATGTAAGGCAGGTTGAGATTGGTCTGCACTACGGAGGAGAGCTCTATCTTGGCGACCTCTACTGCCTCGCGCAACCGCTGCATGGCCATTGAGTCCTTGCGCAGGTCTACGCCTGACTCCTGTCTGAACTTCTCCAGGACGAACTCCATCAGCCTCTCATCCATATCCCTGCCGCCAAGCTGCGTATCGCCGGAAGTGGACAAAACCTCGAAGACTCCTTCGCCAATCTCCATGATAGTGACGTCCAGCGTTCCGCCGCCCAGGTCGAAGACCATGATCTTTGCCTCGCCCGTCTTGTCAAGGCCATAGGCTAAGGCTGCAGCTGTAGGCTCGTTGATGATCCTTCGAACATTGAGGCCGGCTATCGTTCCAGCGTCTTTGGTCGCCTGCCGCTGGTTGTCGTTGAAGTAGGCGGGAACTGTGATTACCGCCTCCTCCACGGTATCTGCAAGATATGTCTCCGCGTCTTTCTTGATCTTGCGGAGTATCTGAGCGGAGATCTCCTCAGGGGTGTACTCCTTTCCATATACCTTGACTTTGTAGTCGGTGCCCATCTTTCGCTTGATCCCGGCGATGGTTCCTTCGGGGTTGGTCACCGCTTGCCTTCGGGCGGGCTCTCCAACGAGAACCTGGCCGTCTTTGGTGAAGGCCACATACGAAGGGAACGCCTTGCCGCCGATGCTTGTACCCTCAGCGCTTGGGATAATCGTGGGCCTGCCGCCTATAAGAACAGCAGCGGCTGAGTTGCTGGTTCCCAGATCTATTCCGATAATTTTAGCCAAGATATCATCTCCTGAATTTATGATTTTCTGAATTTAAGAATTAACAATACTTCCTAAATATTTAAACCTATCACCGCTTTACTACTGCCACCTTGGAGAAGCGAATGACTCTGCAGTTGAGGAGGTAGCCCTTCTGTATTTCTTCGGCTACGATGTCCTCTTCCAGCTCTTCAGACTTCAGCTGATAAAAGGCCTCATGCTTATAGGGATCGAACTTCATGCCGACGGCTTCAATCGGCGCCAGGCCCTCGCCCTTCAATATGTCGAGAAGCTGCTGATAAAGTACCTTTGTGCCCTCGTCGTGCTTTGAGGCCTGCTCAAGGCTGTCAAGGACTGGAAGGATCTTGCAGATTAGCTTCTCAGAGGCGTACTTCACCTGATCTTCTTTCTCTCTGACAGCCCTCTTCAGGATGTTGTCCATCTCTGCCCTGCACCGCAGAAGCTGGTTGAGCCGCTCCTCAGCCAGGAATTGTGCTTCCTCCAGCTGAGCCTTAAGCTCTTCAATTGCCGCCTCATCTACTGCAGGCTTCTCTTTTGGGCACTCTCCCAAGTCTGCATCTGCGCATTCTTCCATAAACTCCTCCGATGAAGTAATTATTTTAGAACTCGAGGGAGGATCTGCCGGCTGAAAAAGCCGGCGGATTTGGCCTCATTTGGCCTCACATCATGGGAGGCATGCCGCCCATGCCACCCATCATGCCCGGGGGCATCCTGGTGTAGTCGTGCGGGCTTTGTCCCGGCTTCATCTTGAACTCTTCTCTCTTGGCGGCGATCACATCGTCCACCCGGAGGACCATGGTGGCGGCCTCTGTAGCGGACTTTATGGCCTGCGTCTTGACCTTGAGGGGCTCTACAACACCCTCTGCCAGCATGTCTGCGGGCTCTCCCGTCTCGATATTGATGCCGTAGTTCTTCAAGCCCTGTCCATACTTGGACCGAAGAGCAACCAGGGTATCCACGGGATCGAAGCCAGCGTTCTCCGCCAGCGTGAAGGGTATGGCCTCTATGGCATCGGCGAAAGCCCTGATTGCCAGCTGCTCGCGTCCGCTTAGAGTTGAGGCATACTGTCTTATCCTCTCTGCCACCCTGATCTCAGGAGCGCCGCCTCCTGCCACAATCTTTCCTGACCTGATGACATCTAAAACGACGTTGAGTGCATCGTCGAGAGCCCTCTCCATCTCATCCAGGAACTGCTCTGAGACCCCGTGCAGGATTATGGATACCGCCCTGGCATTGGGGCAGTCCTGAACGAAGATCATCTGCTTGTCTTTTCCAATTTTTCGCTCTTCCACGAGACCTGCCTTGCCAAGGTCCTTCTCAGTGACCTGCATGACATCGCCCACGATCCTGGCGCCTGTGGCTAAAGCGAGCATCTTCATCTCCTCGTCTTTTACCCTGCGGGCGGCCATAATGCCGTACCTGGCCAGGTAATGGGAGGCTGTCAGGCCAATGCCCTTCTGGCAGAAGACCACGTTGGCGCCAGCTTTGGCTATGGCCTCAACCTGTTCCCTGAGCACCTTCTCCTCGCCCTCCTTGAAGCTGGCGAGGTCCTTGGCATCGGTTATTGTCACCTTGGCGTCTGTGTCCAGCTTCTTTAACTCCAGAGTGCCTTCCAGGAGCAGAATCCTGGCATTCTCCAGGCGCTTTGGCATCTCCGGGTTGAGCCGTTCCTTTTCTATTACTATGCCGTAGTTGATTTCAGAGTCCTCTATGCGGCCGCCAGGGATCTTCACGATATTGACGCTCTCATCAATGTCTTTTTTCACTTTATCTGCCACAGCTTGGGCAGCATCCACAGAGATCTGGGCTAGCTTCTCCATGGCGATCTCAATGCCCTTTCCAGTCATGGCAGTCTGGGCGATCTTGATCAGCATGTCTCGATCGCCGGAGACATCTACCGCCATCTCATTCAGGACTTCCTGGGCCCTGGCGGAAGCCTGCTTGTACCCTAAGACGATTACTGTGGGATGGACACCCTGATCGATGAGCGCCTCAGCCTTTTTTAGCAGCTCGCCGGCAATAATGACGGCTGTTGTCGTACCGTCTCCGATCTCATCGTCCTGGGCCTTGGCCACCTCCACGATCATCTTGGCAACGGGATGTTCTATGTCCATCTCTCTTAAGATGGTGGCGCCGTCGTTGGTGACGGTTGCGTCACCGCTGCCGTCAATGAGCATCTTATCCATTCCTTTCGGCCCAAGAGTCGTCCTCACTGCATCTGCAACTGCCCTGGCCGCTAAGATGTTCTTGCGCTGTACATCCTTTCCAGTCTCGCGCTTGCTTCCTTCTTTCAGTATTATTACTGGTACGCCGCTCAAACCAGCCAAACCTTTAGTCCTCCCCGACTTTTTTCCTATAACCAGTTTAAAGTTCTATATAAAAGATTCGCATAGCGAGTGCCCCTATTTGTATGCAGATTTGCATATATATAGACTATATAGGAAGATCTATATAGGCTGGCTTCAACGGCATAAAAGGATATCCGTGTCTCAGATGAAGCAAGTCAAATTGGGAAAGCTAGATGGATTTGCACAAGATTACGGCCTTGAAGATTGAAGACATCAATGGATCCATGAAGGACTAGAGAGGAGATCTGCAGTGAGCTCAAAGATCGTATCCAAAAACTTGAACCTCTGGTACGGCGAAAAACAGGCCCTGAAGGATATCAACCTTGAAATTCCCGAAAAGAAGATAACCGCTCTCATCGGGCCGTCCGGCTGCGGCAAGTCCACCTTCATACGCTGCATCAACAGGATGAACGATCTGGTGGATGGAGTCAGAGTAGAGGGCGAAGTGCTATATGAGGACGTGAACATTTACGGCAAGGACGTCGATGTAGTGGAGATCCGCAAGAAGATCGGAATGGTCTTTCAGAAGCCAAATCCCTTTCCCATGTCGATATTCGACAACGTAGCCTACGGCCCCAGGATTCATGGAGCCAAAAAAATAGATCAAATAGTAGAGCGCAGCCTGAAGGACGCAGCTCTCTGGGAGGAGGTTGCCGACAGGCTGAATCAGCCCGCTCTGGGTTTATCGGGAGGCCAGCAGCAGAGGCTTTGCATTGCCAGGACTTTGGCCATGAGGCCGGATGTGATCTTACTCGATGAGCCGTGCAGCGCTCTGGATCCCATCTCCACTGCGAAGATCGAGAGCCTGATGGATACGCTGAAGGAAAACTACACGCAGGTAATAGTAACCCACAACATGCAGCAGGCAGCTCGAGTCTCAGATATCACGGCATTCTTCCTGCTTGGAAAGCTCATAGAAGTGGGAGAAACCAAGCGTCTGTTCGAGAAGCCCATAGAGAAGAGCACAGAGGATTACATAACCGGAAGGTTCGGATGAGCCATTTTTATGGGGGGTGGAGATGAACCCGTACCGAGAGCGATATCATAGGGAACTAGACGAGCTTAAGACCCTGACCGAAGAGCAGGCCGAGCATGTGGGCCTGGCCATTGAGCAATCGGTTACTGCGCTTCGCGATTTGAACGTAGAGCTGGCAAAGGATATCATAAAAGGCGATCAAATAGTGGACGACATGAGCCAGAAGATAGAGAACCTGTGTATGGAGCTTCTGGCTCTTCAGCAGCCGATGGCCAAAGATCTGAGGAGGATCATAGGCATTCTCAAGATCGGGATAGATCTGGAGAGGATAGGTGACCTGGCGGTGGATATAGCCAGAGTGGCCGTCCAGTTAAAAGACAAGCCCCATATAACAAAGCTGGAGTACATACCCAAAATGGCAGAGATCGCCAGAAAGATGCTCTCGCAGTCCATGGTGGCGCTACAAAACGACGACTCCGATCTTGCCAGACAGATAACAAAGTGGGATTATGAGATAGACGGTCTCTACGTCAAGGCCAGGGACAAGCTGTTCAAGATAATAATTGAGCGACCTGAGATAATAGATGACGGAACATCTCTCCTTATGGTGAACAGGCATTTGGAACGAATTGGGGACCACATATGCAACATATGCGAGTCCATCGTGTACATAGTCGAAGCAAAGAGGGAACACCTCAATTAGATAATTATGGATACGAGAAAAGTGCAGAGGACCGGCAAATCCACCTTCATCGTCTCTCTGCCCAAAAACTGGGCGACGAAGAACGGGGTGCAGGCCGGATCGATAATTTACATCACCCAGAGCGACAACGGAGCCCTGCTGCTCTCTACGGATCGCTCCGAAAAAGACCTCAGGGCTAAGCTGGACATCGGGGACAAGTCGGGAGAGCCCCTGGTTAGAGACATCATCGGCTGCTATGTGGGAGGCTACCGCACCATAGAGGTCACCTCCAGCCATATGTCGTCCGCCCAGAAGAAGGATCTCCACCAGATTGTAAACAAGCTCATAGGCCCGGAGATTCTGGAGGAGACCATAAACAAGGTCGTCATTCAGGATCTCTTAAGCTCAGAGGAGCTGCAGGCCGAGAGGGCCTTAAAGCGCATCAGGACCGTCGTCAAGTCCATGATCCAGGACTCCATATCCGCCCTGCTGGACAGCAACAAAGAGCTAGCGCTTGATGTGATTCAGAGGGACAACGACGTTGACAGGCTGAACCTCCTCATATCTCGCCAGTTCACAGAGATCCTCCGGTCGGGATCTGTGAAGCAGGAGACGCTGAACTCCATTACGGCCTTCACTTATATGCAGGCTGCCTCGAACCTGGAGAGGATCGCCGACCACGCCAGCCGGATAGCGGAGGTCGCCAACCAGTGCGACTCTGCCCTCCCTACCGAGATGGTAGAAGAGGTCTCACGGCTTGAGTCGGTCTTCGGGAGCCTCATAGACGACTCGCTCTCCTACCTGCTGCAGACCAACTCCGGGAAGGCCAACGAGCTGATAGACAAGACCCGGGAGATTCAAAAGCGCGTCCAGTTGATAGCGAACTCTTCAGGCGCTAAGGATCAGTCTGAGATGCTCGTGCGTCTCGTCGTGGCCAGCAGCATTGAGCGCATGCTCGACTACATAATGAACATCGGCGAGCTGACCATAAACCTGCGTCATGCGATACTGGACCTGCAAAAGTCCTGACCCCATAAGTCCTGAGAATGAGCCTTCTGAACAGTTCTCTGGAGAGACGCCTGGTTGAAGTCCAGCGCCGCATAGCCTCGCGGGTGGTGCTGGAGGACAGGTTCTCCGGCGAAGCGGTGGCAGGCGTAGACCAGGCCTTCCTGGGCGATCTGGTGATCTCCGGCGCAGTCCTTCTAGGGCCTGATGGAGATGTGAGGAGCAAAGCCAGCCACACCATGAAGGCCACAGTGCCCTACGTGCCCGGCTTTCTCTCCTTTCGAGAAGGCCCTGCAGCCATCAACGCCGTCCGGGCGCTCGACCGAAGACCTACTCTCCTTTTCGTGGACGGCTGCGGCATAAACCATCCCCGCATGGCAGGGCTGGCCACTTACATTGGCGTCATCCTCGACATGCCCACCATCGGCGTGAGCAAGAGCGTTCTTTGCGGAAGCTTCGATCTGCCTGAGAAAGTGGGTGAGGCAAAGTCTCTGATTTACGGCGGAAAGACTGTGGGCTACCTGCTCAAGTCTAAAAAGGGCTGCAGGCCGATAGTAGTAGCGCCTGGGAATAAAATCTCAGTGGACTCTGCGCTGGAGATGACACGCCGCTGCCTGAAGGGCCACAAGCTGCCTGAGCCATGCAGGCTGGCGCATGAGTATGCCAACTGGGTGAAGGATCGACAGGCTGGTCTATGAGATTTATGGGCTGACAAAAGAAGAGGTCGGGGTTGGTGAGGAAGCAACGATGTTATAAAGACGAAGCATATCAATATTGAAGATAGAATTAAAAGTTTTAGGAATTTGCTTATGTCTATCGCAGTGCCAGTAAAAGCTGCAGAAAGCAACCTCGAAGAGCTGCTCAAGCAGTTGCGCCTTGGGGAGACCATCACTCTGATTGGGTCGGAGGGAAAGCCTGTAGCGCTCCTTGTCTCGCTAGAAGCCACAAAAAATGGGCCAAAGCCAACGCCAGCCTCTGACTGGGAAGCAAGGTTGGACGCCCTGGCTCAAAAGGTAAGCTTGGCCTGGAAGAGCGAAAAGAGCGCAGTAGAGACCCTATCAGAGATGCGAAGATGAACTGCACGATTGATGCCAGCATCTTCGTTGCGGCCGCGCGATCCGTTGAGCCAAACCATCTTCCAAGCAGGAATTTTTTACAAAAAGTGAAATCCTTGCAGGTGTATTGTCCTACTCTTGCCCTGGCAGAGTGCGCAGCAGCAATAGCCAGGCCCACTGGCGATTCATCTCTAGCTGAAGAACTCGTTGCTATTGTGGAAGATTTTCCAGGCATAAATCTGGTCCCGCTTGACTTGCCATTGGCGCGTCGGGCAGCACAGATCGCTGTATCTTATCGCCTTAGAGGTGCGGACGCTGTATACGTCGCTGTTGCTGAGGCATTTAATGCGACTTTGTTTTCGTGGGATCTGGAGATGCTGCGTCGGTGCCATGCTACAGTGGATATCTTGACCCCCATTCAGTGGCTAAAGGGAGAATCCCTGTAGAGTTATTTCGTTCAGGCGGACTGATTTATTGACTAGCTTCGCGTTCTGAGGGATCATAATAGCGGACCGAAGCCGGGTTAACTTGAATCAAGAGCTTTCTCGATCGCCTCTGAGATAGTCCAGACTTCGATAAAGCCTGCCTCTTTTATAGGCCTGAAATGCGCATCGTTGGAGATCAAGATTGCTCCGGTGTGCAGACAGGTCGAAGCGTGGACGATGTCTGCGCCCGCGCCTGTGGGGAAGAAGGGCTTGCACTTAAGAATTTCCTCTTCAGACTGCTCAATCACAACGACCCTGCGCAAAAGGAGTTTCAGGAAAGCATAGGCTTCAAACTGTCTGGCATACTTCTCATACTCTGAGATCAGGATGTCGTCTGCGACCAGATCCCAGGGACCTTCAAGAAGCTTCAAGAGCAGCTCGGTGGTCTTCGTCCTTCCACGTTTAACTGCTGCAATGAAGAGGTTAGTATCAATCAAGAACTTTATATTTCTGTCTTGCAAGCTTGTTGGCCTCTTCCTCGATCTCGGCTTCGAGCCGGTCCAGGTCAACGTTCTTGGCCTTCTCTATGATCTCGTCGATCAAAGCGCGGAAATCGACCTTCTTTAGGACTATCGCATCGTCTCCCAGCTTTTCCACGGCAAACTCGTCTCCAGGACTGATGCCCAGCTTGCGCCGCAGCTCGCTTGGTAGAACTACTCTGCCTTTCTCATCGATTTTAGTAAATGGCATGGCTTTTAACCTATGTCCCATATGTGGGATTAATTGGACTTAAAACTTTGGATCGAGTTAATTTGATCTTAATCGCCAGCAGCTTCTTAATCTCTTATTTTCACATTTCTGCCGCATTCGGAAAGCCCTTCATTGAAACCTCAATACCAGAAACATTTATATCGCTTAACATCCAAAAATATTTGGTTCTTTTGAAACATCCTGAGTGTCGGGCTTATCCGACATAGCACGGCCGAGCCGATCGGCGCGTACCAGGATGATTTCCTTCTCGAGGACGTGAACCAGAGGGCCGATTCAGAATCGTGCCTTTGACAGGAGGATTACTATGGTAGGATACCTGACCAATATCGAAAAGAAGTCGCTGGAAAATAAATACTTCCGTGAAGTCCTGTTTACGGGACCGCACAGTCAGCTGGTCGTAATGTCGATAGCGCCCGGTGAGGATATCGGCATGGAAACCCATGATGATGTCGACCAGTTCATCCGGGTAGAGGCTGGAGCGGGGAAGGCCATCCTGAACGGTGAGGAGCACAACCTGGAGGATGGTTCTGCGGTGGTAATCCCAGCAGGAACGCAGCACAACATCGTCAACAGTTCGCGGTCGGAGCCTTTGAAGCTTTACACTATCTACTCGCCTCCAGAGCATCCGCATGGCACAATCCACAAGAACAAAGCCGAGGCCATCGCCTATGACAAGGAGCGCCATCACTAGGCGACCGAGCTGATTGGAAATTTTGTGGTGAATATTTACGAACTCACCACAGAGGCACAGAGACACGGAGAACGAAAACCCGGAGGATATTGAAATCCCTCTGTGCCTCTGTGTCTCTGTGGTGAACGCCTGCAAGCTAACAGACACGAAGGCTTTGTGATTTCACAGTTATCTACCCACAGGATCTAAGCCAGTCAAATCAAGATGGATTCAGCAGCGCTCAAGCTCCAGCAGCTTCTTTTTAATATCCAGTCCCCAGCCAAAGCCCCCCAAGCCCTGCCTGGAGACCACGCGGTGACAGGGCATGATTATAGCAAAGGGATTCCTGGCCATGACCTGGCCCACCGCGCGCGCCGCACCAGGCCTTCCTGCCAGCAGGGCAACCTCCCCGTAGGTTAGGGTCTTGCCGCGCGGTATGCTCTGTACTGCGGCTATGACCTTTCTTTGAAACTCAGTGAAGCCCGATTGGTCCAGCTCTACTTCTGGTCGCGACCCTCTGCCCTCGATGTATGCGATGATCTGCTCCGCCAGCGCCGATCTCTCCGAGGGCGGCTCCCTTGAGAAGTAAATTCTCTCTATCTTTTGCCCCAACTGCTCCACCAGTATGTAGCTGTCCAGGGCTTCAAAATATGCGCCTTCGGTCATTCTCTCAGTATCTCCCGGAATGTCTTGTACTTCCCCAGCTCGATAAACTCCGCATTCATGTTAGTAGTATCCAGGACGGCGACAGAGCTTAAGCCAGTGAAATGCCCCCAGATCTCGCCTGGGTTGACCAGCAGAGTCTTTCCCATCCTCGTCGCCTCAGCGCGGTGGTTGTGGCCGCGCACCACCACATCGTAGAGCCCTGAAGCTACGATAGCCTTAACCAGGGCATCCTCAGTGCCGTGCAGCATGGCGATCTTTAGGCCGTCTGCTTCCACTTCTCCGAAGTCGCCCAGGTAATCGCCGCCCACCCGCTCGAAGTCGCGCTTGAGGCCCACGCGGTCGCCGTCGTTGTTGCCGTAGACCAGCTTGATGGGCGCACAGCAGCCCTCGAAGGTATAGCAGTTGCCGGAGCCTATCATGTCGCCCGCATGCAGTATCAGCTCAACGTCTCTCTGGGAAAAGACCTTCAGGGCATCTTTAGATCCCTGAATATTATCATGAGAATCGGACATCAATCCAATGATCATTTTATCCTCTCTGGGAAAGTTTCAAATATTTTTAAGTAGTCTCTATCATTGCTTGCTTCGACCAAAAAGCCTGCCTGAAATAAAGGGCTTATGCGTCATAGAGCAGTCGATGGGTCGAAAGATCTAAGTATTAGAAATAACTTGTAGCGAGAGGCCCGCCTTAACTCAGCCTGGTAGAGTGCGCGGCTGTAGTATGTTTCGCACCGAAGGGTGCTAGCGCGCAGTCACCGCGATGTCCCCGGTTCGAATCTGGGAGGCGGGATCTGTTGAGTCCGGATGGTGTAGTGGCCTATCATGAAAGCCTGTCGAGCTTTCGACTCGGGTTCGAATCCCGGTCCGGGCGCTAAATTACCCGTAAGGGTCAGAGGGCAAGTAGGGCCTCACAAGGCTCTACTGGCTTTTCTGGGAGTTTTATAGCTTTTCGCTATTTCGAGTGGCTATTTATCTTTGCGTTCTTTGGCCTCTTTGTGAGCTTTGTGCTCTTTGTGGTGGTATTTCGTCAGCTTCAATAGTTAAATGTGAGTTATTATTAACCACAAAGAGCACAAAGCTCACAAAGAACGCACAAATTTAACTAACTTGGTTTTACGCCAACAGATTATTGAGCGTATTCCGCTACATCACCATCAGCCTAACATATTGTGTTCAGAAATTAGCAATCGAGAAGGGGCAAAAGAAGGTACAGGCCTAGATCGCATCCCTGGAGGCCTCAGGACAGATCCGAATCGAGGATCTGGCTATTTTTAAGATTGAGAAGATTAATAAGAAGGGCATTGTATAGGCGTTGTAGAAATCATCTGCGAAGGCAGGCGTCAATATGGCGGTCGATAACCTATCAAAGAGAATATCTGATCTCACCCAATACATCGAGGACCTAAGGACGAGGGGCATAAGCGATCCCGGCAATATGGATGAGATCCTATCGGATGCTGTGGATGAGCTCCAGGTCAACCTGGAAGAGCTATCAACTGCTGAAGAGGAGCTCTTCCAGCAGAATGAGGAGCTTATGGTTGCCCATGAGGAACTCTGCCGTCACCAGGAGCACCTGGAAGAGCTGGTCCGAGATCGGACTGGCGAACTGGAAGACGCCAATTCAAAGCTTCAGGAGGAGATCAATGAGCGCGAAGCGGCTGAGAAGGCCGTGAAAGCCGAACGGCAGCGGTTCATTGACGTCCTGGAGACGCTGCCGGCTTACCTCGTTTTGTTGACGCCGGATTATCACGTTCCCTTTGCCAACCGCTTCTTCAGGGAGCGCTTTGGTGAGTCCCACGGCCGGCCATGCTTTGAATATCTGTTTGGGAGAACGGAGCCCTGCGAGATCTGCGAGACGTATTCGGTACTGAAGACCAATGCGCCCCATCATTGGGAGTGGACGGGTCCCGACGGCCGCAATTACGATATCTTCGACTTTCCCTTCACAGACTCGGACGGCTCCCCCCTCATCATGGAGACGGGCATCGACATCACCGAGCGCAAGCGAGCGGAAGAGGCGCTCCGGGTGGCGGGTGCGTATAACCGGAGCCTGATTGAAGCAAGCCTTGATCCGTTGGTGACGATCGGCCCCGATGGAAAGATCACCGACGTAAACGCTGCCACTGAGGCTGTGACAGGCTACAGCAGGGGAGAGCTCATAGGCACCGATTTCTCGGACTATTTTACCGAACCGGACAACGCACGTGCCGGGTATCAGCAGGTCTTTAAAGAGGGCCTGGTGCGCGACTTTGCTTTGGAGATTCGGCACCGTGACGGCCGCATCACGCCGGTCCTGTACAACGCCTCTGTGTACCGGAACGATACCGGGCAAGTCGTTGGCGTGTTCGCCGCAGCGCGCGACATTACCGAGCGCAAGCGGGCCGAAATCGAATTGGAGAAATACCGCGAGCACCTCGAAGAGCTGGTCCGAGAGCGGACCCGCGAACTGGAAGCCGCCAACGCAAAGCTACAGGCGGAGATTATCGAGCGCACGCGGGCTGAGGAAGCTCTGCAAAGAAATAGTGAGCGGCTTGAAATACTATCGGAAACTGCCAGCCGCCTGCTCGCAAGCAGTAAGCCTCAGGAGATCGTGAACGAGCTATGCACCAGAGTGATGAAGTTCCTCGACTGCCATGCATTCTTCAACTTCCTCATTGATGATCGGGCAGGAAAGCTGCACCTGAACGCATACGCCGGAGTTCCTGATGAGACCGCGCGCGAGATCGAGTGGCTGGACTACGGAGTCGCAGTCTGCGGCTGCGTCGCACGCGATGGACACAGAATAATTGCAGAGAACATCCCTGAGACGCCCGATCCGAGGACCGATCTTGTAAAGTCATTCGGAATCAAGGCATATGCCTGCCATCCCCTAACGGCCCAGGGAAAGGTTATCGGCACTCTGTCGTTCGGCACCTGCTCCAGGACCAGGTTCAATGATGAAGACCTGGCGATGATGAATGCTGTAGCAGACCAGGTGGCTATAGCCATGATCCGCATCCAGGCCAAGGAGGCGCTGCGCAAAGCGCGGGATGAGCTTGAGCAACGTGTTGTGGAGAGGACTGCCGAGCTCCAAAATGCGAAAGAGGAGCTAGAGGTCATCAACGAGGAGCTTTCGGTCGAGATTGACGAGCACAAGAGGACCGAGAAAGAGCTACTTGTGGCCAAAGAGGCCGCCGAGGAGGCTGCCAAGGTCAAAGCGTCGTTCATGGCTAACATGTCCCATGAGCTGCGAACGCCCATGAATGCAGTCATAGGCATGACCAGCCTTCTCCTGGATACGAAGCTGGATGAGGAGCAGAGGGACTTTGTGGAGACCGTCCGCACCGGGGGCGAAGCCCTCATGGCCCTCATAAACGATATCCTTGACTTCTCCAGGGTGGAGAAGGAGAAGGTGGAGCTGGAGCGCCAGCCTCTCAGCCTGCGGGCCTGCGTCGAGGATTCCCTGGACCTGGTGGCAACTCAAGCAAACAAGAAGAGCCTGAATCTATCCCACACCATAAAATACGGTACACCTGATATTATCATAGGAGATCCGGGGAGGCTTCGGCAGATTCTGGTCAACCTGCTCAGCAACGCCGTCAAGTTCACTGACGCGGGAGATGTAGCTATATCCGTTTCCTCCAAGGCTATCGAAGGTGGCAAGCACCATATCCTATTCGCAGTCAGGGACACAGGCATAGGCATACCCCCTGAGAAGATGGACAAGCTCTTCCAGCCCTTCGGACAGCTTGAGATGACCATCAGCCGAAAGCGCGATGGTGCGGGCTTAGGTCTCGCCATAAGCAAAGGCCTTGTGGAGCTCATGGGCGGAAAAATCTGGGCTGAGTCTAAGCCAGGAGTTGGCTCGACCTTCTACTTCGCCATTCCAGCGGAGGTCGCTTCGGGCAAATGCGTCAGGCCGGAGAAGGCGGCCAGAGCCGTCTCGGAGAACCTTGCCGAGCTGCACCCTCTGCGCATCCTCGTGGCCGAAGATAATCATTTGAACCAGAAGATGCTCTTAGAGATGCTCAAGAAGATGGGCTACAGAGCTGATGCTGTTGCAGACGGACGCGAGGTCCTTCAAGCGCTGGAACGCCAGCCTTATGACCTGGTCCTCATGGACATCCGGATGCCTGAGATGGATGGGATCACTGCTACCAGGGAGATATGCCAGCGCTGGCCCAATGCCTGCCCGAAGATCGTAGCTATCACTGCCTATGCCCTGGCAGGAGATAAGGAGAGATGCCTTAACGCAGGCATGGACAGCTATATCGCCAAACCGGTGCAGATGGACGAGCTGGCTGAAGTGCTGAAGAGGTATACCCTGGAAGCTCAGTAGACCTGGAGGCTTCGTAGAGGCAGTGCGGAAGTCTCATATCTTTCGCACCTTTTCGGCCTAAGAGGTCATCCCCAAAGTATACACTTTAGAGATTCGACGCCGCGACGGCTGCATCACTTTAGTTTGTACAACGCCTTCATCCGTCGAGAGTCAAACTGGCGACGGCGCACCCCGCTGCAAGCAGCGGGGCATGTTCGCGCCGTCGCATGGTTATTTGAAATCGAATAGTTTCAATTGAGCATAATTTTGTTTTTCGTCGCTTGATCCCTGCCTTTCGATATAGTCCCTTATAATTTCAGCGGTAATTCCTTCACCGACCGTGCCAACATAGCCACCATCACTCCAAAATTCGCCACCCCAAAGTTGCTGTCTAATCTCTGGAAAAACTTTGAATATCTGCCTTGCAGTTATGCTTTTTATAATTTGCATAACTCTAGATGGTGCATATTTTGGCTCAGCTCCAACAAAAACATGGACATGGTCTCCATCGGTTCCTATAGCATCAAAAACAAAATGATATCTTTCACCGATCTCTATGCACACGTTCTTAAAAAAGTCTATCCTTTCTCGATCAATAAGTAATTTCTTTCTATATTTTACGCAAAACACCATATGGTACCTAATTCTGTAAACGCAATGGTTTGCATGCCGCAACTCTAGCATTGGCTTATATAGTGCTTGCTAAGTTAAAATACCTTGTTTAGTTACCGAATAGCCTCCATCCCCGCAGCAAGCTGCGGGGTATTCATAAAAAATAAAAATTATGAATTACAACTCAAGCTGCAAAAATAATGGGTTGCCCGGCAAACGCAGATTTTTAAATAAGCTTTCAAGCTAATCGAATACATGCCCTGGGAACGGAAACTGTTTTAACTTGATAGATAGCAATTTGAATGGAGATCAACGATGGCTGATAGCAAGTGGAATCAAAATAACGAAGGTGGACCAACGACCAATGCCGGGAGAGAATCTAGCTTTTCTGAAGAGTTTATTGAAGATAAAACGTTTCTTTTGGCGTCCATTGTGGAGTCTTCGGACGATGCCATTATCACAAAAACCTCCAACGGTATCATAACTTCCTGGAACAGTGGTGCAGAGAGTATTTATGGATTTTCCGCCGATGAGGTCGTCGGTCGTCCGATCTCAATTTTGATTCCGCCTGGCCATGTCGATGAGGTGCCTGACATTCTAGAACGCATCAAGCGGGGAGAGGGCATCCATCATTATGAGACTGTACGAATGAGAAAAGACGGCCAAGTCATCCATGTGTCTGTAAGCATCTCACCTGTCAAGAATAAGCAGGGCCAGATTATCGGGGCTTCCACCATCGCACGAGATATCACCGCGGAGGTTAACGCCCGAAGACAGGCGGAGGAGAAACTGAGTGCCGCCTCACAATATGCAAGAAGCCTAATCGAGTCATCCCTGGATCCATTGGTGACCATCAGCGGCGATGGAAAGATCACAGACGTTAATGAGGCTACTATCAAGGTCACCGGCATCCCCAGAGAGCAACTGATCGGCACTGATTTCTCCAACTATTTCACAGAGCCAGAAAAGGCTCGGGAAGGCTACCAGCAGGTTTTTGCTCAAGGCTTTGTCACCGACTATCCCTTGACGATTCGACACAGGGATGGCGGACTTACGGACGTCCTCTACAACGCCAGCGTCTACAGAGACACCCGCGGCAATGTCATCGGAGTATTCGCAGCAGCTCGTGACGTGACTGCACAGAAACAGGCATCTCAATACGCCCGGAGCCTTATCGAATCTTCTCTGGATCCGTTGGTCACCATCAGCGCTGATGGAAAGATCACAGACGTCAATGAGGCCACGATCAAGGTCACAGGCGTCTCCAGGGATCAGCTGATCGGCGCAGACTTCTCCAACTATTTCACTGAGCCGGAAAAGGCAAGGGAAGGCTACCAGCAGGTCTTCGCCCAAGGCTTCGTCACCGACTATCCCCTGACGATCCGGCACAGGAATGGCAGGCTCACGGACGTCCTCTACAATGCCAGCGTCTACAAAGATACCAGCGGCAACGTCATCGGAGTATTCGCAGCAGCACGTGATGTGACAGCACGAAAAAGAGCCGAGGAGGAACTGACTGAGCAGCGCAGGAGAGAGTTGGACCGGCTGGCTGAACTTGAGAAATTCCAAAAGTTGACTGTGGGACGAGAACTCAAGATGGTGGAGTTGAAAAAGGAGATCGAAGATCTCAAGAGAGAGAATGAGGAATTAAAGAGAAAATCGCAATAACCTCGCGGATGATCATGACAGGACAAGGACTAACCCTTATCGAACCAGGGAACTTGCGTGAACGCCTTGAGGAGCTTGAAAAGACCCAGCGGGCGACATTAAACATCCTTGAGGATTTTGATGAAGAGCGTAAGCAATCTCAGTTAATTCAAAAGGCGACCCTGAATCTTCTGGAGGATGTGGATGCGGAGAGGAGCAAATCAAACGATATTTCGCGAGCGACTTTGAACCTCCTTGAGGATTTCGATCTGGAAAAGGAAAAACTCCAAATGCTTCAGCTGGCCACAATGAATATATTGGAAGATATGGGTGCAGAGCGGACCCGATTAGGCGAGACCCAGCAGGCCCTCATGAATATGCTTGAGGATATCGAGGCGGAACGGGTCAAGGCTGAACAGGCAAAAGTGCTCCTTGCCAGGTCCAACGCCGAGCTGGAGCAGTTTGCCTATGTCGCATCCCATGATCTACAGGAGCCACTGCGCATGATATCCAGCTATGTACAGCTTTTATCCAGGCGCTATAGCGGCAAGCTGGATAAGGATGCGGATGAGTTCATAGCTTATGCTGTAGATGGAACCAAACGTATGCAGCAGCTCATCAACGACCTCCTGGCCTATTCTCGCGTTGGCACAAGAGGCAAGCCTCCTGCAGCTACTAACTTCGAGGATGTCTTCTCAAAGGCAATGGCAAACCTGAAAATGGCTATTGTTGAAAGCGGGGTAATAGTGACCCACGACTCGCTTCCCACTGCCTTGGCCGATGAACTGCAAATGGTCCAGCTTTTCCAGAACCTCATAGGCAATGCGATCAAGTTCAGAAGCCAGGAAATGCCGCAAATACACGTTTCGGCCAGGCCAGAGGGAAAGGAATGGATATTCTCTGTACGTGATAACGGAATAGGCATCGATCCTCAGTTCCACGACAGAATCTTCGTATTATTCCAGCGTCTGCACGGAAGGGAGGAATACCCTGGAACGGGCATCGGCCTTACCGTCTCCAAGAAGATTGTGGAACGTCATGGCGGACGTATCTGGCTGGACTCCGAGCCTGGAAAAGGCACTACATTTTACTTCACGATCCCTATGCAGAAAATCGAACCTTTGCGCAACGATAAACAAAATGAAGGTGGATAGCGATGAGCGACGGAATGGTATGCGGGCCTATTGAGATCCTTTTAGTAGAGGATAATCCCGGCGATGTGCGTTTGACAAAGGAGGCCCTCAAAGAGGGCAAGGTTGCCAACAAAATAAACGTCGTCATGGATGGAATGGAAGCCATGGCTTTTCTATATAGGGAGGGCAAATATGCAAATGCCCCAAAGCCCGACCTGATCCTTTTGGATCTGAATCTGCCGAAGAAGAACGGGCGCGAAGTGCTGTCCGAGATCAAAATGGACTCCCATCTCAAATGCATACCCGTGGTGGTCCTGACATCTTCGCAAGCAGAGAAAGATATAGTCATGACATACAATCTACATGCAAATTGCTACATCACAAAGCCGGTAGACTTCGGTCAATTCATTGACGTAGTCAAGTCTATAGAGAATTTCTGGTTCAACGTTGTAAAGCTTCCGCCAAAAGAGGAGTAAAAATGAGCAGGCCACCCATCCGGATCCTCTTGATTGAAGATAACCCGGGAGATGCCCGCCTTATAAAGGAATACCTGGGCGAGATGACGGGCACGACCTTTGAGCTGGACGTTGTCGGCAAGCTCTCAGAGGGATTGAAGCATCTCGACGGAAAAGATGCTGTCCTTCTTGATCTCGCCCTGCCAGACAGCGCTGGATTTGATACATTCAAGAAGATTCATTCTCAAGCCCCAGCGCTCCCAGTCATAGTGCTCACAGGAAACGATGACGATGCTCTGGCGTTTAAAGCCGTCCAAGAGGGGGCACAGGATTACCTAGTGAAAGGTCAGGTAAGCAGCCAGCTTCTGGTACGCTCAATACGGTATGCCATTGAGCGCAAGAGAATAGATGAAGCTCTTAAGTCTGAGATACTAAAACACGAGCAGCTAGCGGAAGAGCTAGGCCTGGCCAAAGAGGAGCTTGAGGTGGCAAATGAGGAACTCCAGGTAGAGCTAGAGCATCATTGTAAGCTCGAAACCGAGCTATCTGAGGCCAAGCAAGAGCTAGAGGTGGCGAACGAGGAGCTTCAGACAGAGCTGGAGCAGCACCAGAAGCTTGAAGCTGAGCTTATCAAGGCCAAGGAGGCTGCTGAGGAGGTTGTCAATGTCAAAGCAGCCTTCATGGCCAACATGAGCCATGAGCTCAGGACGCCTATGAATGCAGTCATAGGCATGACCAGCATTCTCCTGGAGACGAGACTAGATGATGAGCAGAGGGACTTTGTGGAGATCATACGTACCGGTGGCGAATCCCTCCTGGCCCTCATCAACGATATCCTTGACTTCTCCAGGGTGGAGAAGGAAAAGGTAGAGCTGGAGCGCCAGCCCCTGAGCCTGCGGGCCTGCGTCGGGGAATCCCTGGATCTGGTGGCAGCTCAAGCAAACGAGAAGGGCCTGGATCTGTCCCACGTCATAAAATATGGCACCCCTGATGCGATCATAGGAGATCCCGGAAGGCTTCGACAGATTCTGGTCAACCTGCTCAGCAACGCGGTTAAGTTCACAGATAAAGGCGAGGTATCCATATCCGTCTCCTCCAAGGCAGCCGAGGGCCGTAAGTACCAGATCCTATTTGCAGTCAGGGATACTGGGATTGGCATACCTCCTGAGAAGATGGACAAGCTCTTCCAGCCCTTCGGACAGCTTGAGATGACCATCAGCCAAAAGCGCGACGGTGCGGGACTCGGTCTGGTTATAAGCAAAGGTCTTGTGGAACTTATGGATGGGAGGATTTGGGCTGAGTCAAAGCCGGGACTGGGCAGCACATTTTACTTCACGATCCTAACAGAGGTCACAACAGGCAATGTGGCAACAGGTAAGGCAGCAAAAGGCATGGTGGCAATGGATAAGTATCTCATGCCTGGGAGGACGGATAAAACCACCTCTGAAAGCCTCTCCGAGCTGCACCCTCTGCGCATCCTTGCAGCCGAGGATAATCCCTCGAACCAGAGGATGCTCATGGAGATGCTGAGGAAGATGGGCTATAGGGCTGATGCTGTGGCGGATGGCCGTGAGGTTCTTATGGCCCTTGAACGCCGGCCTTACGACCTGATCCTAATGGACATCAGGATGCCTGAGATGGATGGGATCGCTGCTACTAAGGAGATACGTCAGCGCTGGCCTAAAAAAGGGCCGAAGATCATAGCTATTACTGCTTATGCCTTGGCCGGAGATAAGGAGATGTGCTTAGCCGCTGGAATGGACGGCTATATTGCCAAGCCAGTGCAGAAAGAGGAGCTGGCCGAAGTGCTGAAGAGGTACACACTGGAGGCACAGTAGAGGCAGTTCGGGAGTCTCACGTTTCCGCACCTATCTTTGAGCCTAGAAATTGGTGAGCGCTGGACCCCAACTGTAATACATCTCGGCCGGCAATCCCTGAATACGTCCGCTGGCATCAGGTTGAGGAATTAGCGATGTCTGATTCCAACTTGCATCTATTTCATGGACGGGTTGGATGGTCTTGCTGATGAAGTAGGGCTGAGCTTGAAGAGCTTGGTTTATGGGCTTTAGCATCAATGTCTCATTCTGCCCAAATATGCTCACGATCCATTCGTTATACTTCGGGACTGCCTGGTTATATGCAGTGGGATCTCCTGCATTAGCCTGATCATATCTTTGAGCCATGTACCAGCCGCGATTGAGGCCGTCCAGGACGCCCTGCTGATAATCTGTCAGGGCCAGCGATGGAGCTATTAGCACTAATATGATTGGGACAAATATTATTTTTTTCATTCCTTTCATCTCCTAGAGTTGCTATTTTTTTGATATCTGAAGAGAAAAGGCTTTTGGGCCATTATGATGGCCAATCTCCGCTTGAACTAGGCCAGGAAAAAGGTTCACTATGCTTATCTTGCATCCCCTTTAATATAGTAATGTTGGGAGCCTGTGCGCCCGTTGATGTGCCTTGCCTCATATCTCAACCTCCTCCCGCCCTATCCGCTCAGTGGACTTCAAGGGAAAACGCGGGCGGTATTAAGGTCGGGCGCTCGTCTCCCACAACTAATTGTATGAGTCCTATTATCTAAATCTGCTGGGCGAATGCCCAAATTCCTGGCCGTCGCAGAATTTTTATTGATATCGCCCTCGACTACTTTATTAATCTGGCATCGTAATCATCCCAAGGGTAATAGTTAGAATGAGCGAGCAGTAAGATTGGGTCTCAGCAATAAAAGGATGGTTGTAACGATATGAAGCGGTTTGGTCTGGCGTATCTCTATGTTTTGGCCGTTCTCCTCTCGGGTATGGCCGTCGCCCAGGAGGGCTCTGCCTATTGGCTAGAAAGAGGGCATGCATCCTACAATAACGGTTCCTTCCAGGAGGCAATCGGCTACTACGAGCGCGTCATCGGAGCCGATTCGGAAAATGCTGAGGCCTGGAGGGGCAAGGGATTGGCCCTGGCAATGCTCGGGCGGTACAAGATGGCCGGGCTCTGCTTTGATTCTGCCCTGAGGAATGATCCTTCGAATGCCAGCCTCTGGTTTGACCGGGCCGAGGTGGCTTTGCAGGCGGGCGACTTCAATCGGGCCTGGGAAGGCTATGAAAGGGCCTTGAGCCTGGACGAAAACATGGCTGATGCCTGGCAAGAATTAGGCAACCTGTCTTTGAGCCGAGGAAACTTCGATGATGCCCTGAAATTCTATGAGAACGCCTCAAAGCTCGATGGGAATAACTCCTGGGCCAGGGCAGGGGAAACCGAAGCTCTGGTCGGGATAGGGAACGCCCTGGCATTGCAGGGCAAGCGCGTTGAATCTCTGGCCAGCTACGATAAGGCTCTCCAGATTGATCCTGAGAGCATCGGGGCTCTGAAAGGCAGAGGGGAAGTCCTCACAGCACAGGGCCGGTTCAATGAGTCGCTGGAATGCTACGATAGAATTCTGGGGCTTGATGCAGAAAACTTAGAGGCCAGGAGAGGCAAGGCCGCAGCTCTGGCAGGGATGGCCGACGGCCTCCTCTCGAAGGGAAGGCTCGCGGCGGCACTGGATCTATACAAAAACGCATCTCAGCTCGATCCCAACAGCCAGGAAGCCTTAGAGGGTCAGGTAGAGGTGCTGGTGGCAGAAGGCAATCTCCTCCGCGACCAGGGGCTTTTGCAGGATGCCTTGAAGCGCTACGAGGATGCTTTGGCCATTTTGCCGGATAGCCCCAAGGCCCTTGCGGCCATAGAGCAGACGCGCTCTGCTCTCAAGTCAAAGAAGAATGAGACACAGCCAGAGAACAGCCTCGGCGGCCTCATTCAGACAAGCGAAAACTCTCCTCATGACAATTACTACTACTGGCTGAACAGGAGCCTGGAGCTTTGCAGGAACGGATCTTATGCAAAGGCTCTGGATGGATTCAATAAATCCCTGGAGATCAATTCAGGAGAGGCTGCAGCCTGGACAGGCAAAGGTGATGCGCTCTTGGGGTTGGCCAGGTTCCAGGAAGCAGTTGAGGCTTACGATAAAGCCCTGGATATAGATCAGGCAGACAAAAATGCCTGGAAGGGAAAAGGTTTGGCCCTGACAAGGCTGGAGCGGTACAGAATGGCCAAGCTCTGCTTCGACTCCGCTCTGCGGCTTGATCCTGAGAACGGCGAGCTCTGGCATCTCAAGGCCCGGGTATTGCGGGAGATGAAAGACAACGACGGAGCGCTGGAAAGCTACGACAGCGCAGCCGGACTGGAACCGAAGAACGTCGCAGTTCGCCTGGAGAAAGGCGCACTTCTCATGGAGCTTGGCAGGTTCGAGGCGGCTGCAGACTACTACGATGAGGTCCTCCGAATTGATCCGGATAGCGTCGCAGCCCTGAACGAAAAAGGCAGTGCCCTCTTCGCTCTGGGAAAATTCGACATGGCACTTGAATCGTATGAGAGGGCATCGAGCCGAGACCTGGAGAACGTCACCGCAATTCTAGGAAAAGCTGAATCCCTCTACGCCCTGCAAAGCTACAACTCCTCTCTGGAAGCCTACGACCGCGCCCTGGCGCTGGAGAGTGCGAACGCCAGGATCCTGGTAGGAAAGGCCTGGCGGGAAGAGGCGATGCCTTGCTGGCGCTGGAGAACTACACTTTTGCTCTGGAGTCTTACGATCAGGCTCTAAAGTTGGACCCTCAGAACGTCAGGGCTCTGGTCGGTCGTGGGGATGCGCTCAGGCGGATGGGACAGCAGGAGCCTGCCCTGGAGTCCTACAATAGCGCTCTGGAGTTGGACCCGGGAAACATAAGGGCCCTGGAGGGCAAGGGCGATGTGCTGTTTAAGCAGGGGGACCTGAGGGGTGCTCTTGCTGCTTACGACAGAGTAGTCGATCTGGCTCCAGACAAGGCACAGACAAGGCAGGCCCGGACAGGGCAGGAGCGCTGACAATCAGGGGCGATCTGCTGCGCCTTCTGGACGAACCTGGGAGGGCCCTGGAGTCCTACGAGCGCGCTTTGGTCCTGAACCCGGGGAGCTTCGATGCGCTTGTGGGAAAAGCTCACGCCCTCTTCTCCTTAGGCGAGCACAATTCATCCCTGAAAGCCTTTGAAAGCGCCATCCTCCTCGATCCAGATGATCCAGATAATGCGGAGGCCTGGGCGGGCACTGGAGATGTGCAGCTCGCCTTGAAGAATCTCCCGGGAGCCCTTGAGTCGTACAACAGGGCGATAGCTCTCGACTCCAACAACACCAGAGCATTGACTGGAATGGGCGATGTGCTTAGCATCCAGGGCAACTTCACCCATGCATTGCAGCTCTATGATAGGGCGATCGCCCTTGATCCTGGCGCTGCCTGGGCCATGCTTGGCAGAGGAAATGCCCTGGCCTCCCTCGGGCAGTACGAGGAATCTTTGGAGCCCTTTGAAAGAGCCTCAGCTTTTAAGGCTACGAGAGCCGAATCCATGATGGGAAAAGGCCTGGCCCTCTCTGCTCTGAACAGGCAAACCGAAGCACTGCAGTATTTCGAAAAGGTAATAGAGATCGATCCCGAGAACTCCGCTGCCTGGTCGAATAAAGGAAGCCTGCTGGCAGCTCTTGGAAACTACAGCCTGGCCGCCGACAGCTTCCGTAAAGCGACTGATATCGATCCTGGCCTTGAAACTGCCTGGTACAACCTGGGCCAGGCAGCTTACAATCTGGGCGATTACAACCAGTCAATAGATGCCTGGGATAGGTTCGTGGGCCTAAATTCTGAGGATGCATCAGCCTGGTACTATCGCGGCCTGGCCCAGAACATGACGGGCCACTTTAGCGAAGCTGTAACAAGCTATGAAAATGCAATACGGTTAAGCCCGGAAAATCCTGATGTATGGTACAATATGGGGCTGTCCCTTGTTGCTCTAAATAGGCCAAATGATGCTCTGAAAAGCTTCGAGAGGGCATCAGTTCTCGATCCTCAGAATGCCGAGGCAAAGTACAGCGGGCGTCTGGTTCAGGAGTACATCAATTACCTGAATGACAAATGAAGAGGAGATTACGAAGGCAGAGGGGCCCGGCTGGATGGCTTAGGCGGAAGAAGGTATTGGTGGTGGGAAACTCTAAAAGAGGCTTTCCAGCCAGGCCAGGCTACCATCTGCCTTCGGCTCTTCTTTTTTGTTGATAGGCATTTTGCTCTGCGGCCGCTTCCGGCCTGTTCTCTTCGACCAATTTATATTGCCGGTTGTTCCTGTTGCCCTTGCGCTCCAGCAGGTTATCCCGGTTCATTCTCGATAAGTAAGTGGATACTGTGGAAAGCTTGATATCGTCCGCTACGGTCTCGTATCTTTCCCGGAGCTCCTGGGACGTGAACCAGTTGCTGGGAAACTCAAATCTTATGAACCTCTCCAGGCGGTCCATGAGCGTACCGCCCGTATCGTAGTTCTGAGCTGTGGGCGTCCGTCCTTCTGCTTCAGAGAAGACGCCGGAGGCTGTAAGATAGCCGACAATCTTTTCTCTGAGGGCTTCTCCCTCCATATTCTGCGACTCGAACTCGTAGACAGATTTCAGGCCTTTGTCTTCGACTTCGATCCGGATCCTCATCTTACACCTTCTTTATCTTCCGGATATTAGTCCCTGTGGAGCACGGACTCTGAGGTCCATTGAAAGCATAGCGCTCTGGTCCAGGCTGCCAATCGTTGCAGCCCTGGCAGCGCTGCAGCGGCGTGCTCGCTCGACATCTATCTGCAAAGTGAATAGCTTGATATTCCCTCTCATGCCCTCCTCCTCACGACATCCTTTCACAATACACCTTTAAACAGATCGGATCGGAATGAATACTCCCGAGTTCACGCCGATCCGATCGATCTACTGGCTCCCTTTTTTGCCATCCCTTCTTTTTTATCCCTTGCAGGCTGTGAACCACAGGAGACTTTTCTTGATCCCCCATCTTATCTCCGGCGTTCACAGCCCAACCCTCTATCGGCTTTTAGGTCCGCACGGGTCACCCCTTCTAGCCCGGGCTGCCGTCCCTTTCGGCAGTCATGATTGGGCAATAGACCAGGCATTACGGCGCTACGATACCGGCTCTCTGCCTGCCGTCCCTTCCCGGCGGCCAGGAGCTTTTGTTAGATCGTTGCGGGCCGAAATGTTGGACCCAGAGCCTTATTTCCCTTCTCTTGCTCCCTTTCTAAACTCCCTTTTTGCCATCCCTTCTTTGGTAGTGTATGCATACGCAGCTTTCATAGCGTGCTGGCCAGGGCAATAGCTGCCCATTAAAATGCCATTCCCCTTCATCGCTACTCCTGCTACTCCTTCGTGCCATCCCTTCTCGGTGACGTATTGACTGCGCTAGTGGTGAGCAATTATCAGAATCGTTATAAGGCCCCATCACCATTATCTGTGTAGAATGGAATAGAGCCGGTGACCCTAATATGCCCTCCATATACACTACCTCTACAGTCCTAAGATATCATGAAGGTTCATCCATCCCCTCAGACGAATAGCTCCTCCAGATCTTCCCTTCCAGATGTGATCAGACAGGTTGTCGCTCCCTTTCTGACAACATTAACCTTGTAATAGAAGTATATAAACTTTTCTAGGAGTTGAACGTTGTAGTTAATTGCTAAAAACTCATTATAACGGTCCTTTTTTGAAATAAAATCACTATAGTAGTCGGAATAGTAATTCACAACGAAGGCTATAGATTCAGAAATTGTGCTGTACACAGTTGTGAAAGGACGTTTCCGGCTATTATTATTATGGTATTAGCTATCAGGCGGCTTTGTATCTATGCGCGCCACAGTGTGAATGGCATTCACACGAGCTCTACACACGCGGATTAATTAGGATGCTGAGCAGCTTTGCAAGGCAAAAGACATCGCCATATTTTAGAAAGTTGTGCGCAGGAATCAGCTGTGTTTATGGGCTAGAAGTAAAGGGCATGCCTGCCCTGCCGCAGCAAAACAGGTGAGTACCGGTTTAGGATGCCTGGTGGAGCTCGAAGTATTCCTCAACAAGCCAGTCGCCGATCTCCTTGAGGTATCTTCGCCTGCGCTCATCTTCCACAATTAATTGAAAAACCTCGGATAGATCTTCATCCATTGAAGAATCTTAACCGCAAGCTTGCATTTAAACCTATCGTAGAATGCTACTGTTGGTGCTGCCTGTCTCTCTGCAGGTCTCCGGCTTTTCCCATCATCAGGGCCACACAATAGGGTTCATGGGTTCTTTTAAGTTGTCCGGCATGTACCGGATGATCGCCGCAAAGCACGATCAGCGTGTCTGGTTCTGTGGCGCAGAAGATCTCTCCCAGACAGCGATCTATGATTATGGCTGCCTCTCTGATTGCATCAGGCCCGAGACCCATGTGAACCGTCTTGTCTATTCCGATGAAATAGGACACCAGCAGCCTTGGCCTCTGGTGAAGGGCCTCCAGGGTCATGCGGCATGACTCCTGGTCGAAATCCCCAGGGCTAAGAGTATCCGGGATTCCCCTGACGATCTCGATTAGGCCCTCGTATACCTCGGCCCCGTTCTTCTCCATGACTACGGCAGTCTTCAGGCCGCATGAGCTTGCGATCTCCGGCAGGCTCAAAAGGCTCGATTCTTTTGCGCCGGCTTTGTCGTAGATTCCGTGATGCTCGGGCAGAAGGCCGCTTAAGATGGAGGCAATGGCAGGAGTGGTGCGATCCGAGACCACGTCGGCCTTGAAGAGGATGCCTGCTTTGGCAAGGCTGCTCATGTTCTCAAGCCTGGGCGTCAGCCACCTGAAAAGATCATAGCCCAGGCTGTCAACTATGAGCAGCACGGCATTTCTGCATCCCCACTCCACTACAGCCTCAATGGGCAGCCCATCGGACCTGGGAAGGCGATATCCAAGGGTGCGGGCCAGAGTGGGTGCCACATCCAGGAGGCTGACGGGCTTCATGGAAGTAGCCTCTGGCCATGCCTGGCTCATAACTCTTTGCCTGGCCGATGCCAATTCCTGCAAACCTAAATATGGAATGAAATAAGCAGTTATAGAATATGAGATTCCCAATCGTGTGGCTGGCTTTGGCGATCATAGCCACATGTGCCTTTACCTTTATCTTCATAGCCTCATCGGAGGTGGACATCGATTACAGCCATTCCGTCGTGGGCACAGGGACCCTCATCACCGATTATCACATGGGAGCCGAGAAGAACACTGAGGCATCTGGCAGAGTGCGCGGCACGGGAAACGTGATGAACAAATATCTCTTCTTGAGCGGCAACGACTCCCGGAACATGACTATCGAGGACGAATTCGTTCTTTCCGGCGAGGCTGCTTCCAGGCAGCTCACTTTGGATGACCTTCCCACGGGTCCTCAGGAGCCGGACAGGTTCAGGCTCACAGGGGCTGCATGGGCCGAGAGATTGGAAGTCATGAGTGCTGTGAATGCTTCAGTGAATTCTTCGAATAACAGCCAGCAATCCTTGGGCCAGGTGCAAAACGTCTCTTTTCCAATAGTTTCGCCCTGAGCCAAACCCATATATCCATCTTCTTGGAAAATATGAATATTATGAAAGAGGGCCAGGAGACCTTTGCCAAGTATTCGGAGCTAGCGAAGCTCTGCAATAGCGCCTCGGAGGAGATTAGAAGGAGAAGGGATCTTCTGGTGGTGTCGCATGTCGATGCCGACGGCCTGACCGCATCTGCAATCGTCTGCACTGCCCTGGAGAGGCTGGAACTGGACTACAGGCCCCTCTTCTTCAGACAGCTCGATTCAGCTGCCTTGAATCAGGTAGCAGACCAGGGAGCCGATCTGGCGATATTCACCGACCTCGGCAGCGGGATGATCAAAGAGATCTGCAATCTGGGGCTTGAAGCGGTGATCGCAGACCACCACAAGCCCGCCGCGCAAAATGATGCTCGCCCCGTTGCTCATATCAACCCTCATCTGGTAGGGGCAGACGGAGCAACCCAGCTCAGCGGCAGCGGAACCTCCTTTCTTCTGGCGAGATCTCTGGCCAAAACCGGGGGCTGCAACGATGACCTCTCTGCTCTGGCAGTAGTTGGGGCAGTCGGAGATCTGCAGGACATGGCCAGCGGCCATCTACTGGGCATAAACCGAGAGGTTCTGGATATCGGCTCAAAGGCTGGCGTTATCTCTTTTGCAAGGGACTTAAAGCTCTTCGGCAGGCAGACCCGCCCGGTATTCAAGATGCTGGAGTACTCTCAGGACCCCTACATTCCCGGCCTCTCAGGAGACGAGGATGCCTGTATTGCCTTCTTAAAAGAGGTCGGCGTTCGCCTTGGCGGCGAGAAGTGGAGGAGATGGGTAGATCTCACCCAGGAGGAGAAGGGGCGCACGGTATCTGCACTGGTCCGAAAAGGGCTGCGCAGCGGGGTCTCCAACATAAAGCTGGAACGGCTGATAGGCGAGGTCTACACCATGCTTCGGGAGCAGGAGGGAACGGAGCTCAGAGATGCCAGCGAATACTCTACCCTCCTGAACGCTACGGCCCGTTACGGCCATGCCGAGGTGGGCCTGGCGGTCTGCATGGGCGATCGAGATAAGGCTCTGGAGGAGGCGCGGGTGCTGCTCAACCAGCACAGGCAGAACCTGGTGAACGGCATAAAGCTGGTGAGCGCGCAGGGGATTACCCCTCTTAAAAGCATACAGTATTTCGACGCAGGCGACGCCATACTGGACACCATAGTAGGAATAGTAGCAGGAATGTGCTTCCAGATGGCGGATCGGTCCCGGCCAATCCTTGCCTTCGCAAAGACTCAGGACGGCAGCCTGAAGGTTTCGGCGCGGGGAACTCAGGATCTGGTCCGATCCGGCCTGGACCTGGCTGATGCCATGTCGCGCGCTGCGCAGGCTGTGGGTGGCGTTGGCGGCGGTCATAACGTTGCTGCAGGGGCTACCATTCCGCCTGAGGCAAAGCAGGAGTTTCTGGTGCTGGTCGATGCTGCTGTGGGCGGGCAGACTTCGCGCTGAAATCATAATAACACTTACGACTTCACCACAGAGACACAGAGGCACAGAGATGAACAGAGTGAAAAACCAAAGCGACGTCTGATAATAATATTAAAATCTCTCTGTGCCTCTGTGTCTCTGTGGTGAGCGCATGTTAAGAATTCTCAAGCACACCCCAGGTAACAGCTCTCATTCATGTGACCCTTTGCCACGCGAATCTGCTCGTCTATGCTGAAGTTGCCCACGAACATGTGGTTGATGCGGGACATCTCGTCCTTCAGATCTCCTGTCTCCGGGTCCAGGACAAGATAGCCGATCCTGCCGATGCCTATGAAGTCCGCTTCGATCAATATCTCCGTCAGGTTGGGAAGCGCCTTCAATTGCATTCTGGTAGATAAACGGGTAGCATCGGTGAACTCTTTGTAGGCGCTCATGTTCAGGGGGTAGTTGTGCAGCTCTGTGCTCTCCCGGAACTTCTGGTCGTAGGAGAACAGATGGGCATTTGGGTTGCTCTTGCTCCCTATCTGCATGACGTAATGCTCTGCCATGACAGAGGAGGTGGTAATGACCACAAAGGTGGCAATGACCACAATAATCACAAGCAGGCCGACCGGAAATGCCCTATCTCTCATGGCTTACAGCTCCTGCGAGAGGTTCCACCTGTACTCATCGCTCAGCTCTCCCATGTAGACTGTGACTGCGGGCCCCTCCATGAAGGCCCTGTCCCCCTCGAAGTACACTATCACGGGGCCTCCTCTGGTCTCCACCAGTACCTCGTCCCCAATCAAGCCTAAGCGGCGGGCCACAGAGGCGCTGGCCACGGCTCCCGTGCCGCAGGAGAAGGTCTCGCCTTCGACTCCTCGCTCGAAGGTCCTGACCTCGAAGGGCTCTCCAGCCTTAACGAAGTTCACGTTGGCTCCTTCGGGAAAGATTGAGCTGTGCCTTATCAGCGGCGCGATCTCATCTATTGGAATATCCAGGTCTTCCACGAAGATCACGGCATGGGGAACTCCGGTATTTACGGCTGAGACCTGCAGATCTTCGACCTGCTCCATGATGAACTCCCCTGAGCCCACAGCCGGAATGGACAGCCTGTCAAACCTGGGGACGCCCATGTCAACCTTAGCCCAGAAGCAGTTGTCCATCTCTCGAACCTGAACGGGGATTATGCCGGCCAGGGTCTCTACATCGAAGTTCTGGTTGACATATCCTGATTCATAGGCATACTTGGCCAGACAGCGTATGCCGTTTCCGCACATCTCTGCCTCTGAACCGTCCGGCTGAAATAGCCTCATTCCCAAGTCTGCGCGGCTGCTGCCCCTCAGGAAGAGCACGCCGTCTCCGCCTATGCCGAAGTTGCGGCGGCAGCAGCGTATGGCAAAACGGTCTTTGGATACCTCGGGAACCAGCTCCTGGTGCATCTCGTCTATCAGAATGAAGTCGTTCCCATTCCCGTGCAGCTTGGCGAAGGCAAAAATGGTGGGCCTGAAAGGGTCGTCATCAAGCTCTATCTCAGAAATCTCTGCCAGCTTCATTTTATATACCATGCTCTGTTTAGTTGGCTCTTTGCTGACAGTGGTGGTGATGTGATATTAAACCCATTCTACAGGTGGCCCTAGATCTTCTGGAGCTGGACAGATCCATTCAGATAGCCAGAGAGGCGATTGCCGGCGGCGCCGACTGGATTGAAGCCGGAACACCTCTCATCAAGAGCGAAGGTATGGATGCTGTGCGCGAGATGAAGAAGGCACTGCCCGGGACGAAGATCATCGCAGATATGAAGACAGTGGACACCGGGGCCATGGAGGTTGAGATGGCCGCGAAGGCAGGCGCGGATATCATAGCCATGCTCGCGACCGCTGACAACTCCACCATAGAAGATGCGCTTCGCGCTGCGCGCAAGTACGGCGTGCAGATCATGATGGACCTTCTCACAGTCCCAGATCCTGTGGCGCGCTCCAGGGAGCTGGAACGCCTGGGCGTGGACTACATCTGCGTCCATGTGGGCATAGACCAGCAAATGACCGGTCGCGACACCATCGACTTTCTGAAAGAGATCGTGAAGGAGGTCAATACGCCTGTTGCCGCCGCCGGAGGCATAAATGTCGAGACCGGGGCCGAGGCCATAGCCAATGGTGCAGCTATAGTAATCGTAGGCGGCAGCATAGTGCGAAGCGCAGATGTAACGGCTTCAGCCCAAAAGATCAGGGAGGCCATAGACCATGCCAGCGCCAGCGCACGTCCACGCAGGAGCATGGAGGAGGAGCTTGTCGCCATCTTGAGAGAGGTCTCTTCCCCAAATGTGTCCGATGCCATGCACAGGAAAGGCGCCATGCGCGACATACGTCCAATAAACCTCGGCAGCAAGATAGTGGGCACGGCCGTCACCGTCCAGACCTTCCCAGGAGACTGGGCGAAGACTGTAGAAGCCATAGACCTGGCCGGGCCTGGAAATGTAATAGTAATCTACAACGGGAGCAATTACATCGCCCCCTGGGGAGGCCTTGCTACACTTAGCTGCAAAGTGAAGGGAATCGAGGGCGTAGTCGTAGATGGAGCAGTCAGGGATGTGGACGAGATAAGAAGCATGAACTACCCCATCTTCGCCTCTGCAATCGTCCCCAATGCAGGCGAGCCGAAAGGAATGGGCGAGATCAACGCGGAGATTACCTGCGGCGGTCAGACGGTTCGGCCCGGCGACTACATCGTGGGAGACGACAGCGGGGTGGTTGTGATACCCAAAGAGAGGGCCTATGAGATCGCAAGGCGGGCTAAAGAGGTTGAGAAGAATGAAAGCCGGCTCTTCGAGGAGATCCGGAGAGGCAGGACCTTGTCCCAGGTGGCCAACCTAAAGAAGTGGGAGAAGGTTTGACAATAGGAGAAGGTCTGACGATAAGCCGTAAATAGTTTGAAATTATTCTTAGAAGGCAGAATAAGCAATAGTAAACCAAACGGTGATAGAAATAACATCTGGTGGGAAAACCTAAGCGGTGAGTTCGAGGAGACTAGCATGGAATTGGAGGACATAGTATCAAAATATCCACCCAGGCAGATAATGCTGATTCCGCTGGCTATCATAGTCATAGCACTTATCATCCTGGGCGCAACCTATCTCAGCACAGGTTCGCCTGTAAAGCTGGGCGTGGAGTTTACAGGAGGCACATTAGTCACAGTGCCGGCAGTTGAGTCGGAAGATGCAATCAAGGAGAAGTTCGCTGCGTATCCCCTTCTGGAAGTCAGGGATATCGGCAACAGATACCTGCTTCAGTTTGGGCCAATGGACGACGCAGAGTACGTGGAGCTTGCCAAGCAGATCAACTCCCAGTACGAGGATGCAGAGATAAGGTACATGGGACCGATATACAGTCAGGCGCTTCAGCAGGAGGCTCTGAGGTATATACCGCTGTCGTTCATACTCATGGCCATAGTAGTATTCGCAGTTTTCAGGGAGCCAATCGTTTCGGCCATAGTTGTCCTCTGCGCCCTGGCTGATATTCTGATTGCAGCGGCATCTATGACTGTAGTTGGGATCAGCCTGTCTCTGGGAACGGTGGCTGCCCTTCTCATGCTCATCGGTTACTCTGTGGATACGGATATCCTGCTGTCCATGAGAGTTTTGAAGAGGAAGGGAACTGTCGAGGAGAAGGCCATGGGCGCCATGGGAACCGGCCTGATGATGACCGGGACCACCATTGTAGCAGTGCTTTCCCTGTTCATGGTATCCAATGTCCTTTATCTGGTAGTGCCCTCGTTTCACCAGAATGGCAATCATTGCCGATATATCCATGGTGCTGCTCTTCGGTCTGATTGCAGACATGTTCAACACCTGGATCACCAACGTTCAGGCTCTGAGATGGTATATGAACAGAAATGGCAAGGCCAGGAGGCAGAGAAGATGAGCTTCTCAGAAGATGCATCGAAAGACCCAAGGGTCGTTCTGTACAGTCGCTGCAGTCATCATAGCGCTGATACTGATATTACGCCTCTGCCCAGCATCATCGGTCGGCAATCCGGCCTCAAGTACGGCCTTGATCTGGAGGGCGGATCGTGGCTGCAGCTGCAGCTTCAGGGCGCGGTGGTTCAGCTTGATGCCGACCCGGAAGGAATACTGGAGGAGCAGTTCAATGCCACTTCCGTAGAGAAGCACGGCGATAGCTACATCATCATCGTTCCAGGCACGGTATCGGCTACGCTTCCTGACGATCTGGGATATCCAGGAGCCAAGTGCGGAGAGGGATAACACAACAAGGATCACCATAACGGCCTCCCCTGAGGGCGATGATCACCAACTACCTGCAAAAGGCCTGGATGCAGATGTGAAGATAGTGGGAGTAGCTCCCGTTCTGTACGAGATCAGGACCAATGTCACCAGGGAATCTTGAACGCAGCTTCTCGCTCCTGTTGGTGGCTCGGTGGTTCCTGGTGAGAACGGTTTCGTCGAGGGAGTGACCACCGAAACTGTGGACGAGACCAAGAGCGTGCTTGACTCCAAGCTCAACCGCCTGGGACTGCAGGACATCAAAGTCAGAGATAGTGGACAACAAGTTCATCCTCATCGACCTGGCAGGCGTGGATGTGGCAACAGCCCAGGATATAGTGGGCAAACCAGGAAAGTTCGAGATACGCATCCAGACCAAGGCAATGAGTCCATGCACGTCCTCTACGGAGATGCCATGGAGTCTGTGGATATTCCCAACGGCGACCGCAGCGGCAACTGGGGCGTGCCCTTCGCTCTTTCTGAGGAGGGGGCACAGATATTCCAGAAGGCGGCCATAGATTCCGGAGCCACCAAAGATCCCCAGGCTCATGAGATCGCCATGTATCCTGGACAAGGATGTCATCTTCAGCGCACCTCTGGCACCTGAGCTGGCAGCCAGCCTGCAGAAGGCTCCCATAAGAACATGGAGGCCAAGTGTGGGAGCGGGGATGCAGGATCGCAGAAGGCCAAAGAGCTCTACATCCACCTAAGGGAAGGTGCCCTGCCGGTCAACGTCAAGGTCATCGGCTCAGGCCAGGTGGCGGCAGCTTTGGGCAGCCAGTTCAAGTTCCAGATGGTTATAGCTGGAATAATTGCACTATTGGCAGTGGCCTTCATGATCTACTACCGCTACCGGGAGCCGAGGATAGTCCTGCCCATGGTCAGTACCTCCTTCTCAGAGGTAATCATGATGCTGGGCATCTGGTCCCTCATGGGATGGCAGCTTGACCTGGCAAGCCTGGCAGGCATAATCCTCGTCATCGGTACGGGTGTGGACCATCTGGTCATCATCACCGATGAGCTGCTAAGAGGCGGCGGCGATGCTGTGGCCTCCGCGCAAAAGTCCATCAAGGAGAGAGCCGATGCAGTTGCCGAGAATGCAGAGAGCAAGGTGGCCGGCCCGAGCGGCAAGGTCTATCTGGCCAGGCTATCCAGGGCGTTCTCCATCATCCTTGGAGCTGCCCTGACCACCGTTGCAGCCATGTTCCCGCTGCTGCTGATGGGCTTTGGAGCCCTCACGGGATTCGCCCTGATCATCATCATCGGAGTGCTCATCGGTGTGGGAATCGCCAGGCCTGCATACGGCAGGATCATAGGATACATATTGGCTGAGGGTTGAGAGGATCGGAGCTTGCAGGCATAACGTGCCTGCAGCTTTCTCTTTTTATTGGAAACTCCTGTTTATATTAGCATTACTACCAACACAATTAATATCAGCATATTATTATCTTATGAGAATTGTATTCAACTTTCAAAAATTTTCTTAAAATATATTGGCTTCCATGGTAAATTTAATAACTGATGAATTAAGATAATTTTAAACAGTAGGGCTTTCAAGAGGAGAGGGTTTAGATGGTTAGAGTCAAGTATGTTGATGAGGTCTACAAGTGCAAGGTCTGCGGAAATATCGTCGAGGTGAGGGAGACCGGATACGGCGAGCTTAGCTGCTGTGGGCGGCCTATGGAAATGATAGAAGGTTAAGCCATTCTTCTTAGACTCGTATGGTCCATCTCGGCATAAGGCTCTAGCGCTACCTCCCTTTCTTAAATAATGCCTTCAAGCCGACTAGGCCTCTACGAACTCGGGCAGCACCTCTTCTTTGAAGAACTGGATGAACTCCGGCTGGCGCGGGCCTACCTGGTGCACGAAGACGTGGTCTGCACCTGCTTTTTGGAGCTCGTTTATCCTATCTATGTACTTCTGGGGATCGGGTCCTGTGGGCATGTTTTTGACCACATCTTCGGGTTTAACCATGCTTGCCAGCTTCTCGAAATGCAGTGGTGTCGGAAGGTCCTGGTTCAGCTCTCCCTTATTGGCAGCGATGGGCCAGTACTCATAGGCGATCTTCCTCGCCTCCTCCTCGGTCTTCGCCCAGCAGACTGAGGTTTCGGAGTAGACAGGCTTTCCATCGCCCCCCGATCGCTTGAATATTTCTATGATCTCCTTGCTGTTTCCAGAGGTTACAAGGCCGTCTCCAATTCTTGCGGCAAGCTTGGCGGATCTCTCGCCTCCGGATGCTACCATTATTGGCGGAAGCTCTTCCGGCAGCGTATAGATTCTGGCGTTCTCGACGGTATAGAAGGCCCCGTTGTAATCCTTCGAGCCTCCCTCCCAGAGGAGGCGTATGATCTCTACCGCTTCCTCCAGCATCTCTAATCTAAGGGGCGCCGGAGGCCACCTGTATCCCAGGATGTGCTCGTTCAGGTTCTCGCCAGAGCCTACTCCCAGGATAAACCGCCCTGGCATCATTGCCGCCGCCGTAGCTGCAGCCTGAGCAATGATTGCAGGATGGATTCTTACTGTTGGACAGGTTACGCCTGTCGAGAGCCTCAGCCTGGTGGTAGTTTGAGATATTCCGCCTATTACGCTCCAGACGAATGGGCTGTGGCCCTGCCGGTCTATCCAGGGATGATAGTGATCGGATATCATGGCGAAGGCGAAGCCTGCATCCTCAGCCTGTTTGGCGTAGCATACCAGGTCCAGGGGACCGTTCTCTTCGCTGGAGAGCTTATATCCTACCTCAACCATAAAATGTCTCCTTTGCATCTCGAAAAGAAATCTAGACAGATATAGTTTTTATTAATCGTTCTTTGTTATTAATATTTTTGATTGCAGGCTTATTTTATTTCACAGGGGAGTAGAGAAGAAGAGTGGAGAGGAAGTCATCAGGTAACTTCGCGGTATACTGATTCCACCTGATCCAGCACGCTGTTCCATGAGTACTTCTCCTGTACAGCCTGCCTGCCCCTCTTTCCGAGAGACCTCCTCAACGGCTCATTGTGATGAAGCTCCCTTATTCGCTCTGCAAGCTCTAATGTGCTGGAGAAGACCATTCCGCCTTCTCTGGCGATCTCGTTTACGCCTGGAGTATCAAACGCGAGGACTGGGGTCTCACAGGCCATGGCCTCGAGAAGCACTATGCCGAAGGCCTCAAGGCGGCTTTTGCTCGGAAGGACAAGCATCTCTGCTCTGGATAGAATATCGATGAGTCTTCTGCGATCAACTCTTCCCGTGAAAACGGTGTCGATCCCCATTCTGGCGGCTTTGGCTTCCAGGACATGCCTGTCGTATCCGTCTCCAACCAGCACCAGACGAAGGGCTTCTTTCTTCTGGACTTCCCTCATGGCATCGAGCAGCAGCCCTATTCCTTTATATTCCACCATTCTCCCCACAAAAACGACATATTTCTCTTTCTTCCGGCCTGCCGGGAACATTGACAGATCCACAGCGTTTGGCACAATTCTTATTTTGTGAAAGTAGTTTCTCAGCACTGGCGAGGTTTCTGCGTAGCTTTTGGTGGTGGCCAGGATTATCTTCGCCTCGTCCAGGACGGGCTGGATGAGCTTCTCGTTCAGCCGCTCAAGCGTTGCTCTAAATGGTTTTGGCAAGCCAAGGCCGTTGATCTTTCCAGGAACTTCGATGTCGTTGTGGTACGTCACAACGTGAGGGGCAGATTTTCTGAAAAAGAAGGCGAAGACGGGGCTGGGCACATGGCTGTGGAAGACATCCGCCTCAATTCTGGGGAGCTTTAGCGGAAAGGGTGCATAATAGAGGTTGATGCTGGGAATGCGTGTGAACTCAAAGTTGCTTTTTCCACAAGACGATGCCACACAGACATTGTAGCCTCTTTTCGCAAGGCCGTCAGAGAGCCCTTTTACGTGATACTCGACTCCCCCAAGGTGAGGCGGAAAATAGGGCGAAATTTGCATGACCTTCATGAATACGGTAAATGCCTTCGACCTTAATGCATTTAAGTTTATTGCGATTATGTCGGCTTTGTTAATGCGAAAGCGATGTCGATGACCAGCAATTTATAAGAATCCCTACACCCCTTATCAGAGCGATGGATTAGATAATCACTTCTGCATCGGCGAAGAGAGGATCTATTTGCATCTATTGAACAGCAAGAAAATGTACTGGTATATCTCGGAGTACGATCGCATCAACCAGAGGTTCTTCGGCTTTTACGAGAATAGAAGCGATGGAATATCGTCCGGACTCTGCAGCATGCAGGATATACTGGCCTGTGCCAAGAAGGGCGAGGCCTGGGAGCCTATGGTGGATGAGGCATGGAAGCCTGTTGCTGCCAAGGAGATAGCATCTTTGCAGGGATACATTAACATGATGAGGTGTCCTCCCGACTGGTAGCGCTGTTGCGTACTTCGATTGGTCAACCAAATCCTGAAATGCCCTTTTGCCCTTTTTCGCTTATTCCTTCCCCCTTTTCTGTAAACGGTTGCTTAGGCTCAGGAAATTCAACGCCAAAAAGGTCTTAAAATATTAATGGGCTAACATCAGAAGATTAATAATTAAGTTAATTGAGGACCGAAGTTACTGAAATTTGTTACGGATAATGTCCTTGATCCTGGTGAGGCGTGGCATCCTGTCCTCTGCCCATGAGATGCCTACTGGACATCAATGCTTATTGTCTTATTGATATTATCATGATAGTATATAGTTTAAGCCCTTGCTGTATTAGGAATCCAAAATTTTTAAATATGTTGCGAGCCTAGTCGAACTTTAGCTAGTCCAAACCCAAACGGGGTCTAAAAGATATTGGTGAGTAGGGGGTTAAGGAGCAACTCAAAGGAGATTGGAGGCTGGAAGATGAAATCGAATACTGAAACAAGCGCAAAGGAAAAGTCGTCGAAGATTTCCGCCTTGGAGGGCGAATCTGAGGGCCAGAATACCGATGCCAAAGGCGATGGAGGATTTCAATCAGGTAGCCGGCAGGATGAGTGGCTTTTGAAGTATGAGGTAAACGAGAAAGGCGTGGGTAGAATCCTTCTGCCGCCAAGCCTCTCAATCCTGCTGCAATCCGATAGAGTATACATTACTCCTTCGGCTGGCGGCCTGTTCATCCGCTCGGTTTAACCTGAGGCACTTCTTTTAGACCAGGGATGGGGCTGAGGGCTACAGCCGCCATCCCTTCTGTTCTCCTCAGATCTTTTCTTGGTATTTGCACAATCTGCTGGTTTTTTATTCGGGGCCTACTTACCCAACCACAAAGCGCACAAAGAACACAAAGGACTCACAAAGAATAATTAAATCCGGGTATAGCACTTATGATTTCACCACAGAGACACAGAGGCACAGAGGACGAAAGCTGATGTTATTTCGAATAATAGTATTAGAATCGCTCTGTGCCTCTGTGCCTCTGTGGTGAACGTCTGCTGAACTAACCGCATAGCCTCAAAAAATAGTTTTGTGGATTCTTGCTTTACGGCTGGATTTCGCCCACATCAGGGGTTTCTGTTTCTTCTCCATCAGTTTCGGATACAGGCTGTGGGCCTCCGTTCGCGACAAACGGCGATTCAGGCGCAACGTAGATCCAGACTGCATTGCTCCATCCTGATGTCTCTCCGTAGATCGCGACTAAATGCCATCCCACTGCATCTGCGTAGAACCAGGCGTTGTAGTCTCCAGGATCCCAGTAGCCCCACTGCTCCCATACCTCGTAACCACTGGGATACTTCTCATAGGACCAGATCTGCTGGGGCTGGTCGACCGAGACCAGCATGTTGGTCTGCTGGCCGTCGCTAAGGGCCACAGGGCCGTAGGACCAGGATCCATCGTAGAGGACGCGGTACTGGATGCCGCTTGGAATAATGCCTCCCACCAGGCCGACTGCGCGGGCCTCGTCGGGCTCTTCGACCTGGCCGAAGCTAATCACCTGCTCTTCGGTTAATGACTGTCCCTGTTCAAGCTCAGATGCCGTTTCTCCCGTTGAAGTTTCAGGCGGCGCTGAGGCTGCTCTCCTGCCTGCGGTCTGGTATCGGTGGGCGCGCTGGCGTTGCCTGTGGCCGGAGCGATCTCGGGCGCGACCGCTGGAACAGACTCATTCTGCGCATTGTCATAAGCCTGCGTCGGGGTGTAGTATTGTGCAGCGCAGATGGAGATGAGCGCAGCCAGTGCTAAAAATAGTATTAATATCTTTTTAGTCAACCAACATCACCTCGTTTGCTTAGGAAATAAGAGTAATGGAGGCGAGCCCCCACTCTTCCAGTCTTGGTTTATACTCAATGGGATTTATAACTTTTGATGATTGTGGGCAACGGCGACAATCTTAATTTTACGTAAAATGGAGATCTCTAATGTTCTCGGCCTCGTCCAACGAGTACGGCCTACATTACCTTCATCCCTTGAGCATACAGCCAGTCTGAGATTGTTCTTACTTCTCTTTGAATTTTCAAGCTCGTTGCGATTCAACGGTGACAGCAAGAGCATCCAGCTTCTCTGTCAAGACATCCTCGGTAACTCCCTCGATGATGTGCTTATCAGCTTCGCTCATTGCCGCCGAAGTGGCACGAGAGCCCTTAGAACGATGGCTATGGCTACCATAGTTTTAATGCTCAAAATTTTCTACCTCCTATTTGCCCTGCGGTCTACTGTGGCCACAGGATTACAGAAAGAAAAACCGTAAAAGAGCAGATCAGCGAGCTCCGATCTTAGTTTTTATTATCTTGATGTCGTTTTCGATTCGGGCGAGCCGACTATCATCGAGCTTCAGGTCCTTAACAGCTTCAGTGGTCTCATCCTGCCTGACAAGCATCCGATCCATCTTTTCATCTATATCGGATAGGATTTCTACGGTCTCGTCCTGCTTATCGACTATCTGGTCCATCTTGCCGCCGAGGTTATCGTCCATCTTGTCTATGCTCTCGACGATATTCAACAGTATAGGAATGGCTTTGTTCAGCTGGACGTTAGTACAGAACTGGGAATATTCGCTGATAGGCCATATTTCGCCATCATATTCCTCATAGGTGATTGCAGATACTTCGGCTCGATCTGGCCGGGAGGTCTCGACCAGCTTCTTGAAAGCTGTGATCTTCTCCTCATCGCTTTCAACCAGGACCTCTACAGCTCCATCAATGTTCTCTGCATCGAAATATCTGATCCTGGCACGCCTAGCCAAGGTCATCAGAAAGTACCTGTAACCAACATTATGGACTTTCGGGCCTTTTATCACGATCCTTAATTTCATCTCACACCTTCTTACGCCATGAACACATAAGTAAACTTCTGTTCAACTCCTAAGTCAGCGGCGGAGTCCCCATCCTTTAGGCCTTCCGACTGCGTCGGAAGAATCCGGACTGCAGTCCGGATATTGGGGATGAGCCGCGTACGATAACTATATATCCATTGAAGACTATCTTCAATGCAATGCTTCAAACCTTGATGGTAAGACTCGATCCCTCTCCGGAGCAACATAAGATGCTCTGTGAAACAATGAAGAGGTTTAACGAGGCTTGTAATCATATAGCAGAGACAGTTTTTGCTCTGCATAGTGCCAACAAGGTTGAAGTCCATAAGACGGTCTACTATCCCATTAGAGAGCATTTTGGTCTTTCCTCCCAACTTACGGTCAGAGCCATTTCCAAAGTCTGCGAAGCCTACAAGAGAGACAAGTCCATTAAACCAGAGTTTCGGCTCGATGGGGCGATCGTCTACGACCAACGGATTCTCTCCTGGAAAGGACTTGAGAAAGTTTCCTTGATTACTCTTCAGGGCAGGCAGACTATCCCTGTCAGAATCGGAGAGTATCAGAAAGCCAGGATGGACAGGATCAGAGGCCAAGCTGATCTTGATCCTCGTTAAAGATATCTTCTATCTTTGTGTTGTAGTTGAGGTTCCTGAAGCATCTCCTTATGATCCTGTTGGTGTTCTCGGTGTTGATCTTGGTATCAAGAATCTGGCTGTAGATAGTGATGGAGAAGTACATTCCGGCGAGCAGATCAGCCAAACTCAGAGATAGATCTGATTCTCTGAAAGCCAGACTCCAACAGCAAAGGTACAAAATCGGCTAAAAGGCATCTTAAGAAGCTTTCTGGTAGGATGGCCAGGTTCTCCAAAGATACCAATCACGCATTTCCAAGAATTGTTGCGAAGGCCAAAGACACTCTTCTCTGATATCCCTTGAAGATCTTGAAGGCATTAGAGAACAGGACAACGGTTAGGAAGTCTCAGAGACGTGATCACCATTCTTGGAGTTTTGGTCAGCTCAGAGAATTCGTGACCTACAAGGCCGCTATAGCTGGCGTTCCTTTGGTTTTGATCGATCCTGCATACACTTCTCAAGAATGCCCTATCTGCCATCGTATCTCTCGGTCCAACCGTCCTACAAGGGACGAATTCTGTTGTATCTGTTGTGGTTTCTCTGGCCCAGCAGACAACGTAGCGGCTACTAACATAGCGCAAGGGTAGCAGTCAACCTGCCTATTGTGTCGAGATTTTTTGCTCAGGCACAAGCCACCACGTTTAGGGTGGTAGTTGACTCCCTGTCGGGTTTTCAGCCTCGTTGCGATCATGCTTGCGGTAGTCGGGCGGCCGTATCCTGTGAACGAGATAGTCCTGCCTAATATTACTCATATCCTCGATGAAAGGCTAAAAAGGGTTCTAAAGGACGTCAGCGAGAACCAGCCCACCACAATAACGGAAATCGCCCAAAGACTGAAGATCTCGGAGAGCACCGTTTCGAGGCAGATTGGTGAGCTTGCAGAACTAAGAGCCTTGGATCTTACCCCGAAGGGCAAGACAAAAGAGGTTCGCATAACCTTAACCGGGAAGATACTTCTTTAATGGTGATAAGGTGGTGAGGCAACGAGCGAAGAAGAGGTAGCATCAAATCTACTTAGTAGGATAAGGCTCTTTACGATTGCCGGCAAAGTTATATTCTCCAAACATGCAGGCGAGAGAATGTTCGAGAGAGATATTTCTCCCGATGATGTGATAAGATTATTAATGAATGGCGATGTAATAGAAGAATATCCAGAATGCAGACCATGCCCTGAAGTCTTGATGCTTGGGCACGACATGAATGAGCAGCTTTGCCATGTGGACGTTGCAGTATGTGCAGATCACATAAAGGTTGTGACGGCCTACAGGCCCGCAGAGGACAAATGGATTGAGGGTCGAGTGAGGAAATAAAAATGATTCCAAATGAATGTCAATGCTGTGGGGGTAAGCTTCGTGAAGGGACTACTGAGATTACGGCTAAAGTAAACAATACCGTAATAGTAATCAAAAACATTCCTGCATTCGTTTGCGAAAACTGCGATGAGGCTTACTATTCGTTGGAAACAGCCAGAAAGATAGATGAGGTTCGCAGGGCGTTTCGTGCGGGAACACTTCTGGTTAAGCCTCTTGCGGCTGGAGAAGTCGATCTGAATACTTTGGGTATTTGCCCAGCAAGTATCGGATAAATAGATGTGAGCTTCGACCCCAGCAAAAAAAGCATTTCCCGTTGTTATTTTCCTTTAGCAGCCAAATGAGCTGACCGAAGTTAGTGGTCATGCAAATGTAATTAAGAGAAGAACTCTTAGTAATCTTGTAAGATATCGAAATACATAAACGGAGGAGTGAAAGTGGGCCTGCTCGATCGCATGAGCACCGTGATTGGTGCCAAGATGAACAAGATCATGGGAAAGCTGGAGGACCCCAGGGAGACCCTGGACTACTCCTACGAAAAGCAGCTGGAGCTTTTGCAAAACGTGAAGAGAGGGGTCGCGGATGTCACGACCTCAAAGAAGCGGCTAGAGCTGCAGAAGGCAAAGCTGCAGATGAGCATAGACCAGTCTGATGCCCAGGCCAAGGACGCCGTCAAGGCGGGCAGAGACGACCTGGCGAAGATGGCCCTGGAGCGCAAAGTCGCTCTGCAGGCCCAGTCCGCAAGCCTCGACCAGCAGATCGCAGACCTGACAGCCGAGCAGCAGAAGCTCATGGCCGCAGAGAGCCGCCTGGCGACAAAGGTAGAGTCCTTCAGAGCCAAGAAGGAGACCATCAAAGCCCAGTACTCTGCTGCAGAAGCCCAGGTGAAGGTCACGGAGTCCGTGACGGGCATCAGCGAAGAGATGGCCGACGTGGGGCTGGCCGTGGAGAGGGCGGAGAACAAGACCGAGGATATGAAGGCCCGCTCTGCTGCGCTAGACGAGCTTCTGGAGTCGGGGGTCCTTGAGGACTACACCGGCGGCGACAAGATCGAGAGAGAGCTGGCCAAGGCCAAGGCGCAGACCGACGTTGAAGCTGAGCTTGCCAGGCTCAAGTCGGAGGCAGGGAAATGATCATCAGGATAATGGGCGAGGGGCAGTATCGAGTTGATAGCTGCCTCCTGGACGACCTAAACAAAATCGACAACAAAATTGTAGAACATGTCAGCAAAGGAGACCAGAAGAAGTTTAAAAAAGATCTTGTCCAAATGATCTCAACTATCAAGGAAAAGGGGGAACCGCTTGATCCTGTGGAGATACTGCCCTCAGACATAATTGTCCCCCCAGAGGATCTGACCCTGGATGAAGCCAGGCGCGTCTTCAGCGGTCAAGGGCTGATCGAGGACTGAAACTGAAACCTTGATAGATTAAGGTTTCAGTCACGAAGATCGCAAAGAAGGCATGGGAGCTGGGATGCACCTGAATCCCGGCTTCTCTCTGCCGCTTCCCTATCTCTCCCAGTGCTTCCGTACTTTCATAGCATTTAGTCGAACCCAGCGGTCCTCAGCCCTTAATTATCGCTAGTCTAGCGCCACAGCTTGCGCATTCCCCGCGCTTGATGTTGCCTTCTTTGCGGGCATTCTTGACGCCCTTTGTGGCCTTACAGACAGGACAGTAGGGTCGGCCGTTGGTCTTGACCCACTCGTCCAGCTCGCTCTGGTATATCACCCACTCGTTATCGATCTTAGCCCACTTCAGATCAATCATATCACCAGTCGCCACCGGAATCCCCTCCGAAATCACCGCTGTCGCCCCAGTCACCGCTGTCACTCCAGCTATCGGATCCGCTATCATAGCCACTATCGTAGCCACTGTCTGACCCGCTGTCTGAATAGAAGTCGTCGAAGCTGGTATCAGAGCCGCTGTCATAGCCACCGGAATCTGAGTAAAAGTCCTCAAAAGAAGTCTCCTGAGATGCATCGGCTTCTGATTTATCGCTATCATAGAAGTCTTCAAAGGAAGTAGTGGGCCCTGAGTCTACATTGTCTGAGCCATCTTGTGAGTAATCTGATCCATCTTGTGAATCGTGCTGACTTTCATCCGGAGTCCAGATGATCCAGCCGTCCCCATTATGAGATTGATCGCGCTCAACGCTTGCGTCGGTTGTATATCCTGCCTGGTTAGAGTAACTATAAAACAACGCGGCGGCGAGTATCACCGCCACCAACACTATACCAATAACCGCTGCAGTCTTAAGCTTCACGCCCTTTCACCTCGAAAAAAATTGGCAATTTTTGAAAGATTCATTAACCTTGCAGGGTCTTGCACAAAGTGTTTGCGCCTTCACAGGAGTTTTCATAATGCGAAGGTGCTTCGGGCACCTGCTGAATCTCGTGGAACCACCTAATTGCTCGAGAATATCTTTCAAATATAACTGCTTTTTGGCTTGGGTTTTTACGCTGTTGAGAGCCACTCCTCACGAGAGATTCCGCCTTCACGGAGGATCTGGGATAACAGTTTTACACGGATGTCTTTTCCATGGTGCGGATTAGGAATGCTGACATGACACCGTCAATAGCGGGAACCGTATCACCCATCTTAAGCCGGAGTGCTATCCAACCTTCAATGACCTCAACGAGGTCCTCACGACATTCCTCGATGGTATCACCTATGGCTATTACACCTCGAAGGCCATCCACGGTGGCCATATAGGTGCCGTCTTCCAGGGTCTCATATTTGGCACGTCTTAAAGCTGCCTGAATGTATTCTGTGAACATATCAAGATCCTATGTACCTCGAAGGGATTTAATATTGTTGCATTTTCCGTTCCCTTCCATCGGTATATTAGTGACCCCTATATTTTAGTTGTACCGTACTATATGGGCATCCCCCAAAGGGGATACCACATCGCCAGGTCTTTTTCTACAGGCATCTCCTTTTCCATGATGGCCTTGAGCCTGAACTCCAGGGAGTTGTCCCTCTGCCGGTCGCCCGTTGGCACGAAGGGATAGTAGGCGCCCTGCTTGAAGCTGTAGATCCAGTAGACGGTCTTCTCGCCCCTGAAGCGGTAAACAGCACATAAAAGCTGAGTTCCAAAGCCCTGCTCTATCAGAGTCTGGCTTATCATGTGAATAGTAGTAACCAGATCCTCGAAGTCGGGATCCTCCAGCACTGCCCAGAGGTAGCCGTACTCGTCCTTCTGCAGTCTGTACTGCACGCCGCTTTCTTTGGTGCTGATCCTGAGAAGGTCTTCGATCTCTTTGCGTGCTCTATCGTATTTTGAGGACTCTATGGGCTTGAAGCATATGGCCGCAGCGCCGTCGGGCTTCAGCCCCAGGCTGGCCTCCAGGGTGACGGCAGCGGTTGAGATGGCGAAGAGCTTCTCCGTTCTGGCTGCCGGAAGCTCTGTCCTTCCCAGAATCGTATCGATCAGCCCCATCAGACCGCCAGCTCCTGCTCTATGCGTTCAAGAGCGGCGATTCGCGCCTCCAAGGACGGATGGGTGGAGAGCAGGTTGAAGATTGACGATTTAGAGACCGCCGGGATTATGAAGAATGCATTCGCTCCCTCGACCTTTCTCAGATCCTCCGATGGTATCCTGGGCATGATCCCCGAGATCTTCCTGAGGGCTGATGCCAGGTTGGACGGCTGCCCTGTAATTATCGCCGATCCCCTATCTGCCGCAAACTCGCGGTAGCGGGAGAGGGCTAAAATAAGGAGATAGCTCACTCCATAGACTACGACTGAGACCAACCAGATGATCATGAGGTTGCTTCCCGAGTCCTTGTCGCGCCTGCCTCCTCCGAAGAGCAGGAAGTTGCGTACGAAGAAGAAGGCCAGCGTAGATAGGAAGCTGGCAATGGTCAGCACCATTGCGTCTCTGTTCTTTACATGGGTTAGCTCATGGGCCAGCACCGCTTCAAGCTCACTTTTGTTGAGCTGCTGCGTGATCGCTGTAGTTACCGCCACTACGGCATTCTTCTGGTTTCTGCCGGTGGCAAAGGCGTTGGGAACGTTGCTTTTCACTACGGCAATCTTCGGCTTGGGCAGGCCTGCTATAGAGCAGAGCCTTGAGACTATTTCATGAAGCTCAGGGGCCTCGCTCTCCGAGACCGTCTTAGCGCCCATGGACATGAGCACCATCTTGTCTGAGTAGAAGTATTGGAGGAACATGAACCCCCCTATGAAGATCAATGTAGTGAGCAGATCGGCGCGGAAATAGGCCAGCACCGCCAGGAAGATCAGATAGACTACTCCCAATAGGAATATGGTGAGCAGCATTCTGGCCTGCAGCCCTAGATCGGGTTTCCATACCTTCATTAGATTATCACCTGTGATGCTGTTGGAGGAGGATTTTTGCTCCACCCATCCTTCTTATCCTTGCACCTTCTTATATCTAAGACACTACTGGGATATTTAGTCTTCTTTTGGTTTGTCATGTCAACAGCTAGAGACACCATCTTCTAAATAGTTGAAGCTACAAAATTTATCCAGGCGTTTTCAAGACAGGAAAAGAGGCAGATTTAATGGCACAGGCAAAGATGGGAGACACCGTGAAGGTGCACTACACTGGCAAGCTGGAAGACGGCGTTCCCTTCGATTCATCGATGGGCGCAGATCCACTGGAGATCAAGTTAGGCTCAGGCCGCTTTATTCCGGGATTTGAAGAAGCAATAGTTGGCATGAGCCCCGGCGACACAAAAACGGTGAAGATACCTCCTGAAAAGGCGTATGGAAGATACCGGGAGGACAGAGTCATAAGTCTGGATAGGAAAGACCTTCCAGAGGACATAGTGCCCCAGGAGGGCATGATCCTGGAGATCTGCGCATCAAACGGCACTGTGGTTCCTGTGCAGATAACTGATGTGACCGAATCCACAGTCACCCTGGATGCCAACCATCCGCTGGTGGAGCAGACCTTAACCTTTGAGATCCAGCTGGTGGAGATAGTGGAGAGCGGAGAGGCAGAGAGCAGTCAAGGCTGAGCAACTGAGTAACTGAGTCATTCCAAAATCAAAACCAATCGAATGTCCCGGAATATACTCAGCCGATGTTGCCATCACATTTTGACATTATTTGTATAGTTGTCATGATTATTTGTAATTTTTAGCAAGAAGAATAGAGATTAATGTTAAGGAACAAAGATAAGAATCTCAATCATCGCAAATTAGATATAGCTTTATCCGAGAGTTAGAGTGGGATAATGATCGCTGCCGTTCCGGTGGATGGCAGTAAATTATGAACCAGGGGGACTATTTTGGACAATCGTGCAGCTGTACTCATAGATGGCGCTTACTTGACGAAGATTCTCGATGTGGATTTTGGCAAGCCTAAGATAGATCTTGCCCGTTTCTCGGATATCCTTTGCGGCAAAAACGAGCGACTCAGAACCTACTACTACAATTGCATGCCTTATCAGAGCTGCCCTCCAACGGAAGATGAGCGCAGACGGTTCGCAGCTATGGATAAGTTCGTTTACACCCTGAAAAAATTGCCCAGGTTCGAGGTGAAGCTGGGAAGGCTTGGGTGTGTAGGAGGCGAGTTCATCCAGAAGAGGGTGGATATAGCCCTGGCCGTGGACCTGGTGAGGCTGAGCTGCGGAAGGATGATAGGAAAAGCCGTCGTCGTTACCGGCGACAGCGACTTCGTGCCTGCAATAGAAGCAGCTAAGGAATCCGGAGTAGTGGTGGTGCTCTACTACTCACCCAGCTCAATTCACGATGAGCTCCTCTCCGCTGTGGACGAGAGCGTGGTGATCGATGAGAACCTGATCAGGCAGGTGGAGCGGTAGTGGTAGAGGTAAGGGCTTTTGAAATAGCCCCTTCCACGAACCCAGCTATGCCTCCCGGATAATAAACCTCCAGTGCATCCAGCTCGGCCATTCTTTTACTGCTGAGCCTGTAGGGCTTCAGATAGCTCTTATACTTCTTCTGATCTTCTCTCGAGCCCTTCTTTACAGGTACCATGGGGATTTCAAGCTCCAGGACCTGTTCGGGCGTTAAGCCAATACGCTTTATCTGGACATTCCCATCTATTGAGCCTTTGCTTTTGCCTTTGTCTTCGTCTTCGTCCTCATCTATCATGAGCCTCAATTCCTCGCAGAAAGAGAAGTCGCCTGGACTGAGGTCAGAGAGGCAGAGGATAATCGTAGTATGGCCTCTGGATCGGGTGAAAAGGCTAACGATGGCTTCCTTTGAAGGCCTGCCGGCAACCGAAACCAGGGTAACGCCGTATCTCCGGCATACAGGCTGCAGCAGCTGATTCAAGGCAGATTTATTTAGCCATAGCTCTACCTGGCAGGTTCCGGACTCGATTGCGGGCTTTGCCGCCGACACTGCCGACAGGAAGACATGCTCTCCAGGAACTCCTCGAGGATGGCATTGGCGGGGATGAAGCCCATCCTGCGGGCCTTGCCCGCCCACTTGGGCAGCTTCTCCCCGTCGCTCTCGTGATAGGACCTGGTGCACCTGATCTCCCCTACGAAGCCGCCGCATATGGGGTAGTCTGACTCCTTTCGTTGCATTGCAAAGTAGAAGAGCGCCCGCAGAGTGGTCTTTGCTCTTTTATGTTGAAACGGCGGGAGATCATATCATGGCCGATCTTGGACGGTTGAAAATCGAAATTAAACGGTACTGATATAATTAAAAAAGTATGAATGGTTTTTCTTATTCGATATTGACTGGGAAAATCATTCTAGTTCCGATAGTGCCGTTCTCCCAGGGCTGAAGCGAGAGCATGATCACGTCGGTATTCCCGGCCATCTTGGCATTGAAGGTGAAAAGCTGTTCACCAGGAACCCCAACCATCCCTGGGCTTGAAGCTGGAGTCTGGACGGAAGAGCTTAACAGGTCTAGGTATTCAGTGTCAAACTGAGTCCACCATTCAAAGCCCGTCGATCCTGTGTTGGACGCCAGTGAGATGGTGAAGTTCTCTCCCACGCTGACGTTGATCGGAGTCTCGCATGGCGCATTATCGCAGATGCTGCTGGCAGAGGCTGCAGCGATACACAAAAATGCTGCAGCCAGAACTATAGTTGTTAATCTACTCATAGCTGATCACTTCTTCTTAACGTGTTGGCAATTCTACATATTTAAACTTACTTAAGATTATTTAAAAGAAGGCATCACCAGGAACTCAAGCTCCCCCTCCCTCTGATCGCTAAGGTTTATCTTGGAATCGATAAAGAAAAATAAGCCGTGTGCGATTACTTTGCATTTAACTCCCTTGACCGTACTGCATCAAACCCCTTGCTCAACTCATTGATCTCAGCCTGCGAGAAGTAGTTCTGCAAATCAGGAATCAAGACTTTCTCCTCTTTGTTCAAATGGACGATGATGATCTCCCGGAATGGACGGAGCCTGTAGACCCAGTACTTAAAGTCCCACCCGGACAATTCCAGGTCATTCAGCAGGATCATCATTGCTCTATGCTCCTCAGTCAGATCGAGAGCCATGGTCTTTAGCTTCTCTTTTTTCTCCATCGCCGGAAAGAGCGTCTCCTCCTCGGCCACATGATGGGCGTAGAGTATTCTTATGAAATGCGGTAGCATCTGCTTCCTGAGATCCACATCATCTTCAGTGGTTTTTTCTATGTTCGCGAGGGTTCTCCTAAACTCGTCGTGGTCTGCCATAATGGCCTCGTCGATTTCCATTTCAAATCACCTTTGTTAACAAAGCATTCAGCCTGAAATCAGAGTTCGATGATACTTTACAACCTTAACTCCGCATCATATGGGGAATAGATTTAATCCAAGCCTTGTATCTAGATCACGAACCTTCTTAGGAATTTCCATAATAGCGCCATCCTCACCGAAATCGATGTGATATATTTTGCTAAACTCGAATAATAAATCTATTGGAGTGATGTTTTTATTTAGTTTGGCTTTCTTTAATAGCGATTCAATTTTACAATATGCGTAGAGCGATAGAAATGCAATAAATACATGTCCGAAAACGCTTTCATCGCTATGTAGATACAGCCTATCAGCATATAAAGTTGATTTATATGTATCGAATAATTTCTCAACTACGTCTCTTTTCTTGTAGAACTCATAAGCTTCCTGCTCAGACATCTTTCGATTTGACAGAATTAGGATTCTACCTGCATTTTTTAGTTTTTTATCAAATTGACTCTTGTCAAGCTCACCTCTATCTAGTTTGTCGTAAATAGTATTACGCTCTTCAAGCAAAAGGTCTTGGTCTTCAAAGAGATAGAGATACTTATCCCCGCACTTTCTGCTACCACACCGAATTAGCCTCTTATGATAGCGAAAGTGACCATTAAGGTGAATGCGCGTGCCATAATAATGGCTGTTTCTTCTTGCAGGAATGAGGTATGAGACATCTAGTTCATCCAGATCAGTAAAGATCTCTTCCGAGAAGAATCCTCTATCTAATATAAGCATTTTGTTGTGGATATCAAACTCAGCTAGGGAGTTCTTCAAGGTCGCTATGTCCTTGACACTACCAGGAAGGGATCGTATCATCGTCGGCAGCCCTGTATCAGCATTGCAAAGTAACACTATGTTAATTTGAGGCAACTGAATTTTATCTTTATTATAGCCCTTTTCTGCCTGACTTATGGTTACAGAACGTGAGAACATATAGCTCAAATCGTATACAAGCTGCTCGCTCGGATCAAGAAGACCTTTAAACACCACACGCTGACCTTTACGATTGCTTCCCACCTCTTGCATCAATTTAGAAAGATTTTGGGATTTAAGATTTGGAGCAATAGATTCCACATTATAGAGCTTTTGCCAAGCACTTTCAGCTCTCTTTAAAGGAACATTGCCAGTAACCCGCAACATAGCGAGGGAATAAATTTCCATCCAATTGTCAGGAAATCCTTCTACTAAGAGCGGTTTTAGCTCATTCATAGCTTTCTGAAGTAAAAGGGCGTTGCCATACTCAGTAACATTTTTAACCTTGGTTGGCTTTACAGCCTTTCCCTTTTGACCATCTTCTTCATGAGACTTTATTAAACCATGCACTGGATCAAGTCTGCCTACGTATTTTGATGTTTTTATCGCTTTATTTTGAGACTTGTCCCAGTGTGTTGTGGAATGGTAAACGTAATGCTTGGTGCCGTGCTGTTTTATCTCAAGGCACTTAACTCCTTTATTTCTTTGATCCTCCAACCACTCTTTAGCCCAAGGTTCCATGTTCGCCATATGGGGAATAATTATATATCAAGCTTTCGCTTAAATAATGATCCATAAGCCGAATCGCATCCTAAAAAGCCAATCTATTCCCTATATTCGCGGAGTTAAGGTTTACAAATGAAATCTAATATTCCCTATGCGAAATGTAATTTGGCTTACAATATTCTAAATAATTTTCGATTGCTTATGCTGTAACCCAATGCCTAGTTTAGGCTTACATGCAATCCGGTACAGAATCTATTGTGGGGGCATCCCGAAAATTCATGAAGTTCAAAAACCCTCTTTGTGCCCTTTGTGGGCTTTGTGGTGGTTTTTCGTAAGCTTTTATAGTCAACATCTGAGCTGAACGTTCATTCACCACTTATTCGCTGTAAATCGGCTTTTCCGGCACCAGATAAATCGTCCAGAAGGCCAGCAGAGTAACTATCGCCTTCACTATGATGTTTGTCCAGAACATCTGCACCATGACATCGGCGCTAACAATTCCAAAGAAGGCAATCAGCGGGAAGAGCAAGCTATCGATGGGGATCGAAATTGAATTGGATACGAAGACCCTCGACCACTGCGGCCTGTTCCTGCCAATACCTCTAGTCCAGCGGTGATAGACTTGAGTATCGATTATTTCGGCGATGAGGGCGGTGATGATCGATGCCAGGACTATCCGAAACTGCAGAGAGAACAGAAACTCCCAGGCGGCCTGGCCACCGGCCTCAGCCCAGCTCGGCTCCGCGGGCATAATGACGACCAGCTGAAAGTACAGCGCAGCCATGACATTTATTGCAGCGCTGAGCCAGATGGTAGTAATAGCCGCGTTCTTTCCGAGCTGCTTGTGGATCAGGTCCCGCCAGGTGAATGTAAGGGCGTAGATGAACCCTGCGTCCATCACCAGGCTGCCGAAGTAGGTGACCTTTGTCGCAGCGATGTTTCCGGCAAAGGAGAAGAACAGGTAGAGGCCGCAGAGGATTATCGATGCCTGAGTTCTGTCAAGTCTGAGCATACTTCTTTCTATTGACGTCTTCTTTAGAATCGATGTTTCCCTGGAAATCTCGGAAATCGTTGTCTTCTCGGAAATCGATGTTTCCTCTGAAGGCTCCTCGCCGCTCTCCTTAACCTTCAATTCTGCAGCCATTTTTTCTTCAGTTGGAAAAATGTCCCGCTATTTATGGCTTCCCTTATCTCCTCCATCAGCCTCTGCATGAAGTGGAGATTATGCATCGATGCCAGCCGGAAGTAAGAGAGCTCTTTGGCAATATAGAGGTGTCTCAGGTAGGCCCTGGAGTATCGCCGACATGTGGGACAGCAGCAGTTCGGGTCCACCGGCTGCGAATCCTCTTTGTGCTCTGCGGCCTTTATCGATATCCTGAACTTGTTCTCAGGGCTTCCGTTGGACTCAGGTCTGATGAACAGGTTTCCCCTTCGAGCGATCCTCGTCGGGGTGACGCAGTCGAAGGTATCGATTCCCCTCTCCACACACTCGAAGATGTCGTCGACCTCGCCGATTCCGAGCAAGTGCCTTGGCCTACCATCAAGTCTGGGAACCACCCAATCTAAAACCTGGTGCATATCTTCTTTGCAGTTGCCAAGAGAGCCACCAATCGCTATGCCATCGAAGGGTAGCGACGAGATAAACTCGGTGCTCTCCCGCCGCAGGTCCTCGAACCAGCCTCCCTGGATTATTCCGTAGATGGCCTGATTTCGGTCGTGATGCTCCAGCGAAAGCCTGGCCCAGTCATGTGTCCTTTTCATGGCTTTCCAGGTGTAATCGTAATCGGATAATGGCGAGGTGCACTCGTCAAAGGCCATGATGATGTCCGATCCTAAGGAAGACTGGATCTTCATGGAGGCTTTGGCATCCAGAAAATGCCAGGCCCCGTCGTAGACGGACTTAAAGGAGACGCCCTCGTCCGTGATCTTCGTCAGGTTCTCTTTCTTCTCCTCGGTAGTTTTGCCCTCGGGGAAGACTCCACCCACCTTGTTAATGTTGTGCTCTCGGCCAAAACCGAGGGAGAAGGCCTGAAAGCCTGCGGAATCTGTGAATATCGGCCCCTCAAAGCCCATGAACCTGTGCAGGCCGCCTAAGCGTTTTATGGCCTCATCGCCGGGTTTTAGGTGGAGGTGGTAGGTATTGGCCAGGGTGCACTGTACTCCAAGGGCCTCCAGGTCGTCGGCTCCAAGGGAGCGGACTGAAGCCAGGGTCGCCACGGGCACGAAGTAGGGCGTCTGTATGTAGCCGCGCCTGGTCCTGATCAGGCCCAGCCTGGCCCTTGTGTCTCCATCCTCTTTCAGTACCTGGAAGCTAAACTCTGTCTCTGGTTTCATCTGGCTCTCTCCACGCGGCCTCGATCCTTAAGGTTGTGGGCTGATTAAAGTTTTGTGGAGACGGTGATTCAGGCATGGCTAAAGTCGCGAGCTCAAGTTGGGGGTATGAAAAATAGAATCTTCATCTGCAGACCCCAATCAGCCTGCTTATGCCGTCTCCAGTCACCATTCCAATGACCTTCTGCTCTTTGTCTACGACGGGCAGGGCAGAGATGTTGTGCTCGTTCATCCGCTTTGCAGCGCGCTCGATTGGGTCGCTTTGCGTAGAGGTGACTACCTCCCGGGTCATGATCTCCTCCAGTTGAGTGTACTTCAGTGCTACTGCTTTGGACACGTCCCAGGCTGTGACAATGCCCGCCAGCCTTCCGTCCTCAGCGATCACGGGCAGATGAGTAACGCCTTCGGTCATCATGATCCTGGCCGCATCCTCAACTCTTGCGCCCAGCTTTATAGTGACCACGTCTTTGATCATCACATCGCCCACACAGGTGCGGGAGAGGAAGTTGCCAATGTTGTAGTTCATCTGGCCCGACTCCAGAAGGAATGCGTCGTGGCCGTAGTTGGACTTGATCTCACAGTACCTGACGTCGATATCATTGGCGACCAGGGCTTCAACGATCTCCTTTGACTGGTATGGGGGATAAAGCCAGTCGGAGCTGATGGAGATGACCAGGAACTTGGCTCTTCACTCCTTTGAAGGCCTCTGCTAAAGATCGAGCGCCGTTCTTGGTCAGGTCGAAGTAGTCTATGGCCTTGGTTATGTAGAGATAGGAGTTGGCATCGAATCGCTTTACAAAGGAATCGCCATGGTATCGCAGATAGCTCTCCACCTGAAAGTCCGGGAGGAGAAGTCAAAGCTGTACTCGCTCTTGTCCTGCAGCCTGCGGCCGAACTTCTGGTGCATGGACTCGTCGCTTAAGTAGGTTATATGGCCGATCATCCTGGCCAGGGAAAGACCTCTGGCGGGCATAATCTGGCCGTAGTAATTGCCATCGTTCCAGTCAGGGTCGGAGGTGATCGCCCTTCTGCCTACCTCGTTGAAGGCTATCTGCTGGGGCGATGAGTAGGCGCTGGTGGCAATGGGCACTGCCAGACGCACCATCTCCGGATAGGATATGCACCACTGCAGGACCTGCATGCCTCCAAATGAGCCACCCACCACGGCAAAGAGCTTCTTGATGCCCAAATGGTCGATCAGCTTTCTCTGAACATCCACCATGTCCTTTACGGTGATGACTGGAAAATCCAGGCCGTAAGGCTTACCGGTCCTGGGGTTTACAGAGGAGGGGCCGGTCGTTCCTTTACATCCTCCAAGGACGTTCGAGCAGATCACGAAGTATTTGTCTGTATCCAGGGCTTTGCCTGGACCGATGATGATGTCCCACCAGCCGGGCTTCTCCTCTCCTTTACGCCAGCCCCCGGCATGGGCATCGCCGGAGAGAGCGTGGCAGATCAGGACGGCGTTGCTCCTTTCCCGGTTCAACTGGCCATAAGTCTCATAGGCCACGCTCACTTCGCTGAGCCGGTCTCCGTGCTCCAGAACAACTCGTCTGGAACGCGGAAGCATCGAGTCTCGACCAGGCCTACAGATTCCCGCTTCATTTCACCGCTTTGGCCAGAGCCTGGTCCAGATCTGCAATGATATCCTCTACATCCTCGATACCGATGGAAAGCCGGATGAAGTCTGGCGTCACTCCCGTTTCCGCCTGCTCCTCAGGCGTGAGCTGCTGGTGAGTGGTAGACGCGGGATGAATCACCAGGCTCTTGGAGTCGCCTATGTTTGCTAGATGCGAGAACAACTCCAGAGACTCGATGAACTTCCGTCCGGCCTCAAGGCCGCCCTTTATGCCGAACCCGAGGATGGCGCCATTTTTATCCTTCAGGTACTTTTTGGCCAGATCATAGCTGGGATGGCTCTCCAATCCCGGGTAATTCACCCAGGCAACTGCTGGATGGCCCTGGAGATGCTTCGCAACCTGGATGGCGTTATTGGAATGTTTCTCCATTCTCAAAACCAGAGTCTCCAGCCCCTGGAGGAAGAGGAAGGCGTTGAAGGGACTGAGGCTAGGTCCCAGGTCTCGCAGAAGCTGCACCCTCACCTTGATTATGAAGGCAACGTTGCCAAGGACGGGGAAGTTTCCGAAAGTGTCCCAGTACTTCAGGCCGTGATAGCTGGGGTCGGGCTCTGTGAACTCCGGGAACTTGCCGTTTGACCAGTCGAACTTGCCCGAGTCCACGATTACTCCGCCGATGGAGTTTCCGTGGCCGTCTATGAACTTCGTGGCCGAGGCGACTATTATGTCCGCGCCAAAGTCAATAGGCCTGACCACACCGACTGACACTGTGTTATCTACAACAAATGGGACGCCCGCTTCGCGCGCAATCTCGGCTACTGCCTTGAAGTCGAGAACATCCAGTTTGGGATTTCCGATAGTCTCGGCATAGATTGCCCTCGTCTTTTCCGTTATCGCCTTTCGAAACTCCTCTGGCCGGGTAGAGTCCACGAACTTCACTTTTCGCCCCAGCTTTGGGAAGGTATAGTGGAACAGCTCGTAGGTTCCTCCGTAGAGGTTGTTTGCAGATACAATCTCGTCCCCAACTTGAGTGATGGCCAATAGTGCCAGAGAGATGGCAGCCTGGCCAGAAGCCACAGCCAGAGCCCCGCTTCCGCCCTCCAGAGCGGCAATGCGCCTTTCAAAGACGTCGTTGGTTGGGTTCATGATCCTGGAATAGATGTTGCCGAACTCCTTTAGGGCAAAAAGGTTTGCTGCATGTTCTGTGCTCTTGAAGACGTAGGAGGAGGTCTGGTAGATGGGGACGACCCTAGATCCAGTGGTGGGATCGGGCGTCTCCTGGCCGGCGTGAACCGCCAATGTGCCCAAGCCAAGTTTCTTTTCGCTCATTTTTCCTCTTTTTTAGTTAATGCTTAATCCATACTTGTTCGCTATATCCAGGAACGAATCTGCCGTGTACTTTATCTGCTCCCAGGTCTGGCCGTAGGTGTTCAGCTTCCAGGTGCGTGTGGCCCCAGCAAACTCGCCTATGATACCTCTATCCTTCAGCTCATCGCTGAAGAAGAAGCCCCGCCTCTTGTGGGTCTTGGCCACGACATCAAAGCTACCTGTCGTATCCACCTTGGTCAAAGTATGCTTCCGTGGCCACTCGCTCAGAACCTTAGAGCCTTGGATGCGCTGGAACTGCTCCAGGAAGTAGTTGGACTTCTTTACTTCCTCGTCCCAGCTCTGAGATCTCTCTTTGACCCGGGGGAAAGATGCCATCATAGAGATCAGGGTGCCTCCCATGAGCGTACATCCCATGTTCTCAACTTCTTTGATGCCGAACTTTCTCTTTGTCAAGTCGCCTACCATCTGCGTAGTCCTGAAGATCTTGGGAGCCCACTCGTTCGTAGTGGCCAGAATGCCCGACGGAGCGACTGAGGCCATGCTCTTGTGGCCAGAGCCGATTACAAAATCTGCGCCGATCTCTTTCCCGTTCACAGGCCTTATCCCCACTGTGTAAGCTCCATTGTACAGAAAGGGAATACCGTACTCCTTTGCCACCTTGCCTATGCCGTGGATGTCGTGCTCATTGGCAAACTGGTAATCGAAATGGTCGATCATTATGAGGGCAGGCTGCTTTCCAGTCTCCTTCTTTACGTCCTCAATCTTCTGGGCCGTAGCCTCTGCGGTAACAATGTTATTTTTGTCCAGAGGCACTTCCTTGACCACGCCACCCGCCACCTCCACCGCCAGGAACTCCGTGTAGTGGGCAAGAGACGACAGTATTACACTATCGCCCTTCTCCACCAGAGATTGGGTAACCGCCTGGAAGCCCCTTCGGGCTCCGGGAACTACTCGTGCCTGGTCCATGTTGACGAACTCTGGCGAGCTCAGAGTGAAACTCCTCAATGCCTGGCCGGGTAATCTTGTCTAGGCGGAAAGGCTTTCTGCAGTAATCGCAGGTAGAGTAGCCGTCGCCATAGGATATGATGGCCTTGCGAGCCTCGGGCGTTAGCCTCCTGCAGCCTGGATGGGATGGATATTTATGAACTCCTCCTCCCTGGACCTTGGGTCCAGTTGTCCGATCTTGTTGCAGGCCGGCTTGCCCTCACCTTTTTCTAAATCATCGATGATGCCCTTAACCCTTTTCAGAGTATTCGAGAACTCTTCTACCTGTTTGGCATCAAAACCTGTAGGCAACGACTGCCTAAAGATCTCTCTGAGATCCTCTAAAGCGAAGAGGGCCTCGTAGGTCTTTTGAATCTGTAAACTTTTGGATACCACTCTTTGCCTCCGAAAGCCAAGACCCGGAGTCGAACCGGGTTGGTATTGCTCTGCGGGCAATCTCGTAGCCGTTCTGCACCTTGGCGACATGTGCGTCTGAAAGAGGCGCATTATAGCAAGCTTTAGCTTGCGATATATGTGCGTCCCGCAGGAGGCGCATAGGTCTTCCCCCTTCGAGCGCGCGCTGAATTCACGATTGTGAAGACATGTTCACAATCGTTATGATATATAAGGGTATGTAAAGGGGCAAAGAAAAATAGGGAAAGCCCTGGCCTGTAATGGTAGGGCTCATTTCCTAATAATCATCACTAAATGCTGAATGAAAGTATTCAAAATCACAGATTTATAGTTTCAACCAATTCATGGTCAACTTAATTTCTTCAGGACATCTTGTTATGATCTAGAATAATTTTCTGAAAGCGGCTGCTCGACGAATTGGATAAGTTTAAAAGCTCATAAACTGCTTAAGGGCGATTATGTATGAGATCATCAGGACCTTCTCGCCGATATTTAGGGGCCTGAACTTCGAAAACCCTCGTGCAGCTGCAATATATTATGTCAACCTAATAGTCAACCTAATAGTCAAACTAGCGACGGCGCACCCCGCTGCAAGCAGCGGGGCATGTTCGCGCCGTCGCATGGTTATTTGAAATCGAATAGTTTCAATTGAGCATAATTTTGTTTTTTCGTCGCTTGATCCCTGCCTTTCGATATAGTCCCTTATAATTTCAGCGGTAATTCCTTCACCGACCGTGCCAACATCACCACCATCACTCCAAAATTCGCCACCCCAAAGTTGCTGTCTAATCTCTGGAAAAACTTTGAATATCTGCCTTGCAGTTATGCTTTTTATAATTTGCATAACTCTAGATGGTGGATCTTTTGGCTCAGCTCCAACAAAAACATGGACATGGTCTCCATCGGTTCCTATAGCATCAAAAACAAAATGATATCTTTCACCGATCTCTATGCACACGTTCTTAAAAAAGTCTATCCTTTCTCGATCAATAAGTAATTTCTTTCTATATTTTACGCAAAACACCATATGGTACCTAATTCTGTAAACGCAATGGTTTGCATGCCGCAACTCTAGCATTGGCTTATATAGTGCTTGCTAAGTTAAAATACCTTGTTTAGTTACCGAATAGCCTCCATCCCCGCAGCAAGCTGCGGGGTATTCATAAAAAATAAAAATTATGAATTACAACTCAAGCTGCAAAAATAATGGGTTGCCCGGCAAACGCAGATTTTTAAATAAGCTTTCAAGCTAATCGAATACATGCCCTGGGAACGGAAACTGTTTTAACTTGATAGATAGCAATTTGAATGGAGATCAACGATGGCTGATAGCAAGTGGAATCAAAATAACGAAGGTGGACCAACGACCAATGCCGGGAGAGAATCTAGCTTTTCTGAAGAGCTTATTGAGGATAAGATGTTTCTTTTAGCCTCCATTGTGGAATCTTCGGATGATGCCATCATCACAAAGACCTCCAACGGTATCATTACCTCCTGGAACAGGGCGCTGAGAGGATCTATGGATTTTCCGCCGAGGAGGTCATGGCAAACCGATCTCCATTTTAATTCCACCAGGCCACGCCGATGAAGTGCCCGGATTCTGGAGCGCATCAAGCGGGGAGAGAGCATTCATCATTATGAGACTGTAAGAATGAGAAAAGACGGCCAAGTCATTCATGTGTCTGTAGAGCATCTCGCCTGTCAAGGATAAACAGGGCCAGCATCATCGGGGCCTCCACCATCGCACGAGACGTCACCGCGGAGGTTGCCGCCCGAAAGCAGGCGGAAGAGAAATTGGGCGCCGCCTCTCAATATGCCCGAAGCCTTATCGAAGCTTCTCTGGATCCGTTGGTCACGATCAGCGCCGATGGAAAGATCACCGATGTCAATGAGGCCACGGTCAAAGTCACCGGCATCCCCAGGGAACAATTGATCGGCACAGATTTCTCCAACTATTTCACGGAGCCGGAAAAGGCCAGGGAAGGCTACCAGCAGGTCTTTGCCAAGGGCTTTGTCACCGACTATCCTCTGACGATTCGACACAAGGATGGCAGGCTCACGGACGTTCTCTACAATGCCAGCGTCTACAAAGACACCCGTGGCAACGTCCTCGGCGTATTCGCCGCAGCTCGTGACGTGACGGCCCAGAAGCAAGCTTCACAATATGCCCGAAGCCTTATCGAATCTTCGCTGGACCCATTGGTCACCATCAGCGCCGACGGCAAGATCACCGACGTCAACGAGGCCACGGTCAAGGTCACTGGCGTCTCCAGCGAACAGTTGATCGGCACCGACTTCTCCAACTATTTCACGGAGCCGGAAAAGGCCCGGGAAGGCTATCAGCAGGTCTTTGCCAAAGGCTTTGTTACCGACTATCCACTGACTATTCGGCATAAGGATGGCCGGCTCACGGATGTTCTCTATAACGCCAGTGTCTACAAGGACACCCGCGGCAACGTCCTGGGGGTCTTCGCTGCCGCACGTGATGTTACGGCACGCAAAAGGGCTCGAGGAGGAATTGGCCGAGCAACGCCGCAGAGAGTTGGACCGGTTGGCCGAGCTTGGAGAAATTCCAGAAGTTGACCGTAGGACGCGAACTCAAGATGGTGGAGTTGAAAAAGGAGATCGAGATCTCAAGAGGGAGATTGAGGATCTGAAAGAAGGTCGAAGCATTAGCAATGGCGGAGCAATCAATGGCAGGGAGCAAGAACGTGTAATGACTGATCGAACCAGGAGAACCGCTGAACGCCTTAAGATGCTTCGAAGAGACTCAACGGGCCACATTGAACCTCCTTGAGGATTTCGATGCAGAGATAACAATCTCAGTTATTTCAAACGGCAACCTTGAATCTCCTGGAAGATATGGATTTGGAGCGGAAAAAATCAGGTGAGACTTCACGAGCCACGATGAACCTCCTTGAAGATTTCGATGAGGAAAATAATAACTCGAATTGCTTCAGAGGGCCACGCTGAACCTTCTGGAAGATATGGATGCAGAGCGGAATAAATCGGGCGAGACCCAGCGAGCTCTCATGAACATGCTTGAGGATATCGAAGCGGAACGATCCAAAACTGAACAGGCAAAAGTGCTCCTTGCCAGGTCCAACGCCGAGCTGGAGCAGTTTGCCTATGTCGCATCCCATGATCTACAGGAGCCACTGCGCATGATATCCAGCTATGTACAGCTTTTATCCAGGCGCTATAGCGGCAAGCTGGATAAGGATGCGGATGAGTTCATAGCTTATGCTGTAGATGGAACCAAACGTATGCAGCAGCTCATCAACGACCTCCTGGCCTATTCTCGCGTTGGCACAAGAGGCAAGCCTCCATGCAGCTACTAACTTCGAGGATGTCTTACTCAAAGGCAATGGCAAACCTGAAAATGGCTATTGTTGAAAGCGGGGTAATAGTGACCCACGACTCGCTTCCCACTGCCTTGGCCGATGAACT
>CAWJYS010000021.1:0-213674 GCA_963847095.1 Methanotrichaceae archaeon | reverse complement strand
TTGCAGCGGGGTGCGCCGTCGCCAGTTTGACTAGTTCAAATTTTCCAAATAGTTCCTCTTTTTGAAATTGTATATAATTATGACTTTTACTCGATAAATATCACATTCAATTCTTAAATGACCCCAAGGTCTACAGATTGATTGTCTGTAGACAGGCATGAGCTTAACTATTCCCCGGCTATCTCGCCCAGTGCCAGGAGCTGGCAGAGTGCGAAAAGTAGCCCCTGGAAACCTGAAAGCGAAGCTTCAAATCACATCAACAGCTTCGTAAAATCGTTTAAAACGCCCCTAAAACGTCCTCCTATAGAGGGGTCCTGCCAGGAGGAGATCGTTAATCCTGGGGCATTTTACGAGGTTGAATATGGGTCACTGGATAACGGTTTCTTAAATCGTGCGCCTGCAGCCAATGATTTTTTTTACCACCTGAAAGTTAGTCTTTTCTCCTTCCACTTGCAGAGAAAACGCCCAGATCCAGGGTGCAAACTCGGCAGGCGATCATAATACCTGGCAAGAGAACATTCTGGATCTGGGCAGCGTGCTCTCTTGCGCTTCAGGTTAGGGAGCTTGCTGAGGCAGGTTTTGCAGTATGATCTTATCAGATCCTTTTGGGATACATTCATCTCATCACCTCAGGACAATATGCCTACAGCAACGGGTGTGGTTGTGGATCTGCCCTAGATAAGCGGTACAGCCGTGGAGTTGGCAAAGGGTCCGAAGAAGGACCTGGCAAGGGCTCTATAAACACGAGCTGCAGCTTCGGGGGTGTCATAGAGACCAAGATAGTAATAATGGTCACATGATATAAAAATTATCTGAGAGTCAAAGCTTGAGGGCGCATGCTTTAGATTTTCTTCTCCAGAGAGGGTAAATAAAGCTCGGTCCTTTCATCCCATTCCCGCCTGACGTTTAACCCCGAGAACTCGAAGAGCACAGCCTCCACCACAAGATAGACTTCGGCCTTCTCCCGCACGCAGCCAAGTAAGGCTTCACGGCTCTTACCCATTGAAGAGTGGATATGCAGCCTGGGCCCTTCTGAGGATGGGTAGATGGTGGCCATGCCAAATACCTCCCATCCTTCCCGGTACTCCTCCCAGTGGGGCACGGGCGGAATGGTCGGCAGCTCCGGGCCTGTCACGGCACGGCCCTCTTTGAGGGCCCCGATGAAGAGAGCCATGCAGGAGTCTACTCCAGTTGCCATTACGAACTTCCGGAGCGATTCGATTAGATCCTCGCCGTCATCCATTCGAAGCACGAATACTCTGCCCAGGCTGCCCTCTGAATACTGCATGATAATGCTTCGCCTCCCGTGCGACTTAACCCTGACCCTTGAAACCTTGATCTTTGGATTTCATATGAAGGAGCTTCTCCAGAACGCACCTCTTCCACTTCACAGTAATGGGTTTTCCGCACCTGCCCTCAAAGAGAAAACCCTGGTTTGGCCTAGCCTTTAGGTATCTCTTCATCTCTGCCAGCGTTTGAGAAGAGATCTGCAGCTTCTCGCCTCCTGAAGTTCGCACATATCCTCCTTCCAGATCTACATCCGAGACGCGAAGGTTGATCAGCTCCTCGACTTTGAGACCCGTCTCGAAGAGCAGGAGAAGCATGATCCTGTCAAGGCCGCATGCTAACTCCAGCATCTTCCTCATCTCAGGCTCGTCGAGGCCTTTGATAATATCCACAAGGATAGATTAAATCCATGGGATATGAAAAGATCGGCAAAAGGAGAAGCTAAGGGAGAAGCCGGTAGACCACGGTTATCTCCTCGATAAGAGCGCTCTCTTCTATCCGGAGGGGCAGAACGAACTCTGCAGGCTGAAAGCAGCAGGAAGCCTCTCTATCGCAGAAGTAGCCTACGAGCGAGATCTTCAGCTCAGTCTTTCCTTCACCTCTGACCTCCAGGGGGACATAATAGCTGAAATCCTCGTTCTTCTTTAAGGGAGAAGATACTACTACTATCTCAGGGTTATCCGAGGAGACCGTGATCTGCTGTTCGGCATCTCTATTCCAGTGGTATCCTTCAGGCAGCATGAGCTGGAAGTGCAATCCCTTTGACCTGGAAGGAATCGACCTCTCCGTAAGGATAATGGCCTTCTCCTCTGCCTTTTGCGGCACAGGGCGAAAGATCATAGTAGAGAGCCTTTCAGTCAATGGTTCGTAAACTCTGATGACGTGGTTGTTGGTATCGGCTATGTAGAGCTTGTTGTCCAGAAAGGCCAAATCGTTGGGTTCGTTCAGCCCTACCTTAAGGGCGTCTCCGTCTCTGCGGCCTGCAGTTCCTGTCCCAACAAGGGTCGTCACTTCCCTCGTTCTCAGGTCTGCCTTCTTCACCTTGTGGTTGTAGCTGTCTGCTACGTAGAGGGCGTTTTCGTGGTAGTGAACGCCGATGGGATGCTGAAGCCGCGCCTCGGGGAAGAGCCCGTCCTCATCCCCGAAGACAAATAACCCTTTGCCTATGAGCGTGGTCACGACATCGTCCTGAATCATGCGCAGGGCGGATGTCTCGCTGTCGGCGAAGTAGAGATCTCTTCCGTCTGTGGTGATGCCCGAAGGCTGAGCTAAAGAGGCCTTCAGCCTGGGCCCATCCAGCACGCCCTCAACTCCTGAGCCCGCGTAGGCTTCTACCCAAAGGCTATCCAGGTTCAGCCGCCAAATCTGATGATACCCCGCCATGGCTATGTAAAGATATTCGCCAAGAATCGTCAGATCCCATGGAGAGTTGAGGAAGATCTCCGGGACTTCGCCTGCCTCTTTGACCAGCCTGCCCTTCTCATCAGATCCAGCGATAGTAGTAACTGTTTTTTCTTTCAGGTCGGCCATGCGGATGAGATGGTTCTCCGTATCTGCCACATAGAGGCGGCTTCGGACTGAATCGAAGGCTAGCCCCTGCGGCCGGTAGAACTCCGCCTCACCAAAGGCTCCGTCCCTTCTGCCCTGGACGCCTGAACCTATGACATCCAGCACCTCTCCATCCGGGTTTGCGATTAATATTCTATGGTGGTTGGAATCGGAGATGAAGAGCTTTCTAGCGGTTGAGTCAACATCGATCTTGCCGGGGAATCTGAGAAATGTCTCGGGCGCAGCCTCTTTGAGCAGAGGGAAGTGCATGCGCTCTCTATTCAGCTTTCCTGCCTCCTGATACATGGAGGTCAGCTTTTCCATGACTGCGTCCAGCCTTTCGAAGATCCCCTCCCCGGAAGCACGGCCGATGATCTGCCTGTCCGGCCCAATGAGGATGAAAGATGGCCAGGAATCTACGCTGTAGGTCTTCCAGATCTCGAAGTTGTTGTCGATGATGATCGGGTGCTCTATATTATAACGCAGGACTGCCTGGGCGATGTTCTCCTTTATCTTCTCGTTGTGGAACTTGGCTGAATGGACTCCGATGACTACAAGCTCAGGATATTTCTCCTCCAGCTTCTTTAACTCGGGTATGACGTGCATGCAGTTGATGCAGCAGTAGGTCCAGAAGTCCAGGAGAACGAACTTTTCCTTAAAATCTTTAATTGAATATCTCCGATCTGCATTCAGCCACTCTAGATGGGCAGGAAACTCAGGGGCGATCATCCTGGAAAAATAACACCTGTTTATATTTATCATTTCCCCCACAGAGAGTTCGCCACAAGCTACAAGGGCATGGGCTCCGGATTTGATGTGGATGCGATGTGGATGCCGGTGTCCCGAGGGTGCATACTTTGCGAATCGGCTAAGAGACGGTGTCACTCTCTGCGGAACTACGGCACTAGTCTAAGGCCTGAGTTAATTTAGGGCACCAGATTTTTTGACCGTATGAAGACCGTAATGGATCTTCTGCATCTATAAGATAAAAATTCATCGATTATAAGCCCCAAGATGACAAGTGAAAAGCTTATAAAGGGGAAGATTAGACTAGAGGGCACATTAGGCAAATGACGAAAAGCCTATCGCCGGAAGAGTGGGAAAATGTGGGAAAATAATGGAGGTATGAATTTGAGCTTGAAGCACATGATTGTCCCTGTATTGCTCGTATTCTTTTTCACCGCAGGCCTGGTCCTAGGTCAGGATGCCGTCAATAATACGAGCGCAGAGAACGTTACAATCCCGGAAAATATTACCGCGCCTGAAAATGCAACTGCGCCCGAAAACATAACTGCGCCTGAGAACGTGACCGCTCCCGAGAACGTGACCGTCCCTGAGAACGTCACTGAAGTCACTGAAGCGCAGCCGGAAGAGGCCGCAGCACCCAACCTGCAGTACATATGGTCTGTAACGGGAATTGAGGACGAACAAGTTACCATGGTCCTGAACCAGAGTGGCGAGGATCTGTTCGGCCAAGCCAAGTATGAGCCTGAGGGCGGCGAGCCATGGAACGCCGAGGTAATCGGCTCCATTTCCGGAGATAACGTGCAGTTGGTTTTGACAGCTCTAAAGGGCGACACAATGGCAACTACCAAGATGACTGGAACCTTTGCCAATGAGATCATTAGCGGCAACTTCACCCAGATCAGCCAGGGCAAAGTCTCCAAGAGCGGGGAATTCAGCGCCATGTGGATCAACCCCGATGTATCCAGCTATACGCCTGCCGTAGTCGCGAAGCCGGAGCCATGCCCTGCGCCTGAGCAAGCTCAGACTGATAACGCGACAACACCTGCAGTGACCGCAGGCGAGACCGCTCAGCAGCCGGTCCAGCTCGGCCAGAGCTCCAGGTTCGTGGACGTCAGGAAGTACAAGGATCAGATCGGGCCGGGCGGCGACCTGAGCGGCGTGCCACCTGGCATGGGCGGAAGCGGACTGTAAACTGTAAAGACCAAGAGCGCCGCAATGCCGGCGCGTACTCTTTTTCGTATAATAGTAATCTTAAATTTTATTAAGGGCTGAAAATCTTCCGAAACATCTTTATAATTATCCCTATAAATTGCATTTCATGAAAAGGATAATTCCGCTTCTGCTATTTCTCATCTTTCTGTTCCTAGCAGGCCAGGCTGCCGCATCTTACTGGTTTGTGGTGACCGATGTAACGCCTATTCGCATGGAACCAAACAGCGATGCAAATTTCACAGTCACAGTCAAGGGCCTGGGCAGTCAGGGGGCATATGTACAGGTCGTTTTCAGAAACATGAGTGAGGGCCTATCCATAGCGTCTTCAGACAGGCTGAGGTACGTGTTTCCGACAGGCACAACCAAGTTCAACTTCACTCTTCGAGCAGGGGATATCGCTCCAGGAAACTACTCCTTCGAGGCTGGAACAGCTGCCGTGGGATCGCCTCCAGGATGGAAAAAGGCTTATGTGGATGTAGTGGCTGCTGAAGCAATGGCCGCTGAAGCAGAGGAGACGATAGAGGTCACCCCACCGGGAAAAGAGACGATCTCTCAGAACATCTCTGCAGCTCCGGAGGCAGAGGAAGCTCCTGCCGAAGCTGCTCAAAACAGGGGGATGCCGGGACCTGGGGTTGCGCTTGCGGTAATTGCGCTGCTGCTGGCGGCGCGAAGGAGGGGAAGCTGAATTTCTTCATTCTTTCTTTTGGCCTCTTTTTCTCCTTAAATTTAGCTCATTGATAAATTTGCCGACCAAGGGGTTCACAGGCAGTGCTCCCTGTACCTGCAGCTCCCAGGCGCATGGCATTTTCCAGGATCTCGCTCGTAGAAGATCAAATCCTGCTTGCTATCTCTCTCCTTCCTCTCCCGGCAATGGTCAAGATCGCCTCTGATTTTGTCAAGATCCGGGATACGGGACTCAAGCTCGTCTGCCATCTCGATGGCATCGGAGGAGACGGATATCCCTGAGCCCAGGACGAGGATCTGCTCCACCTTGCGTGCGGGGACGAGCACCCCGGCTCGTCCTTGCGAGTGACGCGGAACTGCTCGCCTGACTTGCCGAGGAAGGAGCCGCGGTCGGAGAGGATGATGCGGGACATGAAGAGGGCCTCAGGGCTAAAGTTGCTAAAACTAGTATTTTTATTTTGGGAGAGGTTTTTGCATATACAGGGAAGACAGGAAGGCAAAGCTTTGTAAATCCAGCCTGCAGATAGTATCATTCATGTTCGCCGAGTATATTGCTGCAGCATTGAGGCGGGCCAAGTACGATGCACTTGAGAACGGTTCATTTATGGCAACTGTGGGAGGCCTTCCAGGAGTAATAGCCACGGCCAAGACCATCGAGGAGTGCCGGGAAGATCTCATCGAGGTTATTGAAGAATGGATCACCATAAGACTTCAAAGAGGCTTGAATATCCCAGCAATCGATGGCCATACGATAGGTGTCTCTCAGGAGCCGATGGCTGTTGTCTAGAAAGGAGATATCGTTATCGTTTTGCCCAATCCTCATCAAGGGGAGGATGTAGACGTGAAGCTTATTAAGGAAGTCCTTAAAGTCGCTGGCATCTCACGAGAGGAATGGCTCTCAGCTTAAGCGATCGCGAGGTCCTGCAGATCACAAGGGCTATCCCGATGAAAAGGGAACTGAAAGCTTTCATGGGCTTGCGCACTCCATGGACGATCTTCTGAATCTAACATTGAAGAAGAATATGAAAAAATATAAATAGTTTGCCTTAACCATATATAAGTAATAGCTTTGGTGATAATTATGGCAGACCTAATATACCTGGCAGTTGTTTTCTTTATATTAGCTATAGTGGCATGGATTCTGGGTGCAAGAGGGGTGGCCGGGATTAGCGCTGAGGCCGCAAAATGGCTAGTAATAGCCTTCATAGTATTAGCCATACTTTCGGCATTATTGGGCAGGTTGTAATAAAGTTTCTATCTACCCCAGGCAAGGAGGTCATCCTCCTGGGGTGCTGTCATGCTGGTCCCTCAGGCTAACACTTTTTAGGCCTACGATAGTCATTTTTGGGATAATAGTAGCCAATGATCTTTTTCCGCATGCTTAGGAATCGATATACTAACGGTTAAGCCATCGATGGATAGGCTCTGCCGTAAGATATCTCAAAGCCGTCTGGGAGTTCCACTAGCCGGAATCCCAGGAACCCCTGATTCAATAGATCGATCTGGCCCTCAATATCGGAGCTTTTGACCCTGATCTCTTCAGGGCCGATAACGCACGGACAAGAGAGGCTCTTATGCATGATATACCTCAGCCTCCATCCGAACTTGATCTTCAGAGCTTTTATGATCAAGCCGTGAGAGAGTATATTTTGAAGGCTGGGACGGTTCTTGGGCGAGACCATGCAGCAGACATGCTCAAAGCCCATTTCCTGTATCACTTTAAGGTGAGCGCCCTGCATCTTGCTCTGCAGGGAGTTGCCTCTGTAAGCCGGGTGGACGGCAACTGTTGCTAGATGCGCTACTCTATCCAGCTCATCTCTGGGGAGGTTTATATCGGCTCCGAAGTTATCTTCGTTCTCACCTGGAAAATAGAGAATGTTGTAGGCGATGAGGCCGTCATCGGTGAAGATGCCGATCACGGCGTTCTCTACATTGAAGTGATCTATGAAGTAATCGATGGAGTGCGTTCTGAAGATCTCTTTATCTGAGAGATTCTGGATTATTATGCCCTGCAAATCCATTACCTCCAATAGATTGCTATTATCCATGAACCTCATCTCATAACTCACCTCATCCTGTAGAGACGAGCCTTTATTCCTCTTGATTCGCCCAGCTTCGATCAAAGAACGCATCTTCATCACCCGCATTAATTTTAGCTCATATTGGATTTCCTTAAACGGCTAACTCGTGGCTCTTGAAGTACATCGCTGGGTATTGATCCTGAGAATTATATCTATACCCGAACTCCAAGTGAATTTATCAACGAAGAATAAAAAGGCCAATGACCAAATATATAGCTTGTCTAATTAAAGTATATACTAGTAAAGTGCAAACAATGATCTAAACAGATGAACCGTTTTTAAGTTGTAGGCTATGATCAGGAAACGCCGACGCTCCTGCCATCTTTTCTCGCTGTGGCTGCAAAGTTTTTATAGGCGGTCGGATATCGAGAGCCCTGAATATGGACGAGGACTATCTCTCTTTCTGCCATTCGTGGTTTGAGAACTATGTAGATGATTTTTGCTCTCCGGAAAGGGAGATACAGGAGAGCATCGATCTTAAGATAGAACATACTCTAAGGGTCTGCGATAACATAGCTATGATAGCGAGGTCTTTGGACCTGAGCCGTGAGGACGTCTCTCTTGCCAAGGTCATCGCGCTCTTCCATGATGTAGGAAGGTTCGAGCAGCTTAGATCGCACCGAACGTTCAGCGATGGGATTTCTTTGGATCATGCAGCGCTTGGGTTGAGCCTGCTGGAGGACTCTGCCGTCCTGCAGGGATTGACTGAAAGAGAAAGGCACATCCTCAGCAGGGCTATTTGGTATCACAACAAATACGAGATTGCCGAGGACGAGGGAGCAGACATTCTTCTGTTTTCCCGGCTAATCAGAGATGCCGATAAGCTGGATATTCTCAAGGTCATAACAGATTACTTCAGTAGAAGAGAGCAACAGCCCAATTCTGCATTGGACTTCGGGCTCTCTGAGAGCCCTGGATTTTCAAAGGAGCTGCTGGACGATATTTTTGGCTGCAGGATGGTGAAGATAGGCAGCTTAAAAAATTTAAACGACATGAGGCTTATGTATTTGAGCTGGGCCTTCGACCTCAACTATCCCATCACCATCACAAGCATGCTCGAAAGGCGCTATCTGGAGAAGCTGATGGATGCTCTGCCACAGAATGATGATGTGCAAAGAGTGCGGGATCACATAAACGGATATCTTCAGGGGAGCCGGCAGTGCCCCTGCCAGTGAGTCCGGTGACTTCCTCCCTGCCCCTAAAGGGGCAGGGCTTCCTGCTTCACAGACCAGTGCTCTGGTATCTCGATAGGCTCTTCCCCTCAGTCCGAGGGTGACGATATTCAGACTGGCATTGATGTCCCTATCCATCTCTAGCCCACAGTTAGGGCAAAGATGGACTCTTTCTGCCAGCGTCTTGGGAACTATTATACCACACTGGGAGCACTTTTGAGAAGTATATCTCGCATCTACCAGTTCAACTATTTTGCCAGCCTTTGCAGCTTTGCTTTGAGTGAACTGGATTAGTTTGCCCCATGCATGGTCTTGAATATGCTTTGCTAGATGATGGTTCTTAAGCATACCTGAGATATTCAAGTTTTCAAATACAATTAGATCTGCTGAATCTACAAGCTTCCTGGATACTTGATGCAGGAACTCATCTCTGTGGTTCTGGATCTTCTGATGCAATCTAGCAACCTTGGCTTTTGCTTTTTGCCTGTTACTTGATCCTTTCTTCTTTCTAGAGAGATTCCTTTGGGCTACAGCAAGCTTGTTTTCAGTTCTGAACATAGTATCTTGGATACTGGACTGTCTCGCCTGTGGACAGAGCCACCAGGCTCTTTAGGCCAACATCCACGCCGATAGCAGTCTTAGGTTCTACTGAGGTACATCTTCTATTTCAGATACCAAGATGGCATACCAGTGACCAAGATTATCCTTCTTGATAGTGCAGGTCTTGATCTTGCCTTCAACCTCTCGATGCTTGAAGATCCTGATAGAACCTATCTTGGAGAGAGTCAGCTTTGACCTTCGAGCTTGAATCCTTCCTGCGGATATGTGAAAGACTTGTACCAGCCTTACCCTTGAACCGAGGATATCCTGGCTTTTCTCCAGCCTTAACTCTTCTGAAGAATGCCTTGAAAGACTTATCTAGCCGTCTAAGACATCCTGAAGCACCTGGGAAAAGACACCCTTGAAATTGCCGTCCTTCTTTTCAACGGTCAGCATGGCAGCCTGATCCTCATAGCTTCGGCTGATGCCTTCAACTTCATAGGCGTTCTTTCTATCGGCCAGGGCTATATTGTAGAGATGCCTGCAAGTTTCAAGAGTGAGGTCTAACATAGCTTCCTGTTGTTTGTTTGGATACATCCTGAACTTGTAGGCAGTCTTCATACCTACTTACTGATGTATCGTTGGGAAGATATAGCTAATGAGGGCAGCGCGAAAGTAATAGTTAATCGGGAACCGTACGGCATTCATCCCCCCCTAAAGAGGAGGGATCTTCTGCCTGCTTTTCTATAAATCACTTCATCTGCTCCTTGATTTGGTCCGGATTCGTTGCATCATTGAGTGTCGCAAGATGATATGATGTGGATGACTGGGACCCGTCCTAAGCTGTCATGATCTTGCCTTGCAGACGAGAGAGTTCCACCCTCAAATGCTTAGGAATCTTCAGATGCATTAGCTTGCATTCGGCTTTACTGCACCTACTTTTATGCTGATTATCGAATCTCCAATCATCCTCAACTCTTCAGTTGACGTCTTTTGGTCGTCGAAATTAATCTGGCATGTCTGGCCGCTAGACGAGAGGTCCAGAGGAAACTCAAACTCCTCGATTACATTGACTTCTCGGAAGCCAGCTGATTTAATAGCACCCAAATAGTCCTCTTTCAATAATGCTCCGGAAACGCATGCGGTGTAGGCCTCAGTCGATTCTTTTATGAGAGCAGGAAGCTCTTTTAGCAAGACTATATCCGAGACCATCAGCCTGCCGCCGGGTTTGAGCACCCTGAAGGCTTCTTTGAAAGCCCGCTCTTTATTCGGCACGAGATTTATGACGCAGTTGGAGATAATGACATCGATGGAGTCATCCTCGACCGGAAGCTTTTCGATCTCGCCCTGCCTGAATTCTACGTTCTTATAGCCGCCCTTCAAGGCGTTGGCCCTGGCACTCTTGATCATCTCCACGGTCATATCTATACCAATGACCCTTCCCTCAGGACCTACCTTTCTTGATGCCAGGAAGCAGTCAAACCCCGCTCCAGATCCGAGATCCAGAACTGTATCCCCTTCTTTTATCGATGCCAGCGCCGTTGGGTTGCCGCACCCGAGTCCTAGATTCGATCCCGAAGGCACAGCCGTCAGTTCTGCATCCGTGTAACCAATCTTCTTGCTGATCTCTTTGGGCGCGGCCGTTCCGCAGCAGCTCGATTGACAGCAAGAGCCTCCTTTTTTGGCAATGCTGCCGTATTTTTTCCTGATGATTTCTTTCAGCTCTTGCCCATTCGCCTTTTGTCCATCCGTCTCTTTACAATCTAGCTTTCGCTCATTTAGTTCTTGATCCTTCATATTTTCATCGCCTTCCAGAATGAAACAAACTGTAAAACTATACTTATTTTTTTAAGGCCTCGTCCATAACGGGCTTGAGCACAGTTTTTACCATATCCTCAAGCGCCTCTACTTTGATCAAAGAGAGACAGCAAATCTGGCCGTTTTTCTCCATGCTCACCAGAGCCAGCCTGTCGCCAGGCCGTATCTTTGCCTTCTCTCTGACCTCTTTGGGGAGCACCATCTGTCCTCTATCATCAACGCTTACCACCGATTCCACTCTGCAGCACCCGTACTCGCCGGGAGTGCAGCAGGTTTCCTTCTCACCTTCTGCAGTCATAGTGATGCCTGGCAGTATTGTGATATTTCTGAGAATTTAAACCTTTCTGATAAATCAGAAAAATCTGATAATAATCGGGTTTATTAGATATAAAAATAAATTATACTATCATTGAATACCTCTGTTGAAAGTTGCTGAAAGTATTTCAAAGGCTTCCGTCAATGGCGAGTGATAGGGGCGAAGAAAGGCGGCGTTTACATCAGCCTGGTAGTTCTGATCTCCACCTTCGTCGGCATGCTTTACGGAGCTCTTGTTCCCTATCTTCCCTGAGAGGGAACCGGAATGACAAGTATCAAGTATCAAGTATCGAGGATTTAAGCCAGTGTCTTAGGGCGAATAGCACTGGAATAAAGTACAATTGGGAGTACAAATCTCTTAAAGTCTATAGTTCAAGAGGTGAATGAAGATGGTGACGATAGAGGTATTTGGAACGGGATGTGCCAAGTGCAAAAGCCTGCTGAAGAATGTGGAGAAGGCCGTCCAGGAGTCCGGGGTTAAGGCCGAGATCGTTAAAATCGATAGCATTCAGGAGATCATGAACCGCGGAGTGATGATGACCCCTGGGCTCTATATTGACGGCGAGGCCAAGGCAGTTGGTAGAGTGCCAAGCGCTGAAGAGATCAAGAAGATGATTAAGAAATGAATATCCAGAGACCCTGGAGCACTCTGGCTTCAATAATGCGGTCCTACGACTGCCTGCAGGCTCGAAAGTCTTATAAGAATTGACTTCAATATTCAAGTGAGCCACTAGAATACTCAAGGAAATCACACATGTGTCACCGCGCAGACGTCCCCCAACCCCTGAAATGCATTCAGAAGTACATTCGGGCTTTACACTGCCCCACTAGATGGAAGATCATTCAATGCATCGGCGCGGGTGAGAAGAGCACGAAGGAGATCTTTGAGCAGCTCGGGCTTTGCGAGGAGATGTCACCAGCCGGGCTTTACTATCACCTCTCCGCCCTCAAGCAGGCTGGAATCGTCGAGGTGGCCTCTTACAGGGAGGTCAAAGGCGGCACGCCTGAGAAGGTTTGGAGGCTGAAGACCCGGAGAATAGTGATAGATTTGCTGGAAGGAAAAGAGGTGGAATAAATGTGCTACGGAGAAAAACAAGGTCACCATGCTGGACCCATTGCTGGGCCCATGCATCATAGCGCCCCCCATTCTGGCGGGCATGGTACGTGCGGTTGCGAAGAGAAGCAAGGTCATCATTCTGGCGAACATGGAATGTGCGGCTGTGGAGGACGCAGGTTCCTGAGCAAGAAGGAACGGATAGAGATGCTGGAGGAGTACAGGGAATCGCTGAAGTGCGAGCTCGAAGGGGTCGAAGAAGAGCTGAAACGCCTCCAGGTAGAATTGGAATAAGGGGTTTGACGAACGCTGGCCTGCGAATTCAACGATTTGCAGGCTGGCATTTTTACAGCACAGCCAAGCCCATAAGGAACAAAATTAACTCATCAGCTCAGCCAGGTTCATCATCTCCACCACGGCTCCGTCGGCCATCCGGTAGCGCGACCACTTGCCGTCTTTTCGCTCTTTTATCAGCCCGGCGTCTTTCAGGATGGATAAATGATGCGACGTGGACGACTGCGGCCGATCAAGAGCAGTCATGATCTCGCAGACGCATAGCTCGCCCTCCTTCAGCAATCTGATAATTGCCAGCCTGCATGGATCTGCCAGCGCCTTGAAGATCTCAGCCTCCCTTTTGATCTCGCCAGCATCGATCTTTTCAATGACAGCGCGCAGCCTCTCAACCCTCTGCTCTGCCCTGCACGAATCGCCGATAAGCCTTGCCAGCCTTCGGGCGGCCTCCTCGCTCAAGCCCGGATGGCATGCTTCTCCGTTTAGCAGCATCCGCAGCCCCCGGTATGGATCAGGTTGCGATGCTCATTCTCAACGCATCGCTCACAAATTTTAATCCTGCCTCGCTCCCTATGGTTTACTTTGAGCAGCTGCCCGGCTTCGCAGCCGCAGATATCGCATTTCGCCAGCATTCTCTTCCCTCCTACCTACAGTCGCATTTTCTATTTCACATCCATTATCTTGGATGCATATATTTGAAACATGCGGGAGATCAGCGTGCTAACAGAGATTATGCATTTTCCCTCGAATTGGAATTGTTAGGGTTATTACTAATACCTTGCTTTCCAGCCCGGCTCATGGACTGGCTCGAAAACATTATATCAAAGCTTGTCGATATTACATTAACTGAGGAAGCCTGTGAAGATGACCCGTGTTGCAAGCAATCTCCTTCATGGGCCCACAAGGAAAAAGGGGTTGATAAAATATCTAAAATGGCAAGAGCCTCAGTCAAGCTGATTCTATTGATCGTTATGACGTCGAGCATCCTGGCCTTCAGCGCTCTAGGCGCCTCTGAAGAACACAAGCAGGTGGGTACTGGAGAAAATGACTGGTGGACTACCTATCCCGCGCAGTCACCCGCTCCGGGCTCTGAGGTTAATCATTCCTCCTGGGTTCTGGATGCTTTGAAGGAGAAGCCGGTGGTCATCTACGTCCACAAGGACTGCACCACCTGCAAGCCTCAGACCGAGGCTTTGGCTGAGGTCGTGAAAGAGTATGGAGATAAATTCACCTACTACGATTTGGTCGGAAATAACAGCGATGAAATTGCCATGGCCCAGGATGCTGTGGTCTATGACCCCAACGGCGGGGTTACTTATGTGCCTCTGACAGTGATACTAACCCTGGCCCCTGACTCTGATGGAAAGGTGCAGGTCGTCTGGCACAGCACCGAAGAGGTAACAGGAAAGGACTGGATCAAGGAATACGTTGAGGATGCAGTATACTTCCACGAGCAGAACTCCGGCTCCTGGAAGCCCTAGAGCTGAGGTCTACGAATTCTGAAGCGTTTAAGCGTTTGGCCGTCCGATCAGAGGTGCAGAGATTTCGACCAGAGGTTCAAAGATGACAGATGGAATAAGCAAAAGCCTCGACTTCCTGTCTAGGTATCTGACCGCCTGGATCTTCGCAGCCATGCTCCTGGGGATTGGCATCGGCTATTTCGCTCCCAGCATAACGGAGTTCATTCTCAGCCTTCAGGTGGGAACGACCTCCATTCCTATAGCCATCGGCCTGATATTGATGATGTATCCGCCCCTGGCCAAGGTGAAGTACGAAGAGCTGGGAAAAGTCTTTCAGGACAGGAAAGTCCTCACTTTATCACTGGTCCAGAACTGGATAATCGGGCCGATCTTGATGTTTGCACTGGCCGTGCTCTTCCTGCGAGACTACCCTCACCTCATGTACGGCGTGATCCTCATCGGCTTGGCGCGGTGCATCGCCATGGTAATAGTATGGAACGAGCTGGCTTGCGGCTGCACCGAGTACTGCGCCGCCCTTGTAGGACTGAACTCCGTATTCCAGGTGTTCTTCTACTCTATTTATGCCTATATTTTCATCACCGTTCTACCTGCCGCTCTCGGAATCGCTGAGGGAACGGCGGTAAACATAACTATCGTCCAGATTGCACAGAGCGTCTTCATCTACCTGGGGATTCCATTTATCGCTGGAATCATCACCAGGTACACTCTGATCAGGGCGAAGGGCAAGTCATGGTATGAGGGCGACTTCATTCCAAGGATATCGCCCATAACCCTGGTGGCGCTGCTCTTTACGATAGTAGTAATGTTCTCCCTCAAAGGAGAGTACATCGTGGAGCTGCCCCTCGACGTAATTAGGGTGGCCGTTCCGCTGATCATCTACTTCGTCCTCATGTTCACAGTCAGCTTCTACATGTCCTACCGGCTGGGGGTGAACTATGAGAACACTGCTGCTCTGTCTTTCACTGCAGCCAGCAACAACTTCGAGCTCGCCATCGCCGTGGCTATTGCCGTCTTCGGGATCGCATCGCAGGAGGCATTTGCTGCTGTCATCGGTCCTCTGATGGAGGTGCCGGTTTTGATCAGCCTGGTCAATGTGGCATTGTGGCTGAAAGTGAGGTATTTCTCTGAGGCCCCGGCGGTCTGTGAGAGAATTGGAATCTAAAAAATAGTTTTCTTTTTAGCCCCAGTGCCATCGCAGGCCCAGCTTTTTTCCAACTAATCTATTTATTCATATAATTGGTTTTCAATTGCTACAGGATTTTTATTTTCTTGATTTAGATTTCTAAGCTTAAGAGCAATTAATATTAATATAAAAATTTGTTTGATCTAATTAGCTTAATTTTTTCCTTTAGCGTTCGAAGAATAAATCTAGAAATCCTTATATATGAATAAATGGATTATGACATCGAGCTGAAAAAGTGCTTATAATACAACGGTTGGGCTGCGTCAATGCTAGATAGAGAACTGCCAGTAATTTCTCAGGGAAGATCGTCACACATATTGTCGCCAGAGGACAAAGGTTCGTGTAAGGGCCATAGCGCATGTTGCGATGCAGAAAATACTCTGGCCAGGCTTTACGGAGATCAGGAAAAAGCCAAAGGGCGATGCCTTCAGATTTGCGCTCAAGTCAAAAAGTTGGATGAAGAAGACTTAAGCCCAGAAATTAAGGTCTTTAAGGCGGTAGCTGACATCACGCGTCTTCGGATTCTCAAGCTCCTTACTGAAGGCGAGCTTTGCGTATGCGAGATAATGCTGGCCCTTAAAAAGCCTCAGTCATCCATATCCCACAATCTATCGATATTAGAAGACGCAGGCCTAATAAAAGAGCGCAAGGATGGGAAGTGGTGCCATTACAGGCTCTCGGATGGGGCCGTAATTGAAATGCTCAACTTGGCTAAATTGCTGAAAAAATGACAATATTCTAGATTTGAAAATAAAATGGAGAGGATCAACATGTCAGGAGGACCGGCAGAGGTTAAGCTCGTAAGCAATGCCATGGCCAATGCCACGAGAAGAAAGATCATGGCCATGCTTATGGAAAGCGACAGGAAGCGCGAAGAGATCGAGAAAGCAGTCGGGGCCACCATGCTGGACTACCATCTGCAGATGCTCAAGCAGTCGGGGCTGGCCGAAATACAAGAGGAGACTGTTTCGCTAACCGATTTTGGCAAAAATTTCATGGAATCTAAAACGGAAAAGCCTGTAGAGGCTAAAAAGAGTCTCGCGGGAACAAAGCCCATCGAGGTCATGGAAGTCAGACAGCTACTGCCCTGCATAGCCGATAAAACGAAGTTCAGGATAATCGCCCGGATCGAGCCGCCCTTAGGCGGAGCCCTCAAGCTCCTGGAGCCCCTGTTTCCGAGAGCCAGGTACTCGGAGAAGATCGGTGCGCTGATTGTTCAAAAAGGAAACATGCTCATCACCATCTACTCATCCGGAAACGTAACAATGACCATGATCGAAAGCGAGACCGAGGCGAGGCAGATTCTGGACGACCTGAGGAGAACCATCAATGAGGCCATAGCCAAAGGCATCACTCCAGCGCCTCGGGAGAAGGTCTTGGTGGACCACATGGAGATCTACAGGTACCTGCCCCAGACCAACTGCCGGGAGTGCGGTGAGCAGAGCTGCTACTCCTTTGCCATCAAGCTTGTGGGCAAAGAATCCTCGCTCGATAAGTGCCCGCCTCTGGCGAAGGAGGCAAAGTACGCCACCAGCCTTGAGCACCTGCGGGTTTTGATGGAGTATCTTTGAGGAGACAATAAATTGTCTGTGCTTGGCATAATCGCCTGCGGAATGCTGGAGGACGAGCTGGCCCACGTGCTTTGCAGCGACAGCGGTGTAAGGCACCTTCTCCTGATCGACAGCCCTGAGATCCTTGGTTTGGCCAGGAAGCTTAGGTCCAGGAACCGCTCCCATCTGGTTGTTAGCCCGGAAGCCGTTCCCGATCTGCTTGCAGATATCATGAAAGGACGATCGAGCGGATTCCTGACTCGTTTTATGAATAACATGGATAAGATCGGCCTAGCCTTTTTTGGCCAAGGGCAGCAAGCCAGAGGAGAAGAGCTGGTGGTAGTTGTAAGTCTCCTCAAGAAGGCACTCCACTCTGATGAAAAACTACTGAGGGAGGAGGTTTACAGGAGCATCGTAGACCAGGCCTCGTTCTCTGACGGAATCTCTGCTCTTTTTCGGGCTGTGCGGAAATGCGCTGGCAGATATCCAGGAGGATTTCAGGCATCTGCCCTGCCCGCTGCATTTTCTGGCAGACGGCGAAGGGAAGAGGATAGACGACTGTATCGCCGCTACCTTTGGCGGGAACAGAGAGTACGCAGAAGCGCTTAGCGGCTTCCCGGGCGTTGGAATCTTCTTCACGCCCATGTGGGCCTATCACTGGCAGGAGATCGACAGGGAGGTCCGCAGGTCTTCGAAATCGAAGGGCTTGGGCAGAATGCTAAAGGATCTGGGTTACAGCAAGGTGGCCCGACTGGATACCGGACTTGAGTTCATAAGCGACTTCGAAATCGAGTCGAAAATAAACGATTTCGCCAGGCTGTATAGCTTGGAGGTCATCCATCTTCACGGAGGAACAGAGGTTGTTGAAAGGTGTTACAGGCAGGCCAGAGAGAATCTGTTGGATAGAAGAAAGATCGATGAGGCAGAAAAAGCATCTGGGGCCCTGCCGGAGGCTCTTTGAGCATTGTTACTATTATCTTGACGGACGGCCCCTATATCTCTGAGTACGCGGAGATAGCCTACAAAATAGCCAGGGCCGCGCTAAAAAATCACAAGGTGAACGTCTTCCTTTATCTGGATGCTGTGCACATCCCAAAGGCTGGCCAGAACCCCGCATTCTTTATCAACACTGGAAGGCTTTTCCAGGAGCTGGCCGAGAGTGGAGCCAGAATCGAGGCCTGCCCAAGATGCGCCACTGCCCGTGGATACAGCCCTGAGGGTGAAACGAGCAAGGACTACCTTCCCGGAATAAAGATCACCAGCCTCTACAATCTGGCAGAGATGATCGAAGAGAGCGATAGAGTAATCTCCCTTTCAAGATGAAGTCACGATGAAGACGATCTTCTACCTCCTGGAAATTGCACCCTATGGAAGCGAGAAGGCCTACGGCACCCTGAATGCGGCCATTGTGAGCATGAAGCTGGGCGTGACCGTCGGCCTTTATGGAGACGGCGTCTACCTGGCCCTGGCCGGGCAGGACAGCCGGGCTCTTTGCGTGCCAAACCTGTCGGACCTGGTCTATGCCTATCCGGAGCTGAAGGTGATGGCACATGAGCCTTCCATGTTTGAGCGAGGGCTTCTCAGTGAGACGCTGATAGAAAACATAGAGCTTGTAGACGAGGCGGATTTCCTTGCAGCGATGGAGTCGTCAAGTTCTGTAATGATTTTGTAATAATTCTGTAATAGTTCTGCAATACTACTATGAGGTGCAAAGGTGGAGATATTTCTGCTTACAAAGCCGCCCAAAAACTCGCGATCTGAGCTTTGCTTCAAGCTGATCCAGCGTTCGCAGGATGCCAGGCTGTACCTGGCGGGAGATGGGGTTTACTGCCTGCAAAGCGACCTCAAGGATATCCTGCCCCCTGAGAGGATCTTCGCCTGCCTTGAGGATATGGAGGCGAGAGGTGTCCCATGCAAGGGTGGTGTGAATGCGTGCGATGGTTTTTATGAGAAGCTGGTAGAAGATATGATGGAAGAAAAAAATGGGTTCTACTCTTTCTAGCCGATAGGCTTGGACTGATAGCATTCTGAATGCAATTTGTGTCTGAAGAGATGGATGCATTGAAAAATTCTTATGAGTATGCAGGATACGGATAACGCACAGCAACTTTAGTGCACTACCAATCATCTCCATAATCTTTAAGTATTGAGCAGATAATAATAATTTGGGAATTCAAATGTTGTTAAGGCGTCTCAAATGGTTAGTCCTGTTTTCACTTCTGATAGGGGCAGCATCCTCTCAGATCATAGGTGAACCGGCCTCCAGCCCGATAAACTATGGACTGATAGGACAGGTGGTTGATTCAGCCGGAAGAGGTATGTCAGGAGTCACGGTCTGGATATTTAGCAGCGAAGGAGTTGCCATTAATGCTACTGGAGCTGTTGATGCTACCGGAGTCATTAATGCTACAGGGGCCGTAAATACTACTACGAATGCCACTGGCCATTATGGCTTTGATGTGCCTCCAGGCAACTACACTGTAATGGCAGAGCTTCCTGAATACAGCTTCACAGCATCCACGGCCAGAGTCTGGATGGGAAATACTACCACTGTACAGCCGATCACAGGCTATGCAGCTGGGACAGAGCTACCACCAACCACTCTGCTCACACCGGTTCAACCCATTGCAGGTCAACCCATTGTAGGTCAACCAATTGCAGGCCAACCCCCTGCAGGCAATCAATCCATTCCGGCTCAGTTCATCACAGGACGTATCGGTGGAGGCACAGGATGGGTCCAGGGCAGGATCGTGAGCCAGGGCGGTGTGCCAATCCCCATGGCAAGCATAAGAGTAGATGGCATTAGGACCGCTGCCACCAGTGACGAACAGGGGTATTACAAAATTGCATTGAATCCGGGACTGCACCGCATCGATGCCGATAAAGCAGGTTACGGAATCCCACCCCGAGTGGTGCCGGTATTTCCAGGCCAGACCTCCACCCTCGATCTCATCGGGAGGGGGACAGTGGCCTTGGGCACTGGGCGCTGAGATCCAAACCCTGCTTTTGCGATTAAGGGCTTGTGTGTGAGGGTCGGATCTTGTTTATAAAGGCCAGAGGTTCCCTACTCTTTTTTGGGATAAGCCCTTGCTAAATGTTATTTTCTACAGCAGCTCGCAGATAGCCCTCTCAGGTACATTTAGCGTCGTCTTGGCTATTTCTATAAAGAGCTTCTCTTGTTGTTGTTTGTCCATGCCATAGTTATCGCAAAGCCCCAGCATTTCCATCTCCTTAACCATTAGCCGTATCTGTACTTTGGATATCTTGTAGTACTTGCCGAGTGATGCGATAACATTCATGTAGAAACCAATAGCACGCGGTCTATCTGAAGATAGATTCTTAACTAGGCCGCAATCTGCGCAATAAGGGTGAGGTTTTAGCCCGCGCTCCCTGCCATTGTAAAAGTAGGGCAGCCATACTTTCTCCTGACCGCCACAGCTATTATGTTCGCATCCTGCCATAGTCTGTAGTAAAATTATGAGCCTAAAACCCTTTTGACTTTGTTTTCGGTAGATGTATAACAGGTATATCCTGTATATGATCTCTATTTTCCTTATTTATTCTATTGGAGAAATCTATATATGTGGTTCGGGTAACTTTAGTTCAGGGTTGAGACCCCCTAAAGAACGGACCAAGCTGCATGATTTGAGGGAATACTGCATCTCCTTCATAGCGGTCACAAAGTATTCCCTCAATTCTCCAACCTTGATGTATGCAAGGGCAAGCCATACATAATCAGTTCCATCCTCGATCTTCGGGATAGACTCAAATCGTATTGCGTTCAATAGCATCCTTCAGATCTTCAATATTTATAGGCTTGGTGAGGAAATCATCTGCGCCCGCATCGAGGCATGCTTCACGGTATTTCTCCAAGGTCAAAGCTGTAACGACTACTATTTTAGGGCCATGAGACCATTGCTCTCTGATAACTCTTGTAGCATCAATCCCATCCATATAGGGCATTTGAATATCCATAAGCACCAGATCGTACATTTGATCTCCCAGAGCCATGAGGACCTCCGCTCCATTGCCAGCTACGCTAGCTGAGTAACCTAACTTTTTAAGCATAATCAGCATTAGCTTCTGATTTACAAGGTCATCCTCAGCTAGTAGAATTCTCAAATGACTCAGGGATCGCATCTTCATCGCAACCTGTATTCGCTTTCAAATTCTAAACTAGGAGATATGGTCTGAAGAGAGGCCGCTTAGGTGGCGAAGCGGCCCTTTCTTCCTGCGCTGCGACCGAATAGTCAGTCCTGTCTGATTCTGGAGGTGATACAAACTACAGATTATACACAGCTTCTAAAGTATATATCTATTTTCCAAATACAATACTAGGTATACATTTTCTATAGATTTAGTTCCCTTCAGAAATAATTTATAGAATATCGTGCACTTAATAAAAGCATTGAAGACAACCGAAGGAGGCCCTTAATGGGATCTATATCTAGATTGAATATTAAAGGATTCACTAAGGGATTATTTAGTTTCAAATTTCGGGTGAAACACTATAGTCTTCGAAGGTTTGCATAATCCACCCTTTTATTTCGTCTCTTATCTGCCTAAAGGCGATGAGCTGCTCTTCCTCAGAACCTTCCGCAGTTGCTGGATCTTTGAAGGTCTTATGGAGTGTCTTCTTAGCTGCTGGAACTTTAGCGGGAGCCTTGAGGCTCACTCCACATATGGGGCAGGTCTCTTTAGCCTTGTCACAGACTGTGATAGCCAGATCGAATAGCACGCCTTTAAATTCATCTATACTTTTCGAGCGCTGGTCAGAGATATCGATACCGATTTCGCTCATAACCTTCACGGCGCGAGGATCTACAGCTGTGGCTTTTACGCCGGCACTGTAAACTTTGTACTTGCTTTCATACATAGCCCTGAGCAACCCTTCTGCCATCTGGGAACGTGCAGAGTTATGGAAACATAAGAATAGGATCTTCATGGCTGTGTCTTTCGATTCCGATGTCATCGGCCCCACTTCCCGCTACCACTTTCATCATTTATCTCGAGCATATGGAGAAGAGGAATACCGCAGTCGGTAGAAGCACATGCGCGGTATCCTCCGGCTCAGCCTGGGTCACCACACCCAAGTACTATTAAGGTTAATAGAAATATATTGTTTTCCCATATAGAATAAATAGATTCCTTTTATTAATGAACTTAGCTTGTTCTATGGAAATATGTTTTCTTTATGCCCTCTCTTAATCCCCTGAAAGTGTGGAGGGCGAAACGAGAAGGCTCCGGACATTGGTATAGAGAGCGTTTAGAGAGGTATCCTTTGTAAATAGACCTATTTATTCTATTTGAGAACTTATTATATTCTGTTGAAAGTATCAGCCATGTTATGGTACGCATAGAGCAAAGCAAAGATGTTATCGCTGCATCAACCTTAAAAACATGCGAAGGCAAGAGGCCAAAAACGCAAATAGCTTATGAAGCGGATTTAAATAGCGAAGTGCTCAATCCCTACTTGGAGCTATTAGTCAAAAACGACCTTCTTGAAGTTATAGAGGGCACTCCTACCATATATAGAACTACGCAGAAGGGCGAAGTGTTTCTAAAAAGGCTCAAGGCGCTGGATCAAACGCTAGCAAATAATATCTGCTGATTCGTTATATCTTCGACTTCAGGCATGCTTCGGCCTCCTTGAAGATGTATGCATTGTGCTCCAGACCCAGGCGTAACCTGGCCATCCTGAGCAGCCCGTAGCTCATGAAGAAAGGCAAGGCCTTTGTTATCATGTGGAACTCCGATAGGTTCTCTTTGCTATAGTGCCAGAGGAAGTGGCCTATATACTGCTCTGCTTTGTCTCTATTATTCTCTGTAAACTCGAAATAGTGTTTAAGCTCGGCTGCCATAATGCCGAGGTCGTGAATGAAGTTGGCATGCTCCCTGGCACTCTCAAAGTCCAAAGCATATAGCCTATCGTTGTTAAATATATAGTTCACAGGGTTGGCATCGTTGTGGATCAAGCATCCGTACGGCAGATCAATACGTGTGCTATACCACCAATCTCCAAGCAGGCGATTGTACTTTTGCCTCTCAGAGTGACTCAGCTTTAGCTGGTCCAAAACTTTGTGAAAATTAGCAAACTCGTCCTCCTTGTGATACTCAGATCTGGTGTTGTCGTGAAGCTTCCTTTGAAGATGTGCTACTGCCCTAAGCTGATCATACAGCCCTTTCTCCCTCTTCATATAGGTATAGAGCGACCGGCCATGCACGTACTCGGTCACCAGAACGCAATCGAACCTCTTATTTATGGCGATGGGCCTGGGAACATCGATGATCAACTCTGCCTTCTTGAGTGTTTCGAACTCCCTCTTCATGGACTTTACTGCATCGTAGTGCTTCAGCCAGCCGGTGGGCTCGGCATAGAACTTGGCCACCACGCTGTAGTTCTCGCCCTCAAAAACATACCTGCATACTGTATGTGATGCTCCTGTGTACTTGTAAACGACGACATCGCACTTTTTGTTGTGTATCCTGCCTCCAAGGACTTCTAGAAGCCAGTCTCTGAAGGCACTGCCAGGTCGTAGGACGTTGACTCGCTGTTTTGAGATCATTCCAAACCACTCTAAATTTAAATATGGAGTATACGTTCATGAAAAGGGCAATTGATTGGAACCATATTTGGCCGGGTAGCAAATTCTTCATCGTACTATCAATGAAGCCAATAGGGAGATGCATCCAACAAACCCTATAATAGCAATCAGCACCTCAGTGTCGATTTCAATGTATCTGTCCAACATTTACTTTATCTACGCTGTAACTTGTATATATTTTTTCTCAAAATATATCCTATACGCCTTTGATGCATATATTCTGGTATAGTCTTTATTTGTGAAACAAATATATCTTGGTTCGATATGTTGTAAATCGGGCCAAAAAATTCCTTGAGCGGATCTTGAACTCGGAAAACTGGCTAACTCTGGTCTCGATAGGAGGATATCATCACGCTTTTTGGCCCTTCAGGAGATGATATCCTCCGTGATTCTTCAGAAAAAGGGCTCCTTGCTGGGTAGATTCTGCTAGTTAATGCCCTTTCCATTTGAGTTGCCTCAAATTCTATGCAAGCAAATAAGTCAAAGATCGAACTATTTAGAAACAGGTCCAAATATAGGAATTTCTGTTTTACATCGATATATATTTTCTATAAAGACAAATTATATTATTACTATCCGTATACTATCTCTCCGTAGAAACCAGTCAACGGAGGCAGAAAATGAGACGCATCATCTTGGTAGTATTGCTGGCTATCTGCCTGGCTCTAACTGGAGCAGGGACAGCACAGCAGAATGTATCTATGCAGTCAGAGGAGAATGAGGTAACCTTCGCTGTAATCAGCGATCCCCACATGGGCACGGGCGAGCTGAACAACACCAACAAGATGTTTCACTACAATCAAAACGTCTTAAGGTGGATCATAGAGGAGATCAACGCCAGAAGCGATGTCGACTTCGTCCTGGTGTTGGGAGACATAACCAAGGACTCTGAGCCCATCAACCACGTTAGGGCAAAGGAGATCCTGGACAAGCTCGATTTCCCCTACTTCGTGATTCCCGGCAACCACGACGTCAACAAGACACAAATCAAGGGCGAGAAGGGCATAGAGGATTTCGTACAGCTTTACCAGGGACACGGATATCAGGGCAATAGCTCCTGGTACAGCGTTGATCCCATGCCTGGCATGCACCTCGTGGGCCTTGATTCAGCATCCGATCCTGGCCTCTCAGATACCTGGGCAGGCAACATCTCTCAGGAGCAGCTTCACTGGCTGGAGAGCGACCTGAATGAAAGCAAGGACAAGACAATCGTCGTGATGTCCCATCATGCACTCATCAACCATACAGGCAAGAATGATTCCAACTGGTACATCGGCAACAGGGACGCCATGAAAGACATCCTGAGGAAGTACGGAGCCCAGGTAATCTTCACCGGACATCTGCACGTAACTGACATAGCTGAGGAAGACGGCCTATACGACATCTCTTGCCCGGGCACGAGCACCTATCCCCTTGCCTACAGGATGGCCAAAATCAGCAGCAATAACCTCACCATCGACACCATGTGGTATCCTGATGAGAAGGTAAGAGGCATAGCCCAGGCGGAATTCATGCTTAATGGCTGGGAGAGCACTCTGGAGGAGATGGCAGGCAGCTTCTCCGACAGGTACGCCGTGATTAAGCTGCAGAAGCCTCTGCCGGATATTGAGTTCCTCGTGCCTGCTGAAGCGTAAAGTGAAGCGTAAAGCAGAGGCTAATTTAATTTTTTTGCGAGTGCTGCATGGGCATGGCTCAGGTTTATGCTTTGCTCAGCGATGTTCACCGTATAGTCCAGCACTCTCTCCAGGCTGCCTGTCACTGCCAGCTTCAGCAGCATTTCTGTGCTGTCGGCTTTTGCAGATGATCTCGCTATAGGCAATCCAGTTAAAAGCAAGATTTGCTCCCTTACCTTCCTAGCCCTGTCAATGATATTATTAGCTCTATCAGCGTCCCTTTGAGATAGGGTAGAAAGCGCATCATCGATGATCTCCTCCAGGCTGGACTCCAGCCTGGCGATCTCAGGGATCACATCTCCCGGCAGCAACCCTTTGCTGTTTTCGCAGATCTCCGCTATCCTGACGGCATGATCGGCTATTCTCTCCAGGTTCGATGCTGCCTGCACGTAGCTCAGGGCGGTTATTGCGTCCAGGCCTTCTTCCTTTATGGTTCTGGACCTCAGGATCTCCATGAACTGGCGCTGCATGAGCAGGTTCAGCTTATCCACGTCGTCGTCTCTTCGCATCACATCCCTGGCCAGATCATGGTCGCCATTGATTGATGACGTCATGCAATCATGAAGCATGGATTTAACAAGAATTTTTATTCTTTTCAGGACCCGTTCGGCATGAAGCTCTTCAGAACTGAGAAGATCCTGCAGGACGAGCTTGTTCGCCGTCTCCTCTATGATCTCCGGACCGATGAGCTTGCGCATCACCTTGTGAATCTCGCTCTTTTGGACTGGGGTCATGTGACGGGATGTGATCTCAATGGTGCGATAGCCGCTAAGATAACATGCTATAATATCCCTGGCCAGTGCCTCTCCGATCTTCTCGCCCATGTCCAGCTTCACCACAGATTCCCGCTTGGATTTATGGGCGGAGAGCACCAGGCCGCCATTCTCTTCCTGGGAGATGTACATGATAGTCCCCATCTGTATGCCATTCTTAGTAGCCCAGTTCTTGGGTAGGGATATCACAAAGGTCGATTTGCCGGTCTTCTGTACCCTTCTCGTATCCAAGCTGCTCATCTTCAACCCCGCGGATCGGTTTTGACTTTATATTTCGGTTATTCTACTGGAACTAGAGCAATATATTGATTTCTCAAATAGAATAAACGAGGAAAATAGATTAATGACTGGTATAATGTAGCTTGATACGCAATAGCTTCAGTTGCTCCTCTGCCTCATAGCTTTAACTCGCAGGTGCGGAGAGGGCGGATATCGCTGTGCTTGCGGTCAGCGAGAATTTTCTTCTGCACCTATTGAGGCATTGCGCAGGTTGATGGTCAGCTCTCCGATGTTCATGATGTAGTCCAGCATGCGTTCCAGGCTTCCGGCCACCACCAGCCGCACCAGCATCTCATCTTTATCCTTAACACGGGAGGTATTGGCCATCATCTGTGAACACCTCTGCACCTCTCTGGTCTTATCGATAAGCTCGTTGGCCTTTTTGGAATCTCCGTGGACCAATGCCTGAACGGAGTCATCGATCAGCCCGCCGAAAATAGGTTCCAGCCTGGAGATCTCAATAGCTATGCCTTCCGGCAGCTTACAGCCGGTGCTATCAACTATCCTGGCAATCTTCAAAGCATGATCGGCGATCCTCTCCAGGTTCGATGCCGCCTGCATGTAATTGAAAGTAGCTATGGCGTTGAGGGCTTCTTGCTTGATGGTTCCCGACCTGAGTACTTCGGTGAACCGGCGCGACACGAGCAGATTCAGCCTGTCCACGTCGTCGTCCCTCCGCACTACGTCGGCTGCTAGCTCCTGGTTGCAGTTGATGAGGGAAGAGATTGCATCCTGTATCATGGACTTGACGACGGTCCTCATCCTTCGAAGAGCCTTCTCAACCTCTAGCTCCTCGGAGCTTAAAAGATCCTGAATGACCACTTTGCTTATCGTCTCCTCCAGGATCTCAGGGCCTATGAGCTTGTTCACAATCTGGTGTAGATCTCTCTTCTGAGCTGCGGATAAGCGGCTGGAGGTTATCTCTACCGTCTTGTAGCCTGCAACGTAGCAAGCTACAATGTCCCTGATCAGCGGCTCGCCCACCTTGTCGCCTATCTCCAGTTTGATGCTGAGGTCTTTTTCTCTTCTATTTGTCAGCAGCATTAGGGCTCCATTATCGCTTTGGGAGAGGTATACTATAGAGCCGCTCTCTATGCTGTTCTTGCTCGCCCAGCTCTTAGGGAGAGAAACGATGTAAGTGGACTTGCCAGTTCTCTGTACCTTTCTTGTTTCCATGCTCATGCCCCAAGTGATAATATTAACTTAATAATAACATGAAGTCAAATTTTTATCCCCACCACACGATATAGGTAATATGATATTAATAATAAAAATAAAATGAGAGCCACAGCATGCGTAACTATAGACACCTTGGTCCCGTCATTCATCTATTTCTAGGAACGGTCTGATCCACTCATATAGTTATTCTCAATAAAATATGTAGCAAAAATTCTCTATATAAGTCTATATAGAAAAAGAGAACACTGAATCTTGACCTCTCTGCCTGTTAAAGCATCCTGTTTTCGATCAGCTGCCCGAAATATTCAGTGCAAAAAATGCTGCAAAACGGGCTCGCAGTCCCCATATACAGTTGGGATCGCATAAGGCTGGCTGACAGCAGCCCAACCTCCGCGAGCCAGCTCCCGGAGGTTAATGGATGCCACGAAGTCTGCATTGTGCTGATACCCGCAGTTCACGCATCTAAAGAGCGCCTGCGTCCTGCGATTATATCTATCTATGGTGCCGCATCTGGGGCAGCGCTGTGATGTGAAGTCCGGTTTGACCAGCACCACAGGAATGCCGCTCTCCTCACACTTGTAAGTTATCATGTGCTGGAGCCTGCACATGGCCGAGGACTTGTATGCTCTCCTTGTACATTTTCGATTCCTATTCACCTTACTCCTGATCTTCGTGCCGTAGAGCCTCTCCAGGGAAATGTAGCTGCCCTCTTCAAGAGATACGATCAGGCCCCTGCTGGACTGATGAAGAACGTTCTTCATCCATCGGTTCTCTCTCTTTTGTAGCCGTTTGAGCCTCCTCCGTGCAGAGGAGGTGCCTTTTGATTTGAGAGATTCCCTGAGAGCCCTAAAATGCCTTTGCCTGGCCTTTACCAGTCCCCCATTTATTTTAAAGCCGTTAGATGCCACCAGAAGCTTCCTGACGCCCAGATCTACTCCCACGGGATCATCCGCCTCTTTCTCAGGCACTTTGCAGGTTACATAGATATGAACATAAGGAGTGCCCCCTTTGAGGACGATCTTAGCTCTTTGGACAGGGTTCTCCAGGATTTTGCGTTGATAGCTGCCAGCTTCCAGCCTGGCCTTTACTCTGCCCTTTACCGTTGCCATGGATGCCCTCAGACCTTCGTTCCTCTTGAGGCAAAAGAGCCTGCCCTCGAGGGTTATGGATCTCTCCCTGAAGACATGAAATTATATTCCTTTGGCCATTAAAATATGTATGTGCAATTCAGCAGGCTATTCTATATAGATCAGTTTCGAGACGGGTCCGAGATAAAATGGTAGAATCAGGATGCATGCGCATCAAGCAGAATCAGAACTGTCCTTCTCAGGTCTATTGAGAATGGAGCCGTCTATCATGGCTGCGTAATGGTCCATAACCTGGCAGAGCAGGCAGTGGACTTTGGAAACCTCCTCAGGCCTGAGATCTGAGGACATAAGCGGGAGAGAGAACATGACAGCCACATCCAGCTGCTGCCCAATCATTGGGCTTGGGTGCTCTCTGGCCCAATTCGCAGCGTTCTTCACAGCTTTGATGGTATGCAGAAGCATCTTCAGCTCTTCTTCCCTCTGCTCAACCGTCTTTTCAGGGGCTTCCATCCTCCAGGCGTCAATAACTGCAGAGATCAGCTCTGTCTTGAGATTCTCGGGGATGCCTACTATCTTCAGGAGTTCTACAGTCAGGCCGAGTTTGCGATTCCTGAACTCGCCTTCCCTGGTAACCAGTGCCTTTCTCTCAAAGATCGCTTCGTAGTACTCCAGGTGGCTAATCAGACTATCGCCGGTGCGAAGACCCTCAGAGCTTATGATAATAGACATCTTTTATATCTCCCAATTTTCGCCTCATGTTGAAAAACTCTGCCAGATGGCAGGCGGCAAATTCCGTGCAACATCTTCCTGAAGAACTCATCAAAAAAGCCCGACAAAGGCAGTGCTTGGAAATTTGGTTTGAAAAATCAATCCTCTTCGGGGCGTCCTCTTCGAAGCGAGGCCTTAGATAAGCGTTGGGCTCTGCCTCAGACCTGCAATCCTCAAAGGAGAAAACAACGCTCACATTCTAGTGTAGGGATTAGGTCAATATATCTCTTGTCTTATTAAAGTATATATCTGTATTTTCCCTATTGTCTCTATATACCCAAAGCTTCGGCGAACAAAAGGCAATCGGTTTGTGCTGATTCCCAAACTGCAATTCTGTTTAGCTTAGCGATAAGCCGGTACGAAAAGTGGTGAACTAATGCGCGCTAAATCACGAAGACACAAACAACTAAGACACAAAGTGAATAAAAGCCTAGGATGTTCTCAGATATTTCTTTACCCATGCAATTGATACATCGATTGCATTAACAACATGTCCGATTTCTTAGGCTAGCCAATCGCTCACTCGCGAACTAGAGGAGTATCATAATTTCCAAATCAGGAATATACGGGAGTTGATAATTAATCTTTGGCGATTGATTATAATACCATAGTACTAACTATGCTCGAGCAAGCATACATTTTATATAGAAGCTCAAACAACGAATAGATGCTTAAATGGCATTATTATTGAGTTAATTTGAGGTATTGATGGCTGGACAATTCAGTGGAACACCCATATTCATTCTCAGGGAAGGCAGCCAGAGGACTGCCGGACGAGATGCGCAGAGATCGAACATCATGGCGGCCAAGGCAGTGGCTGGAGCCGTCAGGACTACTCTAGGGCCCAAGGGCATGGACAAGATGCTTGTCGACACCATGGGCGACGTTGTGATTACCAACGACGGCGTAACCATACTCAAAGAGATGGACATCGAGCATCCTGCGGCCAAGATGATGGTGGAGATTGCCAAGACCCAGGACCAGGAGGTCGGAGACGGGACGACCACCGCTGTCGTGCTCGCGGGAGAGCTTCTCAAGCAGGCCGAGGAGCTGCTGGACCAGGAGATCCATCCTACAGTCATAGCTGCAGGCTACAGGGCAGCGGCTGACAAGTCCATGGAGATCCTGAAGTCCATAGCGACAAAGGTCACCACGGAGGACGAAGAGCTTCTCCGTAAGATCGCCACCACAGCCATGACCGGCAAGGGCTCTCAGGTCGCCCGGGATGAGCTGGCAGTGATGACGGTTGAGGCAATCAAGTCCGTGGTAGACGAAGACGGGACTGTGGATACCGATAACATTACTGTGGAGAAGAAGGTCGGCGGCGGGATCAGCGACTCCATGCTTGTGAGCGGAGTGGTTATCGATAAGGACAGGCTGCACCCCAACATGCCAAGGAAGGTCACAGATGCCAGGATCGCTCTCTTAAACGCTGCGATTGAGATCGAGAAGACAGAGGTCGATGCCAAGATTCAGATCACCTCCCCAGACCAGCTCCAGGCTTTCCTGGACCAGGAGGAGACCATGCTCAGGGACATGGTCGACAGCATCGTAGCCACCGGAGCTAACGTGGTCTTCTGCCAGAAGGGCATAGATGACCTGGCCCAGCACTTCCTCGCAAAGGCCGGAATCTACACCATCAGGCGCGTCAAGAAGAGCGACATGGAGAAGCTCGCGAGGGCGACGGGCGGCAGGATCGTTACCAGCATTCACGAGCTGACCAAGGACGACCTTGGCAAGTCCTGCGTAGTCGAAGAGAAGAAGGTCAGCGACGAGAAGATGACCTTCGTCGAAGGGTGCGAGAACCCCAAGTCCGTATCCATCATTCTTCGCGGCGGAACGGAGCACGTGGTCGATGAGCTTGAGCGGGCAATGGAGGACGCACTGAGGGTCGTTGGCGTCGCTGTGGAAGACCAGATGCTGGTTCCCGGAGGCGGCGCTCCCGAGGTGGAGCTTGCTCTCCGGCTCAGGGCGTACGCTTCGACAGTAGGAGGCCGTGAGCAGCTGGCTATCGAATCCTTTGCCGATGCCATGGAGATCATACCCAAGACCCTGGCAGAGAATGCGGGCCTTGACCAGATCGATTCTCTGGTGGCGCTAAGAAGCAAGCACGAGCAGGGCATGAAGAGCGCAGGCCTGGACATGGACACCGGCAAGCCCGTTGACATGCTGTCCTTAGGTGTTGTGGAGCCGCTCAGGGTCAAGACCCAGGCCATCCAGTCTGCAGCCGAGGCCGCTGTCATGATCCTCAGGATCGATGACGTCATTGCCTCCCAGTCCGGTGGACCGGGCGGTGCAGGCGGCATGCCAGGCGGAATGCCCGGCGGCATGGGCGGAGAGGACTTCGAGTAAGTCCTAACCTAACCCTTTTTCTTTTTTATTTTCACTTTCCTTTTTTAGAGACAATTGGTTTCGAAGCTGCCATAAGCGAAGCGGATACAGGATCGAATATGGATGGGGCCAACGTCTCTCCCATGATAACCTGCGTTACCTTCTTGCCACCGTAGATCGACGGCAGTATGCCTATGCCGTTGCAGCCCATGTTGTAGATCAAGGAAGGGTTCGTGGGGTCCGGTCCGATCACCCTGACTCCGCTAGAAGTATAGCCCATGAGGCCGTTCCAGGAGAAGTCCCGCTGCGTATCTGCGGACGCATCGATGGCAGTCATCCTGTAGAATTCCTCGATCCTGGAATAATATTCTTCCACCTCTGGGATTTCCTCCGAGATATCCTCCGAGCTGTACCTTTCTGTCTCCCTGAGGGGACGGTCGGGCCCGCCCACACTTGTAAGCTCTCTTTTAGGGCCCTCAATATATCTCCGCCTGGCCAGGTAGAAGTATCCCTCGGCCTGGCCTGACTTTCTTGAGCTGAAGTAGACCGCGGCAGCAGGGTCCCTCTCCTTTTCATCCATGTACCCGACCAGGAACCCTAAAACGCCGTGTATGGCCCCCTTTATCGAGGCGTCCACGCCCTCGATCTCCAGATCGTCATAGCCATTGGTGCAAAGGACAGCGTGCTTCGCCTTAACCACGTTTTTGCCCGTCATGAGAACTGCGCCGTTTCCTATGTCGTTTCCTATGTCGTTGCGTACGCCAATGCCTACGCCATTGTCTACCGTGATCCTCTGGACTGAGGTATCCTCATAAACTCTGAACCTGCCGGAGTACCGGTCCAGCAACCATGAGACCAGCTCTTCGCAAAAGAGGGCGCTGTTGATCAACCCCACTCTCGCCCCAAGAGCGCAGATATAATCGCCATCTCGCGTCAGGAGCATCTCGTCCAGTTCCTTCCTGTGCACCATCTTAAACAGGGAGTGGTATTCTTCGGGAACCTCTCCGGCAACGTCTTCTGCCAGCAGCATGTCTCTCTTAGGCAAACCTAACCGATCTGAGAGCTGCCTCTCCCTGAGCATGAACAGGACATCATCAATGGAAGAGAGTGCGAGGTAAGCAGTGACTTCCTGGAGGCCGACATCGATTCCTGTCTCCTCGATTATCGAGTAAAGTAGTCCCCAGGCGCTATTGATTGCCTTCTGTCCTTCAGAGACCAGATCCTCCCCAAATTTTTTGCAGAGCTCCAGCATGGTCCGCTCGAAGGCGGCTACCGCCTGGCCGCCGTTATAGCCCGTGGCCCCGTGAGCCACCCTGCATTTTTCCATCAGGATTACACTTCTGTTCGTATCTTGGAGAATGAAGTAGGAGGTCGCCACTCCGGAGATTCCTCCTCCCACGATGGCTACGTCTGCATTGGCATCTTCCGAAAGGGCGATAACCGGGCGGGTTCTTCTCACCTGTCTTAACCAAGGGGAGGTGTTCTCGTGGGCCATATTCGTCTATTATCTATTATGATCCAACTTGTTTAATGAGTTTTGGTCGATTATCAGGACATTCCGCATTGATCTACATATGGTAAATTTACCGGATCTTCAATAAATACCGTGACGGGAAAGATGCCCTATTCCAATTCTATGGTCATCTCAGAGGCATAGAAATCGAGAGGACGTTCTGGTAGAAAGAACGATGCGGTCGAGAAAGAACAAGTGTGGAGCTGGTGTCAATGCTCCTTCATCTCGCCGGTGCCTGTGAAATCGTCCAAAAAGATGAGGTCCATTTTCATCCTCATGGGTGACATTCAGGTCATGTGCGTTTCTTTGTGCCTTTGTGGTGGATTCCGTTTTGTCTCGTAGCAGCCAAACGAACGAGATCCACCACAAAGATCACAAAGCTCACAAAGAACGCACAAAGGATTTAATGCCTGGTTGCAGTCTTAAAATGAACCTGATTTATGCAACACAGCAGCTCTCTGGGGAATCTGGCGAAGGAAGGCCTCAACTTGACGAAAAGATATATCAACCTCTGGTTTACCTGATCGGATACTGCTTGTCTTGAATTAGACTTCGATCTTCACGTTGCGCCTCTCAAAGAACTCTCTTAACGCTTCCTCTACAACTTCACTTTGGGCACGCAGGCTGCTCTTTGTTTTTGCAGTATAAACCTTTAGAGTTTTGGCTATAGGTTCGGATAAGGTCAATGTAGTTTTGGGCATTACTCCCTAGCTTACAAGACATTACGTATATATAGATTATGATACTTATAAATTTAGGTACCAAAAGCTTTTTATTTAAAAATATCGTATTAAGAGAATCGCAGAATAAGTTTAAATGGAGAATTTAAAATGCAAAATAAAAAAGATAAGAGAACAAAGGCTGATGCGAAGAAAGCGGCGGCTGATGTAGGGAAGACAGCGGCGTCTGGAAGCGCAGATACAAAGAAAGGGGTAGCGGATGTGGGGAAGAAGGGGGCACATGGAAAAACTGATGGAAAGAAAGGGTGGAAAAAATAGGGAATAACAGCGCTTATGCAATAATAGAAATCTCTTCCAAGAGCTGGACGATTACTATGATAATGACTATTACCGCGTCGAGTTCAAGACCTTTGGCGAACGGAACAAGGCTCTGAGAATCCTGGGTCGTGCAGGCTTCGACTATGAGCTGGTGGAAGATCTGCGGTCTTTCATAGTAGTTACGAGATTTCAGTGAGCAAGCATTTTTGGACCGACAGATATATATCTTGGATGGTCTCTCTATAAAAGGCTCCATTGCATTGATTCAAAAATATTGTTGAGATGTTTTTGTAGCATGATCGGTTCTTTGAAATCGATACAAAGGTAGTAAAGTGACTTCCTCCCAGCCCCTGAAGGGGTAGGGCTTCCTGCCTTCCTACCGCGGGTCGGAGAAGTTCGGACATGAGTCTGAACACTTCATCAATCTGACTTGCTGGAAGCTTGCGCCTCAAGTAGAGGTCAGATCTCGACTGGTATCCCCCACAGTCCGTGGGTGCGGTTCCTCTCACGAAGAGAGTTAGTCACTTGCGTCGATCCCAACGTTTCGGGTTTTACGCACAGGACTACCCTGTACGCCCTGTACATCCTGTACAACCTCATACTTGAAGACAAGAGGAAAAAAATGTCATTTGAAAATCTAAATATCATAGCTCCGCTTTCGCGGGCATTAGCCAAAGAAGGATACACAACGCCTACGCCTATACAGATGCAGGCCATACCACATCTGTTGAAGGGTAAGGACCTGATGGGCATCGCTCAGACAGGTACGGGCAAGACAGCGGCATTCGTACTGCCCATACTCCAAAGGATGTCTGAAGAGCTCAAGAATCCAACTCCTGGAGTTCCGCGCGTACTTGTGCTCGCACCGACAAGAGAGCTCGCAGCACAGATAGGTCAGAGCTTTGCAACATATGGTCAGTTTCTCCGGTTCAAGCACACAGTCATATTCGGTGGTGTCCATCAAGGGCCGCAGGTCAAGATTCTTTCTCGAGGCGTCGATATTCTCGTCGCCACACCCGGCCGGCTGCTCGACCTGATGAACCAGGGTCACATAAAGCTGAAGGGTGTCGAGTTCTTCGTTCTTGACGAGATAGACAGGATGCTCGACATGGGTTTCATCAAAGATGTGCGCAAGATCGTCTCGATGCTGCCGCTGAAGCGTCAATCGCTTTTCTTCTCGGCCACGCTGTCGCCGCAGACAAACGAGTTTGCAAAAACACTTCTCACGGACGCAGTACATATCGAGGCAGCTCCACAGGCGAGCACGCTTGATTGCATCGAACAGCGTGTTTTCTTTGTGGATCAGGATAACAAGTATACGCTGTTGCAGGGGCTTCTCAAGCAGAGACATCTGAAACGCGTTCTGGTGTTCGCCCGCACGAAGCGCCGTGCCGACAAGGTCGCGCTTATGCTTAACAAGAACAACATCAGATCCGACGCAATTCATGGCAACAAGTCGCAGGGCCAGCGCACCAAAGCCATGCATGATTTCAAATCAGGCCGATTGCAGGTGCTGGTCGCCACCGATATCGCGGCGCGCGGCATCGACATCGAAGACATATCCCATGTCATAAATTACGACCTGCCTAACGAGCCTGAGAGCTATGTTCATCGCATCGGCCGTACGGGGCGCGCAGGAGCAGAGGGCACAGCATATTCTTTCTGTGCAGCTGATGAACGCAACTATCTTCGCAGCATCGAGAGGCTAACGCGGATGGAAATAGAGGTCATGGAGCACCAGTATCATTCGGAACGGGCAAAGAACGCTGTGGGCGCGGCTGCAGAGCCGACTCCGAACAGATCGAGGGGCTTGCCGAGACCGAGAAGTTCCAGACAGGAGAGCACGTACAAATCTGGTCCTCGGAAGTCGTATCCGGTTAGACGATACTAGTTGATAGAAGGCAACAAATCCGGGCGAGGCTATTTTATATTCAAAAAATAGCCAATTATTTCTTTTCATATCTGGATGGATTCCCAGCTCATTTATGCAGCAGCAAGAGCTGGTTCAATTGAGACCCGATCACAGAAGGCTTTTATTTGCTCCTCGTTCATGCTTCTATTAGGCACAACGAGGACTCGGTATCCGTCGCCTTCGAGTCTAACTGTCATATCCCGGAACATGCTCATTGCCACCTTAACCTGCCTGCTCAGGTCTGGCATTTTCAGAATGACTACCTTTGCCGAAGGGATTACGGCGTCCACGACATAGCCCCACCTTGTAGAGCGATTCATCAGCACCACAATCTCTCTGCGCCCCAGTTCCGAAATTATGTCATCAAATTTCTTTATCTCTGGAATTATAGATTTTTTAATTTAGATTCCTCCATTTATCGAATTCAAATTTAATATATGCAAATCATAATTAATTTTTGCCGATTCTTAATAAAGCCGTGATGCCGACTTCGCTTCACTGCTTTCTGCCTACCAGATCGAGAAGCCTTTCGTAATCTCTGATGGGAAAGCGAATCGATATCGATAGTGCAATTCCACATGGTTCGGAGGCGTTCAATTCTATTATTCCTTTTTCCTCATCGATGCATTCTCTAAAATCATGAGGATGTGCGTTATATTGCCAGCCTCCATTAAGACCTATTATTCTGGAGTATAGCCAGTTGTCTGCTTCAGGACTATTAAAGGGATCAAGACCTGATATTACGCGGGTCAAGAATGATTCTGCATCTTCAGCCCGGAGGAACTCTATCCATGTAATGCCAGGTTTATTTTCCTGGCAGGAATTGCATGTCGTAATTCCAAAACCCCAGATGGCTTTAAGTAATGGAGCTATTCCAACGTCAACCTCAATCATTTGGTTTGATGTTGGATCGAGAATTGCGGTCTGCTTGTGCTCAGTCATCTTCCTCTGCTCCACCCAGGCCCTGAAAGCCTCAGCTCTTTATTGTATCTTTCGGAGACGGGCATCCGTATCATGCGCATAACTCCTCTACCTAAGCCACCTCTATCAGATACGGGACCCATGAAGTCGTCATCTCCTACTATTATTAAGATACTCTATTCATTTATTCTATCCATTATCTCCCCACCTTGGCCCAGTCTGCCGGCCACATATCAGAACAGCTTTTCGAAGTGCCGCACAAAACGGCGAGGAGTAAAAATTTGCAGGGCATGAAATTGCCCAGCATTTGTCTGTTCCGCAGTTTCAGATGCGGTCAGGTTAAAACAGATCGATTAAAGAATAATCAAATCAGTTTAATATCTTCTGGGTGACCTTGTGCAGGCCTGTGCTTCTGATAGCACTCGCTGCAGTAAACCGGCCTGGATCCGTCCGGCTTGAATGGGACCTGAGTCTGCTTTCCGCACTCAGAACAAGTTACGTCTGTCATCTCTCTCGGACCGCTGCTGTAGCCGCCTCTGCTGCTGCTGCTACCGCTATTGTCATATTTTCTCTCAAACATTTAATTCACTACCTTTGAATCGATTCAAAGAATCGAACCTGCTACAAAAAACATCTAAACAAATCTCTTTGAATCGACGCAATGCAGCCTCCTTATAATGGCCTCCTTACCTTAAATACCTGTTGATCAAAATGTCACGGGACTCTCCGGGTGCGAGTCATTGGGACTATCAGAAATCATGCGAATAACTGAAAGAAGACCTCTGGCTCACTTTGCACCTGGGCCTCACTGGCGACCTGGTTTATCTCCAATGTTGAATTAGCAAATAATGCAGCCCCAGGCAATACCGGTATATAGATCCTATCACATATGGAATAAAATGAAGATCACATGTTGGTACAAGAACGGAAGCTTAGACGCATTCCGCCAATTTTGCATACAAAATCAAGATAAACCAATATCTGTTAAGTTGACGAACAGATCCGAGCCGGTCATTGGGGCTTTGTACAACTATTGTCTCAACTCCTCAAAAGCAGCACATCTTTTTCTTCTCTTAACGGATAGAGTAACTCATCCTGCATACTATGGCCTTGAGGGTATCGAGAGCTTGCATATTGGATTCAATGAAGCATGGTCGCCCTGGGCAGATAGTGCGCATCCTAAAGATATGCATCCCTCTGAGATTACAGACTCAAGGCGCTTAGCCCTGCGATCCGCTCAATGAATGGCAGGGAAAACAATGGAAAGAATCAATTTCTTGGAGAATCTAAAGGAGGCTTGGCCAGAGAAGTTCGCATCGGAAGAAGAGATATTCAGCCATATACATGCTGGCGATAAGATCTTCATAGGCACGGGCTGCGGCGAGCCCCAGTATCTGGTTCAGGCGCTGGTGAACTTCGTTGGCAGCAATCCCAAAGCCTTTTTCGGTATCGAGCTAATACACGTATGGACCCTGGGCGCTGCTCCCTACATAGATGAAAAATTCCGTGATAACTTCCGGATCGACTCATTCTTCATCAGCGACGGCACAAGAAATGCGATCAACAGAGGCGCAGCAGACTACACCCCCATATCTCTTTCCGCCGTTCCCGGCCTCATCCGAAGGGAGATAATACCAATAGACGTGGCGTTAATCCAGACATCTCCTCCAGATAAGCACGGCTATATGAGCCTGGGGATTAGCGTAGATATCGTAAAGGCTGCGACCCAGAAGGCATCGCTGATCGTGGCCCAGATAAACTCCCATATGCCTCGCACCCAGGGTGATGGATTCATAAATATAAAAGATGTAGATTTCATTATTCCTTACGATGAACCATTGCTGGAGTATACGGTAGAAGACCCAGGGGACATCATCCAGGCGATAGGCAGGTATGTTGCCCGGATCATTGAGGATGGATCTACGCTGCAGGTTGGATATGGCATCATACCCAATGCTGTGGTCTCCTACCTGGGTGAGAAAAAGCATCTCGGAGTACATACTGAGCTCTTGAGCGACGGCATCGTTGATCTGATGAAGAAGGGCGTGGTGGATAACACCAAGAAGTCCATCGATACGGGTAAGACTGTGGCTTCTTATTGCATGGGCAAGAAGGAGACTTACGAGTTTCTGGATGAGAATCCAACTATCGAGTTCAAGACCATCGATTATGTAAACAACCCTTTGATTATTGCCAAAAATAAGTTGATGACAGCAATCAACAGCGCTCTGGAGATCGATTTGACCGGCCAGGCGACCGCAGAATCACTGAGCGGGACATTCTACTTCGGCGTCGGCGGCCAGGCAGATTTCATGAGAGGAGCCGTGCTTGCGCCGGGCGGCAAAGAGCATCCTGGCCCTTCCCTCAACTGCCGTCAACGATACCATTTCGAGGATAGTGCCATCTCTCCAGGAGGGTACGGGAGTGACTCTGACCCGAGGGGATGTCCACTACGTAGTAACTGAGTATGGCATAGCATATCTCCACGGCAAAAATATCAGGGAACGTGCCATGGATCTGATTGCTATTGCCCATCCCAAGTTCAGGCCGTGGCTAATTGTTGAGGCCAAGAAGCGTTTGCTCATCTATGAAGATCAGGCGTTCATACCTGGGGTGAAAGGGGTATATCCAGTAGCTTTGGAGACATTCAGGACAACCAGGAGTGGGCTTAATATTCTCCTGAGGCCTGTGAAGATCGGAGATGAGCCCTTGATGAAGGACTTTTTCTATGCTCTTTCCAATGAGAGCATGTACCGAAGGTTCATGTCTGCAAGAATGGATATGCCCCATAAGCGGCTGCAGGAATTCGGGATAGTAGACTATGCTAATAGTATGATGATACTGGCTATTGTTGAGGGAGACCGTAAGGAAACCATCGCCGCAATTGGGCAATATGAGATAAATGAGAAGATGCATACCGCCGAGGTTGCGCTGGTGGTAAAGGATGAGTATCAAAATATGGGCGTAGGCCACGATCTGCTCACTTATCTCACCCGTCTGGCCAGAAGGCGAGGCTTGCTGGGATTTACTGCGGATGTCTTAGTTGAGAATAAGCCGATGCTTAACCTCTTTAAAAATATGGGATTTGATATGGAGAAGAGAAGTGAGGAAGGGGTCTATGAAATGCGTATGATGTTCAGAGATCTTGAGGGTTAGAGTCGATGGGATCGGATTAAGAACGGCTGAGGGGCCGTGTCGCCGCTGGCTTCTTTTATGGCATGGCCAGTTTTGCATCAACCCCATGATCCCCCAGCTATAACCTTTTCAAGTCCTGGTCCTTCGGGGTCCCTCGTATTTCTTGCTGCGTGCCGTTTTGTCAAAACCAGAATCCACTTTACCGCTCTTCACCGGCTTTGAGAGATTGTGCTTGCCCGGCCCGTCGCTGGGCATCCCCTTAGCGCCCTTCTTCTGACTCATCTCGCCCTCCTGCCATGTGAGCTATGCCCGGCCGACACGCCTGCATATGAGGCATGTGAGCAGAGGTGACCTTTTGCGCTCCGGCCCAATTCCATTACAGCAACCATTTCGAGGCTATCGGCATCCAAATCTGAAGCGTACATCTACAGATCACTCTACAGGCATCTGCCTTGATGTGAGGAGGCAGATATCCAGCTCGCCCTCCAGTTCATCGATATGCTTATTCAATTGCTTGATCTTATTATTCAAGACCTTGACCTTCTCCTCAGATATCCTGAGCTTTTGTTCTTGGGATGCTTTCAGCCTTTCATCCGATGTCCTGAGCCGCTCTACCAGCTCCTTGATCCTTGCCTCAAGAATTTGAACGTCCTCTCCAGATGTAGACAATATTCGTCACCTAAATCCTTTTGAAATTTAATTACTTGTTTTCTTTATACCATTAATATCTATCTGAAAAGCAGCCACTGGCTTGGGTACTGTCTTGATGGGCAGGTTCATAGATTTCTCTAAAGGTGATACCTGAATGCTGAATGACTTGCCACTCTTGCTTTCGGCCTATAAGACTCTCATGCGGGATTAACGCATAATGTCCCCAACCGACACGGGTATAGATCCTACCACCTTTGGATAAAAAATAAAACCGGCTCGGATCTGGGGGTTCAATGCTCCTTCAGCTTCAGCTCGCCAGTGCCTGTGAAATCAACTACTGGATTAGAGTCAATAGGATCTGGAAATGAGGAAATAAGGAACTGTCCGCTGTAGACCTTTTTACCTTTATGAAACTCTCCGAAAATGGGCTCGTTCACAGGAATGGGGCCGGATTTTGCGCGCTCTTCCATCATAGCACGAAGGTCTGTCTGCGAAATAATCGCCTTACCATGCCATCTCTCTTTTCCGCCATCCGGTTTGTCCCACTCTATCATCCAATATTTTAAGGCCACTGGAAAATTGTCCCATAGCAGCCGACCGTCGCGCCCAATTATTGTTGACATTGTCATATGGAGCTATAGCGTTTGCATAATCATAATGTTGATAGTATTTGCGAGAGGGTGAGGGTCATTGGGTCATTATGACCCCCCTACACGGGGGTGTATGACTATTTTTCAGAGCGACGCACTAAGCTCGGCAACCCACCGAGTCCCAATTTAATGGCTCTTCAAGAAGAGTTACACACGAACTACATATCCAGCTACCTGGGACAACAAACCGTCCCGCAGCACTCAAGCTGCCGCAAAAAACACATTCTACCATTTTAACCTCTGACATACTCATCTCTTTATGTATAAGGCACTACCGTAGACGAGGGGGTTGCACGAGCTCCGGCACATGTTGCCAAGGCCGCTGGTTGCCATTTCCAGGCAACATGTGGCATAAGATGGCGAATGCCCGAAACGGACTGAGCTATGATGATTTTGCGCTATGTAATTTACTCTACTTTCCAAGTTTTAGTCCCATCGCTTTCACCATTTCAACAAGTCCCCTCTCATCGGGAATTGGCAGATTTAAGAGTACCAGAACCTCTACTATTAAGCCGAGGATGGCTTCAGCTCTGATCCGTCCAGCCATCTCCCCGAGGTTTCTTTTCTTCTGAGCATTGTGAAAGTTGGAGAGTAGAGTCACTTTAGTCTTTCATCAAGTGATTTTCTCTATGCGTATGGCGCATGCCTTATACTCCGGCGTCTTTGCCTGAGGATCCAGGGCAGCGTTGGTAAGAAGGTTAGTAAGAACATCCTGGTAGTGGAAGGACATAAAGGCTACGCCGCGTAGTGACTTATCGGTAACTCTTGCTTTTGTCCTAACAACGCCTCGCCTGGAACTGACTAGAACCATCTCCCCGTCCTCAACCCCAAGCTCTTTTGCATCCGCAGGGCTTATTTCTATTGCTTCCTCCGGCCATATCTACATGATTCCACTGGAGCGCCGGGTCATGGAGCCGCAGTTGTAATGCTCTCTCCTCCTACCGGTGGTAAGAATCAAAGGATAATCAGGATCAGTCTGCTCGGTAGGGAATTTGTGCTCCACGGCGTTAAATTTTCCGAGGCCCCGGCTGAATTTCTCAACATGCAACGTCTCTGTGCCCGGATGTTCAATAGACGGACAGGGCCACTGCAGCCCCCCGGTACCCAGCCGCGCGAAACTTATTCCGGCAAACATCGGTGCAAGAGAGGCAATTTCATCCATAATCTCCGAAGGGTGACTGTAGTTCATCGGATAGCCCATCTTTTGGGCAATAAGGCAGATTGTTTGCCAGTTCTCCAGACCACAAATTGCAGGTATCGCTTTATGCACCCGTTGAATGCGCCGCTCGCCATTGGTAAAGGTTCCGTCACACTCCGCAAAGCTGGCAGCAGGCAGGATAACGTCGGCATAATTGGTCGTCTCAGTAGGGAATATCTCCTGGACAACGAGGAAGTCCAGGGCTTTGAGTGAAGCACGGACCCGATTGGTATCAGGGTCGGTCTGGGCAGGATCTTCCCCCAGGATATAAAGCCCCCTGATTCCCCCTTCTGTAACACGCTCTAACATTTGAGTGGAGGTCTGACCAGGAGTTGCGGGCAATTTGACCTTCCAGGCTTGTTCGAATTTGGACTGTATATTCGGGTCCGCTACCGGCTGATAACCAACGTAAGCATTGGGAAGAGCCCCCATATCGCAGGCCCCCTGCACGTTATTTTGCCCGCGGAGAGGCATTACCCCGGTCGACCGGCGTCCCACATTGCCCGTAAGCATTGCCAGGTTGCCTAAGGACATTACATTGGCGGTTCCAGTAATATGCTCGGTTATTCCCAGGCTATAGATGATCATTGCCTTTTTTGCCTCAGCATAGAGTCGGGCTGCCTCAATGATATCTTCCTCCGCAACTCCGGTTATTTTGGCAGCCCGTTCTGGCGGATATTCCTCAACCACCTTCCGCAATTCCTCGAAGCCCTCAGTACGCCTGGCAATAAAGTCCCTATCTTCCAGCCCTTCCCTGAGGATGACATTCATCATTCCATTCAGCAGGGCGATATTAGTTCCCGGCTTTAGGTTGAGCCATACTGTTGCCAGGTCGACCAGCTCGATCTTACGGGGGTCAGCCACGATGATCTTTGCGCCCTTGTGAGCTGCCTTGATCATCTTCAGACTGACGATCGGATGAGCCTCGGTAGTATTGGAACCGATAACGAACAGGACATCGGCGTCAACAATTTGGTCAAAGGAATTGGTAGCTGCTCCGCTCCCGAAGCAGGCGGCAAGCCCTGTGACCGATGGGGCATGGCAGACTCGCGCGCAGTTGTCCACATTGTTGGTGTGAAACACTGCCCGTGCAAGTTTCTGCACCAGGTAGTTCTCCTCATTGGTGCACCTGGAAGAGGATAATGCTCCCAGTGAATCAGGACCGTATTTATTTTTAATCTCAGTGAACCTCTTGGCGACCAGGTCGAGTGCTTCTTCCCAGCTGGCCTCCTCAAGTCTGCCGTTGCGTCTTATCAGGGGAGTGGTCAAACGGTCGGGATGATGGACAATCTCTTCCAGTCCAAAACGGCCTTTAATGCATGCCTGCCCCCGATTTACCGGGCTTTCTTTGTCAGGAGCGGTAGAGATAATTCTGTCTTCTTTGACTCTAAGCTCTAATCGGCAGCCAACGCCACAGTAGGGGCAGACGGTGACGACCGTCTTCTCTGGCCGCACCCATTTCTCAGACCGGGCGTAGAGGGCACCGGTGGGGCAGACATCCACACATGCGCCGCAGAACTTGCAGTCTGAGTCCTGCAGAGACTCGGGGCCTATCCAGTGCATGCGGTGAAAATCGGGATTGCTGGACAGCACACCCACCCCGCGCACCTCCTGACAGGTTCGCACGCAGCGGCTGCACATGATGCAGAGGTTGTAATTGCGATCGAAGAAGGGCTCTCTTAAAACCGGCATATTCCTAAAAGAGAGCTGATATCTGATGTTTTCCAGGCCGACGAACTGCACCGCCTCCTGCAGCTCGCACTCCCCATCCTTGGGGCAGTACTTGCAGCCCACGGTCACCGGAAATTTCCTCATGCACTCGCGCAGGTCGGTGCATTCGTTCCTCCTCTCGCAAAAAAGGCAGGAGGTGGGATGATTGGTGAGAGCCAAGAGCATCTCCAGGGTGTGTCTTCTCATCTCCTGCAGCTCTTCTGTCCGGGTCTGTACCACCATTCCATTCTCCGCCAGAGTATTGCAGGATGTAGGATAGTAATCAAGGCCCTTTACAGAGACGATGCACAGCTTGCAGGAGCCTATGGGCTTCAAGTCCGGGTGATGGCAAAGTGCCGGCACATAAGAGCCCGCTTTGCGGGCTGCATCGAGAATGGTCGTCCCCTCGGGGACCGTTACCTCTCGATCATCGATGATCAGTCTGATTTCAAACATGTTCCCAACCGCGCCGGCCAATGGTGAGGATTAATTGTATTAGAAGGTTACTCTAATCCTTTACATGAGGCGTGAAAGGTAAGCATGTGTGTTTAAGGCGAGGATTAATTGTATTAGAAGGTTGCTCTGATCCACGCTGATCATCTGCGAAAATTGATAATCGAGATAGGCAAAGTCTTATGCACCTGACATAGTTTTATGAGGATTATAGATCGTCTTCGATTTAGTACATACTGCCAAGGCTGAAGTCAAATGACAGAAGTTGGAAAGTAGAGTAATTTAAGCGGCAGGCTTCTGGGGAGGCGGCGCTCTAGAGGTAGAGCTGACCATGAGGCTTCGGGCGTATGCATCCGCCGGGGAGGCGGGGAGCTGCTGGCCATCGATGCCTTTGCCGACGCCATGGAGATCATACCGGCCGGGAGCAGAATTCTGCCCTGATCGTCAAACTTTATAGTGGGCATCGGACTACATTCACCTTGTTTCTATCTGTTCTTTAAGCCTCTTCTTCCGAAGGAGTAAGAGCATCCACCAGGCCGATGATAACCTCTTCCACAAGATTGGCGACGGTCCTCCTGCGCGCCCTGGCTAGCTTCTCCAGTTTGGAAAAGGCCGGCTCAGGCAGCTCGACCAGCACCCGACTGTAGCTTCTGATCTCTTTCAAAGGTCTGCCAGCGGGCTTCAGACTGCTCTGCGTCCTTAAAGGCATCAGCTGCAGAAAGTACCTCTTCCTTGGGCTCGTGTGGTGCGTGTTTCTTTTTCATTTCAGGGCCTCTTCAATCTGTTATATACCTCATTTATTAGCCTGGGAGAATAATGGGTTCCCTGCCTCCGGCACTCCTCCAAGGCGCTTTTCACATCTTCCGGCTCCATCATGCCCTGCTGACAGGCACGGATTAAGATGCCGGGAAACCCGATGATTGGAACTCCCTGCTGCAAGGCCACCTCTCTTGCCGCCAGTTCATCAATAAGCAGCTCTATTGCCCCCAGGTTACTTCTCTATTTCTGAGTTGAATCATTCATGCAATTCTCTTTGAGTTTCTTCTTTGGGCAATAAATCTATTATCGGTCCAAGTAGAATCTTTACTTTTTCAGGATATGCTGTGCACCACACATTTAAGAATCCTCCGATAATAATTTCCGGTGGAATAAGTCCTAATGCTCTACCGACTTGTGAATACAGAAGATGAGGATCTCTGTTAGTAATTTTGATTTCTCGGATAAGGGTGCTTACTCTTTCTGCATCTTCATATTTTTTATGCAAAGAAACTGCAAGTATGCCAGAATTATCAGATAGAACATCCACTACTTCGCTATAAATGAAAGACTCTGGTATTGCTCCAGGCAGACGGAATACCCTATGTTTAGTAGATTCTTCTTGCATAGAATCACCATCAATATAACAGATAGAAGTACCTTAGCACTTGGATCGATATTGTGATACAAATTAACTTTGACTGCGGTACCATCACCTTCCATCGCGTGCACATTTACTAGATCAACGGCAATACCACCATAGGCGCGAATCATGGATTCTACCCAATTTTTTGAGGAAACGATCTTCAGTGAAAATTACAAGCCTGGCGTCGATTTCTCCACTAATAGAACGTAACGCGCTGATATCCAGCTTTCCTTGCACTACCTTTCCGTCAATAGCCGCCCAAACGGCTTGAAACGGAAGCGGTTTTAATGCTTCTTCAGAATGAGTTGTAAAAATAACTTGTATCTTTTTCCTTTCGGCTACATCTATCAAATATTCTACCATGCTAACGGTTGCAACCGGATGTAAGCCATTCTCTATTTCTTCTATTAAAATCAAAGAATTATCGGGCATTGACTCAATTTTCATGACCATACGTATTATACTGGATTCTCCCGCTCCAAAGTGAAATTCAGAATAATGAGTACCTTTGTTGGTCACACCCGCTAATAGCGATACACGCCCATGTTGATCTACTATTATATGTGTATATCCAGTGATGTCTTTTCCTAATATCTTTTCTACGGCAGATGAAATTGCATCTCCTATTTCAGTTATCTTTGAAACATCAACAGTAAAAGCATTTGAAGCGTATTTTCTAAGTTCCCGCCTCTCTGTTGCTGGAACCGTTCTAGAAACTCCTAACACTGCTACGCTGCGACTTAGTGTCTCACGACTCCACTTAGAACTATGAAAGCTAGCGGTTTTTTTGATATTATTCTTAGGATTAATTCCTTTATCAACAAGCTCGTACTCAATTTTCCAATTTTGCATGCCGTCATCGATATTGCCGCTTCTAACGAAGAATTGCCTAGGATATATTTCCTTATAAGCACAAGCAGCTGCACCCAAGATTGTGGTTTTCCCACCGCCATTTGGGCCAATCAGAGCGGTTACTGGGAATTCAAAGATAACGTCTTGATCTTCAAAATTCCGCACACGCAATAACTTAATTTTATATAAATATTTTCCATAATTTTTCTTTTCTACCTTTTCCTTTAGAGCAGTTATTTGACTATCTCGGATTTGACTTTGGTACATAGTAATTTCGAATGAAGGACGTTCAAGCCTATTTAGCTTTACCTGAGGATATATTTTTTACCTCAATTATTATGTTTTGTCATTTCCGAATTTCAAAACCCCTTTATATCAAAGATCTCCATAGTAATCTTTGAGAGGATCAAGATGAGATCAGAGATCCTGCAGACGCTAGCCGTCCATCGAGATGAGCTGACCCGAATGGGGGTGAAAACTCTGGCAGTCTTCGGGTCTGTTGCCAGGGATGAGGCCCGTCCGGATAGCGATGTAGACATCCTGGTTGAGTTCCAGGGTTCAGCCACCTTCAACGGGTACATGGATCTCGAATTCTTCCTTGAGGATCTGCTGGGCCGTCCTGTAGATCTGGTCACCCGCAAGTCCATCCGGCCCAGGCTCAAGACACAGATCGAGAGTGAGGCCCTCTATGTCCAGGGATTTGCAGGAGTAAATCGGAGCAGAACTGCGAGATTTCTTAATGAACAAGACCCAATATGTCAAGGAAGACATCGGCTCAAAAAAGCTCCAAATAAATGACAAGCTTTAATATTCAACCCCAATAAGTAGGAGTGGTTTTGGATATGATTGAGGCGGAAAATACAGCTATAAGCTCCATTCAAAATGATCTGAAGGTTCTGAGGGAAAAGGTCGATAGGATGGAGGACATGCTTGAGACTCTCATTGATATCTATACTGACGCAGTTTATACGGTCAAGGATGAATACGTTGAAAAGCTGCAGAAGGTTCGTCAGGAGGGCAAGTTCGAGGAGTTCTCGGATCTAGAAAGCCTGAAGAGATCATTAGAGGAAAGCTGAAGATGCCGCGCTACAGGCTGCTGATCGATGAGGATCTGAAGGCTCATTTGAAGAAGCTATTCAAGAAGAACAGGTCTCTTTACGATGCAGTGCTGAATAAAACAGAGGAGATTTTAGATAACCCCAAGCACTTTAAGCCTTTAAGATACGATTTGAAGGGGCTGAGAAGGGTTCACCTGGAGAAGTCCTTTGTATTGGTTTTCGAAGTGGATGAGGAGAATATGACGGTGAAGTTGCTCGATCTCAGACACCATGATGAGATATACAAGAGAAAGTAAGCAGTGATTACCCTGTTAAAATGGTACCCGATATTCTCTAAAAAGAAATCTTCCCTTACGCCTCGCCCTCTCTTCCCTAAGGCACGACCATCCGGCTTGATCTTCCCTATCTTGGTCCTTCGTCTTTTTGCAGCGGTGAGCAGAGCAGGGGAGGCGAGCTCCGCTCGGGAGATCCGGCCTTCCGGCGCCGGGCGGGCCCGCCCGAGCGGCCACGCTCCCGCATGCCCGCACGCGGAAGCATGCTGTTCGAGTCTTCCACTAGAAGAGCAATCCCAAAGTAATTTAGAAGGGGTCGGCGCACCTTCCCAAATCGACTTCAGACGTCGTTAGATATCCTCGAACTTCTACAGACTACTCCTTGAAGCGATTTTCTCCACCGGATTCGGATTATAGCCATAGATCGATTCACTGCCGCTGTCAGATGGATTGGGACCATCAGGGCCATCTTCGGGTCTGTTTCCAGGGATGAGGCTCGGCTGGGGAGATACTTTTGGATATTCTGCAAAAGCAAATTCGGCCAATTCTGGTTGTGAATGGGGGCTACTGAAAGAAATCGCAAGAATCGACAGCTTAGAAGATAAAATGCTTTCCACGACCAACTTAACCGCATGCAATTTTAATCAAATGCTTTTCCTACAGCATGGGGTACACCCGATTCAGAATAGAACACTAAAAGGAATCCCGCTTCTTTTAGCTCTTTTTCGATCTCGTCTTTTGTAAACCTATGATAGTAACCGGGTGAATCTATCGTATCTCCAATTTCTATGGGCTCATCATTCCTGCGAAGAAAACGGATGAACTTTGCTATCCTTGAGCTATAAAAATCAAATACATAGAACTCGTTCCTTGTCCAAAATGAGAGAAATATCGGACTATTCGGCTTGACGTGTTCATGACACTCTTTCAAAAATCGAACTCGATTTTCGTAGCCAACGATATGCATATATCCCGCCCAACCTATTATGAGTCCGTCATAGATTCCCAAATCATTAGGAACATGGTCAGGAGCTGAAAGAACTATCTTTGCCAAAATATCATATTTTTCTAATAAGTGCGAGCAATATAGCACCAGATTATTATTGCATTCAAATGCTTCCACATTCATTCCTCGTTTTGATAAGGCTATAATTTCTCTTCCTCCTCCTGCCGCCCCTACCAAAATTGTTTGACAATCTTTAAAAAAATTGTTTACAATCTTTTCCTCCCAATCCCAAAAGCCCGATAGATTGTGCACTTCCTCCTGGTACATTCCTGTTGATGAGAAATACTTTTGAGTAATAATATTAAAATCTTTTCGTTCTAAAAGGCCCAACCAGAAGCCTTGGAAAACAGTTTCGATAGAAGTAATTAAATATGATTCAAGAACATCGGACCAATTGAAGAGTCTTATTTTCCAGCTATCACCTTTCATAATTAACCTCAAAAATTTATGAAATCTGGCCGGACAAGTTCATTTTCATGATCAATGAACTCATTGTATTTGTATCCCTTCATATTTATATCCATCAAGATCGTTTAAATCAATAGAGAGCAATAAGTATGCCAGACACGCCTTTCTGAAATCGTTCATATCAAGCGGAAGCCTAATTCCATAACGCCGTGCAACTTCCTCTGATTTCTCCTTAGATCCCTGCCGCTGGAGAATGTGGATCAAGAGCTTTATTTTGAGTCTCTTAAGAACCCTTTTCTTCCTCTTGAGACGCTCAAGATACTTCTTTACGCTGGGGTTATCCTTCTCCTCACGAAGTGTATTTACCAGGTTCGATGCGCCGAGACAATGAGTATAGAGCATTAACCCGTATCCTTGAAGGACATTCATCATTGGGTGTGTTTTACAAATAGTAGGTCTGGACTCATAGATAGTGCAGCGTTTATTTTCAGCATCGTAGAAAGCACACAAATTGTTGGGGCCGATCATCTTGATTATCCTCATCCCCGGCCTGTTCTCAGGGTCCGAAATTGTGAATGCCTCGCGTATATTTTCGGGTATTAATCCCATTCCATCCGCTATTCTATTGATGTCCTGGTCATCGACAATTGTATATCCTTCGCCTTGACAGCATTGACCGCACCTTGCACATTGGAAAACAACATCCGCGGCAGCGCCTCTAAGAAAAACATCAGACTCTTTCGATTCGAGCCGATCGAGGATTCCATCATCTTCTCTACTCATGTACTAACTACCGCCTTATGCCCTTTACAGTTCCCATGGTATTTTTAGATTGAGGCCGCGGCCAATGGTGAAGTCGCCTCGAAGCATCTATCCTTATCTCCATAGTTCGAGGCGTTTTAGGACAGGCTCGCTATGTGATTCTTACCCATTACCTAGATCGTGAAGACCAGGGGGTTTCATCCGCAGGCGCAGGCCTGGCAAATGATTATGAATATCAGCGCATCTCTACATTGATGGAAAGGAAGGCATCCCATGAATACGAATGATAATCAGGCCCGTTCGATCTTACAGGACATCGCAAAGAGGGCAATGCTTGAGCGCGGATTGCTCCCGGACTTCTCTGCAGAAGCCCTTGCTGAGCTTGACCAAATTCAAGTGCCAGCGACAACGGACGGCGTGTAATGGTGCGTGATTTGAGAGATCTCATCTGGGCCTCCATCGACAATGACGACTCTCGCGACCTGGATCAGCTAACTGTGGCTGTAGCGATGCCTGACGACAGAGTAAAGATAATGGTCGCCGTGGCGGACGTGGACGCACTCGTTAAAAAGGGATCAGCCATCGACGAACAAGCGCGCCACAACACGACCTCGGTTTATACTGCCGCCAAGATTTTCCCAATGCTTCCGGAAAAGCTTTCCACTAACCTCACATCCTTGAATCTCAACGAGGATCGTCTGGCCATTGTCATTGAGATGGTGATTGGCGCGGACGGATCGCTTCAGGATTCGGACGCCTACCGGGCGCTTGTCCGCAATCATGCACAGCTCGCCTATAACAGCGTTGCCGCATGGCTGGAAGGAAATGCATCTGTGCCTCCGGCGATTGCAGCCGTAAATGGACTGGCTGAGAATCTGCGCCTGCAGGACAGAGCGGCACAAAGCATGAGGAATTTTCGGCACCTTCGAGGGGCGCTTTGTCTTGAAACGATTGAGGCAAGACCGATATTTGAGGGTGATTCCATCCTCGATCTGCAAGTGGAAGAAAAGAACCGCGCCAAGGAAATTATCGAAGATTTCATGATCTCGGCAAACGGCGTGACCATCAGGTATCTCTCCTCCAGAAGAATTCCATCAATTCGCCGCGTGGTCCGCGTTCCAAAACGATGGGAACGAATCGTCGAGATCGCAGCGGAACACGCGTTCAAGCTTCCTAAAAATCCAGACTCAAAAGCGCTGGAGATGTTTCTAACGATGGAGAAAGCAGCCGACCCACTTCGATTCCCTGACCTGTCTTTAGCGGTTATCAAACTTTTAGGATCGGGTGAATATGTTGCAGAACTCCCGGGGGAAAATCCCACAGGGCACTTCGGCCTAGCCGTCAAGGACTATACCCATTCCACCGCTCCAAATCGTCGGTACCCTGATCTGATTACGCAGCGTTTGCTGAAAGCCGCAATAGACGCAATAGACGCAATACCTGTGCCTTACAGCAAGGATGAGCTGGATGACCTGGCGGCTCATTGCACCGAAAAAGAGGATGCTGCCACTAAAGTTGAGCGGCAGGTCGGCAAATCCGCAGCTGCGCTTCTCCTTGAATCGAGAATCGGAGAACAGTTTGATGCCATGGTTACGGGTGCATCTATGAAAGGCACATGGGTTCGGCTTCTCAGTATTCCCATTGAAGGGATGCTGAAAAACGGGTACCAGGGTGTTGATGTCGGCGACAGGATTCGCGTTAAACTTGTATCCGTAGATGTCGAGCAGGGATTTATCGATTTTGAGAGGGTTGGACCATCAAGACATTGATCTGAATCTGATGTGCCGCCCCGCCTGCATAACCGTGATGTAACAGGATGTCTCTCGGTAGTGGTATTGCTAGTACCCTTCAAACTAAGATATTCTCATTTTTTAGCCGTCAGGAGATCTTAGATCTTAAGCTTCAAACATTCTTCATGAGTCCTTTGTGCTCTTTGTGAGCTTTGTGGTGGTATTTCGTAAGCTTTTATAGTCAACTACGGACTTAATTAAACGACTTCCTTCATGCCGTCGTTCCAGTTGCCAGAGCCCTTGAGCGGCAGGCCATGTTAGCCAAACCGCATGCAGTTCCTGATGGCTCTGACACAACGCTCGCACAGGATGCCGGACTCCTCCGACCTGCAGGGAAGGCCTCCTCATCAGATATCCAGAACAAATTTCCCTTTATCCATAATGCACTCGCCCTCAACGAATATGGACGGATTCGTGATCAGCAGATCAGTATGGAACTCACTGCTCGACCTCCCCAGCCCGTAAGAGTCCCCGAAGGCGAAATGTACCGTCCCCTCGACCTTCTCGTCCAGGAGCATATTCCCAATGATCTTCGCTCCAGGGTTAAGGCCAATGCCGAACTCCCCTACAGTCTTCGTTGCAGGTGCGTCGAACTCGCATATCTCTGCAAACTTCTCGAAGACCCGTCCCTTGCCCCCGATGGGCTGCAGATCCTTGATCACGCCGCCCTCAAGCCTGATCCTGAAGGGTCGCTCGACCATCCCCAGGCTTCCGACACTGCCGTCGATCACCAGGCGGCCGTCCATGGCATCCTCCACAGGGGCAGTGTAGATCTCGCCTGCGGGCACGTTGCCGTGCAATCCCGGTCTGGATAAATCCCCGTTATCTATCACGAACTTCCTGCCTTTGAGGCTGAACGAGACATCGGTTCCAAGTTCGCTGGTGACCCGAACAGTCTTATCGGCCAGGATCTCCTGGAGACGGCGGCAGCGATTATCAAGCGCCTGGTAGTCTATCATTACCGCTCCAAGCATCTCCTCTGTGAAGCCAGGCATCATGCATACACGGCCCTTGTACTGCAATGGCAGGGTGATAAGGTGGTGCCTGAAGGCCACCTCCCTGGACAGGTCGATCTCGTTGCTCTCCTTCCTCAAGGTCTCCGTCTCAAGGACGTAGATCACCACATCTGCAGCAGCCAGGGAGACGGCGTGCAGGTCGGTGATCTTCTCTACCGGCCTGATCGAGTCGGGGATGTAGACGATGGAGACCGCTCCCCCGGCATCCCTCGTGGAGCGGGCCAGGTCTTCGGCGAACTGGAGTTTATGGCTGTCTGTGAATATGAGGACGTCCTCGCCAGGGCGAACCTTCAGGCAGCTCGAGATCACGATCGAGGCGTAGTTAGAGGTAGAAGCGTTCATCCGGAATCTAATTGATCACCTCGATATATAATGCTATCAGTGAACCAAAAGGGACCAATGAATGCACATCCCATGCAATGGCATGCCTGCAGATCGAGAAAATTAGCCCAGGGGCACTAAAGCGGGAGGCTTTTAGGCGATGAGCTCACTCCGAAACTGCAATCGGAGTAATTGGCGATAAATTCTTTGTGTTTTTTGAATTAGTGGTTAGCTTAGATGACGCTCACCACAGAGGCACAGAGACACAGAGAACGAAAAGTTGAGAGCCGTTGGATAGTAATATTAAAATCCCTCTGTGCCTCTGTGGTGAAGTCGTAAGTGTCCACCACGAAGATACAAAGGCGCAAAGAAACTCGTAAGCGGCATGCCTTTTGGGATAGCCTCAATAGTAAAAATTAATCAAAGGCTTGAAGAACTGCCTCAGCAGCCTTCAGAAGCCTTAGAATTTCCTCTTTGCCGCTTCTAGTTTTTCCTTGGCAGCCTCGATGTCGGAAGACATGCGATCTTTGCTGGACTCGGGCACGGTTGGCTCAGCCTCAACTTCAGGTCCCTTGTCTTCCAGCATTTTGCTGGCCACAGCAATGTCCTCATTGACGGACTCGGCAGGCTCGGCAGAAGCCGCTTCTGATCCAGTAGTGTCGGGACAGTAACCAGGCCACAGCGGAGAACTGCCCTGGTTGACGGTTATCTGCAAAGATCCAATGAGGTATTCCAATGTATTCTCATCCAGGCTCTCGTCGATGAGCACGAGGGCAATGGTTTGAATCGAAGGTTGATATGCGATAACGATTTGGCTGCCCACTTGGCCCCACAAAGCAGATTGTCCGCTAATATTCAGTGGTGTGGGGCTATAGATTGTTTGGTTTAGCCCCGAATTGAATGCATTAATTTCAGTCTTTAGGGCATCCGGCTCCAGCTGGGATGTGGGAGCCTGGCAGGGATAGAGAAGATGCAGAGACACTCTGCTCCCGTTAATAAGCAGAACTGCCTTTACCTCTCTTCCTTCAGTATAATTTGCCTCCGCTAATGATTCATGCTCAACCGCGACTTCTGAGGGAACATAGAAGTCGAGATTCGCATAGCCATCCAGGTCTGCGCTAATCGGAGTGAGGCTCTCGGCTTGTGCTGCAGCCGGAAGGGTTGTCAGAAGGCATAATGCGAAACAAAATAATAAGCATCTTAAGAGCATCTCTCTCCCTCTTGGGGCAGATCTGCTTGGCAAATTCGCGATTTTCATCCCATCCACCTCTTATTCATATTGAACTCTATTAAGACTATCTTATTCAACATTAGATTATTTAGCATCTTCGTTCTGAATATTTCTGAATGTAAATGAGTATCTCAAGGAAATTCAGCTTGCTGATTTATAGCTATTCCAGATATAGAAAAATTATAGAACGCTAAAGTGCCACTTAGCTAATCATAGTTATCTGGTTCGCAGCAAGATATTTAACCTAAGATAAGAGATAAACTATTTGAGAAAATTTTGATGCGTGAGGTGGCGAAAATGATTGGAGTTTGTCCTGGCTGTGGAAAGCCCTTCCGAATAGAGCGGGCGAAAGGCGATGAAGAATTGGTTTACTGCGAGGATGTATGCATCAATCCGGCCGATATGCCCACTGGAGAAAGGCTGAAGGCAGACCAGGCCACGAAATTGTACGTGGATGGAAATATGCACGAGATGACCCGCGAGGAGTACATCAAGGTGCACGGATTTGATCCGGCACCGGTTATGGAGGCGGTCAATAACTGGCGCATGGAACAGGTCCGGAACTGGGTGATCTCACAGGGAGGAAGCGAAAAAGACCTGAGCGACTGGATTAAGGGCTTCCCAGGGTTACAAGTCAAACTTCCATCTTGGCGGGAGAGGAAGTAAGCGACTGGATTCTAGAAACTGACTGCGCTAATGCCTGAAATATAAAGCAAAGCATAAAGCTGCAGCTCAGACAAAGGATTCTGTGCCAAAAGTGAAACTTTTTTGTTTTTTTATGCATTTAATAGAAAAATACAGCCGGATCAATCGATCCTCCTCTCGGCGAGATATGCGCGGGCTACCTGAGGATCGTTTGCCAGCTCATCGATCCGCCGCTCAGACATCTCCCAGAGCATATCATCTATCTCGATATCCTCATCTCTCTTCTGCCACCAGGAGAGGCAGATATCAGCCGCAAGCCTGCAGGCGTCCTCATCAGACAGATGGAGGGAGGAACAAAACGCCTCGCCCACGCATGCACCAACCGGTGCTCTAGTACAACGATCACAAGTCATATCGGCTCCTCATTTCGGAATGCTTTATTCATCAAAGGCCTCAAGCACTTATGCCTGCCTCATCCTCGCCTTCGGAGATGGACATGAGAGAATGTATGAGCAAGATCGATTCCCTGCCATATAAGGGTATTACATCAAATGAGATTTACAAAGGCAAGGACTCTCCTTGGCCACCGTATCTTGCGCCACCTGACACCCTGACATCCGTTGCCGGATGCCGAGTGCCATACCACAGGGACACAAAGAGATTATTTCCAGCCATATGTAATAAATCAGGCAGCAGCAAGGGCAGGTTTGATTGAGACCCGATCACAGAAGGCGTTGATTTGCGCCTCGTTCATGCTTCTATTAGGCACTATGAGGACTTGATATCCATCGCCTTCAAGTCTATTTTTCATATCCCGGAAAGTGACCATTGCCACTTTGGTTTGCCTGGTTAAATCCGGTATTTTCAGAATGACTACCTTTGCCGAGGGGATGACAGCGTCCACGACATAGCCCCAGCGTGTAGGGCGGTTCATCAGCACCACAATCCCTCTGCGCCCCAGCTCCGAGATTATGTCGTCAAATTTCTTTATCTCTGGAATTATAGATTGTTTAATTTAGATCCCTCCGCTCGTCAGATATTTTCATATTTCTCATGCAATCGTGGTAGAATATGTCACCGCTATCTGCCTACTAGATCAAGTAGTTTTTCGTAATCTTCGATAGGAAAGCGAATTGATACTGATAGTCCAATTCCACACGGTTCAGAGGTGTTCAATTCTACTATTCCTTTTCCTCATCGATTGGGTCTCTAGGAGTTAAAAAAGTGAATAATCAAATCGGTTTAATATCTTCTGGGTGACCTTGCAGGCCTGTGCTTCTGGTAGCACTCGCTGCAGTAAACCGGCCTGGATCCGTCCGGCTTGAATGGGACTTGAGTCTGCTTTCCGCACTCAGAACAAGTTACGTCTGTCGTCTCTCTTGGGGCGCGGTTAAAGCTGCTTCTACTATCGCTACCGCTGCTGCTTTCGTACTTTCTCTCGAACATTTAATTCACGTACCTTTGAATCGACGCAATGCAGCCTTCTATAAAGGCATACTCTAGTTAATATACATGTTGGTTAAAATTTTCGCGAAACTCGCCGTTTCGCTTATCTCTATCGCAATAAAGATGATAGAAAAGGCATAAATGATGCCGAAAGATGCCGAGAAGTCCAAACTGAGCCTGGGCCATTCGGATATCTCAACTATCTCAACCGCCGACGCCAGGTGGTGGGAGACGGCTGAGGACCACAGATTCGCCCTGGAGGTCTTGCAGCTCAGGCTGCGGCGGAAGATCCTCAAATTTCTGGGCCAGGAGATCAGGACCAGAGTGGATATCGAAATAGAGTTTGGTCTCAACACCCAGCAGGCAGAGTATCACCTCGCAATGCTTGAAAAGGGCCTGGTGATTGAGCGTGCGGAGGGCGGCTACAGATCTACGCTCACGGGCAGGCTATATCTGGAAAAGGTGGAAAATAGGCGCTAATCCTGCCAATATCATTAAAAATGGTATGTGTTTAGCTCCCACTACAATTCATGCGGGGAGATCCCAGATAGCCACCCTCAGGCCACTCTCATAGCGGATAGCTATTTAGAGTAGCTGGAGGGCCACCTTCTGGCTGCCGATGCCTTCTTCAGAGATTGTGGTAACAAGCAGCTACGCTGTTTTAGCCGCTGATGTTATCGATGCTATATCCACAAAGGGCATAGCTCCACCAGTGTACATGGGCAATTTGCCATCCCACTTCTCAACGGCTTTGGTTTGCATCTCAACTTTGCGCAGTTCAATCAGTTCGGGAGTAATGGCCTGCTTCTGCAAATTCAATGCGTCTGCTTCTGCTTTTGCCTGAGTGACTTTTTGTTGTGCCTCCACCTGAATGCGCTTTAGATCCGTTTCCGACTTGAGCATTTGTTGCGAGGCTGTCACCTTTGCTTCGATGGCCTGCGTAAAAGATTCGCTGAACTTAAAGTCAGTGATTGCGGTTGACTCTACAATAATTCCATAGGGATGAAGTCTCTGATATAACAAATCCTGGATAGTGCTGGCCACTGTTGACCGGTTTGTGATCAATTGTTCTGCACTAAATCTGGCAGCGCTTGCCTTCAGCACTTCTTGCACGGTGGGCTGGATTATGCTCTCACCGTAAAACTGTCCCAGTTCTGCATAGATCTTTGGCACGCTTTCCGGACTCAGATGGTAAATTACTGCCACCTTGGTGTTAACCGTCTGCAAATCCTTGGAAGCCGCGGTCCCCTCTGCTTCATACTTCTGGGTTTTCACATTGAAACGCTCAACGTTCTGCATGATTGGAATTCGAAAATGTATTCCTGGATCGATGGATTTGTCACTGACTTTTCCCCAGGTCAGAAGTACACCACGTTCTGTTGCATCAATAGTATAGACCGGCCCAAAGAACACAACTATAACGATTCCAAAAATCACCAGCAATGGCCATAGCTTGGTCAATTTAAACTCCACTATTTCTCCGCCTATCGTTGTTCTCAAATTAATTCCTCTAATTTTGAACTAATTATGAGATATTTGATCCTGTGATGATTCGATCCGTGAGGTATATTTTTCAGACATGGATACACCTACCAGTTCATGGGGGGTCACGTGGTACTTAGAACTGCTGGTACTCTCCTGCCGATCCGTCGCTGATCGATGCCACAATTAGCACTTTCTTAAACTTGGTCACGAGGATGCCGGTCATGACGGCATCGCTGTGCTTCGCTTTCTTGGCCAATTTTTCCCAACTCCATCGGCCGGGACAGGCGTCTTTGGCCGAGCCCTTCCACGTGATAGATGATGCTCTAATAGCCTTTCCCTCCAGCCGATCTTCAACCGCTAACCACAAATATCCATATACCGCTGACGTCCTAGGATCAAAAAATACTCTCTTTTCCCAAGGGCTCACAAAAAATGCCTGTCAAGAGATGTGATGCGAAATACCTGTCTAAAAACTACGTTTTGCGAAATGTCATTTCACGAAAAATTATTTTTGGAAAAATTCAGGCTGGACTCAGGCGGGCTTTATATCCATGATGGCGTCCTTCAGGTTCTCCACTTCGCTGCTGATGCCGATCCACTCCTGCGGCGGGTTTGCCATGATCAGAGCTGTCAGGTTCTTCTGGAAGTACTTGTCCATCAGCTTCTCCATATCATACATGCCTGATAGATACTCCTCCATGTAATGCTGGTCGGCTTCTAGTATGACAATCGTTGACTCTCTTTTCAGCTCAGGGAACTGCGTCGTGTAATGCGCCAGCGGGTAGGAGAGATTGAATGAGAGGAGAAGCAATATGGACAGCACCACCAGGGCACTATATGCATTTCTCCTGTTGAGTATTACTATTGCCAGGGCCATGATTAGAAGCAAGAAGGGAATGAAGGCTTTGCTGTACTTCTCCTCCGAAGAGACATACTCAACCATTGCCAGGAAGATCGGCATGTGGTCTCCAAAGCCGATGATCCCATTATTGAAGTCTGTGGAATCGGTGAACAGGACTACTCTGCCATCGCCGTAAGTCGTTCCCGCCAGCACCAGGTGTCTCGCAAACTGGGAGTTGAGCTTGATCTCCTCTGTGAACTCTCTCGTCAGGAAGAAGGCAGAGGTCTCGTTGCGGTAATGAGCGAAGTAGCTCGGCCTTGTGATGACCTCAAAGAGCGGCTTAGCATTCGATAGCTTCTCCATGCTGGCGCTAGTCTCCCATACCTGGTCGCCGGTCATGTAGCGAGCCATTAGAGGCGGAAGCTCTCCCTTCTGGGTTATCGATCCTCTTGTGTCGGTGTAGACGTCCTGAACGCCTGTCGGCAAAAACCTGTAACCCATCTGCTCTGAGATTGGATTCAGGTAGGTGCACATGCCGTAGATGTCCGTATGCTCTCCGATCAGGATTAAACCGTTGCCTTTGGCTGTGAAGTCCAGTATGGCATCTATCTCCGACTGGTTGTACGGGCTGGTCAGACACTTTACCACCAGCACAGCCTTTCTGCCGCCAGCGATCTCCTCCAAAGTCTCCAGGGATAGATCACCGATCTGCACTGCTTTCACTGAGCTGACTGCCGGCTGCTTTTCAGGTCGGTCAACGGTGAGAGTAACATCGTAAAGGCTGGCGAGAATGCCCAGCAGCCCGAAGTAGTTGTTTGTGCCGCTTACGGGATCTATCTTGTAGGTTTGAACGTAGTCCGGCCAGGTCGGCTCCCATTCGCTGTTGGACTCGTCTATTATTACTACCGGATCTGAGCTGGTAGTAATTGGAGTGTAGTAGAATAGGCTTAGGAAGAAGAAAGCCGCCAGAATGAGCAGAGTGATTCTCTTCTCAGCCAGGCCTCTCAGGCCTCCAGTCTGAAGTCCCCTTAAGCTTGCTCCCGGAATCAAGATGGACATCAGAAGAACAGATGCCAGGGGTAAAGCGAGAGCCGACTGATTATCGGGAAGGAAGCTTGCTGTTGCTGGCCCGTAAAGCAGGTTTTGCAGGGTAAGGATGGAGAACAGGAAGGGGACGGCGGCAATTAGGAGCGCGTACTTTATCTGAGTCTTTCTGTCTTCATTCTTGCTGTCTTCGTTAAGAATAACCAGCAGAACCAGGCCCGCCACCAGCAGAGATGCGTAAAAGGGAATGAGAAGCTTCACGTCATCTACCAGTATGGGCAGATGGGTCTTGGAATGGTAGAGCACCATGTATCCCAGATCGTTTATCTCGTAGCGTATTTTGAGCAGAGGGGACAGACTTACGAAGATTATGTTCAGCCCTTTGAGAAGAAACGCAGGGTTCATGAACTGCAATACCAGTAGGCCAGCTAAAGACGGCACAAAGGCCTCGGGCCTGGCGTTGATTGCGGCCAGGGAAAGAGCCAGAACTACCACCAATGGAAGGAAGGTGTTGTTGGCCAGGTCCATGAAAAAAAACAGGAAAACCAGTGCGGCCAGAACAAATCCCACCATATCGCTTCTCCCAAAGTTGTGGTCGCGGAAGGCGACCAGCAGGAGGAGAATGGAGGAGAGGGCTACCAGGAAGCTGGAATAATCCCACAGGTCGAACAGCATGATATAGCTCCCAAGTAGGAGGAGCCCGGTTGCAAAGCCCGTTACCTTGGACTCAAATTCCATTCTCTTCCCTCCCTCCAATGGATACGAACAGGTTTTCGATGAACTTCTTCAGGTTTGGATCCGGATATGCGAAGACAGGCTCGTACCTCACGAACTCCCTTAATATCGTGTGGTCCCCTACAACAATTATCCTGCCTTTGCCGAGCTTCTGGATCACCATGACTGGCGTCGTGTTGTTATACAGGGCAAGGGGAGTTCCGCCCAGGACCTCTACTGCGGAGTACATGGTGATATTTCCGCCGATACCCTCCATCAGAGGGTCATTCTGCGGAGTGATCTGTATCCTCGTCTGCTGCAGATAGGGCAGATTGAAGCCCCAAGTTGTGTAGTTGAAATAACTGATCTCCCCCAGTAGCGATCCGTTGAGATAGAGGCCGAAATCTTTGACCAGGGAGTTTGCAGCATTGTTCGAAGTATTGGCGGGCGTATCGGAATGGTAGCCGTCAAACACCACTAATGAGCCGCCATTCTGGACGTAGCTTCTCAGCCTTTCCACCTCATCAGGGCTAAAGGAGTTGGTCGGTCCCATTGTCACGTAGGCTTTATACTTTTCCAGGTCTCTTGGAACCTCTTTTGTCAGGACGGGATTGAAGCCGTAGTGCTGGGCAAATATGGCGAAGAAGACGCTCTTATACTGATGAGGATACCCGTAGCCCTCGATGTTCACATGTCCGATGTCGAGAGCAATCGGGTTTGCAGGCTCTGATGTTGCAGGGATTGCTGCTTGTATCTGGACCAGCACCAGGATCAGGGCCAGTGAGATGATCAAAGGCGGTATTGCAGCCAGGCGTGCCCTGAATATTCCAAGCATTACTAAAACGACCAAAATAGCCTGGAACCAGATGCTCTTGAAGAAGCTGTTCTCGTAGTTGAGGTAACCCATTATCTTCGTGATGAAGTCGTAGTTGTAAAGCAGGTTGGAACCGCTCATGGAGTCGCTGTTAGCAATGGCAACTACCCGTCCCTTGCCGTAATTGACAGCAGCACATATGGGAAGGACGCCGTACTGCTCGTTCTCTTGGGGTACTACATCGCCCATATAGGCATGGTTTGTCGCGGTCCAATCGCCCAGATCTGCCCAGGTAGTATATTTTAGTGCATAAAATATGAGTGCATCGGATCTGTTGACCTTCAGCGTAGCTCCGGCCGTCTCTTCAGTGCTGTCGAAGTTCGCCAGGCTGGTGAAATGAGGCTCCCAGAGCATGCTGTAGTCGAAGTTAAGGTGAAGGCCGAACTCATGCAGTATGGGGTTTAGCGTTGTATAGCAATCCATGATGTTGGTGTGGTCCCCCAATACGAAGAGTCCGCCGCCGTTGTTGACAAAATCGGTAAGATAATCGATCTCCTGTGAGGTGTAAGCCTCCTCAGGAGTTTCTATTATGAGTATGCTTACGTCCTTCAGGGATTTTGGAGAGATCGGCTCCTCAAGAACGGTAGCATTGTACCCTACTGAGTTTAAGTATCTCAATGTCGAGTGAGTTATTGTGTCGTTCTCAAAGAAGGCTGAGTCCAGCTTATGATGAAACCCATCGTATGCGATTTTGCTGTCTTTTTCTCCGGCAAGGGGATCCAGCGGAGATATGCTGATAAGTAGGAGGATGAGAGAGGCATAGAGGACGCCAATGGTTATGGGCTTCACTCTAGCCTTCAAACCCTCTCCCAAGCTGTAGCGGGCTGCAATCAGGAAGAATATTAGGGTTATGAGGAGGGTGACCCTGATGTCCAGCCCGATGCCCAGTCCCTCTGCGATGGTTAAGGGAATCAGGATGAAGATGGTCTTCAACAGGTACTCGTTTCTATAAAAATAATATGCTACTACCAGTAGAAGAAAAATATAAGGAACTGGGTTTCTCAGCAAGAAGAACATGAAGAATATGGGGATGCCCAGAACTCTGGCCTTCTCGAACCTCCCCCAGGAGAAGAAGATGAGCAGGGATAAACCAGAGACCAGGCTCACGATGTACATGGGCGTCATCAGCTGGAAGTATGAGTGCACTATTCCCGATTCCCAGAAGATGAAGAAGAGGAGGGGTAGATATGGAAGGAAATCTCTAACCCGTGTCGGCTTCCCGGAATTGCTGCTCATGGTGGAATCTCTGCCCGACGCCTCATTCATATGCGCTCTTTGATCTTGGACGCCATCCCCGGCAGCTTCTTCCGGTATCCCAGCAGCAGAGCGGCTACGATTATTATCGTAAGACCGATTAATATGTATGAGACGTTATCCATCAGCCTCATAGTGGCGCTGTAGTAGTTGAAGTTCGCCCGGAATACTATCTCAGTATCGTTTCCAGTATTATCGCTACGCCAGACTAAGGCGTTCCTGTTGGAGAGCATCTCTCTCTGGAAGGGCTCACTGCTATTTCCCTTGGTTACAACTGAGGTCCCTATTCTGGAGTCCTGGGGCGGTATTACTATTATCCCGGCTGCCTGGGGGTCTCCTACGTTCACGCTGGTGTAGAGTGTATGTCTATCCCCATTTCTCGTGAGGAGGCCGCTCCAGTCAAAGCTTAAGTTGAACTGATAGGGCTTACCCGTGGGATAGCCTGCCAACAGCAATGAGATGGTTCTCTGGCCGTTATCCTCATTAACGTCAGGGTCTATCATCTGGCCCAAGGAATCCTCTGCCTGGTAGTTCTTTGTCTCCCCGCCGCGGAAAGAATAGGTGTAAAGTATGGTCGGCTCTTTGGGGAGGATGGTAGTTGACCATGTGCACTTGACGCTCCCATCATTATTGACATCGTAGATATAAGTATGATCTATCGGCTCAAAAGCGATCTTTTGGTCGCTCGTCTGGCCAGCTGCAACCATGGATATGAATAATAGCGAGAAGATAATGGCCTTAGCCATCTTTATGCATCCTTGTGACACAGGTGACTCTCCTATTAAAGTTACTGTCTTATCATATCACTATCCTAAGATATATTAAGTCGGCGGTTAAAGGATCTAGTAATAATAGGTCAATAGATTGCTGTTTCTCTCTCAATAATGTTGAATTTTTTAGATAACTCAGCAAAATATGATCCATTCATCTATCTAAATCTGTTTATGTACTGACAGCGCTAATTTTGCTGATGATTGCATTCGATTGAGGCTTGATCGATAAAGCTTTCAGCTTTCGTTTTTAACTTGCGGGAACGGAGAGGGCGGAGCGAGAAGTCCCCGTCCTTTAGGGCGGTCTCCCGGACGGAGTCCGGGGGAGTGGCTGACAAAAAGTCAGCCACAGGATGAAAGCGGAGCCCTCCCCCTGATTACTTTCGCTCTGTGCATTACCTATATTTGGCATTACATTCATCTCTTATCCAAGGTGTGGCTTCGGCTTCACCGTTCGGAGGGAATACCCGAACTTAGCGTCTATTCGCCTATCCTGTGATCCCTTGTGTGAGGAAATGGCTTGACTTTGGAGTCCCTGGATACGCCAAACTTCACTGAATGAAGGACGACCCGAAAATTCCTGCAAAACGGGCGAGGAGCCAGAGGGCGATGATCCCCTATCAGGAAGCAAAAGTAGGAAGCTCCGGCCTTTAGGCCGCGAGAGGAGTTCACCCGACTGCCCAGTATCCCACAAACACTATCTATTGATATGTTTTTATATATTTTTGGGGCGGTGGCAAATAATGATAATATATTGCAGATATACGTTACGTTAAAATAAAACAATGAAAAAAAGACGCCCTCATCTACAATTAGCATTTATAGCTGGATCTTATGGGGATTCGCACTAAGTCCTGCAGCTTGAGCTGGTCTGGCATCTGCAGCTAGTCTGACAGTGGGAGAGGTTGTGCAGTCACCGAATGTTGGACAGCATGTTAAAAAGTATATATTAGAAGAATATATTATAGAAATATATTGATAGAATACATAAAAAATATATTAGAAGAATAGGGGTATTGTTTAACCGCATATTATGAGCTTATCTTCAGCATGAAGATCCGAATACATTCTAATTACAACTTAGTAGCGTCAAGATGTAAGAGATGTAAGTGCCGTATATAACAATCATATCACCGCCAACAGACCGAAAAATTTTTAACTATTGGACACGGATTAATTTAAATTATAATCTTCGGCAGAGTCAATCTAAAAGAAGCTTACCAAATTCTCTCTGAAAAGCAAAGCCTGATGATGACTTCGAAAGGCTCGCCTCGGATTCGACCAAAATGATTTAACAAGGGGGAATTACTTCGATAAAGATTGGAATTGAATGCACATTTGAAAAGCTGCGTTGTGACATTCTGACTCATCCCGATAGGTACTTCTTCGTCCTCTTAACCGATGATCAGGCCACCCTCTGCATCCGGACCTGCAATTCGCAAGGAGAAGACATAAGAGCACACATCATTGATGGCCTTTCGCCCGACTCAAACGGGAATCTTGTCTCAGTATTCGAAGAAGGAATTAAGGAGGCGTTGATAGAGCGAAAGTATTCTGTGAAGCGTAGCTGTGAAGGCTACGAATATGCCATCTCAGCCCCTTTGGAAGAAAAAATAACCCGTATGCCAGGCCTAATCGATTGGATAATGACCACTGTTTTAACTGAGAAGAGGCACATACTCCTTAATACGTCGTGGGTAGTGTAACGAGATTTCTGTAATTTGGCCAGGCCCTATATCCTTCATTCGTCCCTCTCGTCCCAAGATAAATACCTTTCACGCGCATAACTCAGTTTCGGAACCAGGCAAAAAGCTACTTCAGTCCAGTCAAGGGCACACTGCCTGCAGTGAAGGGAACCGCCGGGAAGAAACTATAAGTATTCTGTAGATCGAGTTTGTAACATGATAATATCCATCCCACTTTTCTCGCCTCCTCTTCTCGTGGCCGCAGCGTTAATAACCCTGGGCCTTTTCGTAACTCCCATCTACCCGAGGTTGAGCGTGATAGGCATTGGTCTTGGCAGCGTCGTCATGGGTGCCGTGGTTTTATTCACCATCCCCCACGGGCTCGAGGCTCCATCTCTGATTCTATTCGGGATAACGGTAGTAGTTGGAGCATGGATGGTGTCTGTGGGCCTGAAGAAACCTGCGGGGAAAGATCGTTGAAATAAAACAGCGATGTCCGGATCAGGCCTAAACAATCAGATCATTTCAAGACTAGCAGTTGCGATAGACCTGTGTCTAGGGATCTAGTGCCCCTCCAAACTAAGTAGTCCTCATTTTGGGTCGTCAAGAGATCTTAAGCTTAAAAGTTCTTTGTGAGCTTTGGGGTTTGATTTAAGTCCGTAATTAACTACAAAAGCTTACGAAATACCACCACAAAGCTCACAAAGCCCACAAAGGACGCCCAAAGGATTTTACGGTCAACTTTGCTGGAAACCGCATTAGATATCTCTTTGTACCTTACGCTTTGTCAGAAACATTAGTTCATCACAAGATAAATGCACAAAGAGCTTAATATTAACGCCCTAAATGTTGCAGTTTCCGCAATGAACTCAATTCAACTGCATTGTTACCCCATCATATCCTTCATGTGCTGCTATTCATAAATGGTTAAAATAGCTTTGAGATGAATTCAAAGAGTGAATTCTGCCGGGTGGGTGTTTGGGTTAGCTCTTGGTTCTCTTCTTCGGCGATCATGGTCTCGACGTCTGCTTTCTTCTTGGTTAAATCAGACTGGTACAATTCGAGCTTGGAAATGGCTTTGTTAGTTTTTTCCAAGTCCTTCTGGAGCGTAACCAGTTCTTTTTGAGCCCAGCGATTTCTGTAAAGTTTAAAGTAAGAATCTCCCGTATTCTTATAAAGCGCGTGAAGCTGGCCTACATGGATATCATGATATTTGAAGACGGCCAGATTTCCCACTCTGTCGTAGCGGCTCCCGTTCCTCGCGTCATAATCTTCGAGGCGTGCCTTTAGATCGCTTAACCCAAGATTAAAGAGTTGTTTGGCCTGCCCATCCTGGGTTAAATTATAATATTCATTGAGGTCCATAAGGGCGAACATGTGGCCGTTTAAAACTCTAGGTTCGATCTTTGCGCCAGGTTGGGCGTACTCTTCGTACCACCAGCCTTCTTTATCTTTATACGTTATTCCTCCATTTTTCACTTCTATGAAGAAAGCCCCTAATCCTTTTTTGGCGGCGTCCTTATATTTTTCTTCGCCGGTGAGTTTGTAGGCCGTAGCCAGGACTTTGATCGCTGCGGCCTGTGACATGCCGGACAAAAAGGGCGGAGTATTGTTATAAGTCGGCCAACTATATTTGTATTCCCAGACCAGGATGTTATCCCGCTTCGCGGCGTTATCTAAAAGCCAATCTGAGCAGTTCAAAAAAAGATCCCTGGAGCTTTCGTTGCCCTGCAGATATTGATTATAGTAGGTCATGCCCTGAGTAGAGACCGTTAAGGGGTTTCTTTGTTTCCCGACATATGTCCACCCATCCTGTTTAGTAGCCGAACTATCTCCCTGTTTAGATACAAAGCCGTAATCGACAGTTCGGCACACCCTTTTCATCCAAATCTATCTTCATGGCGCTCGTGCCCGCTATACACATTGTTACAGCATATAATAATATAATCACTAAATATTTCAAGCTCGCTCCCCTCATCTCTATCCATCCTTTCCGATATGAAACCCAGAGATAATCTCTCAAGCGCCACTTCTTCTATGTTTTTTGAAGATAAATACTTGGTGATGCCCAAGCATATCGAAAATTCTGATATCTGTATAGAAAATTCGAATCGTAACATAGTTAATGATAACTCACTAATGAGCAAGTGATCAAGGCAGCTACCTTGCTAGCTATAGGCTGAATCAATTACCGAAAACTAAGTAAGACAGAAGGACCCATCCCACAACCATGAAGGTCCTTGCCATCAACGGCAGTCCGCATATGGACAAAGGCAACACTGCTTTAATCCTGAATCCATTCCTGGAGGGCATCAGATCTGCGGGCGGGGATGTGGAGCTGTTCTACACACAGGAGCTTGAGGTCAAGCCCTGCAACGGCGATATGGGCTGCTGGCTCAAGCATCCCGGCGAGTGCGCGATAAAAGACGATATGCAGCAGCTCTATCCTCGGTTCAGGGAGGCAGATGTTATAGTTTATGCGTCTCCGGTTTACGATAGCGGTATTTCGGCTCCTTTGAAGAACGTGATCGATAGAATGCTTCCCCTCGGCCAGCCGCTAATGGAGATCAAAGACGGCCACACGTATCAGCCCAACCCCGAAGGGACAAAGGCAAAAAAGGTGGTGCTGGTATCCAGCTGTGCATACTGGGAGATGGACAACTTCGATCCGCTGCTCGTATGGATGAGGGCATTTTGTCGCAGCTGGAGCATGGTCTTCGCCGGCGCGCTTCTCAGGCCGCACGGCGAGGCGCTGAGGCCTATGATAAATATGGGCGCGCCTGTGGACGATGTGCTTCAGGCAGCAAGGGAGGCGGGCCGCCAGCTAGTAGCGCAGGGCGAGATGTCGGCAGAAACACAAAAGGCGGTTGGCCGCCCGCTTCTCCCGCAGGAGATGTATATCGGAATGATGAACGAGTTCTTCAAGAAGGAGATGAGTGCATCTGGGGGCTAGCTGCCTTCGGAGCTTTTTATATTATTATGATTTTTGATGAATGGGAAACCCTTATATGCCTGTTCTACATCCTAGGGTAGCGCTGTGAGGGGCCATAGGGTAGCCTGGTATCCTACAAGACTGGGGGTCTTGTGACCTGCGTTCAAATCGCAGTGGCCCCATGGAAACATTTTGCTGGTAGTGATTTTGATTGTATCACTTTCTCCATGTTTTAATGTGAGATAGGGCTTCTAAGATATAAGCTTTTTTGGATACCAGTCGCCAGTCTTGTTACTCTAAGGGCTTGAAAATATGCCGCGAAGCAATGGTAGGCCCAAAATTGCACATGGATCTACATAATAAGGTTTACCCTTCAAGCTATCTGCAAAGCTTCGCTATGGGCTTGTAAGGGGCTTATAGAGGTATACTATTATTGGCTACTGTCTTTGCCAGGATATTAGCATCAATCGCGGTAATTATCCAGCTTCCCATGAGCATTTCAATAAAGCAAAACAGAATGCTTAAAACACGGCTATATAAAAGAGGAGATGGGAAACCCTAAATCCTAAATTTAGAGTAACCTTTGAAAAAAATTAATGATCAGTATAGAATCCTCTTCCGAAGTATGTATTTCTGCTTGAAGATAATTAAGTAAATCCTTTAGCTGTTGACATACGTTTTCTACTGTTAGTTGGTTTACTTTTTCATACTTTCCCCGTTTTCCATTCTTTAATCTTATCAAGATTCTCTTCTACTTTTTCATGATCAAATGTTTCAACCCATTTCTTAAGATCGCCAAAAATATGTGGAACTAAGGCTTCAATCTCTTCTATTAGATTAGTTTCATTAAATTCGGATTCAAATACTGTTATTTGTGAATATATAGGATTGATCTTTTCATGCAATTCGGGTTTATTTGGAAATAAAATCAGAATTAAACCTATTATTTCATATAATTTTTGTCGATTCCTAGCAAATGTTTTTTTATTTTCGTATGATCTATCAATTAACCTTCTAGCTTCATCAATATGAAGTCGTTGATTTTCTTCTTCAGAATGTAGTCTAGATGCAGCTTGTTGACTGACGATTCCTACAACAGTTTGATATGTATTTATATAATCTTGAGGTAATGCCGCTTGAATACCTTTTAACTTGCTGAATACTTCCCATTGTTTTTGGATTTTTAGATTTTTAGCTTTCTCTTTTTCTAATCTGTTGTTGTTCTCAAACCTTTGTTGCTCTAACTTCTTATTTGTATCATAATTCACTTTACCGACTAGATAAGCTGATATTGAAGCTGATGCTATAGCTGATAGTGCAGATATAATTGCTACCCAAATCAGCACACTTGATGATTGCGCATTCTGTATCAATACCCCAAAATTTGAGAAAATATTTTACCCTCCGGGTTTGACTTTTTTTTGATGGTAGTGACAGCGGTAACTTAGATATAGTTTACGTTGCTCACCGGGCAGAAAAGGCTAAAAGTTACGCCCTGAGCCAAACCCTTATACCTACGAAACTAATATTTCAATGATGGATGTCCTTCATTCATCAAGAATCATGGGCTAGAATTGGCGGGTTAGTTCTAGCATCTATCTTCTTTACATGGGCGGTATTTCGGCTATTTCCTGATGCTCCTAATGTGGTAGCTGTCTTTGTAGCTCTATTTGGGGTATTATGGATGATCTCTAAGGAACCGGGAAAATAAAGAAGTAGGAAAAAATAAAATATCTATATCTACTTTATCTTTTGCATGATAAAAATAGCTCCGAGAAGGCTCAGAATAGCGAAGAATGATCCAAATCCCGGCGATTGGTTTGTTTTTGCAGTTTCCGCCACTATAGCTTGCGCTTCTGATTCACTTATAACAGCAAAGGATTTGGATATTTCAAGGAATTGATCTTTATCAAATCTAGCTACTGCTCCTTCTTTCCCATTTACTTCTGAATAAGTCCACATTTGCACTATCTTACCCTTATCTTTCAAGTAATCAATAAACGCAGTATAATGATATACAGGTTGATATTGACTATTAGTGCCACTGTGGTCAGAGTAATAAATTATTTTATATCCGTCATTGGTTGTTGTTTCAATCGGTATACTCTTAAAGCCTGATGAAGTTGCGTATTTTTTAAAATCTTCCCCATAAGTTGTTTGCATGCGTATAGAGATGACAGGCTTTTCTGATCCTTCCTTAACTAAGTCTATCCAAGTACCTGTATTCCCATCTTTTGGGATTAGCACCATGGGCAAATCAACTTTAATTTTGCCAAAATCACTATCATAGACTTGCATAACTCCATATGCATTCCCTGCTAAACAAAATAGTGTTATAGCGATTATTCCAGCTTCAACGAGTTTCAAGCTCTTCTCCCTCCTTTGATGAAGGTGATGGCGATAACTCAGATATAGTTTATGTTGTTCACCGGGTAGGAAAAGCCTTAGCTTCATGAGCATTTCAATAAGGTAAGTGGCTAAAAAAGGGATGGGTATTCAGGATACCTTGATGGACATCATTGCTTTGCTTGCATCATCCCATTTATTCTTTGGGCTTTCCATAAAATAAGCTCCAACTCTAGTTTTTGGATCAAGCCAATAAAATAGCATATATGTAGCACCGGGTTCACCGCCCGCCCAAATAAACTTTTCTTTTGCCAAAATGCCGGGTTTGCCATCCATCTCTATATTTTCTATCGTTATATTATCATTTGGTTCTATAAGACTTTTTAAAACTTCTCTTGGATTTTGGTTATCATTATACATCGGGATAGCGTAAGTATTGACTCCAATTGTTATATCTCCTTCCATATTCTCTTTCCAAAACATCCTACTATATTCTGTATATGAAACCCCTGAATCTGTTTTAAACTCCTTTGCCTTAGAACTTTCACCGCCGTATTTGTATTCTTCATCAATACCATCAAAAGTTACTGTATATGGTCCTATATTTTTTCCGCTTGAAGCGCATCCAGCTATCAATAGCACCGCTAGAACCATGGCTATCAAAATTACAAATTCTTTGAGTTTCAAGCTCTTCTCCCTCCGTTATTGATGGGGATGGCGGTAGCTGAGATATAGTTTACGTCGTTCACCCGGTAGAAAACGTTAATAGTTTCACCCTGAGCCTAACCCTTATATATTTACCCATGAATCTATCATTATATGTCCGAACGCTTAGCCGGATATGGTGGGAATATAACAATGGATGGAAAATCCATTTCCATTGGTGATTGGCAAATATATCACAGTGTTAGTCAAGTTGGTATGAATAGCTGGAGAGGAAGAGCGGAATCAAACGAATTTGGAATTAATGCCGGTGATGCTGAAGGTGTTTTTAAATCAGGTAATAAAGTGTACAGCGGTAAAATTGTAATTACCCATGTCAAACTTCCGGCAATGATCTTTGATTTTGTGGTGAGTGGTGGACTTAAATACCCTATTCCTTAATCTTATTTCCAGAACCGCCACCAATTGCCCTTTTCTTTTATCTCTTCTTCCGGACATTTACCAAAAGCAACAGAAAAAGACAAATGCTATGTGCAATGAGAATACTTAATCACAATATGTAGTCAAAATATGGATTTTAGGTTCACAAAAACTATTTATCTTTAAGGTTAATACCTTTATGATGAATGCAGATTCACCAAGGATCATGGGCAAAAATAAGCGGTTTGCTCCTAGGTTCATGTTTCCTTACATGGGTGAGTTTCAAGTTATTTCCTGCAAATCTTGATGCTCCAAGTTTAATCACAGTCTTTGCAGGGATATTAGGATCTATCTTGGTTATTATCCAACTTCATGCACACTTTACTAAGACCGGCGTTTGAATGTATTGCATCTATCCCTGAGAAGGTAACCACCATTTCTTGATCCAATCTTCATATAAACACAAAATAAAAATCCAAATCGCTATAAAGCATATAACTGTGATTCCAAGCGTTATGATATATGTAGTATGCTGTTTATTAGGGTACATTATGGACAGAAATATCCAAATTATAGAAAATATAACTGGAATTATTTTAAGTATATGCCATGCTTTAATTTTTCCGACGTCTTTGTCGGGATGTGAATAACCTAAAAATTCTGGATCTATACGTCTAATGCGTTCTTCTAACTTTTTCAGTTTTCTAACCCTATCTCTTTGATAATGCTGAGTTTTAGGAAATACTGCAAACCAAATCAGTGAAAAAATAGATCCTAATATAATAACAACTGAGCCAATCATTCCTGTTCTTTGATCATCATTTAGCTGTATGAAAGCCAGAAAAATTTGGCCCACCACCAGTGCAAAAATAGCTTCCCATGCAATTATTTCTGATTGTGTTGATAAATATGCTTTAGATATGTGATCTAAATTTTTGTATAAAATTTCTAGCTCATCTTTCACCAATTACCCGTTCCCTTTATTTTTTGTGGTGATGATATTGGCGATAACTTAGATATAGTTTATGTTGTTCTCCGGGCAGAAAAAGCCTAATTATTGGACTGCACCCCTGTTAGTAGATAGGTAGTTAAGCAACAGTATTTAAGTCCGCCTCCATTTCGAACTGATCAGGGGGATTTATTAGAGAATGTAATGGATCGATATTTATAAAGTAGAGGATTTTAAGACTAATAGCTTATATCTGGTTTTTGCCCGATTCTAATAAATAAGGCTTATCGCCATATAGATAGGCGTTTTGTAGGCTTTCAGTGAAAAGATCGATAAAGTTATCTTTAAAGAGCAATAGAGATCTTATTGCATCTCAACTCACCAAGAAGAGATGCAGGGCGGGCTTATGCCTGCCCTTTAATCTTAACACCATGCTTTTCCAAATATTCGCGTATCGCCTTCTCTGCAACCTCTGAAACTCCTCTCATTTGCCCTGTGGACTCAAAGGCGAATTTCCTCAACGCAGCTGCTACTTCTGGTGATAGCGATATATTCATTTTAGTTGGTGTTTTCTTCTCAGACTCCATACTCTTTATGTGTCTAAATCTCTAGCTATAAACCTTTTATCCCATCAAGCCACCCAAGAAGCAAAAGAGTTAAATATTTTACTCTCCTATCAGGGCATTGGTGAGTTGAGATGATTGGAAGAACAATTTTTGAGATCGTATACCAGGGAGCGAAGGATGTATGCATACCACCCTCGTCTCCTGCAAGCGCCCTAACCAAAGCGGTGGTGGCAATCTAATGTCCGCCCCAAACCTTTCCGAGAACGCCGTGCTAATAGCGACCAATCCAGTAACCACAGGCATGTTATCAGGCCTGAACACGGCACTGGATGAGCTTCAGCCCATAGCCCCCAAGATTGCCATTCTAAGAAAGGAAACCCTGGATAGAGAGGCGGCTGTCCTGAAATCAATCCTGGAGAAGGTCACGCCCCTGGTGCCGCTGCTCAGCGATGACTGCGAGCAATATTACCGCCGTGAGGTTGTCATTCTGACTCAAGAAGAGCGGGTACAGCTTGAGAAGGGTTCTGGCTTTTTCAGCGAGTACAGGCTGATTCTCTATGAGAACGGCGTGCTGGCAAGGATGCACCGCTATGGCGAATGGTCGGAAGGTTTGCGCTCTGGGTGGGAGAACGCCGACGAGGATGAGATTACACCTCAGGCGGCAATAGCGGCGTTCGGCCTCGCGGCTATTTCAGAGGGATTGATAAAGGTTCTTAGTGATGCCTCGTCGATAGTTCTCCTTAAAGAGGAGCTTGAGGGCAGGCTCGCTGCTTTAACCAGGATCCTGGATGCATTGCAGTGAGCCGATGCGCTCAGGAGTTAACCTGAAAGCACGGAGAGCAGCGAAACATATTACAGAAGATCTATCAATTCTTCCCTTGTAATCCCGGCCTGCTTCAAGGCCTCCAGAAGCAGACCTTTCTTCATCTCCTTTTTATGGAATGGAATTACGATGGTTGCATTAGTTTCGGGGTGGATGTATATGTGATGGCTTCCATTAATCCTGTCCAACACAAAACCCTTCTTTTCCAGGACTTTGGCCAGTTTCTGCGGAGGTATGACAGGTAATTTAGGCATTGGCCTCAACAGTCACAGTGGTCTCTATCCTGTCTTCTTCCATTGGGATCTCCACCCTCTGGCAGCTAGGCTCTGTATGTAGCCCTCTATGGCCTCCTTTGCCATCTCTATTGCCTCCTCTACAGTTTCGCCAGAGGTCAGGCAGCCAGGCAGGGCTGGGACTATCACTGTGTAACTCCCGTCATCCTCCCGTATGAGTTGAATTCTATAACGTAATGTCTTCATCTCTTTATACAACGTCTTTGATGTATTTTAAGCAATGCTCTGGGAGAATGCCGACGAGGACGAGATTACGCCTCAGGCAGCAATAACAGCATTCGGCCTCACAGCCATTTCAGAGGGCTTGATGAAGGTCCTGGGCGAGGCCCCGTCGGTAGTTATCCTTAAAGAGGAGCTTGAAGGCAGGCTCGCTGCTTTAACTAAGATTCTGGATGCATTGCAGTGAGCCGATGCGCTCAATAGGCTGCATGAAAGCTCGGGTAGGGTGACCCTTTTGGTCATATGGCTCATAGTTCCTACTATTATCCATAGAGAAAATTAGAATTAATGCAAAAAGGTATGGCAGATATAGGCCATACGACTCATCAAACTGCAATTAAGTGGACGATGAGTATTCAAGCGATTATCGTCCAATATATCCACATAAAGCGATTAAGGGCAAAGCCGAGGATGTCACAATTGGGAGGGAAACTGATGTTGCTCGACTTTGCCGATACCCTACTCGGCATTCGACGATATAAACGATGTGGTAGACCTCTAATGGTATCTCAGGGCTACCCCTCCTTGTACATTTTATATTGTGCTGTGTTGATAACTGATGTTAAATGAGTAGATAGCTGCGTACGGATTTAATGGACATATTCAGCACACGATAATAGAGATGCAAATCTCCGCCATTACGAACTATCATTTGCCGAGGAGGTTTCCTAGGAAGGAGCTTCAACCATAGGCACTCCGCCGTCTGTTATTTCGATGCCTGGTATCATTTGAAACTACTCTAAAAGAGGAGATTCTATCTCTCCCTCGGCTGTGAAAGGCGACTCTAGCAGCAGCTCTCGCCAGGTTCCGTTCTCTGCGTATGCTATCTGAGAGATGACTGCATATGTCCCGCTCTGTACTGCTCTGATGGGATAGCTAATGGGCGCGGGGACCCCAGGATACAACTCTACGGTTTGATCTTCAGGAATGTCCGTCACTACGCCTGGAGGAAGCCTTGGAGTAACTACAGCCTGTGTGGTATTGTTATCTCCTTGGCGGTCTCCAGACCTGTGCGCCATGGATTAGTTATGCTCGAGGGCTTGACAGGACAGGCATATCGTCTACAAAGCAACCTTACGAGAAGGCCTCCAATGTGATCTGATTCTTCTGCGCTCGCGGGTGTGTATCTGTGGACCATTATGCGCCTCGTTTGGAAAAAAGATCTGTACATTTGGCCAGGTATGACAAACCCAGGATCTGTTATGAGATTCCCCTAGCGGATAAGGGATCGGAGCTGGCTGATAGGTATAGGAGAGGCTGAAAAATGGAGTTCGACTTGCTTGCTGGAGGACTCCTACCTACATACTCAAGCCGAAACCTATATATCTCGGCAATTGTCTATATAGACTTCGGCGAAAGCCGATAAGAGCTTTTCCCTCCTACCTCCTTTGCCCTTATTGGCTTTCCGCTCTTCTATTATTGCAGAGTCCTGTTGAAGAACGTCGCCATCTGCCAGTAAGCATCCTGGGCCGCGAAGCTCTCTGAGATCTCGTCCTCTTCGGTCATCAAGAAATCGTGGGGCTCCCCCTGGTAGATCTTCATCTCGAAGTATTTTTCGGCTTTATCGAGGTCTGTCGCGTACCTGTAGATGTCCGTCACATTGCTCGACTGGTCTGCTGTGCCATGGATGATGAGCATCGGGTCATCAAGCTCATTTATGTACCCGGCCGGAGCCGTCTCGTTCACTGTGCTTTCTCTGTAGGGGAACCCGTACCAGGCGACTCCTGATTCGAACTCCTCTATCTGGGGCAAGAAGAGCATTGTGTACCTACCACCGGCGCAAAAGCCTGTCAGCCCCAGGAGGTCTTCGTTCACGTCGTCTCTGTCCTCGAGGAATTTCACCGAATCCCTTACAATCGCTTCCATGACGGCGTCGGAGGGCCTCTCGAAGGTCAGCCATCCGGGGGTGATTACCACGTAGCCCTCTGATGCAAGCTTATCCGTGAGATTTCTATATCCTGCATTGAGGCCGCCGAACGAATGCAAGAGGACGATACCGGGCCACGTACCTTCGCCCTCGGGCACTGCCAGATAGGCGGGGTACGTTCTGTTCCCGCTCTGGATATCCACGCTGGATGAAACGACAGCCCCGCCATTTGTGCTACCATCGTCCGCACGTTCCTGGCACCCGCAAGTGGTGATCGTTGACAGCACCAGCAGGTAAAGTATGATAAACGATTTCATAACCGTTAATTGTACCGCAAACTAAAAAAAGTTAATTCTGTAGAAAGCTATATCCCCAAAATGGAGACGGCTTGCATAAAGGAGGCTGTCCAAGCCTAGGACTGCAGAGTATTCAAGGCATATTAAATACGTTTTTAAGAACTTATCAATGTAATTTTAATTGTTAATAACATATTAATATATCAAATGCAATAGTATGGGCGTCAATTCATTATACCAAGGATGTGAGAAAAACGAAAACCTTAATTGCCTACTCTACCCGTTATGGCGCCACTGCCGGAACCGCCGAAGAGATTGCCAAGATTCTCCGCCATGACAACTTCGACGTCAGGGTAGTCGACCTTAAAAAAGAGAAGATTAAAGATATCTCGGAGTTCGATCTTATCGTCGTCGGTGGCGGCCTAAAGATGGGCAGATGGACCGGCGAGAGCGATGCTTTTCTAAAGAGCTTCCAGAAAGACCTAGCCCAAAAGAAGGTTGCCATCTTCGTTTCTTCAGCCGTAAAATCGCTATATGAACGCGAAGGCAAAATGGAGGATATACAGAACTTCAGGAAACAGTATTTAGAAGACGAGGCATCAAAGTATAACCTGCATCCTATTGCTCTGGGCCTGTTTGGCGGCGTCATGGATAAGAACAAAATGGGTTTTATCTTCCGGCGAACCCTGGCTCCCCTTATCAAGCAATTTGAGGAAGCAGGTTTTAAGGAGACAAGCCCTGGATTGATCGATACTAGGGACTGGGAAGAGATCCACCGGTGGGCCGAAGATCTAGCACAAAGGGCACGGCAATAGCTGCATAACAAACCTCCCGGATAGCTGGAATACCTTTCTTGCTGCTCAAGATAATGGAGTAATCGTTGAAGGAAGGAATCACAGTATTATGAGATCCACGGGCCATGCCTACGAATCCGATTATTCCCCTAATCATCCATCCTTCGGCCATTTGACCGAGACATACTTCGCGCCTATCCTCACGCTCTCAAAGCTCCTGCCCATGGCAGCTCACCCAGGCAGAAGGTCGCAAGCCATAAGCCTCCTCAATGCCGTTGTTGCACTGGATAAATTCATATCACGCTTCGTTCGGGAGAATCAAATCATCCAGTGCCATTTCTTTGCTAATAAAGAGCCTCCGAGATGAAATCAACTCCATCAGATTCGAAGGCTCTACTCCTTTCACATACCTTTTAAAGCGGCCTAAGAAGCCTTCATCTTCTCTATATGAATAAAGCGCTCTATGGACAAAGCCTTGGATTGAAATCGTAAGCTCAATGATATCCTACAAGACTGGGGGTCTTGTGACCTGCGTTCAAATCGCAGTGGCCCCATCCGACATTGGTTTTTAGGTTTCATTTGGTTGTCAGATAATTGATAATCGTCTACTCCAATTGGCGCATATTTGACTTTAGCACCTCATTATAGATTGTCTCTTCAAAAAGTTGCATCTGCGCTAGCTTGCTTTTTAAGTCTTTGATCACCTTATATTTCTTTATACCCATAGCAAGTAGCATAGCCGAAATTGCAAAAATAATTCCTGTGGAAGCTATATTTGTATTCGACCAATCTCCTTTCTCGTGAGATGTTGCTATGATAGAATGAGTAGTTTTGCCTATTCCTATAGGTGCAAGAACAAAACAAGCGATAACGATTACAGTCAACAACATCCTTTTGCGCTCAATCCTCTCAACCAGCTCATAAGAGCTATCTGTAAGATTATTATTGGCCTCGACCGTAATTATCACTCATCCAGCCATTCATTTGGCTTGAAAAGCTCGGTATTGATCCTATTGAACCAGTTATACCGCTCTCTCCCTAAAGGGGTCAGCTCATATACAATGACCACACGCTCCCCCCAGTTCTCTCTATTCTCAATGACATACCCCGCCTCTCTCAGCATCTCAAGATACTTTTCAGCGGAAGTGGTCTTCAGGTTTGCACATTGGATTATATGAGTTTTTAAGGCCCGCCCACTTGATTGCCTTGTAGCTATGCACTCAAGAATCCTTAGCACGATCTTGATAGCAGGTCTATATCGGACCATTTCCCCCGTCCAACTGTTTGTATCATTTTGCTTTTAATAACTTCTATATCATTGGTACATGACATTTAAACGTTTATATTGTCTCACAATCTATATATTAGAACAAATCACATTATGAGATTGGGAGTAGATCTGATAGGAAAAAGCTTGCCTCCTTATGGGTCTATCCTCCCTCCCTAATTCTGTAATCTCCTTATATTGGTAAAGGTATGGATATCGTGATGGTGTGCTCCAGGAAGAGGTTATTCTCATAAACTATGGAATGAACATGTTAACAGAGTGACCTCTGGGAATGAAAGAAAAATAAAAATTATTTCCAAAATTTCCACCATTGTTTTTTGCTTTTCATTAAATCATTTCTCATTGCTGGTATTAATTCCTTGAATAGGATACCGCTAAAGGTATCATAAGGCTCGTCACTAAAGGTATCATATTTACCTTCGTTAGATGAATCATACCTCTTTAATTCATCTTTAAACATGTTCATTACCTTATCAAAACTAGTGGTTACGTCTTCATTAGCGCAAATTAGTATTTTTATCTGATATGATTGTAATAAATCTGCCGATTCTTTTAGTCTTTCCACTATAACTTTGTCTTTCTGTATATAATTCGGCCTATCAGTTTGTAACCTCTCCATTTCACGATCAAGCGAATTGTAATTAGACCAATATATATCCCAAGATTTCATTACTTCATCCATTTTAGGAACTACATCCAATACATCAAAATAAGCTTTCTTTTTTAGTTCATATTGTAGTTTTCTTTCTTCTATACTTATCGTTGATGAATATGTTATGAAACCGCCTATTATCACGACGACGATTGATATTAATGAAGGTAACCAATCAGTAATCTCTATAGATGATTCTTCCGTCATTTGGCCTATAAAACTAATAGGCATACCCCAAAGTTCACCTGTTAAATTAAGGTCCATTTCATCCCTTCATTTCCAGAACTTCCGCTAACTATCTTTGCTTTAATCTCTTTTTGAAAAGGTGGTAAGCTTAGCTATGAAATACTTTGCGCTATTTTGGCTTATATGGCTATAGCCGCCTAATGGAGTGAATATACCTTAAGGCATGTCTAATCATCCATCCGAGCAGGAAATCCATGCCGTAAAGGTCAAATTAGAAATTTATAAGAAGTTTTCTGCGAATCGTAAGTCCTAAAATATAAAAAACGGAAAGAATTCTGATTATCTTTTGACCACCACTACTTTTTCTGTTGTATCTCCTGTATTTTTTCCGGCCTTTTTAGATTCTTCTTCTCCTTTACCGACCTTCTTATCTGTTTGTGTGTTTGCCATAAAACCGCTAAATACACTACTAGTATTAATTCATTTGGTAGCTAATCAAGGCTGATAAAGTTCTACTTAAGGTTCTGAGTTACCGGAACTTCCACAAATAACTTTTACCTTAATCTCTTCTTAAGATGATGGCAAGTTCTGCTGTGAATTACTTTGCGCTATTTTGGATTATATGGCTATAGCCAGCTAAAGGAGGAATATACCTTGAGGATTGACCAGAATAGTCACCGTTAGCAATGATCTTCATGACAGAGATCGATATTGTAATGAGAATACATGGTCCTGAATACTTGGCTGGAATATGTCGCCATTATCCTCATAATTAGCTGCAAAGCAGCCTCCTCTGAAACTTTCAGCTATCTGAAGCGCATTACAAGCAGATCGAAGCTTTGAGCAACTTATTAACTCTGCCCTGTTGAGAACATTAATCAGGCCGTATTCAACATCGCCCAACTTATATATCAATCGTTTATTATTCAAAGATAGAATCTTCGAACAGGGAGATATCTCTCCGTTTGCAGATACGGAAATGCTATTTCTGGCAGCGTGACAGCCAAAAAAACTTGATCCACTATCTTCTTCATCTAGCACAGATATCCTTAGATTTTTGCTGGATTTCTCCCTATACCAATGCGCTATTTTTCTCATCTGCAAACTAAAGGACTCGATATCCTCTTTAGACCATTCTATTCCCGTGGCATGGCAAATGATAAATTGGTTTATGCCTAGATCGTGAAGCTCCACTACATCTTCGTATAATCTTTGCACATTACCAGGTACAACGGTCATTCTTGTTCCTATCCACGGCTGAAACTTCTTAAGTATCTTCAATCCTTTTATTGATCTTTCAAAAGTACCGCGCCCTTTTTTATCTACTCTGCAGAGATCATGTGATAATTTAGATCCATCGATACTTAAGAGTACATTTATCTTATGCATTGCAAGGTATTCTGCCATTGATTCATTGAGGAGAACCCCATTACTGGTCATGCTGAATTCTACTTTCTTCCCTGAGAATTCTTCCTTTTTCACTACATATTCAGTAATAGATTTTATTAAAGGAAAGTTTAGAAGCGGTTCTCCACCGAAATAGGTTATATAAAGGTCTTTCTCCTCCTGAGAATAATCAAATAGAAGATCAATCGCTGCCTGAGCTACTTTGAGAGACATCTTCTCGCGTCCAATCATACCTTTCTCAAAGCAATATGCGCATCTTAGGTTACAGTCTTCTGTTACTATCAGCTCTAATGCAGTAATCGGGGGGAATAGCTTTGCATTTATTTGTTTAGTTACTTGATAAATGAAGGATCTGCAATCTTCCGGAGTATAATTGAACTCTTCTTTTAAGCTCATGCAGAAAGAGGTTAAGTTATCAGGATCTAATAAAGTACTGCTAATCCCATTTATTATATCTCTTTGCATGATGCCTTACCATCAGAATATGAATCTGCGTTTGAGTTAATGCTGGATTTTGCCTCCGCCCAACTTATAAATATTGGATTTCATATCCTTTCAAATCCCACATATTTGGGGTGGCATTTGAATCCCTTACCTGTGCACACAAACACTCCTATATCACATCCGAAAGCATCATTATTCGGGCATCCAAATTTCATACCTTCTGGGCAAGTTGGCGTCGGGGTTGGAGTTGGCTCGCCAGTCTCTTTTCTTATCATAGATTCAGCGATTTTTGCAAAGACCTTGTTTGCTATCTTATCTATATCATCCGGAGATAACTCTACCATAAATATATCACCTTTACAAATATGTGCATTAGTAGCTAATAAGTCTTTGGTATCATTATAATGGAGATCAGATAAAGTTATCTCTAAACTGAAAACGTCATGCTGATAGTGACCAATCCAGCGATCTCTTCAGGCATGTTATCAGGACTGAACACGGCACTGGATGAGCTTCCGCCCCTGGCAGCCAAGATTGCCACTCTACAAAAGGAAACCCTGGATAGAGAGGCGGCTGTCCTGAAAGCGATCCTGGAGAAGGTTACGCCCTGGTGCCTATGCTAAGTATCGACTATGAGCAATGCTACCGCCGTGAGATTGTCATTCTGACCAACGAAGAGAGAGTACAGCTCGAGAAGGATTTGGGCTTTTTCAGCGAGTACAGGTTGATTCTCTATGAGAATGGTCTGTTGGTAAGGATGCATCGCTATGGCGAATGGTCGGAAGGTCTGCGCCCGGGATGGGAGAATACCGACGAGCTTGAAGGTAGGCTTGCAGCTTTAACCAGGATCCTGGATGCATTGCAGGTGAGCCGATGCATCCAATAGGCCGCCTGAAAGCTCAAAGAGAAATCAGTATGCTTCTGAGTTTTCCATGTGAATGGATACGGATCAAGGGTCAATTTTAAATTCTTTGTGTGAATATATTGTGAAGGATTGATGGAGTGCGCAGCTAATCTTGCGAAAAGTTTACGAGTGACTTCAAGCTAAGGTATGATATCATGACCGGCAAACTACAATCGTTATTATCGAAGAGAGGGCCAATTAAGAAGATCGGCGTAATGGGCATGGGATATGTAGGAATTCCTGCCGCAGTCCTGTTTGCAGATGCTGACGAATTCGACCTTGTTTTGGGGTTTCAACGAGCGTCCAGTACATCAGGATACAAGATTGATATGCTAAATAGAGGAGAAAGCCCCTTGAAAGGCAATGAGCCGGGACTTGAAGAGCTGCTTAAGAAGGTTGTAAATGCTGAGAAGTTTGAGTGTACATCTGACTTTTCCAGGATCTCAGAGATGGATGCGGTGACATTGGCCATTCAGACGCCCTTTGCCAGCCCAAAGGACCTCGAGCCTGATTTCAGTGCACTGAATGCCGGCATCCGTAATGCTGGAAAATATTTACGGCCAGGAATGTTAGTAGTGCTGGAGTCAACCATCACACCAGGAACCACTGATGGCATGGCGCGACAGATCCTCGAGGAGGAGTCGGGACTCATTGCAGGGGAAGATTTTGCACTTGCGCATGCGCCGGAAAGGGTTATGGTGGGGCGTCTTCTCAAGAACATTCGGGAACATGACCGGATTGTCGGAGGCATCGACGACGCCAGCACAGAGCGAGCGGTTGAACTTTACTCCCCAGTTCTGACAAAAGGAAAGATCATCAAGATGACGGCAACCGCTGCAGAGGTCACCAAAACCGCCGAGAACACATTCAGAGACCTTCAGATTGCGGCCGTGAATCAGCTGGCGCTGTATTGTGAGGCCATGGGCATCAATGTCTACGATGTAAGAGCAGGCATTGACAGCCTGAAAGGGGAAGGAATAACACGAGCCGTTTTGTGGCCGGGAGCTGGCGTTGGTGGGCATTGTCTAACAAAGGACACATACCATCTGGAACGCGGCGTGAAGATCCGAGGTGGCGATCTGGATTATCCGGATGGAGCGGATTCGATCTATGTTCTCGCCAGAAAGGTGAACGATTTCATGCCAAAGCACATGTATCACCTGACGGTGAGTGCGCTTGAACGCATCGGCAAAAGGCCGGAAGGATCCAAGATCGCAATCCTCGGGTGGGCTTTCATCAACGATTCAGATGATGCACGAAATCCTCCCTCAGAGCTGTACAGAGATCTTTTGCATGAAGCAGGGGCTGAAGTCGCCGTACATGATCCGCATGTGCTGAGTTATCCTGGTGTGGAACTTGACAGGGATTTAGAGGAGGTTGTGAGGGGGGCTGATAGTGTTTCGATAATGACCGCTCACTCTGATTATTTCAAGCTCGATCCAGCCTGGATAAAAAGGCTGACCGGCCAGAAGAATCCTATCATCGTGGACGGCCGAAATGTGGTGGAACCTGATAAATTTATTGATATGGGTTTCGTATATAAGGGAATTGGAAGAGGGGATAAGAATGGGCATGAGATCCGGACTTTTGTATAACTGATATTTCTAATTTTTTGTAAGTGATTGCAAAGGATCTGCCCCTTTATAAAAAGGGTTAGACTATAGAGGATGAACTTAAAAAGAATTTGAGAATGGAAAAGCGAGGCTATTTAGATGGACAAAACATTATATAGAGTCGGTTTCTGGTCAGCGCTTGTTGCATTTGTTGCAGCATCCGGATTCTCTATTGCTCAAATTCTGCAAATTATTGGCCTTGTTAGGTATCCATGGGATGAGATTCTTATCTATGGATTTTCACTTTTTATTGCAACGCCATTTATGCTCGCGTTGCTTGCACTTCACTATGTGACACCAGACGAGAAGAGGTTTTGGAGCCATGCGGCTGTTCTCTTTGCCGTAATGTATGCCACATACGTCACTTTGAATTACGTTGTTCAATTAGCAGCTGTGATTCCTTATGATGCCCCGAACCCAGTTCTTGTACAAACACCTCACTCTCTTTTCTGGACTGTTGATGCGTTGGGATACGTAGCATTGGGTTTGGCGACTTTATTTGCAGTCCCAGTGTTTGCGAAACAGGGGCTGCAGAAGTGGCTCAGATGGTTTTTCCTGGCTAATGGCTTAATTACTCCCCTGATTGCCTTTGTATATTTTTATCCGGATTTTTCCACGACTTTACTGCTTCTCGGTTTGCCGTGGATCGTTACCGCTACAGGGTCGATGTTATTATTGGCGCTCTTTTTTAGGAGAATGTCGGGAGTATGAAGCAAGATATTTAATTAGGTAGACTACCCAAGTTAACTTTAATTCCAAAAAAGGAAATGAATTCTGAAGTATTTGGATGGAAGATACAAAAATGGGAATTTGCAAACTACCAGGATACAGAGGGCAATGTCTTCGTCATCATGCAGGAGGACAGTTCGGCACGCTGATCTTCGAAATCACCGCTTCATCTACTAAACAAAACTAAACTCACCACAGAGGCACAGAGACACAGAGAAAAACTACAAAAGGCTTTTGTGGATAACCAAAGGAGCCATCTCTATGAATCAGGAAGCCCGACCCTTTAGGGTGGGGTAGGGTGGGGAGGAAGTCACTGCTTGGGGTTAGCGTCCTATTGTTGCAGCGGCGGCCCACCGCGGTTGTATGCCGTTGAATCTAGGACAGCCAGCCAGTCGAAATCGGTGAAGCTTTGAGGAGTTAGTGCGAAGTAGGTCGGGTTCTTCATACTGCCCGAGCGAGTCGGAAGAGCTGCGATTGCCGAGGTTGGAAGCCCTTGGCCTTTGTGAGTTGGAATGAACCGCGTGGGCCCTGGGCCGGCAGTCAGCCGCGCCTCTAGAGTGCCGTCTTTTGGCTGGCCGATGCCATTGGCATCAGAAACGCCCACGGCCGTTCCGATGACGGCATAACGTGAGCCGAGCATCTCCTGGAGCTGCGCTCCAGCAGGCCACCATGTTAATACGTAAGTGCCAAGTTGCCATTGTGCCTTCCCAAGCTGAAGGTGGCTGTTGTGAGCGAAGGCCAGCACTTTCCCTCGGCCACGCTCACGGGCCACCATATACGCCAGATTATCTGCCATCAACGCATCGCGCATACCGAGAAGTCTGACGATCCGTTTCGCGTCATCGTCCAACTTTAGCGCCAGCGCGGCATGATAGTTCAGCAACTGCCGTGCGACCGTTGCGTACTGCACGGCTTCCAAATAGCGGTTCTCGTCGCTTTTGGCCACCAGTTCAGGGCGGCGTGCGCCCAGTTCTGCAATGAGATCCTCAGTCTCAATCCGGAGCGCAGTTGCGGCCGGTGACTGGCCTATCGACTTAGTTGGGTCCATCGCTGCAGCGGGGTTCTCCCAATCAGAGTCCTGGCCAAGAAGCTGGTCGATACGCTGGCAATGCTCCTCCCCGCTAGCACTGTCAATCGAGGTGAGGTAATCGAGAACAAAATGGAGGACCTGCCTTGGGCTATCGGTGCCAATCATTTCAGTCGGACTATCGAAGCCGTAGAACTGGAGTTTGACGCGATGCGTTGGATCGGCATTGAACTCCCTCATCCACTCTACGAGTTCTCGATTCGCGTCGAGCCGGCCAAAGCCGTGGCTAAATCCAGTGTCCTGCAGAGCGTCATACGATGCCGGGCCGCGACCGGCAATGTACTCGTTCACTACGCGCGCCCGAGGGAAACTGCTCTCGATGGCAATGGCGCTGTAGCCATGCGCCTCCACCAGGCGCTGGAAGAGCCGGTTGCGGAGTATAAGAATGTCCTCGCCGCCGTGGAGTGCTTCTCCAAAGCCAAGCAACTCCACCGAGTCACCAAGTGAGGCGATCATCTTGTCGACGGCGGCGTTGAAGGTTTCGGACGAATCGACGGAGAAAGGAATCGCTTCATGTCGAATCCAATCGTCGAGGGTGGCATGCATCATGGTAGTAGGGGTAACCTCCTCAATTTATTGCAGACGAGAGGCATTGCTTTCGCCAGATTTTCTCTATATACCCTGTCCTTGTTGAGGCATAATAGGTATAAGAATAGGTACAGGCTCAATTAGCCCCACACTCCAGTCAGGCACAGCGCATAAGCGGGTTTTCTGCATTACTTCTTCTTTAAGTTAATCCTTGATGGTTACGATCGGTATCGGCTTGATGGAAGTCAAACTGGCGACGGCGCACCCCGCTGCAAGCTGCGTGGTATTCATTAAAAATAAAGATTATGCAGTAGATATTGAAAAGGCGTTGGGTGGATCTGACTCTATCATGAGGCCATTATAGAAAAAACATCGTCATCCCTGTCATCTCCGTCATTAAGAGCCTACAAGGGTTCATCGGATGACAAGAACGACGAGGATAACAGCTTTTTCCTGTATCCAGGTTTATGCAGTTATGCAGCAAAGACTACTATGCTAAAGCTCTATGTCGGCCCAGAGGCAGTGGTGATCTGATGCCTGGAAGCGATCCTTAGTCTCCTTGGTGATATTCTCGAATGACTTCCATTTCGTAGGCGCATAGAAGCCCCTGCGATTTACATCCACACCAACGACAGCCTGAACCAAGACGGGCGAAAGCAATAGATAATCCAGCTTTTCTTTGGCATTAGCATGTTTATATGTTCCAGGAAAGCCTTCGTACGCAGGCAGAGACATTGCATCCTTAAGATCGCTGCCTGTAAGCAGCATATCTAACGAGCCTCCATTGGGGTGATCGTTCATATCCCCAGCAATTACAATATGCTCATGGTCTGCCTTGAGCCTTTCGTAGATCTCCTTAACCTTCTTTGCCTGAACTTTTCGGCGCTTACCTGCTAAATCGCTGCCTTTGCTGGAGAAGTGGTTAGGCAGTACAATCAATTCGTTGCCTCCTTCGAGCGAGATGAAATACTCTGGGCAGTCGCGGCTAAATACCGGTTTGCCGCTTTCTTCATCTGTAATATGCGAACGCATGCGGGCGATCGGGAAGCGGCTTAAGATGCCTACGTCAATATCGCGAGTGTCGTTTCCATCTATGACCATATTATAGGCATACTTTTCATGACCGTCTGTTTCCAACCTTGGGACCAGCACCTGATCATAGAAGTGTTGTAGAGTAGATCGGTTCTCGACCTCTACCAATACAAGAATATCGGGATTGACCTCAGCTATAACCCTGGCTGTATTCTCGATCGCTTGATCTGCAATAGCTTCCTTCTTGAGTTCTATCCACCCGACCCAATCGCCTTTACCGTTGGCCACAATCTCTGGCGGCTTATTCTCATGCATCTGGAAAAGGCGTCCCCTAATCTTTCTAAGCTCAAGGTAAGGGCTCTTGGGCCTAGTTGCCAGCAGGTCATTTTCTTTTAGGAGAGTCAAGATGGTTTGTTTATCTTCTTCAGTGTAGGTTTCCTTATTCAGCAGGCTATTTAGTTTATTATAGGAATCTAAGATTGGCTGCCCATCTGACCATGAGGAAAAATTCATGGCTTTAGGGCGTCGGAACAAGTTTTCCACATTAAAGGTGGCTATTCGGACAGGCATGTTTAATCCTCAAGGTTTAGGTTTTGGACAAGAATACTCTATTTATATTTAAAGTTTTACTTTTCGCGATCGTATCATGGGGCAGTGTAACGAATTTTCTGTAAATTGGCAATAATCGAAAGTCCTGTTATCCTACCGGTTTCCCAAGCCAGGTAGGATACAGGGCCTTTCTCATTATTGTCAATTTACAGGAAATTCGGTACATTACCCTTGACTTGGTTCTCCAGTCCCACGAAACATTATAATATAGAAGTATCCTCCGATGAGACGAGGATAATGGTAGAAAAAGGAGAACCCGTGGCAACTATCGATCCTACCCAGCACCATAAGATGAATATCCTAAACGTCGGATACGACTCAACGAATTACTACCTGATCGGCCAGGACACCACCCGACTCTTAATCGACGTTGGATGGCCTGGCACATTGCCCAAGCTGCTTAATATATTCAAGAGAAAGCGCGTCCCGCTGCAGGACGTCAAGTATTTGCTGGTAACGCATTATCATCCAGACCATGCTGGCCTGGCACAGGAAGTTAAGTCAGAAAGGCATTCAGCTTGTTGTCTTAGAAAACCAGCTGTCCTTTATTCCAAAGTTGCGCACGTATATGAAACCAAGTAATCCTTTCCTTGAGATTACTCTTGATGACAATCTCAATCTCAGCTTCAAAGACAGCCGAGCGTTCCTGTTGCGTCTAGACATAGAGGGTGAAATCATCCACACACCGGGGCATTCAGATGACAGTATTAGCTTGATCCTGGATGAGGGAATAGCTTTTACAGGTGACTTACCTGGTTCAACATGGGCAGAAGATTCAATGCACCAGGTCGAACTGAGCTGGCAGAAAATACGAGCCTTGAATGTTAAGACGATTTACCCGGGGCACGGGCCGGTCAGGCATTTAGAATGAGAATGACACGAATGACTGGTATTTAAAAACACAAGAGATCGCACACCTCTATAAAGATAAAATCTGGCGAGGGAAAAGCTTTATTCAAAAAAGGGCCTCAGTGAGTTATGCTGAATATCACAAGATTACTTCTTGTACTACGAAGTCGCCGGTCCTTTTATGCTTCCCGATTAAACCTTTGAAGGTCAGTCAAAACTCATAGCTGTAGTATGAGTATACTACGAGTATGCTACTGCTCAGGTAGTTGGCCTAGTTGGCCTTATCATTCTACTCTTCAGCTGATCCTACACTGACCTCCTGCCAGTACTTGCCTCTGGGCGAAGCTTTCCTCAATACATCCTCACGTTCCACATTGAGAAGTCCATCGAGCCAATCGATGAGCTTCTTGCCTGGGTTACGCTCGGTCCAGTATGACTGAAGCCTCACATGTGCATCGCACCTGTGATTGAGGCTCATGCCACGTTGGCAGATCGGGCCGCCGCAAGGCCCGTGGCCCTTAAGGTCGCACTCGGGAGAATTCATTTCAATCTCCTTTGATGTTTCAACTAGCTTATCTAAGTTATCCAGGAACCTTCATCTCTTATATGAAAGGCTTATAAAGAGATAGCTTAAATATAGGCTAATTCTGGGGGAAAGGGCAGAAGATCATAGCAGCAAAAAATGGAGGCATATGCTTGAACAAGAGAATTATATATCTCTTAATATTCCTTTTCACTGCTAGTTTATCCTTGGGTCAAGATATTTACATCTCCCAAAATAATACAACGGTCCCGAACTTAATGTACATCTGGTCCATAACCGGCATCGAGAATGATCAGGTCATCATGGCCATGAATCAAGAAGGAAACGACCTCTTTGGACAAGCTAAGTACGAGCCCGAGAACGCCGATTCATGGAATGGAGAAGTCGCAGGTTTGGTCTCTGGAAATCAAGTGTATCTCGTTATAACTGCCCTGAAAGGCACAGAACAAGTCTCAACATTGCTGGAAGGGATCTTTGCAGCTGATTCCATTAGTGGCAAGTTCTTTCAGACAAGCGGGGGCAATATATCTAATCGAGGCGAGTTTAACGCGATGTATATAAATCCAGAGCTATCTGGCTACACCCCTGCCAAAGTTAAGGACCTCACGCCGAAGATACCCATCTCAAGCATTAATGATACTTCAGACACAACTACAAATCAACAGAAGACAAAGTACCACGATGTACGCCAGGATGCAGATAGGATTCTAACAGGTGTCGGGGATATAAGCCAGATACCTATAGGAATGGGTGGCAGTGGCCTGTCATAGGTCGCATATGATCTATTACCTCTCCCAAGCTGCCCCAAGCTACTCCAAGCTACCCATATCTCCCCAGGCATTGGGGAATTAATTTTCGAATAATAGTAGCCAATATGGGGCTGCAAAAGTTCAGTGATTAGCTCAGTCATACGGCTCTTTGCAGAGATCCTGGCCCATCGCAAGAGCAATATCCCTTGGAAGACGACTCAAGGCTGAACATGCGCATAATTATGCACGTCGATCTCGACGCATTCTTCCCGTCAGTTGAAGTTCGAGCGAATCCAGAACTGAAGGGCAAGCCTGTAGTGGTTGGAGCTGATCCAAAGGAAGGCAAAGGAAGAGGAGTCGTGAGCAGCTCGTCCTATGAAGCCAGAAAATACGGCGTCAAGTCTGCCATGCCCATATCCAAGGCTTGGAGATTGTGCCCTGATTGCGTGTTCCTCAGACCGAATTTCAAGCTCTACGTCGAAGCCTCGAATAGTATAATGAAAATTCTAAGGAGTTATGCTGATAAATTCGAACAAGGCGGTATAGACGAGGCTTATCTTGATGTTTCAATCAAAGTAAAAAATTTTGATGGAGCAAAAGATTTGGCCAGGAGAATAATGGATGAAGTTCTGAGCAAAGAAAATCTGACGTGCTCCGTAGGTGTCGGGCCTAATAAGATGGTTGCCAAGATAGCCTCAGACTTCAAGAAGCCCTTTGGCTTGACTGTTGTCGAAGAGAAAGACGTGAAAGGGTTCCTGTTCCCGTTAAAAGTAAGATCCTTGCCAGGTGTGGGACCTAAAACAGAGAGCAGGTTAAAAGAGCTAAATATCGAGACCATAGGTGATTTGGCCTCCACAAGTCCTGAAATGCTCACGAGACTCTTTGGCATTTGGGGTGCAAGGCTGCATGAGTTCGCCAATGGGATCGATAACAGTGAAGTCATAGAAGAATATGAGACAAAGTCTGTGGGAAGAGATGTCACCTTTGAGACGGATGTGGATGATGAAGATCAAATCCTCGGAGTTTTGGATGAATTGGCGGAAGAAGTGCATGAGGATGTGATTGCTAATAGTTTCAAGTTCAAAACGATCACAGTTAGAGTCAGGTACCAGCATTTCGACACCCACATTCACTCCAAATCCTTGCCGTTTCCCACTGACGACCTTGATATCCTCAGGAACAATGCCAAGAGATTGATGGCGCCTTTCTTACGAGATAGAAAGTTGGTCAGGTTGATCGGATTAAGAGTATCGAATCTGGTTTATCAATACAGAGCCATATAACTGAAGCAAAACTATGGCTGAAGGACTCACAGACCGTATCTGGTCTCTGAGTGATTTGCTATGTTTCGGAGTCCCGGTTCAGTGAAATCGAAAATTAAATTAATTAAAAGAGAGATACACTATAGACGCAGGTCTCAATTGAACGATAATGTTAGCGCAAGCTTGGCTCGTATTTTGCTTGCAGAGGACGATCCACCCAATCGCAAGGTAACACAGCTCATGCTAAGAAGGCTGGGCTACGAGACGGATGCCGTAGCCAATGGCCTGGAAGTACTTCAAGCCCTTGAAGATCGGACCTACGACCTGATACTCATGGATATCGTAATGCCCAAAATGGACGGCCTTGCCGCAGCAGAGGAAATCCGCAGACGTTGGCCCGCATCAGACCAGCCCAGAATCATAGCCTACACTGCCTATATCTTCACGGACAATGGATGCAAAAGTCTCCTCAAGAATATGGATGGTTATCTGTACAAGCCTGTCAGAAGAGAAGATCTCAGGACAGTAATTGAAGGTAACCTCAGGGTCTTAAATCGGCGTAGGAGAAGTGCCTGGAATTGGTCTTTGACGGAAACACCTCAATGCCTGTGAAAACCAACACGGAGTAAGAAACGGGCGATCCCCTTCACCGCGAGAGTAGGGAGATCGCCGCCCTTCTGCTTTCTGTATTTACATTAAGGCGAGTTACATTAAAGCGAGTTACATTAAGGCGAGCCCACTATTTATCTGCTTAAAATTCTCCTGAAGCTTCAACCCTTTATCGGTTGTTTTGTACAAAACAGTTCGCCCACTTTTGGTTTCAATCAAACCGTTTTTAGTTAGCAACTCTATATATGGATTAACGGTTCTAAAGTTAAGGTTTGCCTGGTATACTATTCTGGTCTTACTCGCGCCGCCATTGCATATATCAAGGATTTGCGAAATGATCATATGTCTGCTTCGTTTCATAATTTGCCTCCTTTTGGTTCTCGGAAATCGCCTTTCCTACCTACTAACATTATTTAGATCTAAAGGGATAAAAATTTATCGATATATAATCTGGATGTTATAATTCTATCTTAGGATAATTAACTTTACGAAGAAAAAATAATTCTTAGTAGATAGCATCCTTACTTAGCCCTAAAGTCCTTTGCCCCTTTTGTGTCGTATGAAGGCCCAATGAAAACACAGGGGCACGAACCTGCATCCCGCCTGGAAAGTGTACCTGAGCAGTTCCCGCAAAGGTAAAGCAACCTGAACCGCTGCATGCTGAGATGGCTTGGGTAGACATCTCCTGTTGGTTAACAGGGTGTTGAGAGACTAAAATAGAAACATTTATAGCTTTTTATAGATCATATATTCATTTATGAAAGATGCTATAACCTGGTTTGATATCCCCACCGAAAATTTCGATCGTGCCGTAAAATTTTATTCAGACATCCTTGGCAAAGAGATCCGTGTAGATACCTACATGGGGCAAAAGCTCGGTTTCTTCCCAATGGAGGGACGGGAAGGAGTAGGTGGTGATTTGGTGCCGCCAGGGTTGGGCAATAAGCCCTGCGCCAATGGCACCCGCGTTTATCTAAGCTGCGAAGGAATAATTGATGAGGTCATTGGGAGAGTAGAAAAAGCCGGTGGAAAAATTATTACGCCCAAATTCAAGATAGGTGATATGGGTTGGATCGCGATGATCATGGATACCGAGGGAAATACTGTCGGCTTACATAGTTTCAAGTGAGATTCATCCTTTTCATTTTTTGGGACATGCGTCTTAGAAGAGACGTCAACCGCCCAACTCTCAAGTAGGGCATGAAGGATGTTTTAAATCCAATTCAGCCCCCTGCCGATGCTTTTGGGAACAGGGAGCATGCATCCTCTCCCGCCGGCCATAAATCATAATGCTACTGATCGTGGCACCGCTCATTTATTCTTGGAAGCCTCTATTAACTCCGCCCTGAAGTTCACCTTAGCAATAGCACTCCTAAATACCAGGCTCAGCTCATCCGAATTGATGGGCTCGATGAGCAGCTCATAAGAATTGAACCCTCTGAGCTTCCCAATAACCTCCTGGCCAGTGGTGAGGTAGACCGTGACCTCCTGGCCCAGCAGCTTCGGCAAAAAGTACGGACCCCGATCACCACGCTTTGGGCTTTCTCTTTCCTTGCTCTGATCTTGGTTTGGCTTAGCCTGAGGATTGGGTCTATATCCCCTTCGACGGTCAAAGTTATCTGGCATAGTCATCTATCTTTTATTTGTTGCAGGAGACTTGGTGTAGTTGCCACATGTTATAGATTTCCCAACTCCGCCCTAAATAGGCGTATGAATTCACCTGCATGACCCACCGGCCAATGCCCGATGAAGAAGACTTGAATACATGGGGTATTTCTTGAAGAGCGCGGGGGGACAATGATGACTCCCAGAGTACTTTATTTCTGGATTAAATTTATATAATACTAGCTACATAAGGTAACCCCTATTCTGCGAGGAGAATTCGTCATGGCCGAAAAAGATACCAGAAACTTCGCTCTGCGAGACAAAGGCGGTAACGAGATCGGCGTCTTCGTTGGAAAGTCGCCCCGACAGGCAGCCTTGAAAGTGGCCAACAGAGGCTACAAGGACATCAGGCTCCGGGAGAAAGGCACAAAGAAGGTGCACCTGTTCAAGGGAAAGAGAGTACAGGTGGACAAGCCCAAGGGAGCACCTGCCTGGATGCCGAACAAGATCTGGAAGCCACAGGTCAAGAAGGTGGGCACCGAGAAGTTGGAGGCATAAGCCAACTGCATCTCCAGAAGAGGTGTCCATTTCTTTTTTAGGGCTCTTCGCTGTTTAGTGTGGGTAAAGACATACTTGAGCATTTCTTAGATTTCAATAGCTTTATGCATTAGTGCCTTTGTAGTGAGCACTTACGAGCTCACCACAGAGGCACAGAGAGCGCAGAGAACGAAAACATGGGACGACTTCAGATAATAATAAAAGCCCTCTGTGCCTCTGTGTCTCTGTGGTGAACGTCCGCCGAAAACTCCACCTGAAAGCCCACAGACTTCTCAGGCACCTCTTGGTTCACCCACAGGAAATAGCGAGGAGCCTTTTTTAGAGGGCGAGACTTTTTAAGAGGATGAGATTCCTCAGTGCTATAGAAATTGGAAAAGATGAGCGATGCATCCGCAATCTTTTGGTTATGGATATCCTTCACAACTCCCGGCGCCCTTTAGGATTTCGTTCATGCTACCGCTCCGAAACCCTTCCAGATCGAGGGCAACATACTCGAAACCAAGGCCCTTGAGATCCTTTGATATCTCTTCTCCGGCGCGAAGAGCCCTATCCATGTCCTCTTTGGAAAGCTCTATCCTCGCCAGCTTTCCATGGGCCCTCACCCTGAGCTGCCCGAAGCCCAGGCTTTTGAGGTAATCCTCGGCTTCCTCAACCATTCTCAGGTTCTCTTTTGTTATTCTCTCAAAATAAGGAATCCGGGAGGACAGGCATGCTGAAGAAGGCTTGTTCCAGAAGGCCAGGCCCATGTTCCTGGCTATCTCCCTGATGTCTTCCTTTGATACCCCAGCATCCACAAATGGGTGCCAGATCCCCTCTTCTGCACAGGCCTTAATTCCGGGCCGATAATCATCGTAATCGGAGAGATTTAATCCATCTGCTATGCAGGCTATTCCCCTCTTTGTGGCGATCTTCTTCAGCTCCTTGAAGGAAATCTTCTTGCAGAAGTAGCATCTAGTAGGCGGATTTTGTACGAACGCTTCTTCTGCCAGCGAGGGACATTTCAGCGTCTCGTAGTTCAAGCCCAAGGATCTTGCCAGCTCCTTTGCGTACTTCAGCTCGCTCCTGGGCATGGTCTCCGAGTCCAGGACGACGCAGAGGGCATTATCTCCCAGGACGTCTCGGGCGATTTTGGCCAGGAGGCTGCTGTCCACTCCACCCGAAAAGGCCACCAGGATCTTTTCCTTCTCGGCTATTCTTATGCGGATATCTTCCAGCTTATCCGACCAATCCATCTAGTCCTCTCTTAGCGAAATGGTCCCTGAAAGGGGAAATCCGATATTCAAATCTTGCCTTTATCACATTCAACAAACCGATCTGGAAAATAGACAAATCGAAAAGAGATCTATTCGATTTTGCATTTGGCAGAGCTGTAGGTAGTCTCATCTTCCCGCAGCATCCTGCAGATCTCGCAGATCCTCTCAGAGGGATTGTCGAGCTTCTTGTCCAGGAGGTCGTCAGCAAGCCTGGATATGGATGCTTTGAGCTCTTCCCCGAACTCGATATTATAGCCTCTCTTCTTGGAGACATATTGAGAAACGGCAGGAGGCGTGATTCCAAGGAGCTTTGAGACCTCCTTTTGAGCCAGGCCGCGCTTGACCAGCTCCTCTGCAACTGCCGCCCTGATGCTTGGCAGCACATCCCATACTACCATTTCACACGGTGATTTCATTTTGACCTAACCTTAAATTCGCATTGCCTCTGGATGTCGAATCACGATTGTTAATGCAGGTTGAGTATATAAATCTTCTTGAGGAGGTAAGTGGGGTCTATTTATGTGGGGAACTCCTCATAAATTTTTATAAACAAAAAGCTCTTAAACTCCTTCTAGGATTCTGTCAAGATGTCGGCAGTTTTGGTATGTATGAACGCTGATCCAAAATGCGAATTTGAGGGTACTAAAGTACCACCAGCGCGTTGTGGCTACAACTCTCGATTTGTACTTCAAAGGCGTGTCTCTGCGAAAAATAGCTGATCACCTAAAGCAATTCTATGGCTTGGATATAGATCATTCTATGTTTTACCGCTGGATCTCAAAGTATACTGAGGTAATAAGCGAATACATAGCTGCTCTAGAGCCTGATGTCGGCGATATCTGGCATACCGACGAGATGAATGTGAAAATCGGCGGTGAGTGGCAATGGCTTTGGAACGTTATGGATGAGCGAACTAGGTTCCATCTGGTTAGCGTGATCACTCAAGAACAGGGCGACAAACAGGAATGCGAGGAAGCCTTTCAAACAGTCGAAGAAAGTAGCTGGAAAGAAGCCCAGAGCTACGGTCACCGATGGCTTACCATCATATAAACAGGCATTCAATAAGGAGTTCTACGACCACCATAAATCAGTTGAGCATATTGCAGACGTGGCATTGCAGGAGTGCCTAAATAACGTACTTGAGAGAATGCATGGCACGATAAGGGAAAGGGAGAAGGTAACGAGAGGCCTGAAGGACGACGAAACGCCATCATACCGATGAATCAGATCTATTACAACTTCATCAGGCCCACATCAGGTGCTTGATGGAAGAACGCCATGCAGAAATGGCGGGAGTTGGGATTGATGGCGATAATAAATGGATCAGATTACTAGAACTAGCCTCGAAACTATCGAATGAACATCAATCGATAAAAATAAATATAGGCCCCCTCTATATGGAAGCCATCTATAGTAATATTATAAAATCCAACGTGTTTGCTATGACTTACAAAAGATTTGAGGAGGTTGATTAAAGGATCATTCGGATCAACTACAGATATCTCTTTTGAGGAGAAGGCCAATTTTTTTCTTTTTCCTCTTATTCATTTTATCCATCACTGAATTAATCAATTTATAAGATTTTAAAGGGCCATTCTCTTTTACATAAGGCGATGCAATTATTAAACGCCATTCTTCTGGTTCAGATAAATAATACCACAATGCGGTGGTAATTTTGAATCCTGCGCTTGGATCACTAAGACGCGTTATTGAAACTTTTCCCCGTCTTTTTCATAACTTTTTACCAATATTTCTTTAGCCATCTCATGACCCCATGCCTTCTATCCGTAACGGCTTCGTAAAAATTCTTAGCTAATAACTCATCAATATTGTCCACATAACGAGCATCAGGATTCCAATTTTTCTACTACATTCCAATAGTCACTAAAATCTGTGTCTGATTTACGCTCGTTTTCCAATTCATTTCCAAGAGATGCCTCCTTTAATAAGCTATTAAGGTCGTGCTTATAGCAGTTTTGCGAAGCAATTTTCTGATGGGTGAAATGAAAACGTTTTAAGTTTCTAGCAATACATGCTTTTAATCCGCACTTAATCGCATATCCACAAAGATAGATACGCCCCATTGTAGTACCCATTATCTATAGTCTTTTGCGAAAGTTGATATAATAAGACAACCTTAATATGTCATATGAAAGGCGATAGAGTTTTAGTAAAGAATAGTGAGGAAATAGAAAAGAGGCTACCCGTGGAAACAGATGCTCGCGTTAAGCCCAGACTGATATTTCTTAACGCAATAGCGAACTGTGGCATAAGCTATGATCTAGCGAGCAAAATTTGTGGTCTAAACTTATCAACAGGATATGTTTGGATACGAAAATGGAATGCCGAAGGATATGAAGGATTAAAAGATAAGGAAACAAGAACAGGTAGACCGCCGAAGCTAGATAAAGATAACATGATCAAGCTCAAAGAAACTTTGAAAACCAGAGATTACTGGACTACAAAGGAAGTCCAGAAGGTGATAAAGGACCAGTTTGATGTAGATTTATCTATCTTCCAGGTGATAAAGATTTTAAGGGAAAAATTTGGTATGCTTTTTTCAAAACCTTATCCAATGGACTATCGAAAACCCGAAAATGCTGAAGAGATACTGGAAAACCAGCTTAATCTTGTATTAACTCTACTCAAGGAGAAAGGTATCAAGGAAGAGGAGATCGCAATAGGCTTTATCGATGAAGCTAGACCGCAGAATACGGCCAATACCGTTAAAGTCTGGAGCTTTGAAAAAGTACGATCGGTAAAAAATACAACAAAATTCAAGACAAATACGATCGGATTCTATGCAATTAGAGGAAATAGTGTAACTAAGTTTCTTGAGAATTCAAAAGCACCATCAATAGCCGGGTTTATGGATGATATAAAGAGTTCAAATGAGACATATCGTGCGATTGTGGCAATTGCTGATGGATTCCCATCCCATAAGAGTGATCTCGTAAAGCAGAAAGCCAAAGAGCTTGGCATATACCTCGTTTATTTGCCACCATATTCTCCTGAGCTGAACCCGGAACAGTTCATCTGGAAATCTATAAAACGTGTACTGTCCCTGTCATTTCCTTCAAATTTAGAGGAAATGAAACAAATCATCACAAAATCTTGGTACGAGTTCTCTGGAAGTTTGAGTTATGCAGAATATTGGATTGTGAGATTTTTATCAAATAATTCTTGTTATAATGAATTACGCTAAATACTATAATAAGACCTTGGACTCTTTAAGTCTTAATTTAGCGATTGATTTCATATTATCCCGCTCGGGAAGGCGCTTCAATGGGCACAACACCCGTCTTTTTGCTTCAACTATATCATTCTGTCCAGTCATGAATAAATCTTCATTTTACGAATTAATTTGCATATTTAATATATTTTTCGTCCATCTTATCTAAGAGTGTTACGAATCCATCACGATTTGTCATATTGCCACCATATTTGCGCCACCGTATTCACACCAACCAGTGGCGCAACAGAACCCCCTTCAGGGTTCTGTCAAGTCTTAGGTTGTTCTGCCCATCTAAAGAATCTGTCAAAAACCGGTTTCGCCGCACCCCCAAAGATATATGACCAGATAACTCTTAATGCAACCAGCGCATGGCACGACAGATATAATCGAGATAGTGGATAAAATGGAAAGGAGGCTGTGGTCATGATGAATATTTACATAGAAAATTGCTTAGATAGAGTAATTCTTAGAATAGATTACCCAAACACCCCCTCTAGATATTAAGGAGAAAAGAGACTTCCTAAAGAACTTCTAGAAATTAATCTCCCAGTATTCCCCGTGCTTGAAAAAAAGAACTCCTGCACAAGAATTATACATATAGATATTAAGGATGATGTATTAAAATTACAAGATCTTCAAAAAATAGAAGAATATTTATATTATAACAAGGTAAAAAACAAAATTGCTGGTCATATCCAGCATATATACATATTTTAGCTATAGAGATATGGGCACAACTTCTCTTCGATGAGATATAAGGGGGCTCTTCCTCTTATATAATTTCTGCTATGTTTAGTAAGTTTGATATTCAAATCATGTGGATCCGATTGAGGTGACACCAACCATATGATGTCCATTCTGTCTCCTCACTGAATCTGAAACTGGCCCAACCAAATGGGATGGCTATTTAAATGATATACCTTATTTCAATTTTCCAGTTTGTTGAGGATGAATCTCAAATATCGCGGGCCTTTCACTTACTTTGAAATTAATCCCTGCAGATGATGTCCATATCAAATTCCAATATGGTATGCATAATCCGGATTTACCTGTCTCCATCAACATGAAACTTTTTATACTTGATTACTGACGGCTATTGCGAATATTTGCAGAATCAAAGGGATCTTGAGAGCAATTTAATAAAAATTCATGGGAGATACGAAAATTATTTGATAAATCCATAGGTCCGAAATTAAAAGGTGAGAAATAAAATGGTCACCGATGTATGATGACGCCCCAAAATACACGGAATCAGGATCAACCACCCCCACGGGTTCAGAGAAGCTTGGACCCACTTATGACGCCAGTTCTGGAAATAGATGAGATAAGTCATGGTACAAATAGAACCAACCGAGAATGAGATTCAATGTTAAAGAGCAGAAATATAGGTGTTTAATTATGGGAAACTCGAAAAGTGCTTGTAGTTCAGAAAGGTACATATTTAGTTGGGGCGATGTTGCGGGAACTGAAGACCAAAAACTTGCCCAAATTTCTAAGCAAAAATTATAGCTTAAGTTGGATAAGTGAAGCAAGAATTGCCAAAGTAGATGACTCCAAAACTATTAGGTCTACGAAATACAGAAAGAGAAATTCTCTTTTCATTAAAAACTCAATAAGGAAAAATGTGAACTTGATTTAATAATCGATGATGGAAGAACTGATAAATTCATAGTAAGATCTGTGGGAAGATAAACTTAAAATCTATAAAGACAATGCAATACGAATATGTAATACAAAAGAAGACCGTATATGCCAAGGAGATATAATAAAAGACGTTAAATATATAGAAAATTTCGAAGACGCTGAGCAATTGATTATAACGGATCAATAATAAATTTTCCGTTGGTGGTGATCTTAAGTCAAGACTGTGATTTAAATGAATATTATCTATACAGATATAGAGGTTCCAACAAAATATCCCACTCATGATAAAATAATGTTTTCTTTGCTCGCTGCACCGCTATACAACGCGGATCAAGTATCTCCAAGGGAGTCATTTATCTCTGTTGATATTCTCCGGATATCGATTTACAGGTATCAAAAACTGAGGTAAAGATGAAAATGCAAGATCTTAGGAGCATCGATAAACGATCAAAACCATCGGGCCTCCCACGATCAAATGAAATTAACCAGATACCGAGTATTATTTCCTCAAATTCCCAAGTAATGTGCAAACAACCTCACTCATTTATTGACTTTAAGCATTATTTTTCAGTAAATATTAAATATCTCGTGGAGCTAAAAGAAAAAATTTTGTATGCAGAATAGATATGCCTTACCGCGAATTTATCTCGCAAAGATTCTCTCAACTATTTATTCTCGAATAGGATTGCCATAGGGTTTGAATATATGAATTAACCATTCAAGCCTGGATATTTTTTGGCTTGCGTTTTGAATCAGCGTTATGCACTTATTATCACCTTCAATCTTGATACCGACATGCTTCAGCAGGCGTTTTGCCTTCCAGTCCTTCGTGTGGCCTAATGTAGTCATGGATAATATCTGCAATGCCTTGCGAAGATCGGAGTAGTCTTTGTCTTCAAGCCCCTCATAGTTTTCTCTCGATCTCGAATCTCCCCATTTATGCGCTCCATCTTGTTATTATTAGCAGATCCAGTTAACTTGATGGCGTTGACGTGTTGTGATTGTGGTCTCTTTGCAGTGTAAAATTCCTTATTGAAGGCATCATGATATGATGTTAAGCCATCAGTGAATCAAGGTCTTTGTGCCTTTTGCCCGCTCATCTTCCTGCCATCCTTCAATAGGCCCCTCGCATCATGTTTATCTTTGGTATCTATCATCTTTGAGCAATCCAATATCGTGTTTCATCATCCATTAGAGCAAAAAGGTATTTCATATCGCCTTTGACCTTAATCCAGACTTCATCTGCTCGCCAAGTAGGGCCTACATCAGGCTTGATGACCATCAACGCTAAGCTTTCTCATTATCGCAGTACATTTCGTTATCCAGTTAGCTATAGTCTGGTGTGATACCTCAGTAGCCTAGTCAGCTTTAATTACCTCTGTGTGCTCCTCAGAGATCTCGCCACTGAAAATAAAGCTGCATGGCTGCTGTTATTGCCTTGGGATTATGCTTCATCTTTTCGAAGCCCAAGTTAATAATAAAGACCTTAGAGCAATCCTTGCAGACAACCTCTGTACATCTCCACTCTTATTATGTTCTCGACACCATATTTCTTGAGATTATGAGAATGGCAGAAAGGGGAGCAATCGAGTTAGAGCTATTGGTTCTAGAACTACATTCGCCTTTACCTTCTCCCTTATTCCAAAACTTAACTGAGCAGCTCAAATATGTTTGCATTTAGCACCTCTGAAGGTGTGGTCAGGGCAATTGCATTCCCAACCTATAAGGGTGTTATTGACATGGTAGAATTTCTTAGGATTCGATTGTGAAAACACTCTATAATAGCCATCAGCAACACGAATGTACCTGCCCCTGCTTGGCTACTATCTCCCTCGCTCCTCCCTGGTGTCTTTCATCGCAGGCGTGTTCTCCTTTACCATGATAACTAGATAACTAGTTAACTAGATATATAGTTTATGGTTATCTAGATAAACCGATAACTTTTTTATCTTGATAGCTAGCTAGTAATAGGTGTTGATGGGGCAAATCAGCTTAGTAATAGATGACAAGTTGGATGCCGAGTTTCGCGAATCGGTAGCTAAGCGACTCGGAATGAAGAAAAAGGAATATGAAAATAGCTATCGAACAAGCCTTTCGGCTCTGTATTGACCAAAAAGCTTGAATAGTATTATAATCATACGTAATTGCCGTTAAGTTGATAAGCATCTCTCGCGATTGTGAGAAGAAACTAAAATAGAAACAATGAAGTAGTAGGGCTAAAGCAATCAACCAATGTGCTCGGAACACAAAGGGGATGGTTGCTGTAGTATGGGGCCGTTCGGTTCTATCCTGTGCCTGGCTTGCCGACATAAATTGACTTCTTTTCGGTCAGCATAATAAAAAATAATTTACATCAGCCAGAGGCTCGAACCCCGCGACCCGGCATTGTTAGGTCATGGCCGATGTGGCGATACAGGCCGTTACGGAGAGCTTTAAGACGCTTCTTGAAAAAAGCGTCTTAAACAGGCCCGATTATGAGTCCGGCTATCAATGCACAAAGCATATCGCTTCGCCATTTCCCCTCCCTTGGTCTTTCGTGACTCTCTCGGTTTACGGTGAAGTCGTTTGTTATATGTTCAACATCGACAACGATATCTATCGTGAAGTACTCAATTTTAATGTGCGGCGAACGCGTTATAAAATAATTCGATTTGAAGCAAGAGATTGATCTATTTTTACTTACTTAATTGTAGTGCTTCCCATCGCGCAAATCTTATATTGGACGGATTCATTTATCATTCTAACACAGGTAACTTTGGGGATTAATCGTTTGACTCAGGAACGCCGAGGGCGGGATTTGTACCCGTGCAGTCCGGGGGACCATTGGTTCCTGTAGGCCAACGCCTTATTCTATCCGCTGTAGCCACCTCGGCATTTCTAGTTTAATTTCTTATTTACCTTAATCTCCTCCTCGATGCCTGGGGACAGACTCGTCTGAGAAATTGGTTGCGTTTCTTGCCCTTCTATCAAGATGTGTATCTTTCATGGTGTACCCTCGATGGTTTTCATTGCCCCTCGTCTCCCAGTGCCCGTGATATTTTTCCTTCAACAGAAGCTTCGCTCGATTAAACGTGCTATGGTATTTCTCGGTAAAGTTGCCTCTCGTCCTTGCTGCTAATACGCCTTCCATATTGTTGCATCTGAAGACCCGCCATTGAGAATAAGATACGGGCTGTCCTTTGGCTACTCAATCAGCTCTGCCATTTGGTTAGTATCTGGAATTTGATTCTCCGATATATGCGACCTTGGCTCTGCATAAGATGATTTGGATTCTGTTATTTGTGGAATGGTTCCAACTTTATAAGTAGCTCAGCAATTTCTGGACCACCCTCCACTTCTGCAATACAATTAACCATTCGTGTTTTCTTTAAGTTCAATCTCCAAGAATATTGTGATGTGTTTTTCCAATATATAAAATGTATTGAGCTTATCGATTTGGAGGACGATTGGATGATATGACATTTATATTAGAAACGGACTCAGCACAATGATTATACGCCAATCGGCCATCCAATAGCGCGACACAAACAAGTTAGCTTCCCACTTTGATGATAAAGAGCCAAAACTCATCAAACGAAGAGCATTGACTTTGTTGAGCATTTTGAAAACCCAATTTAATTAACTAAGCTTATGTCTTCAAATCTGGTGCGCGATTCTTTTCATCAACCGACTTTTGACAGCTAAGAATTCAAGCGAAAACACCCTAAGATGTGACAGAACCTCCTCAAGGAACCCTTTTATACAATAACAATTGTGAAGGCAACAACTACAATTACAGGAATCCTTGCGGGCGTGGAAGTACACGGCCAGAAGTTATATTTCCGCAAGAACAGATTAAGGGGCATCACAGATGAGTGACTTCAATGATTACCGATAGAGATCTCAACAGATACGACCGGCAGATAAAGCTCTTTGGCGCCGAGGGCCAGGAGAAGCTAAAAGATGCCAGGGTCTTCATCGCCGGCGCAGGAGGCCTGGGCTCCCCCATCTCAATATATCTGGCAGCGGCTGGCATCGGGAAGATTATCCTAGTGGATAAGGACGTGGTGGAGCTGAGCAATCTCAACCGGCAGATCCTCCACTGGGAGAAGGACGTGGGCGCAAAGAAGGCCCTATCGGCTAAGGAGAAGCTCGTTGGGATCAACTCCGACATCAGCGTGGAGGCCATTCCTGAGACTCTGGACGAGAGCAATGTATCCAGCCTTGTGGGAGATGCAGATCTGATTATCGATGCCATGGACAACTTTTCCACCAGATATCTGCTGAACAAGACGGCTGTCGAGAAGAGGATACCCTTCATTCACGGTGCCATCTACGGCTTCCACGGCCAGGCTACGACGGTGCTGCCGGGGAAGACTGCTTGCCTGAGGTGTGTCTTCGCTCAGGCTCCGCCTCCTGCGACCTTTCCGGTTATCGGCGTCACGCCCGGCATCATCGGACTGATCCAGGCGACAGAGGCCATAAAGTACCTCACGGGCACAGGAGAGCTTCTGGCAGGCAAGCTGCTCATTTGGGACGGGCTGAAACCCTCAATGGAGACTATCGACTTGGAGAAAGACCCACGATGCAGGGACTGCGGAGACCTGAGCTGAGATGTATCTCATCAGGTATTCGGAGATCGCCCTCAAGTCCCCACCGGTACGCAAGCGCTGGGAAGACGTTCTAGTTTCAAACATTCAGAAGGCCTTGCCGGGATGCAAGGTCAGGAAGACCTGGGGCAGGATCTGGGTGGAAGGGCCTGTGGACCCAGAAAAGCTAAGAAGGGTCTTCGGCATTGTCTCCTTCTCCGAAGTAGAGCACTGCTCTCTCCAGGATTTGGACTCCGATATTTTGGACTTCGGTCAGAGGATCGGCCTGGAGGAGGCCAGTACTTTCGCCCTGAGGCTTCGCAGGGTGGGAGAGCATCCTTTCAGTTCCCAAGAGAAGACCGTGGAGCTGGCCGACAAGATCCTGGAAAGATTCTATCACCTCAAAGTAGACCTGGAAAATCCAGAAGCTACGGTCTATGTGGAGATAAGGGATAAAGACTGCTACCTTTACCGGGATGTCGTAAAGGGCGCAGGCGGACTGCCTTTGGGCGTGGAGGGAAAGCTTGTTGCCCTCTTCTCCGGGGGCATAGACTCTCCAGTGGCTGCATGGATGATGATGAAGCGAGGCTGCAAGATAATTCCCGTTTACGCAGATTTGGACTCCTTCTCCAGCGAGAGCGCGCTGAAAAGGGCTGAGGCCGTGATCGATGTTCTGAAAGCCTATCAGCCCGATCTTGAGCTGAGGGTAGTCAGAGATGACTACCTGAAAAGGGCATTGGAGGTCATGAAGGTGAATGATCTGGAGAAATACACCTGCATCATCTGCAAGCGCCGCATGTACAGAGTGGCGGAGTCCGTAGCCAGGGAAGCAGGAGTAGATGCCAAAGGCATTGTCACTGGCGAGTCCCTGGGCCAGGTCGCCTCACAGACCCTGGACAACCTCTTCGTCCTGGACAGCGCCATAAGCATGCCCATCTACCGGCCTCTCATAGGCTTCGATAAAGTAGAGGCAGAAAAGATTGCTCGGGAGATCGGGACCTTTGAGGCATCCATCATGCCTGCAGAGGGCTGCAAGGCAGTTCCCCACAAGCCTGCGACCAGAGCTAAACTGGAGAAGGTGCTGAAGATTGAAGGAGATCTCAGCACCCATGAAGCGTCGCAGGCTGAGTAATTCACTCGATTATTACATTGGGAGCGCGGAGGGTCACGAATACCCCAACCTTCAGGTTGGGGATGAAGTGAACCCTCGCCCATTTTTCGGGGGCAAATCCGCGGTCAAATGGCAAATTCTTTCGATCCGTTGGAAATGTAACTGCTGACACAATCAAGCACTGTATCAATGAATCTCAGGGAAAACCGAAAGCAGAGTTGCATTCGGTCAGATCAAAGGGATCAGGGCAACGAAGACTCGACGATTTCTGATATCCCGAGAACCGGGCGTGCGCAACCAGAAGCATACCCCACCCTTTAGGGTGGGGTTTTTAATTTGGCTCCTCGCTACTTCTTGTAGATGAACCAGGAGGGGCCTGAGAAGTCTTTGTGCATTCGGGGAGTAGTGCCTCAGCCGGACGTTCACCACAAAGACGCAAAGGCACAAAGACGATAATACTAAACTGGGCAAGACGCTAATCCCTTTAACCTCAGTGCGTCCTTTGTGTCTTTGTGTCTTTGTGGTTATTACATTGGGAGCGCGGAGGGTCACTAATACCCCAACCTTCAGGTTGGGGATGAAGTGAACCCTCGCCCATTTTTCGGGGGCAAATCCGCGGTCAAATGGCAAATTCTTTCGATCCGTTGGAAATGTAACTGCTGACACAATCAAGCACTGTATCAATGAATCTCAGGGAAAACCGAAAGCAGAGTTGCATTCGGTCAGATCAAAGGGATCAGGGCAACGAAGACTCGACGATTTCTGATATCCCGAGAACCGGGCGTGCGCAACCAGAAGCATACCCCACCCTTTAGGGTGGGGTTTTTGATTTGGCTCCTCGCTACTTCTTGTAGATGAACCAGGAGGGGCCTGAGAAGTCTTTGTGCATTCGGGGAGTAGTGCCTCAGCCGGACGTTCACCACAAAGACGCAAAGGCACAAAGACGATAATACTAAACTGGGCAAGACGCTAATCCCTTTAACCTCAGTGCGTCCTTTGTGTCTTTGTGTCTTTGTGGTTATAATAGTAGTTATTAAATAAAAATTGAAAGGAGCTGGACCCCTTCCGGTTTCGGGATAGCCTCTACATCTGCCCTGCCTTTGAGGCTGCTGTTGCTGTATTAAGCCCGTACAGACTCTGGCGAGCATCCGGGAAGTAAAAACACTCCCTGATTACACTTTCCTCTTTGAGCCTACCCAGGGCGTATCTGACAGTCCTTGGAGGGAGATCCGTCTTGCTTATGAGATCCTTCTGAGTCAGGGGGCCGTCGGATGCCAGGACGTTGAAGACCAGCTTTGCTGAAGGCGGCAGGTATTCTATCACATCCAAATCAGGTGGTCCTACACCCTCAGAATTGGCCCCAGATGGACCTAGATATGTATTCCCATTGCCAGAGCTCGAAGAGCTTATCGAGTGGCTCTCCCGGCCATACGGACGGGATCTGCTCTGGTCAAGATAAGAATAATCTAGATCGGAAGCCTCTGTGCTGGAAAAGGGCGAGATCTCACAGTAACATCTGTATGCGTGAGAGTAGGATTCATCTGAGCATTTGCCACAGCAGCTCGTTTCATGCGAACTATGGCAGCCTCCTGACACGCACGTGCAGCCCTCAGGGGTACGCATAGAGAGGGCAGGAGCCACCAGAAGGCTAAGAACCGTTAATGCAGCGAGCAATTTGATAATCTTCATCCCACACCTCCTTTTCCCGTTTGGTGATTCACAATCGTGAATCTTTATACTTAGTAGCATCATCATATAAATAATCATCCGTACTTCAGAGTTACTCAATCAATCCCTGAGGTTCGGCAAAGCCAGAGCTTAGCGATTTTATCAGCAAGGTCATTTTAAAGCCAATTTAGCCTGAAAATACCCGTGCCTATCAAAGACGATATGGCCACAAAAAATGCAATGATCATAACATTTATTCACAAAACATGTCGCAATTCAGCTTAAAATGCCATCGGCATTTGCCTAAACCCAAATCGCCATATGCTAATAAATCCGACCCAATCATAGTGAACTGTGTACCAGTTCATGAAAGATGAGAGGTGCCGATTAATGAAGAAATTAGCTATTGTATCAATTGTCTTGCTGCTTGCAGGAATTGGACTTGCTCTTGGACAAGCTGAGCAGTCCGCATGTGGAGCTCAGTGCCCCAATGCAGGCTGTGGAGGTGCGGGCGGTTGTCAGGCATGTTGTGGCGATAACTGTACTGCCTGTTGTGGAAATTCGACTACCCAGACTCAGAGTGCCCCTGTAACGTCAGCATGCGCAGTTCAGTGTCCCGGTGAAGGCTGTGGAAGCTCGGGCGGCTGTCAGGCTTGCTGCGGAGATAACTGTGCTGGCTGCTGTGGAAGCTCGACCGCAGAGAACACCGCTGCAATATCAGCATGCGGGAGCGGGAATCAGTGCCCCAAGGGCGGTTGTGAAGCCGCAGGCGGTTGCCAGGCTTGCTGCGGGGATAACTGCGCAGCCTGCTGCGGTGTGGCCAACAGCTGAAATAGGCTCCTGAGGTGGGCTATCTGCCTCATAATTTTTGCGATTAGCCCGAAGGGGCCTAGCCAGAGATCGTGGGGAAGGCATCAAGCACTGACATTGCCTGCAGAGGTCCTGTTTACAGTTCTATTTGCAGCACTGTTTACAAGCCAGTCCTGCCATGAGTAAAGCTTTGCATCATAACCCATGAGTTCCAGTGCGAACCAAACAACCGAGGCTTTGATTCCCGTTTCTGTGAATACTACTACCGGCTTATCATTTCTAAGGCTTGAAAAGATGTCTTTCAAAGCGGTCTCGTTCTTGATCGTATGGTTATCAATCACGCTTTCATAGGGTATATTGATGGCTCCGGGTATAGAGCCTACTACTTCGAACTCATGGGCATGTCTGGAGTCCACTATCTGGGGCTCGCCGCTCTTCACGTAATCGTAGGTAGCAATAAGATCCATCGTAAACTCGGGAGTGTAATTCGTAGCTGGCCTGGTCATGGACTCGTTGGTGGTTGGAAGGCCGGCTGCAGCCCAGTCCTCTACGTTTCCGTCCAGCACCCAGACGTTCTCATGTCCCAGGGATTTCATCATCCAATAGACGTAAGTTGCAGGCGCCGGGCCGCCACCGCAGGCCATGCATTCCCCGTATATTACTACTTTATCGTCTCTAGATATCCCTGCATCCCCCAGCATCTTGGAGATCTCCGGCACTGGCTTCAGGATTCCTCCGCCTAAGGTGAAGTTAGTATAAGGCATGACTAATGAGCCATTAATGTGCTTTGTTGGGTTTTGGCTGATGTCCAGCAATACATCCGAGCTGGAGACATCTTCGATTGGCAAAAGCATCATCTTGAACGTGGGACTTCTCTCTAAAGCGATATTTGTGACATTGCCGTTTTCGATGTTCCAAGCAGAAAAACTCTCATTTTGCATAGTTGTGCCGCATACTAAGACGCTCAGCATTATGAGCGCTGCAAATACACCTAACAGCAGCCAAAATTTTAATTTAGCCAATTCCATATTAGTTAATTTCATAAATCATCGCCATATTATTTTTACTGTGATTAGCTTCAATTTCATTGCCTCTGCCATGAGTCCGAGCACTACAATTGTCTTTTAGTTTCGCGTCCGCTTATCTGCCTGTGAAAGTTGTTACGTTTGAAGATCATATTAACTTCCGAATATATAAAACTTACTTAGAATACTTAGTATCTTTTACAGAAGTGCTGTGTCGGATAGCTGGGATATATTTTAGCCTATATTATTATCTTAAGTATAGCATGGATCTATAATAGCACGGATCTATAAATCTGTGCGTGAGGAAAGGCAGTGTCTTAGGATGCTGGATTTTTGATCTTGCTTGCCCAGTTCCTCTTGAATGCTCCGGAACTGCGCCGGCGCCGCCTCCTGGATTTAAAGGCAATCGGCTGCACCAAGGAGAGGCTATCTCGGCATGGCGCTAGGGCGCTTTGTAGTGCCAATTAGTTTTGCTGTGGTCCCTTCTTCAGTACACCGGGATTAACTACATTCTGAGGCTTACCTTTCAAAAACATCTCCACGTGCTCTGTAAAGATATCAGCACACTTATCTGTTGTCCTCTTTCAGATAAGTAGGCTATATGAGGAGTGAGCACGAAATTGCAGCTTCATTAGAGGGCTATCCGCTTTCAAAGGCTCTTCAAATACATCTAGCCAGCCAACCAAGCTATCCTGCAATATGCTCGTCTAGAATTCATCCAATGTCTTAACGTCACCCGGCGTACCTCTTCCAGTCTCGTTCAGAGCTGGGGCATGTGCTGTTGTTGAGATCACATTCATGTTGAAGCTATGGGCAATTTGCATCACCCTCTTGCCGATATCCCCGGCACCAATTACTCCGATGGTCTTTCCAGCCAAAAGCCGGTTATGGAGATAGTAGTGGTCATCGAACTCACCTTTATGCGCCATGACGTCGGCGATCTCAATCTTCCTCAAAAGATCCAGGGCCAGGGCAAAAACGAACTCGGCTACTGCTTCAGAGGCATAATCAGGCACGTTGGAGACTATTACACCGCGAGCTGTTGCAGCCTCCAGGTCGACATTGTCATAGCCTGTATGACAGACACAAATCAGCTTCAAGTTGCTGGCATTTTGCAAAACTTCGCGAGAGACGGGAGCTTTCCCCACTAAAAGTATCTCTGCGCCCTTAATTCTATCATTATAGTCATTAACTGATGCGGGAATGCTGTTGAATACTTCAAGCTCCCCTAGGGTCCCAAGCTTATGTTTGCAGTTCTCAGGGAAAATTACCGGATCTGCCACCACTATCTTCATGGACTAAAAATTAGTGATAAATCTAATTATAGATGTTCCTGACATCCTGTAGGTCTTCTAACTTGGGGGAATTGGTCTTACGGGTGAAGTGCTGGTTAGTTCTCATGTTTGTGAAGGAGTTCTGATATAGGATTTGGCCCAGGATCTAGCCAGGCCTAAATGGCATAGATCCTGTCTTGTAGATACCTGACCCTCCGGTCAAGGCTCAACATATATCCTATCTTTGCCATCAAATGGTGGCGTAAAGGTCGAGACTGCCAGGACGGTCTCATTTCCGACCATAGCAATTCTATGAAGTGTCATCGCAGGTATGTACATCAGATCTCCAGCTTTAGAAGTATAGTTCTTGCCCGATACGGTCAAGATTACCTGCCCCTTGATCACATAAGTTATCTCATCCCTGTATTCGTGGTAGTGATTCCTTATGACTGCTCCAGGAGACGCCTGTATCAAGTTAGCGCTGGCATTTCTCCCTGAAACAACCTGAGAGATATTGATCCCTTTCATAAGGTCTATAGGATTATCCTCACTGAGCTTGGTCAAATTCACCAGGGTGAACGGGGTGTTGCTCTCGTTTATCTGATCGGCCAGAGTCATTTTGCTCATCGAGCTGGCAGTTGATGTACTATTATTCGTTCCCGAAAGTGCTGATGCAGAGGCGCAGAAGAGTGCTAGGACCAGCATCAAAAGATATTTCCTGGTAATATAGTTCCCTCCTTGAGATTAACTTTCTAAGCCTAGCATCACTGTACTTCTGCTATAAAGCCAGCGATGGCTTAAGCCATGACTTATCTGCTGCTGCCTTCCTGTGTCTTCTTCCACAGCTACTTGTAAATGGATCTGAACTGCTCCGGCGTCGCCTCAAGGCTCCAGGAGATCTTCTGTGCCTCTGACTTGGATTAGGCCTTCATTAAAAATCTATGTCATTCAATACTTTTTCCATCATACGTAGATTACCTCTTTCAGGATCTGTCTGCTTATTCTGGGCTTGAGCCCCGACTTCACGACCAGATCCACCCGCGCCCCGATCTTATCGCTCAGGAAATTTTGTAATCCCACGTATTTGATGAGGCCAATTGGCTCTTCAAACTCGACCAGCAAATCTAAATCGCTGGTCTCCTTCTGCTCCCCTCTCACGACCGAGCCGAAGATGCCGATCTCTCTGACCTTGAATTTCTCTCTGAGGATAGGTTTTTGATCTCTTAGAATTCTTTCGATTTCCGGAAGGGTTTTCATACCTCAGCCCCTGCGGATACATCGCAATTGCGCCAACGCCGCCTCTAGGCTTTCGTCCTTTGGGCGGAAGATCTCATAGCAGAAAATGAAAAGTCTGCCATGATAGGTAGCCTTTTAATTTCGAATCGAAAGTCATCCCTTAGCCAGAGCCTGATTAAAGAACCATATCTCTTTTATCTATGTCATTCCTTTCAGGTTTACTATGAACTTTACTATGAACATTACTATGAAATTCGATATCCTCTCCATACTTCTACACTGAAATTTACTATGAACTTTGTTTTCACCTTTTCTGCATTAGCTGAATACAGACCTCATTTCCTTGGACCAGAAACGTTCAGATCCGATATCAGTTTAACTCCTCTTTCGGTGAGCACGTACCTTCCCGTCTTTGGTGCGCCCATAAATTTTATGATCCCTTGATCTCTAAGGAACTTGATATCTTTGGCAACAGCTCTCGTAGTTATCTCGAACTTTCCAGCAATCTGGATAGCGACCAATTTTTGTCCTTGGTTCAACATCTCCAGCATATCAACAATTCTAACAAGGCGATCTCCCCTCAAGCCAAAACCTTCTTTGACGTTGATGATCAGAATGTCCCGAAAGCTCTCCAGCTCGATATCGACTTGTGGGTCGCAGTTGCTGGCGGCGTCCTGAACCTGGGACTTGAGCCGATTGGAGATCCGTGCTCCCTTGATCTCTCGGCCGTCGGTGATGCCTACGAATATCCTGCCGCCACAAGAGTTGGCAAAGGCTACCAGCTCCTTGTCGAGATTGGCCAGAGACTCCTTGAACTCGATCTCTTATCCCTCGCCCTCTTCGAGAATAAGCTGAAGCTCCTGCTCGTCCATTCCTACCAGCGCCTCCTTCTTCAGATCCTCAGGCATCACTGCTCTGAGTCTTTTGCTGTGGTTATTACTATTAAGCCGGTGATTCTAAAAGCGTTGTGGCTGCGGGGCGAATGAATTAAAGAATATAGGTAGTCTTTTAATTTTGAATTGCTTATCACTAATATGAAGGCTGGAAGCATGAACGCCATTGATATCCTGAAGAAGCATGAAAGGGAAATAAAGAAAAGATTCGGCGTCAGGAGGATCGGCCTCTTTGGCTCCTTTGCCCGAGGGGAGCAGAAAGATACCAGCGACGTCGATATTCTGGTGGAGTTCGAAGAGCCGACTTTCGATAACTTCATGAATTTGGCCTTCTTCCTTGAGGACCTCTTCGGCAGGAGGGTGGAGCTGGTTACTCCTGATTCCCTCAGTCCTTATATCGCGCCCTATGTAAAGAAAGAGGTGGTTTGGGCTGATTAAGGATGTCTGCCTTTTCAAGGCATATAGACGATTGTTGAAGGATTAAATTCAGATACTAAAAGCAGAGTAGTAATAAGTGATCCTGCAAATTTGAAAGATACGTAGGGAGTCAGGGAGAAATGGAGCGCAGCAGAATGAAGGTAACAATCAAGAATTTAGGTGCGGTCCGCGAGGCGGAGATTGAGCTGAAGCCCTTGACGGTCTTCGTAGGGCCGAACAATACGGGCAAGACTTGGACTGCATATATCGTTTCCGCCATTTTTGGGTTCTTACGGTTGGTCCGAATATACGCTAATGGCCTACTCGCAAGAGAAACTAATCATTTTCTTATCCGCCCGCTTGAGAAATGCCAGTAAAGCGAGTTTTGGAAGAAGGAAATGCGAAAATCGATTTAGTTAAATTTTTTCGATAGAATTTGGATCCACTTATTTTAATAACGTTGCCCTTTTATGCACCTAATTGGTTAAACTGATGTTTATGGGTACCCGGATTGCATCTTTTAATGAAATTTGAGTATTAAAATACGATCTAGCAGAATTCAGGATAGAAAACAAGGAACTCCGAAGATTGCCTTCTGTAAGCCTAAGCTTTCTATGGGAAAAAGTGGTGATGCACTTACTTAACGCCTTAAAAGAGAAAGATAATTCAGTTATGTATTTTTATACAACTGGCAGTGGATATTACGGAGAAGCTTTCCCCTCCAGGCAATCATCCGCATTTAGTTGCAGGAAATGTGTCTTTCGAGTCATTCATTCAGGCGCTATATAATTTAGTTTATTATTTTCCGGCAGAAAGGACTGCTTTTACGATGTCTTGTCATTGTCCTTTCAAAGGCGAACAGCAAGCCGAGATCAAGAATGCTGAAAGTAAAAAACCATCTACACCTATTATCTTTCGCGTTTCCAATAACAAATTTATTAGAGACATTAGGTAGATCTGAACTCCAAGGAAGCCTATCAGATCGAATTGAACAATCCGAGAACGAAAGGCAAATCGAAGATTATCTCATATTCTCAGAACTAATACAAAAGGAAATCCTTGGCGGAAAATTAGATTTCTCAAAGCCCGAGCCCGATACAGCGCGAGAACTTATATTTCAGCCAATTGGAAGTAATAATATCTTAGATTTATCTGTAGTCTCTTCAATGGTAAAAGAGCTTTCACCTCTTACATTATACCTTTATTATATTGCAAAGCCGCGGGACCTATTAGTTATCGACGAGCCGAGATGCACCTCCACCCCGAGGCCCAAGCCAAGCTTACCGAGTTCCTGACGATGTTGGTAAACGCTGGTCTAAATATTATTATTCCACTCACAGCCCCTACCTTGTGGATCACCTTATCAACCTAATGAGAGCGGCTGAATACAAAGATCCGGAGAGCATAAAGGACAAATTCTATCTTAAAAGGACCAGATTCATTCATCCCTAAAGAGAACGTTTCAGTCTATCTCTTCGAGAATGGCACGGCCAAGAATATCTTGGAGAAGAGGGGTTCATCGATTGGGAGACCTTCAGTGAGGTATCAGAGGATATCCTGCAAATCAAGCTGGAACTATAAAGGGCGTTCAAAATGCTGCTGGATATTCTTAGGCCTTGCTTGATCTCTCGAACTACTTTTACCGATAATGGCATCACCGTTAACGTAAGGCCACAAAGGGGAGAGTTGGTGAAGTTCTTCGTTGTAGACGAGAGATCTAACCCGGGAAGTACTCTGCGTGAAATTTTAGGGATGCAGGGGCGAATTTGCGATCTTGTCGTCTATTACCTTAAAGAAAGCAGCCCTGAAAAGGTGTTCTGCTTCGTGGAACTAAAAGGAAAGAAGATAGACGATGCAGTAGAGCAAATACTTGATACTTTTGAGGCTCTTGAAGGCAGCTCTGAACACTCTGAGCGCATCAAATGGAAGGCCTTATATCTTAATAGGAATCGCTTCTCCGATAAAGCTGGACCCAGGAACTATAAAAGTTTTAAAAGCGAGATTCGGAGATAAGGATAAAGATTGGAGGGTAACAAAGAAGAATGATAAGGACGATCTTGGTAATTTTCTGCGTGGAGCTTAGGGATATTACGATTATCTTTATCCCACCGACGCCTTGTTTGGCTCACCTCTGGCTTAGCCTCGATGCCCCTGATGGCTTTGTGCGATCGATGAAAAGGAGATTTTCAAGCATCCCATAGATCTATTTTGTATCTTTTAAACCTGGTTTATTACTGTGGAATTTATATAATCATCAAGAAGGTTATCCAATTTATTGCCAGATCCCAATGTCAGATGCGAATCTAGCAATTTAGTTGATTCAAACAAGGATTGAAAACCACTTGCCAGTGCCGTTGCTCCCATATCAGCAGACGCATTAATATATATAAAATCCATATCTTTCTGATGAATTGCTGAAGACATGCCTTTAATTGTCCAATGAATCCATTGAGAGGTTTCACGATAGATTTTTTCGTAAAGCAAATCGCCTTCTACTTCTTTGCAGATTTCATATACATTCTGATCGATCCATTTATTGCGATATGGGTCTCTTGGCAAAGGTGAGCGACTGCTTTGCTTTTTTTGGCCTCCTGTGTCAAAAACTCTTCTCCATAAATGCCAAGTTGTTCAATTATTTTTGATTTGTAGGCAGGATCTACTTTTTCTTCAGCTATCTCTTTCTTTAGCATCAATTTATAATCTTCAACCCAGGCATAAGACCTCCAATGAAGAGGTCTACTTTGTGGTTTGCGTGCAGCCCAAAGTAGAATACATAATCCCTCAATCATGCTTCTGGCTATAAGTCCAGCATCTCTGTATTGCTTGGCATCAACTAATATGCGAATGGATCTAAGGTGCTCAATCTGCTTGCTCACGAAACATAGAGACATGAGGGCTAAATGATCCATTCCATCAAATTTCGCTTGCTGAGTCATGGCATCAGATAATTCTAGCAATTCATCAACAAAATGAATTAAATTTGGAATATCCTGAAGGGCTTTGAGCAGAATTATTAATCATAAATCTCAAAATTTTATATTTAAACCTTTCAATTCGATATTAATTTTGTTTGATGCTTATTATTCTAACGTTTAATAGCCACAAAAAATTAATATTTACCCCATCTTCTCCCTCACCGGCGCCAGTATCTCGATCATGTACGCCGCGCAGCCTTCTTGAGGTCCATGGGGTGCATGCGCCCCGCTCACGAAAGTCCGCCTCCAGCTGCTCGTAATTCTGGTAATTCATATCCCCGCCGAACTTGGCCGGCCGCTTGACCGTCATCCCGCCCTCGATGCGGGGGAAAACGTGGTACTTGCATATGGCCAGCATCGGGGTTGTTCTCCACGACCTTGGCCGGGCAGAAGGCGGACATGATCTTCTTCTCCACATCCTCGGCAGGCTCGTCCACGGCGATGTTGTTGCCCTTCGAGGACGACATCTTCTCGCCGTTCAGGCCGGGAATCAGCGGCGTGTGCATGCACACCGGCGCGGGCAGCCCCAGGCGCGGCAGCTCCTCGCGGGCCAGCATGTGGATCTTGCGCTGGTCTATGCCGCCCACGGCCAGGTCGATTTTCAGGTCGGCGATATCGATGGCCTGCATTAGAGGATAAATCATCTGCGAGACCATGGGGTTCTCCGCCGTTCCGGGAGACCTCGTCCATGCTGCGGCGGGCGCGGTTGAGCGTGGTGTTGCGGGCCATCTGCAGGATCTTGAGCATGTACTCCGGGCTTGAGCTGATATTCTGTGCCGTAGACGAACTCGGTCCTCTCCGGGATCCAGGCCCAGGGCCATGAAGCAGTCCCGGTTGTAGTCCGCGATCTTGCGGACCTCCTCCAGAGTGCCCTTCTCGTTGAGGAAGGCGTGCAGGTCCGCCAGGAGGACGACGACGTCGAAGCCCGCCTTCTGCAGGTCCAGGAGCTTGTTGGCCGTCAGCATGTGCCCCAGATGGACCTTGCCGCTGGTCTCGTAGCCCACGTAGGCCCGCGGCCGCTGCTTGTTCTCCAGCAGGCCCTTGAGTTCGTCCACCGTCACTATCTCTTCAGTGTTCCTGATCACCAGCTCAAGCTTATCCAAAGTATAGTCACCACCTTTTGAAGAGGATTGAGGAGGTATAATGCTTTTGGTTCCTGAAGAAAACAAGTGCGCCATGGGAAACATTTATTACTATCCTTGTTTATCTCTGATTATGCATCGGCGGATATTCAACATGCCTCAGCCCGCCATGAGCCGGGAGAAGAATCTGGTGCTTATACTGCTGGCCATTCTGGTGACCCTGGTTCTCTGGAACTCCTTCTGGCTGCTCTGGCGGCTAGCGATCTTCGCAGTCATGGTCTACATAATCTACCAGCTTCTGAAGCAATACCTATAGGAATTTGAAATTCGAATTTACTCTGGGCTATTTGGCAATAGCTGGCTATAACTAGCTATTACCATTACCAGCTATTACCTTAACCTTACCTCGGGCTGCAGGCTGCAGTTACGCTACTGTTACCCACAGCCTTCTGGCCTCTTCCAGGTCTTCTGGGGTATTGATGTTGAAGAAGGTCAGAAGCTGGGGGTCCATCTGGCGCAACAGATCCACGGATATGCGGTTCACTTTTAGCTCTCTAGAGGTGCCGGTATCCTGCGCTCGCCTCTTTCCAGGGCCTTCTCACAGGCCCGCATGCATCTTCTCCCTGTCATAAACGGCATGAAGCGGCTCCATCATCCCGTTCTGCCTGACAGGCACGGCTGCGTCTAGCCTTCGGCCAACTCGAAGAGCTTCTCAATTACCAGCACGTTCAGAAACGGCAGATCGCATCCCGTGGCAAACACGAATCTGCCCCTCGCGCACCTCATCCCGGACTCCAGGCCGGCCACGGGGCCAAAGCCTGCGACGCTGTCGCACGTGAAAACGACATCCTGAGCCTGAACCACCGTGCGCAGGATCGCAGCCTGATTCGCATTCCTGGCGACTACTACCACCTCATCGGCCGCCCTTTGCAGCTTCTCCACCGTCCAGCAGATGAGCGGCCTGCATCCGAAATTTAAAAAAGATTTTTCAGTGCCTAAACGACTGCTGCGCCACCGGCCAGGATCACTGCTGACCGTATGGCTGCTGACCGCATAGCTTCCATCCGCTCTTCTCACAATCCTCCTTGAGCAAAGCCTGGAGGGCGGCCATTGGGTCGGCCTGCCTGGTATCGGCAGTGAACACTGCATAATCCCTGCTCACCGACGCCGTCCTGCTCCCGGCATCGGCGAAGATGGACCTCATGATATTCTCGTTCATCCTGCCGCCCGCTTTTTTGACGCATCGCCCGCAAGGCTGCTGAGTTAACCTATTCCCCAGGACGATGCAGCCGACCTTGCCCTGCCCGCTGATCTTCGCCTCGCCGTCCGCGATCTCCGCCACGAGATAGGCTCCAGGAGCCAGGTAGATCCTCCGCCTTCTGTCCGAGTTCAGAGATATCTCGGTGACCTCCCCCACCAGCAGATCCCCCTCCTCAGCCTCCGCTTCCAGACCTTCTCCCGGCCATCGGAGACCTGCAGCGACGCGCCAAGCTCCTTGGCTCTCGCCACCAGTTCCTCGTCGTCTTTTATCTTGCCGGAGTAAAGCTCCTCCTCCAGATCAGGGCAGCTTCCGAGAAAGGCGATGCTCCTTTTGTCACCGCCAATGATCGCTTCGCGGCTACCGGCAAAGGCAACGATCAGGGACAGCTTCAGCTACCTCCTAACCCGCAGCAATCTCAGTCTGGTTCTCAGCCGCCTGTACCGTTTGGCTCAGCAGCATGGACACCGTCAGAGGCCCAACTCCTCCTGGAACGGGAGTGATGCCTGCCGCAATATCCTTCACGGCCTCGAAGTCCACATCGCCCACAGTCTTATCTCCAACGCGATTTATTCCCACATCGAAGATATAAGCTCCGGGCCTAACCATCTCCTTCTTTATGAGTCCCGGCACGCCCGCGGCTACTACTAGTATCTCGGCGTCTCGCGTATGCGATGCCAGGTCCTTTGTGAAGACATGGCAGACCTGCACTGTTGCGTTCCGATTCAGCATCATGGCTGCAAGAGGCTTCCCGACAACATTGCTGTGGCCGACGATGACAGCCTCAGCGCCCTCCAGCTTAACTCCCAGGCGCTCCAGGGCATAGACGATTCCCTTAGGCGTGCAGGGAACCAGCCGCTCTGCGCCCAAAAGAAGTGCGCCCATGTTCTCGGGATGAAAACCGTCCACGTCCTTTTCAGGAACGATGGTCATCATTGCCCTTCTCGGGTCCAGGCCTTTTGGCAGAGGAAGCTGTAGCAGGATGCCGTGAATATCCCGGCGCAGGTTCAGCTCCCGGATCTTCTCTACGAGCTGCTCTTCGGTTGTATTATCGGGGAGAACCACGTTCTCCGACCGAATTCCCACGCGCGAGCAGGCTGAGTGCTTCAGCCGGATGTACATCTGCGAGGCGGGATTCTCGCCAACCAGGACGGTGGCGAGGCCCGGGACGACGCCACGGGCTGCCAGCTTCTCGACCCTGGCCCTGGTCTCTGCCTCCACATCAGCCGCTAAGGCCTTTCCATCGATTATCATGTCAGATCAGGATAAACCGGGAACTGATCGCAAAGCTCCTTCACCTTCGTTCTCACGGAGTTTACAGTCGTCTCGTTCTTGATGTCTCTGAGAACTGTAGTTATCAAATCGGCGATCTGCACCATCTCCTTCTCCTTCATGCCCCGCGTAGTAACCGATGGTGTGCCGATCCTGATTGCCGCTGGTCACGAAAGGAGTCGCCGGATCGAAGGGTATCATGTTCTTGTTGAGCGTAATGCCTGCCCTCTCCAGGGTCTCGTCAGCCTCCTTGCCGGTGATGCCTTCCTTCAGGAGCTTGACCAGCATGAGGTGGTTGTCTGTGCCGCCTGATACCAGGTCGAAGTCGTTCTCCTTGAGCCGCTCGGCGAGCACTGCGGCGTTCTTGACCACCTGGAACTGGTAGTCCTTGAACTCCTGGGTTAGCGCTTCCTTGAAGGCCACGGCCTTGGCGGCAATGGCGTGCATGAATGGGCCTCCCTGGGTTCCTGGGAACACTGTCCTGTCGATTGCCGGGGCCAGCTCCTGCTTGCACATGATGAGCGCGCCCCTGGGCCCTCGCAGGGTCTTGTGGGTGGTGGTGGTGATGATCTCGCAGTAGGGTACAGGCGATGGGTGTGCTCCTGCGGCCACCAGGCCGGCGATGTGGGCGATATCCGCCATGACCATGGCTCCTACTTCGTCTGCGATCTCCCTGACTGCCTTGAAGTCGATTATTCTTGGGTAGGCTGATGCACCTACTACTATCAGCTGGGGCCTGGATTTCCTGGCGATATCGGCCATCTCCGCCGTAGTCCAGCATCTCAGTCTCTTTAGTGACGCTGTAGGGCACGATCTTGTACATCTTGCCCGAGAAGTTGATGGGGCTTCCGTGGGAGAGGTGGCCTCCGTGGGCCAGGTTCATGCCCATGATGGTGTCTCCGGGCTTAAGCACCGCGAAGTAGGCAGCCATGTTCGCTTGTGTCCCGCTGTGAGGCTGGACGTTGACGTGCTCTGCCCCGAAGAGCTTCTTGCAGCGCTCGCGGGCCAGGTCCTCGGCCACGTCCACATATTTTGTGCCGCGGTAGTAACGCCGCCCTGGATAGCCTTCTGCGTACTTGTTGGTCATTACGCAGCCCTGAGCTTCCATAACTGCCCTACTTGCGTAGTTCTCGGATGCAATCAAAATGAGGTTATCTCGCTGCCGCTCCATCTCTCCTCGGATTGCGGCCGCGATTTCGGGATCAACGACATCTAAGGGGGTCAATCAAATCACCAATTCAGGATCGAGATTGGTGGTGATGGAATGAGGAGGGCAAAATAGATTATGGTTTGATTCCTATAATTTGCTATCTAAATTTGCCATTAATTCTTGAGGGGAATAGCTTTGTCCAGTACCAGTTCAGGGCCTGACCGTTGGTATTACGGGCTGGCGGCATTGATAGCAGTAGCTGGAATAGCCCTTTCGATCTCGTCCTTGATATCCGGCATCGGAAGCCTGGGCAGCGATCTGCAGCAGGTTGTGGTTCCGGGGAATGAGACCTTCATTTTCTATGCGAATAATTCGATTTTTAAACAGAAAGTACATTTGCCAAATATTCGTATCGATTAACTATTAGTCTTATGATTCTGAGTAATATTCGGCAGGGTCTTACTCTCACGAAACGAATTGATATGATGTTGCCCGGCCTGGTCAAATAGATGGCTGTAGAACAAGTTTTTTATTACGTACCGGCCAGTTTTGAAGTTGGTCCAATTTTGGCCGTACTCTCCAGAGGGAAACATGAGCTACTCAATTTAATACAAATATTGTGGACTTAAGTCGCACTGGAAGATCTGTGCTGGCTTTAATATCGATCGGCCCGGATCTAAGAGCTGTCATTGGGCCTGGATTCTCTGAAGGAAATGATGGGCCTGAAGTATCTCGGCGAGTAAGGCCGCGGGCTTTTCATTGGCGAATATCGTGCGTTCTTCCCAGCTCTTAAAGGGAGTGGTTCTGCCTCTCTGGCGATTTTCTTCGGATCAATTGCTGCTGCAGCCATAATAGTGATCGTAACCTATCTCAAGAGACAGGAAGCTGCAAAAAGGGCAGAAGAAGAGGAGCGCATGATCAGGGGCGCGTGATGGGCTGATGGGACGACGGCCTGATGGCCCTTGGATCTGGACCTATGCCTGGGCTTGGACTTGGACCGGGCAATCCTCGAACCGCAACCCTTTTTTGTTCGCTGTGCCGAGGTTGTACAATGCTCAAGCGCGCCAGGATGATCGCCGACCTCCAGTTCGGCCGGGGAGCCGGAGAAACCCTCTTTCTGGAGGGCACGACCTTCGGGCTCTCCAGCACGAAGAGGCTTCGGTATCTCTACTCGGGAAAGGAGCGCATCGCCACCGTCAGAGCTAACGACGGCCTCCTTACCCTGAGCATGATCGGAGCGAAGAGGCTCCATAGCTTTTTTGCCGCGCCGAGGCTGCGCGTGGTAGTCTCAGACGATGCAGCGCCCTTTGTGGCCAAGGGCGGAAACGTCTTTGCCAGACACGTCCTCGCCGTCGATTCCGAGATCAGGGCTGGCGAGGAGATTTTGGTCGTGGACGGGCAGGACCGCCTCCTTGCTACTGGCCGGGCGGTTCTCGCGCCTGAGGAGATGCTGCAGATCAAGCGCGGCCTGGCGGTACAGAGCAGGAAGGCTGCGGAACACTAGCTCGGAGCAGTTCTCTCAGAAGTGCTCTCTTTTAGGCTCTGTGGTGATACTTACGGGCTTCAGATACCAGTCACAGAACGAAACATGATGAGACCTAAGATAAAAATATCAAAATCGCTACCACAAAGCAACCACAAAGATGAAACTCCTTATCTGCCTAGAGCTGAGATCCCTCTGAACCTCTTCACGGCCTCGGCGATGGACTGCGCCACATAGTTCGCGTCCTCTTCTGTGTTCGATCTGCCCATGGTTAATCTGAGGGAGCCGTGGCATTCTTCGGGCTTCAACCCCAGGGCCCGCAGGACGTGAGATGGCTCCAGCTTATGGGATGAGCATGCAGATCCAGTGGACACAGCAATGCCTTTGGAGTCCAGAAAGAGCAGCAGCGACTCGCCCTCGACGTACTTGAACCCGAAGTTCAGGTTGGAGGGAAGCCTCTTGGTCATGGAGCCGTTGATCCAGGCGTCCAACACATTATCCAGGACAAGGCCTGCCAGCCTATCTCGCAGCCTCGCCAGCCGCTCCGCCTCCTGGGACATGGTCTCCTGGGAAATCTCTGCAGCCCTGCCAAGCCCTACGATGCCTGAGATGTTCTCCGTTCCAGACCGCAAGCCGCGCTCGTGCCCTCCGCCCTGCATTATGTTCTCTATCCTCGTTCCCTTGCGAATGTAGAGTGCCCCGACGCCTTTAGGGCCGTAGAGCTTATGCGCCGACATGGAGAGAAGATCGACACCTAGCTCATTAACATTGATGGGGATCTTTCCGGCGGTCTGCACGGCATCGGTGTGGAAGTAGATGTCCTGCTCCGCTGCCAGCTGGCCTATCTCTTCTAGGGGCTGGATAGTGCCGATCTCGTTGTTGGCGTGCATGACCGATATCAGAATTGTGTCTTTGCGTATGGCTTCTTCCAGAGCTGCTGGCTTCGACCAGCCCATCTGAGGTGACGGGCAGGTAAGTCACCTCGAATCCTTCCGTCTCCAGCTTCCTGCAGACCTCAAGAACGGCCGGATGCTCTATTGCAGTAGTAATGATATGCTTTCCTTTCTCGCGGTTCCGATACGCTATGCCCTTCAGGGCCAGGTTGTCCGACTCCGTCCCTCCGGAGGTGAAGACGATCTCCTCCGGGCGTGCCCCGAGGAGCTTAGCCACCTTCTCCCTTGCCGCCTCCAGAGCCTCTTTCGCCTCCAGCCCGAAGCTGTGCAGGCTGGAGGCGTTGCCGAACTTCTCGGAGAAATACGGCAGCATGGCCTCCAGGACCTCCTTGGCCACGGGCGTGGTGGCAGAATGGTCCATGTAGATCCTTTTCATCCCCTGTAACTAACCTGGGAAGAGGTAAATAGCTGGCGAAGGGAATATCAAAGAATAAAGAGACTGAATAATTCTGTCTGATCGAGGAGTTGAATTGCTCATCAAAGACATACAGAAATGCAAGCACTTTACAGCTATGGATAACACCCATCTCTGCGAGCTTCTCCACCCTGCCAGGGAGAACGTTGAGATTCACTACAGCATTGCCCACGCCGTACTGAAGCCGGGGAGAGCATCGCTTTCCCACAGGCTGAAAGAGTCCTCGGAGATATACTACATCCTGGAAGGAGCTGGGGTGATGAATATCGAAGATGAAGAGGCAGAGGTGAGACGAGGCCAAGCTGTCTTTATTCCGCCGGGTTCATGGCAGCATATCAGGAACTCGGGCAGCACGGATTTAGAGTTTCTGGCAATAGTCTATCCCTTCTGGAAAAAAGAGGATGAAGAAGTTGGAGAAGTTGAAGAGGTTGAATCCAAGACATGACAAGGACTGAAGATAAACTGACTGAAGATAAACTAACTGAAGGTAAGCCAGATAAACTAAATAAACCAGATAAAGCAGATGAGCCGAGATTTTTGACGGACCTGAAAGAGAGCGATGAGAATCTCAAGAGAGAGGCCGACCGCATTGTCGAGGAGAGGAAGCGCCTTGGTTTAGAGGGCCTTGTGGGTGGCATGCAGGCGGTTATTATCAACACCGAGCCGCAGATGCAAGAAGCTGCCGTCGAAGAGCTGCTGAGATACACCGGCCTGGAATTTCACTCTGCATTTCAGGATTCCAGTTACAGGACATGTCTTCTCAAAGTTCCAGGTGCACCCGAATTTAGATCTGCGGACTTTCTCATCCGCTCCAGGCTTTGTGACGACAACCCATTCCTGGATATTAACCTTGCCCCCAAATCGAAACATCTTCCCAATACCAGGCTGGAGACGTTTGTCTTCGAGACCAGAGATATCGAGAGATATGTATCAATACAAAAGTCGGCAGGAGTAAGATTCCTGACAAACGATATCCTGGACTTCGATAACTATTACTTCATCCAGACGGAGCCTTCTGAGTTTACAGGCAACTCCCTGGGATTCATTGAGTGGAAGGGAGAGAACAAAGAGAAAGGAGACTACGCCTCAAATGAGAGCAAGCCTCTCGACTGGAGCCCGAAGAAGCCCGATCTGCCTTATCTCAAGAACATAAGGTGGATCGATCATGCTGCCACCCGCGTTAAGGCTCAGGAGAGGGATGCTGCAATCAAGGAGTTCCTGAGGCTCACCAACTACAAGTTCAACTTCGCCATCTACGTTGAGAGCTACAACTCTATCACCAGCGTCGCCAGGCTCACTCACTCTGACTTCGCCATGGTCTTCACCTCCGGAATAACTCCATATGTTAGCGATGAGGTCTCAGGCCCTACGGAGAAGTTCATTCATAACTACGGGAAGCGAGTGCATCATATAGCCTTCCAGACGGAGCAGATAGAGGATACATTCCAGGCGCTCCTGGACGACGGCATGAAGTTCTTGCTTCCACTTGTGGGGTCTCCAAAAGAGGGTCTTAAGCAGACCTTTACTGAGCCTTCCCCGAATACACTGCTGGTCACGGAGTACATACACAGGTACGGAGACTTCGACGGCTTCTTCACCAAATCCAACGTTACATTGCTTACGGCGGCTACTGGTAAGCAGTAATTCAAGCAGTAATTCGCAGTGATTCAAGCAGCGATTCCAATCATGAGGCTGTGGTCTCTGCATCCCCGGTACCTGGACGCCCGTGGCCTGGTGGCCCTCTAGCGGGAGACCCTGCTCGCTCAGAAGGTGTTGAAGGATGAGACAAAGGGGTATAGACATCATCCCCAGCTGAAACGATTCAGAGAGGCAGCTGATCCAATGGCTGCCATTGCCTCTTACCTTGAAGCGGTGTGCAAAGAAGCAAAGCGAAGAGGATATCGCTTCAACAGGTGCAAAATCTTCGCCGCCTCGTCGGCAGAGAAGACGTCGAGGATATTGGGCCTCATCCTCTATTCTACACAATCTCGTAAGCGTTTGTAATTAAATGCTGATTACTGCTATCAACCACAAAGATCACAAAGCCCACAAAGGACGCACAAAGATAAACCTAGAGTCCTGAGCTATCGAGGACGCTCACTATCAACCTGTGGTTAGTCACTAGAAATAGCGAAGAGCCGAAAAGAGCCACGTTAAATAGATAAATTAGCAGTGACAATAAGACAGTGGCTGTAATTCTCCATCGACTCTTGCAGCTCTGCGCTCTTATGGATGGTTTGAATATGAAGACCGATCCTTATCCCTCCGGAGATTCCCTGGTAAAATGGGTATCGACAGACTGGCTTGCCCAGCACATCAACGACAAGGGCATCATGCTTCTGGACGTCCAGCCCAACGTCCACGACTACATCATGGGCCACCTACAAGGCGCCATTTACCTGAACGAAGGGCTTCTCAGGTCTGCCTGGAGAGGCCTTCCTGCCATGTACGTTCCTCCTGAATCCATTCAGCCTATCTTTAGCCGCGCTGGCCTGGACCAAAACAAAACCGTGGTTCTATATTCGGCTTCCGGTAGGTACAGCAAATGCACCGCTGGCCTGGGAGACGGCCTGGAGCAGACTATGATGGCTTACTCGCTGATACGCTTCGGTCACAACAGGGTCTGCATCCTGAACGGAGGCCTGGAGAAGTGGAAGGATGAGGGCCATGAGCTTACCAAGGTTTTTCCCATGTGCGAGCCCTCCGACTTTAAGGTGCAGGTACGTAAGGAGTACTTTGCAAATTACGAGGAGTTCAAGAAGCTAAGAGAACGCGATGACGTGATAGTATTCGATGCCCGTCCTTTCGAGAGCTATAAAGAAGGCGGTCTGTGGATGAAGAAGGGCCATATTCCCGGTTCCTTCAGCCTCCCCTGGAGAAGCCTGATGACCAAGGAGAACCCAAAGCTTCTAAAGAGCGATGAGGAGCTGCAGCAGATCGTGGGGAAGTTCGATATAACTCCGGACAAAACCCTGCTCATCTACTGCGGCACGGGCCGCGAGGCCACAAATGAGTTCCTGTTCTTCAAGTTCTACCTGGGGCACGACAAGGTCAGAATTTATGAGGGATCTTTCACAGAGTGGTCAGCTTACCCCGAGAATCCCACAGTGACGGGTGAAAACCCAATGTGAAGAAAACCTCAAGCGAAGAAAATCCCAAGCGAAGGTGAAACATGCTCTTTGAACGAGTAATCTCCAAAGGACTGGCTCACTACTCCTACATTGTGGGCGACAAAAACGAGGCCGCAGTCATCGATCCCAGGCGGGACTGCCAGGTTTACGTAGAGATGGCTACTGCCGAAGGCATGAGGATAGCCCATATCCTGGAGACTCATAGGAACGAGGATTATCTCATCGGGTCGTTGGAGCTTGCACACCGCACAGGGGCAGAGGTCTGGCATGCAGACAGCCAGTGGGATTACAGGTACGGAAAAGCAATGAGAGACAGCCAGAGGTGGAAGGTGGGCCGTCTGGAGATCGAGGCCATTCACACGCCTGGCCATACTCCCGGAATCATGAGCTACCTTCTGAGAGACCCAGATGGCATTCCCTGGATGCTGTTCTCAGGAGACACCCTCTTTGCAGGAGAGGTTGGAAGAATCGATCTCTTAGGAGAGGAGAAGGCTCCTGAGATGGCAGGCATGCTCTACGATAGCATCTTTGGAAAAGTTCTGCCTCTTGGGGACGATGTCATCCTATGCCCGGCTCACGGAGCGGGCTCAGTTTGCGGCGAGGCCATAGCAGAACGGCTCTGGACGACTATAGGTCTTGAGAGGAAGAATAACCCCCGGCTGCAATACAAGGATAAGAAAGAGTTTGTGGCCATTCTGCTGAAGAGCCAGCCTGAAAGGCCGCCATACTTCAGCAGGATGGAGAAGCTGAACCTGGAGGGAAGCCCAATCCTGGGAGCTCTGCCCTCTCCAAAGCCTCTATCTCCGAAGGACTTCGGGGCCCTTGCCGAAAATGAAAACGCCAATGTCCAGGTGATTGATACCAGGATGGAGCTGGGTTTTGGGGCGGCTCACGTCCCTGGCGCTTTATCGATCTGGATGGGCGGCCTGGCCAGCTTTGCCGGATGGTTCCTGACTTACGATAAGCCCATCTTGCTGGTGAACGAGACCAACGATCCCGAAGAGGCCACGAGAATCCTGATTCGCCTCGGATTCGATAACATCGCAGGCTACCTGGCGGGAGGAATGCTTAACTGGCATATGTTCGGCAAGGAGAGCAGCTCTATCAGGATGATCAACGTCCAGGAGACGTGCCGCCTGCTGGACTTAGGCGAACAGATCTGGATTTTGGACGTGAGAAGCGATAGGGAGCTTAAGAAAGACGGCAGGATTCCCGGCGCCCAGCATATCCATATTACTCAAGTTCCAAAACATCTTCAAGAGATCCCCAGGGATAGAAAGGTGCATGTCTTCTGCGGCAGCGGCCTGCGTTCCACAGCGGTTGCGAGCTTTTTGCAGCGCAATGGCTGGAAGGACCTGGCCGTAATCCTGGGCGGGATGGCGGGGTGGAAGTCAAAGAGATTCCCGATCGAGAGGATCGAGAAATAGAACTTGCGAACCTGACTGGAAGATCAGGCAGTTGATATTTTAGGTAGGAAAATTAATGAGTAATAAAATTAAAATTGTAACAGCAAAGGTGGATATTAATGCCTTACAAAGATGTGAATGATCTGCCGGAACGGGTGCGAGAAAATCTGCCCAAACATGCCCAGGAAATCTACCTTGAAGCCTTCAATAACGCCTGGGACCAATATGCAAAACCTGAGGAGCGCAGAGGATCTGCCTCCAGAGAGGAGACCGCCCATAAAGTCGCTTGGTCCGCGGTGAAAAAGGTCTACGAGAAGAACGAAAAAACAGGAGAGTGGAAGAAAAAATAGAACCAAATTACTCTCCATCATTCTCCGTCAGCGGGTTCATAGTGCTTGGGCGTAATCCTCGTTTTGCAGGTGGCTGCTGACAGCTCTTTTTTGCCCAGGCCTCCGGCTTCGAGGTTGAAGACGATGGTCTTGAGGGTTGTCATCTCATCGATGCTGTAGCCGATGCCCTCCCGTCCCATGCCGGAATCTTTGATGCCTCCGAAGGGAAAGTAGCCGACTCCGTGCTGCGGACAGTCGTTGATGGTGACCTCGCCGCACTCCAGGGCCTTGGCAAAGTGCCACATCCTGTAAAAGTCCTTAGTGAAGATGCAGGATTCCAGGCCGTAATTGGACTCCTTGGCAAAGCTTAAGGCCTCCTCTTCATCCCTCATCCGGATTATGGGAATCACAGGCCCGAAGATCTCTTCCCTGGCAATAGTGGCGTAGATCGGGACATCGTCCAGCACCGTAGGCTCGTAGTAAGAGTCCTGGAACTTGCCGCCGCGGAGAAGCTCTGCTCCTTTATCCACTGCATCCATAACCATGCCGTGAATTCTCTCGGCAGCGCTCTGGTTGATCACCGGGCCTACAGCTACTGATTCATCTCTGGGGTCTCCGAACTTCCAATTATCGATCTCCCGCACGATCTTCTCACTCAGAGCGTCAGCTATGGATTCCACTGCGATCACAGCGCTCACTGCATCGCATCTCTGGCCCGCAAACTTGAGAGATCCAAAGACGCATCTCTCTGCCGCCAGGTCCAGGTCGGCATCCTCCAGGACCAGTGCGTAAGCCTTGCCGCCAAGCTCCAGGTGGAGCTTCTTCATGACAGCCATCTGAGATATCCTCTTGCCTACAGGCGTGCTGCCGGTGAAGTTGATCATATCCACGTCTTTGCTGGCGATCAGTGCGTCCCCGGCCTCTTCTCCCTTGCCCGTCACCAAGTTCATGCTGCCCTCAGGAACACCTGCCATCTCCAGTACTCTAGCCAGCAATGCAGCCGAGATGGGGTTGGAACTGGAGGGCTTTAACACTACGGAGTTTCCCGCAAGGAGGGCGGGCGCGACCTTGGTTGCAGCAATATAGAGGGGATAATTAAAGGAGGTTATTGCTGCAACAACGCCCACGGGCTCGCGGATCACCAGAGCCATCTTGCCAACAGTGCCTGAAGACCAATCGCCGGGCACGTACTCGCCGAAAATTTTCCTGGCATCTTCCATGGCCAGCTTCAAACGGTGAATGGTGGCGTTCACCTCTCCGACAGCGTCCCTATTCGTCTTTCCTGCCTCCAACTTCAGCGTCTGTGCAAACTCATCTTTGTGCTGCTCCAGGATGCCGGCAGCACAGTTGAAGATCTCTATGCGCTCAATGGCCGGCAGCTCCCGTATTCCTCTCATCTCTTTGGCTGCGCTTGCAGCCTGGTTTACATCCCCCGGAGTGGCTCTTTGAGCCCTGGCAATGACACTGCCGTCGATTGGAGTGCGGATATCAAATGCCTCGTTTTTCTCCGAAGCCCTCCATTTGCCGCCAGAGAACATCTTGAAAATCTTCAGCTCATCTTTAATATCGTATATCTCATCAAAAGACGAACTCAGCTCGAGATTCAAACCATCCTTTGACATGTATCCTTCCTCCTCATCTTATGCTGGTTTATAAGAAGTGATGCGAGATCGAAATAATTGACTACTGTTTAATTTAATAGTACTAGTTAATTAATAAACTTTTTCTAATAGACACACTTTGAGATTAAAGTGGGTATCAGACAGCTTGGCTGGACATCGAGGGCGCTAACTTTTTCAAATTCAATAATCGTCACCGTTCTTTGTGAGTTCTTTGTGTGCTTTGTGAGCTTTGTGGTGGTATTAGTAAGCTCTTCTATTTAACAAACGGTTGACTATTTTAACCACAAAGCTCACAAAGCACACAAAGTACGCACAGAGAAGATCTTGGGAGACTGGCCTTCAAAGAAACATCAGCCACTCGGAAATAGCGAAGAGCCTAAAAAAAGCATACAGCAGGATGATAGTAATATGCAGGGCTGAAAGGCTATTTCGGCCCTGCTAATTACTAATCATTTCAGCCTTTCAATCTACATCTAAGCTTGCGTTCCCATGGAGAGCCTCACGGGTATGAGCACCTGGTCGATCTCATAGATGATGCCGTTATCATACCTCTTGGACCCCAGCACGTTAGCACCGCCCACAAGGCCCATGCTGGAATCAACTGCCAGTGAGTCTCCTTCCAGAGTCTTGACAGACCCCATATCGGTCAGGTTAGCAAGTGCCTTTGCCTCGACTATGTGGTAGCTGAGAAGCGTCCTCATCAAGCCCGGCTGCTTGTTAATGGGATCCATGGTGGCCTTTGGAACCTGGTTAAACGCCGCGTCGTTCGGGGCAAAGATGGTGAACGGCCCCTCTGCCAGATCTCCAATGCCAAGCAAGCCCTGGCCGTTGAGCCTGTCCACGAATCCGGCGGACTTTATGGCTGCTGTGAACTTCGTCAAATCTCCCAGATCATTGGCAGCCTCAACCACGCCCATGGCGGTTTTGCCTTTGGGCATCAGAACGCTGTCGATCACATAGATCGTGCCGTTGTCGTACTCCTTGATCTGCTGCACTCTGGCGCCGTTGACTATCATGCCATTGTTTTCTAGGGTTAAGTTCTCACCCTGCAAAGTTTCCAGGGACGAAACCTGAGAGATGTTCTCGAAGAGGCCGTCGTTCCAGACTACATGGTAGCTCAGCACCCGCTTTGCTTCAGTCTGGTTCTCCATGATACTACTAATATCAACATCAGTCATGTTGGAAAATGCCTCATCGCTTGGCGCGAAGACAGCGAAGGAGCCGTCTCCTAAGACGAGCACTCCCTCGTTGTCCAGCGTTCCTGCAAGGCCCGTGCTCTCCAGGGCTGATGAGAACGTGTTGAGACCTAGCTCATTCGAGGCTTCAAGTATGCCGTATTTCGCAGTCTCGTTATTCTGAGCGGCTGCAAAGCCGAAGGATAGCGAAACTGTAAGCAATAAAGTCAGCAAAGATAGTTTGGTCACGTTTAACCTCCACTCTATGAATTAGAAATTAAATCGATGGTTAAGAACATAAATCTTTCCACTTTTAGCTCAAAGTCCGGAGCCGAAATATTGAATACCGATGTAAGAGCACGAATGCTGCGTGAAATTTCACCTCGTGCTCCTGGTGCTTTTACTGCTTGTTCCGGCCGCCTACGGCCGTGTGCCTCTGCAGCCGGAGGGAAACGATAACATCTCCTCGGCAGAGTACATATCCGATCCGGATAAGTCCTGGGCCGTCTACTCCCAGCTGGATTCAGGCAAGGCCGAGGCTGAATACTACAGCTTCGATGTTCAAAAAGGCGACAGGATTTACCTCTCGCTGCTCAGCACCGCGGATCCAAAAGAGGATGGCTTCGAACCTAATATAGCGCTCCTGGGTCCAGGCCTAGCGTTGGAGGGGGATCTGCCGGGCTCCGTCAAGCTTCCTGAAGGCTACGGCTTCGTCGCGGTTCAAGGCCGTAGGGCAGAGGAAGCCACTTACGAGCCATTCGGACCTAGCAGCTACTACCAGCAGGCTCTGCTGGACATCGCTGCTCCAGAATCGGGCAGATACTATGCAGCAGTTTACGACAACCAGAGCGGAGGGCATTACAGCCTGGCCCTGGGATACAAGGAGGAGTACAGCTTCACAGAGAGGATTATTACACCAATTCGCCTGGTCTCAGTCTACCTTTGGGAAGGGCAGAGACTGATTACTATTATCACCCCCTGGATGGTAGCAGCCCTGGTGGGTATTTTCGTAATCTTACGAAGCCCCAGGCGAACGCTCTTCTTCTCCACGGGGACAATGGCAGGCTTCCTATTCCTGGGGACCGGCGCCTCAGTGCTCACCCAGATTATCTTCAACCTTACGAGGGCCCCTGTGGGTGCAGGATTAAAGTTAGGAATTTCCCTGTTTCTGGTTCTGCTTCCTGTCATTCTCGGAGTTGCAGCGCTGCGTCTTGCCAGAGGAGAAGCAGGAATACTTCAGAGATCGCTCATGGCGGTAATCGGGACGATCGGCCTTCTGGCTGGATCGGGATTCATTATCGGGTCTCTGCTGGCAATAATGGCGAGCGTTCTACCATCGAGAAGGGGTCGAAGAGGGCCAACCAATCAATAGTTGGCTCTTCTCGATTTCATTCTCGACCAAAGAAATCGTCCAGCGTTACCCCATTCTTGTTCCTCTCCAGCTTCAGGCCGGCAGATGCCAGGGCTTCCTTTGGCATGCGGCGGTGAAACGCCACAATATTCCTTCGCTCCGGGCAGTACTGGCTGGCATAATAAGCCTCCCAGACGGCAGCAACGTCTTCCCGGTCCTGGTCCCCTGAGCAGTTCAGCGCCGATTTAATCTCCTCCAGGGACCTGGCAAGGCTACCGCCATGCTGGTTGATCATTTTGCCGCCGAGGAAGAGAGATATCCAGCTCTCACTGCCATGTCCCAGTACTACTATTACCCCTGGGCTCCTGCGGGCGAAGCGCTCGGCAATGTAGCCTCCGGTCCTGTGCCTGGGCTTGAGGTGGCCATAGAGATATGTGCGCCCAGGGGCTTCAGCCGAACGAATCCCTTCATCCTGTGAATTTCCGTTCGCACGCTGTAGACCATCTTCCGCATTCGGACAATCTCGGGGTCGGTAGAGATCTCCAGGTCCTCTGCTGTCAGTTCCTTTGCCTCTGCATCTGCAAGCAGCTTTTTTGTGCAGCCTTCATGGGCTGAGAGGTAAAATAGGAAGTTCTCCGGAACATCTCAAGCCGACCACATCTCCAGGGTCGCTTCCCTCCAGCCGTTGATCTTGAGGAAAGGCGCCGGCCCTCTTGATCCGACTCCGAAGGATGCCAGCTCCTCCTTGTCTTTATCTGCTGTCGCTTTCTTAAGGCCACATATCCTGTGGGCGCTCTTTGGGCCAATGCCCGGAACCCTGATCAGCTCCCGATAAGGAGCAGTGTTTGGGTCCACTGGAGAGTCCAGAAGCTCCCTGGCGATGGCGAGCTTTGGATCGGCGTTGGAGAGAAGGCCGTTCTCATCGAAGGCATGACCGATCTCACTAGGCTTAAAGCGATAAATCCTGTAGAGCCAGTCCATCTGGTAGAGCCGGTGCTCTCTCCACTGAGGCTGTGGCTCCCTGGACTGGAAGGCAGTTCCCTTCTGAGGGCTGAAGGCGCTGTAGTAGGCCCGTCGGACACCGATCTCTTTGTACTCGTAAAGCACCCTTTTAAATATCTCCTCATCGCTTTCTCCGGCTGCGCCGACCACCAGCTGCGTGGTCTGGCCTGCAGGCAGGTTCACCTTCTCCATGAGGTCGCGAATGTATCGCTGTCTTTGCAGGATATCGCTATCGTAATCTTTCGTGGCGCTCATCTCGCTCATCCGGGAGGACGATGCCGCTTCCAGGTTTACGCTGACTCTATCGGCAAGCTCCATCGCCTCCTGAATGTGGGCGAGTGAAGACTCCCGGCAAAACCTTGAGGTGAATGTATCCTTCAAAGCCGTATTTGCAGCGCAGCAGCCTGGCTGTCTCCACCACCTTCTCCATGATCGCGTCTTCATCCCGGCCTGAGCCGGAGCTGAGGAAGAGCCCCTCGATGTAGTTCGACCTGTAGAGCGCCAGGGTGATGGCCGCAAGCTCTTCCGGGGTGTAGGAAAATATCCTGGAGTGCTGGCTGCAGTTGGAGGCGTTGGTACAGTAGTTGCACTGATGGGTGCAGTGGTTGGTGTAAAGGGTTTTGAAGAGGCTGACACATCGGCCGTCGTGGGTAAATGAGTGGCATACTCCCGGCAGGGCGGGACTACGCGAGGAGAATGTGGATGCGCAGACATCGTGCCTGGTTCCGGCTCCCAGTGAGCCGAGCTTTTCAGGGTCCACGCTGACCTCCGGTCCCAGAGAATCGAATTTGCTTTCAAGGGCCAGGTGGGCGATCTTATCCAGTGAGACCATCCTAATAGTAAGATAGCTCCAGGGATTAAAATCTAATTTGCATGCGGGGCGAAAGTATTCGAGACCTTTCGAAATCCTTTTGATGTAACAGGGATACTTCTATTGTGATCTTTATGGACCGGAAAGTCGCTTTAGAAAAGATAGGCCAGATCGTGGGCAATTTTCCAGAGGTAGAGGCGGCCTATGTCTTCGGTTCCTTTCTGGAGAGGGATGACTTCCGGGACATCGATGTTGCTCTGCTGGTATCCGAGAATCTTTCACCATGCAAAGCTCTCAAGCTGGCCATGCACATCGGCAGCGAGCTGGATTTCGGCATCAAGATCGGCCACGACTTCGACGTGCGGGTGCTGAATAATGCGCATCCGGAGTTTCAGTATGAGGTGGTGAAAACAGGCGTAGCGGTTTTTTCAAGAGAAAAGCAGAAGAGATTCGACTACGAGGCGGATGTGATCTCTACTTATTTGGATCTTAAAGAGATGTACGACTTCTTTGATAGAGAGTACCCGGCGAGGGCTTGATGTGAGATCGCTATACCACATGAGGGAGCTGGAGGGAGGCCTGGAGGACGTCGGAGAAGTAAAGGCCGGTATCGCCGCCCCGCAGGCGCAGGGCCTCTTTGGGATCGATGTACTCCCAGCTGATCTGCTCAGCATAGCGAAGCATGGGGTTCTGGACAGAGGATCGCTCGCTCAAGGTACAGCCTCCTAATTCAGAGCTTAAAATAGACAATAGTAATAATTAACATATCGGCCGGAGAGCGAGCTTCGGCCTAGATGCTATTTCGCCAGCACCGCCCCCATCAGCCTCCCGATCATCAGCATTCACCAGCACAGCCCGAAAAAGCTAGGCTAGCAGCCAAGTCTCATACCCCTGAGAAACAAATCGGATACTTTCGAGGTACATCTCATAACTCAGCCAGCAGCAAAAATTGAAATAGCGTGCAGAGCTAATTAAGATCAATGGCTGCCCAACCATCGACAATTGAGTTTTATGAAAGTCATCCCCTGGGAGAATTCATTGTAGGAACCAGAAGATTTGTGCCGCTGATTCCCATTAACTTGCAGGTCGATTATGATGAGGGGCTATGTATCGTCAGTCTGCCTTTTGTAGATGCTGTAGGAAGCTCCACAGATTATCATGAGGCAAAGCAAATGTCATTTGAATACATTGATGTTTTGTGGAGCGAGTATGTCTTATGCCCGGTGGAAGGATTGGGTGAAACCGGGAAAATGCTGAGAGACCTGCTTAAGGAAATGTTTAAGGTGTGCTGATGGCTAACATGCAGTTCTTTACGCCTTCATGATGAGTTCAGCGGACGCTCACCACAGAGACACAGAGGCACAGAGGAATTTTAATATTATTATCTTAAGTCACCAATATTTTCGTTCTCTGTGTCTCTATGCCTCTGTGGTGAAGTCGTAAGTGCTCTACCCAAAAACACAAAGGAACAAAGCGATTACAGACACACATACACTAAGGGACATCTTTACCCGCACTAAACAGCGAAGAGCCAATTTTTTTGCCGAAACACTGTAAAGAACATTGGTGTCGAGGAATATCACATCTGAGCCTCTTCTTCAAATTCCTTGAACTCGTCCATAGTTCCCTCGCCGAAGGCCCCGTAGTACTTAGAGATATCGAATTTTTCAACTTTGAGCTTTAGTTTCTGACCTTCTTTAAAGTCCACCTTTTCAAGCGGTTTGAAGACGCCGCCCTCATAAATGCATTCGATAACTTTGGATGCACCCATACTACTACCATCTCCATCTTCGGGATATCTCAGTTATACTTCAAGCCTCTTAAGTCTTCAATCTTCTGGTGCCACCAGCGCCCCCGCCGCCTTTGGGCCGCAGCTCCTCCAGCATGGCCCTGAAGAGCTCATCCAGCAGCCGGGCCTCGTGATCGAGGGCGGCGATCTTAGATCATAAAAGAGAACGCATCTCCTCTTTGCCAACAATCTTGAGGACTGTTTTGTTATCGAAAAGTCCGCACTTTCTATTGCGGTCAACGCACGGAAGCATTAAATCGAGCAGATAGAGATCTGTTGTAAGGAAATAGTTCTCTCTGCCATCATTGTAAACGGAACTATAGGCCAGAGCATGGGCTAGATGATCTTTATCGGTCAGGTTGAAGGATCTTTTATCGAATTTCTTCAGGCAAAGGTTGCAGATTCCAAACTGCTCTAAAGATACAACAAATAGGGGTCTCAATTCGGAACAGGTATCTCTAATGCTGAGAAGGTCGTCTCCTCTATCCTCGGAGATGCACACCAGCATTATTTCGCCAAGGACTGATACAGGCAAAATAATATCATGCCCAGCGTTCTTTATACGCCGCAACAGAGTCCTGGTACGCAGATCATTAACTGAATCGAAAAGCACGTCTGCATCCAGGAAAACTCTCATGAATTTAATCCAAACTGGCGAGAAGATCCTTCAGATGCTCTTTGCAGGCATTGAATTGCGCTTTGGCCTGCTCTTCGGTTACTACTTCTACTATGATGCCATCGAAGCTGATCAGCCCACCATAGGGCATCTGCCTGGCGGTCTCCCTCGTATATTTCTTTCCAAGAACGCTCAAGGGATTCGGCTTGTCCATGGTTTCTGCACTTCTCCAGAGATACATGGATATTGGCAGGCTTAAATACTTTTGCAGGCGGAGAATTCGGGCATTCCGGCTTCTGCAGTTTGATCCTCGTTCACCAGCGCCCCCGCCGCCAGCCTGCGCGCTATCAGCTATTCCAGCATAGCCCTGAAAAACTCACCGAGCAGCCTGGCCTCCTGATCGAGGGCGGAGATGCGGGCATCGCATGCATTAAGAATCTCCAAAATCCTTGAACTTTGGCGCGTCTGTAGCTCCCCGGATGGCACAGGCTGCATCCCAGAGCCAGGTCTCCAGCGCCGGGACGTCCAGGTGCTCATCAACGGCTGGCGGAAGCGTGCTCTGTGCTCCCTGATTCTCGGTAGTCTGATTCCTCTTGCGTCTGGCCACGACGGCAGCATCTCCTTTAATTTCTGGCTGCGGGTTGTCGGGGATCGATCTTAAATCTTCTGCAGGGCTCTCTGTGCCTCTGTGTGGTACGAAAATCCCTTCCGAGCCGTATCCATCAGATCTATAGGTTCCTTTGTGAGTACTTTGTGTTCTTTGTGCGCTTTGTGGTTTAATTCAGTCCGTTTGGGTGGCTAGGCAAAATGAAATCTACCACAAAGATCACAAAGAACACAAAGGACGCACAAAGACGGTTTTCATTCTCATGGGTGTCCAGCAGGTCATGAGCGTTTCTCTGTGGTGAGCGCCAGATAGTACTCAGAATGCTATCTGCTCAATCCACATATCACATAGCCATTAATCATGGATGAGTCCGAAAGGCTTTTATCAGCAATAACCAAGTTAGACATGTTTTTTTAAAGGATTAAATCGTATACGAGGAATACCAAATGATCATTAAAAGATCGATGATAGCCACTTTATCGCTGGCTACAATAGCGGCTGTAATAGTCATTCTTTCTTTCTGCCTGCCGGCACTTGCCTCCATACCGCTGGAGCACAACATCGACCGCACCGGATCGGACTATAGAAGCTTCGATCTTCCAGCAGCCGATCCCAACCTCTGCTGCGCCGCCTGTGAGGCCGAAGCAGAATGCAAGGCCTTCACCTATGTAAAACCAGGCGTGCAGGGGCCCAGCGCAAGATGCTGGCTGAAGGACAGTGTGCCTGATGCAACCCCCGCGGACTGCTGTGTATCCGGCGTTAAAACAGAATCGTCTGACCACAGCTGTTACACATCGCTTCCCGATCCTCAGATCACGCTTGTAGGAAGGGAGAGCTACACAGCGAGCGGCGGCCAGTTCACGCGCTACAAGCTGGCAGTTGTAAACAGAGCTGATTACCCGGCCGAACTCTTCCAGGCAGCTCCGGATCTTCCCCCCTGCGGCAGCAACGCGAACTCCGCCCGCGCATGGGTGAACATCTATGACCAGAACCACGATTACGTCTATGGCTTCTGCTCTCTCAGCTCGCCTGCCAGCCTTGGAGACCTCTGGTTTGCGGTTCCACAGGGAGACGAAGCGCCAACCAAGGTTTACATCGCCATTGAAGATAGGCGGTGCGGGATAACCTACGCATCCAACCAGGTCTCAATAGCTACTTCTGGATCTCCGCCAGGAGGAATGCCTGAACCAATGCTGAGTCTCACAGGAGTCTGGAACTGCGATGATGGAGGAAAATACTACCTGCGGCAGCTGGGAAATAGCCTATGGTGGTATGGAGAACTTGACCCCTTAAGCCCAGGCTGGTCCAACGTGATGTACGGAACCATCAGCGGCAATACCATAAATGGAAACTGGGCCGATGTTCCCAAGGGCAGCGTCATGCAGAATGGAGTGATGGAGCTCAGGATCGAGTCGGCAAACAGGCTGGTCGCCACTCATAAGACGGGAGGCTTCGCAGGATCGGTCTGGACGAGGTAAGGCTCGAAGTTCGGGCCTCTACCCTCGCTTTTTTAGGCTCTTCGCTGTTTAGTGTGGGTAAAGATATTCCTGAGCGCTTTTAGACTTCAATCGCTTTATGACTTAGTGTCTTTGCAATGAATACTTACGGGATCATCACAGAGGCACAGAGACGCAGAGAACGAAAATATTAGGGTCTTAAGATAATAATACTAAAATCCCTCTGTGTCTCTGTGGTGAACGTTAGATAATACTCACCCGGATGCATAAGAACTTCTCATGCTCCTTTTGGTTTTTGGTATGAAACGTAAGCAGATATTAGAAATAGATAAGGCTAACATGGCTAACAACATAATCTTTAATTACATAAGGCAATCGCTGTATTGGAAATAATTCCAGGGCATCCAAAGTTGCTGGAGCAGATTCTGCCTGGAATAAGGGAGGGATGGTATTTCCATGAAAAACAAAAAAAGCAAATGCATTGCAATAATTTTCTTATTATTGCCTTTGATATCGCTGCCGCCAGTTCTCGCGCAGGCAGCCGATTCAAGCTCGAAATGGGACCAGCCTTTCGATAAGCCGATGTGGTTGCTGCATACCACGGTGGGTACATATTACGACGAAGATGGCAACCCCGATCTCGGCACTATAGATTTCAAATCTATTTGGATCCTGTATCCAGATAAAAAGGAGTTCATAGATATACCAGGGGGACCGGGACCATTCACGAGATTCAGAATCGATCAAAGTAAGGGACCCTATCATTATCCCAGAAAGGTCTGCTCTGAGGCGGAGGCGGAGGGAATATATCCACACATTTTCCCAAGCGATGTTGGCAACCCCGTCCTATTCTGTAAAGATATGCCGGCACAACCTGAGAAGCCCAACAAACCCGAAGAAGGACCTTGTGCGAATGCCTGTGATAAGAGCAAACATCTGGTCTGGGATGGCTATGCCGGCTGCAACTGCACATGCGAGGAGGGCTGGAAGCCCGACGAACACGGAGACTGCGAGCTCGATACATCAGAGGCGGATGAATTACTTGAAGGTGGAATCAAAGAACTTGAGGGCGAAATCCTGGTGGTGACTCCGCAGGGGACCACAGTAGTGAAGCCTGGTGAGAAAGGGCAGATTAAATTATCCCCAGGAGAAATAGCAGAAATAAATGTAAGATGCATAGATTTGATGGAAATGGTAATAATGGTTGCACACAAGCCTGGAGCTACGATACGTGACCTTGGAGCTCCATGTGATTTAATGATTGGGCTTATCGCTATCGCGTGTGAAAGCCTGAAATCCGGAAAGCCCATCAAACTTCACAAAACAGCCGAATTTGCAGACATCTCTCCATCATCTGCTGATTACCCCATAAAATTGGAGTTTGGCCTGCAAAGCGGATCTCTTCGCATGGAGACTGTACACGACCAGGTAGCCCTGGACGTCAAGACGCCCACGATAACCGTCTCCTCTGAAGGCAAGAACACCTTCGGCGTCGCCTACGACCCGAACAGCGGCAGCAGCTTATTGTCTGCCTATCAGAATCCAATCCATATCCAACCCAGTAATAGCAACCTGGCGCCATTCACCCTTGGTGCCGGTCAGCAAGTAGAGGTAAGCTCAGAGGAAATAGGGCCAGTAACGCCCCTGAGCCAGACTCCAGGAGGAACAGAGGGTTCCACTCATGTCAGTCCCGACGGACGGGACATCTACGGCCCAGCTGGTGGAGCAGGCAATGCCGCGGGTCAGACGGGTGTGACCTCTGAAGTCCCCCAGGGCGGATGCTACACTGACCCATCAACCGGCCAGATGATCTGCGTGGATAGGATCAGCGATTTCGTCAACCCTGAGGGAGGGAATCAGGAACAGGGAGGATGCTATGCAGATCCCATGACAGGCGATATAATCTGTGTGGACGCTTTTGGCGAAATCACCAACCCTTCAAGCAGCATGGGAACAGCGTACACCATGCAACCCGATGCAGGCTCATCGGTTCCGCAAAGCCTGCAGGAATGCGAGACCTACACCTCCGAGATCTGTGGAACGTGGACCCGGATGGGAGATCAATTCAATGCGCAATGGGATAACGGAGCCAGCGCAATGCTGTATGTCGAGCGCTGGGATAATGGTGCTGTGGTGCTTACTCGCCATGATACCGTTGGATCTTCCGCAGGACTGACAGCGCGTTACGAGGGCCGATGCACAGGAAACCATGTCGAGGGCACGGTTACGTGGACATGGAATGGTTCCACATGGAGCGGAACGTGGAGTGCGAATTGGTGATCGTCTGAACCTATTTCGTGGAGCACCGAGGGCTAGGCTAGCTTCATTTTTTTCGGCTCTTCGCTGTTTTGTGCGGGTAAAGATGTACTTGAGCATTTTTTAGATTTCAATTGCCTTGTGTCTTCGTATCTTTTATAGGAATACATACGAGCCCACAGAAAGCACTGTAGACATAGGGAACGAAAAGATGAGCGATTTTGGATTTACTCGCGCCCTACCAACTATCACCACAAAGAGCACAAAGACCACAAAGAATAGCTAATTATTGGGTTGGAGCCAATTGTGAATAGGCTCTTCGTACGTTCTTTGTGTCCTTTGTGCTCTTTGTGGTTTATAATAGTAGTTGTTAAATAAAAATTGACTAGCGAGGAGCCTATTTTTCAGATCTATCCACATCTACCAGGCTCATTCGAGTACGGCCTGTTCTCCCTCAGGCACCACTCCATCTCATCAAGCAGCGGCTTAATCTCGCCCGTCTCTTTTAACTTCTGCGCCATTAGCTCCGCCAGGCTGCCCTGTTCGATCCTCTTGGCCACGACGGGCAGATAGCGCTTCTCCTCATCCGTGGCGCTCTTCAGGGCAATGCCGTAAAGCTTCTCCAGCTCCGGCCTCATGCCAGCCACGCCATTTTTCATGGCATCTTCCAGAAGAGCTCTCAAGCTGCTCTCGTCCTCATCCAGCACGAGGTCGCTCCTCAGCAGTGCCAGCAGGAATGCCGTTATCGCCATATCAGAGCGCAGGCACTCCTGCTCGTCGATTGCCTTGACCTCCAGGCATTTCCTGGTGAAGCGCACGATTAACCCGCGGGAGTTCACCCACTCCCTGCAGAGGATGTTTGCGCCGCAGGATTTCAGCTCGCGGTAGATCTCGCGGTTGATCTTCACGTAATCGTCCGCGCTTGCTAGACGCTCAGGCAAAATGTCGTTACAGATCGAAGGAATGCGCCGCTGGTTCTCCCTGTAGTAGACCAGGCGGTTATCCATGTAGTTCGTCGGCCTGCCTTCAACGATTGGTGATGTTGCTGAGATGGCCACAAGGTAAGGGATCAGCGATCGGATCTTGTTGAATACTACTACCATCTCTTCCATGCTTTCGAAGGGGATGTTGACCTGCAGAGCCTGGATGTTCAGCCAGCCGTGCTGCCGAATGTTGAACAGACGATCGTAGGTCTGGTAGTACTCCTGCTCGTCGTGATCCCAATAGGTCGTCTTGTCAAGGGTCAGAAGGGGATGCATTCCCAGGCCCAGGAACTTGAACTCGTAGTTCGTGGCCCGGTAAAGCTCGGTAAGGCCCCGGTAGAGGTTATCCTCCAGGAAGGAAAGGCTCCCCGGGCGGGCGGGAATCAGTTCCAGGGCGTGTTTTTGCAGCTCTTTCGAGACCTTGATGCCGCCAAAGGTTACCTCATGCTCCACTGCACCGCTGATCCTCTCGATGATTCTGTCCGAGATGGGCAGCGGATTCCAGTCGCTGTCGTTAATGGAGTACTCGTGCTCTGTTCCGATTTGCTTGTCTATTTGCTTGCCCATTTGCATGCCTATCTGCATGGCTTCCAGTCCTTCAGCCTGATCTCCGCTACCAGATCCGTCTCCGGCTCTTCGATCTTCAGGATCTCGACCAGCTCATCCTCCGGCAGGGCACTAACCAGGTCCGCGATCTTCTCCACCGCAGCCTGGAAGAGCCCATCGTAGGCTTCCCTGTTCTCTATCAGAACTTTTACCATTGGGCAGATGCTCTCCTTCTTCAGGAAGATCTGCAGAATGTCGCCTTGCATGTCGAAGGTGAACGGCCCGGCAACGCACGTCTCGGGCTTTATGGAGTGAACGCTGCACATGCCGTTTTCGAATAGCGCACAAAATCCATCCCGCTTAAGCTTTAACCTCTTGTATCCCGCAAACTCAATGCTCTCCGGGCTTACTCCTTCGGCCAGCAGAATATCGATCCTATTCTGAGTCAGGGGTGGCCTGGCCTCGAAGCAGCATCCTCCACCTAACAGGCAGCTGCCACAGGCCTTGCTCAAAGCTTCGCAAAGTGAATCATCCATGAACATCATCTCTTGAAGATTAGCTCTCAATGACTAATTCAATGATCATTCTTAAAGATCAACTCAAATTAAAAAGGAATGGATTATGTCTACCGCTCAGAGAAATCTATCTTATACGAGTAGACTTCGTTCTCTACCAGATCTTCACCCAGACCAAAAGTTGTGGCTGTACCAAGTCCGTGCTCGCCCTCGAATGCGTGGGGACCATAGACTTCGTTGAACAGCTCGTCGGTGCAGCAAGATGTCTCGCCGGTCATGAGATATGAGACAATCTTTCTGAACATGTCCGGGTAATGGGTATCCTCGCCGCCCTCCAGAGAGGGATTGTCGTTCACTTCAATGACGTAGAGGCGCCCGTTGCTCTCCTTTATGTCTACGCCGTAAAGCCCGCGGCCTATGGCGTTGCCGGCCGCAATTCCAAGATCGATGACCTCGGGAGGTACCTGATCTGCAGGCACGCTTTCCACGTCACAGTAGACGATGTGGCCGTTGACCGATGCCTGGATCTTGAAGGTCTCGGAGGGTATTATGTACCGGCAGGCGTAAAGGAGCTCGCCGTTAATTACACCGATCCTCCAGTCGAACCTGCTCTCGATGTACTCCTGCACCACGATCCAGTCGGAGAGCTTGAAGAACCTCTTGGCGATCTTCAAGAGCTCATCAGGGCTTGAGACCTTCTCCACCCTTGCGGAGAAGGATGTTGATGGCTCTTTTAGTATTAGAGGCGTGCCCAGCTCCTCGAAGATCTCCCCGGCCAGGGCCTCGTCCAGCTCCTTCTTGCTCAGGAACTTGGTCCTGGGCATGGAGATGTCATTTTTCATGAGGCGCATGTACATGTTTATCTTGTCGGCGCAGACCCGAATGGACTCTGGATCGTCTATCACAGGTATGCCGTACAGGCTGGCCATCTTCGCTGCTACGTAAGTTGTGTTCATGGGGTCGGTATTGGCCCTTATGAACAGTGCGTCCAGTTTGGGTATCTTCTTGATATCCACTGGAAAGATGAACTCAACCGTATGGCCCATGCTCTCAGCCACATCCCGGCATTTTACCAGGGCTGTTAGCTGCTCAGAGCTGCTCAGTGTCTGTCTGTTGACAAAGATGCCTAATTTACTCAATGTGGTTCACCCTCGTATCCAAAAGGTTCTGTAACATTTCAGTCTCTTCTTTGGATAACTGCGAGTACTTTACTGGCGCCAGGGAAGAAAGGCGGTAGCCTTCTCTATCCTTGACCAATACTATCTCCACCAGAGGAATTCTGAAGACCTCATAGATCTTCTCGGCCAGGGCGGAGACCTTCTCGCAGCAGTTTATGGTCTTGCCGAAGATGGAGACGCACTTCATGACGGAAGATGCGTCGCTTATCTTCTGGTAGCAGAACGGGTACTTGCCGCGATTGGTGATATGCTTGATGACTTTGCTGGCCTCTTCGATATTGCTCACCACGAAGTGGTCCTCGGGCGTGGAGAAGTAGTTCAAGCCGTAAACTATGGAGGGCAGTGATACGTACTGATAAGATATCACCCAGTCACAAACCGAGATGCCCGCCAGCTTTGCCTTCTCCAGGCAGATGGGGACGATGTAGGCGTCCAGCACATCGCTGCTGCTGGGGACGGTCTTGATGCCCTCGTGCTCGTTCTTGACGATGGTGTAGTAAGGTTCCGTCTTGTAGAAGTAACTCTCATTTATTATATATTGAGAGTCATCTTCCTCCAAGGTGTACATGATGTTCTTCTTAGGAATATGATCTTTACGTTTGTTCATTTAGATCATCACCGCTGGACCGGCGAGTGAGAAAATAGACTTGTTACTTGATATGGATTCGCTTTCGTTAGGTCCACTCTGAAGCGATATTGAGGATGTTATTTCGTTCGATACCCTACGGTGTCTGCGAAGGCTACGGTGCCTATCAGTGTCCGTGGCTAATTCGTTCTCAGAAATTTCGATCTCCTCGAACTGTACTACTCAGTTAGTACTATTTAGCTCTATCGACCTGGATCTATCGACCTGAAATCAACTCCTCCTTAGATAATTTCGGGATCGTAAGGCCCATATTACTATTTTTTAGGGAGATAACCCAGCCGGGATAGGGAGAGGTTTACGCGAAAATAATGTTTAGAGACCTTGATGCCTCTACCTCTAACCCAGACAGGCTACCGACCTCCTTCCAGCAGGTCTATCATCCTGTCCGGCTCATTTGTCGGCAGCTCGCAGCTGTAATCAGCGCAAACATAAGCCGTCGCAATGCCTCCCAGCTGAGGCAGATTTTGAGTGAACTCTGCAGTCTTGCGAATCTCTTCTCCGGAAACTACTATCACTGCCTTGTTGGGCAAAAACCTGGATCTCAGCGCTTTTATCATCTTCGCGATTCCAGCATCTTCAGGAATGCCAACCAGGGCAACCTCATAGGAAGGCCCGAGGGCGAAGTCCAGCGCAGAGAGGAACATGGTATGCCCCAGCGGCTGGCTGCCAACAGTGCCGGCAAAGGCCTCTGATATGGTGCTGGCCTTCTCCTCCAGCTCGGATTTGCCCGTGAGGTGAGAGAGCCTGAGAAGGTTTAGCATGGCTACGGAGTTTCCGGAAGGCATGGCTCCGTCATAGATCTCCGTCTGGCGCACCAGCAGAGTCTCACCATCGTCAGGCGTGAAGAAGAGCCCACCGTGGGCATTATCCCAGAAGTGCTCCAGCATCGATCCGTTCAGCTTCAGGGCTTCCTGGAGGTGTCTGACATCAAAGAGCGTCTCGTAAAGCTCTATCAGTCCCCAGACCAGGAAAGCGTAATCGTCCAGGTTGGCCGCAATTCCCGCTCCGTCCTTGTAGCGGTGGAGGAGCCTGCCATCGGGCTTTCGCATCTTTTCCAGGATAAAATCTGCCGCGCTTCGTGCGGCATCTGCATATCGCGGCTCATCCAAAACCTGAGCTCCCCTGGCAAAAGCAGCGATCATGAGGCCGTTCCAGTCGGCGAGAACTTTGTCGTCCCTCTGGGGCCGAGCTCTCTTTTCTCGGGCCCGGAATAGCTTTTGCCTTATCTTCTCCAGCCGCTCCTTCAGCTCGCGCTCTGTTACCTTCAGCACAATAGCCGCATCATCAAGAGACGTTCTCAGGCGCAGGATATTCCTTCCCTTCTCGAAGTTCCCTCTCTCGCTTATATCGAAGATCCTGATGAGGAGTTTCATCTCGTCTTCATCCAGCTGATTTTTCAGCTCTTCCGCCGTCCAGAGGTAGAACTTTCCCTCCTCGCCCTCGCTGTCAGCATCCTCTGCCGAGTAAAAGCCCCCCTCTGGAGAGGTCATGTCCCGGAGCACGTACTCCAGAATCTCCCTGACCGTCGAAGCATACTCCTCCTTCTTTGTGGCCTGATAGGCCTCGGCATAGGCCAGCGCTAACAGGGCCTGATCGTAGAGCATCTTCTCGAAGTGGGGCACGAGCCACCCGGCATCAGTGGAATAGCGGTGAAACCCAAAGCCGACGTGATCATATATCCCGCCCAGGCGCATGGCCTGGAGCGTTGTCTCGACCATCTCCAGGGCTGATGCATCTTTGTTTCTCCGCCAGTAGCGAAGCAGGAACATGAGGTTGTGCGGTGTGGGAAACTTGGGCGCGGAGCCAAAGCCGCCGTTTGCCGGGTCGAAGACGCCGGAGAGATGATAGTAGGCATCTGCCAGAGAGGACTCATCGAGAGCCTTTCCGGGCCTGGCTAGCTGGACCTTCCTCAGCTCTCCCAATACTTTGGCCGCTGACTCCAGGATCTGCCCCCGATCTCGCTTCCATAGGTCCTGAATGCGTGCTATGATATCCTTTAGGCCCACAATCCCGAACCTGCTCTCCTTGGGCACGTAAGTGGCAGCGAAGACGGGCTTCTTGTCCGGAGTCATAATAATAGTAAGAGGCCAGCCCCCCCTGCCGGTCATCATCTGGCACGCCTTCATGTAGATCTGGTCTATGTCCGGGCGTTCCTCGCGATCCACTTTTATAGAGACGAAGGCGTCGTTCATGAGCCTCGCCACCTCGGCGTCTTCGAAAGACTCGTGGGCCATGACGTGGCACCAGTGGCAGGTGGAGTAGCCAGCTGAGAGGAAAACCAGTTTATCCTCCTTCTCTGCTAGCTCAAAAGCCTCTTCACTCCAGGGGCGCCAATCCACGGGATTGTACGCGTGCTGCAACAGGTAGGGGCTCTTTTCCGAGATGAGACGGTTGGGTTTGCGCATCGTCTTTGATTCGACTTTGCCTGAAACAATATCCTCTTCTGGCATTGTAACCTCATTCAGCCTTAAAATAATTATCAGTATATGATCCATATCTAGATAATCTATACATAGGTTATCGCTAATGCCTCCGGCAGTTTAAAGAGAGGACATCAACACCTTGATTAATTTAGGACCGAGAAGGCTTTAAATTTTTTGACAGGCAATTGGAAATTTAAATTTTTTTCTTGTTTTTACAAGCTCGTAGATATAAAATAATAGCATATATATACATTTAACCACCTGCCAGAGACGCACCCAGTATTCATGGCCTCCCGGGATCTTCTCAACGCCTATGCCTTACTTATTTGCTACAGTCCAAATGGGGCAACTGGCGGGAAAAAGCATCCGATATATTTAATAAGCTTTGGAGTAATTACGATATACAATCCAAAAAATAGGGGATGAAAAAGCATGAAGGGAGTAGTAGTAGCGATAGTGCTGACTGCATTCCTAGTAGGATGCTGCAGCACGGGGTTAGCGACTCCGCCCGTTGTACCGCCTGTACAATACGAGCAGTTCTGTGAGAACCAGAAGGTATCCGGGACAGGTGTTATCGATATCAGCACATCGATAATAGACAAGAAGATTGCGCTTGAGTATTACAACGTCATGTCTGGCGACGGCGATCTCGAGCTTGACCAGGAGCATGCCTACTCGCAGAACGCGGATAAGCTCAGAAGAACAGTGAACTCGGTGAATGACGGCAAGAAGTCCAACCTGAATCTTTTCGAGAACACGAAGCTGACATACTCCGGCGTGACGCCTTTAGTCGGTGCAAAGTATCTGAACTCGAAGAAGTTCTACGGCGGCATCGGCGCTGAAGTACAGGAGATGTTCGCGGTTACCGAGATGGAGAAGGATCAAACGTCGTTCTTTGTTTCGACTACGCCATATAACCCACCGTGCAGCACACCAGAGAAGCTCATAGATAACCTGAAGGATGCCGGAAGAGATACTGATGCGGTTGCATCTCTCATGGGCAACAACCCTGCTCACCTGATCGGCATTGAAACCAAGAACACCTTCAACGGCACATGGGGCACCGACGCCAAGTGGCATCAGATATTCTACAAGGACATTAAAGCCCACGAGATGTTCTCAGGACAGTTCGAGGCCGAGAAGACAATTAAGTTCCACGAGAATCCAGTGCCCGAGAAGGTACATGAAGCGTGTGAAGGTATAGACTGCTAGGGAACCCTGGCATTCTACCCTTTTTGTGCCGAGTTGGGATAAAATGGTAGTTATGTAAGGCTGTTTATTATGGAGGTAATTGGAATGAAGAAAGCAATGCTTATGCTGTTTGCAATGGCATTCGTTGTATGCACTGCTGTTGCTGAATTCAACGGCATGGCTGATTCATCTGAGCAAAAAGCGTCTTATGACAAGTGGGATGAAAGCAAGTGCTGCGAAGACAGTTATGAGCACCGCAATCCGTGCACTGAGATATGTCCTGGCTCTAAGCCCACCGACAGGTGCGGTTGCGATCACGGCAACGTGATGGACAATTGCGATAAGCACCCTGGGATGCCATATACTGACTGCTATGTCTTCGAAAAATGTAAGGAGTGTGGGAAGGCACGCTGCGATGGCCACTGCAACCAATGTAAAGATAGATGCGATGTCTACGAGTACTGTCCAAGCTGCGGTGTTAAGTACTGCGTCGAGCATGCGGACGGGTACTGCGATAGATGCGGTAAGGACTGCTATTGCATCGAGAAGTGCGAAAAGTGCGGCCACAACTACTACTACAACGGATACTGCGACAATTGTGCCGATAGGTGCTATTACGCCAGGTGCTGCCATGATTCTTACGAAGGGAATCCCCATGAGAATTGCGAAAAATGCATAAAAAAGGAGCGCTATGTTGATGCCGAGCCTACTACATTCACTATATATTTGGGAGAGGAGGGCAACGACGATGCCGCACCTGAGGTGCAGGAAGGATATCCTGTCGTGGAAGGCATAAATCCCGAAATGCAGGATGGGTATACTGACCAAATGACTTCGAATGATTCTCCTGCGGACGAAGCTCAGGCATCGTGAAATCTGTTGACAAAGAACGCTTCGATCCCATCAACAAGTCAGCAACCTGCCGCCTTCCAGCGCCAAAATAATGCTGGTGGGCATTATAGATTTTTAGGATGGCTTCCAACTTAAAGATTGATTAGTTAACACATATTGAGAAGAGATCGCCATGCGCGATCTCATTTCATATCACTTCATTTTAGCTTACTTCAATCGCTAGCCATTAACTGGACCCAGAGGCGCGACAACCTTTTTGTAGACCTCATTGAGGACCTGGGCGAGGCCGGTGTAGATGGCGGAGAACCCGCAGATGATTCCTTCGTAGCCCGCTAAGGTCGTTATTGAGGGGTTGCCCGTGATATCTCCCAGAGCCAGCAGGAAGAAGAGCACAGTAAGAGAGAGGAACACGAACTGCAGTGCCCTGTTAAGCCTGAGAGTGCCTATGAACATGACGAGGGTAAACAGGCCCCACATAGCCAGGTAAGCAGCCATGGCGGATTTGGATGCGGCTTCGCCTAAGCCCAGCTTTGGCAGGAGTATCAGGCCCACCAGGGTGAGCCAGAAGAGGCCGTAAGAGGTGAAAGCCGTGGTTCCAAAGGTATTATTTTTCTTCCATTCCATTATTCCTGCGAGGATCTGGGCAATTCCTCCGTAGAATATGCCCATGGATAAGATCATAGTGTTAAGCTCGTAGTAACCAGCGTTGTGGATATTCAGCAGCACCGTGGTCATTCCGAAGCCCAGTAGCCCCAGCGGGGCCGGGTTGGCAGTAGTATCTTTGAGGCTCAACGGATCTATCGCTTTGAGGCTCAACGAATCTATCGTTTGCTTCCTCACTTCTTGTAAAGACATGTCTTCCCTCCTTGGTAGTCTCCCCCTGCCAGTTCTAAATATTAATTTGTTACCCTTAAAATATATACTAATAATCGTGTAATATGATTAATAATGATGTCCTACTCAAATCTTTTTGTCGATTTATCATTCGATAAAAAGACAAAATTAGTGATAAGGGTTAATAGAACTGTAAACCTGCTCAATCGCAATCGCTAAGGATAATCGTTTAGCGCAGACCTTTCATAAAACTTATGGGCCGGCAGCTGCAGCAGACCACGAAAAATAGATCGCTACTATTCTGCCCATAATTCGAAGGTCTGTGGGGTAAAGCCAAATCCGGGCCATATTCGTCGCTGCCTTGCGCGCGCTCATCTCTGTGGGATCTGTCTCATGTCCGCTCCTGAATCATAGGAACAACCTTTGTGAGGCCTTTGTGCCTTTGCGTCTTTGTGGTTAGACCAGCTGGCATGCACCACGAAGACACAAAGGCACAAAGAATTTATCGGGCAATTAGCCGAAAGAAGAACTATAATTCCTGCAAAAAAGGAAGATAGTTCCCAAGGGAACCGGAAACCAATGGCTAATCTATAGTTAGCTTTTTTTCCACAGCGACAGATCGCTTATAAGGCACGTTCACGGTGAGCAGACCGTTGAGGTACTCCCCGATGGCTTTATCGGCTTCCACAGGTCCCGGCAGGGCGAAGGCTCCCTTGAAGGTTACATCCTCTGATTTGGCGATCACAAAAAAACCATCCTCCAGGAACCTGAAATCAATTTCCTCCTTCTTTACGCCGGGCAAATCTATCTGAATGTTCAGTGCCTCGCAGCTTTCATCGTTGAACATGCATACATCCGGAGCTATTACTCTCTCTGCCATAAAATACCTCCAATAAGTATACGATGGGCTATCATTTAAAACTTTTTCTAATACTTCCTACCCTTCGAAGTAGGCTGAATCGGGGTTTCATCCAGAAGCACATTGCCAGCCTTCTCTAAGGATACGGTACGGCCAACGGCAAAAAATCTTATACTATATGGGCTTCTCCTTATCTGCTGTTCAATAGAAAAATTTTTTAATTGTTAAATTCATTTATCAAAGGACATATACATCCAAATATGTATTTTTTTGTAATGGAGGGGGTCAATTGTGAACGTCAAATAATTCATTAATAGCCTCAGAATAATAGCAAGCAGAGGCTCAATGATTAAGGCTGAAATGTTGCTGTTCCTTTTAATTCGTGTTATTATTTTACTGATTTACTTTACCAATCTCCCCGATCATGCGAACACATTTAACTTTCACATGAAATTCCCGAAGCCTTATAGAGTAAAATTTATATATGATAGATGATAAGATAGATTGTGGATCCGGGGTATTCCTAGACTTTTAAAGTCATCCATCCCCTCAAGATGAATAGACCCGGATCCTCCCCTCGAATAATATCCTTCTTAAGGTCGTCCCTGGTTTCATGCTTCCATCGCATTCCATCCAATTTAAATTCTTTTAAATCAAAGCCATATGGATAGCATGATAGAGATCGAGACTAAGAGATCCATAGAGGTAGTTGATATAACCTCTCAGGTGCAAAAAGCTGTAGAGGATAGCAAGCTGGAGAGCGGACTCTGCCTGGTTTTCACCCTTCATACAACTACTGGGGTCGCCATAAATGAGGGCGAACCAGGCCTGATCCAGGACATCCTGAACCTCATGAGCACCCTTGTGCCCCGGGGCGCCGGTTATATGCACGATAGGTCAGATGGAAATGCCCATGCTCACCTGCAGGCGGTGCTGCTCGGAAACAGCGCCACGATTCCTGTTGAGAGGGGACGGCTAATCCTGGGAACCTGGCAGAGGATACTCTTCCTGGAGCTGGACGGACCAAGGCATCGCAGGGTTTATGTTAAGATGGTACCGGATTGATGTTGAGCTAACGAGATTCACCACAGAGGCACAGAGGAACAGATTGACGCAGAGAACGCACAAAGAGCTTTTACGTTTGAGGATAAGCTCAATATTAAGATTCCTCTGTGCCTCTGTGCCTCTGTGGTGAGCGCCATTAAAGCTAACCACAAAGCTACAAAGGGCACAAAGAGAACTGAGAGCTGTGAAGCGCTCCTAGTAAATGGGCGCGCCCGTTGTCCGGGTTAGCTCCCTGAAGGCGGCCATGAGTTCCTTAGTGATCGGCCCCGGTTTGCCTCCGCCTATGATCCTGCCGTCAACCTTAGTAACAGGCGCGACCTCGGCTGCAGTGCCGGTGACGAAGACTTCATCACCAGTATAAAGGTCAAACAGCCCCAGGTCTCTCTCCAAAACCTCAATGCCCCGTGCTCTAGCCAGATCAATAACCGCATCCCTGGTTATGCCCTTGAGGTTGTTGATGGTGTAAGGAGTGAATACCTTACCATCTTTGATGACGAAGATGTTGTCTCCGCTACCTTCAGAGATCCTCCCCTGAGCGTCGAGGATGATGGCCTCATTGCCTCCTTTTATGTTGGCCTCGATCTTGGCCATGATGTTGTTCAGGTAGTTGAGGCTCTTGGTGTTGGGCGGCAGGGAGTCGGGAGAGTTTCTGCGAACTGTAACGGTAACTGCCGTCAGACCGACTTCGTACAGGTCGCCGTACATGGCGCCCCACTCGATAGCCATGATGATAACCGTCGATGCAGAGCACTTGTTGGGGTCGAGTCCCAGATCGCCGACTCCTCTGGTAACTATGGGGCGGATGTAGGCATCCTTGAGGTTGTTCTTGCGCAGAGTCTCAAGGATTGCCTCAGCCATCTCATCCTGGCTCAGGGGTATGCAGAGCATGATGGCCTGAGCGGAGTCGAACAGCCTTCTGACATGTTCCTTTAGTCGAAAGACCCGGCCTCCGTAGGCCCTTATTCCCTCGAAGACTCCATCGCCGTAGAGGAAGCCGTGATCGAAGACCGAGACAGCAGCCTCATCGGCTGGAACATATTTGCCGTTAACATAAATAAGATTCATAGGGCATCCTCTTCTCGGACTATCACCAAGAATAAATGCATTTTGATCGCGAGGAGCTTGGCTGTCGGAATCGATGGGTTTATTAGCAAAGGAGGGAAGGTTGATGGCTACTCTTCGCGGGGTTTTAAGCTATGGCAAGACTTGGTTTCGTTGTCTCGGAGTTCAATAGGGATATCACTTATCAAATGGAGCTGCTCGGCAGAGAGCATGCGCAGTTCCTGGGAGCAGAGGTGGCATCGGTTGTTTATGTTCCTGGCGTATACGATATGCCAATTGTCGTCAAGAAGATGCTCCGTCGCGACGATATCGATGCAGTGGTAACCATAGGCTGCGTGATCCAGGGAGAGACTGCCCACGACGAGGTAGTGGTGCAGCATGCAGCGCGAAAGCTGATGGACCTGTCCCTGGAGTTCGATAAGCCTGTGACTCTGGGAATCACAGGGCCTAAGATGTCCAGGCCGGATGCACACAGGCGTGTAGATTATTCAAAACGCGCAGTCGAGGCTGCGGTCAAATTGCTCCAGAGGCTGGGCGGTGAGTAGCCTTGGTATCGGTTAGGCTGGCCTCCATCCAGGAATCAACGACCCTCAAGATCTCGGCCATGGCCAAGAAGATGAACGCATCAGGGCTCGATGTGATAGACATGGGCGTAGGCGAGCCGGATTTCGATACTCCCAGGTACATCGTAGAGGCTGGCTGCAACTCCATCCGGGCAGGCGAGACCCATTACGCCCCCACGGCCGGCATACCGGAGCTCAGGAAGGCCATAGCAGAGAAGTTCTGCAACGAGAACATGCTGAAGGTCACCGCAGACGATGTAGTGGTAACGCCAGGCGCAAGATGGGCGTCTTCACCAGCATCCAGGCGCTCATTCAGGAGGGCGACGAATGCCTCATGATCGGTCCTTCCTGGGTTAGCTATGAGCCAAGCGTTGCCTTTGCCGGGGGTAAGGTCAACTGGGGAAGCGTTGACAGGGATTTCATGCCCCTGAACCTGAGCGAGAGCATAACCCCCAGGACAAAGCTCATCATCGTCAACTCTCCGAGCAACCCGACGGGAGCGGTCTTCGACCGCAAGGTTCTGGAGGAGATTCGCGATCTGGCCTGCGATCACAACCTCTACGTCATATCAGATGAGATCTACGAGAAGATAATCTACGATCACAAGCACATCAGCATCGGGTCTCTGGATGGCATGGAGGACAGGACCATCACCATAAACGGCTTCTCCAAGGCATATGCCATGACCGGCTGGCGGCTGGGCTATATGACGGGACCCAAGGAGATCATGACGTGGGCAACCCGGCTTCTTTCCCATTCTGTCTCTCAGGCCGCAACCTTCGTCATGAGGGCGGGCCTGGCGGCCATACAGGGGCCGCAGGATGAGGTCTTGGCAATGGTGAAGGAGTTTCGGGCGCGAAGAGACCTTTTAGCCGCGGGCCTCAGGGAGCTGGGCATTCCCTGCAGCATCCCCGGCGGAGCTTTTTACGTATTTCCCGATGTCTCGGAATTAGGTGGCGGAGACGCCTTCACAGATAAGCTTCTTAAAGACGCCTTAATCGCGGCCACGCCTGGATCGGCCTTCGGACCCGGAGGCGCAAACTACGTGCGCCTTTCCTATGCAGCGTCTCAGGAGCGGCTGAAAACTGCACTGGAGAGGATAGGGAAGATTCTGGAGTGAGGCCTAACTCCAATAACTCCAATCATGAATCTCGATTTTTTGGCCAATGGGACAATCGGCATAATCGGATGCGGCCACCTCGGGCGGGCACTTGCAGCAGAGCTAATCGTCCATGGCTTTCCTAAAGAAAAACTCCTGGTATCTTATGGCGGAAGTGCATCCACACTTGAACGCATAAGAAAGGCAGGCTTACTGGAAAACGTCTCAGACAATGCGGAGATTTGCAGGAAATCAACCATCGTATTCATTGCAGTCAGGCCTCAAGCCATTGAGGGGCTTAAAGAGCTTTCTTTTTCGAAGAATGCTCTAGTAGTTTCTTGCATGGCGGGCGTCTCTTCAACTTCGCTTAAGAATGCATTTGGCGTTGACGTCTACAGAATAATGCCCAGTGGTCCAGATACGATAAAGAGAGGGCAAAGGTATCATAGCGGTCTATCCTCGTAGTGATATTCTCATGGATATTCTTCCCTGCATGGGTCTAAGGGTCTTCGAGCTGTCAGATGAGGAGATGATGCACGCCTTCACAGTAGGAGTGTGCCTCCCTGCAGCTCTTCTTGTGGCTGGAAGAAAGGAGAAAAGCGTAGCCCAGGCAGCGAGGATCATCGAAAAAGAATATCCTGGTTTTGAAGAGATTTACGTATGGGCCAAGGACGTTTTGCCTAACTTTGATTCCGATGAAGAACGGGAAGAGTACGTGAAGAGAATGAGCACGAAGGGCGGAATTACAGAGGCTATAGTCAATAGCCTGAATTCCGGAAGCACATTCCTGACGGCATTGAGATGCGGCATTGCAAAAAGCAGGGAAATCTCAACCAGATGATCCATTTCGAAGCATTTCAGCTGAGTCTTCTATATAAACGCCAATGATCATCGGCGGCTTAGATAGGCGCCATCCCCGGGCACGAAATAATCTTTTCATCCCAGGCGCTTGCTTAGTTGACAGTTTGGAATCTGCCGCAGCACATCCAGGCTCTCCAGCACCCCATTTTCGGTCTTCTGCTCCAGGGCGGCGGTTATGCCCTTAGCCTCTATAGCCTTGAGCACTGGCCCAAAGTCTATACAGCCCTTTCCAAGCGGCAGGTGCTCATCGTTCTGGCCGGAGTTATCGTGCAGGTGAACGTGTGCCAGCTCGGGGTGTCCCAAGAACGCTTCAAGAGTGCCGCAGGTCTGGGCGTGGCCCACGTCCAGCACCAGGCCCATGCCCCTCAGGTCCAGCCCCGGCTCGTGGAAGAAGAGCCAGTCGCTCTTGGGCATGTTCTCTACGGCCAGGCGTATGCCAAGCTCCTCCTGCAGCGGGGATAGCTCTTGCAACGACTGGTCGAGAGCCTGCATGGCATCGCGCCAGCAGAAGCTCCAGGCCGTGTAACCTGGATGGATGACGTACAGAGTTGCGCCAGCGGCAGCGCTGGCCTCGATGGCTCGACGGTGAAGATTCACAGAGGCCTCGCGAAACTCAGGGTAGATGCTGGCTATGTTGACGTCCGCCACCAGGCCGTGCACTGTGTATTTCAAGCCGAAGGACTCTGTCGCCTCAAGGTTCTTTGAGTCGAAAAGGCTGTGTCTAGCCTCGCAGAGGATCTCGGCGCAGTCCGAGAGCTGAGAGATTCTCTCCAGAGCCTCCCGCAAAGGTAGATCCTGATATGCCCAGGTGGAGATGCCGATCTTCATAATATTACCCGTTTTGACCTGAACTCATAGATTTAGCTATCGTCGCTAGTGTAGAGTCCTGAAATCTTTGGCATTATATGCCCATGATTCTGAATCGAAATCGTTCTAGCTTCCCAGAATTATTGAGATCATAGCTCCTATTATGACTACCCATAGGATCTCAACCCCGTAGAACAAAGCGATAAATGCAGCGACAGCCATTGCCACATGGAAAATATCCAGGGGCATACTTAAGGCGAAATGGAAGGCAGCCGAGGCAAGCAGCCCTACGAAAGAACAAAAGATTCCATTGATGGCCCTATTAAACCTAAGCGAGCTGCTGAACCTGTCATAGTAGGGAACAGTCCCTATTACCATGAGGAAAGAGGGCAAGAAGATGCTCACTGTGGCAATAACCGCGCCGATAGGGCCATACAGTATATAGCCTACGAATGTCGCCGTGATAACGATGGGTCCTGGTGTAATCTGGCCTAACGCAATCCCGTTCATAAAGGTAGAGCTGTCCATCCAGGACCTCACTTCTACGAACTCGTGGAGCATCAGTGGGATGGAGGCAAACCCTCCTCCAAAAGCAAAGAGATCTATACCGATCATCAGCACAGCCATGTCGAAGAGGCTCCGCTGCAGAATAAAAAGCAGAAGGAGCCCGACCACGGCTGCAGATACAATGAATACGAGCGGCCATGTAGTTTTAGGTATCTCTGTTAAATGAACTGGTTTGGGTTGGAAAGGCTGATCCCTGTAAGCTGCGAGCCCTATAAGTGCAGAGAGCAAAATTACCAGAATAGGATTCACTTCAAGGATAAACATGCCTGCTGCAAATGCAGCAATTGCCATGTCTCTTCTGAGCTTCAGGTAATTTCTGCCGAAGGAGATGGTGGCGTTAGCGATTATAGCGACTATGATGGCCTGAAGCCCACTGAATAGTGAGACCACAATAGGCAGGTTATGCGTCCTCACATACAGAGCTGAAAGTGAGATCATTATCAGAAATGCTGGCAGGCCAAAGCCGATGTAGGTTGCAGCAGCGCCAGCTACTCCGTGCGTCCTTAAGCCCACATAGGCCGCTACCTGCATGGCAGTGGCTCCCGGTATGACCTGGCAGAGGGCAACGCCCGCACGAAACGTTGGATCGTCGAGCCATTTCTTCTGCTCCACGGCCATCCTGCGGATATAGGCAGTCATAGCAGGGCCTCCGAAGGAGGTTATCCCTAGCCTCAGAAACGACAGAAACAATAGGGGCAGCGAGGGTTTCGGTTGAAGTGCTGGTATTGAGAGTGGTTCATGATAATAATTTAATCAGGGAACATGTCTCTTGGGTATGACCAGGCAGTGACCTTTGGCCCAGGGATTTATGTCCAGGATGCACAGCGATAAATCATCCTCGTAAATTTTGTAGGACGTCGCCTTTCCTGCCACGATATCACAAAAAATGCAGCCTTTTTGAGAATCATCGGCCATGCCTCTTCATAAAGTGCTTAAGGTACTTGTGGTTAACGATCATTTCCGGCACGCCAACCTTAATAAAGAAGGCTGCAAAGTGCCTGACGTGGTATATCATGTCATTCGAGATCGAGAAGATCCATGCTCGTGAGATCCTTGACTCCCGCGGAAATCCGACAATAGAGGTAGACGTCTTCACCTGCTGCGGCTTCGGAAGGGCTGCTGTGCCCTCGGGCGCCTCCACCGGCGTCCACGAGGCCCTGGAGCTACGCGATGGAGGCGACAGGTACGGCGGCAAGGGCGTCCTCAAGGCCGTGAAGAACGTGAACGAAGTCATCGCCCCAGAGCTGATAGGCGCAAATGCATCCGCGCAGCGCGAGATAGACGAGATAATGATCGAGATGGATGGCACTCCCAACAAGTCTTCCTTAGGGGCCAACGCCATCCTCGGCGTATCGCTGGCCACTGCAAAGGCCGCCGCCTGCTCTGTGGGCATGCCGCTTTACAAGTACCTGGGTGGCGTGAATACCACTCGTCTGCCGGTTCCCTCCTTCAACGTCCTTAATGGCGGCCAGCATGCCGGGAATGATCTGTCCATCCAGGAGTTCATGATTGAGCCCGTTGGAGCGAAAGCTTTCAGCGAAGGCCTGCAAATGGCTGCCGAGACTTACCACGCCCTGAGCAAGATCCTGAAGGGCCGCTATGGCGTGGGCGCGACCAACGTGGGCTACGAGGGCGGCTATGCCCCTCCTCTGAGCAAGACTCGCGATGCTCTGGATGCCATCATGAGCGCCCTGGATGTTTCCGGCTACGGCGAAGAGATCAAGATCGGCCTGGATGCGGCGGCTTCCAGCTTCTATGTGGACGGCGGCTACTCCGTGGACGGAGACAGGCTCTCCCCCGGCGAGCTTCTCGATTACTATGTCGATCTCGTCTCTACCTATCCCATCATACTGCTGGAGGACCCCTTTGAGGAGGATGCCTTCGACGACTTTGCCAAGCTTACGGCTAAGCTGCCTGGCACGATAATAGTAGGAGATGACCTCTACGTGACCAACGTTAAGCGCCTTGAGAAGGGCATCCAGATGTGCTCAACCAACGCCCTGCTGCTCAAGCTCAACCAGATAGGCAGCGTCTCAGAGGCCTTCGATGCCGCACGCATGTCCTTCCGCTCCGGTTGGAAGGTAATGGCTTCCCACAGGTCTGCGGAGACTGAGGACTCGGCGCTAGCCGATGTCGCTGTTGCCCTGGGCTGCGAGCTGCTCAAGACCGGCGCGCCTGCGCGCTCTGAGCGCACGGCCAAGTACAACCAGCTCCTGAGGATTCAGGAAGAGCTGGGAACGGTGGCTGCATACGCAAGGGTATGAGGAGACAACGCTCGAAAGATCTATAGTCAATCAGATTCTCAGATAAATCATGGACTACCCGTTCAAGAAGGGCTTCAAGCCCGACATAGAGAGAATCCGAAAGGCCCTGGAGGAGGAGTTCCCCTGCGAGATTCGCCAGGAAGAAGGAAAGCTCCTCCTCAGCTATGGAGCTTTGAAGAGCATTGAGGTCTGGATAGAGAACAAGAAGCTAAGCGTAGTCACGGAATCTGCCTCAGGAGTCGCCGACGATCTCGCTTTGGACACCAACAAGCGGTTTCGGAACTTCCTGGAGAAGGCCACAGGCTACACTGCCAAACAGAGGCTGCAGATGGCCAAAAAGGAGGCTTCAAAGGGGACGGACTGATTCAGTAGACGGTCAGCGTTCCCCTCACAAACTCTTCAACCAGATGATCTGTGCTCTCCAGCCAGTAGTCTACGATTCCGTTTATCCTGGACTCAAGCGCTGGCGTGAGCCGCAGATCGATGGCGGAGATTCGCACTCCTTTCAAGAGCGGCTGGTCGATGGGAGACCCGATCTTGCTCACCAGGGTGACGTAGGCCTCCTCTATCCCGTCGATCTCTGCGATCTCGGCGGCAGCCCTCTGTGCCAGGACGTTGTAGATCTTGCCCACATGGCTCACGGGATTTTTGCCGGCAATGGCCTCCATGGTCATGGGCCTCATCGGGGTTATGAGGCCGTTGCCCCTGTTGCCCCGGCCAGTCGCTCCGTCGTCTCCCATCTCGATGGAGGTCCCGGTGACTGTGAGATAGATGTTATCGCCCGAGTCGGCGCAGTTCACGCACACTTCGGCATCTGCCTTTCTTCGCACCGCCCTCTCAACCCTGGCCTTGGCCTCATCGTACTCTTCCCGTGAGGAGATGTATTTAGAAACCATGGCTGCGGCTACTACTATCTTCAGATCGTCTCCGATGCGAATGGCCATGACCTTGGTGTCCTCTCCCGCGCCGCGAACGCCGCGTACCTCTTTCTCCAGATCGAGCACCAGCCTCTCCACGGGACTCAGGGGCGCAAAGCCCACGCCTATTGATGTATCGTTAGCGCCACGGCCAATCAGGCTCCGCAGCTCCGGAGCGCCCTCCTCAGCCCTGGGCTCGATCCTGAAATCTCTGAGGTTTTTAACGGTCTTATGAAAGAAGGAGGTGACAGTATCCTCGAATATCTCATCCAGGGATTTGCCCGAGGGCTTGGTAGCCCTCCCGCCAACGATGACGCTTGGGGGAACGAGGACCCTGCCGCCGCCGAACTCCGGGAGGCTTTTGCCGGCGATGATCAGCACCTTGTCTACGTTGTGGTGCAGGATCTGGCCGAACTCGTCCATATAAAACCTGGAAAGGGCCCGAGAGATGGACTCAGATATTCCATCCGCCAGAGAATCCGGATGTCCTAGCCCCTTGCGCTCGACCACCTCGAAGGGGGGGACACTGTGCTTTTGCAGGGTTATCATCTAATCACTAAGAATATGCCTTGGGTGGGAGTTAATATCCTTATCCGCTGTCTTGCCTCACAGGAATCTCGATAACCGCTTCAGTCCCCACTCCTACCCTGCTATTAATGGCGATATTTCCTCCCATGGCATCCACCATGCGCTTGCAGACAGGAAGCCCAAGACCCACCCCGTTTGATCTGGTGGTGAACAAGGGCAAAAAGAGTCTCGGGAGGATCTCTTCGGGAATGCCCGCCCCATTATCTTTGACTGATACTCGGACAAAGTCTCCACTTTGGTGAACGGATATGGATATGTGACCGCCTTCCGGCATGGCATTAAGGGAATTGGTCACCAGATTTATGATAACCCTCTTCATTTTTTCTAAATCGATATTTAACTCAAGCGGTTTCTCCTCTACTTGAATGGTTACATGCACATCATCGGGGATATCAATTGTAGACAATGTAGCTCTAATAAAATATGAAATATCAGTCTTGACAAGATTGAGGCTCAGCTTTCGAGCATAATCCTGGATATCGGAGACTATTTTGTTCATATAATCGGTGCTCTCCTCCATGTTATCGAGGATCTCCTCCATGCTTTGCTGGCCTTCTGAAGGGGATATGTTACCTAAGTTGAGCCGTTCCTTGGCCAGATATATCATGCAGAACAGGGACTGCAGTGGATTTCTCAGGTCGTGGCCAACCATGGCTGCAGTCTCGCCGATGGCTGCAAGACGCTCGGCATTCTTGAGCTGCTCAGTTCGCTCTTCCACCAGGGTCTCTAGATGCTCTGAGTACCCCTTTAGAGCTTCTTCTGCTCTTTTTTCCTCAGTAATATCACGAACTGTCCCCATGACGTGAACAGGTCCCTCACCGGAACTAATGAATGCGGTATCGACTGAGAGGATGCGTTTCTGGCCGTCTTTTCTCGTTATCTTCCATTTTGGATTGGCATAAACAGACTGACGCCACCCTAGACGGTTGATCTCCTCACGGGTATATCCTGTGATCTCTACCATTCTTTTGTTCCACACCGTGAACTCAAGATTTGAGCAGTCCGGCATCTTATGATAGACATACAGGCCCTCTGTAACCCGCTCGATGATAGCCTGGTAAAATGCGTTTTCTTTGGCCAGCCTCTCTTCCGTGAGCCGGTGATCGGTGATTTCGGTTGATATGCCTATTATTCCGTCCGCCTCCCAGTCTCAGATCCTCGATATTTTGAGGAACATTGCTTCTCAAAATACACCTTTACGTTATGTAATTATTATTAATCAGGACAACTCTTCACGCCTTTTCTATTATTTAAAAACATGCGAACTGGGGATTAGAATCCAAACTCCGCACTGCGATTTCGAAAAACTGTAATTTTTCTGATATAAAAGGAAATCAAGGGCTCCAGCAAATCTCGAAACTCCTCTCTGTCACCGTCTCTCAGGAATGAATTTATAATCTTGAAGAGCGCAGGCTAAAGTGTATGAGTGAATCAACGACCGTTTCAGGTCAGGACACCATTCAGGAGTCGTTCTTAAAGAGAATCACTGCTCTTGAAGCAGAAAATAAGAACCTGGCAGATGAGCTTGAGACCACCAAGGTAGAGAGGGAAGAGGTAAGAGCCAAGCTCTTCGAATCTCTTATCGCCAATAAAAAATATCTGCGCGAGGTGGAGAAGCTCAAGAAGGAGAACACCCTTCTTCGGAGGATGCCCCTGTTCCTCGCAACTGTTGTGGAGGTAGCTGAGGATTACGTTCTGCTGAGGCAGCACGGCAACAACCAGGAGTTCATCACCACTGCGCCCCCAGAGCTGATGCAGAAACTGGAGCCCAACTCCCGCGTGGCCATAAACAACTCCTTGACTATAGTCAGAATACTCGACCGTTCCGTCGACGTCCGAGCAAAGGTCATGGAGCTTATAGAGGCCCCGGAAGTATCCTACGATATGGTAGGCGGCCTGGATATCCAGATCCAGGAGATCCGGGAGACCGTCGAGCTGCCCCTCACAACTCCCGAGATCTTTGCAGAGATCGGCATTGAGCCACCAAAGGGCATCCTGCTCTACGGCCTGCCTGGAACGGGCAAAACATTGCTTGCCAAGGCTGTGGCCCATGAATCCAAGGCGACATTCATCCATATGTCTGGCTCAGAGCTGGTTCACAAGTTCATAGGCGAAGGCGCCCAGCTGGTCAGAGACATATTCCAGATGGCCCGCGAGAAGGCTCCGTCCATTATATTCATAGACGAGATCGATGCCGTGGGAAGCATCAGAACGCACGATGGAACCACCGGCAGCGCCGAGGTCAACAGGACGATGATGCAGCTTCTGGCGGAGATGGACGGTTTTAGGACCAGAGGAGATATCAAGGTCATTGCAGCCACGAACAGGATAGACATCCTCGATCCTGCGCTTCTGCGGCCCGGGCGATTTGACAGGATCATAGAGATACCCATGCCAAGCCTTGAAGGAAGGCTCATGATCCTGGAGATACATGCCGGGAAGATGAAGAAGGCCGAGGACGTGAGCATTCTGGAGATCGCCAGAGCGACAGAAGGCGCAAGCGGGGCCGACCTCAACGCCATCGTTGTCGAGGCGGGCATGAACGCCCTGCGGAGGAGAGCTTCTTCTGTAACCATGGATGACTTCGAGAAGGCCATCAAAAAGGTGCTGGGCGATGAGGAGCAGAGCACTGAAGAGGCCATGAGGATGTTCTCTTAGACATCGCTTAAGCGGCCTTGTGCCGCTTTCGTAATTTTAGCGCTTTATCCCTGAGGTCATCCCTTAAGTACATAAAGCCTAAGAACTCCCTTTGTGCTTTTGTGGTGAATTAGAGCTGAACGCTCACCACAAAGACACAAAGACACAAAAAACTTAACGCTAATCCTTAATTTCTGAATATAAAATTAACTTGATTATTATCTCGCAAATTTTAAGTACCATTTCAGTCCCCTCGATATCGATGGATATTTACACCATCATTGACCTGGTAGACCCTCAGACGCTGAGGAGGGAGCTTCAAAGCGGCGTTGATTCGCTTGCCGGAAGGCACGTCAACATGACCTCGGTAGAGGTCTTGCTCGACACCATCGACAGCATAGATATAGTTTTTATAACCATTAATATCATAATAATATCTATAATAGTTTTCCTGACCTTCACAACGGTCAGAATCGTAGACAGGATGCTGATGAATTACATCCCCAAGGTTGCCGGCAGGGTCGATGTAAAGATGGACGAGACGGTCCAGGTCATGATCCGGAGGCTGGCTTCAGCCACGATTTACATCATCGGCTTGATGCTGGTCATCCTGCAGATCCCGCAGCTTCACAGCCTGGCCACCGCCATGCTGGCAGGCGCGGGCATCGCGGGCCTGGCAATAGGCTTCGCCGCCAAGGATTCGCTGTCCAACTTCACATCGGGCATATTCATCGCAGTATTCCAGCCCTTCCGCGTGGGGGACTTAGTGGACTTCAAGGGGGATTACGGCCAGGTAGAAGATCTGACGCTGCGGCATACCGTCATTCGCACCTGGGACAACCGCAGGATCATCGTCCCCAACAACACCATGAGCACCGACTCCATCATCAACTGGTCTATAAGAGAGCCGGATATCATCTGGACTGTGGACTTCAAGATTAAAGAGTTCTCCGACCTTGATCGGGCCAGAGGAATTATTATTCATGAGGCAAGGCGCCATCCCCTGGTGATGGCCAACCGCGATATCAAGGTGCTATTAACGGATATGAAGAAAGAGGAGCTAAGTCTCAGGCTCGAAATACATCTTCCGGGAAGAAACGTGGCCAAGGGCGTGGGCTGCGACATCCGGGAGGCTGTAGGCAGAAAGTTCCACCAGGAAGGCATAGCCCCTGCATCTACAGCCTAGAGCTGCAACCTAGAGCTACATAGAGCTACAATCTAGACAGGCGGCTGTTTTGCCATTCTATCCTTCAAGATACTACGCAAAGGCTCAATCTGCCCGCGCTTGGCGCTGATGGGAGCAACTTTGTCGCGCCATTGGGTCCAGGGCGGAAGCATCCCTAAGCGTTCCACTATCATGTCCAGGGCCTCGTCTTTATTGGCTATCCTGTCCATCTTGTTCGCCGCCAGGACAACGTCCAGGCCCAGGTCGTTTAAGAACCCGTAAAGCTCGATCTCAAACGGCACCTCGCCACGCTCCTCCCAGCGGTTGGCAATGTCCAGGAAGGAGGCGGCATCTATCACCTGCACTGCCAGCATGATCTCATTCGCGTGAGACTCGAAGTACTCCACGATTAGATCCTTGGTCTTCTCTTGCTGCTCCTTGGTGGTTTTGAACATAAAGCCGTAGCCTGGCATGTCCACGTAGAATATATTGCCAACCCTTACCTTGTGGGGGTACTGCGTTATTCCTGGCCTTCTGCCTACCTTTACCTTCTGGCTGGTCAACTCCCGAAAAAGGGTGGACTTGCCCACATTGGACCTGCCTATGAGTACAATCTCCTTTGTCATCGCATTTAAAACAATAATGGCAACATTGAAAAGGGTGTCTGTAGTCCGAATGTATCCTATTAGATGTATTCAATTGCCAAAAAAGAAGAGTTGTGTGTCAACTCCGAATGATATCAACCCAGCTTCTTGAAACGGCTAGCAGCGCTGGAAGTGCTGTTTGAGTTTGAATCCGTTACCTCTATCTGCAAGACATCATTGAATGTCTTGGACGCGCCCGATCCATATGCCTCAATGGATGCCTTGTAAGTTCCTGTTGCTATGCTTGCAGTCCAGGTTCCGACATACTCATTACCGGATGTCTGCTCCAAAGTCACATTGCCAACCTGAACGTCAGCAAAGTTTCTGATAATGGCATAAGCCGTCATCTTATCTCCAAGAACTGCTGTGATTTTAACAGGGCTTCCTGGGCTTACTGTAGTTGGCTCAGCGGTTGCATCTTCCAGAACAATGCTTTTCTTTGGCTTTTGAACCGGGCTGCTCGGTTCTTCTGAAGCGTTGCTAGCATTTTCTTCGGTCTTATTGGAACTGAATTGCGAGTTCTCATCCCTTGCTGCAGATGGTCCCCACTTCGGGGCAGGCGTGTTCTCTATGGACTTTCCTTCCAGAAAACTGGCTGCGCTGGCGTCCCAATTTTCTTCACCACCACACGCCGCACATCCCGCCGCACCTGTGGAAGCCAAGCATGCCATAAGTGCCGCAAGAGACAGGAAAACCAGAATGCATAACGATTTTGTCATAGCATATCCTCATTATAGCTTTGTCTCACAGGAGTAGAGAGGACGGACATCGCTGACGCTAGTCAGCGAGAGTTCCGACGGAGCCGGAAAAGTTCCAGCCTTTGGCTGAAACAGGATGAACGCAGAGTCCTCCCCCTGATTACGTTCGCTCTAGGCTACTCAGATATATATCTATTCTGAGACAAACAAAGGCCTGCAATGAAAGCTGCCTGCAAGTGTGGGGCCTTCCCGCTATTCTCCTGCAGGTAAAAATAGTAATAATAGCGCTATTATGCTGTTTATCGTGCTATTATTATTTCTCTTTCCGGGATTCAGTCTGCTGGAACATCTCCCTGGCAGCCTGATAATACACTTCCTGTGGCATCAGCTCCCTGCTGACCCTCTGCAGGATTCCCTCGTCAATCTGGCCTTCTCTTGCCAGCTGTCTTCCTGCTTCCCTGGCTGCCTGGAAAACCTCTTCCAATAGCTTTCTGCCCTCCTCTGTTTCAAGCATGGGCTTCATGCCGTCGGCATGTGGGCGCAGGAGTGCTCCAGCAAACTCAGCTGTTTCTTCCATTCCCGCGATCTCCCCCAGCTCCTTTATGTCTTTGGCGCTGCCGTACAGCGCTTTCATCCACCAGAGGAGCAGCCTGAACACCGATATCTCCCAGGCCCCGCAGGTCGCCACCAGCGCTATCTTTGGCTTTTTAGGGGCCTTCATTCCCGGCACGTGGAGCGGCATCTGCCTGTCTATGAGGTTCTTCAAGGGCCCAGGGACACTGAGGTAATAGAGCGGCGTTGCCCAGACTATGACATCAGCGTCCATGAATTTGGGGTAAAGCATCTGCATATCGTCTTTTAAAGCGCACTCGCCTGGAACCTTTAGCCAGCAGCTCATGTCGCCGTGGCAGGGCTCGATCTTCAGCTTTCTGGTGTAGAAGAGGTCCACATCAGCGCCAGCTTCTTTCATACCCTCAAGGAAGGGATTGAGAATCATGGCTGTGTTGCCTTTATCCATATGGGGGCTGCCGTTTATCGCTATAACCTTCATGGTAGTTTCTCCTTTGGGCTATTGTTGAGCTTATCCCGAAATGGCAACTGCTTCCTGTTCTTCGGCGATCCATGTAAGTCCTTTGTGCCTTTGTGGTGAGCACTCAGTTCTAATTCACCACAAAGGCACAAAGGCACAAAGAACGTTTTTTTGGTCTAGTGCGCTTTCAGGATAATCTCATCATCTAGATTCGTATGATTGCTGCATAGACTCTTGGAGTTCTTTCAACATATTTCTTCTGGCCATCTTTCCTATAAGCCAAGCGATGAGATGGACGCCGCCTGCTGGTCGCCAAATCAAGGATAGCTCAGAGTAATCATCGCTCGTTCCTCTCTCCTTCCCGAGGCATTGCCGATAAGCTGCCGATGTATTGCCGATATTTTGCCGATAAACTATAGGCTCTGGCGCGGCGTGACGGATTTGTAACCTCCAGCCACCCATCTTCTACCCAATGCCTGACGGCCTCGAAGACTTCCGCTAAGGTGGATATGAAGTACTCCAGCCAGGGTGTTAGGTCAGCTTCGCTTCTGCCGAAGTAGTAGTTGTGATGAGGATGTGTTGTCAGGGCGCGGTAGTAACCCTGCAGGTCTTTGGCATAATGCTCTTCCAGCGAGAAGAAGCCATTCAGACCGTAGCCGTCTTTGTGGAGGATGAAGGTGGCAAGCAAGCGGGCCGTCCTGCCGTTGCCGTCGTAGTAGGGGTGAATGGTCACAAACAGGTAGTGGACCAGGCCAGCGATCAGGGGTACAGGCAGCTTGGCCTTCCCCGCTTCGCTGATCCACTGGACTAGCGAAGTCATGAGCCCAGGCACATCTTTCGCCTCTGGGGGCAAGTAAACCAGCCTTCCCGTCGCCCTGTCGCGGATGGCGTTCTGGCCGTCTCGGTAAGGAGTCGGCCTGGCCCTAGGGCCTTTTTCCACAAGGGCATGCAGCCTCTTGATCAGCTCCTCGGTCAGGGGCTTTTTCTTGTGGGCCCAGTCCTCTACACGTAGCAGTGAGTTCCAGTAGTTGCGCACCTCGGAAACGTCCCTCTCCCGGCCTGCGATCTCGGCCTGCTCATCGGCGATGACACTCTGGGCCTCTTCCAAAGTTAGGCGGTTACCCTCGATGAAGGTGGAGTAGTGGGCTGCTCTGACGCGGGCGCGGTGGCGAAGCTCGGCCTCCGCTGCTGGCGTCAAGGGTGTATGCTCCACCAGGATGCGGGCGGCTTCTATCTGCATCAGGCCGCGAGCGATGGAGGGTGTGAGGGTATACCTGGGAGTCCAGACCGGTGAGGTCATTGAATATCCTTCTAAGACGAGATTGAGATTATTCTACAATTACTATTACAGGCTGCAATTACTATTACCTTTTTGTAGCCTCTCATTAATTTTGCCTGCAAGGCATTTCATGTACGACCTTCAAGCTTTCACTCAATCGTCTTTTCTGTTTACACCACCTCAATAAGCGCCCAAGGAAAAAGAGTACCTTCATCGCCCTTGCCTTTCCTCAACGATAACATCGGCTACCGGCCTCCTGGGCGTATGCCCCTCCTCCGGCTCCGCATATCCCAGCCGGAAGGTCTGCTGTGGGTACAGGCCTTTCTCCGGAACCAGCTCTGCCAGCTCGGATTTCGTCTCCGGCACCTCCAGCGCCTGGCTCATGGGGTGCAGGCGAATCCCTTCAGCCTCTGCCGCCAGCCAGACGCGCTCGAAGAGCTGACCGACCTTGACCTGCGATGTACGATCGTTCTCCCTGGAGCTGATGAATCCAAGAACGGGTGTGCTGTTTACGAGCTCTTCATCACTCTTCATCTGACCGCTTCCGGCATCGAAGAGCACCACATAAAGCTGGGCGATCTTGGCCTGGATGCCTGTTGGCCCCATGACGCCCTGGCCCAGCCAGAATCCAAGCTCGCTCCTGTAATCGGGATTACCGTACTGGATTTTATCGGCCTGCACCACAAGATCGCCAAAACTGTTAATGGTCTCTGGATCAGAGGTCAGGTAAAGCTGGAGGTCATCGTCGGCGCTCTGGTTCCGGAGCATCTGCAGGGCGCTCACTGGAACAGCCCTATTCTCGTAGATCTTGCGATTGGTATGGCGAGCGAGCATGGCATCGAAAAGGCTGGGATCTCGCGAGAGCTGGCCGTCCGGCATCAATTTTACGATCGCCACCAGATCCTCATCGCCTGGGAAGTAAGTGACATTGTGGCCGTAACCAAAGTGCTCTGCCGCCACCAGCAGATTTTCCAGGGCACAGCCCAGGCTGATGTGAAGCTCCCGCTGATCTGCATCAGCCACCTTCAGCCATCTCGTCTTGTCTGCATAGAGCCTGATCTCGTCTCCGGAGACGTTGAACTTCCAGGGCTGGGAGTTGTGGCTGGAGGGAGCGAGGATTGCGTAGCTCAGCAGAAACTGGAGCTTCTCTTCATCGCTGCCGTTGGCTGGAAAATCGCTTTCTTTGACATCCCAGGCTTTAACCGATGCCTCGGGCTGCAATATAACACCTGCCAGAACCATTCCCACGATTAGGAAGACGGTTATTACTACTACCTTGATCGCCGATACTCCCATGCCTTACAGACTCCTGCTTTTGAGATATCAATCTCCTAACGAGGAACGTTTGAGATATAACCTGCGCTACCCCTCTCAAAGATCTAGCCAGGACTGCAGCAAGTATATGTTGTGAAGGAAATATCTAGAAATTTTGGTAGATGCACGCTTAGGCTCTTTGCTCTGGCTCTTCCATCCAGCTCATTATCTCCTGAGCGAATAGGGGAAAGATCTTCAGGCTTTTGTGGAAGCTATTGAAAACGATGTCGAGATCGATTTGAACATACTGGTGAACTAGAATGTTGCGAAGGCTTCCCAGGCCCTTAATCTGAAGATAAAGCTCTTCGGAGATAACGTTCTTTTCCAGGAGCCCTTTCAATGTATCCTCGTAAGTCTCGGAGTAATAGCCGAAATGGTTCGAAAGTATGTGGTCAGCTATCTCCAGGATGAGCTGGGCTCCGGCTTCCAGGCCTCTCTCAATCACCCAGCGCTTTTCGAGGTCTTGTTTCATTGTATCAGGTTTAAGATCTCGGTATTTATTCAGCTGCAGATTACAGCATCAAGCTCCTTCAGGCGCATCTCTACTACTGTTCTTCTGAACACATTGCCTCCATCCTCTCTTTCAGAGCCACTCTCTGCCGTCTCCTCATCGGTTCGGTATCCCTGTAGAGATGTATCGTCTCCATCTCATAACGCTCCCTGAGGTTCTCATCCGAGATATAGATGGGCCTGCCACTGCGCAGGATCTCGAAGCGCAAGATAGGCGAAGCTTTTCGCAGGTCCACTAAATCGAGCCGGTCAGTGCCCAGTACATCGGCGATGGCCTCAAACAGCTCGTAGGCGGGGCCCTCTTTTGTGAGGATGGCTAGGTCCACATCACCGGGCGGTCTGGGTCTGGAGAGCTTCTCGTTTTTTTCAGCCAGAGAGCCGAACAGATATGCCAGCAGAACGCCCTCCTTCTTGAAGAGGGGCACAAGGTTTTCCAGGCGCTTCTCTATATCCTGGGGCAGAGGCCTATATCTGGTCCAGCGCTCGGGGTTACTCAACGTTTACACCTTATTGTAAGATTGAGCCTTTGATGGTATTAATATGCGATGATGTTCGGCCGAAGTCCTCTTTTGCGGGCGCTATGGAATAGTCAAGAATTGTCAAAATTTATGATCGCTCTGCCAGCTTCTTGGCGAGACTTAGTGCCTTGATCTCTTCTTCCTGCCTTATATTTCCACCGACTTTTTCTTCTAGCATCTCCAGCGTTTGTCGGAAACTAAGCTGCAGGATCTCAGCTGCTTCTCTGATGCTAAGCTCACCTTCTTTATAAAGCTCAGCGACATAGTCCTGAATGCCCAGATTAATTATTTTCTTCATCGCGCTCTCTTCGTCGAGGCCATCCTTCTTCATAAGATCAAGGACTTTATTTATAGATTGGTCTTTTACGACCATCACTTCTCCCATGTATGGACCTCCGACATGGCGGTGAGATATTGCTCCCTGGATATATGCACTTTTAAGTTATCAATATTTTTGGCTCCTCGCTGCTTTATATGGTGGTTTTGAAACGTGAACCACGAATCAAATCCTTTGTGCCCTTTGTGAGCTTTGTGGTGATATTCGTAAGCATTTATAATTTAAGCAGTACTACTATTATCAACCACAAAGAGCACAAAGCTCACAAAGGACGCACAAAGATGAATCTAAAGTCCTTAGTCGAGGATATTCACTTCAACCTGTAGTTAGCCACTCGAAAAGAAAGCCCGAACTTCGTCTTCATTCCACCTCCCGCCGCAGCATTAGCGTAGCAGCGACAAACATCACGACGAAGAACGCGCCCAAGAAAAGGAAGTCAGGAAGGATCTGTGAAAAAGTAGCTCCTTTCAGCATGATCGCCCGCAGGGCGTGGCTGGAATAGGTCAGGGGCAGAATGTAGGAGATAGGGCGGAGGAACGGAGGGATGGACTGCAGAGGCCAGAAGACTCCGCAGAGAACGATCTGGGGCGTTATGACGATTGGTATGAACTGGACCACCTGAAACTCGCTCCTGGCAAAGTTGGAGAAGAACGATCCCAGCACAAGCGCCCCTGCACCCAAGAGGAGAACGACTGCAAAGGCTAGCAGTGGATTTCCCCTCATGGGCACGCCGAAGGCCAGTACTACTATCATCAAGGTAGTAGCAGACTGGATGGCTGCGAAGACGCTGAACCCCAGGATGTAGCCTGAGACCATCTCCACCCTGCTCAAGGGGGACACCATGAACTTCTCCAGCGTTCCCTGGACACGCTCCCTGAGGAAGGAGATGGCTGCGGTGATGAAGGTGAAGAAGAAGACCACCAGCCCCAGGATGGCGGGCCCGACGGTCTCTATCATCTCCAGGTCGTAGCCGTAGATGAAGCGTATTGTCAGAGCGGGTCTTGGCCCGCGTATGCGTGAGGCCGCCTCCCTTTGCATGCCCGCATTCACCTGAGCCAGAATGGCGTCGGATATCTGCTGGCTTGTGGCGTCCTGAAACACCTCAACCTCGCCAGGCCGGAGCACCACTGCTCCATGAAGCTGGCCCTCTGAGACCAGCTTCTCGGCATCAGACTCGGAGCCCAGGTAGACGATTTCGAAGTCGTCGATCCCTTCCAGGTACGATCTCAGGCCTTCGTTGCCGCCAACGTCTACCAGGCCGAGCTGAACACCGCTCATCTCCCCGGAGAGGGCGTAGCCAAAGAGCACCATCAGGAAGATTGGGGCGAAGGTGATGAGGCCGATGGTGCGCCTGTCCCTCTTCAGCTGGCGCACAACTCTGAGTGCCACTACGCCGATCCGTCTAGGACTGAATGGGAATGAGCGCCGGAATTGGGATGGAAGATGAAACATGAATTGGAATAAGAATTGGAATGAGAACGGGAACTGAATTGGTTTCATGGTTGGTTCCCCTCCGATAGCTTAAGGAACGCGTCTGCCAGAGCGGGCTCTATCAGCCTCATATCCTGGGGCTTAGCCTCATCCAGGACCTCTTTGATCTGGCTGTGGGAATCGAGGCTTACCTGCAGCTCTTTTCCGACAATGCGAACCTGGAAGCCCAATGCGTTCAGCCGGGATGCTGTCTGCTCGAGGTTCTCCACCCACAGCCTGAGGGTTGGCTGCAGGCCCGCTATCCTCTTAATATCTTCAGGGCTGCCTTCGGCCTTAAGTTTGCCGTCGCGCATGATTCCAACGATCTGGCACTTATCAGCCTCGTCCATGAGGTGTGTCGTGATCAGAACGGTCACGCCCCCTGCTGCCAGGCTGTTGAAATAGTCCCAGAATGTCTGTCTGAGCCTTGGATCGATTCCGACTGTGGGCTCATCCAGCAGGAGCAGATCGGGCTCGTGGATGAGCGTGCAGGCCAGGGAGAGCCTCTGGTACATGCCGCCGCTGAGAGTCCCTGCCAGCCTGTGCCGGTGCTCCGTCAGATCTACCATTTCGAGCAGCTCAGTGATCCGCTCAGCCCTTTTTTGGCCATCTATTCCATAAAGGCCGGCGAAGAACTCCATGTTCTCCTGCAATGTAAGATCCGGATAGAGGGCTTTATGCTGGGTCATGTAGCCTATCCGCGGGTAGACCTCCTGAACCTCGGAGACAGGGCGGTCAAGGACATAAACCTGGCCTGAATCGTGGTGCATCAGCCCCACAGCGATGCGGATGAGCGTGGTCTTGCCCGATCCGTTGGGGCCGAGCAGGCAGTATGTCGAGCCCCTGGGAATGGCGATTGAAAGATCATTCAGCACCTTCAGGCTTCCAAAGCTCTTATTCAGGCCCCGGCTTACCAGAGCATACCTGCCCACGGGAACAGAATCGGCCGGAACTGCTTCTTTTGCCATATTCGAACCGCCGTAATCCCGGCGCCTCAGCTTGTCCCCTTTCTCCTGCGAATGACGATCAAAGCTATAGCGGCAACTACTATGACTATGGCCCCTGCCAGCAAAAATGGCGAAGGGCCTCCCGGACTGATCGTCAGGTAGGCATTCTCTGTGTCCGTCAGATCCTCGCGGAAGCTGTCGGAGTATTCGAAGAGGAGCTTGAACATGTAGCGTTTGCCGGCCACCGCGTCCTTGGAGACATCCACCTTGTATATCAGCTCCGCCTTCTCACCCGGCGCTAATGCCGGAATAGGCGACTCGTCCACGCTCACGTAGATTCCGCTCTCAGGCCGCAGCCTTGCCACCAGATCGCGGGCAGTATCGTAGCCCACGTTTTCGATCGTCACCTTCACTATGTTGTCCCTCGATCCCGCGGCCAGAGATTCTGGAGAAATGTCGAGCACCCTGAACTCGGCGCCGCTCCTGCGCTCTACGCGAAGCTTCAGGGGAACCACCTGGCTAGCGCTGTCATAGAGGTAGTAGATATCGGGGTTCTGTGGACGATCCGACTCGGGCTTGACTGCCACGTCGCTCTGGTATGTGTAGTTGATCGTGGCATAGACAGTATAATCCCCAGGCGTAGCGTTCTTGTAGACCTCTACCGGGAAGGCCAGAACCGGAGATACCTGTCCCTCCCGGAGGTTGCTGGTATAAGCGACGGCTCTCTTGATCTCCAGAGGGCTCTCGTTGGGACGGTATGGCATAGAGAGGCTAACAGAGATGTCCTGTGCTGTAGTACCGGCCCTCTCCAGTTCCAGCTCCAGCTTGGCTGCGTAGACCTCTTCAGGGGCATTGGCAGCCGGCTCTTCATTTACCTTGATTGAGCTGACGTTCCCCATGTTTTTCAGGGAGACGAAGAGCGATGTGTTCTCGTTCTGGTAGACGACGGACCTATCCAGGCTGGCAACCAGGTAGGGAGACCCAGTCATCTTGTAGTAGTCTCCGGGAAAGTTCTGCAGGGGGTTGGGCGAGTTCTGGAGCACCGCTGAGGAGAGCGGAAAGCAGACCAGCAGCAACGCTGAAATGAGGATGATCAAAACGCCTGTCAATGATGCCATTGCTTCGACCTCAATAGAGTAAGATTGGCAGAAGGATATTTAGTTTTGTTGTAACCAGTTGAGTTACAATGAACGAGAGCATCATCGAGGGGCTTAGAAAGCTTGGCCTGACTGAGTATGAGGCAAAGGCCTATGCTGCACTGGTAGGGCTTGGCGAGGCCACAGCCAGGGAGATCCATGAGGCAAGCAAGGTTCCCAGGACCAGGATTTACGACATACTGAAAGATCTGGCCGATAAAGGATTCGTGGAGTTCATACATGGGTCACCCACCTACTACCGGGTGGTGGAGCCAGAAAGGGTGATGGAGAGGCTGAGGGAGGACCTCCTGGAGGCTATCGATCTGTCGGAGAGGGAGCTAAAAAGCCTGAACCTGAAGGTACAGGGCTCATCGCCTGTTTGGTGCGTGCGAAGCGAGTGGGCCATAAAAAACAGGATTGAAGACTTCCTGGGAATGGTGGATGAAAATCTGACGATCTTCTGCCAGAGCCCCGAATTCCTGAAAGAACACAAATCTGAGCTGAAAAAACATAACCTCAGAATAGTAGTAGATCGAGCGGAGAAGTTCGAAGGTCTGGGGCTAGAGCTGAAGGAGATGAGGGACGACTCCGTAAGGTTGCTTTACGATATGATAGCAAAAGGCGATAGTTTTATTCCTGACTGTATAATGATAAAAGAGGGCAAGGAGTCTCTGGTAATCGGCCGGATGGGTGGAGATAGACTTGCCATAATCATGAGGATACCTCTCATCACGATTCTTCAGAAGACTTTACTAACCGCTCTTATCTAGTCCAGGATTAGAGGCCAGGATTCGGTTATGTGACATGGCAGCTTATAGCGCTTCATGCCTTCCTCTTATCCCACGCTCATGGGATCGTGGTCTCGAAGGGCTTTCCATACTTCTCGCACAGCATCTGCACCAGCTTGCGGCCGGACGCCGCAGCCCCAGGCAGCCCCACCGAGGCGCCTGCCCACTGACCTGCCATGTAGAAGTTCTCGAGACCTGGAAGCGTCCTGCTGATCCCCTCTCCCAGCATGGGGTCAATGAAGCTCCCTTTTGGCAGCCATGCCTGCAGTCCCTGCCAGTTTCCCGTGTAACGCTCCACTGTGAGGGGGGTGGCCACGTTCATCACTTCTACTTCATCCTTCAAGCCCGGAAGGAAAGCCTCCAGATGGCCGAGGACATCTCTAGCTAGCTTCTCTTTCTCCGCGATGTAACGCCTCCGGTCACCGGCCAGGTTCTTCCAGTAGGCATAGCAGGAGTTCAGCATGACTTTGATAAGGCCCTTGCCTTTCGGAGCAAGGCCCGGGTCAAAGCCATAGAGCTCTACGCCCAGGCGGTCCACCACCTGGCCTGCAAGTTGAACGGGATTCTTCAGAAGGCAGATGATGGCGGGCGGTTCTCTGGAGATGTCGCGCTTCACGCCGAAGGAGACGTGGACGTTCATCTCCTGGCACTCCGGCGGCGACGAGTAGTATTCCCGGATGACATCGTTCAGATACCTCCCATCCAGCATTTGAAAGATGGTGGCATGGCCGTCGGCTGCAGATACTACTATATCCGAGCGGTACTCTCTGCCGTCGCTTAAGCGAACACCCACAGCCCGGTCCTTTTCTGCCGGGACCTTTTCTACCAGGATCTTTTCCACCCGTGACCGGTATTCGATCTCTCCACCCAGATCCAGGTAGCGGTGCTCTATGGCCTGTGCGAATTCCAGAGAGCCTCCTTTGGGCCACCCCAGAGTACGGTTGTGGCATCCTGCCAGGAAGTTCAGGGGAACGACTGCAGAGATGTTTGGGTTGTCATAGAGCATCAGGGGAAATGTCGTCCGCAGGAAAGGATCGCTGAAGCGGTCGGCGTACTCTCTCATGGATATGCTGCCCCATTTGGCCAGGGCGTCGGCAAATTTCTGAAGACCGAACAGCTCTGTTTTCTCCAGGACCGGCAGGGCGAAGAAGTCCAGCTTCGTGAACTGTCTGGCTGCATTCACGAACTCCTCGATGACGCTTTTGTCTGCATCAAAAGAGGCTAAATCTTTCATCTGCCCTTCCAGGCGGTCCAGATCGGTATAGACCTCGAAGGCTCTTCCCTCTTGCTCCTGGATTCGCACCAGCACATCATGAAAGACCATCTCTCTTTCCTGTACCGCGCCAAGCTCCTTCCAAACCTGGTAGAGCCTGGATATGGGGCTGGCTCCTGCCAGGTGATGGATGCAGCCGTCAATGGTGTATTCACTGCGCTTCCAGGCGGTGCACAGACCTCCAGGGCGGCTGTCCATCTCAAATATCCTGGTACTGTACCCATTCATCCGTGCATAGCAGCCGGCCGTTAGGCCGGCGATGCCAGCGCCGATAATGATTATTGATTTATCCATAGTCTTGCCTCTCTTCTTCTGGCATGAACTTCATGGATTCTTTTAGATACGCATAGAATAAATATATGTTTAGATTTTATGTTCGATGGCACAAAAATTGCTGAGCGTAAGCCAAGTTAAGGGTAGAATAGCCAAACTAAGAGTAGAATAGCCAAGCTGCAAGTACTTGAGAATTAAGGCCTTGCTGGCTAAAAGAAAAGTTTAGTGGTGTGCGCCGTGAGAGCCATGATCGTCGTGAGACCCGTGGGCTCCGTGGGGCGCAGCGTTAGTTCCTGCCTTGACCATCAGGAAATCCTTGTCCAGATAGGCCTGATGGGCCAGGTCCAGGCATTCCTTGCAGATGTTAAACATCTCATCTTTGGGGCCATGAATTGTTGCCAGATTAATCTTAACGGGCACGGTCTCTTTCTCCACGCTGCAAAGCGCGCACTTCATATAATCACCTGGGCCTCAGCTCTGATACTAACGGTTATAAGCGTTTCCTCCCCATCGGCGGTAGAGGTCGTGCTCAATCCCCAGGAGATCGAGCACCCGGCCCACCAGCACGTCCACCAGATCCTCCAGGGTTCCTGGCCGGGAGTAGAACGCAGGACATGCGGGAAGGATAACGGCCCCTGCCTCTGCAGCAAAGACCATGTTCTTCAGCTGTATCAGGCTCAAAGGCGTCTCTCTTGGAACCAGGATGAGCTTTCTCTTCTCTTTCAGGCAGACATCCGCCGCCCTGGTAATAAGAGTATTAGACGACCCGGTTGCCACTCCGGATAAGGTTCCCATACTGCAGGGAACGATGGCCATGGCATCGAAGAGATGAGAGCCGCTTGCTATTGGCGCTGTGAAATCGTAAGGGGCATAAACGCAATTTGCCATCATCTCCACATCTTCTGGCTTAAGGTCAGTCTCTACCTCCATTATCTTTCGGGCAGAGTCCGTCATGACCAGATGAACAACACAACCCTTCGCCTTTAAAACCTGCAAAAGCCGCACACCGTACTGCACGCCCGAGGCCCCGCTTATGCCCACCACGATCTCCAAGAAAATTACCTCTATAATCTCTCTGGCTCGAATATGCTAAAGACCTTTGGTTAGCCACTCGAAATAAAAATCAGTGAACGGAGATCGGGCTCTCCGTCCAATCCCTTAAGGCTTCCCTTCAGGCTTCACTTCAGGCTTCACTTCAGCGTGACTATGGCCTTAGGCTCGCGAATGAGCAGCGCCAGGCTCTCGGATATGGAGAACTCCAGGTTCTCGCCCGCAGGGCCGATGAAGCCGACGGTCATATCCTGCCCCAGCACTATGGCCGCGTACTGGCGGCCGGAGGCCATCAGTACCCCTCCGGTCTCAAGGATGGGGGCCTTGAAGACGCCGTCCGTCACAATGCTCTGGACGTGCTCCAGCTCAGTGCCTCCCTGGGGATAGCGCCGGAAGAGGAGGTTGTAGCGGTTGGGCGCGAGAGCCATGGTGTAAGGCCCGTGGAACCCTGCCTTGTCCAGGAGAGTGATCGCCGCGATGACGTCATCGGCAGCCTTTCCGATGGTCTCCCAGGAGGCCATCTTGGACTTGCCTGTGCCCTCGGCGTTCATAAGTCCCTGTAGTCCAGTTGCTCCGTTGAATATCAGGGAATCCTCCTGCATGGCTGCATCAATGGCTGCGCCGGCAACTACTGCAGTGTCAATTGGCAAGCCTTCCCGCTCTGAAGCCGCCAGGTCCCTCTTGCTCATGAGGAAGGTCTTGAGGATCATATTAACCGGCAAGAAGCAACTGACGATTAGCCCTCCCTCCGTCCGGCAATCCTGCAGCGGCACGGCTTTTAGCCCGAGACCGTAGGGGCCTTCCGTATGCAGCAGCCTGCGTCCTGCAAGCACGCTCTTGGCTGCCTCAGCCATAGTGCTGTCCAATGCCTTCCAAGTCTCAGATCCTATGGGCGCATCTTCCCGCCCCAAGTAATTGTTCTCCATCAACAAAGTCCTCCCTCGATCATTTCTTGAGAGACCCTATGGTCGTCTCTTCACCACCGGGCTTAGATGCAGCTTCAGGCGCGCTTAGGCCCGCTGCCATCTCGTCAACCTCCTGGGCTCCTTCAGCCAGCAGCGCATCCTCGTCTCCCGTAAGAATGCTCAGCAGTCGGGCAAACTCACCAGCATGAACTCTCTCCTCGTTGGCTATATCTATGAGCACCTTCTTGGCGAGAGGATGGTCGGTGGCCTCTGCATGGGCCATGTAAATATGGACAGCCTCATGCTCTGCAGCAAGGTCGAGACGGATCGCCCTGATCAGCTCTCCCAACGTGAGAATCCGATCAGGCACTTTGCCGCTGAATGGGTTAGTGAACTCCGGCATTTTTTATCTCCTTTCTGTCTCCCTTAAACTGATTCCAATGTCAATAATTTGATTCTCGTTGAACGTAAATATTTTTTTGGTATATTAGCAGTGATACAGTCTTAATTACCGCTCCCTGTCAAGAGGATGTTCGTTTTCCGAGAATCTCAAGGTTTTTAGGGCATATTCAATGGCCTGGCCTCTATCGGCAAACTGTTTCATGGAGATTTTCTCATCGATCCACATAACAAGCTCTTGATCTATGGAGACAGTCATCTGTTCTTTTTCGCGTGACATATCATTTTATTTTATGACATCTTCCTACTTAAGCCTTGGTTTTTTAAGGATGTACGTTGATTCCCGCGGCTTGACGCAATTGGCAAATGTGAAATCCTTATAGAAAAGCAGGCAGAAGACCCCTCATCTGTAGGGGAGGGAATGAATGCCGTACGGTTCCCGATTAATTATTACTTTCGCGCTGCCCTCATTAGCTATATCTTACCAACAATACATCAGTAGATAGGTATGAAGACCGCCTACAAGTTCAGGCTCTATCCAAACAAACAACTGGAAGCCATGTTAGACCTGACTCTTGAAACTTGCAGGCATCTCTATAACTTAGCTTTGGCAGATAGGAAGAACGCCTATGAAGTTGAAGGCATCAGCCGAACCTATGAAGATCAGGCCGCTATGCTGACTGCTGAGAAGAAGGACGGCAATTTCAAAGGCGTCTTTTCCCAGGTACTTCAGGATGTCCTGAGAAGATTGGACAAGTCCTTCAAAGCGTTCTTCCGAAGAGTTAAGGCTGGAGAAGAACCAGGCTATCCTCGGTTCAAAGGTCAAGGCTGGTACAAGTCTTTCACATATCCGCAGGTAGGGTTCAAGCTGGAAGGTTCAAAGCTGACTCTCTCCAAGATAGGTTCTATCAGGATCTTCAAACATCGCGAAGTAGAAGGCAAGATCAAGACCTGTACCATTAAGAAGGATAACCTTGGTCACTGGTACGCTATCCTGGTAGCTGAGATAGAAGACGTGCCTCAAATAGAGTCTAAGACAGCTATTGGCGTGGACGTTGGTCTGAAGAACATGGTAGCTTTGTCTACTGGTGAGACAGTTCAGTATCCAAGGTACTACGTTAAGACTGAACAGAAATTGGCCGTAGCCCAAAGAAACCTATCCAGGAAGAAGAAAGGATCAAATAACCGCCAAAAAGCCAAGATCAGGGTTGCTAGGCTTCATCAGAAGATTCAGAACCATAGAGATGAGTTCCTACATCAAGTATCCAAGAAGATTGTAGACTGCGCGGACCTAATAGTATTTGAAAACTTGAACATCAAAGGGATGCTCAAGAATCATCGTCTAGCAAAGCATATTCAAGACCATGCTTGGGGCAAACTAATTCAGTTCACACAAAGCAAAGCTGCAAAGGCTGGCAAGATAGTTGAACTGGTAGATGCAAGATATACGTCCCAAAAGTGCTCTCAGTGTGGTATAATGGTCCCTAAGACGCTGGCAGAAAGAGTCCACTACTGCCCTAACTGTGGGCTAGAGATGGACAGGGACATCAACGCCAGTATCAATATAGTCACCCTCGGACTGAGGGGAAGAGCCTGTGGAGATACCAGAGCACTGGATCTATGAAGCAGGAAGCCCTGCCCCTTTAGGGGCGGGGAGGAAGTCACCTTGTATGAAAGGCAAGGCAATGGGATAATAGATGAAAAACCTCTTTGATCTACTCAGCTGCGGTGGCAAATCCTGCAAAGAAGCCGATCCCCTGGACCCCAAGACCTGGTACAACCGGGGCGTTGAAATGCTCAATCAGGGCAGCTTCGACGAGGCGGAAAAGTGCTTTGATAAGGCCCTGGAGCTCGATATGAAGGATGTCAAGTCCTGGAACAACAAGGGCATCAGCCTTCTTTACCTGAGCCGCTTCGACGACGCCATAGAATGCATAGACAGGGCCATAGAGCTCGACCCAAATCATGCCTTCTATTGGTATAACAAAGGCATATGCCATGAGCGTCTGAATCACCTGGAGAGGGCGCTGGCATCTTTTGAGAAGGCCATAGAGCTCTATCCGAAATATGCAGAAGCCTGGTTTAATAGGGCGATGGCAACAGAGGCTTTAGGCGATAAGCAGGCAGCCATTGAGGCCTGGCGAAGTTACCTCAACGTTGCAGCCAACAACCGCAAGCAGAAGGACTGGATAAATGAGGCGCAAGAGCGGCTGAGAAAGCTGGAGCAAAAATAATTTGGCCAGGGCGAGGTAGACGGCAACAGTATTGGAGGCAATCTCAAAACGTTTCGCTATGAGATAACCTCTTGATTAAAAGCCCTAGAAACCGCGAAGCGATAGATCTACCACTCCCACTTGGCATCGGTGATTCCCTGGCTTTTCAGCTGTTCTCTCAATGCCTTGCCCTCATCCTCGGTCTTGAAGGGCTTCTCCACTTTTTTCCCACTCTTGTCTGTGTAGGTGACCTTCATACTAACACCTCAAACCCCTACCCGACATAATCGGTTGAATACTAATATTATACCAAACTTATTAAACCTTATGCTCAAAAGGAAATGAATAAACCGCTAACACTAAAGGTTCAAGCCTTAGATCTGCAGCCCGCTGTTTTTCGCCAATCTTTCTGTAAAAATAAGAATTAAGCCTCCTGATCGATCTTTATCGAATTTATAAGGCGCTCTGTTGTCTCAAGATCGTAAGTCGATACTATTACTCCCAGGGCATCGGACTCCAGGGAACGACCCGATCTGTCGAAGAAATAGCTAACGGGATAAACGGCAACATAAACCGGTTCTCCGTCCGAACACCGGGCCCCGCTGACAAGGGCTGCCGGACGTCCATCGATCATCCTCGCAGCTGCAGAGAGCTTTTTGCATATTTTTGACTTGGACAAAGCTTCATCTGCCCGGACCATCAGTATAGAAGAGTTTACAAGCGCTGAATCGCGCGATGAGTACTTCATGATGGCGATCTTCACCATCCTGTTCGGCTCAGTGGCGGAGGTCATGATCAGAGTATCTGTAGAGACTTTGACTCCGCCAGCCTCACTATCACCGTGAGATGTGCTTCTTTTGTATTCATCCATAACTGACCAGTTAAAGCTCACTTTCCAGTCGCCGCATTGTTCTGAGACGCCAGATACGTCCAGATCGCTCATGGATGCCTGCGCAGCGGGCAGGATAAGCAGAGCTATGAATAAGATGAAAGCCAGCCTCAATATATCCCTCCTCAGACAGCTTTGAGGGGCTTAGCATCACCACATATAAAGAATTCCCGGTATAATGGGGAAAAGCCTCGCATGCGCGATATCGCAGATTGAGCCAGGCTATCGAGCAGAATTGAATTTGAGATGAGTTCATAAAAAGATGAGCTGATCAAGGCTTAAAGGTTCTTAGCCACTGGAGCAGAGGTTTCAGCTCAGAAGGAGCTGCTGGCTCATCTACCTCTATCGTATGCTTCTTGCCCTCCGACTCTACTATTAGCTTATAATGGAAAAAATCCCTTATCGGTCCGCGATAGGCGATAGCGGTTGGTAGATTGAAAAAATTAGAGGCGTCGACTAGCTGGCGCAGCCTGTTTGCTTGCTCTGCGGGGAGCTTATCTGAGTCGATGGTCTTCGTCATCGTCAGCCCCCCTAGTCCCCCAGTGGTCTCAAATGTAACTCTCATATGGTTCATTTCGCCTTCTTTTATCTCGGGAGTATGACTATCTGACGTTGATGCCCACTTCAGCCCAAGCTTTTTTGACTGCCTTCTGCTCGTCGCTTCCCGTTCTAAAGAGATCCCCAGCTACCTGAACCGTTGCCTTAGCCGCATCTTTGAACTGTGAATTTGGTCTGAGCTTATCCCTGAGTGCAATGTACCAGATCTTTCCAGCCTTCTCCCAGGCATTCCCACCTATCTCTATTGCAGCAAGGCAGAACGCATGATTCGGTATTCCAGAGTTAATATGAACACCACCGCTATCCCTGGTGGTTTTTACAAAATCCTTCATAATCCCCGGCTGAGGATCTTTGCCCCCGATAACTGGGTCGTCATAGGCAGTGCCAGGGTCCTTCATCGACCGAAGAGCAACGCCGTTGATGCTGGGTGCAAATATGCCCTCTCCAATGAGCCAGTCTGCGTTCTCCGCTGTCTGCCCGAGCACCCTCTGTTTCACCAATATACCCATGACATCAGAGAAGGATTCATTTAGAGCACCTGGCTGTTTGTTGTAGACCAGGTCAGCCTCATACTGAGTAACACCATGGGTCAGCTCGTGGGCAATCACGTCAATGCAATGGGTGAAGCCACCTTTGGCGAAGATATCCCCATCACCGTCGCCATAGACCATCTGCCTTCCATCAAAGAAGGCGTTGTTGAACTTCAGATCGAAATGTACGGTAGAGACCAAGCACATCCCTTTATCATTGATCGAATTGCGGTCGAATACATCCTTGTAAAAATCATAGGTTGCACCAGCTCCGTCATAGGCTTCGTCAACTGCGATATCGGTAGACGCAGGATCGCCTTCACGGCGGGCTATGTCACCGGGAAGATCAGTAGTATTATGTGCATTATAGACCGCGCGGCATTTCTGGTCTGCTGGCGCTGCTGTGATAAAGGTTAATGGACCTAGCACAGATCGCTGACCGCGAATAAACCCGGATAAGGACAGGCTGTGCAGTGCCACATCTTTCTGGTCATCAGTTCCGTTCTTAGCAATCGCCTTCAGCATTTCCTGTGGGATAATACTCTCAACGACGGGGATCCGTCTGTTCATATTTCTTGGGATGGACATCTCAACTTCCTCCTGTTTACTCAAAATTATCAATTACCACAACTTCTTGTGATTTGATGTGCTCTCTTTTTGAGTATTTTGAAAATCACATTTAAAAAGCACTGATAATAATACATACGAATCTAAATTACTTAACTTAGATATCCCAATTAAGCAGGATGATAAAACCCTTCGATTCGGTTCACGTAAATTTTATAGTATCGATCTGATTTAATATTGAATAATTAATTATTTTTATTATCTAAACAAATTAATCTTATCGCGAAGAATAGCTAATGTATTAGAACACAAGTCTTGGAGATTATGATTTATGATTTATAGTTTTAGGATGACCTCTTTCATTAGTTTATGGCAACGTCGGATTTTTATTTCCAAGGAGCAAAGATATCCTTGAATGATATATCACGAACCTTGGACAGTCGACTATCTGGAAGAGAAGTTCGCGAGGCCGGACCCCTGGAAGTACCTGACCTCTCCTTATGAACAAACCAAATACAGGCGGCAGATAGAAATAATAAAGGACCGCAGGCCGCAGCCCAGAAGAATCCTTGAGATAGGGTCTGCGGAAGGCGTACATACCCTCATGCTCATAGAGAGCTTTCCCTTTGCCAGAATCACTGCAGTAGAGATCTCTTCTAAGGCGATCGATAGAGCGAGGAATAAGCTGGAAAACTACAAAGACCGGGTAGAGCTGTCAAATGCAGACATAATAGAATATGAATCCAGAATAGATGATGGAAGCTTCGATGTCTGCGTCTGGAGCGAGTCGGTCTATTATGTGGGAGCAAAGGCATCGCTCAATGAGACCTATCGTCTCCTTGAGAAGATCGTCGGTAAGCTTGGCCCTGATGGCATACTGGTCATGGCCAATACCATTGATCTCCCAGAGGATATTCCAGAGTCTGTGATTACCAGGAGGCCCATTATAGACTGCTATTATCGTCTGCTCTCCAGCCTGGCCACACCAGCGCTGAAGGCCACATATTTCGACGAAAAGTTCGGCAGAGTTTATGAGTACCAGATATGGGCTTTCTTCAAATAGTGGCCACTATGAGGACATTTTTATCTAATCACAACCGGATGAATCGTCCCTGAGCCGATGCAAAAATATTTACCTTTTGGGATCAACCTAAATTAAGTTGGAGGGTTTATGATGAGGCTCTTTGCCTTAAGCATACTATTGCTAATAACTCTGGGCTCTGCCCAGGATGATGTACAGACGTCGCAGATGTCACAGGCGTCACCGGCATCTGCAGATTATCAGGCCGGATTTGCAAGAGGACTTGAACTGGGCATGGAGGTGGCCAGTCTGCAGGGCGCTGCTCCGTTCAATCCCGAGGCGGCCGAGCTCTTTAATCAGACTGTCCCGGAGTTCAACCGCGCACTCGATCAGGTCTTTGGCCAGGGCAGCAATCTGTCTAACTTATACCGCCTGCAGCTTTATGGTTTGAAGGCAAATAATGCCACCAATCTTACTGATGAGCAGGCCGCAGAGAATTTGTCTGCTGAGAATCTGGTCATAAAGCAAGGACAATCCCTGAGGAACGAAACCACCAATGCTATGAACAGGACCAAAAACGCTAAAGAGCCTGCCATCCCGAAGCTCATAGATAATGCCACTATTGCTGTTGGAGATAACATCACTGATGATTTCGGCGATGTCGTCAAGGATTGGGACGGCAGCTCAGAGTCGCCTCCAGAGTCCATGGGCAACATGCCAGGACCAGGGACGGTATAAGGCAGTAAGGCAGCACGAGATTAGGGCGGTACGCCTCAATAATTGGGCGCGCATCGCCTCTTCAAAGAGGGCAGGCCTCTTCGTAATAGTCTTCACAGTGGGGCGTGTCTCGGCATTATGTTGGGATCGATTCCCTTGGCCAGATCTCTAACGTCCTTGAAGGATCTGCTCCTGGTCTGGACAGCGGGAGCGGGCTCTACGTTTGGTTCTACGTCTGGCTGAGCTTGCGCCTCAGCCTGCTCAGCAGGTACGACCTCCGGAATGGCAACGACCTGGGTTGGAGAGTATCCTTCTACATCCGGGCTGACCCTGACAGCTGCGAATTCACCCCTGGCGGCATCGCCGTCGCTATCGGACCTCACATAACTTCCCTCCATAGAGTCGTCCAGGACTGTGCCGCTCAGCAGTGTCGATACCAGGACCTTTCCCTGAAATGCAGCCAGTGCAATATGTACTGCTCTGCCTGAGAGCGAGCCTGCGATGATGCCATTCCAGGGATCTGTGCCCTCGAGCTTGGCCTGTCCAAAGAGGGAATCGCCTGATTGGTTCACGGCCATTGTGATCTCACTGTCTGCCAGGGAGATCTTCCAGATTCCTTGAAGGCTGAGCGGCTCTGTGCTAACAGCCGTCTCCGATGGGGCAGCAGCATCCGCCGTGGCATTGTTCGCCATGGCATTAGCCGTCTCGTTCCCAGAGGATGCGAGGGAATCCTGGGCAAAAGCCGGAGAGATCGATACCAGCAAAAGAGAGATGATCAAACCGATGCAGTTCATTCTCAAACCCGAACCTCCGTTTCTTTTCGCTCAAACTGCAGGATATATTGCCATCATATTAATACTCACCCTTGAAGGCTCATTCCAATCGGACGGGACCCCTCTATAGTCTGATGATAGGATAAAGCCTATTCTGCTGATCTTCAACCATCGTTTCCTATCTTAACACAATGATCTATAAATAGCAGGACAATTTAATATTCGATCTGTAGGGTAAGGGTTGAGATAAAAATCAGATGGTAGTGACAATGAGAATTGGAATAGTAGCTTTGGTCCTGCTCCTCGCGGTAGCAGGTTTAGCGTTTAGCGTTTCCGGTATCCCTTCCCCTATCGGAACAGGAAACGGCTCCTGTATGGTCAATGGGACATGTATTGAGAACTGCACCTGTCCAAACCAGGAAGACTGCACTGAGAATTGTACCTGCCTCAACAACAGCAGCTGTGTTCAGAATTGCTCCGGCAGCGGGCCTTGCCCTGTCAAGTATGCCTCTGAGCAGCGAGGTTGCGGTGCAACTGGCAAAGGCTGTTCTTTAAGCAGGACCTGAGAAGGAGAAACGCCCGAACGCATTCGGGCAACTCGATTTTATTTCCTGAGGCTATTCCTAAGCGGCACTTCTTCCTTTTCTTCGGCCATCTGGTTGAGTTCTTTGTACCTTTGTGGTTGGCTCATATGACGCTCACCACAGAGGCACAGAGACACAGAGGATTTTTAATATTATTATGTTTTCGTTCTCTGTGTCTCTGTGCCTCTGTGGTGAAGTTGTAAGTGTCCATCACGAAGACACAAAGGCCTCACAAAGGTTGTTCCTATGCTTCAATCACTTTTGGGATGACTTCGTGGTAACGATTGCATCCCCGTCGCTATATTTATATGGCCTGTTGCTTTTTGGGTTGGGTTAGGTGACCTGGCTTGATGGGAATAAACGAGATGGGATTTGAGGTCTTCGAGGAGATGCTGGACTTCACAGAAGAGCTTCAGCTCGAAGTAACAGAGCTTGACAACGGGACCGTGGTCGTGGATGCCGGAGTGAAAGCTCAGGGCGGTTTTGGCGCCGGCATCTACCTGAGCCGCCTCTGCATGGCCGATCTGGCTGATATTCAGCTCACGCCTTGCGATGTCTCGGGCATCCTGCTTCCGGGAGTACAGGTGGCGACAGATCACCCGGCCGTCTCCTGCATGGCATCCCAGTGCGCCATGTGGCAGATAAAGGTGGGCAAATATTTCGCCATGGGCAGCGGCCCAGCGCGCGTCTTAGCCCGCAAGACCAAGGACCTTTACGATAGGATCGGCTTCGAGGAGTTCTCCGACGTGGGCGTGCTGGTACTGGAGTCGAACAAGCTGCCTGATGCTAGCGTCTCGGCCGAGATCGCTGAGAAGTGCGGCATAGACCCGGCAGACCTCCGTCTGGCTGTCGCCCCTACCAACTCCGTCGCAGGTCTGGTCCAGGTCTCGGCGCGCGTTGTCGAGACAGGCCTTCACAAGCTCTTCACAATGGGCTTTGATATCACTACTATCAAAAGCGGCTGGGGAAGAGCGCCCATCTCTCCGATTGTGGGCGACGCCACCATGTGCATGGGCTCCTCCAACGATGCCATAATTTACGGGGGAGAGACCTACTACACCTTGGATTACGAAAATCCGGATGAGCTGCAGCAGTACTTGAGAGGCATGCCGTCCGAGGCTTCCAGAGACTACGGCGTGCCGTTTTACAAGACCTTTAAGGCCGCAGGCTTCGACTTCTTCAAGGTGGACCACAACGTCTTTGCTCCCGCCAAGGTGGTCATGAACGAGCTTACATCACAGCGGACCTTTGTGGCGGGCAGGATTAACCCAGATGTGCTGATGGAGTCCTTCAATATGGAGGTTTTAGGGTCCAGGTCTTAGGTTCCCGGTCCCATCAGGCAGATGTCTGTTCGATCTCTTCAAGGAAATAGATGTCCGGCTGATCGGAGACGCCTGCCTCCGCCATTCTCTTCTTCAAATCCTCTGATTTAGCGAACTTTTTGGCGTTGTCCAGGCTGTCCCACTCAAATAGAATTACGAGTTCATCAGGATCGTTTGCTTTGCGGAACAGACGGGCACCTTTGGAGCCGGCATCTTTTCGGGCAGCAGCATGTTCATCGTATACGGGCTTCCATTTGGTATAATCCTTTACCTTATGTCTAATAAGCATATACGGCATGATATGTCACCTTTCCCTTGCTTTCCTATTTTTCCTTGCTTTACTATTATGTCCATAAACTAGAATACAATTACTATTATTTACGTCCATTACTTATTATATTTTTTGATGTGAGAGCTATCTTTTCAGTTCCACCAAACTCTCATGACCGTCTGGACACGCATGAGAATGAAAGTCGTCTTTTTGCGTTCTTTGTGCTCTTTGTGCTCTTTGTGGTGGGTTCTGTTTCGTCTCGTTGTAACCAAAATGAATGTGTTAAACCACAAAATGAATTCACAGCTAAAATATTTGCCGGCTATTGCTCATATCGCTCAAGCAGATAACCAAAACCGATAGTAATCATAGGAATTATTAGATAGGTAAGCCCAATATCCTTCAAGTAATCCGCCAATGGCATTTTCATCGGCCCATCCATGAAGAGCAGAAGGTCTATGAAGAGGCTTATGGCCAGCCAGACAGCCCCTAAGCGTGCCCCTTCCTTCTGAAATCCTGAAGTTATCCCGCTAAAGTAGAGGACTGAGAAAAAGACGACACATGCGACTATGATCACGGGCATGATGGACTCAAAGAGTGGGCGCTCTGTCTGGTGTATAGGAAATATCAGCACAGAAACAAAGAAGGGTATGAGCCAGGTCAGGAACCCATAGAGAAGCAACTTCGAGTACTTCTTCATGCTATAACCCTATCACCAGTCATCTATTCAGAATTTGCCCTCAATCCAGATCCAGCCACCCAAAGGTTTTATCGTCTCCTAATTCTTTTCCCTAAATCATGAACCTCGGCCGCCTCTTCAAGTCCAAGCCCAAACCCCGCATTGCGGAGAGCCCTCCAGTGAACTATCTCGACCTCAAGACCAAACCTTATTACATCGTGGCCTCGGTTGAGGTCGGCAATACTACTACCAAGTGCATCCTCACTGCCACGGACATGACCACCGGCAAGACCTACATCGTCAACAAAACCGTTAAGATGACCAGGGATGTGCGGCAGCCTAAAGCCGGGGAGGAGGCCTTCGCCCGCACCATCAATGGCACAGCTCTCACCAAGGAGTCCATAGCAGAGCTTGTCAGAGACACACTCATCGAGAGCCACGAAAAGGCCAGGCTGGACATCAAGACCGACCTGCACTTCGTTGTTCGGTCGACGGGCGTAGTCGCAGAGCTTGACTCGCCTGACCAGGTGGGAGCGTTCATTCAGGCCCTGGCCCAGGGCTGCCTCATGGCCGGGGTTCCGCCCAGGCTCATGACTCCTGCCATGAGCATCCACAACATCATAGATAAGTTCAAACGCTACACCATGATCGAGAAAGTGATATTCATGGGCGCTGTGGCATCCTGCTACCCGCCTCAGGGATCTACAGGCGTAGAGGTGGTGGCCAACGAGATGGAGGGAGAGCTGGCCACTGCAGGCATAAAGGAAGGCAGCCGCTGGACAGATGTGGACTACCGCAATCCCTGTCTCTCTATGGATTTTGGGACGACGCTGGACGGCAGGGTTACCAGCGAGGAGCTGCCTTATGCTCACACCATAGGAAACCTGCTCGGCCTGGCCGGAGCCATACCTGATGCAGTGGTGCAGGGGACGGGATTGGTGGACAGGCATACGGGAGCGACGCTGGACATATTCGATCCCAAGATGAAGCCGGATTACGGCAAAGAAGCCCAGGCCTATGCAGAGCAAATAGGCGATCTGGTGATAATCGAGAAGGTTCCCTTAAGCCGCAACAAGTACGGCCTGGTCCCTGTCAGCCCGGCCGCAGCTCAAGCGAACAACGTTGTCCTGATAGGCTGCGATGTTGGAGTCAATGGAAGCGACATGTGCAAGCTCTCCGATATCGGCGCAGATCTATACAAGTCCAAGGGCCTGAAGACTCTGTTTGGAACCCTGGACATAGTGTGCGCTAATGTGGCCCGCAGGCTGGTGGAAGTGGGCATTGAGGAGGGCATCGTGACCAAGAAGACAGCTCTTGGCGTGACTGGCCGGGCGGGCATAAGCGGCAACAAGCCAAGCCTCATCCTGGAGGAGATCGCAAAGCTTGGCCTCTACGATGAGGTGGAGAAGAATGTGGTCTTCGTGGACGATGGTCTCGCTCGCGGAGCCGCGGTCATGGCCAGGTGCATGAACTCCATGGGCACGCCCAAAAACCCCCTTGGTGGAATCCGCATGGGCAGATGCATTCTGCAGCAGAGGATGGAGTACGAGTCCCTGAAAGGGGCAGCGCCTGTGCCGAAGGCGGCCAGACCACAGAAAGAGACACAGGCTTATTTCGTAGGAGGCCATAAAAGAGACTAAACAATGCCTTACAGAAGATATCAACCCAAACCAAAGGAAGGAGAGGAGATTTCCGTTTCCATCCTTGCAATCGAGACGCGAGAAGAGATGCTGTGGATCTCCTCAAAGCCCGTTTCAGTGGAAGAGTTTCCTCCCTGCATAAAGAACATTCTCCAGGCGAGAAGCGAGAAGAGCAAGGGCAGGCACAGGTCTGCGGCCATCCTGGCGGCTTTCCTTGGACAGGCGGGCTGGAGCGAAACCGAGGCAAAGCAGCTGTGGTCTCAGGTGGCGGGCGTTGAAGAGAGGATCTTTACCGAATGGTTCCAGAGGATGCACTGCCCCAAGTGCGAGACTTTGAAGAGGACGAGCGAGGGCTATCCTGACCTGGGAATCGCAGACCTGGATCTCTGTTTGCCGGATGAAAAGTGCAGAGATTTCCAGGGACCGGTGGAGTATGCATCAGCTGTCAAGACAGACGAAGACAGATTAAGGGGCCATCTGCTGCACATCAGGACACTTTATCACGCTCGTGTCTTCGATTGGTCATCGGGACGCGAGGGCGAGATTGAGTTATCCGAGGCCGAAAAGGTGGAGCTTGAGGATCTGCAAAAGGAGCAGGCGGAGCAGATGGATAAGACTTTGATCTACACGCGTGCCAGGGTGAAGGGAAGGCTGCGCCCCAGGTTTTTCCTCAAGCAGGCAGAAGGGCCGAGGAGGCAGATGCTATCGGAATTTTTGTAGAGGCACGTGAATATGAATTAAGCGGTTGCCTCATATGTCAATGTGAGCCGCTGTTTTACTTACCGAAATAATTATAAATGTTTGTCCCAATAAAACTTGAATATAGATCGAATTTTAGGCTAGCTCTAATATTTATCTATCAATATTTTAGAAAAATTTAAGAAGTATAAGGTATAATAAAATTTGTAAATGTTCAACAAGATTCTAATAGATGTGGCCGGGGCTATGGCCCTCGGGGAATCCTTGACAAGCAGAGTATCCAAGATGCCACTGGGCCGACAACGTGATAGATGCGTTTTTGCCCTGAAGGCCTTTGGGAACTGCGAAACGAGGTTGCATAGGCATAGGACGTTTAGAACGGATCAGCTCAAAATGACCTGATAGGGAGGTGCCAAAGCTATGTCTGAACTCATTCTCAGGAGATGCTGTCCAACTTTCTGGGCTTGCTGCTCCGCCTCTAAGGAGTATATCGAAGACAGCAATAGGCATTATATTAATTTGGCAAAGCTGAATCAGGAGATCGAGATTGGTCTCTGCACGATCGCCTGGCTTACGGAGGATTAATGATAGACGAGTGGATCGAAGAGAATTGGGCTATGATCATGATGAGCCAGATCATGCCAGTCCCGGTATGGTTTTGATCATCAAGTTATCATAAGCCTGAGTCGTCGCTGCGCTCCTTCCGCTCTCATCATACTTGCCATATCTCCTGCGGCAGCCTGGTCAGCCTCTCTGCCCCATTAGATGTGGTTAGGAAGGTGTCTTCAATTCCCACGACGCCAATGCCCGGATAGATCATCTTCGGCTCAACGGCAATTGTCATGTTCGGCTTAATCTGATGGTCTATGGGGCCCAGTACCGGGTACTCGTCGATCTCCAGGCCGACACCGTGGCCCACGAATCCAGCCTTGCTGTGCGGCGGGCCTCCAAGGTGGTCCTGGTAGCCGCGCTTAGCGCCTTCGGCCTCAGAGAGGTTGAACAGATCCCGACCTGTCTTTCCGGGAACGAGCGATCTGGCTATAGTCTCCTCGATCGCCAGAGCTGCAAGATGCGCATCCTCCAGCTCTTTGGATAGAGGTCCAAGGGAGAATATCCTGGTCTCATCAGCGGTATATCCGTTATAAACTCCTCCAAAGTCCACCAGCACGGGCTCGTTCCTCTTTATCTTCCCAAAACCCGGCCCCTGGGGTTCCAAGAGCGACATGCCTCTTCCGCCCGTGGGCGATGCCACGTAGCTTGGGATTGCAGCGTTAGAGCCTGCCATGAGGTGGCCCATTGGAAGCCGGTGATTGAACCTGCGGAAACTAATTATGCCCTGATGGCCCATCTTTCGCATAACAGATTCTACCACAACCGCCAGCTCTATCTCGCTCATTCCCTCTTTCAGGTTGTCGGGAACAGAGGCGAGGCCCGCATCCACAATCCTGGCAGCCTCCCTGATCAGGTTGATCTCGAAGTCCGACTTAACAGAGCGCTGATGCTTGATTTTTTCAGAGACATCGACGAACCTGGCATCTCCCAGGGCATGAGCCATCCTTGAGTAATTATTATAGGGCAGGACGTCCAGCTCCAGGCCTATTATCGCCTCAGAAGGAATCTCCAGGTCAGCTTTGAGGGTCTTCAGGCTCTTGAGCGGCCTGACCTCCAGCGGAGACTCCTCTGCGGCACGGGGCAGGCTTTTTCTGATCATCACTGACGGCTGGCCGTCTTTCGGGATGTAGACCAGCCCTTCCTGAGCTGTGCCCGAGAAATAGAGCATGTCTACGGATTGAAATAAAATTACTCCAGCCATATCTCCCATCTGGCTCTGAAGAATTTTTATCCTGGCATCGATCTCATGCCTTGGGTGAAGAACTATCTCCAACTTTATCCACCTCTACCTCTGCCCTTTATGCCCTTTACCTCTGCCCTTTATCTCTGCCTTCTTTCAATCCTCTATCTCCTTCTGGCCCTCTATCTCCCTCTGCAGGTCCGTCAGATATCTCCTCATAACCATCGACCTTTCCTTGGCCAGCGTCCTGGCAGTCTCAGTGTGCATCCCCGATTCCAGCTTCAAGAGCTTTCTGTAGAAATGGTCCAGGTTCCACCGCTCGTCGTTGGGCTCCCTGTCCCTGCAAAAAGGATCTTCGGGGTTATACAGCTCTCTTTTCAGGCTGCCGCCTGTAAGAAATACCCTTGCGATACCAATTGCGCCGATTGCATCTAACCGGTCGGCGTCCTGCAGAACCCTGGCCTCCAGGGTGGCGGGCACGATGCCTCTGGAGAAGCTGTGCACCTCAACGGCATACAGGACCTTCTTCCTTACGTCTTCAGCAACGCCATTCTTGATCAAAAAATCCTCGGCAATCTTCAGGCTCCGGGAGATAGACTCGGCTTTGGCTCCTCGGGCTAATTTTGACCCTGACCCGGCATCGTGAAGAAGGGCAGCCAGAAGGAGGACCTGCATGTCAGCGCCCTCCCGCTCGCCGATGAAATGGGCATTTCTGCAGACTCGCAGAATGTGGGAAAAATCGTGAGCCGGATCGGCTTCCTCGTACAATGGCCTGACCTCTTCGAGCAAGCAGTCATCATCCAGGACGATCCCGAAGCGCTCCATTGCCTTGAAGATCGCCAGTTCGATATAAATATTCTATCTTGCAGAAAGCTTCATCTTCGCCAGCGCCAATCTATTGAGCATGAGGCTTGAGTTCCACGGAGCGGCTGGAGGCGTCACCGGCTCGCATCTTGTCCTTGACAAAGATGGTTTCCGGATCGGCATCGACGCCGGACTATTCCAGGGAGGGGAAGGGAAGCGGAACCGATCGGGTTTCGGCCATGATCCTCGATCCCTGGGAGCGCTGCTGATCACCCACGCCCATATCGACCACAGCGGTCGGGTTCCCTTGCTGGTCAAGCAGGGTTTTCGAGGCCCGATCTATTCGACACCGGCGACAGCCGATCTGTGCGACATAATGCTGAAGGACTCGGCCCATATCATGGAAGAGGAGGCGGAGCGCGAGAACCGGGACGGGGGAGATCGCTTCGGCCAGCCTTCTGCTCCGCTCTACACTGAAGATGACGTGGTCCGGGCTATGCGGCGGTTTAAGCCTGTTGAGTACGGCCGACGTGTTGAAATGGGCGGCCTTTCAGTCGTCTTCCGGGAAGCAGGCCACATCCTGGGCTCGGCGATGCCGGAGCTGGACCTCGGCGGCCGGAAGATGGTCTTCAGCGGCGATCTGGGACGGCCTGGAGCGCCCTTCCTTTGCGACCCTGCGCGGGTGGCCGAAGCCGACTGGCTTGTCCTGGAATCTACCTACGGCGACAGGGACCACGCTTATCATGTCGGCAGGGGAAAGAGGCTCCTGGAGATAGTTCTCGATACAGTGGAACGGGGCGGAAACGTGGTCATCCCGGCCTTCGCTGTGGGACGGACTCAGGAGATACTGTACGAGCTGAATCCTTACGCCGAGGCGGGCAAGCTGAAGGGCATAAAGTGCTTCGTGGACAGCCCTATGGCCATCTCGGCCATAGAGATCTACCGACGCCATCCGGAATGCTACGACTCTGAGACCAGCGAGCTGTTGAAACACGGTGACGATCCTCTAGAGTTCCCGGGAACCGAGTATACGAGATCGCGGGAAGATTCAAAGGCCATAAACAGAGTGAATGAGCCGCACATCGTCATATCGGCCAACGGCATGGCCACCGGCGGGAGAGTTCTGCACCACCTGGCACATAACCTGGAACGTCCTGAATCCACCATCCTTTTCGTAGGCTATCAGGCCGAGGGGACGCTAGGAAGACAGTTGCTAAGCGGCGCAAAGACAGCACGGATCATGGGCAGGGAGTTCGATGTCAGGGCCAGGATCGAGTCGCTCGATGAATTCTCAGCACACGCCGATCGAAGCGAGATATTAGAGTGGCTCCAGGGGTTCAAGAAGTTCCCGGCTCGGGTATTCCTCAACCATGGCGAGCCAGGCGTTACGGAGGCACTGGCCCAGACGATAAGGCAGGAGTTCGGGGCAGATGTCGTCGTTGCGAAGACGGGAGATAGCTATCTTTTGGAATGAGGCGATACGGATGTATATTTATTCAAAAGGGGTATGGAATTATATGCCAATACTGCCCGGGCCGTCTCACGAGAAAGTGGATCAAGTGGATCTAAAAGGAATCAAGAACTAATGCTTTTGCAACAAGGTCCACCAGATCTATCATCTTTTCTCCCGCGCCAGCATCACTCAGATTCCTGATGCACATGGGACAGGAGGTTACGATATAATCCACGCCCTCGGGAACGTCTTCCAACCTTCTTTTCGCCATTTTCAAGGACAGGTCTTTGTAGCCTGCCCTAACTCCTCCGCCACCTCCACAGCATCTTGCGCTCTGTCGGCTGGCCTTCATCTCTTTAAGATCGCAGATGGCCTCGATCACCTGGCGGGGCTGATCATAGATCTTGTTATGCCTTCCCAGATGACATGGGTCGTGATAGGTTACTGTAAGATCCAGAGGCCGGAGGTTCAGTTCCGAGATGTGCTCTGCCAGGAACTCGGGAACGCTGACGACCTTGAATTCTTTGGAATAGTTCTTCTTGAGGGTTGTATAGCAGCCTGCACAGCCGGTAATAATAGTATGCGCGCCCATCTTCTCGATTTGTCTGGTATTTGCTTCCTCGAATTTGCGGGCATCGAAGCCCGTTCGCAATAGAGGAGAGCCGCAACATTGCTCGTTCGGCAAAAGAGCGACTCCAAAACGGCTCAAAACCTCAAGGGTCTTGGCTGCAGTCTTCGTATAGCGATAGGAGTTCATGCAGCCCACGAAATAAACAAAGTCCGCCTTCTCCTTCAGGAATCCGCAATCTCCGCGATCTTTGAGCCATGCCCTTCTGCTGGAGCTGTCGCCAAAGGTATTCCCGCTGGAAAAGATGTTTTGGCTCAGCTCAGCTTGCGCTGTAGTCATCACGCCCCTGGAGACGAGCTCTCTCCGGGCAGATTCCACGAGGTCTACGGGGTTTACGCCTGCAGGGCAGTTCTCAGTGCAGATTCCGCAGGTTGTGCAGGTGTTCAGGCTATCGACTGCATCGGCATCGGCTTTCAGTCCGTGATGCAGCAGGCTCTTCATGATCATTATGCGACCCCTGGTGTTCGAGGACTCCCAGCCCACCTCTTCGAAGACAGGACAGACCGAGCGGCAGGTCCCGCAGCGGACGCATTTATTGATTGACCTCAGATCGAGGTCTATTCTGGAGTTCGTATCCGTCATAGTATCCGTAATGGTATCCGTTATAGACCCATCTTCCCCGGATTGAGAATGCCCTTCGGGTCCAAAGCCTTCTTGATCGTCCTCATCACATCCAGCGCATCGCCTACCTGCTCCGGCATATACTTCGCCCTGGCAAGGCCAATGCCGTGCTCAGAGCTCACCGTCCCGCCAAGCTCAATGGCAGTCCTGTGTATCCTATCTGCAGCCCTGCAAAGCCTCTCCCACTGATCTTCGTCCATCACATCGATGAAGAAGGCCACATGCAGGTTCCCATCTCCGATGTGGCCGTACTTCATGGCCGGAAGATCGGCCTCGGCCGAGATCTGCTGCACCCTTTTGATGAGCGTTGGAACCTGGCTGATGGGCACTCCCACGTCCTCGCCCACGTAGACACGACTCTTCTTTGGGTCCAGCCGGGATATGGCGGCCCCCACGAGCCTTCGGGCTGCCCAAATCGCATCCATCTCTTTCTGGCTGGATGCAATTTTAATGCTTAGAGCTGAACAAGCGCAGATCTCCTCGATCCTTCTAGCCTCCTCACCAGTCGAGACCTCTGTTCCATCCACCTCGAACAGAATTACATCTCCGCTGTCGGGCAGAGCCAGATTCGGGTCGCACTGCTTTAGCACCTGCATGGTTATCTTATCCAGGATCTCGCAGGCGGAAGGCGTGATACCGCCGGAGAAGACTCTTATCACCGATTCCCCAGCCGTCTCAGCATCCGGGAAAGAGGCTATCACCAGCCGCCTGGCAGCAGGCAGTGGGACGATCTTCAGCCCTGCTCTGGTTATGACTCCTAGCGTTCCCTCAGACCCCACAAAGAGCCGGGTGAGATCGTAGCCTGCTGCCGACTTCAGCACTTTCGAGCCCGTGTGGATGACGCGGCCATCGGCCAGGACGACCTCCAGGTCCAGGACGTAGCAACGCGCGGTTCCATACTTGACACAGCGCATGCCGCTGCTGTTGTAAGAGGTCATTCCCCCTATCGTGCACATGGCAGAGCTGCCGGGGTCGGGCGGAAAGAAGAACCCATAGGGCTTGAGGGCAGAATTGAGCCTCTCCTGGACCACGCCAGGCTCGACGATAACCTGGAGGTTCTCGACGTCGATCTCCAGAATCCTGTTCATGCCGGACATATCCAGCACTACGCCGCCTTTTACGGGAGACGCGCCCCCGGAGAGGCCGGTTCCCGCACCCCTCGGGGTAACGGGAATTCCCTGCTCGCTGCAGAGGCAAAGAATGCGGGAGACCTCCTGGACGCTCATCGGGCGGACGATGTAGTCCGGCATGCCCTGAACCAAAGATGCGTCTGATGCATAACAGCACAGCTCAGAGGGCGAGGCTGTGGCCCTGGCGCCTGCGATATTTTTTAGGTCTTGAAGTATGTCTCTCATGAACTTCTGGAAGCGGTGAATTTACTCAGATCGTTGGTAAGTCGAATAAATAGTTTCCTGAGAAATAGTTCTAGAAATGAATGTGAATAGTCGCTCAGGAAAAGCAATTGACGATCAGATGATGCTAAGGCAATAATCGGTAATAGGTCACGAGAGCTGGTCTAAATGGAACTCCCGGTCGTAGAGGGGGCGCTCCTCCAGACGGTTCCTGATCATCTCCTCGACCTCGCAGCTTTTTATGCCGAATACCTCTCCAAGGATCTCCATTGCCATTTCTAGCTCCAGGACTCTTGCATCTCTGCGGCTGCCATTCTGGAAAGATATCTCCCGTCTTCTGACTGCAGGCCATCTCATGGATACAGGATAGTGCGTGTAAGAATAAGTAGCTTTGCCGGAAAAAGATAACGGTAAATGATAATTACACTTATCAAAGTACGTATAACATAGAAAGATATTTCTTTTAAATCCTGGATAATGTGATGAAAGGCTCTCGATGCCCGAAACGCGCAATTGTATCTATCTTCGAAATTTTGCGATCTGACAGCAGATCCGTTGATAACTCTAATCCATTCGATGGCGATCCATATAATAAAGACGATCTCTTCTAATTTAAATTAACCAAAAATTTATTACTATCAACATAGCATATATTTTTAGGGATTCTCAATGAGATTGATATATATCCTTTTAGCAACAGCGATATTTCTTGCGTTGCCTACAGCTATCGCTCAATACCCGGGTAGTTATAGCCAGGGGACGTCCCAGAGCTATTCAACGGGCAATTCTGTAGTTGAATACTCCCAGTATTACAGCTTCAGCTCATCGGTTAAGGGCGGCCAGGTGAGCCAAGTAGAGAAATATGTGACTAGCGGCAGCGGGCCGTCTTACGTTTACATGGGAGTGGATCATAAGAAGATACCTTACTCGGATATGCAGTACTACTACTCCTATGGCCAGGGCAACTATCTCTGGATCGAGGGGGAGGACAGCTGGACAGATTATGCCAAAGTGCCCAAAGACTCAACCCTTAATCTTATAGCGATCACTTCTACAGGAGGATATGCCTACCTCTATGATTTATATCCAAACGGAAAGACGTTGACGAGCCTCGTCGCCATCTATCCGTACAGCCGCATAAAATACTACGCAGACACTCCAGGAAAGCATACCCTCTATTTCGTTATCAACAATAGGGCCAGCAATCCCGTTGTGATCGATGTTCAGGAGACCTCTCCCTTCGGAGGTTTCGGCTATAACTGGGCCAGGGTCAATCTAGTATCAGATTGGAAGGGCTATGATATCTTCATTGACGATGTCTTCGCCCTCACCGAAGGCACAGGAGGAGTTCCCGACGGCATCGCCAGCTTCCCGGTGAGGGGTGGCGGCGTGCATAAGATAACCATATATTTGAACGGGCAGTCCCGATCCACTGAGCAATATTTCGAAACCGACAAGGTGTACAGCATCAACCTCTGAGCGGTAACTATCTAGAGCTGAAGCCAGGAGGAGAGCATCAGACTTCAGCTCTAGATTGGCCCTCAGTAAACCTCTCCCGCCTCGGATATTTTTCACCAACCGCTTGGTCTCAAGGCGCCCCAGTCTCAAGGCACCCCATGCAGAAAATTGGTGGCGGAAGGAATACTTTTAATTATCCCATGCGGTTTGCTATTTCAATGATGTTTATTTCATTGATGTTTGAGACCATGAAAAGGAGAATCCGATGAAGGCGGTTTTAATTCTCTCCGGCGGCGTGGACTCGACCACTCTGCTCTACAAGATGCTATCCGACGGCTATGAGGTAGAGGCCCTGACCTTCAACTATGCCCAGCGGCACAAAAAAGAGATAGACTGCGCCAAAGAGATTGCCAGATTACGGAAAATCCCCCACCAGGTAATCGATCTGGGCTGTTTGGCTGCGATCTTAGGCGACAGCGCTCTTCTTGGCGGAAAAGAGGTCCCCAAGTGTCATTACACCGAGAATGCCGCCAAGCAGACCATCGTGCCCAACCGCAACATGATCATGCTGGCCATAGCTGCCGGTTATGCTGAGGCCCATGAAATTCCTGCGGTCTTTTACGCCGCTCACAGAAACGACTCCACAATCTATCCCGACTGCCGCAAGGAGTTCGTGGAGGCTTTAAAGCCGACGATCACTCTCGCCACAGCCTGGCATCCTGTGGAGCTGAGAGCGCCTTTCATTGACCTGACCAAGGCCGAGATAGTGAAGCTCGGGCTGGAGCTAAAAGTGCCCTATGAGTTGACCTGGTCCTGCTACAAAGGAGAAGAGATGCCTTGCAAAGAGTGCCCGACCTGCATCGAGAGGGAGGAGGCCTTCGCGCTGAACGAGGCTGAAGATCCTCTTGATCCATGCTTTTGATCCATATTTTGTCGAAATCAAGATCTTTCCTTGAAACAGGCGGCTTCTCCTCGTCCGGATAACCGAAGGATATCATCGACTCCACTTTCGTGCCTTTTGGAAGTCCAAGGACTTCTTTGACATAATCCTCTGAGGACAGGCTGTCGCTGTACATCCTGTTTCTTATCTGAATCCAGCAGGATCCAAGGCCTAGGCTCTGGCCCGCAAGGTGCAGGATTATGGAGGCTATGGAGCAGTCTTCAATCCATACATCTGACTCACTCTCATCAGCACAGACGACGACGCCTAGCCGGGCGCCGTCCAAAAAGCTCGAGCCATGCTCTTTAGCCTTGGAGAGCCTCTTTAAAAGCACCCTGTCTGTTATGAAAATGAACCGCCAGGGCTTGATATCGCGCGACGAGGGCGAGCGCAAGGCTGCTTCCTTAAGCAAATCTATGATCTCAGGCTCTATCTCTTTATCCATGTATCTTCTGATGCTGCGTCTTTTTCTTAGGATGTCAAACATGATATCGCCTCAATTATGGTCGTATGGTTGCATGGTCATGCCTTCTTCGGTTATCATCATTGTCTTCCTTCAAATGCAATTCAATTCTTTTGATCGGCTTAGCAAAAACTATTACTGCACCATCGACTGCTGAAAGAGGGCCTGTCTGAAAATGTCTTGGGCTCGCTCAGACGGTGAAGATAGAGATGGAGATTGAAAGGGTTGGCCAAGAAAGCGAAGAAGAGCGATGCCATTATGACCGGCATCCTGGTTACCAGGTTCAAGATGGGTCAGATCAAGGCTGAAGACCTGGAGCGGATGGCAATGGATACCTCCAAAACGGAGAAGGCATCGGCAGCTAAGAAGGTGCTGGAGTGGATAAGAGATTCCGCCTGATCTTATCTGCCCTTGCCGACAGGAGTCCTTCCTGATATCAAGTCCTCACTTTTCATCGACGATGGTATAGTCATCGATATCAATGATATGATCCTCGCGGTCGTGACGTCCTTCTTTTGACTTCATTAGAGTGGCCAGGAGCGCACTAATAGCCGAGATCGTCGCTGGTTGTGTAGCCCAGCTTCCTTTCATCGATCTCGAAAGCATAATGGCGAGGACGCTTTCGATAAGGGCCGAAAGGCGATCGGAATGGTTGGAACGATTGCTGCCATTCATCGACTTCATAAGCTTAGACGTGATGGCCTGCCTGATCTCCTTGTTAAGAAGAGCTGCAACAATTGCGGCTTTCATTAACCTCATAAACGAAACCATTAATGCAGTTTAAATGCCTGCATGGATATATTAGTATCTCTCATTTGGGCTCTTCGTTATAACGAGCGGCTAGCCACAGGTTATAGCGGATGTTTCTTGGCAGTTCAGGCTCCAGGATCTTCTGTGTGGATCCTTTGTGATCTTTGTGAGCTTTGTGGTTAAAAACAGTCAATCATTTGCTAAATCCAAGGGCTTACGAATACCACCACAAAGCTCACAAAGCTCACAAAGGACTCACAAAGAACGGAAACGATTATTGAATTTGGAAAGGTCGGCGCCCTCATTGGCGAACCAATTTCTAGTTCACCCACACGAAACAGCGGGGAACTCTCATTTGTTTATCGCGCTATCGGTATTAATCTGAGACTTAAGCCACAAAAAATGGTTCTGAATGAGTTTCACTCATCCAGGGAGAACTTAGGCTTCAGATATCCTCAATTTTCTCTATCCCTACTTTTTTGACCTTAGGCTTCCAGATCTTGTCCGGCATCCATTCGGGTGCTCCCTTTGGCTTGGCTACCTGGACCCTTTCGCCCTGGAACAGGTGCACCTTCTTCGTGCCTCGCTCCCTGAGTCTTATGTCAGCATGCCCCCTGTTGGCCGCCTTGAGGGCAGCCTGCCTGGGCGATTTTCCCGAAAAGACACCTATCTCATTGCCCTCTTTATCTCTGAGGGCGAAGTTCCTCGTTTCTTTCTCGGCGATCTTCTTGGCTATGATAATCCCTCCCACACAAGGTAGATGAGTCTTTGCTGGCCGGTTTAATAAATCTATCTGAAAGTGAAGTAAGTAAAAGAGCATTAATCGACCTCGTGAGTCCAGGACTGAATGCGATGAAAAATAAAAAATCTAAATGGACAACCTATACGGGACAGCTTTGCCCACACCACCAGCTTGCCGGGTCGAACTCGTTTCTCTTGTCGTCCAGTACTTGAGCATGTCCTGCGTCCACTAGCATGCGGTTAAAGTTGGCGTTAAGGTTAGGAGTACCGTTTTGTCCGGCCCTGTAGACCACGCAGATCAAACAGCCATTCTCGTCCCGGCTGGTCTGGTTATCGATGTCCAGAAAGACCTGGGTGTTCAGCAGAGTCTGCATGGTGTACTCCTGAGAGTACAGGGCTTCGCGAGCGGTCTCCGGGGCCTTTACATCCGCGAGCCTTACGCAGCCCACTCCATCTACCATGAAGGCGTCTCCCGTCTTAACCTGAGTCACAATCCCTGAAGCCTCATCCGGGCTGGCGGCTGCAGCTGCAATTAAAACCAGCATCGATAAAACTAACCTGTAGATCATAGTGCGCTGATAGACCGGGAGATCTTAAAGATTATCGCTGGAGATTTGGTGTCTCTTTATGGGCTGCATGGCTATCACTACGATTAATAACCATGATATCATAAATTATAAAAGGTGGAAGTGGGTATGCAGTCTGCTGAAGAATTTCAAACAAATTTTGAGATAAGTAAGCTCATAGTCTTGATATTGGCATGGTGTATTATTTGCAGGGACGCTACGTTGGGCCTTGGAAGGGGAGCCTATCGTATGGGTTTTGACAGGAGGGCTAATGATGTTGTTTATGTTTTTCTTGCCCGATATAAAACTCAGAAGAGAAAATATCGATCAAAATATCATATTCGGGCTGGAATGGTTAGTGACAATCCCGTTAATCCTCATAGGACTAGTATTATTTGAAGCAGGATGGGGACAGATGTGGGGGATAGGATGGAGAGAGATAGTTGGAGCACAAACAGGGGTATATCCTTAGCCCTTTTAAATCGATTCTATCCCGGAGAGTGGAAGCTATTACTACTATATCCACTATGGTAGAGGGGCCTGGCCAGCTCAGGATAACTATGGCCAAGAAGGAGATGGGGAAGATTGGCTAAGAAGGCGAGGAAGAGCGATGCCATCATGACCGGCATCCTCGTTACCAGGTTCAAGATGGGTCAGATCAAAGTCGAGGATCTGAAGGAGATGGCGAAGGATATGTCCGGGTCCGAGAGGGCATCGGCAGCAAAGAAAGTGCTGGCAGCAATAGAAGATTCTGCCTGATCTTCTCAGCCTGCGGAAGGCCTCCTGTTATCAGATCCTCAGGAGAGGCTGATGGAGAGTCTTCAAAGCTCCAGTAGCTTCTCTGTGCCCAGCTTGTTGACCTGAGGCTTCCAGATCTTGTCTGGCATCCGTGCCGGAGCGCTCTTGGGCTTATCTACTTGGACCCTCTTGCACTCGAAGAGGTGCACTTTCTTCGTGCTGCGCTCCTGGAGCTTAATATCTGTGTAGCCCTGGTGGATGGCTGCCTTCAGAGCAATCTTTCGGGCGACTAGATCAAGAAGAAAGCCCAGAAACTGATAGTGAAGATCGATAGGTGAGTACGTGCTAAAACTCCATAAGACCTTGGAAGAGGCTATTGCAGCGCGCTATGTGATCAGGATGCTGAACCGCCACGTATCGAACACGTATTGGGATTGGTGTTCTGCACATGCCCGACCCTATGTGACCATCACTATCAACGCACCGAAGAGCCGCTATGCCCTGGTTGAGCTTGACCTTTACTGCCTTTGCGCAGGAGGATTCGATAAAGATGCAGGCTATGAGATACTGCATAACGTTTTAGGTCAGCCATTGAAACCTAAGTCGAGCTTCTTTGTAAGTCCTGTTTACGTGTTCGCCTGCGTTTCAGAAAAGTCAGCCAAACTGCTTGCATTATACCTTTATCGCCGTGCAGTTGAGGAGTTGGCCCTTGATCTGGTCACACATGAGGAATGGATCAAAGGAGAGATGGAGCAATCAAGGATTGGTGGTTACAAGAAGAGTTCCTTCGCCCCAATCAGCGGTGATGCATACCCCGAGGTAATCAAGGCTCTGTTGAAGGAAAAGATGCGGTTTTCAGTTAGTGTTCGAACCCTGGTCTGCAGGAGCTGGCCATTCTCGCAGGGTAAGCAGGTTGAGCTATTCTCGGAGATGTGCTGAGGCTTCGGCGGTAAAAGCTTATCTTAAACAGGGCGCCTCGCTCGCCACCTGGACAGCGGAGGGGTGGAGATATTGGTGTAATTACCTCGCTCTTCAGGCTCTGAGCATCTGAGCAATGCTCTGAACCGGCTTTCAGAGCCAGCTAATTTTTATATCTTGAAGGTCTCAATTTTAACAGATGGCAGATAATGAAGTAGAGGTTAAAATAGAGCCGAAAAGTACGCTGCTCGATAAGTCGGGAGCGCCTCTGGTCGAGTACGATAAGGAGGCCCGCACTCTGGGAATGGTCTGCCACCTCTCGGCGCTAATTGGCCTGCTGGGGGTGCCGCTTTTGAACATCGTCGGCCCTCTGGTTGTATGGCAATGGAAGAAAGACCAGTACGCCTTTGTGGAAGACCAGGGGAAAGAGTCCCTGAACTTCCAGATCTCTATGACCCTCTACGGAATTGTAGCAGGAATACTGACGCTCATCCTCATCGGTTGGGTCTTGCTGGGGATAATATGGATAGTTAATCTGGTGCTGGTAATAATAGCGGCATCGAAGGCTAACAAGGGCGAAGCTTACCGCTATCCACTTAATCTGAGGCTCATCCGCTAGAACTGCTCCAGTTCGCCGGGTTGAACTCCGTATCCGGGTTATCGCTTATCCTCCCGTATCCTGCATTCACGTACATCTGGTTGAAGTTGGCATTCAGGTTGGGCGTACCGTTGGGAAGTGCCCTGTAGACCACGCACATCCAGCAGCCGTCTTTATCCTGGCCTGTCTGGTTATCTATGTCCAGAAAGACCTGGGTATTGGCAATCGTGTCACGGGTGAACTCCCTGGCTTTAAGGCCGCCCATGGAGCTGGCAGGAACGCTTACGATATCAGCCAGGCGGACGCAGCCCAGGGTATTCACCTCGAAGGTGGAGCCGTCCAGGATCTTTGTGACTATGCCTTTTGCCTCCTGAGGATGGGCAGTCGCTGCCGCAGCTAGCAGGAATAGGATAAGAATAACGGATTTCATCATAGTACCAATAGTAGCAGCTCAAACAATTAAATACTATCCTTGATCTATATATCTTCGAAGAGGAATGTACAAGATGAGGTTATCCTGAAAGTGCACGAGGCTTAAGAACTCTCTTTGTGCCTTTGTGGTGGAACTTACGACTTCACCACAGAGGCACAGAGGCACAGAGAACGAAAACTTCGGATAGTAATATCAAAATCCCTCTGTGCCTCTGTGTCTCTGTGGTGAGCCCATTTGAACTAACCACCAAGGCACAAAGAACTTAACGCTGATAGCCGAAAAAGAGGATGAAGTTGCTGCTTCGAAATAAGCTCGATATAATCTCAATTTGCTAAGCCTTAGCAGTTCTGGAGCATGCTGGTATCAGATGAAAGCAGTCAAGATTGCAAAACAGGTGGGTGGGCCATGATCCTTGAAATTTTGATAATAATCTTGCTGATTATCGCCAACGGCATCTTCTCCATGTCGGAGATGGCCGTGATCTCTGCCAGAAGAGCCCTGCTGAAACAGAAAGCAGATGATGGAGACACAGGCGCACGTGCTGCCCTGGAGCTGACAAAAGAGCCCACCAAGTTTCTCTCCACCATCCAGATAGGCATAACCCTGGTGGCCATCCTGGCAGGAGCCTTCGGCGGGGCCACCATCGCAGAGGAACTGGCCCTGTTTCTAAAGAATTTTGCGTTCCTTGCCCAGTACAGCGATGCGATCAGCATCGTCCTAGTCGTCCTGGGAATAACCTACCTCACCCTTGTCCTAGGCGAACTGGTTCCAAAAAGGATTGCGCTGAGCAACCCGGAGAGAATATCCTCCATCCTTGCGGCGCCCATGCACGCTTTTTCCAGAGTAGCGTCTCCTGTAATTTCCCTGCTGAGCACTTCCACAGACCTGGTGCTTAGAATGCTGAAGGTAAAGCCATACGTAGAACCGACAGTGACAGAGGAAGAGATAAAAATCCTCATCGAGCAAGGCACAACGGCGGGCGTGATCGCTGAGGAAGAGCAGGATATAGTGGAGAGGGTTTTCCGCCTTGGCGATAGGAAGGTCGATGACATCATGACCCCCAGAGCGGAGATCGTCTGGATGGACATCGATGACCCGCCCGAGGAGATCCAGAGAAAGATATCCAGCGGGCCGTTCTCTCTGTTTCCTATCAGCAAGAGAAAGCTGGATAACGTCTTAGGCATTGTGCAGGCCAAGGATTTGCTCCCCTGCAGCATAAAGGACGGAAAGGTGGACCTGAAGTCCTCCCTGCTTCCGCCTCTCTTCATACCGGAGAGCATGAGGGCGCTAAAAGTCCTGGAGAGGTTCAAGCAGACAGGCATTCATCTGGCCCTAGTCCTGGATGAGTATGGCTCAGTCCAGGGCATAGTGACCCTCACTGATCTTCTGGAAGCAATGGTAGGTGACATACCTCACATCAAAGAGCTGGCAGAGCCCATGATAGTGAAGCGAGAGAACGACTCCTGGCTGGTGGACGGAGCGCTGTCCGTGGAGGAGTTCAAAGAGGCATTTCATATAGATGGGATGCCGGGCGAGGAGCTTTACCAGACCATGGGTGGGTTCGTGATGATGCATCTGGAGAGAGTGCCAACGACTGGAGACCGCTTTGAATGGGGTGGATTTCGCTTTGAGGTCGTGGACATGGATGATCACAGGGTAGATAAGATCCTTGTGACGCCTCTGAGAAAAGGAGATGAAAAACAACCCCATTGATAATCCCTCTAATTCAGACCTTCTAAAGAAATGGCTGGGCCTGGCCCTCATAGCCCTCTCCTTCATCTTCTACGGCGGACTATTTTTGGTGCCCTTTGTCCCCTTTTCAGCCGGTAACAAGATAATAATATCATCCCTGCTGGTGATCATGGGAGAAGCGTCTTTCTGGATTGGCGTTCTAATTCTGGGGAAAGAGGCCGTCTCCAAGTATCGAAATATCGATTGGAGGTCAAGGTTAGCAGGATTGTTTGGATTTTCGAAGAAGAACTCTGCCAAAGATCGTCCCAAAAGCTAAAAAAAGACCTGCTATCCTCCCTCACCGCTCTATTGCCGCCTGCATCTTACCATTTTACGGGATCGAACTCGTTCCGGGTATCGTTTCTCACCACGGCATATCCGGACTGGACTATCATTTTATTGAAATTCCTATTTAAATTTGGGGTCCCGTTCCGGTTGGCAAGATAGGCCACGCAGGCAGCCTCAGCATTAGGCTTTCTGCAAACGCTATCGTCAATATCGATGAACACCTGAACTCCCAGGAGGTTTTCGAGGGCGTACTCCCTGGCGTGAACCCCTTCGATAGTTCCCATCTCCGGGCTATCTATGTCCGCCAGCCGCACCAGCCCGAAGCCCTGTATCTCGAAGGTATCTCCATCCACCACCTTTAAAACCACCCCCGATACCTCATCGGGGCTAGCAGAGGCTGCAATGATAAGCAGAAGAGCCGGGAGCATTAACCTGTGTACCATGTTCTGGAGTTCTGTTCCTTTCAGGTTAAAGGTTATCGCCCGCCTGAATGGATCAGGCAGGAAATGATTAAAAAATTTTTCATTCAAACCTCTTGCTTTTGGAGATGGTATTTCAAAGAATTTTTCAAGAATAATCTGGGGAAAAAATGTGATTAACGATAGCAAAAACCGCAGAATTAATGTAAGAACTTCCACATAATTATTGTCCAGAAAATTCATATATTTTCAAGACGTTTTAATGTAGTAATTAGTTTTCATAAGGAAGTGATTTGACATGGCAGGAAATCTAGAACAATATAAAAGGCTGTTTAGGGAATCACATGTAGAAGATCAACACATTCTGCTCGGCATTCACGTGCTGATCTACGCTGTGGTTAATGTCTTCTGGGTGATGCTGAACATGTTCTATGTTCCAGTCAGGTACCGATGGTTAATGTTCTATCCCATCATCGGCTGGGGTGCTCTAGTATTCGTCCACTGGTGGTTCTATGTGAGAAATGCCGATAAGCTGTGCAGGCTCAGAGAAGAGAGAGTGGCGTCCAGAATGGTAAAGGGAGTCCTTTCCGAGTAAGCATTAGATTTTTGGTGTCCAAAATGGCTGAAAGTCTAGAAGAATACAAGAGCTTGTTCAGAGATTCTCATGTAGAGGCAGAGGAGACGCTTTGGGGAATCCATGTTTTGATCTATATTGTGGTCAATTTCCTCTGGGTGATGATAAACATGCTATTCGTTCCCTCCAGATACCGCTGGATCATGCTCTATCCACTGCTTGGCTGGGGAACAATGGTCTTTGTCCACTGGTGGTTCTTCGTAAAAAATGCCGAAAGGCTCTGCGTGAGGAAGGAAGAGAAGACTCTAGAGAGGATGGGCGCAAGAAGGATCAATCCACAATGAGCTAAACTGCTAGAAGATAGCTTGGGCTTAATCTTCGTCCATTCTTTTTAAAGCTCTTTTTGCACCTTTACTTAAGGCCATCCCGAAACTTAAATCACGAGAAATTTGATCATCTATCTGAAAAATTATTTATCACTTGACGGCATCCCATCATTGTAAGTGGTCGTATGGAGTTTAAAAAAGTAGATGGAAAGGATAAGGGAAAGATTACCCTCTACGCCCTGAGCACCTGCATCTGGTGCAAGAAGACCAAGGAGCTTCTATCAAGCATGGAAGTCAGCTTCAATTACGTTTATGTGGACCTCTTGAAAGGAGAAGACCGCGCCAACGCCATTAATGAGGTCAAGCGCTATAATCCAAGCAGCTCCTTTCCCACCCTGGTTATTGGTGACAAGGGCATTGTAGGTTACAGAGAGAAGGAGATCAGAGAGGCATTAAAATGACAGGTGATAACTGCAGAGATGCCGTCTGAGGAAGAGGTGGACAAGCTTTACATCCGTCTGGACAGAGAAGCAAAGCATGGAGGATACAACCTCAATCCCGATGTCGAATTTACCAAAGGCCTGGTCAGAGGCCTGATCATAAACGAGAGGAGATACGGCTACAAAGCCTGCCCATGCAGGCTGGCAGCTGACGATAGGAAACAGGATCTTGACATCATCTGCCCCTGTTACTACAGAGACCCTGATCTGACTGATTATGACGCCTGCTACTGTGCCCTTTACGTATCTGGCGAGGTCTGCAGGAGGGAGAAAGAACTTGGGCCGATTCCAGAAAGAAGGCCACCACTAGAGGAGAGGATGAAGCAAATGAAGCCTGTTACGGAAACTACATCGCCTGTACCTCAGAAGCTGTCTGTGCCTATATGGAGATGTCTCGTCTGTGGCTATCTCTGCGGCAGAGGTGAACCGCCGGAGGTTTGTCCCATATGCAGGGCAAGCAGGGACAGGTTTGAACGTTTCGTATAAAAAAAGAGTCAAATAAAGATTCAAATAAAGATTCAAATAAAAAGCCACCCTGCAAATCTATTTTCCAGTGGTGGGAAACATCAAATGCCTTTCGACGAGGGATTGGACCAATCATGACTGAGCGCAAGAAGGCCGAGCTTAAGATTGCAGGCATGGTCTGTGCCGCCTGCTCATCCGCTATAGAGAAGTCGCTTGGAAACCTGGAAGGAGTCTATCAGGCCCAGGTCAACCTGGCGACAGAGAGTGCATCGGTGGAATACGACCCGAAGAAGGTTACCCTGACAGGGCTCGAAAAGGCGGTCAGGGATGCCGGCTATGAGGTGATCAACGAGCACGTTGTGCTAAAGGTTGGCGGCATGGTCTGTGCTATGTGTGTGGGAGCACTGGAGATCGCCCTCAAGAAACTGGACGGTGTAACAGACGCCCGCGTAAACCTGGCGGCAGAGAAGGCTTACGTCACCTACAACCCCAGGATGACAAGCCTTGAGGATATGAAGAAGGCCATCGAAGAGACAGGATATCAGTATCTGGGAATTGCCGGAGAAGAGATTGCTGCAGACCTCGAGAGGAAGGCTCTGGAGAAGGATCTGAGGGAGAAGAAGCGCCGCATCATCATCGGATTTGCAGTCAGCCTATTTCTCATGGCCCTGATGTACTTGCCTTTGCACAGCATCCCTGCTTTACATTTCCTCATGGGTGCGCCCATGGACCTCTTCATGCTGCTGGTCTCCCTGCCTGTCTTCATCTACGTAAGCTACCCCATCTTCACTGCTGCCTTCCGCGCTCTCCGGAACAGGAGCCTGGACATGGACGTCATGTACGCCATGGGCATCGGCGTGGCCTACGTCGCCAGCGTTCTCGGCACTTTCAGTATTGTCCTTACTCCGGACTTCATGTTCTACGAGACTGCGATCATGCTCGCCTCCTTCCTGACGCTGGGCCGCTACCTGGAGGCCAAAGCCAAGGGCAGGACTTCCGAGGCCATCAAGAAGCTGGTAGGACTACAGCCCAGGAGAGCTACAGTGCTGAAAAACGGCAGCGAGTCCGAGGTTCCAATAGATGAGGTCCAGGTAGACGACATAATATTAGTAAAGCCGGGGGAGAAGATTCCTGCGGACGGAGTAGTGATCGGCGGCCAGAGCTATGTGGACGAATCCATGATCACCGGCGAGCCCATACCCGTGCTCAAAGAGAAGGACCAAAGCGTGGTGGGAGGGACTCTAAACAAAAATAGCGTGCTTACGTTCAGGGCCACCAAGGTTGGCAGGGACACTGCCCTGGCACAGATCATCTCCCTGGTCGAGGAGGCTCAGGGATCGAAGCCACCCATCCAGAGGATTGCCGACAGAGCTGTGACCTATTTTATCCCCACAATCCTGTCCATCGCCATTATCTCTTTCATCTACTGGTACTTCATAGCCCACAATACGCTTCTCTTCTCTCTGACAGCCCTGATATCGGTTCTGGTAGTAGCGTGCCCCTGCGCACTGGGCCTGGCCACGCCCACCGCCGTGACTGTGGGGATTGGCAGGGGAGCTGAGCTTGGCATACTCATCAGAGGCGGCGAGGTCCTGGAAGCCTCAGAGAGGCTGAAAGCTGTCGCTTTTGATAAAACTGGCACGCTGACTCTGGGCAGGCCGGATGTGACCGATGTTGTGGCCTTCGGACTGGAGGAGAGAGAGCTTTTGAGGCTGGCGGCCTCAGCCGAGAAGGGTTCCGAGCATCCTCTTGCAGAGGCTGTCGTCAGGAAGGCAGAAGCTGAAGGAATCGGCCTTGTCGAGGCTGTTGAGTTCGAGGCCTTCTCAGGAAAGGGCGTGGTGGCACGTGTGGGCAAAACGGCGGTCATAGCCGGAAACAGGATGATCTTCAAAGAGAGGGGCATCGAACTCTCCGAGGAGGTCCTATCAAGAGCGACTTCGCTGGAGGAGCAGGGGAAGACGGCAGTTCTGATCGCTCTGGACGGCAGAGTATCGGGGGTACTGGCCATCGCAGACAGCCTGAAAGAGACTGCCAGCGATGTGGTGTCTGAGCTGAAGAAGATGAACCTCAAAGTAGTAATGGTAACCGGCGATAATGCCAGGAGCGCCTCAGCTGTGGCCAGGCAGGTGGGCATCGAGGAGGTTCTCTCAGAGGTTCTGCCCGAGGACAAGGCCAATGAGGTAAAGAGGCTGCAGCAGGGAGGATTACCCGTTGCCTTCGTAGGAGACGGCATTAACGATGCCCCTGCTTTAGCTCAGGCTAATGTGGGAATTGCGATAGGCAGCGGCACCGACGTGGCCATAGAGACGGGAGATATAGTGCTGATACGGGATGACCTGCTGGACGCCGTTGCTGCCATCCAGCTGAGCCGCAAAGTAATCTCCAGGATAAAGCTGAACATCTTCTGGGCCTTTGCCTATAACGCCGCGCTGGTTCCGTTAGCTGCAGGTGTCCTCTACCCCTTCTTTGGAATAACCTTCCGGCCGGAGCTGGCGGCACTGGCAATGGCACTAAGCTCGGTAACCGTAGTTACTCTTTCGCTCCTGCTCAAAAGGTATATACCTCCGGCCAGACTTAAAAGAAGTACTGGAGGTTGACAAAATGGCGATAGACCCCGTGTGCAAGATGATTGTGGATGAGAAGACCGCGAAGCTCAAGAGCGAATACAAGGGGAAGACGTACTACTT
>CAWJYS010000020.1:0-15620 GCA_963847095.1 Methanotrichaceae archaeon | reverse complement strand
ATTGAGGTTTTTTGAGAGCCAGCATTATCTCGCATATGCATAGCTCTCCTTTTATCAAAAAATCTTGAGAATCTTGAGGCGCGTGGCATCGGCTGATGCCTTGAAAACTTTGATTTCAGGATTTAGGTCCTCTTCTTCTATCTCTTTGGCTTGAGCGCAGATCTGAAGGCAGCGCTCTCTGGCTTTTTCCTGGTCTTCGTACCTGGCCAGAGTCTTTTCTGCTTCACAGCATGCGCTGCCCTTACACGATCTCTTTATCCACCGTGAAGCGTTTCAATGATCTTCGGGCGGAGATGACCGGCAGTTCTTTATCCAGCATCAGTTACCGCCTAGCACCATACTATTATTAGCTTCAGCTCTCACTGCGTTCCATCTATTTATTCATATATAAGGATTTCTGGATTTATCTCTTTTTTGAAATTGAAGATTAATATCATCAGTATACAGGAGCTAAGAAGCCTGGTGATCCCTATAAATAGTCTAGGCATGCTCTAGCAGAGGATTAATGAGGATGTAGAAGAATAGAGGAGGATGTTGGCTTAATGCTAAATCATTCATCGGTTGTTTCAGATATCGCAGCGCTTACCCAAGTTTTCCAGCACCTCTGCCGGATCCTCTTTCTGCACTGGCTTTGAGATATAGCCATCCATGCCAGCAGCGAGGCACTTCTCCCTTCGCCTTGCAGGGCATAAGCTGTGATCGCTATTACTTCGGGCCATTGTAGGCCAGCGCCGGCGGATGATTTGAGTGGCCTCAAGGCCCTCCATCTCTGGCATCTTCAAGTCCATAAGCACAACATCGTAATGCTGGCGCTCCAGTGCCTGCAATACCTCTATTGAGTCCTGATTTTCATGCTTCCTCATTTCACCGGATGTTCACCGATTCAGGTTTACTTCTTCCAAGCCCTTCGTGTAGATGTTATCCTGGAATTCGGGATCTTCCTTTCGCTTGTGAGGTTGTTGTTAATCATCCACCGCCCTTCGTCCTCCATGGCGGTGAGGAGCGACATATCGAGCGTAGGGAGTACTGGTGCTGAGGCCAGACTGTAGCCATGTATCCTCGGTGTAGTTCAACCTTTTTTGGAGGATCGCCTTTGATTCAGTTGGATGGCTGAGAACGTAATTCTCGGCCTGAACAAGCGATTTCAGGAGTTTGTTTATCGTCTCGGGATGGCTGGCAACCCAGTTGTTTCTGCAAGTCAGGACCCCGAAGGCATTCTGGTTGCTTTGCGCTTGCCAGACTACAGCGTTACTACCCAACCGTTCTTCTGCAGGCATAAGATAGACTTGAGGGACTATGATCGCATCCACGCTGCCGTTTACGATTGAATCGGCATATTGTGACGGCCGGACGTCCGTAAGGGTTACGTCTTGCAGGCTAATGTTATTCAGATAGAGAAATCTGCCAAGGTAAAATTCCGTTATTGTTCCGCGGGCTACGCCGATTCTCTTACCCCGTAGGTCAGCGACATGATTGATGCCGTGATCTCTCCTTCCCACAATATACTGGCCCTGGTATTTATTGATGCTACCGATACACTGATATTCCCTTGTTTTAACACAATTCCTACAACTGGGTACTCAGACGAAGCCGCTACATCCGACTCCCCATTTGCCATACCATTCACGCATGCCAACCCTGTATCGCAATAATGAATGGTCACGTTCAAGCCATTCTGAGTAAAGAAGCCTTCGTCTTCGGCGATATAGATTAGTCCAGCCAACTCCTGGACTGTGGTTCTGATGACAATCGGCTCAGGTGTTCCTGAATCGGTTGTCCCCAAATTCGGAAGAGGCCATTGCCCTGATCCCACCAGCACTATAGCAAAGAACGCAGCTATCGCGGCAACAACGATTCTTTTCATGGCTTTGCTCCACGCTGTTTTTATGGCTTCTTGTCTCATCGGATGTTCACCGCTTCAGGATTAACTTCCTCAAGGCCTTTCGTGTAAATGTAATCCCGGAAATATGGCAACGTCTTCTCGGTGGTGAGGTTGTTCTTGATCATCCACCGGCCTTCGTCGTTCATGGCGATGAAGGAGCGACTGGTCGAGCGTGAGAGAGAACTGGTTTTTAGGCCAGATAGTTGCCATATACGCATCAGTATAATTCAGCCTTTTTTGTACTATCGCCTTAGCAACGGCCGGATGATTTATAGTATACTCCTCCGCCTGGGCAAGCGATTTCAGAAGCCTGTTTATCTGCTCCGGATGGCTGGTTGCCCAGTCGCTCCGGCAAGACATGACATAATAACTTGCCTGGCTGCTTTGAGATGGCCATAATACAATGTTTCCGCCTAGTCGCTCTTGGATTTGATCGACGTATATTCCGGTCAGGAACGCGTCGACCTGCCATTTGTTATGGCTTGCACATATTGTGAGGGCGGCATATCCACGAGGGTTACCTCCAGAATGCTCATGCCATGTAAGTCGAGGAACCTGCCGAGGTAAAATTCCCCCAGCCCACCCCGGGTAATGCCGATCTTTTTCCCCTTCAGGTCTGAAACGTTTTCAATTCCCTTATCTTTCCGGCCGATGAGATAGACGTTCAGGTACTTATCGATGTTCCCAATCACGCTGATATTTGCTTTTTTAAACGCTTTCAAAACAACAGTATACTCAGACGACAACCCGATGTCCACCTCATCGTTCAACAATCCATCGATTGCACTGGTAGAGCTATATTCCCGGATGGTCACGTTGAGGCCATTCACGGTAAAAAATCCCTGATCTTCTGCTATATAGATTAGCCCAGCATTTTCATAAGGTATTTCCCCGATGGTGATCGACTCGGGCGTTCCTGAATCGGTTGTCCCGAAATTTGGAAGAGGCCATTGCCCCGATCCCACTAGCGCTATAGCAAAAACTGCAGCTATCGCGGCAACAACGATTCTTTTCATGGCTTTGCTCCACGCCGTTTTTATGGCTTCTTATCTCATCGGATGTTCACCGCTTCAGGCTTAACTTCCTCAAGGCCTTTCGTGTAGATGTAATCCCGGAAATATGGCAACGTCTTCTCGGTGGTTAGGTTGTTCTTGATCATCCACCGCCCTTCGTCGTTCATGGCGAGGAGGAGCGACTGGTCAAGCATGAGAGAGAAACTGATGTTGAGGCCAGATAGTCGCCATATACGCATCTGTGTAATTCAGCCTTTTTTGTAAGATCGCCTTTGCGCCGTCCGGTTGATTGATGGCATATTTTTCCGCCTGGGCGAGCGATTTCAGGAGCCTGTTTATCTGCTCAGGGTGGCTAGAGGCCCAGCTGCCCCGGCAAGCCAAGGTAGCATAACCTGGCTGGCTGCTTTGAGCTGACCACAGCACAACGTTATTACCTAATCGCTCCTGGATTTGATCGATATATGCCCCGGTGATGAGTGCATCGACGCTGCCATTTGTAATGGCTTGCACATATTGTGGGGACGGCAAATTCACGAGGGTTACATCCTGTATGCTCATGCTGTGCAGGTCGAGGAATCGCCCTAGATAAAATTCAACTATGCCTCCCCGGGTTAAACCTATCTTTTTCCCTTCAGGTCGGAGACATTTTCAATTCCCCTGTCCTTCCTGCCCAGAATATTTATTTACTGATACTTGTTAATACAACCAATCACGCTTATATCTTCATTTTCGAACACTTTCCCAACGACGGTATACTTTGCCGACATCCCCATGTCCACCTCATCCTTCAACACCCCCTCAATAGCGCGAGGGCTTGAAGTATAATTCTTTCAATGTCACATTGAGGCCATTCCCGGCGAAGTAGCCCTGGTCTTCAGCTATATAGATTAACTCGAGTGATTCATAGGGTTGAGCTCCAATAGTGATCGACTCTGCTGTTTCTGAAGTCCCGAAATTTGAGAAGGGCCATGCGCCTGATCCCACCAGCACGAACGCAGCTATGACTGCTATCCCGGCAACAACAATCTTCTTCATGGGCTTTGCTCCTGGCACGATCCTGGTTTTCATGGTCCCTACCTTAACGTATGATATTCACCGATTCTGGCTTGATCGCCTTCAGGCCATCTTCATGTATGTAGTTCAGGAAATTTGGTACCTGCTTTTCAGCGGTAAGGTTGTTCTTGATCATCCACCGCGCCTCATCCTCCATAGCCAGGATAAGCGACTGGTCGAGCGTAGAATAGTGGTGATCGGGCCAGATAGTGGCCATTGTCGCATCCGTATAATTCATCCGTTTTTGTACGATTGCCTTTGCGTCGTCCGGATGCGTAATTGCATATTCCTCGGCCTGTATCATCGATTTCAGAAACTTATTAATAGTCTCGGATGGCTGGCGGCCCAGTCGCTCCTGCAGGTCAGGACTACATAACCACTCTGACTACTTTGTATCGGCCATGCAAACAACGAGGTTGCTGCCTAATCGCTCTTTACTTTGATCGAGATATTTATACACGACTACAACGGCGTCGACGCTGCCGTTTGTAATGGCATCAACATATTGGGTTGCTGGCATATTCACGAGATTCACGTCCTCCATGTGTATGCCTTTAAGGTTGAGGAACCTGCCCAGATAAAATTCTCCGACCGTGCTTCGCGAAAGGCCTATCCTTTTACCAATTAGGTCAGAATAGTTATTGATTCCTTTGTCCTTGCGGCAGATAAGAAATACCGACTCATACTTATCGATGTTCCCAATCACGCTGATATTTTCTTTATTTAACGCCTCAGTTACGATGGAATACTCGGGCACAAGTGTAATGTCCGTGTCATTGTTCTCCAACCCTTTGATTGAGGCCACTGTTGATGTATAATTGAGTAGGGTCACATTTAGACCATTCTCGGCAAAAAGGCCCTGGTCATCGGCGATAAACATCAGGCCGGAATACCCATAGAGCATATTCCCGACGGTGATCGACTCGGGCGTTCCAGAAGTCCAGGAATCCGGGAAAGGCCATGCACCTGATCCCACCAGCGCTACAGCAAAGACTGCAACTATCGCGGCAATAACGATTCTTTTCATGGCTTTGCTCCACGCCGTTTTTATGACTCCTTGTCTCATATGATATTCACCGCTTCAGGATTAACTTCCTCTAGGCCTTTCGTGTAGATGTAATTCCGGAAATCGGGTATTTCCTTCTCTGTGGTAAGGTTGTTTTTGATCGTCCACCGCCCTTCATCTTCCATGGCAGTGACGAGCGACTGGTCCAGCGAGAGAGAAATTGGTTTTCAGGCCAGATATCGGCCATATACGCATCGTCATAGTGGTATCGTTTTTTGCAGGATGAGAACCTTTGCCTCGGCGGGATGCAGAATTATGTATCTTTCCGCCTGCGAAAAGCGAACTCAAAAATCTTCCGACCAGGTCCGGATGTTGTTTTATCCAGTCGTTCCTGCAAACCAAAACACTGTAAACGGCCTGGCTGCTTTGCACCGACCAACTGACGGTTCCATTTTTTATATTGTTCCTGTATTCGACTTACGAATGGTTCCCACGTCACCACTGCATCGACACTCCCGTTAGCAATGGCATCGGCTACCTGTCCCGGGATCGTGTTGATCAGGGTGACATCCCGAATGCTCATGCCATGCAAGTCGAGAAATCGGCCTAGATAAAATTCCTGTAGCGTCCCTCTGGGAAGGCCAATCCTTTTCCCTTTAAGGTCTGATACGTTTCTAATCCCTCTATCGGTCAGCCCGACAAGCTGTACGATGTATGCTTTGCTTACACTTGATATTATGCTGATATTTTCTTTTTCGAACGCCCTTGCTACAATGGGGTACTCGGCTGCGCCAGCGATGTCTACATTATTGTTCAGCAGGGCATCGGTCGTTGCCAATCCTGTATTGTAGGTCTTAATGGTCAAGATTATCCCATTCGGCTGCAAAAAAGTGCTGGTCCTCGGCAATAAAGAGCATGATGTTTGCATCGCTTACCAGCCCTCCGAAGACAATCGATTCAGTTGGTCCCGAATAGGATTCAGGAGTGCTTGTGAAAGGCCACACAGCTGATCCAATCGAGGACATTATAGCGATAACCGCCATCACAGCAAGAGCAATTTTTGGCATTGTTCTACTCCTGGTGTGCCTGTAGCCCATTGGAGAATTTTATCATGCCATCAGTGGTCTTAACCGTCGGGAGAATGTCCTAATGACTGGTGCATTCCTTTCTTGCAGGCCAGCTTGTCTTCAAAAAAAGCTTCCTGCTCTGCATTGGTCGTGCCCCCCCCCCCGCTAACATAGTTAGCGCATCCAAGCCGACCTTAAGCTGTCCGATGGCATCCAGAAGGATATTGGCGGCTTTATCAGAATGGTTTACGCTATGGGCGCGAAGAATCTCTAACTCTTCGGAGATTTCAGCCGCTCTTTGAGAGGGATTATTCCTAGGCATGCTTGTTGCTCCTGACAGGGTTCAATCATATCAACCGTATTAATTAAAAAGTCTATCGCTGGCATGGAGCAGTCCCTACTTTGGTCTACTTCAGGAATAATTTCGGACACTTTATTATTTCACACTCATTTATTATTACTAATTAACTATATTTATAATTAGCCCCTATCATAAGGGAAGGGGGGATGTTTATTTTATCAGAATACCCCGCAGCTCTGCTGCGGGGTGCGCAGCCGCCGTTTGACTTTTTCAAACCCCCAGCCTCTCGCACACTTCAGGAGCTTTGGCGAAGTATCTCTCCTTCAGCCACAATGCCACATTCACCAGGCTGATCAAAATCGGTACCTCCATCAGAGGGCCGATGACAGCAGCAAATGCCTCCAGCGAGGCGATCCCAAAGACCGCCACAGCCACGGCGATTGCGAGCTCGAAGTTGTTGCTGGCTGCAGTAAATGAGAGGGCAGCAGTGTTCTCGTAATTTACCCCCAGCCGGTAGGACATGTAGAAGCTGATGGTAAACATGAGGAGGAAGTAGATAATCAGGGGAATGGCAACCCTGATCACAGCCTGGGGCAGCTCAACGATGTACTCTCCCTTGAGAGAAAACATCACGACTATTGTGAAGAGCAGGGCCACCAGAGTTATTGGCGATATCCTTGGGATAAAGTCACCCTCATACCAGGACTTGCCCTTCGCCCTGATCAGTGTGTACCTGGTGATGATTCCAGCGATGAACGGAATCCCCAGATAGATGAAGACACTCTGTGCAATCTGAGTGATAGTGATATTTACTGCTGCGCCCTCAGCTATGCCGAGAGCAGCAGGCAGAACAGTGATGAAGATGTAGGCGTAGATAGAGTAGAAGAACACCTGGAAGACGGAGTTCAGACCCACGAGGGCAGCGCAATACTCGGTGCAGCCGCAGGCCAGCTCATTCCATACTAGTACCATTGCGATGCATCGTGCCAGGCCGATGAGGATCACGCCGTACATGAGGTGAGGGTAGTCTCGCAGGAATATCACGGCCAAAACAAACATCAGGACCGGCCCGATGATCCAGTTCTGGACCAGAGAGAGAGCCAGGACTTTTTTATCCTGGAATACCCGCCCCAGCTCCTCGTACTTCACCTTGGCCAGGGGCGGATACATCATCAGTATCAGGCCGATGGCTATGGGAATTGAGGTCGTGCCGACATGCAGGCTGAGGATGAACTCAGTTATGCCGGGAGCGAAGTAGCCGATGCCAATACCCAGAAGCATGGCTGCGAAGATCCAGGCGGTCAGATACCTGGAAAGGAAGTCGAGGCCTTTGCTTATTCCATCTGTCATCTTTGAACTCCAGTCGAAATCTCTGCGCCTCTGGTCGAACAGCCAAACGCTTCAGAATTTGTGGACCCGCTCTAGCTTTAAGGCTTCCAGGAGCCAGAGTTCTGCTCGTGGAAGTAAATCGCATCCTCAACGTATTCCTTGATCCAGTCTTTTCCCGTGACCTCTTCAGTGCTGTGCCAGACGACCTGCACCGTTCCGTTAGAGCCAGGGGCCAGGGTTAGTATCACTGTCAGAGGCACATAAGTAACCCCGCCGTTGGGATCATAGACCACAGCATCCTGGGCCATGGCAATCTCCGTGCTGTTATTTCCGACCAAATCGTAGTAGGTGAATTTATCTCCATACTCTTTCACGATCTCAGCCAATGCCTCGGTCTGGGGCTTGCAGGTGGTGCAATCCTTGTGGACGTAGACGACCACAGGCTTCTCCTTCAGGGCATCCAGCACCCAGGAGGAATGATTAACCTCAGAGCCAGGAGCGGGTGACTGCGCGGGATAGGTAGTCCACCAGTCATTTTCTCCAGTACCCACCTGCTTGTGATCTTCAGAGGCGCCTAGAGCGCTGAAGGCCAGGATGCTCGACGTCATAACGATCAATAGAATCAGCTTGACTGAGGCTCTTGCCATTTTAGATATTTTATCAACCCCTTTTTCCTTGTGGGCCCATGAAGGAGATTGCTTGCAACACGGGTCATCTTCACAGGCTTCCTCAGTTAATGTAATATCGACAAGCTTTGATATAATGTTTTCGAGCCAGTCCATGAGCCGGACTGGAAAGCAAGGTATTAGTAATAACCCTAACAATTCCAATTCGAAGGAAAATGCATAATCTCTGTTAGCACGCTGATCTCCCGCATGTTTCAAATATATGCATCCAAGATAATGGATGTGAAATAGAAAATGCGACTGTAGGTAGGAGGGAAGAGAATGCTGGCGAAATGCGATATCTGCGGCTGCGAAGCCGGGCAGCTGCTCAAAGTAAACCATAGGGAGCGAGGCAGGATTAAAATTTGTGAGCGATGCGTTGAGAATGAGCATCGCAACCTGATCCATACCGGGGGCTGCGGATGCTGCTAAACGGAGAAGCATGCCATCCGGGCTTGAGCGAGGAAGCCGCCCGAAGGCTGGCAAGGCTTATCGGCGATTCGTGCAGGGCAGAGCAGAGGGTTGAGAGGCTGCGCGCTGTCATTGAAAAGATCGATGCTGGCGAGATCAAAAGGGAGGCTGAGATCTTCAAGGCGCTGGCAGATCCATGCAGGCTGGCAATTATCAGACTGCTGAAGGAGGGCGAGCTATGCGTCTGCGAGATCATGACTGCTCTTGATCGACCGCAGTCGTCCACGTCGCATCATTTATCCATCCTGAAAGACGCCGGGCTGATAAAAGAGCGAAAAGACGGCAAGTGGTCGCGCTACCGGATGGCCGACGGAGCCGTGGTGGAGATGATGAACCTGGCTGAGCTGATGAGTTAATTTTGTTCCTTATGGGCTTGGCTGTGCTGTAAAAATGCCAGCCTGCAAATCGTTGAATTCGCAGGCCAGCGTTCGTCAAACCCCTTATTCCAATTCCACCTGGAGGCGTTTCAGCTCTTCTTCGACCCCTTCGAGCTCGCACTTCAGCGATTCCCTGTACTCCTCCAGCATCTCTATCCGTTCCTTCTTGCTCAGGAACCTGCGTCCTCCACAGCCGCACATTCCATGTTCGCCAGAATGATGACCTTGCTTCTCTTCGCAACCGCACGCACCATGCCCGCCAGAATGGGGGGCGCTATGATGCATGGGCCCAGCAATGGGTCCAGCATGGTGACCTTGTTTTTCTCCGTAGCACATTTATTCCACCTCTTTTCCTTCCAGCAAATCTATCACTATTCTCCGGGTCTTCAGCCTCCAAACCTTCTCAGGCGTGCCGCCTTTGACCTCCCTGTAAGAGGCCACCTCGACGATTCCAGCCTGCTTGAGGGCGGAGAGGTGATAGTAAAGCCCGGCTGGTGACATCTCCTCGCAAAGCCCGAGCTGCTCAAAGATCTCCTTCGTGCTCTTCTCACCCGCGCCGATGCATTGAATGATCTTCCATCTAGTGGGGCAGTGTAAAGCACGAATGTACTTCTGAATGCATTTCAGGGGTTGGGGGACGTCTGCGCGGTGACACATGTGTGATTTCCTTGAGTATTCTAGTGGCTCACTTGAATATTGAAGTCAATTCTTATAAGACTTTCGAGCCTGCAGGCAGTCGTAGGACCGCATTATTGAAGCCAGAGTGCTCCAGGGTCTCTGGATATTCATTTCTTAATCATCTTCTTGATCTCTTCAGCGCTTGGCACTCTACCAACTGCCTTGGCCTCGCCGTCAATATAGAGCCCAGGGGTCATCATCACTCCGCGGTTCATGATCTCCTGAATGCTATCGATTTTAACGATCTCGGCCTTAACCCCGGACTCCTGGACGGCCTTCTCCACATTCTTCAGCAGGCTTTTGCACTTCGCACATCCCGTTCCAAATACCTCTATCGTCACCATCTTCATCCACCTCTTGAACTATAGACTTTAAGAGATTTGTACTCCCAATTGTACTTTATTCCAGTGCTATTCGCCCTAAGACACTGGCTTAAATCCTCGATACTTGATACTTGATACTTGTCATTCCGGTTCCCTCTCAGGGAAGATAGGGAACAAGAGCTCCGTAAAGCATGCCGACGAAGGTGGAGATCAGAACTACCAGACAAATGTAAACGCCGCCTTTCTTCGCTCCTATCACTCGCCATTGACGGGAAGCCTTTGAAATACTTTCAGCAACTTTCAACAGAGGTGTTCAATAATTGAAGGGTAAAGAATTGAAAGGCAAAGAGGCCCATAGAGAAAAGGTTCTCTTTCTTTGTACTCATAACTCAGCGCGGTCTCAGATGGCTGAGGGCCTACTCAGGGCCATGTATGAAGATAGATATGAAGTCTACAGCGCAGGCATCAAGGCGACGTTCGTAGACCCCCGCGCTCTAACGGTCATGAAGGAGATTGGAATCGATATATCCGGCCAGCGCTCGAAAAGCATGGAGGAATATCAGGGCATCCTTTTCGACCTCGTGGTTACCGTCTGCGACAGGGCGAGGGATACCTGCCCGTTGTGCGGTACCACCCTGAAGCCTTTGCCCAAGTCTCCGATGGCTAAAGAGACGATTCACAAAGGATTCGAAGACCCTGCTGATGCCAGCGGTTCCGAGGAGGAGCAGCTTCGCAAATTCAGACAGGTCAGAGACGAGATAAAGGACTGGATATCGCAGGCCTTCGGATAGTCAGCCATATTCATTTCAATCATAATATAATTTATTTTCATATCTAATCTACTTGATTCTATAATCAGATTTTTCCGATTTATCAGAAATGCTTAAATTCTCAGAAAACACCACAACCTTAGGCATTACTATGACTGCAGAAGGTGAGAAGGAAACTTGCTGCACGCCCAGCGAGTGCGGGTGCTGCAGAGTGGAGTCAGTGGTAAGCATTGATGATAGGGGACAGATGGTGCTCCCCAAGGAAGTCAGGGAGAAGGCAAAGATACGGCCCGGCGACAGGCTGGCTCTGGTGAGCATGGAGAAAAATGGCCAGGTTTGCTGTCTCTCCTTGATCAAGGTAGAGGCGCTTGAGGATATGGTAAAAACTGTGCTCAAGCCTGTTATGGACGAGGCCTTAAAAAAATAAGTATAGTTTTATAACTGATTTTATTCTGGAAGGTGACGGAGATATGAAAGAACAAGAGCTGAAGGAACAAGAGCTGAAAGAAATTGTCAGGAAGGAATACGGCAGCATTGCCAGAAAAGGGGGCTCCTGCTGCCAATCAAGTTGCTGTGGAACGGCAGCGCCCAAAGAGATCAGCAAGAAGGTTGGTTACACGGATGCAGAACTGATGGCTGTGCCTTCGGGATCAAATCTGGGACTCGGGTGCGGCAATCCCACAGCTCTGGCATCGATAAAAGAAGGGGATACAGTTCTGGATCTGGGATCTGGTGCGGGGTTCGACTGCTTCCTGGCATCAAGAAAGGTGGGTCCAGGGGGAAGGGTCATAGGTGTGGATATGACTGCGGAGATGATCAAGAGTGCCAGGGCCAATGCATTAAAGGGCAGCTACAAGAACGTAGAGTTCAGGCAGGGCGAGATCGAAAAGCTTCCGGTCGAGGATGACTCCATCGATGTCATTATCTCCAACTGCGTCATAAATCTCGTGCCGAATAAAGAGCGGGCTTTCAAAGAGGCCTTCAGGGTGCTCAAGCCTGGCGGCAGGCTGATGGTCTCGGATTTAGTCTTGCTGAAAGAGCTTCCTGCTCTCATAAAAGAATCGACTGAGGCCTACACCGCATGCGTTTCCGGAGCATTATTGAAAGAGGACTATTTGGGTGCTATTAAATCTGCTGGCTTCCGAGAAGTCAATGTAATCGAGGAGTTTGAGTTTCCTCTGGACCTCTTGTCTAGCGGCCAGACATGCCAGATTAATTTCGGCGACCAAAAGGCGTCAAGTGAAGAGCTGAGGAAGATTGGAGAATCGATAATCAGCATAAAAGTAGGTGCAGTAAAGCCGAATGTAAACTAATGGATGAAGTGATTTATTTCGTCCCGTTTCATCCATATCCCTATTTTCCCATCTTATTGTATTTAGGAAATGAATATATAATATCGTGAAGGTTAATCTTTAGGCAGCCCCAACCCCTCGAAAGGCTGCCTGGCAGTCCGGGAAGATTTCACCTTCTAGCTCTCTTCGATCTCGGCCATCACCGGACTGTCATTAAGCCTTAATGCTGGCAGGTAGCCCTCGGGTTACCCCATTTGTGTCCCATCGTACTCACTGGCAAGGGCACTGCCGGCCCCCCTGCGTTTCCTGCGTTCCCTGCATTTTGTATTATTCCTTGGTCCTGAGGATCATTTGCGGTTGTTCTGAAGATATCCGTTTATGTGATCCCGCACTCTTTGCACATCATCATTCTGTGGCAGAGCATCCATCAGCTTCTCCAGATAGCGCCTTTCGAGCATGCTTGTGATGGTGATGGGATAGTTGAGGTCGAAGGCCCAGCTCAAATACATAAGCCTCATGTCGTTTAAATTTTTTAAGCTGCCTATCTTCACCATCCTGCAGCCAAAAATATCGTCCAGCAGCTCCTTTGAAAATCCAGGGCTCTCAGAGAGCCCGAAGTCCAATGCAGAATTGGGCTGTTGCTCTCTTCTACTGAAGTAATCTGTTATGACCTTGAGAATATCCAGCTTATCGGCATCTCTGATTAGCCGGGAAAACAGAAGAATGTCTGCTCCCTCGTCCTCGGCAATCTCGTATTTGTTGTGATACCAAATAGCCCTGCTTAGGATGTGCCTTTCTCTTTCAGTTAATCCCTGCAGGACGGCAGAGTCTTCCAGCAGGCTCAACCCAAGCGCTGCATGATCTAAGGAAGTCCCATCGCTGAACGTCCGGTGCTGATCTGAGCTGCTCGAACCTTCCTACATCATGGAAGAGCGCGATGATTTTGGCAAGAGATATGTCCTCACGGCTCAGCTCCAAAAAAATCGCTATTAAAGTATGTTATCGCAGACCCTTAGAGTATGTCCTATCTTGAGATCCATGCTTTCCTGTATCTCCCTTTCCGGAGAGCAAAAATCATCTACGTAGCTCTCAAACCACGAATGGCAGAAAGAGAGATAGTTCTCGTCCATATTCAGGGCTCTCGATATCTGACCGCCTGTCAAACTGGCGACGGCGCACCCCGCTGCAAGCAGCGGGGCATGTTCGCGCCGTCGCATGGTTATTTGAAATCGAATAGTTTCAATTCAGTATAATTTTGTCTTTCGTCGCTTGATCCCTGCCTTTCGATATAGTCCCTTATAATTTCAGCGGTAATTCCTTCACTGACCGTGCCAACATAGCCACCATCACTCCAAAATTCGCCACCCCAAAGTTGCTGTCTAATCTCTGGAAAAACTTTGAATATCTGCCTTGCAGTTATGCTTTTTATAATTTGCATAACTCTAGATGGTGCATATTTTGGCTCAGCTCCAACAAAAACATGGACATGGTCTCCATCGGTTCCTATAGCATCAAAAACAAAATGATATCTTTCACCGATCTCTATGCACACGTTCTTAAAAAAGTCTATCCTTTCTCGATCAATAAGTAATTTCTTTCTATATTTTACGCAAAACACCATATGGTACCTAATTCTGTAAACGCAATGGTTTGCATGCCGCAACTCTAGCATTGGCTTATATAGTGCTTGCTAAGTTAAAATACCTTGTTTAGTTACCGAATAGCCTCCATCCCCGCAGCAAGCTGCGGGGTATTCATAAAAAATAAAATCTGAAAAGGAGTTCATACCCGTAGATTATAAGTTCGGCAGCTCCCATAACGGCGGCGTTCACTTAAACCACAAGTACCAGCTCGCTGCCTACGCTCTGCTGGTGGAAGAGAACTTCAACACCATTGTCCGCCGGGCTTATGTTCATTACAGCATTGACAAAATCAACGCTCGCATCGACTTCAGCGATGAGGTCCGCAGGCGCACGCAAAAGATGATCAGGGAAGTAAAAATGATAATCCAGGAGGAGGTTGAGCCCGCCTGCACCAGGAGTCCCGGCAGATGCATCGACTGCGAGTACGGGCGGTACTGCGAGGGTGCTCTTTTTAGCTCATGGTGGTATTCGTAAGCCGTTGGATTTAGCGAAGTCGCCCAAATCCGCATCTCAAGGAGTGCTTCTCTGTAGCCTGAGCCATCTGGCTTACCATAACGATTTATCTATTTCCACTGCGTCCCTAACTCCGGAGGGACACCATGTACTTCTTTTCCGAGGAGGAGCGCAAATTCCTATTAAAGAAGCTCATACCGAGAGCAAGGGAGAAAGGGATCGCAGAGGACCTTAGGGGCTGGAACTGGCATTCGACTGAGCTCTCGCCACCCCACGATATCATCCTCCCCGTCTGGGAGGTCTCAGATAGATACTGCGAGACGGGCCGCGATGTCTACTTGAGGCATGTGCAGAAGATCAACCCTCCTGCAAGCGAGGAGATGGTCTCAGGTCGGATCTACCACCAGGCCATGGCCGAGCTCTACCCCACGGCCAAGAGGCTAATCTATACCAATGGCCTCGGCATTTGCACTGACCTAGCCGGGGTCCTGATGGAGAGGCTGCCCGATGCAGTAGTGGAGGCTGAAGAACAGATGGCCTCCGCTGGCGCTAAAGCCGAGGAGGGAAAAGAGGTAGGCGTAAACCTCAAAAAGCTGTGGTCATTCGAGGTGAGCAGGATCGTCTCCTCCATCTATGCCTACCTGGGAAAGTACAGGTATCTTAAGTGAGGACTCCCTTATCAACCACGCTCTGCCCTTCGTAGTTGAGCACAAGCTGGACGGACAGTATCTGGGCCTGTCCAGCAACCTTTCCGCCGATGCAATCAACATGGGCGGAATGCTCATCTGCGACTTGAAAACGGGACAAAAGAAGGACTTTCACAGACTTTCCGCCACTGGCTACGCCCTGGTCTACGAAAGCCTCTATGAGGTGCCAATCAATATAGGCTGCACAGTTTACCTCAGCTTTCCCAAGAACCACCCTACGCCGCATATCGAGAGGGATTTCTTCATAATAAGTGACGAGGTCAGGCAGTGGTTTATCGAGGAGAGGGATAGCAAGCAGGATTTGATCTTCTACGAGCGTGATCCCGGAAAATGCCAGGCAGCTGGGAGCTGCAGGTTCAGGGAGCACTGTATATAAGAGGGAGATGATCCTGAAACGCATTTCTTTATTGGTGATTAGCTTAGATAACACTCACTACTAACCACAGAGACACAGAGGCACAGAGATAAAGAGAACGAGAAGCTAAGGGATGTCTGATAATAATATCAAAATCCCTCTGTGCCTCTGTGTCTCTGTGGTGAAATCGAAAGTGCTCTACCCAAAGACGCAAAGGGAGAATTCAGCTCCATCT
>CAWJYS010000019.1:0-10508 GCA_963847095.1 Methanotrichaceae archaeon | reverse complement strand
ACTGAGGCTTTTTAAGGGCCAGCATTATCTCGCATACGCAAAGCTCGCCTTCAGTAAGGAGCTTGAGAATCCGAAGACGCGTGATGTCAGCTACCGCCTTAAAGACCTTAATTTCTGGGCTTAAGTCTTCTTCATCCAACTTTTTGACTTGAGCGCAAATCTGAAGGCATCGCCCTTTGGCTTTTTCCTGATCTCCGTAAAGCCTGGCCAGAGTATTTTCTGCATCGCAACATGCGCTATGGCCCTTACACGAACCTTTGTCCTCTGGCGACAATATGTGTGACGATCTTCCCTGAGAAATTACTGGCAGTTCTCTATCTAGCATTGACGCAGCCCAACCGTTGTATTATAAGCACTTTTTCAGCTCGATGTCATAATCCATTTATTCATATATAAGGATTTCTAGATTTATTCTTCGAACGCTAAAGGAAAAAATTAAGCTAATTAGATCAAACAAATTTTTATATTAATATTAATTGCTCTTAAGCTTAGAAATCTAAATCAAGAAAATAAAAATCCTGTAGCAATTGAAAACCAATTATATGAATAAATAGATTAGTTGGAAAAAAGCTGGGCCTGCGATGGCACTGGGGCTAAAAAGAAAACTATTTTTTAGATTCCAATTCTCTCACAGACCGCCGGGGCCTCAGAGAAATACCTCACTTTCAGCCACAATGCCACATTGACCAGGCTGATCAAAACCGGCACCTCCATCAGAGGACCGATGACAGCAGCAAATGCCTCCTGCGATGCGATCCCGAAGACGGCCAATAGCCACGGCGATGGCGAGCTCGAAGTTGTTGCTGGCTGCAGTGAAAGACAGAGCAGCAGTGTTCTCGTAGTTCACCCCCAGCCGGTAGGACATGTAGAAGCTGACGGTGAACATGAGGACGAAGTAGATGATCAGCGGAATGGCCACCCTAATTACGTCGAGGGGCAGCTCCACGATGTACTCTCCTTTGAGGGAGAACATTACTACTATCGTGAAGAGCAGCGCCACCAGGGTTATGGGCGATATCCTTGGAATGAAGTCGCCCTCATACCATGACTTGCCCTTCGCCCTGATCAGAGTGTACCTGGTGATGATTCCAGCGATGAATGGAATCCCCAGGTAGATGAAGACGCTCTGTGCAATCTGGACGATGGTGATGTTTACCGCCGTTCCCTCAGCGATTCCGAGAGCGGCAGGTAGAACGGTGATGAAAATATAGGCGTAAATAGAGTAGAAGAACACCTGGAAGACGGAGTTCAGTCCCACAAGGGCGGCGCAGTACTCGGTGCAGCCGCAGGCCAGCTCGTTCCATACTATTACCATGGCGATGCACCGCGCCAAGCCGATGAGGATCACGCCGTACATGAGGTGAGGGTAGTCTCGCAGGAAGAGCACGGCCAGTGCAAACATCAGGATCGGCCCGATGATCCAGTTCTGGACCAGCGATAAAGCCAGGACTTTCCTGTCCTGAAAGACTTTTCCCAGCTCCTCGTACTTCACCTTGGCCAGGGGCGGATACATCATCAATATCAGGCCGATGGCTATGGGAATGGAGGTCGTTCCCACCTGAAGGCTGAGAATGAACTCAGTTATGCCGGGAGCGAAATAGCCGATGCCAATCCCCAGAAGCATGGCTGCGAAGATCCAGGCGGTCAGATACCTGGACAGGAAGTCGAGGCCTTTGCTTATTCCATCTGTCATCTTTGAACCTCTGGTCGAAATCTCTGCACCTCTGATCGGACGGCCAAACGCTTAAACGCTTCAGAATTCGTAGACCTCAGCTCTTAGGGCTTCCAGGAGCCGGAGTTCTGCTCGTGGAAGTATACTGCATCCTCAACGTATTCCTTGATCCAGTCTTTTCCTGTGACCTCTTCAGTGCTGTGCCAGACGACCTGCACCGTTCCGTCAGAGTCCAGGGGCCAGGGTTAGTATCACTGTCAGAGGCACATAAGTAACCCCGCCGTTGGGATCATAGACCACAGCATCCTGGGCCATGGCAATCTTCGTCGCTGTTATTTCCGACCAAATCGTAGTAGGTGAATTTATCTCCATACTCTTTCACGATCTCAGCCAAAGCCTCGGTCTGAGGCTTGCAGGTGGTGCAGTCCTTGTGGACGTAGATGACCACCGGCTTCTCCTTCAGGGCATCCAGCACCCAGGAGGAATGATTAACCTCAGAGCCAGGAGCGGGTGACTGCGCGGGATAGGTAGTCCACCAGTCATTTTCTCCAGTACCCACCTGCTTGTGTTCTTCAGAGGCGCCTAGAGCGCTGAAGGCCAGGATGCTCGACGTCATAACGATCAATAGAATCAGCTTGACTGAGGCTCTTGCCATTTTAGATATTTTATCAACCCCTTTTTCCTTGTGGGCCCATGAAGGAGATTGCTTGCAACACGGGTCATCTTCACAGGCTTCCTCAGTTAATGTAATATCGACAAGCTTTGATATAATGTTTTCGAGCCAGTCCATGAGCCGGGCTGGAAAGCAAGGTATTAGTAATAACCCTAACAATTCCAATTCGAGGGAAAATGCATAATCTCTGTTAGCACGCTGATCTCCCGCATGTTTCAAATATATGCATCCAAGATAATGGATGTGAAATAGAAAATGCGACTGTAGGTAGGAGGGAAGAGAATGCTGGCGAAATGCGATATCTGCGGCTGCGAAGCCGGGCAGCTGCTCAAAGTAAACCATAGGGAGCGAGGCAGGATTAAAATTTGTGAGCGATGCGTTGAGAATGAGCATCGCAACCTGATCCATACCGGGGGCTGCGGATGCTGCTAAACGGAGAAGCATGCCATCCGGGCTTGAGCGAGGAGGCCGCCCGAAGGCTGGCAAGGCTTATCGGCGATTCGTGCAGGGCAGAGCAGAGGGTTGAGAGGCTGCGCGCTGTCATTGAAAAGATCGATGCTGGCGAGATCAAAAGGGAGGCTGAGATCTTCAAGGCGCTGGCAGATCCATGCAGGCTGGCAATTATCAGATTGCTGAAGGAGGGCGAGCTATGCGTCTGCGAGATCATGACTGCTCTTGATCGGCCGCAGTCGTCCACGTCGCATCATTTATCCATCCTGAAAGACGCCGGGCTGATAAAAGAGCGAAAAGACGGCAAGTGGTCGCGCTACCGGATGGCCGACGGAGCCGTGGTGGAGATGATGAACCTGGCTGAGCTGATGAGTTAATTTTGTTCCTTATGGGCTTGGCTGTGCTGTAAAAATGCCAGCCTGCAAATCGTTGAATTCGCAGGCCAGCGTTCGTCAAACCCCTTATTCCAATTCTACCTGGAGGCGTTTCAGCTCTTCTTCGACCCCTTCGAGCTCGCACTTCAGCGATTCCCTGTACTCCTCCAGCATCTCTATCCGTTCCTTCTTGCTCAGGAACCTGCGTCCTCCACAGCCGCACATTCCATGTTCGCCAGAATGATGACCTTGCTTCTCTTCGCAACCGCACGTACCATGCCCGCCAGAATGGGGGGCGCTATGATGCATGGGCCCAGCAATGGGTCCAGCATGGTGACCTTGTTTTTCTCCGTAGCACATTTATTCCACCTCTTTTCCTTCCAGCAAATCTATCACTATTCTCCGGGTCTTCAGCCTCCAAACCTTCTCAGGCGTGCCGCCTTTGACCTCCCTGTAAGAGGCCACCTCGACGATTCCAGCCTGCTTGAGGGCGGAGAGGTGATAGTAAAGCCCGGCTGGTGACATCTCCTCGCAAAGCCCGAGCTGCTCAAAGATCTCCTTCGTGCTCTTCTCACCCGCGCCGATGCATTGAATGATCTTCCATCTAGTGGGGCAGTGTAAAGCCCGAATGTACTTCTGAATGCATTTCAGGGGTTGGGGGACGTCTGCGCGGTGACACATGTGTGATTTCCTTGAGTATTCTAGTGGCTCACTTGAATATTGAAGTCAATTCTTATAAGACTTTCGAGCCTGCAGGCAGTCGTAGGACCGCATTATTGAAGCCAGAGTGCTCCAGGGTCTCTGGATATTCATTTCTTAATCATCTTCTTGATCTCTTCAGCGCTTGGCACTCTACCAACTGCCTTGGCCTCGCCGTCAATATAGAGCCCAGGGGTCATCATCACTCCGCGGTTCATGATCTCCTGAATGCTATCGATTTTAACGATCTCGGCCTTAACCCCGGACTCCTGGACGGCCTTCTCCACATTCTTCAGCAGGCTTTTGCACTTGGCACATCCCGTTCCAAATACCTCTATCGTCACCATCTTCATTCACCTCTTGAACTATAGACTTTAAGAGATTTGTACTCCCAATTGTACTTTATTCCAGTGCTATTCGCCCTAAGACACTGGCTTAAATCCTCGATACTTGATACTTGATACTTGTCATTCCGGTTCCCTCTCAGGGAAGATAGGGAACAAGAGCTCCGTAAAGCATGCCGACGAAGGTGGAGATCAGAACTACCAGGCTGATGTAAACGCCGCCTTTCTTCGCCCCTATCACTCGCCATTGACGGAAGCCTTTGAAATACTTTCAGCAACTTTCAACAGAGGTATTCAATGATAGTATAATTTATTTTTATATCTAATAAACCCGATTATTATCAGATTTTTCTGATTTATCAGAAAGGTTTAAATTCTCAGAAATATCACAATACTGCCAGGCATCACTATGACTGCAGAAGGTGAGAAGGAACCTGCTGCACTCCCGGCGAGTACGGGTGCTGCAGAGTGGAATCCATAGTAAGTGTAGATGAGCGAGGGCAGATGGTTCTGCCAAAGAATTCCGAGAGAAGGCAAAGATACGTTCAGGAGATAAGCTGGCTGTGGTGAGCCTTGAGAAAAACGGTAAGGTTTGTTGCATCTCTCTGATCAAGGTCGATGAGCTTGAGGCAATGGTGAAGTCCATGCTCGGACCAGTTATGGATGACGTTTTCAAGGGATAGATCTTCTAATTAAGATATAATGCAATTATATAAAAAGGTGAAGACATGAAGGATCAAGAGTTAAAGATGGCTGTGAGAGAAGGCTATGCACGGGTTGCTAAACAAGCTAAATCATGCTGTTCATCAAGTTGCTGTGGAACTTCCAAGCCAGAGGATATTAGCAAGAAAATTGGCTATACTGAAGATGAGATGCAAGCAGTACCATCTGGATCAAATTTGGGCCTCGGCTGTGGTAACCCTACTGCTCTTGCATCAATCAAAGATGGTGAAACCGTTCTGGACCTGGGGTCTGGTGCTGGCTTTGATTGCTTCCTAGCCTCTAAATTGGTCGGCCCAAAGGGAAAAGTCATAGGGGTCGATATGACTGCGGAGATGGTGGCACGGGCTAAAGATAATGCCCTAAAAGGAGGCTACAATAATGTGGAATTCAGGCTGGGTGAGATCGAGGCAACTGCCAGTTGTTGATAACACCGTCGATGTAATCATCTCCAACTGCGTCATTAACCTGTGCCCGATAAGGGGAAGCCTTAAGGAGGCCTTCAGAGTGCTCAAACCCGGCGGAAGATTGATGGTCTCGGATATTGTTTTACTCAAAAAACTGCCGGAATTCATAAGAGAATCGACTGAGGCCTACACCGCATGCGTTTCCGGAGCATTATTGAAAGAGGACTATTTGGGTGCTATTAAATCAGCTGGCTTCCGAGAAGTCAATGTAATCGAGGAGTTTGAGTTTCCTCTGGACCTCTCGTCTAGCGGCCAGACATGCCAGATTAATTTCGACGACCAAAAGACGTCAACTGAAGAGTTGAGGATGATTGGAGATTCGATAATCAGCATAAAAGTAGGTGCAGTAAAGCCGAATGCAAGCTAATGCATCTGAAGATTCCTAAGCATTTGAGGGTGGAACTCTCTCGTCTGCAAGGCAAGATCATGACAGCTTAGGACGGGTCCCAGTCATCCACATCATATCATCTTGCGACACTCAATGATGCAACGAATCCGGACCAAATCAAGGAGCAGATGAAGTGATTTATAGAAAAGCAGGCAGAAGACCCGCTCCCTTCAGGGGGCGGGATGAATGTCGTGCCTAATGTATTGAACTTGAGCGAAATCATTATCTAGTTAGGGGTCCATAGATATTTTGATGGAGTAGGAAGGGATGAAGACTGCCTACAAGTTCAGGATGTACCCTAACAAGCAACAAGAAGCTTCGTTAGACTTGACTCTTGATACTTGCAGGTATCTCTATAATCTGGCATTGGCGGATAGGAAGAACGCCTATGAATCTGAAGGCGTCAGCCGAAGCTATGAGGATCAAGCAGCAATGCTGGTTGCCGAGAAGAAAGATGGTAATTTCAAAGCCGTCTTTTCTCAGGTGCTTCAAGATGTGCTTCGTAGGCTGGATAAGTCATTCAAGGCATTCTTCAGGCGTGTTAAGGGCGGAGAGATGCCAGGATATCCCAGATTCAAAGGACAGGGATGGTACAAGTCTTTCACCTATCCCCAAGTCGGATTCAAACTGGATGGTTCGAAGCTGACTCTCTCCAAGATCGGCTCCATCAGGATATTCAAGCATAGGGATGTTGAAGGGAAGATCAAGACATGCACCATCAAGAAAGACCACTTGGGCCATTGGTATGCTATCCTGGTATCTGAGACGGAAGATGTGCCTCAGATAGAACCCAAGACTGCCTTTGGCGTAGATGTGGGCCTGAAGAGCCTGGTTGCTCTTTCCACTGGTGAAACAGTTGAATATCCAAGGTACTATGTCCAAGCTGAAAACAAGCTTGCAGTCGCCCAAAGGAACCTTTCCCGAAAGAAGAAGGGATCAAGCAACAGACGGAAGGCAAAAGCCAGGGTTGCCAAGATCAGTCAAGACGTTCAGAATCACCGGGATGAATTTCTGCATCAAGTATCCAGAATGCTTGTAGATTCAGCCGATCTAATAGTATTTGAAAACCTGAATATATCAGGTATGCTTAAGAATCACCATCTAGCAAAGCATATTCAAGACCACGCATGGGGAAAGCTAATCCGGTTCACTCAAAGCAAAGCTGCAAAGGCTGGCAAAATTGTAGAACTGGTAGATGCGAGATACACTTCGCAGAAATGCTCTCAGTGCGGCATAATGGTTCCCAAGACGCTGGCGGACCGAACCCATCTTTGCCCTAACTGTGGGTTGGAGATGGATCGAGACATCAATGCCAGCCTAAACATTCGCACCCTCGGACTGAGGGGAAGAGCCTATCGAGATCCGACCCCTACTTTGAGCAAACGAAGCAAGTTAGATCGATGACGTAGGAAGCCCTGCCCCTTCAGGGGCATGGGAGGAAGTCACCGGACTCACTGGCAGGGGCACTGCCGGCTCCCCTGGAGATATCCGTTTATGTGATCCCGCACTCTTTGCACATCATCATTCTGTGGCAGAGCATCCATCAGCTTCTCCAGATAGCGCCTTTCGAGCATGCTTGTGATGGTGATGGGATAGTTGAGGTCGAAGGCCCAGCTCAAATACATAAGCCTCATGTCGTTTAAATTTTTTAAGCTGCCTATCTTCACCATCCTGCAGCCAAAAATATCGTCCAGCAGCTCCTTTGAAAATCCAGGGCTCTCAGAGAGCCCGAAGTCCAATGCAGAATTGGGCTGTTGCTCTCTTCTACTGAAGTAATCTGTTATGACCTTGAGAATATCCAGCTTATCGGCATCTCTGATTAGCCGGGAAAACAGAAGAATGTCTGCTCCCTCGTCCTCGGCAATCTCGTATTTGTTGTGATACCAAATAGCCCTGCTGAGGATGTGCCTTTCTCTTTCAGTCAATCCCTGCAGGACGGCAGAGTCCTCCAGCAGGCTCAACCCAAGCGCTGCATGATCCAAAGAAATCCCATCGCTGAACGTTCGGTGCGATCTAAGCTGCTCGAACCTTCCTACATCATGGAAGAGCGCGATGACCTTGGCAAGAGAGACGTCCTCACGGCTCAGGTCCAAAGACCTCGCTATCATAGCTGATGTTATCGCAGACCCTTAGAGTATGTTCTATCTTAAGATCGATGCTCTCCTGTATCTCCCTTTCCGGAGAGCAAAAATCATCTACATAGTTCTCAAACCACGAATGGCAGAAAGAGAGATAGTCCTCGTCCATATTCAGGGCTCTCGATATCCGACCGCCTATAAAAACTTTGCAGCCACAGCGAGAAAAGATGGCAGGAGCGTCGGCGTTTCCTGATCATAGCCTACAACTTAAAAACGGTTCATCTGTTTAGATCATTGTTTGCACTTTACTAGTATATACTTTAATTAGACAAGCTATATATTTGGTCATTGGCCTTTTTATTCTTCGTTGATAAATTCACTTGGAGTTCGGGTATAGATATAATTCTCAGGATCAATACCCAGCGATGTACTTCAAGAGCCACGAGTTAGCCGTTTAAGGAAATCCAATATGAGCTAAAATTAATGCGGGTGATGAAGATGCGTTCTTTGATCGAAGCTGGGCGAATCAAGAGGAATAAAGGCTCGTCTCTACAGGATGAGGTGAGTTATGAGATGAGGTTCATGGATAATAGCAATCTATTGGAGGTAATGGATTTGCAGGGCATAATAATCCAGAATCTCTCAGATAAGGAGATCTTCAGAACGCACTCCATCGATTACTTCATAGATCACTTCAATGTAGAGAACGCCGTGATCGGCATCTTCACCGATGACGGCCTCATCGCCTACAACATTCTCTATTTTCCAGGTGAGAACGAAGATAACTTCGGAGCCGATATAAACCTCCCCAGAGATGAGCTGGATAGAGTAGCGCATCTAGCAACAGTTGCCGTCCACCCGGCTTACAGAGGCAACTCCCTGCAGAGCAAGATGCAGGGCGCTCACCTTAAAGTGATACAGGAAATGGGCTTTGAGCATGTCTGCTGCATGGTCTCGCCCAAGAACCGTCCCAGCCTTCAAAATATACTCTCTCACGGCTTGATCATAAAAGCTCTGAAGATCAAGTTCGGATGGAGGCTGAGGTATATCATGCATAAGAGCCTCTCTTGTCCTGTGCGTTATCGGCCCTGAAGAGATCAGGGTCAAAAGCTCCGATATTGAGGGCCAGATCGATCTATTGAATCAGGGGTTCCTGGGATTCCGGCTAGTGGAACTCCCAGACGGCTTTGAGATATCTTACGGCAGAGCCTATCCATCGATGGCTTAACCGTTAGTATATCGATTCCTAAGCATGCGGAAAAAGATCATTGGCTACTATTATCCCAAAAATGACTATCGTAGGCCTAAAAAGTGTTAGCCTGAGGGACCAGCATGACAGCACCCCAGGAGGATGACCTCCTTGCCTGGGGTAGATAGAAACTTTATTACAACCTGCCCAATAATGCCGAAAGTATGGCTAATACTATGAAGGCTATTACTAGCCATTTTGCGGCCTCAGCGCTAATCCCGGCCACCCCTCTTGCGCCCAGAATCCATGCCACTATAGCTAATATAAAGAAAACAACTGCCAGGTATATTAGGTCTGCCATAATTATCACCAAAGCTATTACTTATATATGGTTAAGGCAAACTATTTATATTTTTTCATATTCTTCTTCAATGTTAGATTCAGAAGATCGTCCATGGAGTGCGCAAGCCCATGAAAGCTTTCAGTTCCCTTTTCATCGGGATAGCCCTTGTGATCTGCAGGACCTCGCGATCGCTTAAGCTGAGAGCCATTCCTCTCGTGAGATGCCAGCGACTTTAAGGACTTCCTTAATAAGCTTCACGTCTACATCCTCCCCTTGATGAGGATTGGGCAAAACGATAACGATATCTCCTTTCTAGACAACAGCCATCGGCTCCTGAGAGACACCTATCGTATGGCCATCGATTGCTGGGATATTCAAGCCTCTTTGAAGTCTTATGGTGATCCATTCTTCAATAACCTCGATGAGATCTTCCCGGCACTCCTCGATGGTCTTGGCCGTGGCTATTACTCCTGGAAGGCCTCCCACAGTTGCCATAAATGAACCGTTCTCAAGTGCATCGTACTTGGCCCGCCTCAATGCTGCAGCAATATACTCGGCGAACATGAATGATACTATCTGCAGGCTGGATTTACAAAGCTTTGCCTTCCTGTCTTCCCTGTATATGCAAAAACCTCTCCCAAAATAAAAATACTAGTTTTAGCAACTTTAGCCCTGAGGCCCTCTTCATGTCCCGCATCATCCTCTCCGACCGCGGCTCCTTCCTCGGCAAGTCAGGCGAGCAGTTCCGCGTCACTCGCAAGGACGAGCCGGAGGTGCTCGTCCCCGCACGCAAGGTGGAGCAGATCCTCGTCCTGGGCTCAGGGATATCCGTCTCCTCCGATGCCATCGAGATGGCAGACGAGCTTGAGTCCCGTATCCCGGATCTTGACAAAATCAGAGGCGATCTTGACCATTGCCGGGAGAGGAAGGAGAGAGATAGCAAGCAGGATTTGATCTTCTACGAGCGAGATCCTGGAAAATGCCATGCGCCTGGGAGCTGCAGGTACAGGGAGCACTGCCTGTGAACCCCTTGGTCGGCAAATTTATCAATGAGCTAAATTTAAGGAGAAAAAGAGGCCAAAAGAAAGAATGAAGAAATTCAGCTTCCCCT
>CAWJYS010000018.1:0-73452 GCA_963847095.1 Methanotrichaceae archaeon | reverse complement strand
CATTGGACCCGCCACTTCACGAATTTCTGCCCCATACCGACAGAGAGGTAAGAGACCTCGCGCAGAAGATGGGCGTTTCCGCGGAAAAGGTCCAGGTCAAAATAGACAGTCTCCATGAGGCAAACCCCATGCTGGGTCATAGAGGGTGCAGACTCGGTATTGTTTTCCCTGAGATTACCGAGATGCAGGCACGGGCCATCTTTGAGGCCGCCTGTGAGGTAAAGAAGAAAGGCATCAACGTGAAGCCCGAAGTAATGATACCGCTTGTCGGCAACGTCAAAGAACTGAAGCTCCAGAAAGATCTTGTTGTCAAAGTAGCTGAAGAAGTATTCAAGAAAAACAAAACAAAAATCGACTATATGGTGGGCACCATGATCGAAATACCGACGGGCCGCCATTACTGCCGATGAGATCGCGACAGAAGCTGAATTCTTCTCCTTCGGAACTAACGATCTGACCCAGACAACTCTCGGCATGAGCCGTGATGACGCGGGAAAGTTCCTTGTTCCCTATGTTGAAAAAGAGATTTATGCTGTTGACCCCTTTCAGAGGATCGATGAGGGCGGCGTAGGGAAACTCATGAAACTCGGCATTGAACTCGGCAGGGGCACACGGAAAAACCTCAAGTGCGGTATCTGCGGAGAACACGGCGGCGAACCCAAATCCGTTGAATTCTGCCACAAGATCGGCCTCAACTATGTAAGCTGTTCGCCGTACCGCGTAACAGTGGCCAAACTTGCGGCAGCACGGGCAGCGATAAGGAAAAAATGTCCGCAAAGGCGGCGGTGAAAAAAGCCCCGGCGAAAAAGAAATAGATTTGCAGAGTCTCGCTCTGTGGTCTTTTTAAGGGGAAGCGGTCCAGAGCCGCTTCCCTTTTTTATCCCTTTGGCCAATGTAAATCCCGCAGGCGATAATATAATCACCACTTAACCCTTTCAGAGAATAGACCATCTTGATGCCAAACTCCCTTGACAGCCCCTCCCGCTTTCGGGTACTTTAAAGACCATGATAGAGCATGTTGATCTCGGTATACTGAAAACGCTTAACGCCGATGAATTGAGAAACTATCTCCAGTTCCTTCTCTGGCACTACCGCGTTGTTGACGGGTTCTGGTTCCTCTCCGTGGAAAAGAAATTTGACCGCCCCTCAGCTGAGCATCTCGATGAAGTGGTCTGGGGAAAAATTGCCGGCATGTCGTCGAAAGACATAGTAAAAAGGTTCCATATCAAAGAAAAAGGCCTCAAAGGTTTTGCCAGGGCCATGGAATTCTGTCCCTGGACGATGATAGTCGGTTTCAAAATAGAAGAGAAGACGACGAAGTCATCATATCTGTCCCTGCCTGTGTCACTCAGGTGGCCCGCGTTAAACATGGTTTGCCGGAATTTCACTGCCGTGACATGCATCAGCGGGAGTTCGAATCTTTCGCGCACGGTATTGACAAAAATATCAGGGTCGAATGTATTTTCGCACCCCCTGACCATCCGCCGGACTGTTTTTGTAAATGGCGCTTTACATAGTGCAGGGAATCTGAAACAATATATCACGAAGATTAACAACTGTAAATCTATAAGAAATTCCTGCAACGAATAAAATATGCTAATCTCTTAAAAATAAATTGATAGAAGGAGGAACAGATGAAATTACCGGAATATATTACAAAAGACGAAGTGAGCAGAGTTTGCAAAGCCCTTAAGATCAGGGATTGGGCAAAACTGAAAGAGGCGACAGTAACTCCGAAAGAAGCGAAAAATCATCCTTGCTGAAGTGAACTCCACAAAAATGAAGATCGATCCTGAAGAGTTCCGGAAAGGACTGGAAGTGGAACTGGAACACGGCGTCAGATTTAAGGACGCTAACGTGACCAATAACCACCCCATTATCACGGGAATGATCGTCATCGCCCACCTCAAGGAATCTCTCGATTATTACAAGCTTCTTGATGTGGCAGAACTTGAAGGAGACCTTTTGAAAGCCATCACGGCAGGCAACATGGCAAAGGTCAAAAAAGAATACAAAAAGCTTGCCGAAGCAAAGATCGCGCTGGCAAAGGCGGAAGCCGCCCAGATAAAATAGAACCAGCCGGATATTGCAGTCAATATTCCAAACGTTAAGGAAGCCGGGAATAAATAACATCCATAATACTTTCCTGTTTATTTCTGAGAGCCTTGACAATGGTGCCATCGGACAATATATGTTTCCTATTAGTTAAAACCCTGCTGCAACCTGGCAGGGCTCTTATCAGGTTGAACAAACATTCAGGAGGTATGCCCATGAAGAAAAAGCATGGCGTTATTTTTACGGTTTTAATCATTCTCCTGTCTACTGCCGTAATCGGTCTTGTAATGGCACAGAAACCGGAAGTCCCATCGGCTCCAAACGGAATTAAGCTTCCCGATGGTTATAAGAACTGGCAGCTCATCTCGTCTACCCATCGGACTGACAATAACACTCTCCGGGTAATCCTTGGAAATGATATAGCGGTCCAGGCGGCAAGGAGTGGCTCAACCAACCCCTGGCCTGACGGTTCTATTTTGGCAAAACTTGTCTGGAAGGATGCTGCACACGAACAATGGCCGACGGCAACTATCCCGGGGGCCTTTGTTCACGCGGAATTCATGATCAAGGATGCGAAGAAATATGCTGCCACCGGCGGATGGGGCTTCGCGCGATGGCTCGGTATGGAGCAAAAGCCTTACGGTAAGGATGCCGACTTTGTGCAGGAATGCTATAGCTGCCATACACCCATGAAACACAATGATTACGTGTTTACACATCCCGCGATAATGCCGTAATTGCATCATAATGATGGGAATTAAATCTTTCGGCGAAGCATTATCGGAAGAAGTCAAGTTCAGCTATGCAGGTGAAATGTGGAATTTAACCGCCCGCGCTATAGGAAATTTCCAGAATGCGGTCGATGCGGAAGGTGCGCTGGTCGCCACGGAGACGGCAGTAAGCCCTGAGGCCCTCGAAGGCCCTGCCCTTGTATTCCATCTGTTCGACGGCAATGGGCCGTATGGTCCGTGTCGATTTTGTGTCGTCGGGTTTGAGGTAGATCACTTCCAGATCGATACCCCGCCGTATGGCATCGTCGATGATCCCGCGCTTCTCATCAACACCCGTCACCTCGTCAGCCTTTTTATACTGGAGACCTGTGAGAAATTTAACGACCCGCCAGTCCATGCGGATATGTTTTTTGTGATCTCTTTCGTGAGTACGATACCGCCGAAGCTTGTACATCGGCTTAAGGCCACATAAACCTGTCCGTGGGCAAAGGCACCCCGACCTATGTCAATGACGACGTTGTCGAAGGTCTTTCCCTGACTCTTGTGGATCGTGACAGCCCAGGCGAGCCTGAGCGGATACTGGGTGAAGGAACCTGCCTTTCGTGTGGCAATCTGCTTTGTCGATCTGTCATAGAGGTACTCGAAGATCTCCCAGGTATGGGGAATCACAAATACGATAGCGCCGTCCTGAAGCTCCACGAGGACCGCCTTTTCTCCCTCGTCATCCTCCCCAATCCCCGCGACCATACCGAGACTGCCGTTGACCCATCGGCCAAACTTGTCATTGTTTACCAGCATGACCTGCGCGCCGGTTTTGAGCTTTAAACTTCCGTCAGCGGGAAGGGAAGACCTGTCAAACCGGCCGCTTATGGCCCCGTCAAACTCCATGATGTCGCCGGACAGCTCGTCGAGCTTTTCCAGGTTCCGCTCTGCCGCGAGGTCATTGGTGCTTGTGAGCGTAATGCAAAACCCGTCGTCGGGGGGCATATAGCCGGGCCGGTAATTGCCGTTGAGCCTCTCGATGTCTTCATCGGTACAGGTCCTGTTGCGGATGGCATTGAGGAGCGCTATGAAATCGGGTTCTGTCTGCCGGTATACCTTTTCCAGCTCGATGAACTCCATGTCGAAGGTCTCCTCTTTGAAGACCTGGGCGGAGAAGAAATAGGGCGTCTCGTACCGGTGGCTGAATATCTCCTTTTCCGCTGTTGTCACCACCGGCGGAAGTTGATAGAGGTCGCCGATAAAAACCATCTGGATACCACCGAACCATTTTTTGCGGGAAGGACCATTGAGGCGGAGAAACTTTTCGACACAATCGAGGAGATCCGCCCGGACCATAGAGACCTCATCGATGATGATGGTATCGAACTCCTTGTAAAGTCGGCCATCGGCGCCGGGTACCTTTTTGATCTTTTCCGGCGTAATATTCGGTTTGAAATTGAAAAAAGAATGGATAGTCTGACCCTCAATGTTGAGGGCCGCCACCCCTGTCGGGGCAAGGACAGCCACTTCCTTTCCTGTAGTCCGACGGAAATGATCAAGGAGCGTTGATTTCCCTGTTCCCGCCTTTCCCGTAATAAAAAGGTGGTTTTCCGTTTTCTCCATAACGTCAAGGGCCTTGCGGAATTCAGGGTTGATATCGATCTTGCGTTGTTTGCTATGAGATTTCATGGGCCACTCATTTCCAACCGGTAATCCACCCTATCGCACTGCCGGTCCGATGATGACCCGCCCCTTTGTCGCGTCCATCTCTGCGTGAGCGCCCACGGGGATGGTCAGTTTTTTTGCGACATGGCCGAACTGGAGGCCAAAGATGCAGGGTATATTCAGAGGAACAATACGGTCCCTGATGATGTCCATGAGGGTGACACCATACTTTTCGTAGGCATCACGCTTCAGATACCTGCATCTCGTGAAGGTCCCGAAGATAATGCCTTTTGCTTCCTGCAATTTGCCGGCAAGTATCAACTGTGTTAGATATCTGTCAATCCGATGGGGCTTTTCATCGATATCCTCGAAGAAAAGGATTTTGCCTCTCGCATCCAACTCATGCTTTGTGCCCATTGTGGCAGCCACTATCGAAAGACATCCTCCCGTCAAAGGGCCTTCTGCTTTTCCCTTGCATATGGTGATGATTTCTTTGTCAGCGGGATTTTTAAGTTCAAGTGTCTTTTCCTTTTCCGTGAGTACGGCAAGAAAATTATCCATCGTGTATTGAGCAATCCCTTTCCCGAAGTCCGTAGAAACCATAGGACCATAAAATGTTATAAGTCCCGTTTCATTCAATATGGCGATCTGCAGGGTCGTAATGTCGCTGTAGCCAACAAATATTTTCGGGTTCTTTTTGATGACAGAAAAATCAATATAGGGAAGAATATGCGAAGTACCTGTGCCGCCACGGTTGCAAAAGATGGCCTGTATGGACTTGTCCTGAAATGCTTTGTTGATATCGTCAGCACGTTTTTTTGCTTCACCGGCAAAAAGAAGGTGCTTATTATGAACATATCTGCCGGCAATGACCTCAAAGCCCATATCCTCGATGGCACGTTTTCTGATCTTGGTCACGCTCCCTGGAGCTGAAACCTTTATTGGATATTTATACTCAGAAACGATCTTTCCAGTTGCATCCTTCAGAGTTGCAGTATCACCCTCCTTGTTCCAAAGCAAAGTGCTATTGTACAGATCAGCGGCTGAATTATTGCCTTTTTTTGCGTGAACTTTGACTATTGAACCAGCTTTCAGGGTGAAATTTGCTGGGAATGAGTACGTTTGATTCTCCAGATTCATGAGCGTCCAGCCTGTGATATTCATTGAACCAGTTCCCTCGTTGGCTATCTCAACCCACTGGTCTACGCCCAGGTAGTTTACGCCTATGATCTTAGTAATATTTGTCCCAACCATGACTGGAGCATTCTCAGCAACAGCCGCTCCCAGCGAAAGCGCAAAAAAGACGGATAAAATTACCAGTCCACGTAAGTATCCACCCGAACTTTCCATTAATATACCTCCACTCATCTCATTACCTGCAACGAACCCCCTTGGCGAAGAGACCCGATCGCAGCACCAAAGAGGTGTAGAATCCTTTCGGGCAATCCCGAGATTTGCCGACTTTTGCCCAGCCTATCTACGGCATTCAACGTATATAAGAATGTGGTATAGGCCCTAGCATACACATAAATGATCTCGCAGCTTGGCCAGGACCATTGAGTGCGAGCAAGAAGCCAACGCCCAGGCCAGGGAGCTGGGATACAATGTTGCTGTCATCTGCGACCAAGCATTCCAATGATTGCACTAGTGTCGTGTCAAATACCTATTGTCGGATAAAGGCGTGATAATTTAACTCTAGCATCCTCAGTAGTGAACTGCCAGTTGACCTTTGCATTTTTATTATTTCTGAACTTTTGCCACGCCGCTACTTCTCTTCTTACCGTTTCAATATTATCGATTCTTCTATTCAGGCATTGACATGTAAGCACATTCAATTCTATCTCAGCCATATTCAACCAGCTGCCATGCTTCGGGGTGTATACAAACTCAAACCTATTCCATAACTCCTTTGCCTTATCTGGCGGGAACTTCTCATAAAACGATCCTGGGTTATGCGTATTGAGGTTGTCCATCACCAATGTTATCTTTTCTGCATGTTCGTATTGACCTGCGATCTCTTCCATAAAGCAAGCCCAGTCCAGCGAAGTTTTTCTTTCGGTGACCTTTACCATACGTTTCCCGGCCAACGGCTCGAAAGCAAGGAAAATATTGGATAAACCGCAGCGTTTGTACTCATAGTCATGTTTGGCCGTATGCCCTGGAGACGGCGGTATGGGGGTTCTTGTCTCGGATATCAGCTGCTTTGGAGATTCGTCCATGCAAACAACCGGATGGCGTGGGTTAAACGGACGCTTATAAACATCCAAAACCATCTCCATATTAGCAACAAAACTACCGTTTTGCTCTGGTGGAATTATCCAGCCCTGACGTTGCCAAGGCTTGATTTCGTTTTTTTAAAATTTGACGGATAGTTTCATGAGAAATGCTGTCAACGTAATTCAGCTCTACAACCTTGTCGGCTAATAGCCTCAAAGACCACCGCGCGAAACCCTCAGGTGGTTCACCGCAACTTAATGCAACCAAATGGGCTTCGAAATCGCCATCAGTCTTTTTAACGTAGACACGGTTTCCCGTTTTTTTATCAAGTGCAGCATCAAAACCTTCCTCGACAAATCGCTTTTTTACTCGGTCAATCTTTCTCATGCTGATATGGAGCACACGAGCTATTTCTTCATTGGTAGAACGATCTGTTTGGTACTCGCCTTCGTCACATGCAAGTAAAATCAACGCATTAAGGATTTTCTGTGATCTTTGCTTTCCCTTGGACGTAAGGTCGCTGAGGGCTTTGCGCTCGTCTTTAGTAAGTGTCACGATATATTTCTTCATATCCTATTCCCATAGTTGGATATGTAGATAATATATCTTATCCTTTACGACGTATCAATATTGACGCGACACTAGAGCGCGCTAGAAAGAACTGCATCAACGCAGGAAACTTTGAGCCTAGCTACAAAGAGCCTTTTGAACTATTCGGTATTCTGGGATTCGTGTACATAAACGAAAAAAAGTATGATGTAGCTGAGCAGTTATTTCGTCGTATAGCTCCAGTCAAACCAGACATTAGCGATTTTGGTATGGGTACCTTATATCGAAATCAGAAACAATATGATAAGGCTCTAGATCGGTTTGAGAAAGTTATACGCGCAGACCCACAAAATGCTCGGGCCTGGACTAATAAGAGCGGCATTCTGGGTAATCTACGTAGGTATGAAGAGGCGCTACAGGCTTCTAACAAAGCCATTGAATTGGATTCCAATAACGCAAATGCAATTGCCTGGATCAACAAAGGCAATTCCCTGTTTAATCTGGGAAGGCACGAAGAAGCATTACAGACCTTTGATAGGGCCATCGAGCTGGATTCAGATAATGCATATGCCTGGGCCAACAAAGGCGGTGCTCTGTCTAATCTGGGCAGGTATGAAGAAGCATTACAGGCCTTTGATAAGGGCATCGAACTTGGTTCCAACAGTGCAATTGCCTGGGCCAACAAAGGTAGTGCTCTGTTTAATTTGGGCAGGTATGAAGAGGCACTACAGGCCTTTGATAAGGCTACTGAACTAGATTACAACGATGCAATTGCCTGGGCCAACAAAGGTAGTGCTCTGTCTAATCTGGGCAGGTATGAAGAGGCACTACAGGCTTCCGAAAAGGCTACCGAGCTAGATCCAAATAATGTAATTGCCTGGGCTAACAAAGGTAGTGCTCTGTCTAATCTGAGCAAGTATAAAGAAGCACTACAGGCCTTTGACAAGGCCACCGAGCTCGATCCAAATAATGCAATTGCCTGGGCCAACAAAGGTAGTGCTCTGTTTAATTTGGGCAGGTATGGAGAGGCACTACAGGCTTCCGAAAAGGCCACCGAGCTAGATCCAAATAATGTAATTGCCTGGGCCAACAAAGGTAGTGCTCTGTCTAATCTGGGTAGATATGAAGAAGCATTACAGGCCTTTGATAGGGCTACCGAACTAGATTCCAATGATATGATTGCCTGGATCAACAAAGGTAGTGCTCTGTTTAATTTGGGCAGGTATGGAGAGGCACTACAGGCTTCCGAAAAGGCCACCAAGCTGGATCCAAATAATGTAATTGCCTGGGCCAACAAAGGTGGTGCTCTGTTTAATCTGGGTAGATATGAAGAAGCGCTACAGGCTTCTGAAAAGGCCATCGAACTGGATGCAAACGATGCCGAAGCATGGATCGGCGAAAGTGGTGCTCTGCTTCATCTGGGCCGGTATGATGAAGCATTACAGGCTTCTGAAAAGGCCACTAGGCTGGGTCCAAATGACACAAGGGCTTGGCGCAATAAAGGAAATGCCCTGCTTAAACTGAGCAGGTATGAAGAGGCACTACAGGCCTTTGATAGGGCCGTCGAACTAGATGCAAACGATGCCGAAGCATGGATCAGCAAAAGCGGTGCTTTAGGTATTCTAAACAGGTGTGAAGAGGCATTACAGGCTTCTGAAAAGGCCATCAAGCTGGATCCAAATAACGCAAGGGCTTGGGGCAATAAAGGCAATGCCTTGTTTTATCTGGGCAGGTATGAAGAAGCCATACCGGCTTCTGAAAGGGCTGTCGAACTAAATGCAAACGATGCCGAAGCATGGATCAACAAAGGCAGTGCTCTATTTAATCTTGGCAGGCGCGAAGAAGCATTACGGGCCCTTGATAGCGCAATCAAATTGGATTCAAAAAATGCAAAGGCCTGGGCTAACAAAGGCGTTATTCTTAGGGTTCTTGGCCATGACGTCGAAGCAAATGTGGCTTTCGCACAAGCCTGGGCACTGGGGTATATAGACTTACCGCAGCTTCTTTCAAGCGTGACACTCTGATATCGTTAGGATTATCATAATATTATAGTTGATCGCTCTTCTTATTACCAAAAAATACCTTTTAATAATTGATAAGCAATATTGTAAAAAGCCATAATCGCGCTTCACAAATATTTTATTCCAAAAAGGTGAATATTCAAGGTTCTGGGTAGAGAGATTTCTTAGTGTAAAAAGCTAGGAGAATGACTATAATTTGCTTCTATTTGCGTCTCAGATTCCCAAAGTAGAGACGCCCTCCCCTGCCCAAGAATCATGCGGCGTTATGTCTGAGGAGGGCTGACCATCCATAAAATTTCCCTACGCAGCATCTATGCTGTTCTCCGCCCCATCACAGAAGCGATCTACCTGCCATATTCGCCGCTTGAGCTTCCGCTGGACATGCTCCTGGATCGCGAGCCGCGCTCCATCTCGTGCCGCTTGCCCTCTTCTATGAGCTCCTTGACTCTCTGGCCACCCTTATGGCCGATCTCCTCGTAGAACTCCCTTCCATGGGTCTCAGAAGTCCTCTCTCCACCGAGGCGTCCGGCCTCAGCTACAGTCATCCCGCCGCTTCCTTCCCTGCTTCTCTCTCTTCTCTCTTCTGGCATTTTTTTCATCTCCATTTAACGCATTCTATTTCTATCCGGCTAAAATATCTGCAATATTTAAATCGCAGATATGATTACCCCGAAGACTCCCTAGTCTCAACTCTACAATCATTTTATGGCAGAGCGTTGTATTATATGACGTAATCATATTTAAAAATTTTCATTATCAGTGGGGCACTTGCGCTTAAAAAGCAATCGTCTTAACAGGATTAAAAAAGTAATAATATTCCCCCTTGGATCTTTATCACCCCCTTGTAATATTACGATAAATCGCCCCTAATAATACCATTATTATCTCACCAGGGAGCAAGAGACTATTGGTTTGGCCAAAAATTTATTGGAAATGCTTGCTCGAATCCAGTCTTCCCTGGGCCGAAAATGCTTAAGTCGTAAGATGCCTTTTATGTTAGGAAATGCACGCCACAAACCTGTTCGAGATAGTTCAGGCTCATATCTCCACGTGTGCCTGCAATTTGGGTCTGGATGAGAACGTGCAGGAGCTGCTTCGCTCCCCTCTCCGTGAGCTTCAGGTCTCTCTTCCCGTGGTCATGGACAGCGGCCGCCTGAAGGTTTTTCGAGGCTTCAGGGTTCAGTACAACGATGCCCTGGGTCCGACCAAGGGCGGCATCAGGTTCCACCCAGACCAGAGCCTGGAGAGCGTTCGTGCCCTGGCCGCCCTTATGACCTGGAAGTGCGCACTGCACGGCCTCCCTTTAGGCGGGGCCAAGGGCGGCGTGATCTGCGATCCCAAAGAGCTCTCCAAAAAAGAGCTTGAGCGCTTAAGCAGGGCCTACATCAGGAGCATTTACGGCTTCATCGGCACTCGCAGGGACATCCCTGCCCCGGATATGAAGGCCGATTCCAGGGTCATGGCCTGGATGATGGACGAGTACTCAAGGCTTGCCGGAGAGAACGTCTTTGGAATCGTAACCGGAAAGCCTCTGGCCGTCGGCGGCTCAGCAGGCCGCGAGGACGCAACCGCCAGAGGCGGCTGGTATGCCATCAGAGAGGCGGCGAAAGCTATGGGCAGCGATCTGACAGACGCAAAAGTTGCCATTCAGGGCTTTGGAAACGTGGGATACAATGCCGCTTTGCTTGCTGCAGATTTCGGCTGCAAAGTCGTGGCCGTAAGCGACAGCAGAGGCGGCATTTTATTTGAGAAAGGTCTGGACCCTGAGAAGGTTTACAGGCACAAGCTGCTGAACGGATCCGTCAGCGGCTTCCCCGGGACGAAGAGCATATCCAACCAGGAGCTTCTGGAGCTAAATGTGGATATCCTCATTCCTGCGGCCCTGGAGAACGTCATTACCGCAGAGAACGTAAAAGGGGTGAAGGCGAAGATGGTTGCAGAGATGGCTAACGGGCCGACGACTCCTGAGGCTGATGACGTGCTCTTTGCAAAAGGGATTCACGTCATCCCCGATATCCTCTGCAACGGGGGTGGCGTGATCGTCTCCTACTTTGAGATGGTGCAGAACTTCGATATGTGGTCCTGGGAGGAGGAGGACGTGAAGAAGCTTCTCGAAAAGAAGATGGTCCGAGCCTACGCTTCTGTGCTGAACGCCTCCAGGGAAAACGGTGTGAACATGCGCCAGGCTGCTTATGTAGTGGCTGTGGGAGGCTGGTGGAGGCTATGAGGGCGAGGGGATGGGTGTAAGGATGTGAGTAGTGGAATGAGGGTGTGAGTAGTGGAGTAATGATCTATTAGATCTACTCTACTCACGACCTTTTGATAATGCCACTCGTCCGGAAGGGAAGCTTTGCCAATTTTATTTCGTCGGGCAGGCTTCGCACTCAGGGCTTTCGGGCTTTACCTCTTCCGGCTTTATCTTCCCAATCTTGACCCAATAATCTTTTATGGCCGCATGCAGCGCATCCGCCCCCAGGTTGGAGCAATGCATCTTCTGGGGCGGCAGGCCCTCCAGCTCGTCGGCCACATCTTTTCTGGTGATCTTCATGGCCTCATCCAGAGTCTTTCCCTTGGCCATCTCAGTGACCATGCTGGAAACAGCTATGGCCGAGCCGCAGCCGAACGTCCTGAACTTTATGTCGTCGATTTTATCGTCTTTCACTTTGATGAAGATCTCCATGAGGTCGCCACAGACCGGGTTGCCCACTTTACCGTAACCGTCCGGGTTCTCAATCACCCCCACGTTTTTGGGGTTCATGAAGTGCTCCATCACCTTCTTGCTGTAACCTATCTGTGCCATCAAAATCACCTTCATCTAAAGCGGAGAAAGGGCTCTCAACCTCTCAACAGTCTTGCTCACTGCGTTTGCGATTACAGGTATCTGGTCCGGGTTGTTATACTTTCCCAGGGTCATGACCATGGAGCCGTGAGCCTCCACGTGCTTGAGCCCAATGGCCAGAAGAACATGAGAGGGCTCCAAAGTTCGGGAGGAGCACGCCGAGCCTGTGGCTACCTGGATGTTGAACATGGCATCCAGGGTGAGAAGAATGCTTTCGCCCTCGATTCTGCTAAACCTGAAGCTGGCGTGATTAGGAAGCCTCTTAATGGGATGGCCTGTGAGGTTTGACTCTTCGATCTTCAGGATTTCTTTTATCAGATCGTCCCTCATGGCTTTGAGGCGGAGGCTCTCGTTCTCCATCTCCTGCTTTGCCAGCCGGGCAGCTTCGCCGAATCCCGCGATGGCGAAGAGGTCCTCAGTTCCCGGCCGCAGGCCCTTCTCCTGGCCGCCTCCGAAAGAGACGGGCTGAATCCGCACGCCCGGTTTAACATAAAGAGCGCCTGCACCCTGCGGCCCGTAGATATCGTTGGAGGAGAGGGTGAGAAGATCGATTCCGTCCTTTTGCACATCTATTGGGATTTTGCCCTCTGCTGCAGCCGCATCCACGTGCAGGTACATCCCCTTCTGGTGGACGATATCTCTTATCTCCTTTATGGGCTCTATCGTCCCTATCTCGCCGTTGGCGTACATCACCGATGTCAGGATAGTGTCTTTGGAGATCATCTTCTCCAGGACAGAGAGATCCACGATCCCCGTGGAGTCCACAGGAACCAGGGCCAGGTCAAAACCAGTCTTCTGGAGGTACTTCATGGGGTTGAGCACGGATATATGCTCTATGGCGGAGGCCAGAACCCTCTTGCCTTTATTTGCGTTCTTGGTTACTGTCCCCCGGATGGCGAGATTGTTGGCTTCAGTCAGCCCTCCTGTGAAGACTATCGTCTCCGGGCCTTCGGCATTTATCAGCTCAGCGACCCTGGCGCGAGCGTCTTCCACAGCAGCTTTGGCCGCGACGCCTATGGAATGAAGTGCCGAGGGGTTCCCAAACTCCCTTGCCAGATGCCTCCCTGCAAATTCCCTCACCCGCGGGTCCACGGGAGAAGCCGACTGGTAATCCATGTAAATGCCGCACATAGGCCTCCTAAAATGTCATCACCGCATCGGCATCCAGGGCCAGGTCGTTGAGAGTTCCCGCTCCAGCGATTGTGGCCCCTGGCACGAAGTCGCCTCTGGGGATGCCCAGGAGCTGAGTGCTCTGCTCGCAGATGTACATCTTCACGCCAGCTTTCACCGCCTGGTCCATGGCCTCCTTAAGGCTCGGGAAGCTGCCGATCTTTACCTTCTCTGCCTCGCCCTTCTTCACGACGGTTATGCCCTTTATCATGAAAAAAATCGATGCCTCCACGTCCATGGCTCTCGCTGTAGCTCCCAGGATGAAGGGTGCATAAAGCCTCTCGGGCGTGTCAAGGCCGCTGGTCTGAATGTAAAGAATTCTGCTCATACTATCATCACCATTTCTGATATCCTTTCCTGATCCTTTCCTGATATCCTTTCACTTCTTTCTTCTTATCCAGAAGGCAATTATGTTCCCGGTCTTCTCGAACTTGATGACCTCATGGCCCGCTCGCTTCGCCCATCTCTTGATATCCTCCTCTGCGGCCGGATCGTCCGCCTCCACCTTGAGGACCTGTCCAACCTCTATATTTTCTATCTCCTCCTTGGTCCTGGCAATGGGCATTGGGCAGAAGAGGCCGACGCAGTCCAGCTCTGCATCCGGTTTTATCTCCGTTTCCATCTTCAAAGCTCCTTTAGCGAAAGTTCGGGGTCTTACTCTTGATCTAATCGACCTTGAATTTGACCTGAGGGATATCCGCACAACACCTACAACTTTTGCTCTTTATTGTATATCTATCTTCTCAGGATATATTTCATATCCAAAGGAAGGGGACTGCTCAGAATGTGAATTGAACCTGCTAATAATGATAAAAATAATAAGATCTATAAATTTGAGGTTAATAAAAGAATTTGGTGCTAATAAAAGAAAAAACCAATGCTGAGGACGAGGTCCCGAAGTTTTTATAACTGATGATCGCGGATTATATAACAAAGGTATCTAGATGGATAATTTTTCTACTCTTATCGGCGGGATAGCGGGAGATGGTATAAATGAGGCGGGAGTGACAGTGGGCCGCCTCTTTAACCGACTCGGCTATCGCATTTACATGTACTACGACTACCCCTCTCTCATCAGAGGCGGACACAACTTCTCCCTGGTCAGGGCCTCCAGCCGCAAGATTGGGGCGCACATGGACCAGGCCGACGTTCTCATTGCCCTGAACCAGGAAACCCTTGAGCTGCATAAAGGCCGGCTGAAGGAAACCTCCTTTGTAATCTATGACTCGGACAAAGTGAAGGCCGAGGGGCTGAAGCAGAAGGGCTGCGGCCTGCCCGTCTCGAAGATCTTAAAGAGGAGGGCGCGATTCCCATAATGCGCAACACCTGCATCCTGGGCGGCTTTTGCAGGGTGGTGGGCATCCCGTGGGAGACGCTTGAGGAGGTTCTAAAGAAACACATACCAAAGAAGCTCGAGCTGAACCTCAAGGTCGCTCGCCGAGGCTACGACTCTGCTGTGGAGTTCTGCCGCGTTGACAAGCTGGACCAGGCCAGTTTGCCCATCCTCACAGGCAACCAGGCCATAGGCCTTGGCCTGATCAAGGCCGGGCTCAAGGCATACGTAGCCTACCCCATGACCCCCTCGTCCAGCCTGCTGGACTTCATGGCCCAGTCGGCACCCGACTTCGGATTGAAGGTCATCCATCCCGAGAACGAGATCGCAGTCATGCTCATGGCCCAGGGGTTCGCCTACTGCAGGGATCAAGGCGGCCGTGGGAACATCGGGCGGCGGCTTCTGCCTCATGACGGAGGGCTTAAGTCTGGCAGGCCAGGCTGAGATGCCGGTGGTGATCATGATGGGCCAGAGGGCTGGTCCATCGACTGGCCTGCCCACCTACACTGCCCAGGCTGATCTGCATTTCATCCTCAACGCGGGACAGGGCGAGTTCCCCAGGTTTGTAGTCGCTCCCGGAGACGCAGAGGATGCCTACTACTGGTCTGGAGTGGCCCTGAACATGGCCTGGAAGTACCAGGTGCCATCATTCATTCTATCCGATAAAAGCGCGAGCGAAGGCCTCTACAGCTTCGACGTGAGCAAAGCCGGAGATGTGTTAGAGGAGGCTCCTGCCATCTGGGAAGGACAGGGCAAGTACAACCGCTACAAGTACACTGAGACAGGGGTTTCGCCTTTGGCCTATCCGCCCCAGAAGGGCCAGGTGATAAAAGCTGACGGCTACGGCCACGACGAGTACGGCATAACCTCCGAGGACCCAAAGATCACTGCAGAGATGGCAGACAAGCGGCTTCTCAAGGGTGAGTCTCTGGCAAAGGAGATGGAGAACTACGAGACTGTGAAGATCTATGGCAACAGCGAAAGCAAAACAGCTCTTCTCTGCTGGGGCTCGAACAAAGGAGTCTGCATCGAGGCCGCGGAGAAGTTCGGCTTAAAGGTGATCCAGGTGATGGTGCTCTCGCCCTTCCCGGCGAGCCGGTTCTGCGATGTTCTCAGCGACGTTGAAAAAATGATATCCGTAGAGTGCAACTCCACAGGTCAGCTTGCCAGGCTGACTGGCACTTACGGTTATCCGGCTGATGTACAGATACTGAAGTACGACGGGAGACCGTTTCTCCCTGAACGATCTAGAGGCAGACCTGAGGAGGGTCCTGGCATGAACCCGAAAGATCTGGGAACTTACGCCAAGAACACCTGGTGTCCGGGATGCGGCAACTTCTCCATCCTGAACGCCATGAAGGCCGTGCTGGCGCAGCTGGATGAGGAAGGCTTCCCCATCGAAAAGGTGGTGCTGGTCTGGGGCATAGGCTGTCACGGCAAGATCGTAGACTACCTGAACGTGAACAGCTTCTACTCCATTCACGGCCGGACGCTGCCCGTGGCCACGGCCATAAAGCTGGCCAATCCCGATCTGAAGGTCATCTGCTTCTCCGGAGACGGCGACTCTCTGGCCGAGGGCCTGGACCACCTCATCTTCGCAGCCAAGAGAAACATCGACATAACCCTTATACTGCACGACAACCGCGTCTACGGCCTGACCACAGGCCAGTACACGCCCACGTCACCGCTGGGCTTCAAGGGCAAGTCAACGCCCCGTGGCAACGGAGGAGCTTCCCATGAACCCACCGGAGCTGATGCTGGTCTCCGGGGCCACTTATATCGCTCGGGGCTACACGCACGGCATAGACTTCTTGCAGAAGCTCTTCAGAGAGGCAATCATGCACAAGGGCTTCTCCTTCGTGGATGTGCTGCAGGTCTGTGTGACCTACTTCAACATGTACGAGGCATACAACAAGCGCGTCTATGAGGTAAAGGCAACGATACGAGCAGCTTTGATGAGGCCATGAAGATCATTCGTTCCTGGAACTACGACGGGGGCGAGACACCCATACCGCTGGGCAAGTTCTACCAGGTGGATGCACCCCGGTTCGATCAGGCCTTTCCCGGCTTCGAGCCGAAGATCTGGAAGAGGCACGACAGAGAAGTAAAGATTAGAGCATGCTGGAAAAATTCATTTAGTTTAGGATTCAGAAGGAGGAGTGAAGGAATGGACAAATACGTTTGCACAGTCTGCGGATATGTCTACGATCCAGATAAGGGCGATGCCACACAGGCATCGCTCCCGGGTACCGCCTTTGAGAACCTGCCCGGAGATTGGGTATGTCCTGAATGCGGCGTGGGAAAGATCTGTTCAAGAAAGTAGAGTAATAAAGGCAGAAATAGTCTGACGAGTAGAAGTAAAAAAGTAGAAGTAAAGGATGATAATCATGCTTAGCGAAAAGATGACCGAAGCGCTCAATGGGCAGGCAAACAGGGAGCTTTATTCCTCATATCTCTATCTCTCCATGTCAGCCTATTTCGAGTCCGTCAATATGAAGGGCTTCGCCGCCTGGATGCGGTTCAGGCCGGAGAGGAGCTGGTGCACGGCATGAAGATGTACGACTACGTTGCGAGCGCAGGCGGCAGGGCCAAGATGCTGGCCATGGAGGCGCCACAGTTCTCCTGGGCGTCTCCCCCGACGCCTTCCAGCATGTCTACAATCATGAGCGGGTGGTCACAGGACTGATCCATGCACTGGTTGACCTGGCCGTTGCTGAGAAGGATGAGGCTACGAAGAGCTTCCTGCAGTGGTACGTGGACGAGCAGGTGGAAGAGGAGGAGTCCTCCGACATGGTTCTGAGAAGGTCAAGGCGACAGGAAACGATAAGGCGGCACTGGCGGCTGCTGATAAAGAGCTTGGTCAGAGGCGCTTCAAGTTCCCCAGGGGATACGATATATTTCCTTATTCCGTCCAGCAGGGGACAACCATAGGATCTCTGAAGAAATGATTGCATTGTTGATGGGCTAATCGGTTAATAGCCGGGTGGTGCTATGGACAAAGTAAATCAGAAAGATGAGATCGTTGAGACTGCAAACAAGCTCTTCATATATACCGACCAGAGGAATTGGGAAGGCGTTAAGGCCACATTCGCAGATGAGGTTCTCTTCGATATGACCTCCATGGCAGGCGGCAGTCCTGTTATGCTTAAGCCGCAGCAGATCGTGGATATGTGGGATGCGGGGCTGAGGAAGCTCAAAGCTATACATCACCAGGTTGGCAACTACTTGATTACAGTGAGGGAAGAGGATGCAGACCTCTTCTGCTACGGCATTGCCCTTCATCATCTGCCTAATCCAACAAACGAAAACAATAGGGTCTTTGTAGGAAGCTATGATCTTCATCTCTTGAAAATTGAGGGGTTTTGGAAGATAGATAGATTCAAGTTCAACCTGAAGTTCATCGAGGGCAACAAGGATCTGGAGAAATTTGTGGAATGAATTGTCGACAGGCTCTTCACTTTGGAGATGGCCTATTGAGAACATCATTCCATATTTTATCTGAATTATAGTCAGGCCTTTACAACCACGGTCTTTGCTACACTATCCCCCAGACGCTGCTTTTTATCAGAGCGCCAGATCAGCACTGCTCCTACCAGATAGAATATCAATCCGTCGATTATTCTGAGGATATTTCTTGTGAACGACTGGTTCATATCAATCCGCCCTCCATCTTCCCTGACGACCTTTATTCTGGTGATCATCTTGCCTACAGTCTGCCCTCTGGTCCCCTCCAGATACGTGAAGTAGGCGATGTAAATTACGAAGGACAGAATCCACCACCACCATGGAACCATCCCGGGATCTCCAAAAATCCCCAGGACCATTCCTATTACGCCCTCAATTAAACCTATGATTATGCCATCTATCAATAGCGATACAAATCTTATCCCCACGCCCTGGTAATTCATGGCGCTGGAGGCTCCTATCACTTCCGGTTGAGCTGTGCCAGCCATAATTTCACTACCATTAATATTATTAAATATTGTTCGACAATCTCATCGATATCCAATAAACCATTTTATTAAGCTTTATCTCCTTAGATGGCTAATTTAGTTTTAATTCAATGCTGCTTACTATTTAAATATTTCTAAACAGTCTGACAAAGATGAGATTCAGTTTCCGGAGGGTCGAAGAGTCAATCTAGCGATGGCGTACGCTGTATTAATGGCGTAAACTGCTGCAAGTTATGGGTGTTCATTAAAAATAAACGGGAAAAGACAAGCGTCCTGTTCAGGACCAGATCTCATGAGAGGTCGCTATCAAATATCAATTCTCATCTGCTCTGGCACTGCCTGGGCTTTACAGCGCTGATCTTTATGCTCAATACAGAGTCCTCAACTTCTCTCTGCTGCTGCTGAGATATCTTGGGGACATTGGTGATGGCAGGCCCGGCCGAGTCACAGCAGACCAGGGATTCAATGGGAAAAGCGGCCTCCTCTACGACCTTCACATCCTTGAAGCCCACAGACCTGATGATGTCAAGGTACTCATCCTTCATGATGGCTCCGGCCAGGCAGCCGATATAGGCCTCAGTCGACTTTTTAACGAAGTCGGGCAGCTCTTTTATGAGAACCACGTCTGAAACTGCCAGCCTTCCGCCGGGTTTGAGAACTCTGAAGGCCTCTTTGAAGGCTCTATCCTTATTGGGAACCAGGTTGATGACGCAGTTGGAGATCACTACGTCCACATAGTCATCGGCAACTGGCATATTCTCCAGGTCCCCCTGCCGGAAATCTATGTTGGTGTAGCCGCCTTTCCTGGCGTTAGCTCTGGCCTTGTCGACCATCTCGGAGGTCATATCAACTCCGATGACCTTTCCCTTTTCGCCCACGCGTGTGGAGGCGAGGAAGCAGTCGAAGCCCGCTCCTGCGCCCATGTCCAGGACGATCTCCCCTTCATTTAAAGATGCCAGAGCGACGGGATTCCCACAGCCCAGCCCCAGGTTGGACTCCCGGGGAGCGGCCATTATCTCCTCCTCCGTGTAGCCCAGGCGCTTGCTGATCTCTTGAGGGACATCGGCGCATCCGCAGCAGCTTCTTGAAGCGTAATAGGATGTAGCCTGCTTGGCTATGCGAGCGTAACCTTCTCTCACCGCCCGCTTAATCTCTCTTTCCTTCATCATATGAACCCACCAATCTTTGATATATCGTCTTTTATAATTTGCTTTTCATAACTTATCTAACTTGTCTTTTATAATCCAAGTTTATAGCCGAGGCGAATTGTATCGGCTCATGTTGGCTCTAGGCTTTAATTAACTTTTCTTTATCACGAATATTGGCTAGAAACAATAGAGCACAGACAAACGCAAAAAGCCCCTCTGCAGAATTCAAAAGCGCCTGATGATCAGCGGCCCGGCAGGCGCTCTCTATTAAACGGGGCATAGTCACCTATGCTCTTGATCTGCACTCTGTGCCTAATCCAGAGCCAGACGATGATCAAGAGAGAGATGGTCAGCCAGGAGGCAAACCACAGCCTCATGCCATCAGTTAGCGCTGTTTGCTGTGAGTGTATGAAAACGGCTGCAGCTACAGTTACTATTATTGAGAAGAACATATTGGCCGAAGGAGCAAGGCCATCTCGGTAGGCGATGCAGAATCTCTCCCATTCTCGTTCTGCAATTCCCGCGCGGGAGACAGGATGCCTTCCAAGGAAGATGCCTATCCTCTTTATCCTGGAGTCTGCAGACATGATGTAGAGGTCGTAGCTTATTGCCACCAGAGGGATGAAGTAAAGAAGCCAGCAGAAATCTGCTATCTTGATCCCCAGATCAACAGAGCTTATTCCAAAGAGCACAGTGACGAAAGCAAGCTTTCGGGTGACGTAGTCTGCTCGCTCATTCTGAGTTCTTATCTTCTCCTCATGAAGCGCCCGAAGGAACTCCTGATCGCTCTCGTCCATTGCTGCTCCCCAAGGATAAAAATGAGTTGATGCTATTAATAACTTTTGTCTGTTATATAGCATTTATCACAATACCTCTTCTGGATTTCTGAACCAACGAGGCCATCCCAAAAGGCATAAGGCTTACGAAGTTCTTTGTGCCTTTGTGCCTTTGTGGTTGACTAGCACTGAGTGCTCACCACAAAAGCACAAAGGCACAAAGAACTTATCGCCAAAGTGAACTGGGTTGCAGTTTTGGAATAAGATAATTACTGATGATATCAGGATAAAAATAAATGTAATACTTAATTTTAAGGCAAATTATTTATACTATTAGGAACTGATATTATAAAAAATTGAAGGGGTAATAGCAATGAGGGGAGCAGCAGTAAGGGTACTTGACGAAAGGTACCTGGAATTTATTGAGGCTCTGAGAAGCTTAGGCGAGCTTGGGAGCGTGACAAGGTTAATCGTCTATTTCTCCGGCGCGGGTGAAGAATCCCGCGGAGAGATGGACTCAGATCCCATGCGGCCGGAGCTATACAGGGTCTTGCACGCCTTTTGGGAGAAGGGCTGGATAGAAGTGCGGGAGATCCGCCGAAAGAGCAAGTATGGGCCAAAGAAAGACTATAGGCTCAAAGTCTGCCTGGAGAAGATCGCCAGCCACTTCGAAGAGGAGAGGATGCGCAGGTCGGCTCTTGCCGGAGAGGCATTCAGGGTGCATAAGTTGCCGGTAACGGCTTGATGTTTTTATAGGCGGAGTGGGGGTTCCGCCTCCTATTTACTTTTATGGGGCTAACGTGGCTAGAGGATACTGCCCTTTCCTGCATACATCTCACTGGAGACTAATTTTTCCATTCTCTGGCGTAGAGAAAAGAAGATATTTTGATAGCTACATTAAACTTGTTTTCAGGAGATAATTATGACAGCTTCGAATCAGCGCGGGACAAAAACCGTCTACCAGCTTAAGGTGACCCTTGAGGGCATAAGGCCGCCCATCTGGCGCAGAATCCAGGTTCGCGGAGATATAACTCTGCACAAGCTGCACGAGATTCTCCAGGTCGTCATGGGCTGGGAAGGATACCATCTGCACCAGTTCATTGTGGGAGAAGAATCGTATAGCGAGATCTCGAAGGAGAACGATATCTTCGCCGACGAATTCAAGAACGAAAAGAGGGCCAAATTGAACGAGATCGCGCCCGTGGAGAACTTCAAGTTTATCTACGAGTATGATTTTGGAGATAGCTGGTATCACGACATACTGGTGGAGAAGATACTCCAGCCTGAAGAGGACCTGAAGCATCCCATCTGTCTTAAGGGAAGCGTGCCAGCCCCCCGGAGGACTGTGGAGGCGAGCCAGGATACTACGAGCTTCTGGAAGCAATGAAGGACCCGGAGCATCCTGAGCATGAGCATATGCTGGAGTGGCTTGGAGGGGAGTTCGACCCTGAGAAGTTCGATTTAGATGAGATTAACCGCCAGTTGAGCGAGATCAAATAAACACTGAAATATGATTATTGAGAGAAGCCATGAGACACACTCGTGATGAGGCCGAAGAGAAGAAGTGGGATGAGGAGTGGGAGGCTCTGGGCCGAGAGATCGATAAAGCCTGGAAGAGCGAGAAGAGCGCTCTAGAGATCCTATCTGAGTTGAGAAGATGAACCTAATTTTAACTTAGCATTTGAAGTTGGGCTCGACGACATTGGGTTCAGCTTTCCGTATGCTTTTAACATCTACTTCCACAATGTAGCTCCTCTTTGGAGGAATCCAAACGAATATGTCATGCTCAATCGAATCTTCGAGCGTCGTGTTTGCCTCATTCAAACGATAATCCTTCATGAGGTCTTTGACGGTTCCTCGTTTAACTTCGCCTCTACTAAAGGCCTCACGTGCTTCCTTTACCTCGGCTACAAGCTCCGCCCGCCGCCTCTCGATGATGGCTTTGTCGATGATCTCCACCAACGTAGACTGATCATCCAGGGACAGAGATTCGATAGCATCGATTAGATCCTGGAAGCTCAAGGATTGCGCTGCGCCACTCATGAAGTTTAAGTTATTGCCCATTGCATTTAACTTAGTCGAAGCGTTCATCTGCTATGGTAACAAATAGAAGAGACATGCGCATTGATGATCTCGTGAAGGAAAAGCGAGAGGATATCCTGAAGATCGCTGCAAAACACGACGCTCGCAAAGTCCGCATTTTCGGTTCTGTCGCCAGGGGCGAGGCCGACTCAGAGAGCGATCTGGATCTCCTCGTGGAGTTCCTTTCCGGATCTACTCTTCTCAGCCAATCGGCCATGATACGAGAGCTTGAGGGTCTTCTAGGAATCAAAGTCGATGTGGTGAGCGATCAAGGCCTGCGTGATAGGATACGGGAACGTGTCTTGCGTGAGGTGGTGGCTCTTTGATGAGCGAGATATAGAATGGCTTTTAGATATTCTGAGTGCCTTAAAGAAGATATCTCCTCAACATGAATCAAAGGAGATTCTTTATAGAGGAATACGATCTAATTATTATCATTAAGAGGATTCATAACATATTAGGAAAGGAGGCTCAATGGATCGCTTTGCGGACCTAAGGGATAAAATTCTGCCCTTGCTTCGTCCCTATGTTAAGAAAATAGCCGTCTTCGGCTCCTTTGCACGTGGAGAAGAGACGCCGGAGAGCGACATCGACCTGCTGGTAGAGCTGAAAGCCCCGGACCAACGTCCACCTTTGGGACTTCGGTGGTTTGGGCTGGAGGAAGATTTAGGCTGCATCCTAGGACGAAAGGTGGAGCTGATCAGCGAAAAGGCATTGAGCCCATACATCCGGCCATACGCAGAAAAAGATATGGTGCTGCTGTATGAAGAAGGATGACAAAGTCTTTTTGCAGCATATTCTTGATGCAATGGCCAGAATAGAGCAATATCTGGAAGGCGTATCAATAGAACAGTTCATGCAGAATGGGCTTATTCAGGACGGAGTTGTCAGGCAACTCGAGATCATCGGGGAGGCCTCTCGCAACCTTTCACCGGATCTCTGTCAGAGCCATCCAGAAGTAAAATGGCGGCAAATTATTGGTTTGAGGAATCGAATAGCTCATGCTTATTTTAATATCGACCTTGAGATAATTTGGGAAATCGTTCATGGAGACCTCCCACTGCTGAAGGGTAAAATGAAGCAGATTCTTGCAGAATACAGAAGTGGATCGAAGGATGGAAGAGATACAAAGGTTGATGGACCAGTACGTCGAGTGGCTGAGGAGCAAAACCACTCTTAGGCAAATAGACGACTGGGTAGAGATAACCACGCCGTATCTCGACCGGCATAACGATTACCTCCAGATCTACGCTCGCAGACAGAACGGAAGCTACATCCTCACCGATGACGGCTATATTCTGAGTGAGCTAGAGCTTTCAGGCTGCAAATTAGAGAGCCCCAAGAGGTTGGCTCTTCTTCAAATGACTCTGAATGGATTTGGCGTAAAGCTTGTGAATGGCGCTCTGGAGGTAAGAGCCTCCAAAGAAGACTTCCCATTACGCAAGCATAATCTTGTTCAGGCTATGTTGGCGGTGAACGATCTCTTCTATTTAGCCTCGCCAATGGTCTCGAGCCTCTTTTACGAGGACGTCGTCGCATGGCTGGATGAGAATGATATCCGCTACACTCCCAAAGTCAAGTTCACAGGAAAGAGCGGCTACGATCATCTCTTTGACTTTGTAATTCCGAAGTCCAAGAAACAGCCGGAAAGGATTCTTCAGGCCATAAATCGCCCCAGCCGGGATGAAGCTATGATCACTGCGTTTGCATGGTTCGATACCAGAGAGGTGCGGCCGCCAAATTCCAGAGCTTACGCCATTTTGAACGACTCGGAGCGAGAGGTTCCACCTATTGTGATTGATGCGCTGCAAAGCTATGATGTGAAGGCGATACCGTGGAGCAAGCGGGAGGCCGTAAATCTAAAAGCATGATGCAGCCAACATGAACTTCTTGCTGAGAGAGATATATAATATCACTAAAACATTAATGGTTTTCAATAACTAATCTCCCAATTGTCCTTTAATCTAGGAAATCCTTGTTTTATATCACAGAGTATTTCAGGAATTTCATTATAATCATCAATCCAAATAGTATCTACATTAAATGATGATGCATCTTTCTCCTGAAATGTTTCCATTATTTTTATCAAATTTTTAACAATACTATCTATATCGTTCTCTACATTCATATCCAGAGATTTATTATCTTTCAATAATTTTAGTACATTACCTTTTACCATTTGAAAGTTGTACTTGCGCCTAAAAAGATAGTGCTTATTAGCGGATTTGCCCTTTAGTATTTTTGCGATATCCAACAACCTTCTTAAATTGGGATCCGTAAAAGATATGCCAATAAAAAGACAGGTGTTATCCTTGAATTTATTTATTTGCAAAAAATTGCTCCAGTTATATATATCCCTATATTGCTCATGATACATATCTTCGCTTAATATAACCCTATTATTTTCATTAATATCGCCTTCCGATGGCAAAAAACCATGCACATGGTAAATAGGTAATTCCATATCCGATGGTTCTACTCCCGGAGAAAATATAGTTTTGAAAGGAATATCGATATCAGATTTTGATAGATACCTTTCAAGCAAATCATCGTAGTTATAGGTTATAATACTATCAAGGCGCGAACTTGTACGAGATGGCACACATAATTGCTTGATCTTGTTGAATAATTCTGAATCCAATTCTTCTTTAAGATCAGAATAAATAGATTTTTTAATTAAATTTTCAAACCCATTTGTATGAATATGTCGTAGGTATCTAGCAGCTATTAATGGACTAGGTGAAAAAACTTGTGTAAAAATTTCAACGAAATCAAGTGGTTCTTTAAAATTATTTATGTCCAGGTCCAAAGTAGAAAGTAATAATCTTTGCAATAATCTACTCCAGTCAGGCAAGCCATGTTCCAAATTTATACCTGCACCTAAGACTAAAACTAGCTTTTTACTGTTGTAAGCTTCATTAAGGTAAAATATTTGCTCATCCTGTCCATATTTATAGTTATTACATTCATTCTTACTATTAGATTTTAAGATTTCATTGTATATGTTTTTTATTACATCATCAGGGGCGTAAGTATCTACATGAGAATTATGATTCATCTAATATACATCCCCCGGAACAGGGCGTTTTTCCCCGCCCCGCTCCTGGGAACGCTCCTCCCTCCTGTGATGTAGTTGTTGATAGGTGTTATAATTGGGTTTATCACGCGCCATTATAACATGGCTTCGTCCGAGCGCCCACAGATCTTGACGCTCGTCCGGACCATGCTACAACTTCCCACGATATAAACTTTACTTCTTCTGCAGCCAGGGCATCATGGCCCGAAGCTCTGCGCCTACCTGCTCGATGAGGTGCTCGGACTCAAGCTTCTCCAGCGACTTCTTGACTGGAAGACCTGCCTGGCCCTCAAGGATCCACTCATTGGCAAACTGGCCGGTCTGGATCTCGTTGAGGATCTCCCTCATCTCTTCCCTTGACTCCTCGTTGATGATCCTGCAGCCGCGGGTCATGCCGCCGTACTCGGCTGTGTTGGAGACGTTGTTCCACATCCTCATGAAGCCACCCTCGTAGATCAGGTCAACGATGAGCTTCAGCTCGTGGCAGGCCTCGAAGTAGGCGATCTCAGGCTGGTATCCAGCTTCGACCAATGTCTCGAAGGATGCCTTGATCATCTCTGTGACGCCGCCGCACAGGTCCACCTGCTCGCCGAAGAGGTCGGTCTCAGTCTCCTCGGTAAACGTGGTCTCGATGACGCCCGCCCGCGTTCCGCCGATGCCCTTTGCATAGGCCAGAGCCCTCTTTAGAGCCTCTCCGGATGCATCCTGCTCCACTGCCACCAGACATGGGACTCCGATGCCCTCCTGGTAGGTCCTCCTGACGAGGTCTCCAGGGCCCTTGGGGGCCACCATGACCACATCGACGTTCTTGGGGGGACGATCTGGAAGTAGCGGATGTTGAACCCGTGAGAGAATCCTAGGACCTTTCCTTCCTCCAGGTAAGGGGCGATCTGCTCACGGTAGATCTTGCCCTGGTACTCATCCGGCAGAAGTATCTGGATGTAATCTGCAGCCTTGGCCGCATCAGAGACGCTCATGACCTTCACGCCGTCAGCCTCAGCCCTCTTCCAGGCGTTTGAGCCGGGCAGGTCTGCGGCGATGACGTTCAGGCCGGAGTCCTTCAGGTTCTCTCCCTGGGCATGGCCCTGGTTGCCCCATCCCACTATAGCGATGGTCTTATCCTTCAGTGCCTTCAGGTCTGCATCCTTGTCATGGTATATCGTTGCCAAATTCCTTCCTCCTATTCTCTAATTCCTTATCTAGTTCCTTGAATTCCATAATTATGATTCGAAGCTGTGATTTGAAATAGTCTCAAAAATAATTAAAGCACAAGGCTTTAAAGCTAACTATAACTAAGCCTAAGCCGCGAACTGAGCCGCAGATTAAGCGATAGCCGAGCGTTAGCTTAAGCCTCAGCCTCGATCCAAGCTCAATTTAATTTAAGCCTTGATCACCCTCGCTCCTCTAACCATGGATACCTTGCCAGTTCGGGCCAGCTCCTTTATTCCGAACTGCCGGAGCAGCTGGACTATGGCATCGATCTTCTCCTCATCCCCAGTTGCCTCGATTATCACGGACCTGGCAGATACGTCTATGATGCTCGCCCTGAAGATCTCGACTATCTGCATGATCTCGCTGCGGTTCTCCCTGTCGGCATTTACCTTGATTATGGCAAGCTCTCTCTCGACTGACTCAGCAGGCTCAAGCTCGCTTACTCTTATTACGTTTATGAGCTTGCTGAGCTGCTTTATGACCTGCTCTAAGACATCCTCGTCCCCGTGGACGGTGATGGTCATTCGGGAGTATTCAGGGTTGTCCGTCGCTCCCACGGAGAGGCTGTCGATATTGAATGATCTGCGGCTGAAGAGGCCAGCAATCCTGGTCAGGGCACCGGACTTGTTCTCCACTATTACGGCGATGGTGTGCCTCATGAGCTACCCCTCCTGGCCCAGAATATCGCTTCGAGACTGTGCATATATCTTCTCAAGATAGCAGGCCTGAGTTTCGTCGCACCACTCCAGCTCCAGGATCTCGGAAAGCGTTGCCCCCGCAGGAACCATTGGCGAGACCTTCTCTGCCGGATTTACTATGAAATCCATGATGGTAGGCCGATCTGTTGCCAGAGCCGCGCGAATAACGGGCTCGACCTCGGAGGGCTTCGTGGCCCGCAGGCCAAGTGCGCCGTAGGCATCTGCCAGCTTGACGAAGTCAGGGCTGGTACGGCCTAGAATGGTGGCCGAGTACCTCTTCTCGAAGAACAGCTCCTGCCACTGCCGGACCATTCCCAGGCAGCCATTGTTAAGTATGGCCACCTTGACAGGTATATCGTTAACGACTGCTGTTGCCAGCTCCTGGCTGTTCATGAGGAAGCTCCCGTCCCCTGCTATGTCGATGACCTCGCAGTCCGGCATTCCCATCTTGGCTCCGATGGCAGCAGGGAAGCCGTATCCCATAGTGCCGAGACCGCCTGAGGATATGAACTTGCGCGGGTCCTTGTGTACGAAGAACTGCGCTGCCCACATCTGGTTCTGGCCGACCTCAGTGGTTATGATGGCATCAGGCGCCAGCTCGCAGAGCTTCTCTATTACGAACTGGGGCTTTATGACGTTCATATCCGGTATGTACTTCATGGGGTGGTCTTTCTTCCAGGACTCGATCTTCTCATTCCAGGCCGACTTAGGCTTCTGCGAGACCTCCTTTAAAAGGGCCACCAACGCGTTCTTGGCATCTCCCACCACTGGTATGTCCACGCGCACGTTCTTGCCGATCTCAGCCGGGTCCACGTCTATGTGAACTATCTTGGCATGGGGCGCAAAGCTGGCGATCTTGCCCGTGACGCGGTCGTCGAATCTCGCTCCCACGGCCATTATGAGATCCGATTCCTGGATGGCGTAGTTGGCGTACTTCGTTCCGTGCATCCCCAGCATTCCTAAGGAAAGGGGATGATCCTCGGGGAAGCATCCCACTCCCATTAGGGTAGTGGTAACAGGGGCGTTGATCTTAACGGCGAGTTCGAATAGCTCCCTGTGGGCATCGGCATACTTGACTCCGCCACCTACGTAGAGTACAGGCCGCATTGCACCCATCAGCGCCTGGGCTGCCTTCTTGATCTGCATCTCATGGACCTTGATGGAAGGATGGTATCCGGGCAAATTGATCTCAGGCCAGGTGAACTCCACCTCCTCCACTGTGACGTCTCTCGGAAGGTCGATTAAGACAGGGCCCGGACGGCCGGAGCGGGCGATGTAAAAGGCTTCCCTAAAGACGCTGGTTATTTCCTTGGCACTTCGGAGGAGGTAATTGTGTTTTGTTATCGGCAGCGTAATTCCTGTTATGTCCGCCTCCTGGAAGGCGTCCTTGCCAATGAGGAAAGTGTTGACCTGGCCGGTGATGGCGACCATTGGAACAGAGTCCATGTATGCGTTGGCGATCCCCGTGACCAGGTTCGTGGCTCCCGGCCCTGAAGTCGCAATGCAGACGCCTACTTTTCCCGTCGCCCGCGCGTAACCATCAGCCATGTGAGCTGCGCCCTGCTCGTGCCGAACAAGAATATGCCTTATGTCTGACTGGTAGATGGCATCGTATAGCGGCAGTAATACTCCGCCGGGCAGGCCGAATACCACGTCTACGCCTTCTCTCTTCAGGCTCTCCAGTACCGCCTGGGCCCCCGTCATCCTGGTCTTTTGCTCAGGCATTCGCTTTCTCCTCCTCCAGCTGCATCAGCCTGTTGATTCCTTCCAGCACGGCCTCCACTGAGGCCATGATTATGTCTGTACCTGCACCTCTGGCAGTTATCTTCCTGTCAGCCATTGCCATCGTCACCCATACTTCAACCAGCGCGCTTGTCCCGCCGGTTATAGCATCTACGTGGTACTCATCGAGCCGTACATCGGCTACTCCTGAGATCGCCCGCCGAACTGCGTTTATTGCCGCATCTACAGGTCCCACGCCGGTTCCTGCCTCCAGCTTCTCTGTGCCGTTCAGCTGCAGCTTCACCGAGGCCGTAGGCGTCACAGTGTTGCCCGCCACAACAGTTAGCTCCAGAAGCTTCGCCTTTGGCTCTTTCTGAATGGAGAGCACAATCTCCGCTATCGTCTGCAAATCGGCATCAGAGACTCGTTTGCCCTTATCACCCAGCTCCTTCACACGGGATACGATCTGGGCAAGCTGGTCATCTGTTACCCCGAGTCCGAACTCCCTGAGCGCCAGCTCTACCGACGCCCTCCCTGCATGCTTCCCGAGCACTATGCGCCTCTTCCTGCCTACCGTCTCGGGATGCATGGGCTCGTAGGTAGATGTATCGGCGAGCAGGCCGTGAACGTGTATCCCTGCCTCGTGCGTAAAGGCATTCTCGCCAACTATTGCCTTGTTTGGAGCCAGCGGCAGCCCTGTCATTCTCGATACCATCCTGGAGAGCTGATAGATGTCCTGGCACTTTATCCCAGTATCGATCTTGTAGAGGGACTCCAGGGTCATCACCACCTCTTCCAGGCTGGCATTCCCGGCGCGCTCGCCAATGCCGTTCACTGTCACGTGCGCCTGAGCGGCGCCTGCACGAAGAGCCGCCACAGTGTTGGCTGTGGCCATACCGAAGTCGTTATGACAGTGCACGCTTAAGGGCGCGCCCAGTTGAGAAAGCCGACTGAAGATTTCGCCGGCCTTCTCTGGAACCAGAACCCCCACAGTATCGCAGAAGGCGAGCCGATCTGCGCCTGCCTCTATGCCTGCTATGTAGAGAGTTGTCAGATAATCCAAATCTGCGCGGCTGGCGTCCTCGCCGGAGAGTTCCACTATCAGGCCGTGGTCTTTGGCGTACTCGGTCACTTCCACAGCCTTGCGTATTACGGATTTTCGGTCCGACTTCAATTTCCTTTCGATGTGAAGATCGGATACCGACACTACGAGATGGACAGAGTCCACATCGCAGCTCAAAGCTGTGTCTACATCTGCAGTAAGAGCACGAACATAGCTGCAGATCTCGGCCGAAAGGCCGGAAGCCGCTACGGCTTTTATCGATTGGCGTTCGCCCTCAGAGGTCATGGCCGACCCCGCCTCGATCACCTGGACGCCTAAGGCATCAAGCCCGCGGGCAATAGCCACCTTCTCTTCCAGGTTAAGGGTTACCCCTGGCGTCTGTTCACCATCGCGTAGAGTCGTATCGAGAAAACGTACTCTACCGAATAAAGCGATCCCACGCATTCATGTCAGTCACCTTTGGCTTAAAAGCCGGTTCACGGCCTTTGATCCTTAATGATTGATAAAGCTAACGACGAGAGCAGTTTGTGTATATTGATTTAGCAGAATAGAATTTATAATATTTTTGCAGGATGTAATTCAAATGTTTCCAGGCTGCGCAGAGTTTAATTCGTCGAATGCCGTGTTCAAGGGGAACCTTTAAAGCCTTTTAGACGTTAGTTGCAGGAGATAGGTGGAGGTTTAGGAAAGAATGAAGCTCAAGAGACCAATGCGCTCCGCTGCTATTCTATTATGTCTGGTGGCCTGGCTATTTTTCCTGGCGTATCCGGCATTTGCAGGGCAGGGTTGCGGCTCCAACTGGCTGGGAAGCGATGCCAATGATAAGGATTTCTGGGTAAGCAAAAACCAGAACAAGGGGATAACGAGTCCAAGCGCAGGTGCATCGACTGCCAGCTTATCGACTGCTACAGTCGGCTCTGCCAAGATCGGTTCTACTAATATTGGCTCTGGCAAGTCCGGTCAATCATCGCTGATACAGGACTTGAATCCGGATAAGCAAAGCCCTCAGATGGCAGGGTCCGTCATCACATGGACTGCCAACGCGACGGATTCTCAGGAGGGCGTTCTCTACAAGTTCTTACTTAAGGGGCCATCGACAGAGGGCACGATTATAGAGAAGACCGGCTGGATAGCTGAAAACACCTGGACCTGGAACACCACTCCTTCAGACGTAGGAGAAAACCAGATTGAGGTCAGAATGAGGTCTGGGAAGTACATAGGATCTGATCCTAACGGCTTTGATGAGAGCAAGTCAGCAAAATACACCATAACCACTCAGGATGTGGTGGAGGTAGCTCAGCCGGCGCCGGTCGATCCCAATCCGCATCCTAAGGCGCGCACAGACGAAGTAACGGATAAAACAACTAAGCCCAGACTTGCGCCGGACGAAAAGCCACGGCAAGCGGCTGGCAATCCCAACGGCCCGAACATGAGCATGCCAGATCCGACCCCCAAGCCTCTGGTTAAAGCCGAGGATACAGAGGTCGAAGATGTAGCTATAGAGGATGTAGCGGTAGAAGACTTCCCGGAAGTAGAAGCTCCCTATCGAGACATCTAAACCCAAAGCCCTGGACATGGGCGGCAAATGGACGATCAAACTCGAGGGCCTCGGAAGCTCCCTGGAGTTGGTCCTGATCCAGACAGGAGAGCGCATCATGGGCTCTGGAACGCTCAACGAGGGCAAGACCAAGATCCCGGTTACAGCAAGCGGATCTGTCTCCAGAAATAGGCTGGAGCTGGACGCCAAGACGGTTGTGGGAGACTACGTAAACCAGATAGACAAGAGCTACAATATGAAACTGGCCGAGTCTGATGGAACCTTCACGGGCAGCTACGAAGCTTATGAAGGAGAGAAGTTCATAAGCGAAGGAAATGCCACTGCAGTTCAAGCCCGGGCTCTAGTCCGGGTTTTCAAATCCTTCAGTTGGAGGCTAGAAAATTGAGAATCCAGATAATAGCAGTATTCATACTCGTCATAGTATTGCTCACCTTCCAGGCCCAGGCGGGCTGCGGGAAGTGGGTTGTGCGCACACCGGAGACCGACTTCCTGGAGGACCCGACCTTCGATGAAGCCGTGAAATCATCGACCGGGCCCACAGCAACGGTCAAAGAAGAGGCAGCAGCTGACGATGGTAGCGATGGCGCTAAAGATGAGCGCTAAAGATAGCGCCGATACCAAGGCTGAAGCGTCGGCCTCAAAAAAGCCTTCTGTTGAGGTTCTTGATGTATCCGGAAATTGGATGGTGCGGCTGGAGAATCTGGCCGGGAACACCCTGAAACTGATTTTGATCCAGACCGGAGACCGGCTGCAGGGATATGGCAGCCTGGCGGAGAACGGCGTTGAGATTCCGGCCACTGCTATGGGCTCGGTATCCGATGATGCCGCAAACCTGGATGTCAAGCTGGTCAAGGACGGCTCTTTGAACAAAGAGGATCGCCAGTACAAGCTGAGTATGGCCTTAGAGAAGACGGCCCTGGAAGAGTCTGACAAGACACTCTCAGGCAGCTACGAGTACTACTTATCCGATGAACTTTCGAGCGAAGGCAACGCCACTGCAACGAAATCCTGAGCCAAGGATCAATCGCTTACAGCTACATCCTCCGCCATCAAATCGCCGACCACCACTGTGATCTTGGAGCCGGGAACCACCTGGCGATCGACATTGTCCGCCACGAAGTACCCCTCGCAAGTAGGCATGCGGGTCAGCGGATGAGAGTTCAGTAGTCCAATGATTGGAATCCTCAGCACATCGAGGCGCTTGCCCGATGCCTGGTCCAGAACGTGGGCAGCGGCGCCTTTACCTGATCCTGGCAGGGGCTTGCTAGTTCGATAACGCACTATGATCATTCCCCCGGCTCCAGCCAGCCTGGCATGTACACCCTCCAGCTTCAGGGGATTCTCGTAGCTGCGGCCTTTGCGCAGCGCTCTGGCGTGGCCAGGCACTCTCCTTTTCAGGGAAGAAAGACCGAGGGGAGAAGATTCTGCTCCCCCCATCATCTCGGATGTCAATATGTATCACCTCAGGATATAGGTATCGTTCTCATTGACAGCCCGGTGGCACAGGCTGCACCTCACCGGCACCGGTATTGGCATACACGTTGTCCCAGGTGGGCGTGTTGGCTGGCACCCCGACTGGCGGCGGACAGGTCTCCAGGAGGAGGAGTGCTCCACCCGGATAGAAGCCATTGGTGGTGACTCTGTAGTCGTCGTGGTCGTGGATGGGGTAGAGAATCCTCCAGTTCAGAGTACCTGGTGTCGGCATCGTAGGCGAAGAGAGAGGAGACCCCGCAGGAGCGGTGATGCCGTAGGCAGGATCTGCTATGGTGATGGTATCATAGGTTTCACCTGAGCCGATCAAGAGTGTGAACACCTCTTGCTGATGTATCTTAGGCATGGCATCTTTGCCTACGATGCGCATCATCCATCCATGCTGGTGCATGGGCTTTTCCTGGTAGCCCATGTTGATGTACCTGATGAGAACCCTCTGCCTGGCATTGTGTTTGAGGTAGGTATTGTAGCGAGGCTCCACATAGTACGATGGTGGTATATTAGGCGGTAAAACAGCAGGTGCATTCCACTTGAAGGGCAAGAGGGTTGTGGGGAAGGTCCTACCGTTGGCCAACCAGAGGTCCGGCCTCCATTCAGCTACGTAGTAATCAGGGAACAGCGCTCCATCGCTCTCTATTTGGAGATGCCATCTGGCGTCGAAATCGCTGAGGATGATAGTGTACTCCACATCGTAGTTCGTATTTGTGCCCTTCCCGAAGACCGACAAGGTGGATTTGTTCGCTTTGTTGAAGTCCATAGGCCGGACGATCAGGGCTCCGTACATTCCCATCTGCACGTGCTCTGCGGCTGCCACGTGGCAGTGGTACATGTAAGTGCCATGGTGAGCAGGAGTGAAATAGTAGGTAAACTGGGCCGCAGCATCAGCCTCCGCAGGAGTTAGCCCTCCAACGCCTAATGGGGCTGGCTCTGCAGTGTTAAGCCGGTTGGGGATGCCGCCTCTGGGATTAAGCTTGTTCTCCTTGATGATCCTTTGGGCATCAGGAACTGCATTCAACAAAGCAAGCTGCTGTGCCAAGGTCTTGGCATTCCAGGCTTCGTCTCGGGCCCTAGGATTATTGCCAAGACCCTGGTACCATGGCTCTTCCCAGAAGTACCTGAGCTGCTCGGTATAGCCACCTGCAGACTCGGGGAAGCCGTCGTAGGGCGTCTGGGCATGTATTCCGTGCAGGTGAAGGCTGTGGTCGTCCTGCATTGCCATGCTGCCCGGATAATCGAACAAGAACATGCCGCGGTTGATTACGGTTATGAAGACATGGTCCTTGTGCATGCATTCGAGGATGGGTGCAGGAACCTTGGCGTTTCCCACATGAGTCGCACCAGCTGGCGCATGGTTCCCAGTAGGCAGATCCCTTAAGTCGGTAGCGGGGTCGATGTCTGTGAACCCCCAGACATAAACCGGCCCGGTGATGGGCGTGGGCGTAATTGGGTTGTTCGTCGGAGCATCCGCCGGCCCGTTAAAATCAGGTCCCCAGCCTGCGATGACTGTGTTATCACCATTTGGTGCAGGCCAGATTCCTGAATCGATGTTCATGTATCCGTCTGTGGCATAAAGGGTGAAGTGCAGTATCTTATTCTTCAACCTCACCGAGCCCGATGCAGCTCCAAGCTCGGGCGGCACAACTGCGCTCTCCCCCGTACATTCCGCTGTTTTTTCTATTCTTTGAGCGTGTCTACGTCTTTGCATGATTTCTCCCTTTCCTAACTTCATTTTTATTTAGAGAGAGATGTAATGCTTTTACATATAAATTTTTCGTAAGTTATTAATGCCAGAACTCCAGTGAGGATTAATATTTACGGAATGCATGCAATTAAAAATACGCAATTACTAAAATCAGATAGACTGAAAAGAGCAGAACTGCCTACTCTTTCAGCATATTAAAACCAAATGCTATGTTATCGTGCACTTTTAAGCCCAGTGCTCCACTTTGTCTGTATAAGGATCAAACCAGGTCGGCTTGCCACCAGGAACATTTGATACGCCAGTGGCCTCAATGAGAGTCATCATGCCTCCTGGGAAGACACCGCGAGTCGTAACCCTACAATCATTGTGATCGCGAATGGGATAGATCTGCCTCCAATTGAGAGTTCCAGGGCCTACTGGAGCTGGCGCAATGCTGGAAAGAGGCGACCCTGCCTGGCCGTTGACGCCATAGGTAGTATCCACTTCGGTTATGATTTCGTAGGTCTCTCCAGAATCTATGGAGAGGGTGGACTTTCGGCTCTGTGGACTGCATGGGTAGCCATCGCTGCCCACTACGCGCATAGTCCAGCCGTGCTGGTTAATGGGATGGCTCTCACAGCCCATGTTGATGTAGCGAATCAGCAATTTCTGTTGGGGCGCAACTTTGATGTGGGTGTCATAGCGCTGCTCTGGCTCGGCATTGCCGCCCTGCCTGTTCCAGGCAAAGGGAAGCATAGTCTGAGGGAAGGACCTTCCATTGATAAACCAAATTTCAGGCTTATAATCGCTTGGGATGAATTCCTCTACCGAAGGATCGCCCTCAATGAAGCGGTGCCATAGGGGGTCGAACTCTCCCAGAATGAATGTGTGCTCAACGTCGAACTCAGTGCCAGTGCCGCCTCCATATACGGTTTTATTCTCAGGTCGGAAGTCTGTTGGTCGAACTATCAGGGCTCCGTACATTCCCATCTGGACATCATCAGGGGATGTTCTACAGCAGTAGACGTAAGTTCCCGGACGTGTGGCCTGGAAGTGGTAGGTGAACTGCGTCCAGTCCTCGGCTATGCCATAGGGCAGCTTGCTCCCCACGCCTTCAGGATAGGCTTCCGTATTCCTGAGGCTGTAGATACAACCGTTCTGATTCAGCTGGTTGGGCTTAATCAGAGGAGTGTTTCTCAAATAGGCATGCTGCTGCTCAACCGTCAGAGAATTCCACCAGGCGTCCCTCTCTTTTGTACTGTCTCCCTGAGATTTGTACCAGTCTTCTTCCCAGAAGTAGCGTAAATTTTCCCCATACCCGCCAGCCGATTCGGGGAAGCCGTCATAAGGGGCCTGAAGCTGAAGTCCGTGCAGGTGGAGGGCAAGGTCGTCTTGAGTCTTTTGCAGGTTCTGGAAGAACCCTCTGTTGTGGACAGTGATGTAAACCTCGTCACCTACCATAGATTCGAGAAAAGGACCCGGGAACTTTGCGTTGCCTACAGGGCTGCCGACTAAAGCGGAGGCTCCCGGAGGAACAGTCATAAGGTTTCTCGAAATATTGGGGTCCAAGTCTGTGAATCCCCAGATGTAGATTGGCTCATTCCAGCCTGGAATGGCTGTGTTATCCCCTGCAGGAGGCCATGCCCCAGAGGAGATGTTGATGTATCCATCCGTTATATAAAGATTGTAATGTCGAATCTTGTTCTCAGGAAGCACAATCCTGACTGGTTCTGTGGCAGTTTTGGCCTCATCTGAATGGGTTTCCTCGGTCTCCAAAGAGGCATTTTCTCGGGATACGGTCTGGCTCCTCGCGAATATGCCCGACTTAATATATGCTACAGCTTTTTCCGGAAAACCTCCTTCTTTTCCGATATCGGGTATATCTTTTTCCGCTGCACCGACGAACTTGAATATAGACATGGTTTCCCCCCATTTACAACTTTATTTTTATATTGATTTTCAAAGCTTATAAATTTTTTGTATGATCTACTAAAGACCGCAAAAATTTGCCCTTATCCGGTTCTATGATGCTCGCCGATTGGTGGCTATTTGTGATAGGGCTCGTGATGCAATATCCGAAAGCTGCGATAGATCTGCTCTAAAAGTATGAGGCGCATCATCTGGTGAGGAAAGGTGAGCCTCGAGAAGGATAAAACTAAGTCCGCACGCCTCAAGACCGATTGGTCCAGGCCAAGAGGGCCTCCGATGATCCACGTTATCTCAGATGGGCCTTCAAGGAGCTGTTTTCCCAGCCAGCCCGCCAGCTCCAGAGAATCCAGGGCCTTTCCCTTCCTGTCAAGGACGACTACAGGGCCCTCTTGCTTCTTCAGCCTGGCTAGTATGCCTTCGGCCTCCTGCGCCATGGCCTTCTCTTCTTCAGCGGGCGAGGCGTTATCCGGGATGCGGGCCTCGGAGATCTCGATGATCTCTACTCTGCCGTAGGGACGGAGACGGCGGACGTAATCGGATACGGCCTCCTGCCAGTACCGCTCCCGGAGCCTGCCGACTGCGACTATTCTTAGTATCATGAACTAGCAGGGGCGGCGGGATTGCTCTCCGCCTTTTTCAGCTCCTCCTGCTTTTCGTCGGACAGCTCTGCCCCGTAGAAGTCCTGGTCCCCAGGAAGCGCCATCTCAAATTCGGATATTTCGTCCACGCTAACGCTTGCGTTCTTCACAACGCAGTCCAGGAGATGGCCTCCTGCTGAGCGGTCGAAGGTGATGAAGTGCATATGATATCCGGGAAGCCCCAGGCCCTTGGCGAAATCAGGGTATCTGAATCCCACAATCGTTCCCTTCATATCATTGAACTCAAGAGTCGTCTGCTCCTTGACGGCTTCGGCCAGAGGCGGATAAGGCTTCTCCTGGGCGGGTACGGATCTGGTCTTTATGTAGTCGAAGGTCCCGTCGATCTTAACGGCGTAAAAGATGTTCTCCGTCGGGAGGTGCTCGTCCAGGTAGCTCTCAAGCTCAGTGAAGTTCATCTCCCCTTCCAAAGACAGATTTCTATCGGCATCGAAGAAGGTAACCGTCGCCAGCGGGGTCTTCATGGAGTCCTCTGCCAGACAGGCGGTTCCATCCGCCTTCAGCTGGTAGAACTCTCCGTCCAGCACCACCAGCTCACCCTCCAGCCGCTCAAAGGTCCCTATTCCAAAATTGCCATGTTTCTTTAGATCTCCGAAGGTCATCACGCCGTCATACAGGCCCTCAACAGTCGCACGGATGACGGAGACCTGAAAGATGTTATCCTCTCTGATCTCTTCTGAGGAGAGTGATGCAGGCGTCAGGCAAGCAACGACTGCCAACGCCGCAGCTACCACGAAAATCGCATTATTCTTCATAGATCTTACCAGAACTTCCCTTTCTATATTTAATGTACATCCCCATCGCCACTATCAGGGTTACAAAGGATACCGAGTTGGAGACGATGAGAATTTTGTCCTGGATGTAGATGCCGTAGAGCAGCCAGAGGAAGATTCCCACTAAGAACTGAAGAAGCATGAAAAGGCTCACGTCCTCCACAGACTCGGTCCTGTATATCTTGAGTATCTGGGGCACGAAGCCGAACATTGTCAATAAGGCAGCTGCAGAGCCTACTAACTCCCATTGCATTATCATATAGAATTCAAGAGGAGGTATATGAGATGATCTGCGAGCGGATCATGAGTCGATCATACCTACGAGCCCACCACAGAGACACAGAGGCACAGAGGCACAGAGGGATTTATTATTATCTGAAATCGCTCATCTTTTTCGTTCTCTGTGCCTCTGTGTCTCTGTGGTGAACGTTCACTGAATTATGCCCGAAAGCCCAAAGACTTCTCAGTCACCTCTTGGTGAACCCTCAAGAAATAAGCGAGGAGCCAGTTTCTGTCTAATAGTTAATCTAGTAAGGAACAGCGCTAGTCCAGCAGCACCATCCCAAAGAGCTCTAGCGTTCCTGCATAGTCTTTCAGGACCTTAGGGTCGTACCCGGCGTTGTCCAGGGTCTTGAAGACATCGATGCCGCATGCCTCCATGGACGGACGCATGATATCCTTGTGCCTGCACTTCATGGCATCAGAATCGGAGGTCATCTCGTTTCTGGCCAGCTTCTCCTCTATCACACAGCTCTCGCAGAGGTGGCATGGCGAAGAGCTCATCCCGAAGGCCTTGTAGTATCCGGATAAAAAGGCCTGCCGCTCTAAATCGCAGACGATCCTCTGAAGCTTCGTCTTGCCCTCGTTAGCCAGGCTCTTCGCCTCTTCGCGGCCAGAGCCAGCAGGAACCTCAAGCCTGACGAGGATGGCTGAGCTGTACTCGGAGACCATCTTTCGGGTCTCCTCCGATGTGGGGGCAAAGGGAGGACAGCAGAGGTGCTTTCCGTAAGCAGGGCAGCCGTACCTGCATTTCCACGAAACCCAATCGGCTACTACTACCAGGTCTGTGGAGATGAGCCTGAGGTCGGGGTGGACCGACTTCAGCTCGTTGAGAAGGGAATCGAGGTTATTTTCCATAGCATCTAATCATTATAGAGATCGATTAAGACTTAGACTTTTTGGAGAATTATGCGAAAATGCGAAAAATCCTTTCATCATTATTTCTCTTTGGCCAGATCCTCAATCCATAAGATATAGTCCTCCAGAGGACTGCCCTGCAATGCCAGGAAGAACTCTGCGGTCGGCTGTGACCATGCGGCCCTCCAAAGCTTCTGCCAGGGCCAGGTAAATGCAATCGTAAATGCTGCGCCTGTTTTCAATGCTATCTGGAAAGCCTCCTCGCGGAAGTCATTGTAATGAATAAGACTGAATAGGAAAGATCTAACTTCTTCACGCATATCAAATCCCTCTTCTCCGATAGCAAGCCACGACGAATGAGCTTACAGAGAATGTTATCGATCTCCAGATAGAGCAGATCTGGCGCGTGAAGGTCGAAGGGTCTATCCAGCAGCATAAGGGCCTCGTCAGCATTATCCTCTGCGATGAACCATTTGGCAGCCACGCTGGCATCCACAACAATGATCATCGCTCCCGGTCCTCGCGAATCAACTCAACTACTTCAGGAAACTTTCTTCCTTTCAATTTCATCCGCATCTCTAGAGCCATCTGCCGGGCCGTGGCCATGTCCACCTTGGCCGATTGCTCCAGGATTTGTCTTACCTCTGCCTCCAGCGACCGGCCGTTGGCCTTTGCCCGGGCCTTCAGCCGCTCCACCACGGCATCGTCCAGGTTGCGCACTATGATCTGGGCCATAATGATTCCTTGATGATATCAATATGATATCATAATGATATTTAACTTTTCGCGCCTTTTGACGTTTTAAAGTATAATCGCTTGCCAGGTAACCGTATCTCAAAAATATCCTATATTTTGGAATAAAAATATTATTAATAAAAAGGAGCGGATTTAAACTCCGCTCATGCTATCGTAATAAATTGGATTTCCTTGAGCAATCCTTTGCGCCGCTGTACAGGCAGCATGTGGCGCAGTGCCGATCCCAGGTGTATATAAGACGAAGTCTGGTCATGCCGTAGATCCTTCCTGTGTCCACGTCGCCTGATTATTGTCCTGTTTTGTCTGATTGAAGCTGCCATCAATGGCATGAACTGGTTTATTCGAGATGGTTCTCTGCGCGCAGTTCCGTAACCGGATAATGGCGACATCCAGAACATCTTGATGGCCTCTGTATTGTCTCCAAAGAGCGCCGATAGGCCCTGGTTGAAAGCATCGACAAGCTCATTGTACGTCTGGGCCTCTGTCGGATCGTAAGGCGCGGCTCCGAGGAGCTTGCCCATGCGCAGGCCCGCCTTCATGCCATCCATCGCGCCCTTCTGGTAGTCTGTCATCTCTCCCAGCGCTGGAATCACTACCAGCGACAATAAAGCTAAAATTGCAATTATCCTTGTGAGTTTCATGAATTTCCTCCTTGATTTTGTGGATTATCATCTATTCCTGGTCCTTCAGGCCCAGGGATCGTTCGTGTTGAAAACCGGCGGCAATACCAGGCCGCCATTCGATCCTTCGGTCGGCGAGTAGAAGGGCGAAAGGCCGGTGTAGGCTGGCTCTCCAGTGACAGGATCTACGTTAGTGTAGACTGGTTTTCCAGTTTTGGGATCTATGTAGTAATAGACCGGCTTTCCGGTGTTGGGATCAACGTAGGCATAGATCTGGTTTCCTGTGTATGGATCTACGTAGGCGTCCCCTAACCAGCTGTTGGGGATATTGGGCGGCGTCAGATTATAAATGGTGTTAGTCACCAGCTTGCCGTCGACGACCTTGCTGCCCCTGGGCGCGCCTCCCCAGTCCCACAGCCCGGCGCTATCGTTTTTAGTCTCCTCAGCAGACTTGGAGTCCTTTGAGTCCTCGGCCAGGAAACTGCCTAAATAGCCTCTGGCCGACTCACCGCTCACGCTCTGGAACCGGCTCGTGCTCTGGGCATAACAGCCGGCCACCAGAAGACATAATGTTAGTAATAATATAACCGCAAACCTAATCCGCATTCTGACCCCACCGGCCTGAATGTAGACGCTAGACGATAAAAGCCTTTCGCGTCTCCATTCTTCAATTCACTCGATCTTCCTCGCCGCGACCTCAATGGCTCTGATGACGCTGTCCTTTGGTATAATGGTGGCCACAGGAATGGATAAGATCTTCTCTACCGTGGGGCTGACGATGGGAGCGCAGACCAGGGCAGCGGCTCCATCCCGCTCGGCGCGTATGGCAGCTATTATCGCCTCTTCGATGGTGGTAGCGGAATATTCCCTCAGGGTGAGCAGCTTATCCCCTATTTTCATCTTCTTCTCGCTAATCTTGTCTAAAACAGGCCGGGCAGCGATGATGGCTATGAAGTTCCCCTCAGAGCCCTCGAGCTGCCTGATGGTCTTCACGATCTGCCGAAGCGTTGTTATGTTGGGCTCCCTGTGCCCTGAGAGGATCTTATAAAGCGTGCTCTGCGGTATTCCCGATGCCTTGCAGAACTCCCTGGCGCTCATGCCAATATCGTTCAGCACCTCTCTCAAAGTCTCCCGCAGGGTCTCATCCGACTGGAAGGCAGCCCTCATCACTTTGTCCGCATTTGGCATACAATTGGGTGATGGCTGCAAGATATTTCTACTTTTGGGATCAATTAGAAGCTGCTGTACTGCCGTAACCTGGCATCGGCGCAGTTCTCCGAATCCGAATTCTCTTTGTGCCTTCGTGGTGGCTCTTACGACTTCACCACAGAGGCACAGAGGCACAGAGAACGAAAAGTTGAGAGACTTTAGATAATAATATTAAAAGCCCTCTGTGCCTCTGTGTCTCTGTGGTGAGCGTTATCTAATCCTATCACAAAGGCACAAAGAGCTTAACGACGATGGCATCCCCGTGAGCTGGTCGATAGAGGCACGGAGAGGCGAAGCTGTCGGCTGCGGCTGCTTTCTTGGCATCGCTCACGCTTTGATGAACGCGAGCAGGTCCGCGTTGACCTGGTCCTTGAGGGTCGTGCACATGCCGTGCGGCGCTCCCTTGTAGATCTTCAGCGTAGCGCCCTTGACGAGCTTGGACGACAGCAGGGCCGAGGCCTTGATCGGCACGATCTGATCGTCGTCGCCGTGGAGGATGAGTGTCGGGACATCGATCTTCTTGAGATCCTCCGTGAAGTCCGTCTCGGAGAAGGCCTTGATGCAGAAGTAGGACGCTGGCAAGCCGGCCATCATCCCCTGAAGCCAGAACGACTCGCGTACGCCCTCAGAGATCTTTGCTCCCGGCCGGTTGTAGCCGTAGAACTGCATGCTGAGATCCTTCCAGAACTGCGAACGGTCAGCAAGAACGGCGGCGCGGAGCTGATCGAACGCCTCGATCGGCGTCCCTTCGGGATTGGCGGCAGTCTTAAGCATCAGCGGCGGCACCGCGCCGATCAGCACGGCTTTGGCCACACGCTTCGTGCCGTGGCGGCCGATATAGCGGGCGACTTCACCGCCGCCCGTTGAATGGCCGACATGGATCGCGTTCTTCAGGTCGAGCGTTTCGACCAGCGTCGCCAGGTCGTCGGCATAGGTGTCCATGTCGTTGCCGTTCCAGGGCTGGCTTGATCGGCCATGGCCGCGGCGGTCATGGGCGATGCAACGGTATCCACGGGAGGCCAGAAAGAACATCTGGTCTTCAAATGCATCCGCAGAGAGCGGCCAACCATGGCTGAAGACTACGGGCTGTCCGCTGCCCCAGTCCTTATAATAGATTTGCGTGCCGTCTTTGGTTGTGATCATGTCTCATATAAAACACTCCTTTTTTGGTTACCAATAGTGTCTATACTTGCTACCTAATCGCCGTGGCGTTTGCTGCATCCATTATCAGCTGGGCGACCTCATCGGGATGAGAGACTAGAGAGGCGTGGTCGGAAGGTATCGAGACAACCTCCCTGGCCCCTATGCGTTCTGCCATAAAGCGCTCCAGGTCGGGATTGATTATCCTATCGTTCTCTGATACCAGATACCAGGATGGCTTGGACTTCCAGGCAGCCTGGGTGGCTTTTTCGCCGAAAATACTTGCCGAAAGCGGCTTTTGTACTGCGGCCATGACGCGGGCTTGAACAGGATCTACATCCTGAGCGAACGATTCTGGAAAGGCCTTTGGATCAATCCACAAGAAGCCGTAAGCATCAGGGCGAAGATTTGCCTGGCCGGATCCAGCTGGCATTCGTCCATTGAGTTCGCCAAGGACTTCTCCGCTGTCTGGCGCAAATGCTGAAATATAAACCAGTCCGACGACATTGGATGCATTAGCTCCTGCCTCAGTTATCACCGCGCCTCCATAAGAGTGACCGACGAGAATTGTGGAACCATTTTGCATAGCCAATACGCGACGTGTTACTGCAGCATCGTCAGCCAGCGAGGTCAAGGGGATCTGTACAGCGGTGACGTTGTAACCTTTTTCCTGCAGCAGCGGTATGACATTGCTCCAGCTTGATCCGTCCGCCCACGCCCCATGAACCAATACTACGTTTACGGGTATCATCTCTACACCTTGGGTAACGTTGTTTGATTGCACCTGTGCTTGAGCGCTAAAGCCCACCAGAAATGCTAAAAAAACCAGCACAGAAATAATCGGAAATGATTTGCATATCATCAAAATCTAACCTCACTGTATCAAAGATTTAATAATTGTAATAGTATACGTTTAAGCATAAATAACTTCGAGAATCAAATGTTAGAATATTTTAACCTAGTGATCGACCCGAAATTTACTTGAACAGCAAGAGCTATTCGTACTTGTAGCTTGCAGGGCTAAGACATATCTTCACAAAGTCTGTCTAGAAAGAAGATGCCCTCATTGCTTTATCGGCCAATGGCTTACTATTGTATCATAACGAGCCGAATATTTCTACTTTTGGATTCAACCAGACCTGAAAGACCAAAGGATTAATATCTTTCTTGCCTGTAATTGGGGCCAAAGGTATTTCTAGAGTGCTTTTGTTGTACAATTAGGACAAAATTTTGCCCAAAACAGAAAACGTTATATCCTGCACTGCAGGAAGATTCTCTCATGGGCAATTACGTGGTCAGGTGCGTGAGCGATGGATCGGTGCAGCCTCCTTATGCCCTGAGCTGTCCTAGTGACTCATCCTTGTTGCGAACAGATTATACCTCCAAACGCCTTAATTTGAAGGACCTTCCCGGCATCTGGAGGTTCTACGACTGGCTTCCTGTAAAGGGCATCATCCCCGAGGCCAGCGGTGGACCCGTGACTTACAGGAGCACCGGCCTGGCAAAGGAGCTGGGACTCAAAAATCTCTACATCAGCTTCAGCGGCTACTGGCCGGAGCGTGAGGCGCGAATGCTGACCTGCAGCTTCAAAGACCTGGAGGCGCCGCCGACAATGCAGAGGCTGCGAGAGAGGGGAGATAGCCCAACTCTTGTGGTGGCATCGGCAGGCAACACCGCCCGCGCCTTCGCCCAGGTGGCATCCATAACGGGGCAGCCTCTTGTTCTCTTCGTGCCTGAAAAGGCCCTGCACAGGATGTGGATTACCGTAGAGCGCGGCCAGGTGACTCTGGTGTGCGTGAAGGGCGATTACTACGATGCCATAGTAGTAGCTGAAAAGGTCCAGTCTCGCAAGGGATTCGTGCCCGAGGGCGGCGCAAGGAACATCGCTCGCAGAGACGGCATGGGCACTGTCATGCTCGACGCAGCTTCGATCATTGGCCAGATTCCAGAGCATTACTTCCAGGCCGTGGGCAGCGGCACGGGCGGGATATCCGCCTGGGAGGCCGCAATGCGATTGATTGAGGACGGCAGGTTTGGGTCGAGACTGCCGAGGCTGCGCCTGGCTCAGAACGTTCCCAACGCGCCCATCTATTATGCCTGGACTGGCGTTGAGCCCGAGCCAAGCTCCCCGGATATGTTCGACGACGTTCTCTTCAACAGGCGTCCACCATACAGCATCCCAGGCGGAGTCAAGGATGCCCTGGATGCCACCGGCGGCCAGGTTTATGGAATAACGGATAAGGAAGCAGCAGGGGCCAAGAGGCTCTTCGAAGAGTCGGAGGAGATAGATATTCTGAATGCTCCGGCCATAGCAATAGCGGCCCTGGCCCAGGCAGCGCAGTCCGGCACAGTCAGCCCTGATAGTATCATTCTTCTAAATATTACAGGAGGAGGCGTCTCCAGGCTGAAGGAGGACTTCAGCCTAAACGCCCTTGAGTGTGATGTAACCGTCTCCAGCGCAGAGGAGGCAATTGAGTTTCTGGAGGGCAGATCATGAAATCCCTGACTTTGACAATCATTGGCGGCGTGGACAAAGATGGGAATCCCGACGCAGTAGACGAGGTGGAGATCAGCCGCGGAGAGATAATAGGAATAGTAGGCCCTACGGGTTCGGGCAAAAGCACTCTCATCGGAGACATCGAGCAGTTTGCCTCCGGGGATACACCCTCAGGCCGAAGGATACTCATCAACGGCCAGGAGCCAGAGGCTCAGCTACGCACAGACCCCCGGAAGAAGCTGGTGGCCCAGCTCTCGCAGAATATGCACTTCCTGGCAGATATGTCTGTCAGGGAGTTCCTCAAAATGCACGCCAAGAGCAGAGGGAAAGATCCGGACCTAGGCGAGAAAGTCATCGCGCTCGCGAACACCCTCACCGGCGAGCCGATAAATCCGGAACATCAGCTCACCATCTTAAGCGGAGGCCAGTCACGCGCTCTGATGACGGCCGACATCGCAGTGATCAGCGATTCTCCAATTGTCCTCATCGACGAGATCGAGAACGCCGGGATTAAGAAACAGGAAGCTTTGCGCCTGTTAACAGGCGAGGGCAAAATAGTGGTAGTGGTAACCCACGACCCAATGCTTGCCCTGATGGCCTCCCGCAGGGTTGTGATGAAGAACGGCGGCATGACCAAGGTCATAAGCACAAGCGAGAGCGAGCGCCGCATCTTCCTGGACATCGAGCGCGTGGACGGCTGGCTCACATCGCTTCGAGAGACCATCAGGCAGGGCGAGGTAGTGGCTTGAAGCTGGTCGTAGTAGCGGGAACTCCCGGATCGGGCAAGACTTCAGTTCTGATGCACGCTGTCAAAGACCTGAAGCGAGCGGGCATTAGCCCTGCTCTGGTCAAGATCGACTGCATGTGGACAGAGGACGACTCGAGGTTCAAGCGGCTCGGTGTGCCCGTCGCAGTCGGCCTATCGAGGGATATGTGCCCCGATCATTACGCCATCTACAACGTGGATGAGATGCTGGAATGGGCAAAAGACCAAGGCGCGGACATTCTTTTGAACGAGACCGCTGGTCTATGCCTGCGCTGTGCGCCCTATCCCGACAAAGCCCTGGCCATCTGCGTCATCGATGTAACAACTGGACCAAACAGCCCCCTCAAGGTAGGCCCTCTGCTGACCACTGCAGATGCGGCTGTAATGACCAAAGGAGACCTAGTCTCCCAGGCGGAACGCGAGGTATTTCGAGAGCGTATCTTAGAGGCCAACCCCAATTGTAGGATCATCGAGGCCAACGGCCTGAGCGGCAAGGGATCGGCTGAGCTGGCCGACCTGATAAAGTCCTGGCCTGAGGTCTCGGGAGAGATGGTTCTCAGGCACAATCCGCCCCTGGCCATCTGCACGCTTTGCACTGGAGAGCTTCGCGTATCCCAAGAATACCATCGGGGAGTTCTGCGCCATCTGGACGGCTTCATGGAGTACACAGGCGAATGAAGGCGAGCGAAGTCGAGTGAAGGAAACCATGAAAGCTATAGAGAATCTGTTGCCAGGTTACAACTGCGGCGAGTGCGGTCTTCGAAGCTGCCGGGAGTTCGCTGCTGCGCTGGTGGACGTGGAAGGTCTCTCTAGATGTCCGATTCTAGATCAGGAGAGGTTCAAGGACAGGGCGGAGAGAATCGCCAAGTTGCTGGCTGTTACTGAGAAGCAAGAGGAAATAATCGGTGTTCTGGACGGCCTGCGTGCAGACTTTGCTCTGGCTCCGCTGCCGGGTGAGCCGTCATGCAGGGAGGATCTGTATCCCTTCGACCGCGAAGTTACACTTAGTCCAGGAGATATCTTCAGATACCGGCCCCTTGGCTGCCCCGTAACCCATATTGCCAGGGTCCTCAAGTTCAACCACAGCATAGCCACAGTTCATTTAGTCGGCCCTATACACCTCATCAACGGCTCGCCTGCACCCCAGGATATCGGCATCTGCATGGTGGCGGGCTTCGAGGGAGTTGTGAGCCGGGGCAGGAGGCCTGAGGTCGGGGAGACGGTGCGGTTTTTGCCGGAGCACTGCATGATGCAGAAAGTACATTCGGGCGTGGTGGTGCACTCGGAGGGGAACAGGCTGAGAATCGAGGGGATCGATCTGAAGGTGTGGTAAGTAGATAGCGAAAACACTATCATGAAACGTGTTATATAATTTGGTAGTTCTTGGGTTATTCACTTGGTATGATACGAAATGTAATTCGCGAGAGTGAAATGATGCCAAGAGAAATGATTCAAGTAAACTGGAAGACGGTAGGGATAAAACATAACATAGATCCAATTTTATATAAGTTTGAGAATTATTTGGTCGCCAAAGGATATAGACAATCTAGCATAGTTCGATATCTCGATATCATTAAAATATATTTATCTGTTAATAAAACTGTTAAGCCAACTGTGGATGAGGCAATCAATTTTAGAGCGGATTTACTGAAGTCTAATAGGAAGAGAGCAACGGTTAACTTGTATAGTGCTGCAATCAAGCAGTTTCATAAAATGTATGGCGAAGAAGTTGATTTGCCATACTTGAAGTTAAATAATAAAGTGCCGTACTTTCTAACTGCTGATGATGTACTACGAATATTATCGATAATTCCTAATTTAAAGCACTACAGCATGATTAGTGTTTGTTTTTATTGTATGTTGAGGGCTAGCGAGTTAATCAATCTCAATGATGAAGATGTTAACTTAAGAGATTTGACTTTGAGGGTTAGAGATGGAAAAGGCGGCAAATCCGCGATACTTCCAATAAATCCAGATTGCGCCGAAGTTTTAAGGTAGTATCTTGCGGTAAGACCTAAGATCATGCTTAAAGATGGAAGTGTACCATTATTCCCAACTGATTATTGCAATCGATGGGATAGAAGAGATTTATACAGGATGTTCAAAGCGTACAAGGAGAGAGCGGGTATTAGTGTACCGGGCGGTAGACATTTGCTTCGACATGCAGCAGCATCCATTCTGTTTAAGAACGGCGCTGACATTATCATAGTTAAAACGTCGATGAGACATGAAAGGCTACAAACTACTGCGCGATACCTGCATGTTACGGATAATGCTGTGAGAGAGAAGTACAATAGGTGTTCTAGTCATTCGAAAATATCAATATAATAATTATATGTTATATTTTATATTACCCATTTAGCCATATACTTTTTCGCTACATTTCCCGGTGACCCTGTTACCTAACCCTTTCTAATAATTCAATCTAATGCTAGCTTAAACCCCTTGTTTTGGCATGTATTTCTTTAAATATGGGTTATCCTTCAAGCTATATGCAAAGCTTCGCTATGGGCTTGTAATGAGCTTTTAGAGGTATATCATTGCTGGTTATTGTCTTTGCCGAGATATTGGCATCTATCGGGGTAATTATACAGTTTTATAGGGACTTCAATAAGGCAAAACATAATGCTTAAAATCCGGCTATATCAAGAGAAGATCGAAACCCTAAAGCCTAAATTAGGGTTATTTTCATGGATTAAATTTTGAAGAAATATAAAGATTGACGAGATAATTCATTAAAACATAAAGCACCAATGTCCATGTTATAGCAATAGTACCTCCCATGAATTTTACCATTTTTCTTGTATCGACAGTTAATTTATCTAATGATTGCTTGTTTCTTTTTACCTCTTTAACACGTTCCACTAGTACTTTTGCGTTTATTATTGTTTCTCTCGCTTCCTTTGAATATAATTCAACTGTTCCTGCCAATAGCTTTAATTCATCCACAGATTTGATAAATTCTTCTAATTCATCTAATCCATTATATAAGATTTTAGAGAATTATCTATATTAATGTAAAAAAGACTAAGAAATAATTTGTATATGGTGTGATATGAATCGATTGCTATTGCGATATATGAAATTAAAATAATCGATTGTAACAGTATATCAGGAGTATCTTCTCCTATTATTGAAATAGCGCCAATTATTAGAACCCATTTTAGCCATTCAAACCATTTTATTGGCAAATATTGCCAATTATTTAAAAATATTTCGCGTAAATTTTCATTTATTGTTGTAGATGAAACACCAAATCTTTTTTCCATTGAATATACAAATAGATATATAAATGAAACACAAAATGCAATTATTATAAATCCAATTAAAATATAAAATAATTCCAGATTGGCTGATATTTTGGCTACTACTGTGGCAAACATCGCTGATTAATTGTACAGAATTGCCACCAACTTTTTTTATTGGCTTCTTCCTGAGATGGTGGTAAGCTTAGCTATAAGATACTTTGCGTTGACTAGCCTACAGGGCTATAGCTATCCCACAGGATTCAAGAGATCTTAGACCATGTCCTAGTATTCGTCAAGGCTGAAGATACATGCCGTATAGGTCATTATAGAAAATTATTTTCTAAGCTTTATGAAAATTATCGCTAATTTATGTCTAGATGCAATACCAAAGGCACCAATGGATCTATGGCGGCTAAGGAAGTGCAAATTGTAGAGTGATATCATGGTCTTGGATCTAAGCTCAGGATAATCGGCATATGATCGCTTTTGCCTATCCAATCGCTAAAGTTTCCAACTTCTATATAGTTATCCTTAAAAGTGCTAGATGCAAAGCAATAATCTATATGGTAAGGTTTATTCTGGTTATGATGCATATAAAAGGTAGGTCTTGATTCTTACCCGAAATCCTCATCAGAATATTCATGGTATATGCTTCTAATGTTCTTATTCCTTAGAATAGAGACAACATCGCTAAGGTTGCCATATAAAGGATAACTAGGTTGGGCTATCCCAAATAGCATTCCAATTGAAATCCCCTATAATTATTGACGGATTATCTAATAGTTCTTCATAATATCTAAGTGCTGAGTAAACCTGTCCAATATATCTCTTCCTTACTTCATAGGCATCATTCATCGCCCATATCGCAAATAAGTTGAAATTCAAAGGACCAGTAACTTTAATCGGAATTACATATCTGAAAGCTGAGCTATATTCATGATGAAGTTCTAGCTTGAAATCTGAATAAGCAAAGATAACCTATACCTTTTTTGGGATTATCTCCGAACCACAGAGTTTTAGCAGATTCCCCAAAGCACTCACATTCTGGAACTACAACCAGATCTGGATAGTTTCAAAATTAAATCGGCCTTCTTTCTGTAGGCCATTTTGCAATTCCAGCTAATAATCTTCATCATTCCGTTATCCCTTCCGCTAATAATATCGATAACTAAGAAATACTTTGTGCTATTTTGCCTTATATGGCTATAGCCGTATTCTAGGCTCAATATACCTTAAGGCATTATCAGAATCATCCATCGTGGCAGAAGATCCATGCCTTAAAAGTCATTATAGAAAATTATTTTCTCAGATTTATGAAAATCATCGCCAATTGCTACATAGATGCATCACCATAGCTTCCAATGGGATGAACCTGCGGTTGCTGTGATAGTGCAAAGTGTAAGGTAAGATTCATCTACATTAGGTTTTAACCAAAGATCATAATAGACATTTTGGTTAAGTCAACAGCATTATTTTTTGGGGAAAACTTACATTAATCAGATACAAGATCATATGAAACATTAAAATCAGAATTATTGATTTTATTAAGAACTTATCTAAGTAATTTTAATTGCAGAAAATTTTTAATAGTATTAGATATAATACATTATTAGTCAGGTTATTCTTGACAATTAGAAAAGAGGTGCGATAAGATATGATGAAAGAAGAGATGGACGATCCAATGATGGGCGGCATGATGGATTGGTGGATGAAGCTACCTGAATAAAGAAGAAGGCTTTAATTAAGGCTAAATTTGACTTCAAGTGAAAAAATTGCAGCTTAAGATGGATTATATGAAGGAAATTCAGAAGATTCTCTTATGATGTAGAGAACCACGAAGCTTCAAGCATTTCAATGCCTGAAGCCTTTCTCTTTTGAAATTTATCGCCATTTTTTTTGCTTAGCTGCACCACCAAAGCTGCCGATGGGATAAACCTACGGTTGCTAAGGTAGTGCAAATGGTATTTCAAAGGCATCTCCTAAGAAGAGCATTTCACCTTAATAGATCCGCTTGCTAGATCGATGCTAAAGGTAATGCCGTTTGATAATCTTATCTTTAAATAGATTATCCTTTAATTCTTAAATATTCTTTGATTTATGGCATTCTTAGAGAAAATTCACATTATTATATATAAAAATTCGAAAAGAATGTACTGAAGTATAATAAATATCGCGCACTTAAAAACTTCAGTTTAATCGATCCGCGAACAATATATTGAATATAAAAATTATTAATGAGTTCTAATCACTTAAAACAATTGATTTAGAGTTAAATCATATATAATAATCTATCTAATTTAAAATGTGGATTGCCAAACGGCCTCGAAAATAACTATCAGGATAGGGCATACATTTCATGCAAGCAAAAGATTTATATAACAAATAAAGATTTCATATCATGACTGATTCTAAGTTTTTAAAATTTGGTTTTAAGCCGACCTCGATATTTTAGCCTATTAGATTTAGTAAATCCTCTACTTTCTAAACGCAAATGGTGTTCGCAATTGGCAAATTCAAAATCACCAACATAACACGTGTTAACTAAATGAATACCAACATATATATAGTTGGAAAAATGTGAGATAATTTTTTTAATCTCTCGTAACTTTTATATTTAGAATTATTATAACTATCACGGGAATGTTTTTATATCTACTCCAAACCTAGTGATGTCTAGAGGTGAAATAATATTTCGATGAAAACAACAATCCATAAGAGCAAATATGGCGTATTAGCGCAAAATAGCACTATTGTAATCGACATAGTGTTGACAATAGCCTCAAATTAGGGGCCGGATTTGAAATCTAGCTCTAGAGGCTAATGAATAATTGAGAAGATTAAGCAAGAAAACAGAGGTATAACAATGAAATAGATAATAATGAAGTCATATATAGCGTGGGTGTCAAAAAAATGATATATTCTATCATTTGGCGTGATCGAGGGAATCTTTTCCCTATTTGCAGGAATCGCTACTTTTGGAATTAACCGGCAAGAGAACTTCGAGGTGATTTGAGTGGCAAATAACCTCGAATATGACGATTTAATGACGGATAATGCCGAGGAAGGTGAAAATCCCAAATATGAATACGATAAGGCAAAAGCAACAGATTCAATCATCACGAAAGTGCCTTTAGTCGTAGATAAAGATGGAGTACTATATCACTTCAACGGACAGATATATAAGGCAGATGCCGATTGGATGGTTGAAGGCCAGATATGCGATATTTGCCGGAATGCAGTTAACAAGGGTGTCGTTAAAGAAACTATTTGGCGGATAATTAATAAACTAAAGCATCACGCGTGAATTCAACAAAGATCCATTTGCATTCCCGGCATTAGATGGCATAGTCGATCTAAAGACCGATAAGTTTAGGCCATATACCCGAAATGATTACTTTACGTATAGGTACAACGCCGCCTACCTTTGCGATGAAGCTAATTATCAGAGGTTCTTATGGTTCCTATGCACTTCTCTGGAAGATCCGAGGGATGTGCTAACGGCCATAGATATCGTTACTGCCATTGCCATAAAGAAGCCATTTGATTCATTCGTACAGCTATTAGGCGGTGGTGGTAATGGCAAAGGCATCTTCGAAAAGGTAATAATAAAATTATTTACCATGGATAGAATAACGGCTGAGGAGCTTAAAGAGATAACCCGCTCAAACTTCGGGGCCGGGGCTTTATTCAATACTGATGCATGGATTATCTCCGAGGTAGATGATGTTAAAGGTGCTGTGAACTTCTTAAAGAAGATATCTACCGGCGAACTGCTTGATGTGGATGTGAAATATAAGGGTAGGAAGAAGGGTACACCTCATGCACTACCTATCCTCGATTGTAATAAGGCGTTTGATTTTGGCGATGACTCTAACGGCAGAATCCGCCGGGGAATCAAGCTAAATTGGCCTTATCAATTCGATGGAGCTAACCCCGACAGACCAATCGATAAGAATCTTGAAGCGGATCTAGCTAATGAATGGCAATTATCAGGAATTTTAAAGATAATTGCCACAAGAGCACCGTCATTAGCTAAGAGCATGAGGATCCATGAGCGGCATTCTAAGACGCTTTCAAACGAGGAATATGAAAGGCAGATAAACTCATTTGAGCGATTTTGCGAAGATTGCCTTGGTATCGGATGGACAAAAGAGGGCAAAGCCCCGCTAACCGAAGTTAATGAGGTATATAAGGAGTATGAGGAGTATTGCAGGTATTTCCATGTACCAACTCCCATAACCGATAACCAATTTGGCCGGAACATCCGTAGCAAGTACAATATCAAATCCGCTAGTTCAAGTACGACAAAAGAGGGCAAGAAAATAGATTACCGCTATTACCCCGGATTATCCTTAGTTAAGACTGCTCAAGAGGTTTACGATGAGTTAGCTAAGGACTACGACAAATACGACAGCACTACGACAGATTTACTACAGATTTGGACAGGTAAAACCAGTAACACTAGCGATAATACGACAGATACGACAGATTTTATATTAAAAGAAGTGATAGATGAAATAGAGAGGATATGTGACTATATTAATAGCTGTAAAAGCCCCGAAGAGATAAAATATAATTTATACATCAAAAATCTGTCGGATCTGACGTATGAATCAAAAAATGACCGAGAGATAGCGGTTTCTGATACGACAGATCCAAAAGAATCTGTCGTAGAGCAGGGCGAATCTGTCGTAAAGCAAGGCAGATCTCTTGCACATGAAATCATGAGATTTGAGGAGGATATAGGAATTAATGTGCAATAAAGCTAATAACAAATTGGAATAAGTCATCTTACTACGGTTTGATGATTATTTCCCTCAATTTTAAGCTGAATCGATTATGATAGTGGATGCTATGGATAAAATGGTGATAATAATGGTTGAATTAAACTGTGATATTTGCGGTAAGGTGTTCAAAAGAAAGCCATGCAAGATAGGTCGTGCTGAAAAGCACTATTGTTCAAACTTATGGGGCACTAATGTGTATCTATTTGGAAAGCATAAGAGCGTTAAAGACAAAGAGCTAAATAGCTATAATTGATCTAATGCTGAAAAGAGGGAATTATGGGATCAGTTATCAAGAATCAAGCTGAAATGGGACAGTTATTTCTTGCTATTAATTATGTCACTAATTACCGTCATTTCTAAAGAAGCATTATTATGGAATGAGTATATAAACTTGGAGTCAACAATACAAGGTCTCACATATGAGCAATATGAAAATATAAGGCAAATGATTGAGGTTGAGGAAATTGTAAATGCAATTCAATATTGTATTGATTTAGGGTGCCATCGCTATTTGCATTGATAAGAGAAAAATACGTAACTTGGGCGACGGCTTGGCTAAATTGGACGAGGCAAGTGTTACTGATTTTTATATGAATATTGAAAAGAAAAGCACTACTGATATTAAAAGATACATGGGATATCATGATATTAATACGCATAAGAATAAAAATGAGAAATATATCTTAGAAGCTGCGAAAGATATCAGGCGATCATAACAGAATTAGCTAAATTTTATGAACATTATTATGATCTATATCTATCTTATAAACATGGTCTAAGAATAGCGCCAATTTCAGCAAGGAACGGAATATATTCGTATTTATATACAGATAAGAGATATAACGTCGATCAATCCTTTGGAACATATAGGGCTCCAATATTGGCTTGGATAATTAAGTCTGTCATGGTTTGTGACCTCATTAAGGGTATTTTTGATAGATTGTATACACCCCTTATTAGAAAAACTATGTGCGAATTTTTATGTATAGAAAAGGATATGGTGTTTATAGATAGTTCAATCTCTAAAACATTTAAAGCTGAAGGAGATTTGATTCCTAATCCTACTTATCATTTCTCTACATCAGGAACGCATCCTTGGTGGAACGTTAGAGATTCTTCTTTAGATCCATTTTATTAATTATATATATATATATCAAAATTAATCAGAGCCTATAAGCTCATAATTGAGTCTCCTCCCTCTGCCTGCGGGCTTCGGGCCGCCGCCTCAATTATTCGCCGAAAAAATGATAGCTATCCTTATGTTTAGAGTGTTTCTAACATTTGAAAAAATTAGACTCCAAAGCCTTAAAGGAAGGATTCCAAGGTTTAAGGATACCAATTATAATGATTTATAATTCAGATAGTGATAGATCGTCAAAGGGAATTACCTTGAATGCTAGATGTTCAATAGTTAGAATTCCCGAAGGGAGTATAGAAGAATCTTAAAAGCGCCTCCCTACCAAATTAATTATAATAAATAACATATAAATCTTTTCTAATATCTATATAATTGCCTGAATAGACTAATAACTTTAATCCTTAAAGAAGGGATTCATGAATCGACCATCAATTTATTACACGGTAGACCGCCAAAGGGGATATCAATAAGGCTACTTGAAAGAATAGGAAGTTAAAACCTCCATCCCAAAACTTTTATCATATATGTATTATATATTATAATCCATGATTAGTAGTCTATGATAAAAAGATAATCACCATCTAGCGATACTATTAAGAACATTTACTCATTACATTCATACCGTACAGGTATATCATATCCCGATGAACCTTTTATATATACCTCGCATGGGCCGAAGATTTCAAAAGCATTTTCGGGATTGTTCCTGATTTGTTCTTTTGCTTCATCCCAATCAGTTCCTTCATAGGCCTCCCTACTAACTTCTATTTGAACCGCCTTTATAGGATCATCTAACCCTATGTCCATTTGCTGCATAACGCGAACATAATCAACTTTGGGGTTTGTGAAAAGCCTATGAACCACTTCTACGGTTGTACTTGCTGCAACTTCTAGGACATTATACGATGATAGATAATCCCGCGGTGGACACCATACTTGAACGCAATAACCATCTACATCCCCGAATGGATAGATAGCTTCTATTCTATCCATGCCAGATCGCGGGGTATCTAGTCCGGTCAAATCGATTGAATAGCTATCATCCTCTATATTGTTTAATTCTTTTAAAACATTCTCAGCGGTTATTTCTTCTTGGCTAAAATCTGCATCAGCAACAGCGGGAATTGTCCAAATAGCAAAAATTAAAGCCGAAATTAATTTTATGTCCAATATATTTCCCTCCTATAGCTATCTGCATTTCAAGAACTTAGACAAATAGATTTCCATTTGACCAAGTCCATAGTGTTTTGCCTTAAGGAAATGTTTTTAATTTTTTTATATGTTATAAATTTAGGGTTTAGGAAGTTATAGATTCCTGAAAGTTTTGGACTTTCTTGGTGGGAGGGTGCTTTTGTCAACAGAGCCAATCCATAGACTATAGGAATAGACCTATCCTATCGCGAATACCCATGATGGTAGAGGTAAGAAAGGTATTCATAATCAAGTCGGAATTTTAATCACAAAAAACCAGAAGCGGTCGGGGTCGTAATGAACCACTTCGAAACCGAAGCGGTGAAAATAATAAAGGGGCTTACTTCTCCAATAAATGAAAGATCTTAGAGGTATATAGGAATGATGATTTTAAAGTTTTAAGAAGATGTTCGAACCCATATAATTTAAGTATCTCTATTATTACCGCAAAAATTAGCGCAAAAATTAGCCCATATTGAATATGTTTCTTATTTTCGCTGTAGAAATTACGTGTTTTTTTAGATGCATTAGACTTGAATTGTACCGCTCTATAGGGCAAACGAGATTTCAAATATTCCGCTCTTTCAAGTCCCGTTCTAGTATGCTGAAGCCCCATAATAGGGTAATCTTTTTGTCTCACCAACCTTCTTGCATATCCACGATCTTCTAATATTTTAGCGGCTTCTATAAACATGGGCGAAGGATATGGATTTGTTCCTCCTCGCTCACTCCTCAACTCATTAGGATATCCCATCATAGTGGCGAGTTTATGTTCATATACCCCGCCATTATCCGGGTTCATATAATGCTCAGATTCATATCCTCCATTATAATAATAATCTGCAAGAGTTATTAAGATCTTATCAGCAAGCTGTTCCGCCTCTTTCCTATTAATCGAGATATAGATCCTCTCCTAAGCTATTCCAGATTAATTCATAAAGATAAAGTTGTTCGCCTAATTGTAGTTAATTCATTAAACCTTAAGGCTTAGAACTATTTGGGGAGATGTGACACATAATCGATCACGTAAAATGCCCTAGGATCGGGGATCTTAGGGACGAAGGGAACCATTAAGTCTTTTTATTTTTAATTTTGAGTTCCATTTCTACAATATACTTCTCTAATGTTAATTTGTTATTTATAAATCCTATAGTTAAGGTTAATAGAAGCTTTAAATCTCTTAAATCTTTATCAATCCATATTCTATAATAATGTGTTTCATCGTTACCTAACCATGCAGCGCGTTTTGCAGCTTCTTTTATATCATAATCTGTAATGTAATCATCGATCAATTTACCTAACTTAGTAGATTGAGCAATTTTATTTATATCAGTAATTCCTAACTTGTCTGCTCTTTGTATTATGAAATCCTTAATGAGAAATTCTAATGCCTTTCTGTATCCTACACCACATATTTCAATCAAACCATAGCTTTCTGATAATATTGCGTCTCTATATATTTTGTAAAATGACAGTGAAACTTCTTTTAAATTATTAGATATTTTTAGCTCTTCTGGTATATTAGGTATTGCATTTTGGAAATAGAATTGTTGAATTCCCGCAAATTCATCAAAATCGATATTATAATTAGCTATAAATATATGATCGCACTCATCATTTGGCATCTGAATACACATTGCAGACCATAGTATTTCCCAACTCCATTAAGATAAGAGCTGATAAATATTGAATCTATGTGCCTATGACAGTATGGACAATAATCTGGTTCTTTATCGATGAGAACTTCTAGTTGATACTTTTTAGAATTTTCTGCAAACAGTTCTATGCTCATCTATAGCGCCACCATTCAATCCTGACCATGCAATTCTAACCATAGTATGATTATCCCTAAAAAGGTTATCCATTAGTAAATATACTTTATTTTGTGTCTAATATTTAATACAGAAAACATTGAAACATTCTCCGAGTGATATTCCAATAAGCAAAGGATATATATTTGCCCATTGCTTTACGTCCTTGATCTTGAATGGATGCGAAAGCGGCAAGTAAAATCTTTAAAAAATTAGAGATAAATTACAAGCCACTACTGCTCCTTATACAATATATGAATGCCGAGACTATACATTAAATTTGTAAATAGTTTATTTGGGGATAAAAATGATCATTATAGCTTTTTAATAGATGCTAAAAATTTATCTTCTGAAATTCAAAAAGAAGTAGTGATTACAGAAATTGATTCAATGTTATCAGAATTTGAGAGTAATACCTCACAGAAGTCATTTGTAAACAACAAATCCTTTATTATGAAAAATCAAATCCATATTCATTGTATTTCGCTGCAGAAAGCAGAGCTAATTCTAAAGACTCTAAAGCGTATTCTAAAAAAGATCTTAATAAAGTATTCATAGTTCACTGCCATGACGAAGAGATGAAACAAGCTGTTGCTAGAGTACTCTTAAAATTGAATTTGGAGGCAGTAATACTTCATGAACAGCCTGATGAAAATAAGACTATTATCGAAAAATTTGAGAAACATTCAGATGTAGATTTTTCTGTAATTCTTCTTTCTCCAGATGATTTTGCTTACCCTGAAGGAGCATCCCCTAATGAAGGAAGATATAGAGCTAGACAAAATGTCATCATGTAATTAGGATACTTCCTTGCAAAATTAGGGCGAAAAAGGGTATTCGTTCTTTATCGCCAAACTGATAACTTTGAAATACCTTCCGATTATTTAGGAGTTTTATACACTCCATATGATAATACTGCAAGCTGGCAATATAAGCTTGCAAATGAATTAAAAGCTATTGATCCAAAAATCGATAAGAACAAATTATAGTTTGTATTTTAAATATAGATTAAAAAGTAAGATATTTGCTATGCATCTCGCTTTTTACAGCATCGCTATGATACAGAATACTATTCGCGAATCGAAAAGCTATATAACCTAGTACACTCTAATATAGCCCTAAAGTGTGTAATCCAAGATATAATCCGCTTCAAAAAGTACATTCGGGCGTGGTGGTGCACTCGGAGGGGAACAGGCTGAGAATCGAGGGGATCGATCTGAAGGTGTGGTAATTTGAGTGCCTTCGTTACATATTGATTTTCTGTATCTACTTCCTCTTGAATGATTTAATAATTTTTGAGTTATCGAATGCCGTAAAGGATGGACGGGATATTAAGAGTTGGGAGACGCCCGATTCCGCAATCGGGCTCCTCCAAATGGCTAGTCTTAGCCTGCAATACATTCCCGCTGAGGGATCGCACCAGCGGGCCATGTATATGATAATATAAGATCGCTGCAATATAAAGTTTTTCTTGAAGTGTTACCCCCCTTGTGGCCATAAGAAGGCAAGCACTGGCATATAGGGAAACTGAAAATGCTTATGCGTAGATAGCTCACCAGGGAGCCCACCAAAACATTCATGCTCATTTGCTCAAGGGATGCACGAAGAAGCCATGAAGGCTTACGAGGAGGCCGCAAGGGCAAATCCCAATAACACTCCTGCGCGGTACAGCAAAGTCCTAGCTTACAGCCCAGTTACTAAAGAAATTATTAAGGAGGGAGAGGGGCCAAAGCCCGTTATCGGGCCCCTCCAAATGGCTACGCGAGCCTACTGAAAAAACCACCCGATGGCGCGGGGAATTGTAGCAACGGGCTATTTGAATGATATTATAGGCTTCCAATGAATATAAACTTTTTCTTAAAGTGTTATCCCCCTCCCATGCCATGAAAAAGTAAGTGCATTTTACCAGAGTGAAGATACTAAGAATGGCTGGCCATAGAGGACCCTTTGAATCAACTGCCAAATGAAGGCCGGGTCCAAAAAAGGAAGATGTTTAAGGAAAAAGATGTGATCGATTTCCTGTTCGGATTTCAAAAGCTCTCCTGTCATCGGCAATCGGCACTTTGCGAACGAATTTGTCAGGCTCAAACTGTGATGGGCGGATTTATTAGTGTTTTTGGATCAGGCTCTTTGCGGAACGTGTGGACGCTCTCGATATCCTCCAGGCAGTAATAGGCTGGATGGATAATGCTGGAATTCAGAAGCATATAGAGACCATCCCCATCCATCTGAGTATTGTGTTTATAAAGCACTCCACGAATGAGTTCGGATCTATCCCGCAACTTCACCCATATTTTCTTACATCTGTTCTGATTGCAGAAGCTATAGAATGCATTCAGGCTTCCATTGCTGTACCAGCTGTGAATCTTCATAGTACTTCACCCTCAAATGTGCAGCAGAACAAATTTTCTGTGTCTGCTGTACCTGTGCAGGCCATTACGACTTCGCGAAATATAAGTCTTGCGTATATATTTTTATAGATATAAACCACGTTCTGCTTTTAAGAAATCGCTTTGAAATCGAGGGATCCTTTCAATTTCAGTAAATTTAGAATCATGCCAAGTTCGTTAAACCATGAAAAAAGCATTAAGAAACCTATATTCAACATCTTATCTTCTTCAATTTATCTTGATCTACGTAAAGAACCTCCTGACTCAACCCCCGATTATGAATTGAGTTTCATCAAATTTGATAAGTCCATCCCTTCGATGCCCAATTCCCGTCCTGCATCTACCGAGATGGTTAAGCGATAATTAAGCGATGATTAAGCGATAATTGAGCTATCACAAAGCTTCTGCTCCTTCAGGCTTTAGCCAGCGAATAGCGCTCTTTGCAGAGGACTTTATCCAGGAAGATCAGATCCTCCGGGGCCTCGGTTAATCTCACAAGATCTCCATCCGCCTCTACTACTGCATCGAGCCGCGTGAAATGAACTTGAGGAGTTTTAACCAGGGGCTCGCAGCTGCGGCCCAGGAATTCCTTGAATCCCCCGGCATCTTCGCCAGCGGACGTATGCTCTACAATGCGGCGGAAGAGCTTGGGTAATATAATAGATTGCTCGGTGAGATTCTCCAGATCCGCGGAAAAGCCGGCATTTGTCTTATCCTGTGGCCACAGGCCCTTGCCTTCAGATTTTGCTTCGGCCACGGCCTTTGTGAACTCTGCGCGAAGCTCGCAGAAGAGGCCGTTATAGTACGTCGGATAGACGAGGCCTTTTGCCATGAGCCTGTAGTTGAGGCTCTTCTTGAGAAGATCGCTATCCAGGAAAACGTCGCTTCCATCTTTCTCATCAATCCGGCCTGTAAAGACAAAGGCTACAGGCCTTCGGTTCTTTTCTGTTGTGCGCGAGAGAATATATCCCTCAGTGCCGTCTTCGGCGTAAAGAATTTCACTTTTTGATCCGTTCCAAACCACATCGTCAATCCCTAGGCTGAAGAGCAGGAAGTTGGTCGCCTTTCTGGCAAGTTTGAGCGGCTGGTGGAAACCGCAGAAATGCGTCTCCAGGGCATCGATAGCTTCCATTCGCAGCTGGGCATGACCGCTAGCGTTAAGCTCAGCGGGAGGGCCGTAGAGCTCGCGCCAGATGGTCGGATCGAGGGCTTTGAACCTTATGGAGTCTCCATCGGGACAGTAGCCTTTTACGTGGAAAGTTCCTTTGATCAGCGTGAACGACATTTACATCATCTCAGTTGTCGGCCTATTTGGCCTACTATAAATACTGACTAAATATATGTATTTAAAATTTTCTTTTGAAGTCGGGATTTTAACTAAGATAGCTGTTTCACGGAACCTTAGTTCTATTCTCCGGTTCTCCGCTCATTAGTTGCATCAAGATCGAAGTCTTTGGGCTTTCGGGTAGAGTTCAGCGGACGTTCACCACAGAGGCACAGAGGCACAGAGACGATCTTACCAGCCTGAGCTGAATGCAGCCCTCTTTTTACCTCAGTGCGTCCTCTGTGTCTCTGTGCCTCTGTGGTGAGCCCGTAAGTATTCGTCACAAAAGACGCGAAGACACAAAGCGATTGAAATCTAAAAATGCTCAAGTATGTCTTTACCCACACTAAACAGCGAAGAGCCCTAAAACAAGAATTATGAATGCCGAAAAACCAGGAACATTTGAAGCTAAATCATGAAGTATTGAGGCTGGAGAATCCCAGGAAGGAGGATAGGAGAAGGACCTAGAGATCTCCAGCTGGCGGGAGGCATGTTCCGCTTAAAAGAACTATAGTAGGATCTCAAGGGATTTAACTTTTTCGGTTAATTGGAAATGTATGCCGCGATAATGGAGCCTGCGCTCTGTCCAATAGAATCTATAAAAATTTGCTCAAAGGTCGTGAATGACCTTTACCCTCAGCTTGGAGAAGTCTTCCTTGATCTCCACCAGGAACCCCATGCCTGCGAAGATCTCCTCCAGCTCCATCTTGACGAACTTCTTGGGCAGATCTGAACCGAAGACCAGGATGAACTCGCTCTTGGAAGGCCTGCTCAGCTTGAAGAGGTTGCACATCTCCAGCCGGCGCATTATGCTTTCGGCGTTATAGAGCTTATGCTTGAACTGCTCCGCATGGGCCTGGCTCACATCCCTGTGAAGCTTCCAGAACTTCTCCTTGTCGGGATGGGTCTCTATGAAGTTCAGGAACAAAATCCAGTGGTCTATGTCCAGAATAACGTGTTCGCCGGCAGAGAGCATCTCCGCGTGGGTGTAGACTTTCTTGTCTTCGGAGAGATCGAAGAGCGACTTATGCTTTCCATAGAACTTCAAAGCCTCTCGCATCAGCTCGCTCTGAGACATCCCCAGGTCTTCCTTCAGCTTCTTGAACAGGCCTGCAGTCTCCTCATCCAGTGCAATGGTTATCCTTTCCGGCGATTTCATCTATCCTCACAGTTCCTTTTCATTGCATATTTTCGCTTTTGATATATTACCTTTTTCTGCACAACCTTTTTATTGCGTGGCCGGAAGGCATCTGCCTATTTGACCCTTGTCACCAAAAACCGATATCGTTATATTCCCGGCAGATGCTAGATTGGCTCATGTCATGGATGAAAGACGAGAAGAAGTATAGCGAGAAGGATAGGCAGAAGCTGGAGAAAGGCTCAGGATGCGTCAAGGCCTGGACGCTGGGCTGCAACTGGATTTACAGTTTCCTCTCCTGGTAATCACTTCATATTTATTTTCTCGATTTTCCCTGGATCTTTATTTGGCCCCCAAGGCCCTAAGGCCCTGCGCAGCTCTGCCGCCCTGTCCACTAGCAAATTTAAAACATCTGTCCTGTTCGCGCCCGTCGCGAGGATTGAGGCAACCGGGTCGCCCTCTTTGATCAGGGACCCTGGCCGGGGAATGTCGGTCAAGCCACCAGCCAGGCCCTCCAGGAATAGCTTAGGCCCAATCCTCAGGTCCTCCTGGGCATAAAATATGACTCTTCCTGCCGTCTTGCGGGGCACACGGGACGCAGGCAAGGGTAGTTCTGGCAGGATGCCCCGGAAGGCCTCCAGGTGAGCCTTGAAGATGTTTAGGCCCGTAGATAGCTCTACAGTATCGAGGCTTCCCTGAAAGCGTGGATTGACCTCTACTACTACCGGTCCGTTCTCAGTCAGCAGGAAATCCACTCCGTTGCTGCCCACCAGGCGAAGCTCTGAGATTATCTCCTCGGCCATCTCGGCCAATTCAGGACAATCAGGCTCAAGGGGTGTTATGTTGCCGCTGTACCTGAAATCCTTCGCACCGGCAAAGGCCGCGCCAATGATCTGCTCATTGGTGGCCACTGCGCGCGCCTCGCGACCGTTGCCAATTACTGAGACGCTTCCAGGCCGTCCTTCGATCCACTCCTGGATAATCAGTCCCTCTTCCAAACCGAGATCGGCACGGCTGCTAACCAGCCTGCACCCCACTCCGCCCGCGCCCTTGCGCGGTTTGATTACCGCGGGAAAATCGATGCCCTCGGCAGAAGCTTGTGTCTTTATGAAAGGAAAGCCTCTGCCCTCCAGCCAGCGGGCCAGCCAGAGCTTATCTGAAACTTGAGCCGCCCTTTCAGGCGGGTTATTCAAAACCTCGACCCCTCGTACTCTGGCCTCCTCCAGGCCAGGGCCCAGGACAACTGCATCGGGAGAGACCTTTTCAACAAGAGCCTGTAGGGATTGCAAAGCCTCATCCTGGTTTAGCAGAAAAGTCTCCGATGCGCACCTATCTAGGTCGAGATCACAGAAAGCATCTGCCGCGACGACGCAGTGCCCGGCTCTGGCTGCAGAGCAGGCGATGTGCCGGACGCTGAATCCTATAATTAGCAGCTTCATCCGTCTCACTCGGAATGAGACTTCTCAGGATAGCCTATCACGTGCTTTCCTTTGGCTGAGGGAAGGATCTTGAGACCGCCCTCAAACTCTCTCTGAAGCTCTTTTCCAACGAACAGCCTGTCCAGAAAGATTGCAAGGGCCGCCACCTCGGAGTGAGGCTGGTTGCCCACGGCCACGTTCCAGTCCGCCAGCTCGTACATCTCCGCCGGGACCTTCTCCGCACCCACTACCACCAGGATATTCTCGGACTGCTTGATCTCCTCTATCACATCCGACAGGTTGGAGCCGTACATGGTGAGATGGACGACCTTGCCTCCAGCCTCCTTCCAGCGCACGACTTCGCCCTTCCAGGAAACGTCCGCTTTAAGGCGAAAGTCGCCCCCCCACCTCGCCGCCACGTCTGCCAGGCTCTCCTCGACGTGCGCATCCCGGCCGTTTAAAAGCATCTCCTCTGCTCCAAAAGCCCTGGCTACAAGCCCCACATGAGTGGTTATCCTTTTGTCCCTCTCAGGCCGATGTCCCAGGCGGAGAACCACGACTCGCATGCTCTCTTTGGAGATTTGGCCTATTATTTATAGTAGCTGGGGGTTGCACAGCGGCCAAAAATCACTTTCTTCCAAAATCGATAAATTCCTGTTGTGCTTTCCCTTTAGAGATGAACCTGTGCGATAAGTGCCGGGGCAAGGGCTACCTGGTAGTAGGAGAGAAGCCCTGCCCGAACTGCAACGGCAGCGGAGAGACCGAGTCCATCAGCCTGGGCGAGGCGTCAGATGGCGATATGAAGGATCTGATCGAGCGCGGCTCGGCCAAGTGCAGCGTCTGCCGCGGCTCGGGCAAGATGCCGGTTACTGAACCCTGCGAGGCCTGCGCAGGCCTCGGGAGAGAGTATCTCTGCGCGGTCTGCGGTACCAAGTTGAACAACAAGGCTGAGCTTTGCGAGCGCTGTGTCAAGAAGCCATTAGTTCACATTCTGGATGCGGCCTGCGACACCAGCGATCTGGTGGTGGGCGAGATCTATCAGGGAAAGGTCTCGGGCCTGGCGAACTTCGGGGCCTTCGTGGACTTAAATGACCAGGTGAGAGGGCTTGCGCATAACAAATATCTAAAAACCAGGCCTGAGATGGGGGACACCCTCTTCGTCAACGTGAGAAACATTCTCCCCAACGGCAACATAGAGCTGGAGCCCGCAGAGCTGAAGGAGTACAACACCATAGAGGTGGAGAAGGACCTCCCGATCTCCAAAACCTCAGACCTGGACAAGATGGTAGGCAAGCTGGTTTTGATCAAAGGCGAGGTCATCCAGGTCAAGCAAACCGGAGGACCCACGATATTCACTGTGGCCGATGACAGCGGCCTGGTCTTCTGCGCCGCATTCGAGCGTGCCGGCGTTCGCGCCTACGCCGAGATCGACAGCGAGATGATGGTGCGCGTGGTCGGCGAGGTCACGCTGCGAAACAACCAGGTTCAGGTCGAGATCAAGTCCATGAAGCGCCTCTGGGGCGGAGAGGCTTCCAAAGTCAAAGACCAGATCGAGCAGGCCATAGACCGCAGAGCAGAGCCCTACGAGACTGAGTTCCTGGTGGAGAGCGAGGTCATGACCAGGCTGAAGGTCGCCATGAAGGCCGTCGCCAAGGAGATTCGCAGAGCAGTCCTCAAGTCTAGGCCAATCGTTGTTCGCCACCACGCCGATGCCGACGGGATCACCGCGGCCGTGGCCATCGAGACTGCCGTCCTCCCGCTGATAAAAGAGGTGGGCGGGTCTGATGCCGAGTACTACAACTACCGTCGGGCTCCTTCCAAAGCGCCCTTCTACGAGCTGGAGGACGTGACCAAAGATCTGACCTACGCTTTAGAGGACCAGAGCAGGCATGGCCAGAAGATGCCGTTGATCATCCTCATGGATAACGGCTCCACCGAGGAGGACGTCCCGGCCATGAGGCAGGCCCAGGTCTACGGCCTGGAAATGCTGGTAGTGGATCACCACCATCCCCACAAGATCGTCGACCAGTTCCTCATAGCCCACGTCAATCCAGCTCATGCCGGAGGCGACTTCGGAGTCACAACGGGCATGCTGGCAACAGAGATTGCCAGGATGATCTCCCCCCAGATCGAGGGAAAGATCAGGCACTTTCCTGCAGTCTCTGCCGTCGGGGATAGGAGCGAGGCTCCTGAGGCTGAGAGGTACATTAAGCTGGTAGAGGATCGCTTCAAAAAAGAGGACTTAAAGAAGGTCGCCCTTGCCCTGGACTACGAGGCATTCTGGCTGCGATTTAACGAGGGCCGCGGGCTCATCAACGACATCCTATGCCTTGGCAGGCTCGACCGACACCAGAGGATAGTGGAGCTGCTCTGCGAGCAGGCGGGGGCAGCGATAGATGAACAGCTGCGGGCGACCATGGGCAACGTGAAGAGCACGAAGCTTCCAAACGGAGTGATCATGAACGTCCTGGACGTGGAGAACTTCGCCCACAAGTTCACCTTCCCGCCGCCCGGCAAGACATCAGGAGAGGTGCACGACAGGCTCTGCCAGAAGTTCGCAGGAAAGCCAGTGGTGACAATTGGCTACGGACCGGACTTTGCAGTGCTGCGCTCCCGCGGGGTTAAAATGAACATACCTCAGATGGTCAAGGAGCTGATGGAGGAGATACCCAACGGAGGAGTCAGCGGCGGCGGCCATCTGGTGGTGGGCTCAATCAAGTTCGTAGGAGGCATGAGGAAAGACGTTCTTGCAAAGCTGGCCGAGAAGATCGCTGCGTGCGGTGTGGATGAGGTAATTCCGGTCAAAGCTGGGGCGGCGATGTGAAAAGGATGTGAAAAGCTCTCCTGAATGAGAGCTGACGCCTTTCTCGCCCTCAGCCCTCCGATGGCGTAAAGCCAGATCGCTGTTAGCCCAATTTCTAAAAACCATTTATAGCAAGCTCAGCTATTGCGGAAAAGAGAATATTTTAAGGACGATTACTTTTATCTCATCCTCCTCTATCCTAAGCAGGGTGATACGATTGAGCGAACCAAAAGAGCTGGTAATAACCAAAGACGACTATCTGGATTTCCTGGCACAGCGCCTCAGGTTGCAGGGCTCCTGCCAGCAGGAGATCGAGAACCTCAGTTTTCCATTCCTCTTCGCCTCGGGAAGCGAGCTACTCCGCACTTACATCTTAGGCGCCGTGGAGTTCGGCTCCACCCTTCCCGATGAGTACAAGCTTCCAGACAGGGGCTTCATCTGGTACCTCTTCTCCCAGTCGGTGAAGGAGATCCATGTCATGCCCGATAAGGTAGTAATAAAATACGAGCTTTTGGAAGCGTATAGAAAGCCCTTCAGGCAGTTCTATCTCTAGACGACCAGTATCCTGTGAGCTTCCCGCCCAGGGCCAGTCTTCCAAGCTCAGCTGTCACTTCAGGGCAAATAGGCACAGGCACGCTTATCTTCCAGAGGCGTGCCGGGAAGTGGAGTAAAATAGTGAGCCCTGACCTTTCCTCCTTTCTGTACGATCCACCTGGCCAGATCCAGGGTAAGCCGCTGGTCCTCTGAAGATTCCTGGGGAAGCCCGAAGATCAGGTCCACATGAGGCACAACGCCGTGATCCCGGCATAAATCGCAGGCTTCTTCGATCTCTTCAAGGCCGTGGCCCCTGCCTATGGCCTTCAGCACTTCAGAGCTGCCCGACTGGCCGCCGATGTTAAGAGCCCTGTTGGCGCAGTACTTCGTCAGAAGCTCCAGCGCGGGCTCTGAGACGAACTCCGGCCTGACTTCGGAGGGAAAGGTTCCGAAGTAGATGGGCTTCTTTTGCTCAGCCAAGGCTTTCAATAGAGCTTCAACCTTATCCAGCCGGGGCTGCAGGCCGTCTGAGCCATATGCCAGAGAGTTCGGCGATGTAAACCTGATGTCCTTATGGCAGCGTGCATACTTAGAGATAGTAGTAATGGAGCGGTGGCGCATCTGCCTTCCGAAGAGCCGGGGCGTCTGACAGTAAGCACAGCCCCAGGGGCAGCCGCGAGAGATCTCCAGCGGCGCCAGAAGACTTTTGAAGGGCGGATACTTGTCCAGGTCCACGGGCGGCCGCTGCCCGGTGAAGATGGTTTTGCCGTCCCTTTTGAAGGCTATGCCCAACACCTTTTCTGGATCTTCGCTATCAGTTATTGCCTTAATAAGCTCCGGCAGGGTCTCCTCGCCCTCGCCTATCACCACATAGTCGAAATATTCCAGAGCCTCCTCTGGCCTGGCCGAAGGATGAGGCCCTCCGGCTATGAAAACGGCGTCCACTTTCGCTTTCGCGTCGGTGATCTCCCGGTAGATCTCCTCCGCCTGGGCAGATGCCAGGCTGTAGAGCATGATCCCAGGCCGGGGGCCTTCGGCCAGTTCGGCATCCACCAGGGGCATCAGGGCTGCGATGCTGTAGAGGTTCTTGGCAAAGCGGCGAAACCAGATATTCTTCTTCAAGCTTTCTCCTGGAAGAGTGGGACGAACTGGAATTTATTAACATCCACAAGGCCTCTGTCAGTCAGCTTCAGCTCCGGTATTACCGGCAGGCAGAGGAAAGACAGGGTCATGAAGGGGTCCTTGAGCTTGCAGCCCAATTCACGCACGGCGTCGACACAGTCGTCTATTCCGTCAGCCACATCTCTCATGTGCCACTCAGAGAGCAGACCTGCAACGGGCAGGGCCAGGCTGGCTTTGACTCTGCCTTCGTTTACTACTACTAGCCCGCCGTTCATCTCTTTTACAGCCAAAACTGCGGACAGCATTTCCGCGGAATCAACGCCCACCACGGCGATGTTATGGGAGTCGTGGGCAACAGATGTGGCTATTGCACCGGAGCGAAGTCCAAAGCCCTGCACCAGCCCCAGGCCAATGTTGCCAGTAGCCCTGTGTCTCTCCACAACTGCCATCTTCAAAACGTCTTTTTCCGTGTCTGCTACGACTCTGCCTTCTGCCGTTTTGGGCTGAATGGCCAGGGATCTGGTGATGATCTGATCGGGAATAACCCCAATTACCCTTGCATTCCCAGGTTCTGCCTTTATCTCAAATGACCCTGCATCGACCTTTCCAATCTTGATCGTTGACATTTTGGGAGCTGGAGCCCGCTCTAGGCGTGCCCGAAGGTCGCCGTCCTCTGCAACCAGTCTGCCGTCTTTGATGACTTTTTCGACATTGGGTGACTCCAGGCGGTCCAGTACTGCGATATCTGCCCTATAGCCCGGTGCAATGGCGCCTAGATCTCGAACTGCGAAATACTGGGCAGCATTGAGGCTGGCGATCTGCAATGCCAGGATGGGGTTCAGGCCCTCTTTTACAGCGGTCTTCACCATGAAGTCTATGTGGCCCTCCCTCAGGATGTCTGCCGGGTGGCGGTCGTCAGAGACGAAGAGGAAATGCCTGCAGTTGTAAGGCGTCACCAGAGACAAAAGATCTCGCAGGTTCTTGGCTGCGCTGCCTTCCCGGATCATGATGTACATTCCCTGGCGCAGTCTCTCTCTGGCCTCCTCCACGGACGTGCACTCGTGGTCCGAGTTTATCCCTGCAGCAATGTAGGCCGTGAGGTCCCGGCCTGTAAGCTGCGGACAATGGCCGTCTACGCGCTTCCTGCCCGCCAGGCGGATCTTCTTTAAAACCTCCTGATCCCGGAAGATGACTCCAGGATAGTTCATGACCTCTGCCAGGCCCAGCACCCTCTCGTCGTTCATGAGCTCGGAAAGGACATCTGAATCCAGAGAGGCTCCGGAGGTCTCCAGGTTTGTCGCCGGGACGCAGGAGGAGAGCATTACGTAAACGTTCAAGGGAACGTTCCTCGAAGAGTCGAGCAGGTACTTTATGCCCTCAATGCCCAGGACGTTGGCGATCTCATGGGGATCGATAACTACTGATGTCGTGCCCTTGGGAACGACGGCCCGAGCGTACTCAGGGATGGTGACCATTGCGCTCTCGATGTGGACATGGCCGTCGATGAAGCCGGGCGCGAGGATGTAGCCACTCAGGTCCAGTGTCTCCCTGGCGCTGGAGCAGTCGAAGCCGGCTATCCGGCCGTTGTGGACGGCCACGTCTGCCCTGTGGACCTCTCCGGATAGTGTGTTCACTATATCCGCGCCCTCCAGGAGGAGGTCTACCTCGATCTCACATCGGGCTGCGGATATTAGCTCCTCAAGGGAATCCATGAGATCCGAGTAATAACACATTGCTTAAAATCGTTATGAATGGTTGATTTTTTCAGCGGTCAAGCTTTACAACTTCATTGGCCGCGAAATCCCTGAAAAGAAGATCGGGAGCAATTCCTCTACAAAATGCACTCTTCTCAGAATTGAAGTAGTTTGCAAAATTCATCCTCCATCTCCCATAAAGACGCTGAAGCATGATCTTTAATTAGAATGTGCACCATTGATTTGGTTACATGAACACACAGACCTTCACGGCCGTTATTCACAAAGAAGAGGATACATTTGTTGCTGATTGCCCTGAAGTAGGAACCGTGAGCCAGGGGAGGACGATCGAGGAGGCTGTAACCAATCTCAAAGAGGCGACGGAGCTTTACCTGGAGGAGTTCCCTCTAGAGGCTAAGCCAGAGAGATCCTTCGTTACCACCTTTGAGGTGGCTGACGTTGCCAAGACTTAGAAATGTCTCTGGCGAAGAAACAGTTAAAATACTCTGTAATAAGTTTGGCTTTCAGATCTCAGGTCGATCGGGAAGCCACGTCAGGCTCTCCAAAATAACTCCCGAGGGCAAGGTAGGCACAGTGGTCCCTATGCACCCTGAGTTGAAGCCTGGCACTTTGAAGAGCGTGTTGCGGCTGGCTAAGATAGATCCAGAGGAGTTTGCAGAATACCTTTAGCCGCAGATCTTACTGCGCTAAGTGATTTTTTTATCCTGGAATCATCCAAAAGTATCGGAAGAGACCTAGGTGGCAGGAAAAAATTAGATTAGAGTTGCGGAGGACAGCCATCCGACCTCCCCCGCAAAACAGCCATCTTTCCTATATAACTGCCTCCATTCTGGCCCTCATCGATATCGAATCGGTAATGTATACCTCCGTACAGCCGGGACATCCCCGCCTCTTCTGCCATAGACCTTATTCTGCCTTCTTCATCAGGGAAGACATAGGCCAGTACCTCAGCCGCTGCTGCAGAGAAGGCCGAGTGCCCCGAAGTGTAAGAGGGGAAGTTGGGCCTGCCGATAGGTGTTGTGATCTCAGGGTCGGCCTGCCACGGACGGAGCAAGCAGTAGTAGTATTTGGTATCCCAGCAGCAGATTCCGGCATCCATCATGGCCATGTTCATCAGCGCCAGAACTCTGGCGGCTCTGATCTCGTTTTGCCCATGGTCTTCGATCATCTTGCAGGCTATCTCATTCCAGTGGCCGGGAGGGGTGTAAGTGCCAGCCCCATCTGCCCAGAATTGTGCAATCGCCAGTTGCCGTGCACTTCTCTTATCTGAGACGTCCCTGACCTCAGTGAGAGCATCTTTGAACTCCTGAGAATCGATTGATGGCGGAGGCGATGGGCGAAGTTGGCTGATATCTGTGGCCAGCCAGGGCTTAACATTTCCCCAGTTGGGGCGCACAGGGCCTGTGCCGTTCCAGTAACCTGGGCCTGAGGGGAGTGGCCGTTCCATGCCTCGTCAGATCCGTCGGCGCGGGCTCGATGTATGACCTTTCGGGCTACGTATCTCCCCAGATCATCTCCGGCAGTAATTCGCTCCTGAAGTTTGCCCCGGCCCAGATGCGGGACTCCTGGTGCTCCTTGACCTTATCCTCCAGGAAGTCAGCCTCATCGGGGTAGATGTGCTTCAAGACCTCAGCAGAGGCGGCGGCGATGCTCTGCGTGCTCTGAAGGATAGGATGGCTCTTTTGAGGATACAAGGGGATAGATCCTCCTGTCTGTCTGGCTTGGGGTTGGACGATAGTAATAGTACTTATTGTTCCAGGCGGAGACGAGGGTATCATACTGAGCAACGCTTAAGAGGGCATATATCCGGGATGCCATTGGGGGATCTGTCTTGTGCTTCGCCACGAGGTCCCTGGCAATCTCGTTCCACCTTATTACACCACCCTCATCCCAGGTCTTTACAGCTTCCATCGTCTTTGGTGTGCGTTTGAACTGCAAATCCCAGACCTCTTCGATCTCTTGTGCCTCTTGCGGCGATCCGGACGAGGGAGGCGGTTCCAACCGCATTACATCTCCCTCTAAAACGATAGTAGACCAGTTCCCTCCCGTAGGCTCTGGGGAAGCGATGGAAATTTGGGATAGGGATGATCCTATCAGGGCAAATTGAGCTATTAATAATATTAATAATCCTTTACAAATTTTTAACATGTTAGATGTTATATTCTTGAAAATACTTAAATATATCCCGATAATTGGTTTCAGTAATCGATTATTAATCCCTTTGTGACTCCCAAAACATCCCCAATCCGTTAATCCCAATTTTCTAATCTACGATCTCCCTATGAGCTGCCTGATGGATAACAGAGCTATCCCTCTGAGATGGCTTTT
>CAWJYS010000017.1:0-59969 GCA_963847095.1 Methanotrichaceae archaeon | reverse complement strand
CGCTCTTATAGCTTCCTCATACCTGCCCTGATTCTTGAGAGCAAGGCCTTTATTGCTCCAGGCATCTGCATATTGTGGTTTCAGCTCAATAGCCTTATCGAAAGCCGGGATGGCTTCGTCATATCTGTCCTGTCCGACGAGAGCGTTGCCTTTGTTATTCCAGGCTTTAGCCAATTGTGGATTCAGCTCTATGGCCTTATCAAGAGCTTGGATGGCCTCAGCGTACTTGCCCTGGACATAGAGAGCAAGGCCTTTGTTGTTCCAGGCAACTGCATATTGTGGATTCAATTCAATGGCCTTATCAAGAGCTTGAATGGCTTCATCGTATTTACCCTGATCAGCGAGAGCATTGCCTTTATCTACCCAATCCTCTGCAGTCATCTGACCCAAAGCTGGCGTAACTAATACCGTGGCCAGCAATACAAAACCGAGAACCGCCCATATCTTCATCACTGTTTCCTCGACAGCTTACTGGCACAACTGATTAAAAAGGTTGTGTAAGGTTTTCCTCTAGCATTAATGTGCGAGAGTATCCTCGCACATAACCTCATGCTACCAATTCTTTGTGCCCTTCTGATATTAATTGGCACAGAAAGGATATTAAGTGCCATTTTCTGGGTTCAAACCTTCTGGCCTTTATATACTCAACTGGCAGGTTCAGGCCCAAAAGTGGAATTCAGTATATTTTTTCGACATTAAGCGCCAGTTATATGAATATGCTGGGTAGCTTTGTCTTATTTAACTCTAAAGGAGACAATGAAATGAGGAAACCTATAGGGCTCTTATTGGCTATATTCATGGTGTTTTCTGCATTCACTTTTGCAGTCAGCGCAGAAAAACCGGATGACGTTGGGAAACCAGATGACGCTGGAAAACCGGAAAACCTTCCGCCAGTTAGCACAGATGATGATCCAGCACCAGAGGGCATTTTACCACCCACGGACCAGACCGATAATACACCAGCGGCGGATAATGCGGTTGGTTTCATTGGAGAAGATGGGCCTCAATTAGATCCACCCGTGGAGTGGATGCCATGTATTTAATATAATGATCATATTTATTTTATTATATGCTAGCAGGGGCTATGTGACATGGTATTATTCTGTTCACTGATCTGCTGTCTATTCCAAGGGCATATTTATGTGCGAGAAATGAGATCCCCGCACTATTAGACATCTGTCGTGTAACGGTAATTCAAATTAGCGTTATATGAGCAAGTTAAGAGATCGGCGATATGACGGTCGGTTTGGCAAATGGACCTGCGATGTGTCTTTTGATCCCGCAGACATTCCTGGAGCCATCGGAAAGGCATACAACTACAAAGGCTGAAGAGCCTATGGGTCTCCATTTCGTAGACCCTTGATCAGAGGAGATATACGGCCGGTTGAATAAAGATCCACCGGCTTGCTGTAGTGCCCACAGAGAGCGGATCGCCTTGATCTTCAGGGGATTGTGGTTGCCAGGGATGCCTTCAGAAGGGCCTAATCGGTTTAAATAACGAGGCTGAATATAAATAGCTTGCAGCGTTGTAAGATGGAAGTACATCGAAAATTAATATTATATTAATTTGCTAATAATAATATTTCACTGATTTTTCCGTAGACCCTCTCGGGCGGCCGATTTCGATGGTGGCCTTCTTATAATTTTAAAATTATAGGTGGTGGGGTCTCATGCGTTCAGCGCCAGCTCAACTTGACCAGCCGCAAGAGGCTTGGCAAGTAACTTCCCAGCCCGAAAGGCAGCTATGATCTCATCGATCTTGTCCGAGACATCTGGGGAAACGTACGTCTCGCTGCATAGATCACACATCCAGGCCGGGACATTACTGATCACAATCACTCGGTCCTCTACCCTGGTTACATATTCTGTAATACCCTTGCGCAGCTTTCCCCGTCCACAGCTGCATGTGTCCGGGATCAATTCGATTTCCGTTGTTTGTAGTCTATCCATTTGTCATCATCTGGCCAGTATACAGTGATTATTCTTACGTGAGTCTTGCACAATGCCACTACTGCATGACAGTAGTAACAATCAACCGTGCCAACCATCAAAGCCGATGGGCAAGGCGCGCTATCTGGATACTCCTCTATTATATCGCCATCCATTATTAATGTTATCAGGTCAGCTTTAGATACGCCTCTCTCCCCCATTCTCCGTATTGCATGAAATGTGATGACATATTTTCGGTCTCTGATCATCGATCTTATGGCGTCAATCATCCTTTACCCCCAATGCCGCCGCCTTCAACCGCCTGGCTTTGGCCGGGGCCTCATCTGCTCATCTTCCTGCAGCTCCCCAGGTGCTCGTGATGCAGCTTCTTATTTTGCCTCCATGTGGCCATCCAGTATAGATAAGACCTGCCTCCTTTTGTCTTCTCCATCTGCCATACCGTGAGGTCCTCAAGCCTGGCCTGGCCGGAGGCCTCCAGGGCGGCAGCTTCAGCCAGTGCCTCGAAATGCCTGCCTTCAAGGTCCTCCAGGATTCTCCACAGCGCCGAGCTGGCGGGCCGCCTTCATATCCCTTTCAGCCTGGCAGGCTTCAGCCTTCAGGCTCTTGATTTTTGCCGGTCGGGGTGGCATGTGTCATGCCCTATAGTTCTATATCATAGTATTTATCGATTATGGCTGTGATATAGAACTCATGGTCTTGAAAGAGACCAAGCTTTGAGAACAATTTTATAAAGTTCCCAGCACAGCCGAAGCAGCTATGGATATCAGCCGGGCGTCATCCAGGCGATGTTCGGGACAACATTACTGGGACGAGAGATACTTACCAAAAAATTTTGTCTCGAAACCTGGGCGCAAGGCCAATGAAATACGAGGTAAGATGTGACTCCGATGTACAAAGATGTACATCACTTTCGACCTGCGCCCCATAGAAATTTAATATCTCATTTAATTTTGGGGAAGTTGCGGGTGCAAAGCCAATAGGATGAAATACTGATATGTTTAAGATAAGGGAATGTGCCGGAACGATGAAAATCACGATGGCATCCAGCGACAATGCCCCACTTGGTTGCACAAGTGAGGGCAGTCTTCCGTTCGAGAACGGCGGGCATCGACCAAGAGGTGTCTATGACACACATACAAATGTGCATGATGCACATAGGGATAGACTTGGTCTATCTCGCCATGGTTCTCATGGGCCGGTAACCGGAGAGAACCGGGCACTGCAAGGCCGTTCGAGCGGCCGAGCAACATTTACCCCTTCCTGCTGGCGCGCCCAGCAGGTTCTTTTCTCTCGAACGCACCACCGGTTTGAGATCATCGGATATGCTATCATGCGATAGCAATACCGTATTGAATACGTACTCGTACTTATAAGTACGTACGCACGCCCAATATATTATAAAATATTATTGAAGATATGTTTCGAAAAACAATCATCTTCGATCATAGCCTGGCCAGCTTGTACTTCTCCAAATCGCTCTTAAAGTCTGCATTGTTGTAGAAATCGCTTTTGTTATTCCGTTTATTCCGCAACCTATAGGAATCTGCAGATCCTATCGCAAACCCCATGATGATTGGCCTAGAAAAGTACTCCAAGGAGCTTTCCATTTTGCTGATAACGGTTTCGGGCATATCGATTGATGAAGCAACAGGTATCAACCTTATCTCCGAAGTGGTGAAAGTAGTCACCAGAATGGGTGATGTGACATGAAACATACAAGGGTGATTCTAGCCACCTTCATGATCGCCATTTTGGCGATTAGTACAGCGGACTCAGCACCTGGAACGCCTGTGAGAACGTTGATCAAAATAGAATCAATAAACTATGGATCTGCTGCACCTGGAAACAGCGAACCTGTAACCATCGCGGTCAGTGTTCTCAGTTCGTTATATCCACAAGGAATTTGTGGATTGAACAAATCCAACTTTAAAATAGAAGTGCCAACCCACGGCTTTGGCTATACCGCCATTGTCATCAAAAACGTTCTGGGAATATCTTCTGTAGCTGTGGGCACTCCAATCAGCTGCAGTTATGGGGTCCAAATAGCACCTGGGATCTACCAAGGCAAACAATATAAATGGACAAACTCACCAGGAGCGTTTAATTTATATTATTTCGTGGGAGGAAATCAGATAGCTGTTGCTACATTCAATCTCAAGATGTATGCGAACTGAATCCTTAACTCTTATTTTTGATAGTTGTACAAGGATGTGCGGGGGATGAGATCCCCGCACTAAATCATAACCATTCCTTTTTTATTCTGTGACCTGAGCTAAGGTAAGTGATGGGTTCCTTAAAGATTGATAACGATTCGATTTATAAGATAGCAGGAGGAATAATTGGATCCTCAATTTTTATAGTGCTGATTTTATCTATTTTATCCTATAATGATGTTCAGTTAAATAAAGCTACTGTCTACGGCACTTTTATTGGAGCCATAGCGAATCTCTTTCTTGCATTTGTAACATGGAATTATTTAGGTGAAGTACGAAAACAGGTAAGAATTATGGCAGACGACACGGCGAACAGCAGAACAAAGGAGGATAATAAATACTACTCTGATATGATGACTAAACTGGTGGCACCATTATATTTTAATAAAGCTGACAATATATTATTTGACTTTACAACTAGCTTTCATAGGGAGCGTGGCTTTGATCCTGCCACTAAGGCATACTTCGATTTTTGGGACCCTATTATGACGAATATGCACTTAGCGCCTCCTTCACTATTTTCCGCTTTAGAGGAATATCTCGACGCAAAGGATGCGTATTGGAATGAACTAGACGAGCATTATGCTGGGAACATGTATAATTTATTAGCAGCTTCCACAGAAGGTAAGAGATTAATTGAAAATTTTAACGGTAAACGAAGCACTTTATCCACACAAATCGGTATTGCTTATAGAGACCTAAAAGATAAATTACATCCCCCCAGATAGTCCACCGTCTATCTAGCTTGACAAATATGTATAACTTGCATTCTCAATTCCTTAGTGTTATATCATAATAGGACGAATGCACATTTTATAAATATCTTCTTCGGTCTGATCTCTCTGCCTATACGCGGCAGAGAATCTAACATCTTTTCTGGCCCATAGCTGTCGAAAAATCGATACTGGACAATTGTCGATAGTATATGCCTATAGTCTCTGGAATAATGAGTTATCCAGAAGAGCTATTAGCCGATTTCAAGGCAAAGGCAAAGACGAATGGTTGTATAATTTTGTACACGCAACTGTAGGAACGTGTACGTGCACCTCTAACCAATATGCTCGTTCACATGGCCATACAACAGCGATAGGTACAAAATCCAGATCATAGGCACAGAGAAACCGCTATCTGATATAGCGCCGCACCCTGGGTCACAGAAAAGCTTGAAACTGTGCTTGGTACCGCGCACAAAAATGCAGGAAAATCCAAGATCCGCTTTGAAGAGGTTAACTAGCCGGAGTGAAGAGGACGGAGCGGGAAGTCCCCGGACTTCAGGCCGGTCTCCCGGACGGAGTCCGGGGGAGTGGCTGACGAAAAGTCAGCCACAGGATGAAAGCGGAGTCCTCCCTGCGATTACTTTCGCTCTGCACTCAACTGATATATGTAGGAAGCGAGATAAAATGAATCAAAGATGATTAGCTACAAGTATCCAATATTTCCGGACATTGCGACACAGCAAAAGTTAGCTGAAGCCCTGGACGCTTGTAGATGGCTTCATAACCGACTTCTTCAAGAGATGAACGAAGCCAAAGAGAAGGGCGTCAAACTCAAAACCTACGATACTCAGAACATGATACCATCTCTGAAGCTGGAAAATCCAAAGCTGAACCTTGTCTATTCCAAAGTTCTTCAAATGGTCAACTACACGCTCTGGTCCAATATCAAAGGTCTTTCAGCTTCTAAGAAGAATGGCCGAAAGATAGGACACGTCCGATTCAAAGGTTATGGCTGGTACAAGACCATGAACTATAATCAGTCTGGCTTCAAACTGGATCAAGATCATGGCCGCCTGCATCTATCCAAGATAGGTGGCATCAGGATCAAAATGCATCGCAAGATCCAAGGATGTATCAAAGCAATCCTAATCAAGAGAGAAGGCAGACAATGGTTTGCTATTGCCCAGGTGGATGCCACGACTTCTCGTGGCGCCTCGATGGATCGAGGCTCAAGAACCTGAACCCTTACCGGGAACTGGAAAATCTGTAGGTCTGGATGTTGGCTTGATGTCTTTCGTTGTGGATTCAGATGGCAATTCTATTGAAAACCCAAAATATGCGGAGAAGTCCGCTAACAAGCTCGCAAAGGCTCAAAGAAGACTGGCAAGAGCCGAGAAGGGGTCTAACAACCGAAAGAAAATCAAAGAACAAATAGAGAAGATCCATGGCATGGTCAACCATCAAAGAGATGACTTCCTACACAAGCTATCGAGATCCTATGTCAATAACTATGATAACATCTGTGTTGAAGATCTCGATGTCAAAAGCCTGAAAGAAAAAGGCCATAACAAGACGAAACACCGACACATCCATGATGCTTCATGGTCCAAGTTCATGTTCATGCTTTCGTACAAGGCTGAAAGCGCTGGTCGAAAGCTAATCAAGGTAGATCCGAGGAACACCACTCAAAGGTGTTCCAATTGTGGAAGCATTGTTCCAAAAGATGAATCAGTCAGAGTACATGAGTGCCCTTATTGCGGGTTCTCATGCGATAGAGACTACAATGCTTCCAGAAACATACTCATCGCAGGGATGGAACAGCCCGTTGAGCCCATAGAGTCAAAACCTCTACGTCACATATCTGTGATGCAAGTTTTGGCGATGAAGTGGGAAGCCCTACCCTTCAGGGTAGGGTAGTTCACCCAAAGCAGTCATAAACGAGAAAGCTGTATAAGATAATATTAATAGTCAGGGGTATCTAGGGTTTCCGAAGACTTACCCATTGACCAAAAAGAGCGAGCTGTAAACGAAAATATGAAAATATCCACGGAGATGCCGGTGACCGATGAATCCTCTGCAAGAATAGTAAGAAGGCTTCCTGTAGGCGCTGAAGTACAGTCTCATGCCAAAGGCGTCCACTTCCGGGTCTGGGCGCCGGAACATAAACGCATAGAGGTGGTAATCGAGGGCAATGAGCCTGAGGATTTAAGACACGAGGATTCTAGACCAGAGCCTAAGATCTTTAGCCTTGAGTCTGAGGCTCAGGGATACTTCTCTGGAATGGTCGAGGAAGCCGGAGACGGCAGCCTGTATCATTACCGCCTGGAGAGCGGCGAGCTTTGTCCCGATCCTGCATCACGCTTCCAGCCTCTGGGCCCTAATGGCCCTTCACAGGTAGTCGATTCCAGCAGATTTCGCTGGACTGATGATGGCTGGCCGGGGTCCAGCCTGAAAGGGCAGGTGCTTTACGAGATGCATATCGGCACCTTCACAAAGGAGGGAACGTGGGAGGCAGCGACACGAGAGCTACCTGAGCTGGCCGATTTAGGCATAACGACAATAGAACTGATGCCTATTGCCGATTTTCAGGGACGCTTCGGATGGGGCTATGATGGCGTAGACCTGTTCGCACCCACTCAGCTTTACGGCAAGCCGGATGACCTCCGCAGGTTCGTCGATCGGGCGCACTATGTGGGCATTGGGATAATCCTCGACGTGGTCTATAACCACCTGGGACCGGACGGAAATTTTCTCCTGAAGTTCTCGAAGAACTACTTTACAGATAGCTATACAACTGATTGGGGAACATCCATTAATTTCGAGGGGGAGAACTCAGGCCATGTAAAGGAGTTCATCATTGCCAATGCAGGCTACTGGATCGATGAGTTCCATATGGATGGACTGCGGATCGATGCTACACAAAACATATACGATTCATCTCCGCCTTCCAATCACATCATCACCCAAATAGTCCGGCGGGTGAGAGAGGCAGCACGTGGTAGAGCTACTATTATCATAGGAGAGAACGAGCCCCAGGAATCAAATCTGGTTCGGCCTCCTGAGCAGGGCGGATATGGCATGGACGCCCTGTGGAACGATGATTTCCACCACAGCGCCATGGTCGCCCTGACGGGGCGAAATGAGGCCTATTATACCGATTATCTGGGCAAACCCCAGGAGTTCATCTCCGCAGTCAAGTGGGGATATCTCTATCAGGGACAACGCTACAAATGGCAGAAGAAGCGACGGGGCAGGCCTGCGCTGGATATTGAGCCTGCTGCTTTCGTGACATTTATTCAGAACCATGATCAGATGGCCAACTCCGGCAGGGGACTGCGCGTCCACATGCTGACGAGCCCTGGAAGATACAGGGCGATGACTGCACTGATGCTGCTGGCGCCTTGCACGCCCATGCTCTTTCAGGGTCAGGAGTTCGCGTCCTCAAGCCCTTTCTATTACTTTGCAGATCAGAAGCCTGAGCTAACAGAGATGACTCATAAGGGCCGCAAAAAATTTCTCAAGCAGTTTCGAAGCCTGGCAACTGCAGAGATGCAGGAATCCATTCCGAGTCCAAATGATCCCACACTCTTTGAGCAATCGAAGCTGGACTTCTCGGAGCGGCAGAGCCATAAGGGCATCTATGCATTGCATAAAGATCTTCTGAGGCTTCGGCGAGATGACCCGACATTTAAAGCCCAGGCAAAAGGCATGGTGGACGGAGCCGTACTGGGAGATGAGGCGTTCGTCTTGCGCTTCTTCTCGGATCAGGGAGAAGACCGGCTCCTGCTCGTAAACCTGGGCAGAGATCTTCATCTTAACCCTGCGCCTGAGCCCCTTCTGGCCCCTGTAGAAGGCAATCTCTGGAGGGTAATGTTAGCCACTACAGATTTGAAATACGGCGGTTGTGGAACGCCGCAGCCGGATGCCAGGGATAACTGGCGAATTCCGGGGCACGCCGCAGTAGTCCTGGCTCCCAGGAAAGATGATTTGGCCTATTTAGGAGAGTTCAAATGGACGAGATAGTTCGAAAGATACCCTGGCCTGGGGCGTGTGCTATTGAGTCCACGCAACACCTTCGAAGGGAATGGCTCGTGAGCAACGGCCTGGGAGGCTATGCGTCAGGAACAGTCCTGGGAGTAAATACCCGCCGCTATCACGGGTATTTGATTTCGGCTCTGCCGGAACCCTTTGGCAGGTGGATGATGCTCAGTCACCTCTCCGAGAGCATCAGGCTTAAGGACGGAACTGTAATGCCGATCAGCGGAGGGGCAGGAGAGCACCACGAAGTTGCAACAGATGCTGCCGGATGCCTCACGGAATTCCGGCTGGAGGCAGGGCTGCCGGTATGGCGATATGAGGTGGGTGCGTACATAATCGAGAAGCGAGTTTTGCTACCGTATAGGCAGAATACGGTACATATCAGCTATCACATGATTTCGGGAGAAGAGCCTGTAAAGCTGGAGATTCATCCTTCCGTCAACTTTCGCTCCCACGATGCTCCTGTCAGCAAGCCGCCTTCGACACCCTACACGCTCTCCATCACAGATAACCAATACGAGATAGCAGAGCCGAACAATCCATGTTTGCCGCCTCTGAAAATGCTGGTCTGCGCTGGTCAGGGTGGCGGACAGGCAATGCTGATAACCGATGGCGGAACGAGGAGAGAGATCTTCTACCGGCGTGAGTCCGATCGGGGCTACGATTCTCGGGGCATTCTATGGAGCCCTGGCTACTTCGTTACCGACCTCTCACCACGGCGAAGCGCAGCACTTGTCGCCTCAACTGAGTCATGGGAGACTATCCTTGCCCTGACGCCGGAAGAGGCGCTAGCTGCCGAGAACGAGCGCAGGAGGCGGTTGCTGACTCGGGCCCAGCCAGAGGTGCAAAAAGGTGCGCCGGGTGAGCTTGTCCTGGCAGCAGATCAGTTCATAATTATTCCGGCAGGCCGTATAGCGGATACTGCCCGTGCCCATGCTGCGGGCTTTGAAGTGCGAACGGTGATTGCGGGCTACCACTGGTTCACAGATTGGGGACGAGATACGATGATCAGCCTTGAGGGCCTCACTCTCGTAACCAGGCGGTACAACGAAGCGCGATGGATCTTGCGCACATTTTCTCATTATCTCAAAGACGGCCTCATTCCCAATCTCTTTCCGGAAGGGGCCAACGAGGGGCGGTATAACACAGCGGACGCTACACTGTGGTTCTTCCATGCCATCGATCGCTACGTTGAGACCACCGGCGACCGGAGCACTCTAAGGCGAATCCTGCCAAAGCTAATGGATAGCGTAGATCGTCATATTCGAGGGACGATCTTTGGAATCATAGTCGATCCCAGTGATGGACTCCTGCGCCAGGGACAGGAAGGATATGCCCTCACGTGGATGGATGCAAAAGTGGGCGATTGGGTGGTGACGCCCCGGCGGGGGAAAGCGGTGGAGATCAATGCCCTCTGGTATAACGCGCTGCGGCTGCTGGAGGGATGGGTCAGAGAGGAGATTGGAGAGGATGCAGCCAGGCCTCTGGCAGAGCGCGCAGAGCTGGCACGAGAGTCGTTCAACAAACGCTTCTGGTATGCAGAGGGCGGATACCTGTATGATGTAGTGGATGGCGAGAATGGCGATGACCCATCATGCCGCCCTAATCAGGTGCTGGCAATTTCCCTGCGCCACCCAATACTGGATCAGACGCGCTGGGAGCGGGTCCTGGATGTTGTACGCGAGCGGCTTCTCACACCAGTAGGGCTGAGGTCGCTTGCGCCCGGAGATCCCAACTATAAGACCAAATACTTCGGTGATCTCAGGGCCAGAGATGCGGCTTACCACCAGGGCACTGTTTGGGCATGGCTCATAGGTCCATTTGTGGATGCCTGGCTGAAGGTTCATCCTGAGGATAGAGTTGGAGCTCGGCGCTTTCTTGGGGGTTTCGTCCAGCAGCTGGACCAGGCCGGGATGGGGTCGATCAGCGAGGTCTTCGACGCAGATGCGTCCTTCACGCCTCACGGGTGCATCTCGCAGGCATGGAGCATAGCCGAGGTGCTGCGCTGCTGGGCCAAAACTGCTGGCGATATCAAAGAAATACCTGATACCCTAAACGGATCCTAAAATATTTTTAGGAGAGATATTTTTAGGAGATATCGGTAACGAGAGATCAATAATCATCGTGGCCGCAGCCGCATCCTTCATGATCGTGATCGCAAGGTCCAATATGATGATCATGATCACAAGTATCCGCATGACCGCAGGCGCCACATGCTGCGACATCATCCTCTGGGCCGCGAATGACGAAACCTGTCCCCCGCTCATCGTTCACGTAATCGATTATCGTCTCGCGGAGAAGCTCGGCGTCCTGAGGGCTCATATAGATTTTGACGTCTCTGCTCTCGAATATCATATCATCCTTCTCAGGATCACCCAGGGCGAGGCCGTAGTTTGCCCCAGTTGCGTCTATCGCCGCCAGGAACATCCTGATAACCTTGCCCTCTGCAAGGCTGCGCTTTAGCATGTTGGCAGCAGCTTCTGTGATCTCGATCATGAAGAACACTCCTAGGTATAATATCTCCACGAAACTCGTATTTAAAAGATCGTATACTTAACAGGCTGTAAAGATTTATTAAGTATCCGGGCCATATAAGATGCAATGGATGCTAAAGATGTACTACTATCATTAATTATGGTAGCATCCGCCTTCTCCCTGGCATACAGCTATCTGGCAGAGTATCAACGATCGAACCCCATGATATTAGCCTCCACTGTTCTCCTTGTAGCCTCTCTGGCAGTCATGCTGCTCTCCACCAGCACTCGGCTGACGAGGGTCGAGCAGGATCTGGAGAGACATCAGAGAGCCACGAGAATGGGACTGCAGGGCGTAGAGGAGCAGATTGAGAACGCCAACTCCAAATACATGGTGGCAGTGGAGGATATATCAAAGAGAATTTACAGGTGAAATTACAGGTAATCTCTCATGGGAGTCGATCTAGGAGACTTGCTTCAGAAGAAGAAGATAGAGATTAAAGAGCTCTCAGGGAAGTGGGTTGCCGTCGATGCCTTCAATACCCTTTACCAGTTTTTGAGCATCATCCGGCAGAAGGACGGCACGCCGCTCATGGACCGCACGGGCAGGGTGACGTCGCACCTCTCAGGCATTCTGTACCGCACCACTAACCTGATCGAGGCTGGTGTGAAGGTGGTCTTTGTCTTCGATGGAGAGCCTCATCCCTTCAAGGCTGGGACGCTTCGAGAGCGGTCAGAAACGAGGGCGAAGGCTGCTGCCGCCTGGGAAGAGGCCAGAGCCGAAGGCCAGGATGGGTTCAAGTACGCTCAGGCAGCCTCCAGGCTGAACGCGGAGATGCTGGAAGATGCCCGGAGGCTCATCACTGCCATGGGCCTTCCCTTCGTTGAGGCTCCCTCTGAGGGCGAGGCGCAGGCTGCGCATATGGCTGCCAAGGGAGACGTCTACATCGTGGGCAGCCAGGATTACGATGCTCTTTTATTCGGCGCTCCCCGCGTGGTCAGGAACCTCGCCATAACCGGCAAGCGAAAGCTTCCAAAGAGGAACATCTACGTGGACGTAGAGCCTGAGATAATCGATCTGGAAGAAGAGCTAGCCCGCATGGGCCTGACCAGAAAGCAGCTCGTCGAGATAGGCATCATGTGCGGGACGGACTACAACCCGGGCTTGATGCGAGTCGGCCCCAAGACTGCTCTGAAGCTCATAAAAGAGAACGGTGATCTGGAGTCCGTTCTGGCAAAGCAGGATGAAACGATAGAGAACTTCGCTGAGATAAGAGAGTCATTCCTGCATCCCGAGGTCACCGACGATTATACCATTAAGATGAGCAGGCCGAGTGTGAAGGAGATCGTCTCTTTCCTGGCTGATGAGAGGGACTTCGACCCAGAGCGGGTGGAGAAGACTGCCAAACGGTTGGAAGAGGTCTATAAGAGTGGACAAAGCACGCTTGACCGCTGGTTCTAGTTCTGGATCTAATTTTGGCTCTGATTCTGGATCTAATTCTAGCTCTGGCACTAGCGCTAATTCTAGCAGCTACAGTCGAAGCTCAAGCTACGATCTCGACTTAGAAAGGGCCGTAGAGATCATAAAGAAGAGCGGAGCCAGAAGCGTGGGATTGCAAGCACCAGAGGGCTTGAAGCGCATCCTTCCCGGCCTGGCAAAAGAGATCGAAGAGCAAACAAGCGCAAAGGTTGTAATCTCCGGAGATCCATGCTACGGGGCCTGCGATGTCGATATGGCGCTCCTTGGCGAGGTGGACCTCATGCTCCACCTGGGCCACGCAGAGCTTGGCGAAGGCCAGGACAGGGTAATCTTCCTGGAGGCCAGGATGCCGCAAGACTTGAGGGGGGCGGTGGAAAGAGCCGTTCCCCTGCTTCAATCAAAGAGGGTCGGGGTTACTACTACGATCCAGCATGTGCATAAGCTTGCCCAGGCGCTCGAAGTTTTGAAGGAGCACGGAATTGAGGGCCTGGTTGGGCTGGCTGAGGGGCGGATTAAATGTCCCGGCCAGGTCTTAGGCTGCTGCTACAGCTCTGCCAGGGCTGTGGATGCGGATGAGTATCTCTTCATCGGCACTGGGCAGTTTCATCCTTTGGGAATTGCTCTCGCCACAGGCAAGAGAGTAGTAGTAGCTGATCCTGCTACGGGCGAGGTCTCGGAGATAACCACTGAGCCAATGCTCAGGCGGCGCTTTGGGGCCATCGCCAGGGCCACGGATGCCAGGCGGTTTGCCGTCCTGGTCTCAAAGAAGCCAGGCCAGAGGCGGATGGAGCTGGCCAGGCGGCTGAAAGAGCTGGGCGAATCAAAAGGCAAAGAGATGTTTATCGTTTATCTGGACAACATCGAGCCCGACAGGCTGCTAAATCTGGGGGCTGAAGCCGCCGTTTCCACGGCCTGTCCCAGGGTGGCGCTGGACGATGCAGCCAAGTACAGGATTCCCGTGCTCACGCCGCCGGAGTTCGAGGTGCTGGTGGGAGAAAGGCAGTGGGAAGAGTACGGGTTTGATGAGATAGATATCTAGGTTCTTTCCGCGGTCGAACTTTGTCGTTAATGATCCATGATACTGAAATCTGGATCTGATATGGAGTTGCATCTCATCAGACTGATAAGCCTAAAATTTATACAGTATTAATTCCAATTTAATCTCAGCTGTTTTTTACAGCACTAAATGCTTGAGGTGGACAGAGAATGAAAAAAATCGCATCGTTGATGGTATTACTCGCCTTTTACATTCCTGCAGTGGCAATCGATATGCCTGATATGGTCGGCAACTGGACAGGGACATTTAATTACGTGAGCTGGATGAAGAACAACAGCTCGATGGCTTCCGGGAATGTTTCTTACTGGGAAGATAACACTACCCTACTCATTGAAGAGCAGAATGGGACCAGGTTCGCTGGCAAAATAATTCCTGCAGAAAAATCTGCAGCGACAGAGGTATTGCTGGGAGTTATTAGCTCTGACAACGAATCCATTACCCTGGCGGATGAGAATGGGCTCATGTGGGGCTGGATGGTTTCCCCCACAGAGATGGAGCTGTTCTATCAAGGAGTTGACATGGATTCCATCGACGTTGGTGGGGGCATTTTCACAAAAGAGTAACAGCCCTGGATTAAGAGAGTGGTTCGAAAATATTGAACCGCTCCCACAGTTTTTAGAAACGCAGCCGCATGTACGTAGCGATGAAACTGGCCGCTAAACTTAAGTGTTCATGAGCCAATTGAGATATGAGGCATCCAATGCGATCCAAAGTCTGCGATACTCGATCGGATCTGCCAATTACTAATAGGAAGGAATGGAGAAGGGCCTCACGGGCAAGCTTCTCGACCCAAGATACGACCAAAGGCATTACACCCGAGGTCGAGGGCATCATGGATATTATAAGATCGATACAGGTAGAGATTCCGCACGCCTCAGAGGTCGGCGATTACCTTCTTGCTCACAGGGATCTAAGCTGTTTGCTTCCGCCTATTTGCAGTAAATTAAGGGATATATTCAAGGGGGGTGCCAAGCTTTCTCTGGAAGTTTACCGCGACCCGGAAATCCATGACGAGTATCTGACTCTCTACGTTCGCCAAAAGGAGTACGAAGTGGGAATCCTGAACAGGATTGACGAAGCAATGGCAGAGTTCGAGCCGATGCAGGCTTCTGTCTCAGGATGGCTTCTGGTGACCACTGATTTTCGCCTGCCAAGGTAGGAGACATGCCCTTTGATTGGCGTGAATACCTCGACTTGGCCCAATCACTGATGGGCAGAGATAATAAGCCAATAACGCCTGAAGCTGCCTTCCGATGCTCCATGAGCAGAATCTATTACGCTGCCTTTTGCCACGCCAGAAACCACGCCGAGGAAAAGCAGAGGTTTGTTGCAAAGTGCGATGCTTCCGATCATTCAAGGGTCAGAGCGCATTTCAGATCCTGTGGCATGATCAGGGTTGCTAGTAGCCTGGATAGGCTGAGACAGTGGAGAAATGCCTGCGACTACGAAGATACGGTCAAGATCTCTGATAGTTCTTACGATGCCATGCTTGCCCAGGCTAAGTATGTCTTTGATGCTCTGAAAGATTGATTAGTGATATTGAGAAGTTGAGATTTATTGCAGCATTTGGCCGAGAACGGCGGAGGGTTCACCTACTATGTCTACCCCCAACCCGACCAGGGAGATATCCCCTAGGCTCAAGATCAGCTACGTGACTCAGGTGGACGATGAGTGGTGGCTGCGCCCGGCGGGGGATCTACGCTAACGGCGAAAAATCAAAAACCCCACCCTAAAGGGTGGAGTATGCTTGGGATATGCCCCGAGCCGCACTCCCGGTTTTCATGAATTCAGAAATCGTCTAATCTTCGTTGGCCCGGTTCCCTTGATCTACACGATTGAAGCTTTGCTTTCGGTTTTCCTTGAGATTCCTTAATATAGTGCTTGATTGTGTCAGCAGTCACATTTCCAACGGATCGAAAGAATTTGCCACTTGACCAAAGGCTTCCACCCCAATAGCGTTTCCTCAATTCAGGATGAAGTTTGAACATCCTGTAAGAACTGCCTCCTTTCAAGTATTGAACGGCTTTTGATAGAGAAGTGCTTGGATGGAATTCAAGGAACAAGTGAACATGATCCTCTGCGAGTTCTAAGGCATGAATCTTATACCTCTGCTCTATGCAAATATTTTTGAGGATCAACTCGCAATCCTTTTTAACTCGCCTGTCGTAGAATATCCTGTATCCATACTTAGGCACTAACACGATGTGGTAGGTAACCTGACCATAGCCATGGCTAAAACTGCGCAATTCCAACGCTTATCACATCCTAGCCATAGGTGGGTGGCACCACCTGTGGCTAAAGTGCCAAGAACATCCTCATTTTAAATGAAGTAATGTCTTAGCGATTATAAGGGCATGAAAAAAGGGCGAGGGTTCACTTCATCCCCGACCTGAAGGTCGGGGTATTCGTGACCCTCCGCGCTCCCAATGTAAGAACAGTCAATTCCTAGGTTAATTCATAAAATTTTTCAGTCGTAAAAGTTATAACCTTTAAAAAATATCTAATAACACATGAAGGATGTGGCTGGATCTGGGAAGATTCCTTATGGCCCGGTTTGCGGCGATTTGGCTGAGAGACCCTCAAAGATGTTCAACGTCATTCTAGTGCTGACTTTGATCGCTCTCGTTGCGTTTGCCGCATTTTTGATATCTGATATCCTATCGTTCAAATCAAATGCCTCATACGAGGAGTCGTTTAGCGTCTTTTCCTTCCTGAACTCCAAAGAAAGCGAGACGGCTATGATGGACCGTCAGGAAGATGCCATTAAGCTTGCAGATCCGGGCAGGGGCCGAGAGCCTGCCATAGTCCTTGAGAATGCTGCTGCAAGCAACTCGTCTCGCGAAGACATAGGAACGCCTCTGTCATCTCTGAACGGATCTGAGGCGGCAAAAGGATCTCTTGCCGGGGATGATAATACTGGAAATACTGGAAAGCGGCTCGACCCCACGGCTAGAGCGAATTCATCGCAGAACAACGCATCGACCTTGACTAGCCAGACAGCTGGGAGGGCCGTAGCAATTATCAATCCATCAGACAGCAACTCACACAAATCAGACAAGAAAAAGAAACATAGCTCTTCGAAGAATAATATCCAGGCAAACCGGGATGATGCGTCTCCTTCGAGCACAGCTGTAGAAAACCTGTCTCAGCTCAACCAATCGCAGCTCAATCAATCGCAGAACCATGTAAATCTGAGCATAAATATGAGCCTCACCCAGCCGGAGAGCCACATGGATCTGAGCAGCCAATCGCAGAGCCGTATAAACCTGAGCAGCAACCTCTCCATGAATCTGTCGGCATCTGCGCCAAAAATAAATGCGACGGAAATTCCTTCTTACCTCTCCCGCTCAAAGGATACTAATATTTCCTCCATTTCTTCCGGCAATAATTCAACAGCTATCTCCACATCCAGCGCATTAGATGCCGACCTCACTCCAGTCGCGGACTTCTCGGCGGAATCGAACGTCGGCGAATTAAGCCCAGAGGATAATGGAACCTCAAATCTGGATGCTGGTGCCACCATAGGTCCGAAGGATGAAGTTCAGATTGAGCCGCTTCCAGAATTGAGTCAAGCGAGCAGCGCGGCCCGTGACGGCGAGGGTATCGGAAACGACAACTTGGACGATGAAATTTCGGATAAGTTAGTGGATTTTAATTCAGGCATGGACACGAAGGGCAATGAGAGCTTTGCCGATCCAGATGGAATGGACGATGGTATCTTACTTCCCGGCGATGTTTCATCTGAGCCCCAATACCCCGAACACAGTATGACAACAGATGGGGAATGGCCTGTCGATAGCCCGGAAGAACCAACGCAGTTCGCCAGTCCTCAGGCGGATGGATTTGTGAATAGCGACTTGGACTTCGCAGAGCCGACCGGCAAAGTCGTCCCTGCCGATAAATCCTCATACGAGTGGCAGGATGCAGAAAATAAGCGGATAAGCAATCGAGACAAACGAGACAAACCCGTGAAAAGCCCAAAAAGGCCGACACCACCGGCCAAGCCCGCTAGGACCAGGCCGGTGAAGCCTGCGAGAGATAACTCACGAGATTGATGGTGAGAGGCGCTTATCTGGCCCCTCCGCCTCCACCGCCGGAACCTCCTCCGCCACCAAACCCGCCACCTCCACCGCCCGATCCGCTGGACTTAGGAGCGCTGGCCGAATAGGCATGAGCGAAATGAATTCGCATCCCGCTTTCGGCAAGGGCCAGAGGAATGCTCACGTTCATGTCGTCCATCGCTTCCCTGACCTTATCCCCCACGCCAAGAGCAGTCCCGTAGATGAGCCACTCTTTCCACATCCCCAGGTCCTCCGGGGCATACTTCTTGATCATTGCGAAGTCGGAGAGGAAGTTTCTGAAGGCATCCCACTCCAGCTTCTCCTTGTAGTAGTCCTCCTTCCATCTTCCAAACAGGGCAGATGGAGCCATGGCTGGAACTGCGGCCTGGGCCAATAGAATGAATATCGTCGCTACCACAGGGTTTGCCAGAAAAGATAAGCCTCCTAGAAAAATGGCGAAGAATGTTATGTAGAAGGCTATCCGGAGGAGATAGCCGGGCCCAGACCCCCCAAACACCCTGAGGCTTCGGCCCGAGACAAAAGCGCTGGCTGCGCCGCGATCTCCAGTTCGGAGCAGCTCGTCCATTCTGTCGTGAAGGGCTTTCTGCTCAGAGCTGCGACTACGCGAAGAGCTGAGATGATCCACCTCGGCCTCGAAGGCGGCAGGATCAAAGGTTCCTCTAACAGAGTGTTCTTTCAGGAAGGAAAGGACATTGCGCTCGTAATCATCGTATCCATTCCCGGCAGCCTCAGCAGCATCTACATCCTTCAGGAGCTTTATCTTCAGGCTAGCCTTCGAGTCTATCTCTATCACGCCCAGCTCATGCAGGTCGAGAAGCGTAGCATAGAACCCATCTTCATCGAAGTCAAATGCATCTCCCCGAAAGACCATGTTCACCAGCCATGGCTTTCTCTTGTGGGGCACGTAGCTCAGCACCTTCGGGACTGTGAACTGCTTCTCTTTGCCGAGCTTGAAATAAAACAAGGCCAGAGCCAGTGGGAATAGTAGGACCAGGGCTCGCAGAGCAAGGAGAAGGTTTGAGCCAGACCCTGATTGCTGGGCTTCAAGGGTCTTCTCACGGACACTCGGAACCTGTCGCGGGAATCCGTCGATCGCCTCTTTGGCCTCGGGTCGCAGAAGCATCTCCACCTCAAGGAGGCCGTCCTCAGGGCTTGACCCTGTCATGATCCAAACATCGCCCTCCCTCTTTACGTCAAAAGCCATGTGGGGAAAGAGTTGGACGATGAGTTTCTCGGGATCGTGAATGGTAATTGTTGCCTGCCGGTAGGGAAGATGTTTATCAGCGAATGCGAGGTTCCAGTGGCAGTATTCATCGTCGCACTCCAGAGGGGGATGAATCCTGAACAGGTAGTCTATCCTGTAGCTTCCAGGGTCGAACCTCTCCGGCTTGTAGCATCCAGCCTCGTTGAGCTCTGCCAGTGAGTCGATGTCCGATACGGCAGACTGAGATGCCTCATCTTCGGATGTAACGGTTACGTTGCCCGATCGATCTTTGATGTAGGGGATAGTTCCCCTGGGAGGGATTATTGAAAGAGGCTCCACGTAAGGCTTCGCCGGATTTTCCAGGGAGACGGGAAGCGTTGTCCAGCTCCTGTAGAGCATCCTGTACTTGTCCGCTGCATTTATGTTGTAGATGAAGCTCTCCTTCAGTGTGCCGTTAAAGTAGAGGTCCGCGCTGTAGTCATCTACATAAACGTCTTTTCCAGCAATCACCATGCCCACCGGGAGGCCAGCCTCCACCCCCGGCAGACTGCCGGTCAGCAGCAACCCCAAAAGGCCGATAAAAAGTACAGCGGCTATTACTATGGCCGCTTGACGAGTCTCGCTCAAAGCTTCATCCCTTCCTGCACTCCAGAGCCTCTTACAGGTTTCGTTGGTTTCATTATTTCATTGGTTTCGTTTGTCTTTCAGGCCTGAGTAGTTCAGGCATTATTTCATGCATAAATAGATTTTACTGTGAAGGGCTGCATCGCGGTCGCTTCCGTTTTGTGTGGCTGCACCTCGCGTGGGGCTTGTATACTTAGCTTTTGTCGCGTGCAGAAAGGATGTCAGCATTGGCTGAAAAGAAAATAAAAGGATTAGCGGATTAGCGACTGTTCTCTAGCTTCCTCGCGCTCTTAAAGGCTTCCTCAGCTTCCTGGTTGCGACCAAGCTTTCGAAGAACGCTGCCCTTATCCTTCCAGGCCCGGGCAAAGGATGAGTTCAGCTCAATGGTCTCATCGAAGCTCTTTATGGCCTCGTTATATCTGCCCTGATAATAATAGTCCAGGCCCCGGAGGTATTTGGCTTCTGGATCGCCGGGGCTCATCTCTGCCGCCTGGCGGATGCCCTCCAGCTCTTCATCGAATCCCAACTCTTTGGCCCGGGCAATGGCAGCCTCGGCCTCTTCGCTCCGGCCAAGCGACATGAGAGCACGGCCCTTTTGAGCCCAGTTGTACCCGTTCTGCGGGTCGATCTCCGTGAGCTTCTCGTAGGCCTGCAGAGATTCGTTGTATCTGCCCATCAGGTAGAGGGACCTGGCCTTGTAGCTCCAGGCGTCCCTATGGTCCGGCTTCATCGCGATGGCCTTTTCCAGCGGCCTTAAAGATTCATCATACATTCACAGCTTGGTCAGCCTATCTATCGCTTCCGATATTGTCCAGACCTCAATGATTCCAGCATTCCGGATCTTCTCGAAATGACTATCGTTTGAGATCAGAGTTCCGCCTGCGCTCAGGCAGGTGGCGGCATGGAGGACATCCGCATACTGGCCTTCAGGAAAGAATGGCAGACAGACTGCAATTACCTCATCAGATATCTCTAGGACAACTACCTTTTGCAGAAGATAACGAAGTAGAAGCTGGCTGTTCTCACCTAGATCTCCGGCATACTTGCGGTATTCGCCGATCAGCGCGTCATCGGCGATGAGATCCTCCTGGCCGTCGATGAGTCTTATAACCAGCTCGGTGGTCCTCGTCCAGCCTTTCTTTGCGGCTGCTATAAAGACGTTAGTGTCCAGCAAAAATCTTGTATTTCTCTCGTGCAACTCTGTTGCCCTCTTCCTCGATATCCCTTTCTAATTTATCGAGATCAACTTTCTGGGCCTCTTTTATAACTCCTTCGAATATGGTACGTAAATCCATCTTCTTGAGGGTTATCGAATCGCTTGTGGCTTCGCCTATAACAAACTCATCGCCTGGTTTCAGGTTAAGCTTGGCTCTCAAATCGGCCGGAATGAGAATCCTGCCCTTATCGTCAAGCTTTACGGTGCACATAGAGTTGCATTCACCTTGATTTTATCTGAGGTTGATAGTATTAAAGAGTTGGTATGGCCTCTTAGTCGTCATTTTCCGCAGCAATATGAATTCAATGGATGTGCCCATGTCTCTTCTGCTAATGGATAACTTCCATAAATTTGCTTAAAAAGCAGATACCTAAAGGCTCTCCTGAGGAGTCTCACGTAGCAGACGCTCTACTTCGTCGGTTCTTGCCTAATTCAATGGAAACTACCGCAGGAAGTCGTTATCCCAGGAGATATTTCTTTATACTATAGTGCATACACTTGATTTCGTCATTAAATTGTATTTTATGCAACAATCTTGATCGTTACAATTGATAGATTTATAATTATTTTTCTACAAATATAGATAGATGATAGTTCTTCTCTATCTCTGTTAAGCTTTTATCCAAATGCAAACCTAAATGAGAATCTAATAACTTTGCTGACCTGATTAGTGATTCGAATCCATTGGCAAGAGCAGTTGCCGCCGACCTATAAGAACAGCAGCTATAGGTGGCTCTATCACCATCTCTATGAAATACCATATCCATGCCATCTGTAGTCCAATGGACCCATTGAGATGCTTCATAATATATCAAAAGATATGTAAGTGATCGTTTTACCTCTTCACAAGTCTTAGAAATATTTTCCCAACTTGGACGAGGTAAATATGGATCTCTAGGTAGAGGCTTACCTTGCCTCTGTAAATCCTTAGCCTGAGCAGTATAAAATCGATGGCCAAATGCTTTTAGCTCTTTTTCCAATGATAATTTGTAATTGGGATCAATTTTAAAGCCGATCGACTCCATTTTGCATGTATGGTGATATTCGTCTATCCATCCAAAAGTTCTATAATCGATCGAACGTTCATCGCGTTTCTCAGCAATCCATAGAAGAATGCATAAGCCCTCAATCATGCTTCTGGAGATTATTATTGCATCCATATGGTGACCGGCTTTAACTAATATTTGAATACTTTTAAGATGATCTAATTGCTTGCATACAAATCCATGAGCAATTAATGCAAAATGATCATTTTCTTCGATTTCGATGCCCGTTTGCAGGATTTCTTGTGTAAACTCAATTAATTTTTCTACACTTTCTAGTAATTTAGGGATATCCTTCTCTGCATTATGCTTTAACAAATATTTCTCCATGAGTTGTTTCACCAGGGGTCCTTCAAGTTTCAATCATTAATATCATATGAAAATTATTCTGATTCAAATGTCTTATAAATACTATAGTGTTTTTTCTTTCTCCCTTATCCTCCCATTAATCAGCTTATCCGACCTCGCCATCGCCTCGTGCGTCCCCCCATAGTGCTCCGCCGCCTCGCGCATGATCTGCTTGAAGCCTTCCAGGTCGCTCGAGTCTGCCCGCTCGCACAGGCGCATGCACTCCGCAATGAAGGTCTGCCTGACGATAGCGGCTTTGGGATTCTTCTGGATTGATGCGTAAAGCTCGGGATTCTGGTCCAGAATTCGACCCACGAAGTCAATCATGATCTCGTAGACTGGACTCATGAACTTCCTCGACCTCTGCACGTCAAAATCCAGCGCCTTCAGCGCCGCGCCGATTCCGATGTAGGCAAAATGCGTCAGCGCCTGCACCACGGCCATGATCTCGTCGTGCTCGTCCGCGTCCAGAACCTCGATGTGAGCGCCGTCCGACTCGAACAGGGCTTTTATCTCGGGCAGCCACTTTCCTGTTTTCCTTTCCACGGGCGTGAGGATGATCGTCTGGCCTTTTAGGGCCGGCATGGTCGGCCCGAACATCGGGTGGGTTCCCAAAACCTCCACCCCTTTGGGCGCGTAGGTCTTCATGGCCTTCACGGGCTCGGACTTGAGGGAAGTCACGTCCATGATCAGGCTTCCGGAACGCATGCGAGGTGCGACCTGGCGGATCACCTCCACAGTCTTCTCGATGAGAACGCTGATCAGAACGATATCGCTCTCCTCAACCTCCTTCATCATATCATGAGCATAGCGCACGCCCAGCCGCTCGGCAACCGCAACCTTGCCGCTCGGCCCCCAGACGGCCACATCAAAGCCCTTGTCCTTAAAGTAGCGGGCGAACCAGGAACCGGTCTCGCCCGTACCTCCCAGTATTAGTATGCGCGTCATCTTTCCCTCGCCGCTCTCGTCTCTCCCGCCTCTTTCGTCGTCTTCTCCTTCGTCTCCATCTCCGCCCTTTTCCTCAGCCCCTCTCGAACTGCCTTTTCCATCACGTCCGCGGGAGCCTTTTGCCCAGTCCAGATCTCCAGAGCCTTCGCCCCCTGGTAGACCAGCATCATCACTCCATCCAGGGCCAGAGCGCCAGCCGCGCGGGCGTCTTTTAGCAGCTCAGTCTCTCGGTTGTAAACGATATCGAAGACCGCATGGCTGCTTTGCAGCAGACCGCCGGGGAAGAGCCTTGGGTCTCCTTCTTTCATGCCGACAGAGGTGGCGTTGATTATTACCTCCGATTGCTTCACGAGCTTCTCCAGATCGCAAAGAGAGTAACCCCTTCCGCCAATGCTGCTCGCCAGCTCCTCCGCCCTTTGCAGGCTGCGGTTGGCGATGGAGATCTCCGCTCCTTCCCGCTCCAGGGTATAGGCAATGGCCCGCGCCGCTCCGCCTGCACCTATCAAAAGCACCCTGCTACTCCTGCCCCCGATCTTGACTCCCGCATTCTCCAGGGCCAGGAGCGCGCCGAAGCCGTCTGTGTTGTGGCCCCTGATCTCGGAGCCAAATGATACGCCGAAGGAGACAGTATTCACGGCGCCTATAGCCTTGGCCAGCTCGTCCGGCAAAACGATCTCCAGGGCCTTCTCCTTCAGGGGAATGGTCAGGTTCAGGCCGCCAAAGCCCATGGCGGAAGCGCCAAGGATAGCCTCCTTCAGCCGTTCTCTGGCTACGCGAAAAGGGAGGTAGCAGGCATCCATGCCTAGAGCGCGAAAAGCCGCATTCTGCATGGCCGGAGAGAGGCTGTGCTCGATGGGATCCCCGAAGACCCCGTAGATCTTCATAATAGTAGTTGGCCTCCTAACCTAAATAAGCTGCAGGATGTACCATAGAACTCCGCCGACAACTGCGCCGAAGGCCGTGGCCACCAGGTTCACGCCGTTGTTACTCAGATATCCCTTGCTCTGCAGCGTCGCGCCAAGAAGGCTGTCGAAGTTCGTGCCCAGGAAGCCGCCTAGAGTACCGGCCACTATTCCCAATAGGCCTGCCATGCCCATCCCTGTGGCTAAAAGCCCTATGATTATCGACCCCGCCAGGCCCGCGACTTCGCCTAAAGGCGTTACTCCTCCGTCCACCCCGGTTTCCGTCTCCTTCAAAGTGGTTATCATTATGGGCTTAGACCTGCTGGTCTGGCCGATCTCGCTAGCGAGGGTGTCGCCGTTGGCAGTAGCAACGGACCCGATGAAGGCGTAAATGAAGATATCGCTGCCGTAAACCCCGTAGCATATGGCCATGGCCAGGGGGACCAGGCTGTTGCTGTAGACGTTCTTGTAGCCGCGCACGCCTCCTCGCGACTGGGCGATTCCTAGCTTTCGTTTGTAGGCGTATCCGTATCTGGTAAATCCTCCGCCCAGGAGGTAAAAGGCCAGCAGGAGCAGGAACCAGGAGAGGCCTGCAAAGAGAATTACAAGCAAACAGATGATGGTCTCGCTCAGCACTGCATCTGAGTCTGCGGCCTTGGCCCAGTACGCCCCGATCCCCAGGACGAGGGCAAAGATGCAGATTAGAAGGATGCGCTCCAGATCGGGCAGCGGGTAGTCGAAGCTGAATAGCCACATCACCATTGCAGTGCCGAAGGGAACTGTGAAGTCGCGCTCCTTGGAGACGTGATGAAGAAAAGCCCCGCTTAAGCCCCCCAGGATCGCTAGAAACAGGATTCTCTCAGAGGACAGGCTCCCCGAGGCAATCATAGCAGCGATGGGGTAGCCCAGGGCAACAGTGATCATGAGGTAGATTATGCTTCCAGCCAGTGTATCGAACTTCTTGAAGGCCAGGGGCGCAAAAGTAGAAGCCACAAAGGATATGGCGATGACGTAAAGGGGTAGGTTTATGTGAGTGATAGAGAGCGCCGGCCGGAGGATCAGCAGCATGGCCAAAGACGCAGAGAGCATGCGAGTGTTGCGGTCCCACAGGAAGACTGCCGCCAGAGGAAGAACAGTAAAGGAACCGGCATAGGGCAACAGCAATACCATCAGCCCCATGGCAATCCTTGCTATATCCTCTCTCTGCATGAGCCAAAGACCGGGTTCATCGCAAAAATACTTTGCCTTGGAAGACCAATAAAAGGGCTAAATGCTTCATTACCTTTATGAGCGGCTCCTCGAAGTCCAGATCTCACAAAGCCGCCTGCCGGAATGCGTGGCCGTCGTGCTTAGCTCTGGCGATCTGGATGACCAGGGCTTAAAGCTCATAAGGGAACTCATGGATTGGAGCGATTCCCTGGGCATAAGATCTCTGGCCGTTCACATAAGCGATAATACGCCCGAGATCTACCAGAGGATAGTTCTCTTGCTGTCTGAGGCTCCGGCAGAACTAAGCCTGCACACCAGGGAAGGAGTGAAAACTCTGGGCGCTGGAGGGCGAATCAAGGTAGCGATCTCCCTTGATTACGGCGGAAAGCGCGAGGTAACCGAGGCCATCAGAAAGCTGCTCGAGGGCGTGGAGGCTGGGTCGGTGGACCCGGAGGAGATCGACGAGGAGACAATTGAGAGCAACCTCCGGTTCAGCCAGAAGCCGGACCTTGTGATCCGTGCCGGCGGAAACCAGCTCAGCGACTTCATGATCTGGCAGTCAGCCTACTCGGAGCTTTACTTCACTGAGGTGAACTGGCGCGCTCTTCGAAAGATAGATTTCCTGCGGGCTATCAGGGACTGCCAGCAGAGAAATAGACGCTTTGGCCGTTAGCCGTTAGTTAGGCCGTTTTAGTAGGATTTGATTAATCGGGATTAGGCCTGTGTCTGTTATCGAGATTGGGCATGCTCAGGTCTTGGAATATCCTTGGAGAGAAGTATGCTCAGGTACTCGGGCGGTACCATGTCCGAGATGACGATATCGTCGTTCACGGTCATCATTTTGACGCCTGCCTTCTGTGCGAAAGCTGCATCAACCTGAATCACTCGGGGGTTACCCGTCCTGAAGGTGGCGACGTGCCAGGCCTTCTCCGCGGTTGTGGATAGATGTACATACCTCTGCGAGGCGGGCTTCAGGCCTATCTCCAGTATCCTGTCGGCCTCCTCCTCGCTTGCGCCGTAGTAGAGCTTGGGAAGCTTGTTCTCCGGGTGATCGAGATCGACTTTGACCGAGTGCCCGTAGCGAGCCCTGATCCTGCCGTTATTTATCTCATACCTCTTTTTGGGATCAGACTGTACAAGGCCAATCACCAGGCTTTCGTTGGCCCAGCGGTGCCTGCTTTGAACCACATCGCCCAGGGAAGATAGATCGACCCATCCCATCGAATCCATGGCAAGCCCCAGATCATCGGGGAAATGCCTGAGCGCTCCTGCCACCAGCCTTCCCAGCTGCTCCGTCTTGGCTTCGTCCAGAAGCAGCTGACCGGCTGAGCCGCACTCGCAACGCTCTCCCCTGAAAAGCCCATGCTGAGAGCAACGCTTGATCATCGTACAACTCCTCCATCTGAGGTGAGCCTTAGGGATAGATATAGCTGACCATTCTTGAGGCAAAGTCTCAAATACGTTCGCCTGGAATTGACCTCCATGCCCGATCCGGATGAGGTCGAGAGAAAGATTCGCGAGATGCTGATCGATATGGGAGATTGCGGACTTCTCGCAAAGTTTGAAGGGGCGATGAAGGCTTTCGATGAGCGCAGCTGCAGGATCGATGAGACCCTGGAAGATCTCTTGAGGGAGGTGGACGACCTCATTCAGCAGATGGATGAGCTTGAAGAGCGGCGCTCGAATCAGAAGAAAACGAGATATGTATCAGGTGAGGCCTTTTGAATACGTTGCCTGACATTCAGGCCTGTGTGCCCGATTATCCCATCAATCTCACCAGAGTGGGGGTAACAGGCGTCAAGAAGCTGGTAAAGGTCGAGCGAGGAGGCGACGAGCGCCCTATAGTCCTCATCTCCAGCTTCGAGGTCTTCGTAGACCTGCCCTCCGACAGGAAAGGCGCAAATCTCTCAAGGAACTTCGAGGTGATAGACGAAGTTCTGGAAGAGGCCATAAACCGCCCAGTCTACGAGATCGAAGAGCTATGCGGCGAAATTGCGACACGGCTTTTATCCAGGCATGAATACGCCTCCCGGGCGGAAGTAAAGATGAAGAGCGAATACATCGTCCGCAGGCAGACGCCCTTTGACGAAAGTTACCTGTCAGGAGGTAGTGGACATCTTCGCCGAGGCCGTGGCGAAATCCGGCGCTTATGGCTACCTAACGAAGAAGTTGGCGCAGAGGTCCTGGGGACGACGGCCTGCCCGTGTGCACAGGAGATCATGCGGGACCAGGTAAGACAGGAGCTGTCAAAGCTAGGCGTAAGCCCTGATGATGCCGAAGAATTCGCATACCGTCTGCCAGTGGCCACCCACAACCAGCGGGGCCGGGGAAGCATCTCCATAGAGGTCAGTAACAGGCGCTGTGTCTCCATAGACAGGATCATCAGGATCATCGAAGAATCCATGAGCTCCAAAGTGTATGGGCTCTTGAAGAGGCCTGATGAGGCAGTGGTTGTGGCGAGAGCCCACGGCAACCCCAAGTTCGTAGAGGACTGTGTCCGGACCATGGCCCAGAAGGTTGTAGAGGCTTTCGTCGACCTTCCAGATGACGCCGCTGTAACTTTAAAGCAGATCAATGAGGAGAGCATTCACCAGCACAACGCCTTTGCGGAGAGGGTTGCTACCATGGGAGAGCTTCGGGCAGAGCTGGCTAGCATCGGGCAAGGATGATGTACGACGTGATGTACGACGATGGAATGATAATTGATGGAGAATCAGATGTCCGGCATCGATAAGATCAGTGGCTCCCTTAGGGAGCTACTAAAGGAGAGGGAGATCATAGCCAGGTGCGATCTCCTCAACAGGACTTACGACTTCGTCCGGACGGCCAATCTGACCGACACAGAGAGAGAAGAGCTTCAAAAGATGGCGGGATAGCATATTGCTGCAGGTATCTTCGCCAGCATGATGAGCGATATGCCCATATTCAACGATTTGCCAAAGCTTGACACTTACACCCAGATCGACGGCAGGATCTTCCATTTCCTGCACACCCAGAGGTACAGCAAGCAGGATTTCGATAACGCTTACCGGAAATTCCTGACATCCCTTCCCGAAATCAAGTCCATGCTCCGCCGGAGCCTGACAGATCTTTTAAAGGAGCTCATGAGGGACGCAGGTTACAGCCTCGTCGATGAAGGCCCTGGAGGCCTCAGGTTCGAGGCCAGGGGGCGCAAAGTGAACGCCCTGGTCTTTGCCAGCATCGGGTCCCTGGACATGAGTAAATTCAGAAAAGAAGCGGGAGATGAGGCAGACTCTGTGATCCTGGTTCCAAGCACCGAGAGCCTGGAGCCCTTTGTTCAGTTCTTCCGGGAGAAGGGAGCTTTGATCGAGGAGGCCGGAATCCAGGTCTGGGTAGCTAACATGGAGAAGGGAACCATAGACCCCTTCATCGGATACACGACCGATCTGGACATCTATGAGCAGTTCAAGAATCCACGCCTCGCAGAGATGGTGAGGTCCAACTGGTGTGCGAAGCTGCAATAGACGGTGAAGTAAACGGTGGAGTATTGCCGCTTCAACTTTGCTGTTTTCTTCGAATTGCCGGAAAGTGATATTGCTCAGTCTTTGCCAGCATAATTGGCCTTCAACGTATTGATTTTAATAGCATAATAAAATTTGGTTATTATTAATATTTGTAAGTATGTCTCTTCATATTCTTAAACTCAAGCAAGTATTAAATAGATAGAGGGCTACCTAACCAGAGTAGCAGATACAGTTCAGGGGATGGGGTATATGAGACTTTATGTTTCCGTATTGATTGTTTTTTTGTTTTTGACAGGAATCGCTTTTGGAGCTGTGGGGGATGCAGGCGTCTCTGATGGCATCTCTTCCGTTCAACCCGGCCAGACCGGTCAGACCTATCTGGCAGGTACAGGCACGGGAATGTCGGGAATGGCCTCTTCGCCGACATCGTATCAGTCACCTCAAATGGGGTCTTCACAGGTGTCTCCGCAATCCTTCCAAGCTCCAGATCTCTCTTCAGTCCCAGGCTATCAGACACAAAACAAGCAGGCAACAGGCTATCAGCAGTCCTCTCCGGCCTCGCAGACATACGCATCTGTAGCTCCTCAGACCGGCGGACCCTATGAAGAGCGCATGTCTGCTGACGATCTCCGGCTTTCTCAGCCCCAGGCAGAGAGCTTCCAGCCTGACAGCAATCTGAACTTCGCACCGGCAACGCCGCCGAGCGTTTCTGAAGAGACCTACGGCGCCGTCCAGGGGACTGGCCAGGGTGCGAGCCGGGATGCGGCCAGGAGACAGGCTCCTGGTACTATCCGGGCTCTGTCACCTCCCGCAACAAGTTCAAGGTCCAGACCTTCTCAGGACTCGAGACCGTGGCAGGCTGCAGCTATGGAGGCTATCTGCCCCTCTGGGCGGACATAAACTCGGCAGGCAACTTCTATGTCTATGAGTGGTATCCTGGCCAGTGGACGCCCTCCGTTAGATGGTGGGGCTGGACCTGGCCTGGGTTCAAGAAGGGCTGGTTCACAGGCGACGTTCCAGGCTGGCACATTCTGTCCTACAACTGCCGGGACTGGTCGAACTACGTCTATATCTACGTCTGGCCCAGCGGTAGCGGCAGCGGGGCCTACGGTTCAAGCTATAGTTCAGGCTACAGTGCAGGCCACAGCACCGGGGCGTCTACATCAGCTGCAGCTGCTATATCAGAACCATTGCCCTCAGGCGCGCCCACTCCTCCGGATCCCAACGCCGAGAACCTTGTGCTGCCCGACTTCAACCTGCTTCAGCCCTCCACTGGTCAGAGTGGCTATGCTGCTGGCACAGCCAGCATGACTGGCACCGCGGGCTATTCACCACAGTACTCATCACAATACCCGTCACAGTACCAATCACAGGGAACCACCAACTTCCCAATCCAGGAGCCAATGCCATCTATCCTGCCAGCTACACACCGCAGGTTGGATATACCCAGGGCTATACCCAGGGCAGCTATCCTTCCAGTTATCCTGCCGGCTACTCTGCCAGCCAAACCGTACCGGGCAGCCAGGCACAAAAGGTCTGTACTGCCTGCGCAGAGCAGGGAAGCTACACGGGCCAGGCAGCGCCTTCCGGATATGCAGCTCAGACTTTCCAAACTGTAAAGACTTACCAGACTGTATTTCCAAAGCCTTCAACCTGCAAGTGTAACGAGTATTACGTTCAGGTATGGCCCAATAAGCTCAGCACTGTGGGAAGCGTCAAGTGCGGAGAATGGCTTCCTTTGTGGTCCAAGGTTAGCAAGCCGGGAATCTACTGGTCTTTCGAATGGACACAATGCGGCAGCCCGGCTGGATATTACTGCCAGCCTGAGGTCAGAAGCTTCGGTTATAAGAACGCAGGCTGGCAGCAGACCTGGTTCAGGGGGAACAAGCCCGGCTGGCATATCCTGAGCTATTGTACCGGCGACTATTCGAACTACATCTACATCTACGTCTGGCCTGCGAGCTAGCCTGCGAGCTCAGCCTGCGAGCCAGGCCAGACTGCCTATCTTTTTTAGGCGATCGTTTTATATACAGCGAGCTTTCATGGTGTGCGGGTTAGTATCTTCCTGGAGGATGTTTATTGGCTAGAAGATCACAGAGAAAAGCTGAAAGCAGAAAGGCTAAGCAATGGTATAAGGTTATAAGTCCCGAGATGTTCGGTAGGTCCCCGGTGGGCGAGACTGTCGCCAACGATCCCGAGAGGATTGTAGGAAGGGTCATTGAGACCACCCTTGGCGACCTTACAAATAACTTCTCAAAGCAGAACACCAAGCTGCGGTTCAGGGTTGACCGTGTGGCGGGCGACTCGGCATACACCAGATTTGTGGGCCACGAGATGACCACTGATTACATCAGGTCGCTGGTCAAGAGGAGGACCTCTCGAATCGATGCCATAGTGGATGTCACCACCACAGACGGTTACCAGGTCAGGGTCAAGCCCAGCTGCTTCACCGTGAAGAGGGCCAGGGCCAACCAGGTAAAGAGCATAAGAGAGATCTCCAAGCAGGTAGTTCTGCAGAAGGCATCCGGCCTTGATTTAAACCAGCTCATACAGGAGGTCGTCCTTGGCAAGCTCTCCCTGGATATCTACAAAGAGGCTAAGATGGTCTATCCCCTGAGGCGCGTCGAAGTCCGCAAGACAGAGATCATGGCCGAGCCGGGGATTGTAACTGTAGCACCAGCCGCTCCTGCCCCTGAGACCCCTGCTACGACATAATAATAACCGCAATTGACGCCGCGCTCCTCCCTATGCAGGTCAGGGGAGCGCCGGTGACGAATTTTGACTCTCCTTGAAATTGAGAGAACGGCTGAAGGGAACGATCTCCGAGGAGGATTTGAGCCGGGTCTCGAACCGCTTTCACGTCATCGGAGATATTGCCATCGTCTCCATACCTTCCGAGCTTGAAGGCTGCAAAAAGTATATCGCCTCGACGATAATTTCTCGATGCAAAAACATCAGGAGAGTGCTCAATAAGACCTCCAAGCTGGAGGGCGAGAGGAGGGTTGCGAACTTCGAGCTACTGGCGGGGGAGGGAACAGTTACCCTTCATCGGGAACTCGGCTTTGCCTACCGTCTGGACGTGGCGAAGGTCTTCTTCAACAGCCATCTCAGCTATGAGAGGAGCAGAATTGCCTCGAAGGTACAGCCGGGCGAAAGAGTGCTGCTTCCCTTCTGCGGCGTGGGGCCCTTTGTCGTGCCCCTGGCTGCTAGAGGCTCACGAGTTTTCGCACTGGAGGCCAACCCAGAGGCCTGCCGCTGGCTGGCAGAGAACATCAAGCTAAACAGTGTCGAGGATAACGTAGTAATAATAAAAGGAGATGCCTTCAGCGCTTCCAGGATGCTGAAGATGCAGTTTGACAGGGCTGTTGTCCCCACGCCTTACGGAATGGACCAGATTCTTGAGACGATCGCGCCTGCTGTGAAAAAGGGAGGTTCGGTGCACTTCTATACCTTCAAGAAGCAATACCAGATCGAAGGGCTGATCGAGAAATATGAGGGCATGGGCTTTTTGTTAGAGCTTTTCCGCAGGTGCGGAAATGTGGCGCCGGGCGTGAGCAGGTGGGCCTTTGATTTGGTGAAATCCTGAAGAGCACGCTCAGTAGATTTATCTGCTTTGGTCATAATATTATTTCTGATGCAATAGTGAGGTATCAACATGAAAACTAATTTCCTTGCTCTGGCGTTTGGCTTCTGCATACTGGTCTCTGTGGCCCTGGTTAATGGAGCTCTTGCCCAGGGTGACGGTCCGTTCACGGCCAGTCCGTTTGCCGATTACGATCTGCTTTCTCAAAATGCAATACAAGAGCAGCCTCCTGGATTTGAAGTAGCGTCTGATCAGCAGCCTCCCTACCAGCCTGTGCTCGAATTCGGGAAGGAGCAGGCTGCCACAGGGCAGACGGCCATAGGGCAGACAGCTACAGGGCAGACGACTGCAGGGCCGGGAGGGTCCTCGTCCGAAGGCGTCAATGGGATTTTCCTGTATCTTGAGGGAGTGCCCGGCGATTCGACTGTTGAATCTCACAGAGACTGGATCGATGTACTCTCTTTCAACTACGGGATTCGAAATCCATCCCAGTACGGCGCATCGGGCAGTGGAGTGGCAGCGGCGGGACGCCCGCAGTTCGGAGATCTGGTGATCACCAAGTATCTGGACAAGGCATCGCCTCAACTGTATCTCATGGCCAGCAATGGAATGCATATCCCTGAGGCCAGGCTGGAGGTCATCAGAAGAGGAAATCTGGTTCTTCGCTACAGGCTCTCTGATGTTACGGTAGGTGCAGTCGAGACGGCGGGCGAGGCCGCAGACAGAATTCTGGATAAGGTCTCATTGAAATACAGCAAAATCGAATGGGCCTACTCCGGGCAGGACCCGACGGGACGACCATTGGGAGAGGTCAAGACGGGATGGGATCTGGCGGCCAACAGGGCCATCTGATCACGCCTGCAATTTTTTAAGCATGAGTGTACAAGCTCTGATCCTAGCCAAAATAAGAATCGTATCGACAATCCCGGGTATACGATAAAATCCATATACAAAGAGCTATAAGTTCTACAAACTTGTGGAGAAAGGTGAGACCGATTCCAGGCAGGATACTGCTGCTTCTCATCTAACGGATCTAATTGCCGCTGTCAATAATATGAATAATAATCTCGGCGGCAAAATGGATACGATGATTAAGGGACTGGATGGTCTTAGCGGAAAAACGGACGTAATGATCAAGGGTCAGGAAGGTCTCAGCGGCAAGATGGACGCGATGATCGAAGGGCAGGAAGGTCTGAGCGGTAAGATGGATGTGATGATCCAACTGCAGAAGGAGTCGCTGAATAACCAGGAAGACCTGCTAGAAGAAGTCCGAGATTCCAGAAAGGACCTCAAAGGATATTTGGATCAGAGGTTCGAAAAGTTAGAGGGCGAAGTCGCTGAGATGAGAACCGCCCTGAAGGCTAAGGGTATCATTTAGATCACTGCTCCTGTTTTCATGTTGCATTCGCATTTCATCGCTAGGCCGGTTCATGAAGTCCCGCGGATTCTCCGTCGTTAATCCGCTTTCGATAGATGCTCATATTTCGTTCTTATCAATTTAGCCCACTCTAATGCTTTTTCTATTTCACCATCAAGCAGCGGCCCTTCCCTTCCTTTAACGAAAAATGCCTGTGGTTCAACAATGACCTCCGCCCCTGCGTTTTCCAGAGCTTTAGCTATCTTTTTTGCAGCATCGCCGTGAATAAAAAGCTTCACTCTCGTATCAAACGCCGCTGCTTTGATCCCTTTCAGCTGGCCTTTGTTCAGGCTTGCCAGAAATTTTCCCATTCTTTCTGAGGGCCGCCAGGCGTTAATTGGGCTGCCCACAATAACCAAATTAAGGCCTACAAGTTCGTCGATTGAAACTTTTGAAACAAGTACGGCTTGCGTCTCGAATTCTTTGGCGATAGCTTCGGCGATTTTTTGCGTATTCCCGAAATTCGAGTCAAAAATGACAAGTGTTTTCATTGTTTAATCCTCTACTTATTCACTATCTCATCAGCTCCACGAATGGAATTATTGTACGTGTTTAGCTGCTCAACCCCATCATCCGGAGACTATTACGCAGAGTCCCTACAATCTTCCGCTGAACAACGTGTTCTCGAAGCGCCCTTTCAGCTCTGTTATTGGTTGGCTCCACACCCCGATGGATGACAAACAGGAACCAGTATTCAAAGCTGTTGCTAATCTTTCCAACGAGCTTTTTCACTTATAATCTTCGATTCTATCCTAAGTGAACTACCAAGCTTTGTTCCGCAGTCGGGACATCGATCTTTCGTGATATGCACTTGTCTATCAGGCTTCGCAGAAGATCTTGTCAAGCCTTTATGGCCATTCTTCTGACCAGGCTTTCCCTTGTGGAGCTAAACACATACTTAGAAAAAATTGAGTAATTATGCCTAGCTCTGCTTATATTGTTCGGCTAGGTATAGGAGAATCCCTTTAAAGATGGCATTATCATCCCTTAGACTCATGGCGTTCGTATTCATGGATATGTACGTGTCCTTCTCAAGCCAATAATAGAAGGCAGTCATGGACCCAGGATATCCTCCTGAGTGACCTATCAAGGTTCCATTCTGGGAGCCCAAGCTCGTCCTTTTGAAGCCGTAGGCCATGCCGTATCCTTGGGAGGTATCGACTGGAGCTATGGACTTGAAATCCTGCATCTCCCGAAGCATTTTATCCCCAATGATCTTGCCGCCCCTCAGGGCCTTATGGAAGGTGTTCAGATCATCGATAGTGCTTATGATGTCACAGGCACCTCTATCCCAGAAGACGTACATGGTGGTGTAGTCCTCAGGAGCGCTGCTGTAGTTCTCTCTATATAGGCAGCGCATGTGCTTTCCAGGTATGACGTTGGTTGCAGGCGAAGTAGGCATAAAAGTGTCCTTGAGGCCTAAGGGCTCAATGATGATGCTTCGTATGTAATCCTCGTAGCTCGTGCCTGAGGCCTCGTCCACAATCCTTGCCAGGAGGAGGTAGCCAACGTTCGAATAAGTGAAGTTGGTCCCAGGCAAAAAGAGGAGCCCCTTATCCAAGCCCTGGAAGATAGCAGCGTCTGTTGTTATGGGTGTATCAGGCTTTGACCTCTGCATGGGCACCATTGACTCCATCTCATCGTAGTCCGCAAGGCCGCTCCTGTGCAAAAGAAGCATCCGGATAGTTATGTTTGAGTGGTCTTGGATCTTGTCAAGGTACTTCTGGGGGAGCCACCTGTCTATGGAGTCGTTTAAATCAAGCTTTCCCTCCTCTGCCAGCTTCAAGATTGCAGTAGCGGTAAAAGTCTTGGAGACGCTGGCTATTCTGAACCGCATGTCTGGCTCTGCAGAGATCTGCGGGTCCAAGCTGGCATTGCCTGCAGCGGATGTCCATGTCCAGTTCGGAGTGACGACCTGGACGACAATGCCTGGTATTTCCGATGATTCTAAACCATCGGTTACCACCTTCTGGAGGCCGTCTGAGATCTCCTTCGGTGGCATAGCATTGTATCCATTGGCTGCTGCGAGGAGCAGTGGTAGCATCAGGCAGCTAAAGATAAGTCTGGTTCTCACGGGAATTACCTCAACCTTACTTCGTATTATATGTATATAAATAATGTGATTTTCCATTTTAAGAAAGATCTAGTCTTGGTTCAGGGATTCATTCCTATAACTGGTAGAAAAGTCTGGTACAGGATAGTCGAAGCAGCTAAAGTTTCAATGGGGCAACATCTTTTCAGACATGGTAAGGTTTAGGCCTAAGCAGCTCACGTGGAGGACTCACCGCAACACTAATGCAGTAACACTAATGCAAAGCCTATTGCCTGGACGGTGCGCATTCAAACGAGCCCCTCCCAAAGTTTTGCAATATGTCCTCAGATGGCTCATTCGATGGAAAATTCGCTCAGTACAACAGCGGGACAGACGATAATGGGTGCGTGCTTACTGTTGCATTGGAGGGTGGTAGTGATAGTAAACTACTATTCTTCGACCACCCTCTTTGCTGCAACAACCCCATATGCAACAGTATCGGATCAGGCCAGCTTATAAATTCTCATCCTTCCGTTGTCAAACGCCTTCGAGAACCCATCGATCTGGTCGCCCTGTGCCATCCTCATTCCCACCGTCTCCATCCTTAGCTGGACCTCAGGGCTATTAGGATCTTGCTTCGGATCCTAGTAGTCACTTAGATTTGCTCCAGAGGCAGTAATCACGGCGAAGTACTTCCCCTGATCATCCGGATACATTACCAGTGCATAGCCTCGCACCATATTTTCTGGCGATATCCACTGACTTTGTCGCGTTCTGAGTACGAAGAAATTGGCGACATCTCTGACCTTTTCATCATCTTCATAGGGATACCACGAGCCATACTCTATCTTCTCCAGGGCCTTCCGGGCGTCGAGTAGCCTGCAATCGTATTCTTGATTCTCTCTGGATGCCTCGTTTATCACAACTCCGCGGTGCCCAATCTTCTCAATCCCGTCAGCATAATCCCACCAAGCCAGGACTGTCGCATCGCTCTCTGTGTTGTTCGCTAACCACTGGTAACCTTCTAATGCTTGAGGGTCGCTCATGAACCAGTCCAGGGACTGCATGCTGTCGAACTCCAGTCGCATTCCCGCCAATGCTGCGACAAATACTAATACAATATAATTGCCGCTATGCCTATTGTCCTGCTTCTCATGCCTTTCTGTGTCTCCGTAGATGTTTCCATCGACAGAAAATCGGTCCCAGAAGCTATCTGTACTCGCTGTTTCTTTGGGCACCATCCGGTCCAGTGTTCGATGATTTCCGTTAACTGCACGATCAAACCATCTCCTTCACCTTTGCGAATAATTCCTCTGCCATTTTCGTGGGATCAGCCGTCCGATTGAGCGCGATATCGAGCTCATCGGCGTAATCCCAGAGCAGTTCGATGCACTCCGCGTACTCCTCGCACGTCCCGCAGTCGCCATCGTGCTCGTACCAGACCTGGACACCATGGCTCCCGGAGACAAAGATGATCGCATCTGCGCCCAGAGGAACAGAACGACCGAGAAGGACGCCCAGCTGTGGATTAATCTTCACTATTGCGATTTTGTTGGCTTTTGCCATCACACGGAGAGCGGTCTCGATCTTTCCGTCTATTGAGAGAAGAGCTTTCGAGACCGCCTGTCGGGAGATCCCAAAGTTCGTAGCGATGGTTATGTTGGGTATCCGGGCGCGTCTTAGCTTCCAGAACTCGAACTGTTTTTCGTTGGTGAACATGTTCACATGTCAACCTTTGTAGGTTGACAATTTATAGTTTTCCCAACCCCCGCCATACTGCGGGGCATCAATCGGACCACCGAAGAGCTTTACTGCTGTTGCAGCGGCGGACCACCGCGGCTGTATGCAGTTGAATCTAAGACAGCCAGCCAGTCGAAATCGGTGAAGCTTTGAGGGGTTAGTGCGAAGTAGGTCTGGTTCTTCATACTGCCCGAGCGAACAGGAAGAGCTGAGATTTCAGAGGTCGGAAGCCCAAGGCCCAAGTGAGTTGGAATGAACCGCGCCGGTCCTTGGCCGGCAGTCAGCCGCGCCTCGAGAGTGTCGGCCTCGGGCTGGCCGATGCTATTAGCATCAGAAACGCCCACGGCCGTTCCTATGACGGCATAGCGCGGGCCGAATACCTCATTAAGGTGCGCTCCCGCAGGCCACCATATCAATAGGTAAGGGCCCAGTTGCCACTCTGCCTTTCCGCGCTTCAGGTGGCTGTTGTGAGCGAAGGCAAGCACTTTCCCCCGACCACGCTCATGGGACACGATGTACTCAAGATTATCCGCCATCATCACGTCACGGATGCCGAGGCCTTCAATAATCCGTTTCCCTGGCTCCGACTTTCGCGCCAATGTAGCGTGATAGTTTAGCAACTGCCGTGCGGCATTTGCACACTGCATAGCTTCTAGATAGTGGCTTTTGTCGCTCTTAGCCACTAACTCGGGGCGGCGTACATGCAGTTCTGAGATGAGATCCTCAGTCTCAATCCGAAGCGCCGTAGCAGCTGGTGATAGGCCTATCGACTTCGTCGGGTCCATCATTGCAGCGGGTTTCTCCCAATCGGCATCCAGGCCAAGAAGAGGATCGATGCGCTGGCGATACTCCTCGGCGCTTGCACTATCAATCGAGGCGAAGTAATCTAGAACAAAATGCAGGAGTTGTCTTGGACTATCGGTGCGGGTCATTTCGGTCGGACTATCGAAGCCATAGAACTGGAGCTTGATGTGGTGGGAAGGATCGGCATTGTACGCCCTCATCCACTCCATGAGTTCTCGATTTGCGTCGAGCCGACCGAAGCCGTGGCTAAACCCGGTGTCCTGCACGGCTTCGTACGATGCCAGACCGCGACCAGCAATGTACTCATTCACCACGCGCGCCCGAGGGAAGCTGCTCTCGATGGCAATGGCGCTGTAGCCATGCGCCTCCACCAGGCGCTGGAAGAGCCGATTGCGGAGTATGAGAATATCCTCCCCGCCGTGGAGCGCCTCTCCAAATCCAAGCAACTCCACTGAGTCGTCAAGCGAGGCGATCACCTTGTCGACGGCGGCGTTGAAGGTTTCTGACGAATCGACGGAGAACGGAAGTGCCTCGCGTGCAATCCAATCATCGAGCGTTGCGTGCGTGGAAGTGGAACGAGACATGGGTTAAAAGTCCTCTGGCTTAGCTTTTTAGCTTTTTGCTGGGCACACGATGCTTTCAATGAGGCCACATCTTTTCAGACATGGAAATGCTTTGGCAGAGTTCTCAACTGCAAGCTGGGAATTGTCTACAGCAGAGCGCCAGCGCTGTAGCTGCACATCCTGGCGGCTCTCTTCCAGAAACCCTTGAGCGATTTTCAGCCGGTATAGTGCAGATTCAAATGCCATGATCAGGTCGCCTCCTTCCAGCTCAGCGACCAGCCAAATCCTGGAAAGCTTCCCCACTGCCAGATAAAATCATTGCCTCGCTTTTCTCGTCTTAGATCTTTGGACTGGATTAGACGACGTAATTTCTGCAATTGAATTCTGGCATAATTTTGTGGATCGTACAGGATCAGCCCGTCGAGGGCGATTTCCAGGTAAAGCGGCGGCAGCACTGCCTCGAACTCATCTGGGGTTTTTGCCAGGATAGAGATTCGCCCTCGCCAATTTTGTGGAAGGATCTCTTTTGTTTTTCTGTAACGTTCGATCTGGCGTTCCGGCAAGTCTTTAGCGATGACCAGAATATCCCAGTCGCTCTCCTCTTTTTCATCACCCCTGGCACGGGATCCGAAGAGAACAACGGCCACAAGCTTTTCGCCTAATCCCTGTTGCAGAGCCTGAACTACTGGCATGATCTCTCGATAAGCCGTCTTCCTCCGGCCTTTCATGGAATCGTTCTTACCCCTTTCACTCATTTCCATTGTATCTTTTCGAGCTAATTTCGCCCCGGACTCTGCATTGAATAGCGTTCGATAATACCGATCCACAGTGGAGTGCGATCCTCAATTGCAGTTGGCATAATTTACGGCCTAATAAAGTAGTATTTGTACCTTAATTAGATTTGCCCTTCAGCGCCTTCAAATGAATATTTCTAATTTTTATTAACACCTGAGATATTGTGATTCATGTTTATCTAACTCTAAAATAGCAAACAAGGTTAGGCAACTATTGAGTTGATACCGCCTTCCTCAGCATCTTCGACGCCTGGTCGGCCGCAATGCACCCCTGCACACATCTCCCGCATCGGCTGCACTTCTTCTCGTCGATGATAATAGTATCCTTGACCTTAATGGCCCCTCTTTTACATCTTTTCTCGCAGATCCCGCAGCGGGTGCAGGTCTGCACTCGAAGCACCGTCTCCACGGCCTTTTCCATCAGCTCCTCGGCCTCTTTCTTCTGGGCAATGATCATGATGTGGCCGCTGGCAAAGACTGTGCACCTCCCCTTATCCGTCTTTATTATGGCCGTCCCCAGATCCTCAGAGTACTTCACCTCACCGATCATGCTGAGGGCCCCCGCGACAGCCGAGAAGGGATGGTTCTGCGGCACCGTCAGGTTGGCCTCGATGGAGTACTCCAGCCCGCAGGGCGACCTTCCCCGAACGGCCTCCAGGCCGATCTCCTCTTTCTCCCCGGGTGCGACCTTCAAGCCGATATTGTGGTCCCTGGCTATCTCCACCATCTTTGGCGGGTGTCTCCGCCAGCGCCAGAAGCCCCAGCTGGCATAGCGCGCATCGAGGCTGTTCATCTCAGCCCATCTCTGCAGAAATGCCGTCCACTGCTCGTGCATCTTGGGATGGGTCTTCTTCAAACTGGCGAACTCCGACTGCAGAGATGCGGGGCACAGCCAGCAGCCGATGCGCTCGAAGTCCTCATCGTAGAGCGGATTTGGTGCAAGCCCGTTCCAGTAGATGTAAAGCATGACCTCCAGGGCGTTCCAGTTGCGTATGGGGGAAAGGCTGGTCTGGCCTGGCACGTAGGGGTTGCGTTCTATGAAATTGATCCTGGCGCGGTTGAATGATTCGTATATCCTGCGGCCTTCCACAGTCACGCAGCCTTTTGGATAATGCTTCCCAATGAATGATGCCAGCGGCCCGAGCTTGTGAGTCTTGCAGCACCAGCGAAAGTCCTTTGCCGGAGGGCCGAAGCTTTCCACTTCCTGAAAGAACCTGCCTTCGCTTTCGATCACGTGCAGCTTCAGCTTTTTTGAAGCAGAGAGCTGGCGCACATAGTCCACGGTCTCTGGGAACTCCAGTCCGGTATCGATGAAGAGCACATCCGCCCTCGGCCTGACCTTGAGGCAGAGGCAGAGCGCAGCAAGGCTGTCCTTCCCGCCGCTGAAGGAGACATTTACAGGCAGCCGGCTTCTGGCGAAGAAGCTCTTCAGCTCGCCTAAAGCGGCTTTCTCCAGCCCCTTGAGGTGAGGCTCGTTTGCCTTGATAACGTCCTCAAGCGTAGTTTGACGGTCGATGAGCCTGAACTCCTTTTGTGTCACATCCTTTATTCTGATGGACATAGAGCCGTCCTGCCGCCTTCGGACCACTCCCACGCCCGAAAACTTCCCGATCCGAAGGACGACGTTGTCCCCAACGGAGAAGGCCTCGGGCTGGCTCAGGATGTTCTCTTTCCCGATCCATTTTCCCTTGATATGCCCTCTCAGGAGCGCCTCGCTGCAGACAACCACGTTCTTGCTGGCTCTCTCTCTCTGGCCCAGGAGAGCCGCTCCGGCAGGCTCGAGGTCAAGCCTGTAAGAGCCGGTAGTTATGTCGAACCAGAGGGTGGCTATGTGATGGCCGTCCAGGAAGACCTGGTCTCGGCGGTCGATGCCCGCGATCTTGTTGAGCAGGATAATGCGCCCTTCCAGGAAGTCGGCACATCCGAAGTCTCGCAGGAACAGCTCTTTCAGCAAGTCGCGCCCGGCTTTGGAGCAGAGCCGGACGTCGGCCGGAGGGGAAAGGTAAATGCGCCTGCCGGAATTTCCGCAGGCACATTCCTCGGAGAGCAGGGGAACATTGCAGGAGGGACACCAGAAGATGTCGCTTCTGCCTGGGGAGAAGGTTCTTTCCAATTTTTGCATAGATCCAGTCGCGGTTGGCGGCACGGGTATTTAACTGCTCTGACCACCTCTTACTCCGACATCCTTTTACTCTGACTTCCATTTACCCTGACTTTCTTTTACCTCCCTTTACCTTCTGTTAATCTGATCGCCAGAGTTCCATACGGTTATCTATTTACCCTCAGAATTATCAATATTTTGTAGAGGTGTACATCAAATGAAATGGACTGCGCTTCTAATAGCGTCGATCATGCTCCTGTCCTTTTGCGCCAATGCCCAGCCTGATGGGTACTACGCCGATAATCCCGGCGGAGCGCCCACGCCGACCACTCCCACTAGCCCTGACGCTCTGGGCCTCCAGACTCCGACGGCTACATCTGCCGTTCAGGCTCCTTCGCCTCAGGAGAGCTCTCAAGGACTGATGAAGGCCGACCAGAAATCAGCATATGCCGCTGCACCGCAGGGACTGCGGGCCACAGCCACCAGCCCAACATATAATCAGGTAATAGTTCCGCCAAGCGGATATGCTCCCAACAGCCTCTACGTCTCCTACGCGCCCCAGACCATGGCGGGCTGCAATCTCTATGCCAACCTGCCATTGTGGCTGAGCACCTCAGGCTCGGGCAGTATCTGGTTCTACGAGTGGTATCCCAACGGATACCTGGATACTCAGTATGCTGGATATGCTTACTATCCGGGCTGGTTTAAGAGATGGTTCTTCGCTGACGTTCCGGGATGGCACATCCTCCAGTACTACTGCAACGGCTGGAGCAACTACGTTTACATCTACGTCTACAGCTCAGGCAATTACAACTACTGGGTGAGCCCGGGGAACTCTTACGGCCCAACCCCGCTCCCCTACGTGCCGACGCAAGGCTCATCGGTAAAACCCTTCCCGGCAACTGGCCATACGTACTACAATTTCCAGTATAAGTCAACCAATTAGCATCTTTGGGAACGATCCTTCAGCGGGTCCAGGGACGGAAAATGGAGCTTTCCGTCTCACCCTTGGCCTCCCAATTTTTAGCAGGGATATCTATTTACCCCTAAGCTATGAATATTTTATAACAGAGGTGATACTTTATGAGATTTGCCGCACTCTTAATAACTTCTCTTCTGCTGCTCTCTGCCTGTGTCCTCGGCCAGCCGGTGCAGTACAGCACCAGCGTCTCTGGGGGCGCACCAACGCCCACGGCTCCCACCAGCCCTGAAGCCATGGGCATCCAGGCGCCCGCGCCAACAGTATCGGAGCAGGCCCCTCCTCCCCAGGAGAGTACCCAGCAGCTGTTGATGACAGACGAAAGCGCAGCCTATTCCGTTCCCATGGAAACGAGGGCAACTGCCACCAGCCCCAGCTATGCCAAGCTGGTAGTTCCGCCGGGAGGCTACACGCCAAACAGCCTCTACGTCTCCTATGCTCCTCAGACTGTAGCGAGCAGCAATCTCTATGCCAACCTGCCCCTTTGGATGGATATATCGAGCTCTGGCCCCGTCTGGTTCTACGAGTGGTATCCCAGCGGATATCTGGACGTTACCTATCTCGGCTACTCCTATCCGGGATGGTTTAAGAGATGGTTCTTTGCCGACGTGCCGGGCTGGCATATCCTCCAGTACTACTGCAACGGCTGGAGCAACTATGCCTATATCTACGTCTACGGGCCGGGAGGCTACTGGGTGAGCCCCTATCCTGGAACGGGATCGCAGCCGGTTCCGCCTTCTTCGGGATATTCCACGGTGATTCTCAGATCGGACTGGTTCAAGGGCTATGATGTCTACCTGGACAACAGCTACGTGGGAACTGAAGGATCAGGGAGCGATCCTCTTGATGGGAGATACACGTTTAGAGTTCCAGGAAACCGATGGCACACAATAGTAATCACCAGGGGCGGACAGAGCTATGATGAGACGGGAACCTTCCTGAGCGGCTACACCTACAGGTTTACCCTGTGATCTGGCATTACACTATGATCCGGCCCCATTAGGGTCGGATACCTTTTTCATCTTTCATGTCTCTTGTGTATCCTCAATCGAGCATTCAAAAAGCAAGTTAAGCGAGGCTAAAATGCAGGTTACTGATCACATACATGCCTTGAAGGTCCCTTTCCACGTGACGACACCTCAGGGCAAGATCCCCAGGTTCGTCTACGTCTACCTCATTTATGGTGAGCGAATCTGTCTCATCGACAGCGGAGTTGCCTCCTCTGAGAAAATTATCTTCGATTACATGAGAAAGACAGGGAGAAGCCCTGAGGACATATCCCTTCTTCTCCTCACGCATTCCCATCCAGATCACATCGGCGCAGCGCAGGCGGTAAAGAGGGCATCAGGCCGCAAGGTCGCTGCTCACACAGCCGAAAGAGCCTGGATTGAGGACGTAGATCTTCAGGCCATGGAGCGCCCGGTGCCGGGCTTTAATTTGCTGGTGGGAGGATCTGTGAAGGTCGATCGCCCTCTCCAGGACGGAGATGTTCTGGACCTGGGAGACGGCCTGGATCTGAAGGTGATTCACACACCGGGTCACTCGCGAGGCTCGATATCCCTCTGGCTCTCCGAAGAAAAGGCGCTCTTCTCAGCAGACGCAGTACCAATCGTTGGGGATTTGCCCATTTATGATGACGTCCTTGAATCTGCCAGGTCGATCAAGAAGCTGAGGGCTCTGGAAGGAATCGAGTTTCTCCTTGCCTCCTGGGACGATCCGCGGCAGGAAGAGATGGCTTATCAGACAATGGACGGCGGCCTGAGATACCTCCAACGCATCCATGAGGCCGTCAAGAAAGTCGAGGGAAATTCTCGCGATCTGGAGCCGATGGAGCTTTGCCGTCAGGTCTTGAAAGAGCTGGGCCTGCCGGAGACGATCGCCAACCCGCTGGTCGCCAGGTCTTTTCAAGCCAACCTGGCAGTACGGGACGACCGGGTTCTGCCATGGGACGTCGGTTCAACGTGCTGATGATGGGGGATAAGTCAGGGACATAGGCGTGGAAAATGCAGCAATTCCTTCTTCAAAGCTCTAAAAGCTCTCCTCCTGCAGGGGTGGGACGACCGCAAAGATAAATCTTCATGGAGCACAAAGCAATCCTGAGGACGATTTCCATGCCCACCAAGCTTCGCATCGCCACCTTCAATCTGATGAACCTCGACGACAGACGCGACAGAAAACCAAGCCTTGATGAGCGAATCCCAATCTTGCGTCCTCAGCTTGTCAGGCTTAATGCCGATATCCTCTGCCTGCAGGAAGTATGCGGCCAGCACGAGCATGGGAAGATGAGACTTAACGCCCTCAACAGGCTTCTGGAGTGCACGCCTTACGAGGGATATCATAGGGCCTCCAGCGTGGACGAGGGGACAGGGGAGGTGTTCGAGAACCACAACCTCGTCATTCTGAGCCGCTACGAGATAGTTGAGCATCACCAGTACCTGCACGACTACGCGCCCTCGCCTCGCTACCAGAAGGTCACAGCCCAGCCTGAGGAGCATGAGGCCAGAGAGGTCTCGTGGGAACGGCCGATTCTGCACGCAAAGGTCCAGCTTCCCAACAAGATGCTCATAGACGTGATCAACCTCCACCTCAAGTCTCGCCGGCCCACAAACATCCAGGGGCACAAAGTGGATGAACGAACCTGGAAGACGGCATCGGGCTGGGCGGAAGGCGTATTCATATCCTCCATGAAGCGCATCGGCCAGGCGCTTGAGACACGAATTCTCATCGACCGGCTCTTCGATGAGGACCCCTGCACTCTAATCGCAGTCTGCGGGGACTTCAACGAAGAGTTCGATGAGGTCGCGCTGGAGGCCATAAGGGGCGACGTGGAGAACACCGGGAACATCCAGCTGGCCATGAGGGTCATGGTTCCAACCGAGAGGAACATCCCAGAGCCTGCGCGCTACTCTTTGCTGCACAACGGCAAGGGAAAGATGCTGGATCACATACTGGTCTCAAGGACTCTTCTGGCCTACTTCACTGGCTCGGAGGTGCACAACGAGCTTTTGCACGACGAGTCCATCGTCTTTGCTCCACGGGTCTTCTACCCTGAATCGGATCATGCGCCAGTAATCGCCCGTTTTGAGCTGCCTGACTCCAGGATACGGTGGCAGTCGGGATCGAATGCTAAGACAAGATGCGTCAGGGGCGGAAATGAGCTATGCTATGCTGACCGGGGACGGCAGCAATAAGCGGTCAGATTTTTTGCATTGCCTCAGTATATTCTGATAATTATTATAATTTTTTCTTGAATAACTTAGCCTCATTCCACTTTGAAAAGCTTCCATGCCTCCTCTATGTGCATGGCTTTCATGCCCAGCTTGGCAGCGGGAACTATATCGTTGTCGAAGTTATCGCCGATGCACAGCACCTCTTCGGGCTCGAGTTCCAGGCGGCGAACAGCATCCAGAAATATCCTTGGGTCCGGTTTCTTGTGACCGAAGTCGGAGGAGAAGATGACGAACTTAAACAGGTCGTACAGGCCGAAGTACCTCATCTCCCGCTCCGAGAAGGCTCTCTGGCCGTTTGAGACGATGGCTTTGGGATACTCTTCCAATACCTTAAGAAGCTTCAAGCTCTGGGGGAAGACCTGCAGCCTGCGAAGAGACCCTGCCCGAAAGGCGCGCGCCGTTTCTACTCCCAGGGCATCTTCATCTATGTCCCAGAGGGCGTGCATTTGGCAGATCTTGCTGAATATCTGATCCACACTGACTTCGGGGTACTTCTCCCATCTGCTGGCCAAATATTCGTTGACTGCACGCTTGTACTCCCTCTCAAGCTCATCTGGGGCAATTCTTACGCCCTGATAGATCAGCCACTTGCTTATGGGCTCATAGGTGCTCGAGCCGTCTTCGTCTGTTTTTATATCTATCAGTGTGTTGTAACAATCGAAGATTATGCCTTTTATGCCCGCGATCCCAAATTCTTCCAGTTTCCCCATGGCTTCGCTCCTTCAGGTTGATGGACCTGCTCAATGTGAAATAATATAATTGTTGGTTTACATCGTATATTAATTTTTCAATAATCTTGCGTGTAGCGGAGGATATGGCTAGAACGGGCCTAAGGAGAGGAACTTGAGGAGAAAGACTGGATGAGATGGACTTAAGGGGATGGACTCGCTCGCCGGGAGTAGTCAAAAGAGTTTGGGCGAGCGGCCAAGACCATAGTAGTAATATTAGCTATGAGTATCTTATCCAAGCGCGGGGCGAAAGTAATCCTGAACATCTCCAGTCCCAGGAACCTGGATTAGAAAACGTTAATGGGCATGAAGCTCTAAATTAATATATTTAATGATTGCATGTCATAAATCATAACTCACAAATTCTGGGGAGGATTTACATTGAGATACATAGAGATCGATATCAGAGGGAGAGGCAAGGCACTGGCAGAGCTTGACGAGAGAAACCCGTTGATCTCGGATGCGCTCTATCAGAAGCTGCCCATTGAAGCCAGGGCCAACCTCTGGGGAGAAGAGATCTATTTCGATATACCCCTGGAGATGGAGAACGAGAATCCGTCGCCATCGGCGACGGCAGGCGATATATCCTACTGGTCGCCGGGGCCTGCTTTCTGCATATTCTTCGGCCAGACCCAGCCCTACTCGCCCGTGAACCATCTGGGCAGGGTGATCGAAGGGTTAGATATATTCAGAAATGTAATGGAGGGAGATCGGATAGTATTAAATAGAAAATGATATAAAATTTTAAGAGGTGAAATTATGCAAAAGGTCTTGATCGTTTATCATTCCCGTACAGGAAACACGGCCAAGATGGCCGAGGCCGTAGCTGCGGGGGCAAAATCAGCAGGCGCAGAGGTGACGGTGAAGAAGGCCGGGGAAACTACCTCAGCGGATCTGAAAGCTGCGAACGCGATCATCATAGGGTCGCCTACGTACTACGGTGTAATGGCGGCCGAGATCAAACAGCTCTTCGACAGGTCGTCGGATGTGAGAGGGCAGCTGGAGAACAAGATAGGCGCAGCCTTCACATCATCGGGGAGCTCGGAAGGCGGCAACCAGACAACGCTTCTATCCATCCTGCAGGCCATGCTCATACATGCCATGGTGGTAGTAGGGGACCCCATGCAGTCCGGCGGACATTACGGCGCAATCTCAGTAGGTGCGCCGAGCAGCGAGGTTCTGGAGTCCTGCAAGATGCTCGGCGGCAGGGTGGCAATCCTTGCCAAAAGGCTGGCCAAGTAAGGCTGGCCTTACTCGTTTTCCTTTTTTCTTTTTTGGCATCCTTCAATCAAGTGATCATATAAACAGGGCTTCTTTTAGAACTTGCTGAGCTATCCTGTAACTGAGGCCCATCTTTAAGACGAGATTTACCTCCATCTCCAGCAGGTTGCTCAAGTAGGTCTCCAGGTTCAGATACTTGATTGCGCCGACGGGTTCCGAGAATTGCACTAGAATATCAACATCCTCAGATTCATTCTGCTCTCCACGCACAAGGGAGCCAAGTATGCCCATCTTCTTTACCTTGAACTGCTCTTGGAGAAAAGGCATTTGCTCCTTGAGGGTAGTCACTATCTCGTCCAAAGTCTTCATCGTGAATCGAAATATATTTAATGACCTATGATTTAAATATATTTCGATTAATGCTTAATTTTTTTGTACTATCTTATCATGACTTCAGCAATACTCTGATAGCCTTGGCCCATTAATGCTTGAAAGCCTATCCGTAATACTGTAATTGAGTCATCAGTGACTTCATTAACTTGTGGCCCTTGTTAGACCAAACAGCTCAATATCTTTTTTGATTCATGACAATTGCATTTATGACATGAGAGAATGCTACCAAAAGATTTAGCTCGATCATCATTATTTTAATTAAGGCTTATCAAATATTGAGGGGACCTATATTTTCCTGCCAGACCATTCGTGTTCCTTTGCAGATCCGAGCTTCCACCACTTGCCCTTAAACGATCTGCCTGATTGGTCCGTTTGTATTTCGAACTCCCCTGCATCATTTGGTGGGGCATAGGAAGGGGCCTCTGACCATTCGCCAGCCAACTTGTCATCAGTGCTCGCCCATTGATGCGCCCTTGCTTTAGGACGTACACTCCGGATACAGTGTTGTTGGTTTGCGGGAGCTCGACTTCCCCATAGTTCGTTTCCCAAATGCCCGTCCAATCTATACCATACGTGCCCATGATGTGCCTCCTTTAAGGTCGTTGTGAGAATCATTTGGATTAATGCTTGATGCTCGTAATCGGATCTAATTTGAGGGGTTTACAGGCAGGGGCACTATCTTTTCATTTTACTTGCCAAGGCCATGCAGAGAGCTATCATGCCAGTATACCTGTTTTATATTTCAAGAACGATACGAAAGCAGATCATTTATAACCCATCAGACCAATGAATGCCTAAATCACCGTGATAATATGCCACTTGACCCCTATGATTATGTGCGCATTCAGGCCCAGCTGGACTTTCAGTGCAAGCGCTGTGGTATATGCTGCCAGACAGCCGACCCAATTGATATTTATCCTAAAGATATTCGAAGATTAGCAAGCTATTTTAATATTTCTGTTGAAGAAACAATTAATGAATACACAATCCCGCACCCAAATGAGCCTGATCTCCGCGCCTTCAAGGCAAGCGCACCATGCAGATTTTACGATGAGACGCAGAAGGGATGCAAAATATATCAGGCCAGGCCGATGGTATGCAGGTGCAGCCCATTTCTCAGCCCAGGTCAAATAGGACTTATTGGCGTAGAGATTTACGAAGAATGCCCTGCTTCAGAGGAGAGCCTTAACAGAATCGAAAAGGATTTGGATGTGCTGCAAAATCCGGATGCCAAGACGCGAAAAAAGCTGGAAAAGGCATTATCTAAAATGATGCAGATAGAATGAAGCCAAACCTTTTTCATCATGCACCAAGTAGGCTTAACCATGTTCGAACCCAAAGAGGAATCCCTAGTCCTGGATATCGTCCGTGGCTTCTTCGATATCCCTGCCGAGGAGATGATGAAGATAGGCGATTTGACCAAAAAGCTGCTCTTCAATCCCGGGATTGATAGCGAGGAGGCAGCGGTCGAACAGATCAAGGCGGCGTTAAAAGACATGCCGAAAGAGCATGCTTTGATTGCAGGCGTGTTCATCTCGGGCCTTCTGCGTTGCAACCTGGCCCAGCAGATACAGCAGCAGTGCATGCAAGAGATGGCAGAGGGCGGTCAAGAGTCCGAATGAAGATTCAAGAACAAAGTCAAATCCGCGCTTCGATAGCACCGCATCATCGCCCAAACCGCATCCGATGACGAGCGCATTCTTGCAGGCTTAACACTACGGCTTCAGTGACGGCAGTCAGCCGTTCGCTGTAGCTGATTGTTGAGCTTTTCATAATCCTGTTTTGCCTGCTCCATCACACTCAGAATAAAGTCAGCCTTGCCTCTGGTGTATGCCACGCGGTTATTCGGATATTCGGCGGCCAGACGAATCTTCAATCTCTGATATTCATCAGCCGCATCAGGATGCTTTATTAGATAGTCCCGAAATAGGAGGCGATCCCAGTGCTCAAAATGACCCTCCACCATGTGAATGTGATGAGTCCTTTTGCCGCCGGAATCACGCTTGATAAACCAGGCATAGAAGGGCGGTGTGTCATCGCCCCAGGTCGGCCTCCAGAAGTAGTCGTACCCCTGCGATTCCAGGATGGGTACAATCCTGCGCCGGGTCTCTTCAAGGGATGTGACCTCAACCAGCATGTCTATGATCGGCTTTGCCGCCAGGCCGGGCACAGCGGTGCTGCCGAAGTGCTCAATTCGCCCGATGAGTTCACGAGGCAGACAGGCTAGCAGGTGATCCTTCTCTTCGAGGAATAGATTAGGCCACTTGGGATCATACGGCATAATGGCTATGTCCTCCTGCACCACTCTTCTAATTCGCTCTTCAAGTGTCTCCATCATTGCACTCATCGGATGATCCAGTTTGCTTCAACGTGTTCTTTTCTCGTACAGTGTCAGGCTTTCACCTATTTCAACCTCCAAAGAATCCCGCAGCCACCCAGAACAACACCATTCCAGCTATAACGGTTCCTCCCAGGGATCTCGTCTTCAGTGCAAAAAGAAACGTGGGAATAGCTACCACCGACTTGAGCTGCAGAACCTCCAGGTGGCGTGGATTGCCTGTTACGAAAAGATCGGAGAATATAAGGGCGCTTAGAATGGCTACGGGGATCAGATCCAGCCACTCGATAAACCACTGAGGCAGCTTCCGCTGGGAGAGGAAAAACAGCGGAAACCAGCGCGGGAGGTAGGTGACAAGCCCCATGCTTATTATCAGCAGGACGTATTCAGTTTCAAGCATAGGACCCTCTCTCCCTTTGAGCATATCTTTTGATTGCAAAGCCTGCAGTGGCCCCTAACAGCGATGCTATGATCACAAAAAAGTTGCCAGGCAGCAGAAGAGAGACGGCGATGGCTAAGGCCCCGGAGACGATGGCCGTCAATACGTATATTCGTCCACGAAGCTGAAAGGTAAGCAGGCAGAGAAACATGGCGCTGAGGGCATAATCAATTCCAAAGCTTCCTGCTGCTATGAACTGCCCGCCATAGCCCCCAAGGATTGTGCTGGCAATCCAGGCAAAATTGGCAACGTGATTAACTGTAAGCGCCTGGTAGGGATGCCAGCCGCCCTCTCTGAATTTAACCATATTGACTGCAAAGCTCTCGTCCGTGACCCCATAGGCGAAGAGGGACAGGAACCGCCGGCTAACGCTGTGCAGATAGACCGCAAGCGCAGAGCTCATCAAGACGTGTCTTAGATTGACCATAAACGTTGTAAGAACTATGGACACCGGAGCTGCTCCGACGCTAAGCATCGCAACCGCAATGAACTGCGAGCTTCCGGCAAACACCACAACCGACATTAGGGCTATCTCAAGCACATCGAATCCTGCCTTTTGGGCGAGAATGCCGAAGGCAAGTCCCAGCGGGATGTAGCCGATGCATATGGGCCATACGGCCCTCATGCCACCCTTAATCAAGTCCCTGAGCTGCGCTCTCTCCATCCCCTGGCAGGACTCCCTCGGACTGGCTTCCCTCAAGATAATGGAATTGGATTCTCTTTGCCTTTTGCATAGAGTCCGGGCTTTCACAAAGTACCCCATCCTTTCCGAGAGAAATATCCTTTTCCTTCTCAAGGGTGAGATTCTTTGGCATCAATCCCTTACAAAACACTTCAGTTCTGGAATCGCCCTGGGTACCATGCCGCCGTCATGCCAAACTCATGAGAGCAGCCAAACCAAAACCTGTGATAATTGCGCCTGAAATTCTGTTTATCCACTGCAGCCCTTGTGGGTCAAGCTTCTCTCGAAATACGCCGACACTGCCGCTCAAGATGAGCCACCACAGAGATGAGCCAATAAAAACACCCAAAACCAAAGCTCCTGCAGACGTGAAGTTCCCGCCAGTGCTGGCCAAACCCAAGCCAGTGAATATTGCCGCAAAAGAAAGGATCGTCATCGGGTTTGTGAGCGTTAGGAAAAATGTCGAGGCATAAGCGCCAACTAGGCCGTTTCCTCTGGCTAAAGCTGCTCGTTTAGCAGGCTTTGCCAAAAATGTTTTGATGCCCAAATAGCAAAGAAATAAGCCACCGATAAGGCGAAGCCATACGTGTTGGTCGATCAAGATATTTGAAATAAAAGTCAAGCCCAGTACCGCAACACAACCATAGACTGCATCTGCGGTCGCGGCTCCAAGGCCGGAAGCGATGCCGGATAGGCGGCCCTCAGCCAGTGTTCGCCTTATGCATAGTACGCCTATTGGTCCAACAGGCGCGGCAATTGAAAAGCCGATGACAAGCCCTCTGAGCAAGAGAGTGTGGTCCATCTTATCTTCTATGGATGCCGGCGATGTTCATCCTCCGCTGTGTGTATCATCGCTTCATCCGCATCCTATCGAGGTTCTCCTTTGCGCTCTGGTGAATTGTAAAGGAGTAAAAGCCTTTAAGCATATCACACGAATCATATTCATCGCAGCTTGCACATGTGATGAAGCCCTTATCCTGGCTGCACTTTCTGATTGAGCAGCTTGCGCATCCGATAAAGAGACCGCGATTTGATCGGCATCCACAGCAGTTCATGTCCTCGAGCTTCAAGTTATGTATTCCAAAGCTTTCAAGGATCTCTCCGTAGAGATTGGCCCACTCCGTTGCTGTTTCTTGCCTCAGGTCGTCATCGTCTTTGGATGTGGCAATACGCACTGGGCACTTTTCGCAGTCTATCCCGCAGTATGCAAGTGTTGTTTCCGACATCTCTGAATGTCCCCTCGGTCAGACTCACACAAACGACTACGCAAAGCCATTTGCCCATTGATATTAATACTTTTGCTAAATGTTTTGCCAAATTGAAGACTTGTGTAGTCGATTCCTTCACCATTTCCTTTTTAGGGATGAGCTGAGATAATATTAGAAAAGGAGGTTCAATATGTCAGCAAAATTGATGGAGTACTTCAACAAACAGCCGAGGCTTGGCACACTCAGCACGTCGAGCAAGGATGGCAAAGTCGATGCAGCCCTCTTCGGCTCGCCTCATATGATCGATGGAAAGACCGTTGTAATGGCAACGGCTAAGAACCGCACCTTCGCCAATCTTCAGGAGAATCCCAACGCCGTGTTCATGATCGTGGAGCCGGGAAAGGACGTCTTTGATTGGAAGGGAGTTAGGGTTTATCTGAAGATGAAAGAGTATTCGACTTCAGGAGAGCTGCTCGATATGATCAAAAGCCAGGTTGCCAAGTTCGTCGGAGAGGAAGCGGCAAATAGGATGTATGCGTCTGTGACCTTCGAGGTCGATGAAGTAAGGCCTCTGATAGATTTTGGACAGGGCTGGGAGAAATCTATCTAAGTCCCTACAGGAGATTGGTGAGATAGAGCTTGAGGTATCCATCTTATCGACCTCACCGCAGCAAAACGCACTCACGACCACTAAAAATCGCTTTACTGATGGACAAATAAACTTGAATTAAATAATGTTGCGTTGATTTAATATACCTGAACCGCCAGGGCATAGATCATGACTAAGTGGATCTACCCCGACTTCGAGTTCAAGCCACAGAGGCCCCTCTTCCTCTGCGTCATCTCCAACACCGACACCGGCAAGATACCGGGCATCAGCGCTGCCGGCACATCGCCGGAGCTGACTGACTACACCCCCGGTGCTGACGCAGAGCTTGTGGAGACTAACAAGATCATAACCATGCCCGAGCTGCCCGAGGCTCCCGGAGGCTCACCGACTCCTGCCATTGTAACCAAGGCCGCGCTCAATCTCACAGGTATCCCCTCCCTTTTCGTGGCCTCCGGCCTTCGCAAGAAGCCCGCCATTCCCTATGTAGAACTGGGCGGTGCGGGAGGAAACGATATCCGCCTGCGTAGCGCAGTCCCGGATGCCAAGGCGCTCTACGAAAATGCAGCGCTCCTGGGAAAGAAGCTTGCCAGTCTTTCGGACTGCGTCTTCATTGGCGAGTCGATCGCCGGAGGCACGACCACTGCTATGGCTGTCCTTCGCGCCCTCGGCTACAGCGGGAATGTAAGCAGCAGCTTCTGTGACAACCCTCTGGACATCAAAGTCAAAGTCGTGGAGGAGGCTATGGAGCGGGCCGGGATAACACAGGGCAGCCTCAAGAACGATCCCCTTCGCGCTGTTGCAGAGCTTGGCGACCCAATGATGCCTGCCGCTCTTGGCCTCATGCACGGCCTGAAAGGTACGAAGGTCGTTCTCGCTGGAGGAACGCAGATGGCTGCTGTGCTTGCCATGGGAAAGGCCATGCAGATTGAGGGCGACATCTCCATCGCCACCACCAAGTACATCGTCGAGGACAAAAGCGCCAGCTTCAAGGAGATCGTGGAATCAACAGGCTGGCCCTACTACTACTCCGACCCCGGCCTGGAGATGTCCAAGATTCCGCCAGTTCAGATCTACGCCCAGGGTTACGTAAAAGAGGGCGTCGGCATGGGCGGCGCGGCTCTCCTGGCAGGCATCTACGGCGTGCCCAGAGAGAAGCTGGTCGAGGAGACGGACAGGGTCCTGATGACCGTTGAGCTGCCCAAGAAGTGAGAATGAGAATGAGAAAAGTAATAGCATGAAAGCTGCTGTCTTGAGAGCGCCTGGAATCCTGGAGCTGGACGAAATTCCCGATCCGGAGTGTCCAGAGGGGGGAGCCCTGATCGAGGTTAAGGCCTGTGCTGTCTGCGGCACAGACGTGAAGATGCTCAAAAACGGCCATAAAGATCTGGTCTACCCGCGCGTCCTGGGCCACGAGATCGTTGGCCGAGTGGCGGAGATCGACAGGGACTGCGGCATTGCTGAAGGCGACCTTGTCCAGGTCTGGCCAGGAATCGCCTGCGGCAGGTGCATTCCCTGCCTGCGGGGCATGGACAACCGGTGCGAGAAGATAGGCATCCTGGGGTTCAACAGGGACGGAGGCTTTGCAAAGCTTCTGGCCCTGCCCTGGGAGAGCATTCCCAGAGGCATAAACGCGGTTCCCAGCAGCGGCAGCATCGACCCAGGATTGATAGCCCTGGCAGAGCCCCTGGCGTGCTGCATGAACGGCCAGGAGATGGCCAGGGTAACGAGGGGAGATGTGGTGCTCATCCTCGGCGGCGGCCCCATCGGCGGCCTGCATGCTCTTCTGGCAGAGCTGCATAGGGCTGAGAAGGTAATAGTCGTAGAGAAGCTTGAGAACAGGGCCAGGAGAATTAGAAAGCATACCTCTGCGCTGGTTGTGGATGCATCGGAGCCGCTGGAGGGCATAGTCGCGGAAGAGACCGGAGGAAGGGGCGTGGATGCGATCCTGACTGCCACGCCCGATGTCAGGGTGGACGGCGCTCTCCTAAGGATGCTTTCGCCCGGCGGAAGGATATGCGTCTTCTCCGGTCCAGGACCTGGAGGACGTGAGGAGCCTATCGATCTAGGATCCATTCATTATCGAGAACTGACAATGGTTGGAGCCTACGGCTGCTCCAGCCGCCAGAACAGAGCGGCAGCAGAGCTGTCTGGCCTCAGGGGCAGTAAACGCTGATTGGATCATAACTAAGAGGACTTCCCTGGAGAGGATCCAGGATGCCTTTAGCCATTCTTCGAAGAGAAATGGACTGAAATCTATCGTTGAGGTTTAGGTGAACAAAATGGAAGAGAGTTTGAGGTACTTCGGCAGCAGGGTAGACGCGCTGATAAAGGGGCAGAGCATCTCCAGGTCTGATGCGAGGGAGATGTTTCGGCAGGTTCTGTTGAACGAACAGCCAGACCTGCAGCAGGGCGCTTTTCTGGCAGCTATCACCGCCAAGGGCGCAACTCCTGAGGAGATTGCAGGTGTCTGGGAGGCCATCTATGATATAGACACGGTCAAAGTTCGTCCCGAGGTTGACGGCCCTCTGGTCGAAAACTGTGGAACGGGGATGGATGCCATCAAGACATTCAACATCAGCACCGCTGCATCCATCGTGGCTGCAGCAGATGGCATAAACATGGCCAAGCATGGAGCCAGGGCCATAACCTCGAAATGCGGAGCCGTGGACATCCTGGAAGTCCTGGGGGTGGATGTGGAGTGCGACGTCTCTCTGGTTAAAAGAAGCATCGAGAGAGCAGGCATCGGCATCTTCAATGGCATGAGCGGCAAGGTGCATCCCCAGGCCCTTTACAGAATCCTCTCTCAGATCAGATTTGGTACCATACTGAATATAGCCGGATCGCTGGCCAACCCAGCTCTGCCCACATACGGCGTGCGGGGCGTATACTCCAGGGAGATGGTTTTGCCAATTGCCAGAGCCATGAAAGAGATCGGGTACAGGAGAGCCTTTGTGGTTCACGGCCGAAGTGCAGACGGAAACAGGGGCATGGACGAGCTATCGACCCTGGGGGAGACCTCTGTGGCCGAGCTGACGGAAGACGGAGAGATCAGAGAGTTCTCCATCTTACCTGAGGAGATGGGCATAAGAAGAGGAGACGAATCTGCCGTTCTCCATCGCGAGGATAGGACGGCGGAAGCAATACGTCTGCTGAGTGTGCTCTCAGGCGAAGATCGGGGACCGAGAAGAGATATCGTCTGTTTGAATGCAGCAGCGGTGCTCTGCATCGCAGGGCATGCCGCGGATCTCAGAGGCGGCATGGAGAAGGCTGCAGATCTTCTGGACGGCGGCAAATCCGTGAAAAAGCTGAAGTCTTGGGTGGCAGAGCAGAACTCCGATCCGGGAGAGCGGCTGGAGAGGTTCGAGGAGATGCTGGCACTCGCCTGTGCAGGCTCCTAAAACCTCTCCGACATCTCCGACAAAACTCTTTACAAAGCCGGATAAAGCGTTACTCATATCTATCTGATCGGCACGACATACTCCTGGTGTAACTGCTTGGACTCTAAGCTGGGAAACTGGTGTGCAGATCACACAGGCATTCTGATACTTGCTGCTGCAGCCCTCATCCTCGTCACCTACTTTCTCTTTCCATTCCTGGACGGAGTGATCCTGGGCACGGTCTTCGCCTACGTCGGCCGCCCCATAAGAGATAAGTTCAAGAAGAGAAGGCGGCTGGGCGCTTTTGTGGCTGCCATCTGCATAGTTGTCCCGATCTTCCTCATCCTGGGGCTGGGAACGCTGGAGGTTGCCAACCAGATAATAACGTTGGCCCAGAACCAGGAGGTTGTGCGGGGCACTATCGGCACTCTCATAGTGGGGATGTATGTTCCCCCCGTTGTGAACGACATCATCGCCAGCAGCCTGCAAAACCTTGCGGGAATCATCGCCCCGATCGCTGCAGGCGTGCCTGTCCTCAACATAGGCCGCACCGTCTCGCTTGGCATAATCAACTTCATCATCTCCATACCCGTCTGCTACTTCGTTCTGCTGGACGGCGAAAACTTCGTGAACTCGATCATCAACCTCCTCCCGCCGAAAGAGGAGGAGACTTACAGAAAGTACATCACACGGATAGACAGGATTTTAAGCGGCATATTCCTCGGAACCATCTACACTTCCATCCTGGGCAGTCTCATTGCTGCTGCAATATTCTACGCATTCGGGCTGCCTAGGCCCTTCGCCCTGGCGAGCTTCGTCTTCATCGCCGGGATGGTCCCCATACTCACAGCCTGGCTGGTGATAATTCCAGTGACCATATACAGGTACATCAACCTGGGCTTTAGCGAGGCCCTCGTGTTCTTCATAGTAGCTGCATGCCTGATCTATCTGCCCTCTGAGCTTCTCATCAGGCCCTACCTTGTTTCCACCAAATCATCCATGCATCCCTTGCTGGTGATGCTCTCCTTCTTCGGGGGAGCGCTGGTAGCAGGCATCGGTGGGTTCTTCCTGGCCCCGGCGGTGATGGGCGTAATAGTGGGAATATACCAGGTCAGACGAGAAGAGCTGGCAAGCTGTAGAGCAACAGAATGAGATTTTATTTGGAAACCTATGGCTGTACCGCCAATTTCGGAAACTCTAAGGAGGCCGAGGCGGCGCTCATCGGTCTAGGTCACCTGCCTTCATCAGAGGATGATGCAGACATAATAATAGTGAATACCTGCGCCGTAACGGAGAAGACTGAGAGAAAGATCAAAAGAAGGCTTCGCCAGATCCAGGGCGATCGCCTGGTTATTGCTGGCTGCCTGGCGGTGGCCCTGCCAGGCATTGTGGAGGATATAAAATGCCGGAAGAAGGTGGGCATCCTGGGGGAATCTGCGGCCAGGGAGATTGCAGACCTCTTCCTTGAAGCGCCATCAGCGCAATCCCCCACACTTCACCACCAGGTTCACCACCAGGCCCCCTTGGGCCCCTCCCTGCACGATCTCTGCGGCATAGTCAACATCGCCGAGGGCTGCTGCGGAAGTTGCAGCTACTGCATAGTGAAAAAGGCGCGGGGAAGACTGAACAGCAGAATCCCTGAGGAGGTTTGTGATGCGGTACAAAAGCTCCTCAAATTCGGGGTAGTCGAGGTTCAGCTCGCCGCTCAGGATACGGCGGCTTATGGCCTTGATATTGGAACTACCCTGCCAGAGCTTCTGGAGAGGATTACGGAGATTCCGGGCAGGTTCATGGTGAGAATAGGCATGATGAACCCCGATACTGCCAGGCCGATAATGAGCGAGCTGGCAGATGCGTTTCATAGTCCCAAAGTTTACAGTTTCCTCCATATTCCTGTGCAGTCCGGCTCAGACAGAATCCTGAGGAGCATGGGCCGGAGATACTCGGCTGTGGATTTTCTGAGAATCGTGGACTACCTCAGGCAATCGGTCGATGATATTTCCCTCATCACGGATGTAATCTCTGGCTTTCCCGGGGAGACGGGGGAGGACTTCAGACAGACTGTGGGCCTCCTGAGAACTATGCAGCCTGATAAGGTGAACATCACCAGATACTCCTCGCGCCCCGGCACTCCGGCGTCTATGCTGCACGACATGCCCGACCGCATAAAGAAGGACAGGTCCAGAGTGCTAACCAGGCTCTGGCTGGAGACTGCCGCCCGCAGAAATATTAGTTATGAAGGAAAGACGCTGGATGCACTGGTGACTGAGCGAGGCCGCGGAAACACCATGAAAGCCAGGGCAATGAACTATACGGGCATAGTAATCGAGGACAAGCCAACGCTTGGCAGCACCATAAAGGTAAAAGTGACGGGATCGAATGCATTCTACCTGACAGGCAAGGTGCTCCCTTTTTGAATCGCGACATAGTTCTCTCAAAACAGTCGTATTCTTAATAATTATAAAATCAGGTTGAATACATCTTTTCATGGTATTCAATCACCGCCAAAGGTTAATCAAAATAAGAAGCCTTTGGCGCTGCAAAAAACTCTTTTGTATTTTTAGAAAAGAAGTTTTATATCGCCATGTAAACCACTAAGCTTATTAATAATGAAAATAATCGACGATGATAATGTTTCTGAGGGATACCTGGGGCGAGGAGGGCCCTGTCATAAACAGCTAATTTCCCCGAGAATTCGCTTAAAAATGGCTGCCAGGGATCTTAGAAGCATACCTAATTAA
>CAWJYS010000016.1:0-65515 GCA_963847095.1 Methanotrichaceae archaeon | reverse complement strand
GCTCTTCGCTGTTTTATGTGGGTAAATTGAAATGAAGTTTTCCGAGCCTAAGATAAATAGTAATAATGAAATTTTTCGTTGATCTGAATCCTCTTGAGCTATTCTTAGCTGCTTGAATGAGGCTATTTATCCCTTCCAAGACCCCATTATCGATTCGGGTATTTACATAATTCAATATGCCGTTCCAATGATTCTTGAAGGTTTTTGCCTTATCGATAACAGGAGTCAATCTACTATGAGTAGCCCAGAAATACCATTTTTTCAGATACGATTGTGCCAAAACAGGGTCCCTGATGTCCCAGAAATCTCGCAGGCTTAGTTTTATTTCATATGCCTTTGAAGTCTTCAAACGCATATCCTTGAGCGATCCTAGTTCATTCACTTGCTTTTCTGTCAGATTTTCAGGATTTTTCAGCCAGATGTATCGAGTTCGTTTCAGACCTGTGTTATGAGCTTGTTCATCTCGCCTGACTTGATCTATTGCTTCATTCATCAGCTTCATGACATGAAATCGATCAAATGTAATCGCAGCATTTTCAAAATTAGATTCTATTCCTGATATGAATGCAGGAGACATATCGCAGCAAAAATTGGTTACATTTTTTGCAGATCCCTTTATGTGCCTCATAATCAAATTTGAACGAAGTGACGGTTTCTGAATCTCTTCCTTCGCATACGTGGATAACTTTAGAGTTATCTAAATCAACGAACACAGATATGTAATTATGACCTTTTGCTCTTGAAGTTTCATCGACGCCTACTGAATGAACTTTAGAGAAATCCTCATTTGATCGAGCTTCCTTGACATAATGCTCCAGGACTCGCCATATTCGCGTATCATGTTCACCAATTAAATCGGCTACCGTTTTAGCAGGCATGTGTTGGGCTAATAGCACTATCAAGGAATCCATTAGCAGAGTGAATCCACTGCTTTTCCTTGCCCAGGGTACTTTAACTTGCTTTATTCCGCATTTATCGCATTCTGTGCGTGGAACACGGCAATGCAAGTAGGTTTTGAACTGGAAGAAGTTCAAGTGACGCCATGTTCTCTCAATTGTATCATGAACCGGGCCTCCTGACTTGCCGCATAATGGGCAGGGGAACTTGCTGCCGCTCTCGAAATCAATGTGAAGGTCTAACTGCTTTTCTTCAACTTTAAACTCGATAGCCTTGATGTACCATGGCTTTTCCAAACCAAGAGCTATACTGAAGAGTTCTTCCTGGGAAATTGACACAGGGATTTATTTGATCGAAGGTTATGATAAATGGTTATCCCCTTACCCATAGAAAATAGCGAGGAGCCTTAATGGCTCCTCGCTATTTTCTGTGGGAGAATCTGAATGCCTGAGAAATCTTCTAAAAGAGCCTTAGCCTGACGTTCACCACAGAGAAACATCCATGACTCTAATGTCACCCATGATGATGAAAATGGGATAAAGTTATAACAATGTCCATCCTTTTATCCTATCATGAGCCGGGATATTAAGGTCGACTGTATTTGGCGGTTGAATCCAACCCCGACAGAGAAACTGAACCTGGCAACCTTTAGCACCCATGATTGTTGCCCCTATAATAAGGGAGCACGTGTACCAAATTTAGCTTATTCACAGTTGCTTATCCCGACTCAAGGAGATATAATATGCAGCCAATATTAAAAAGCTGTTGTGGAATTGATGTTCATAAAAAGATGATCAAGGCCTGTATTGCCAAAGGTCCTCTTGACAAGCCTCCTAAATTCGAAATCAAGACATTTTCAACCATGACATCAGATCTCCTAAGACTGAAAGATTGGCTGGAGCAGAACGAAGTCGAAGCAGTAGCCATGGAGAGCACCGGAGTTTATTGGAAACCGATATTCAATATTCTCGAGGACAAGTTTCCCATAGTCCTAGCGAATCCCCAACACCTCAAGAAGATCCCCGGAAAGAAAACGATGTCAGCGATAGCGAATGGATTGCAACTCTCCTTCGCTGCGGCCTGTACCGGCAAGCTTTATCCCACCTAGACCTATCCGAGAACTTCGGGACCTTAACCGAACCCGCAGAAAGCTGGTTGGAGTTATGGCCTCGGAGAAGAACCGATTGCAGAAAGTCCTGGAAGATGCCAACATCAAGCTCACATCAGTCGTCTCGAAAGTCGACGGCATATCCTCGATGAACATGATCCAGGCATTGCTGACTAAGGATAAGCTTTCGCGAGAAGAGATTAAAGCTATGGTTCACGGAAAGCTCAGGAACAAGATAGATCAGCTGGTCGAAGCTTTAAACGGGAAGCTAACTGATCATCATCGATTCCTTCTCAAGCATCATCTGGAGAATATAGCGTTTATGGCAGAGCAGATCCAGGAGCTTGATGTTGAGATTGCAAAACGCATGATCCCTTTTCAAAGGGAATCCAATCTGATTCAGACCATTCCAGGGATTAGCACTACCACAGCTTCGGCGATCATCGCTGAGATCGGTGTGGATATGTCGCAATTCCCAGATGAAGCTCACATATCATCCTGGGCTGGGATTTGTCCTGGAAATAATGAGAGTGCAGGGGTGAAAAAGAGCGGAAAGACTAGCAAAGGCGACAAGTTCCTCAAGGCAACCCTGAAGAAGCGGCTTGGTCAGCCTCGAAAAAGAAAGGTTCCGCATATAGCGCCATTTACAATAATATCGCTAAACGAAGAGGCAAAAAGAGAGCCTTGGTTGCATTGGCGCACCAGATACTGATGGATGTCTATAGAGTTCTGAAGACTGGTGAACCCTATGTGGATGAAGGGGCTGAGGCGGTCTTCCAGAGGAATTCGGCCGCCAGGCAGAAGTCGGCTATCAGATTCCTGGAGCAATCGGGATACAATGTAACCAAGGCTGCTGCTTAGAGGTGAACCCCATTTTCGTACCACACAGAGGCACAGAGAGACGATCTTACTAACCTACATTCCGCACTTTCAGTTCATCCCGTAATAATTTTCGCATTCTCTACCCAGCAGCTTTAGAATTGTAATCTGCGTACTTGTCAGGTTCACACTGACTTTGATGACTTTGCCACCCGATGTAACAACTGCCTGAATCACGCCCATAAAAATCTCGAAAACCCATCGCATAGTTGGCCGCTGCGTTGGTTTATTGAGCTGATTGGGTACTGTTTGTCCCGTTTCCTTTAGCATCACCCTGAGCCGCCACTCAATCCCTTTCAGCTGTAATCTCCAGCGCCACCCTCCTCTCAAGGCACCGTCTCAAGAAGCCCTTTGAAAAATGCAATCCCATCACAGCCATGAGGCTTCTTGTGGGATGAGATCCCCGCCGGTTTGTTTCTGAGACAGGCGACCGGAAATCCACATCCTCAGCAACCGCATCCAGTGCGGCCACAAGATCGCCCTGCCCAGGTGCTGCGAGCATTTAGACACATGGGCGTTTCCGGCATGGGAAGAATAGCATCCCCTTGCTCACGGCAGGTCCCCCGTGGCCACGGGGTCAGGGGGGGCCGTCCGGCCTTGAGGACAGCCCCCTCAAGTCCTTACGCGCGAAAACAGGCAACGTGCGCGGAGCTCCGGAAGAGTGTATGGATTACTCGATGACAATTAATGACTAGTTTCCCACGCAAAACGAAACTCACGATTGAGCTGGCTGCAGTTCTTAGAGAGATTTAATTACGTTCGAGTACACAGAGCTTCATGGAGATGTGTGAATGATAAAAGCGAAACTCGAAGGCGGCAAGCTCCCGATTCCCAAAAACATCATACAAAAAGCAGGCTTGAAGGATGGAGACGAAGTAGAAGTGAGGCTGGAAGACGGCAATGTGGTGATCAAGCCAATAACTACCAAGGCTCAGTTTAAAAAAGAGCTTAGAGGCTGCGTTGAGAGCTCGAAGATCGATCCTCTTGAGGTAAAAAGAATATGGAAAGCCTGATCTTTGTAGACTCCAACATTTGGTGCTACTATCGACCAATATCTTGCTAGAAAGTCGGTTGAATATCTGGCGAGATACTCGCAAACCGGAATTGGAGGTCGTGATGCTACCATACTGGCCTCGATGGAAGAGCTTGAAACAAAGAAGCTCATGACCCACGACCGGGCCTTCAAGAGATTAGACTTCATAGAGGTAGTTGATCCAATAAGCTGATCGGATCATACTTTTCTACTATCAGTGGAGCTTGCACACCCCGAAACACCACCAATATATTCCGCAGTATCGTAGTAGTGCCAACTCCTAACGATCTTCCCCTGCGCAGAGCAAATACCATCACCCAATCGTGTTCATATTCCCGCCCGGTAGACCGCACAGGCCCTCGATTCCTCCCCTTGACTATTACTCGATCACATTCAGCTGTAATCTCCAGCGCCTACATCCTCTCAAGGCACCTTCTCAAGTAGCTCTTTGAAAAACGCAGCAACCTTCTCACGGCCATGACGCGGCTTGAGCGATGAGATCTCCGCCGGTTTGGTTCGGGTGACTGGCGATTGGAAATCTACATCCTCTGCAAATGTGTCCAGGGCAGCCATAAGGTTACCCTGCCCAAGTGCTGCGAGCATTTCTCCGGGTAGCTGTTCATCCAGGAGCTAGAACAGCACCCTTAAAATGTAAGAATCCAAGTCGCTTTGCGGTAACTACCCTCCATCTACAGCTACCTAGATATATGGAATACGTCTCCATGGCCATGAGGAAGGCGGCCAATGAGCCTGCTGTGCTGCTCTACGCGCTGGGGGGCCGATCCCTACTTCGAGAAGCTGGTCAAGAATGCAGACTGGGCTTTTACTCCGACGAAGGGCCGAGAGCTATTAGTAATACTGACATATACACTATTACTTAAAGTTTAAATGCCTGGAATAATGGCATTAACTTAGCAGTCTTTGAAAGGAGGGTTTGATCATGCGATACGGGATTTATCTGTTAACAGTGTTATTGATTGCTATAACCTGTATTATAGGGGCTTGCTCAGCTGAGACTTTAAATGCGTCGGATGAGCAGTATGCCCAGGTGAGCCAGAGCGAACTTGTTCCCGGAGACCTTCTTTACTCTGAGGATTTCTCCAGCAGCAAATCTGGCTGGCCCTATGTATCGGATGAATACTTTAAGAAGTCATTCAAGAACGGAGCATACCACCTGACCATAGTACCAGCTGACTACTGGGACTGGGTCAGCGGTCCATCTCGCCTGAATTTTACAGATTTCATATTAGAGGTAGAGGCTACCAAGGAAGCAGGGCCCGATGATAATGTCTTTGGACTGGTAGTAAGAAAGATTGATGCAGGTAATTATTACGCCTTCCTGCTATCCAGTGACGGCTATTACATGATCGTCAAGAGAGAGAATAACTCCTGGGCATATGCCTCTGAATGGGTCAAGTCCAGTGCCATCAAGACGGGTAACTCCACTAACCTCATCAAGGTCACAGGCGAGGGCGATAAACTCGCGCTATATGCCAATGGCGAAAAGCTGGCGGATTACAATGACAGCACCTTTGGCTATGGTGGAGTAGGCCTTTTTGTGCAAACTCAATCAGAGGGAAATGTGACCATTGGGTTCGATAACCTCAAAGTCTGGTCGATAAAAGAATAATGCCTGTGTGATCTCTGGCTGGCCCCAGAGCCATTTTTTCTTCCAGGTCATGACGATCCTGAATGAGGCCTATATATTCTTGAATTCAAAAGGTTTAATGCGTATCAATACCAAATATTTAAAGAGAGTGGTTATATGAGAATAAAACTACACGTACTAGCAGCATTGTTCATATGCTTTCTGCTGCTTGTAAGTTCTTTTGAAGCTCAACTTACGCGAAGAGATGGAGTATCTGGCGCACCAATAGAAGAAATCCAACCTGTAAAACAACCTGTAAAACAACCTGGTATAGCAGGTCAGGCAGGACCAACAGTGATCAACTTCGATGACCTGGTTACTGGAGGGTTAGGGACAGGTGGGCCGATACCCGTGACAAACCAATATGCATCCCTGGGTGTAACTTTTAATAGTCCTGTAGCTATCGATTTTTCCAAAGGAGATGCTATCCCGGGCTTTGCCCATTCAGGGACTAACGCTATTGAGCAGTGTTATGCCGCTGAGTTTTGTACAGCTCCAATTGAGATAAGGTTCGACCAGGGGCAGGCACGTGTCACGGTTTGGGTAGGATACGATTCAAAAATACAGGAGAAAACTCCGGTGATACTGCGTGCCTTCGACGCATCAGGCAACCAAATCGCCCGGGATAGCGAGAATCTGAATGACTATCAAGGACCGATCCCTATTCAGATTCCTCTCGAGGTTTCAACAATAAATCGAAGAAATCCACTCCTAACCCGCTCGAATATTGCCCGTGTAACTGTGGACTTCGAGGATGAAAACCGCTACACAAATGGACTGGCGGTTGACGATGTTGAGTTTGAAAGGGTAGAGGGAATTCTACCGGAAACATCACCTGAATCCGTAAAGGCATAAGCTATTTCGGAGCAGCAGGATGTTGCCGGCTAGTACCGCTTTTTTTTGGAATTATCTCTGACACTCAAATGGGCGGTCAAATAGGCTGCAATGCGGTTCTCATCCCATAACGGACGCCTCGCCACCGATGGCAGAGCTGCGGCTTCTCAAGAAGCTCTTTGAAAAATGCAGCAACCTCCTCACGGCCATGACGCGGCTTGAGCCATGAGATCTCCCGCCGGTTTGGTTCTGGGACGGGCGACCGGAAACCCACATCCTCTGCAAACGCGCCCAGCGCAGCCATAAGATCGCCCTGCCCAGGTGCTGCGAACATTTCTCCAGGTAGCTGTTCATCCAGGAGCTAGAACAGTACATGATACCTTTCCGGTCAATTGAGGAGCATATTAATTAAGTATGGTTGCAGGGATACGGCTAAAGAGGTGGCTGATATGAGAAACATTCTAATTCCAGCATGCCTGGCGATTATCGTTCTGACGGCATGCTTGGCAAGCGGTGCGCTATCCTCGCCTAATTTGGATATAAGTCAGAAGTCTGCATTGGCAAATGCAGGCTCATTTGCATCGCCTTCCGCTCCATCTATCAATGTGGGGGCAATAGAAACCGGGCAGGCAGCTTCTGGGAATAGCAATCCGGTAAACCTCACTGTGAATGTGACCCAATTATCCAGTGGCTTCGATCAAACAGCAGAGGCCATTTGTGGATTGGAGAGATTCAATTTCGAAATCTATACGCTTGAAGTGCCTCCTGATGGAAAAGCTGTGCGCATCATGATGGTTAGCCCGACTCATGACAACTTCATGTATGCTCCTGCTCCTTGTAGATATTTGATCTCAATAATTCCCATTACTGATTATCTGAATCAGGGATCTCCATATAACCCATCGCCAGCTAAACAGAATACCTGGGAGAACGGGGTCTACACCCTCAGTTTGAGATATATGAATGAGGGATATGAAATTGCCAGCAAGACCTTTAGCTTTACGATAGGGGCTGGCACATTATTTGGCCAGACTGCGAAATTCAATAATATTGTAGCGATCAATCCAAAGCTGTCACCGCGCGATGTGGACCCAATCAACCAGCTGAATCCTCAGCCTGAGCCGCCCATGCCGTCAAATCCATCTTTTTGATCGGAAAAGGGAAATCGAGAGGCTACCTGCACATTCTCCTGGGCGCTCATTGCCCAAAAACTGAACTATTCCCTTTTGGCTCTAAATCTCTTCGGAAGCGGATACTTTTTTAGCGATGCCTTAAAATCACTATATGGCCTTCCTACGATGGCCAGGTATACGAAGATCCCTGCCCATGCCAAGGCTGCAAGGCCAAATGGCACGGTTATTATCAGGAAGAAGAATATCAAAAGGACTAAACCAGTAAAGAACAGCAAAATAGCTATGAGTATATAGTATATCCGAGTGATGTTACTTATTTTTTCATACATGTAATAGCCCTTTGATTCGCCAGATATCGGAAAGAAGCTTGCCGATTTCCTTCTTTATATAATTGCGATTTTGCTCAGTCATGAGTTCACCAGCTTGCAGCTCTAATAAGTCTGCCAATGCAATTCATGAAATCGTCAGCATATCACCTTAACGTTCTGGCTATATAAAAATGAGAAGCCCAAGCTAGCAAAAAATGGGGTAATAAGGAGGGAGGCAAAAGTCAAGGGAGTAGGAGGGTGAAAATAGGGTATCGACTTTTGCCAATACTATATACGTCAATTGCCGAAATATATAGATTTCGGTTGCGGCAATGAAAGAGAATCTGTGATATGAGCCCGGGTATCTTGCGAAGGAAAGAATGGCTCTTCGCTATTTCTTGTGGGTGGATATGTCCACAAAAGCATGTGCACCTGTAATCGCTTTGTGCTCTTTGTGCTCTTTGTGGTGGATTTCGTTTTGTCTTGCCACATCCAAGCGGACTGGATCAAACCACAAAGATCACAAAGCTCACAAAGGACCTTGAGCATTTATTGATTCCTGGACGCTAAGGATAAAAAAGTGACAAGAGGGGCGTTTCTTTTTATTTATGGAGGGCCTCCACCAGATCCGGAACCCTTTCTGCCCCTGTCGGCACCGTTATGCTCGAGTTCTCGAATGCATCACCGACCGGTTCGTACCTGCCTCCGAGGTGGTCTGCCAGGAAGGCCTCAGCCACGGCGTAGAAGGAAAGCTTGTTCTCGGGCCGAACAAAGCCGTGCCCCTCGTCCGGGTAGAGCAGATAGGTCACTGGAATGCCCCTGGCCTTCATGGCCTGTACGATTTGGTCCGACTCGTTCTGCGTCACCCTGGGGTCGTTCGCACCCTGGCTTATCAGCAGAGGCCTCTCTATCCTGTCCACGTGCGTTAAGGGAGACCTCTCCCTGAGGAAGGCTCTTCCATCCTCGGTCCTGTAATCGCCAACCCTCCGAAACTCCTTATCTATCTCCGGCAGCCAGTAAGGTGGAACTGAGTGCAGGAAGGAGGTGAGATTTGAGATGCCGCAAATATCCACTGCACAGGCGAAGACCTCAGGGGTAAAGGTCAACCCCGCCAGGGCTGCATAGCCTCCATAGCTCCCGCCCATAATGGCAATCTTGTCAGGGTCGGCAATTCTCCTCTCAATCGACCAGTTCACGGCATCGATGAGGTCGTCGTGCATCTTTGCGCCCCACTGGCGGTCTCCGGCATTGATGAAGCTCTTCCCAAAGCCTGTTGAGCCCCTGTAGTTGACGCTCATCACTGCATACCCGCGGTTGGCCAGAAGCTGGTGGAGGTTGTTGAATCCCCAGTAGTCCCTGGACCAGGGGCCGCCGTGTACCAGCAGAACCATCGGCATGGGACTCTCAGGCAGGCCATCGCCATCAGCATCGCTCCCGACCGGCAGGCTGTAGTAGCAGACCAGGCTTAGGCCATCGCTGGAATTTATCACCACAGGGTGCATCTTCGCCAGGGTCAGATTGTCCAGGTCCAATCTTTCGCTAAAGAGGAACCTCACCTCCCCTGTGCTGCGGTTGTAGTGATAATGGTGAGCTGGGCCGATATCCTGAGTATTGGATAAGAACCAGTTTTTATCGTCGAGGGTGTAGTAGTATACGTTAACGTCCCCCTCGGGCAATTTATTTCGCAGCAGTTCCAGGTCCGGCTCTATCGACCTATCGAGTATCACCCATTTCCTGCGATCGTAGGTGTATGCTGCAGCCCGGATTAGTCCTGTCTTCGGGTGACCTATGAAGGCATCGATATTAGCCGGCAGGTCGTCTACCAGAACCTGAACATCGCCGGTAGTTAAATTTGTAGCAGTCAGTGCTGTCGTCTCCCGGCCGCGGCTGTCGACCATGTACATCAGAGTATCGTTGGTATCAAAACCCTGGATCCAGGTGGTGAAGTCGTCATCAGCCTCCTTTTTAATGAACAGCTCCCAGCTGCCATTATCCAGTAGCTTGAAGATCTCTTCACTGCCATCAGGAGTTGTATTGGCTGCAAACCGGATCTTCAGATCGTGGTCTGCCACGAAATAAGAGAAGCCCTCATTCTTCTGCACCAACCTCTTCTCCCCTGTAGTGATGTTGAAGCGGTAGACGTCGTGGTAACGGGAGTCACGGTCGTTTAGCCCTATCAGTACCTCCTGTGGGATCTTTATGCTTGTGCCCAGCAGCTGGGCATTGACGCCTTCCAGGGGGGTTAGGTTCCTTCTTTCATCAGTGATCACATCCACGGAGTAGATGGTCCAGTTCTCATCACCATCTCTGTCCTGGACATAGAGGATATGGCGATCGGTGTATGCCCAAATATAGTCCTGAATACCCCTGAAGGTATCGTTGGTAACCGGCCTGGCTGCGGATAGATTGTAAAGAGGTGCTACCCAAACGTTGAGCACGTCGTTATAAGGTGCCATGAAGCTTATCCACTTTCCATCCAGGCTGTTCAGGATCCGATACCTGTCAGGGTTTCCGAAGAACAACTCGCGCGGTATGAGCTTTGTCCCGTTCGAATTATCCTCTGGTGCGGCCATGGCCGCGCCTGCACTCCCAGGGGCCTTCATAGAGGATGGCAGTTCTATAGCTGGACTTTGTTTTGGCTCACTGGAAGATCCCCATGCAGTAATTGCGCTGACGCTCAGCAGTAGTAATAATAATGCTAACCTAAATACTGGTGTAGATATCACTATTAGCCTCCTTAAGCAGGAAGATCGACCAAGGCAGATTAAACTTTTGATTAACTTCATAGACATTAAAGATATATCCCAGGGTAGAATAGATGCTCCTTTGTTATATAAATTCAAGTTAAAGAGATTCTTTCTAAGGGTCCAGGCTAAAAAGGATCATAACGTTGCCGCTGTGCTTTGGCTAGGAAAGTGTTATACATATTGCACCATTTGCTGATGAACCAAGAGACCACTATTGGGCGACTCCGGATTCAAATATCTTTGCAGCGTATCCGTCATACTATCCCAACCGATCTATTTCCATCTCTTCGCTGTTTATTAGCATTAAATTTTAGGTGCTTCACTATAATACATGTGAGGCGTCACAGAATACTGCCTGCAGGAAGCGATTTGGTGCAACATTACTAAATTAACCTTTTCTTATGTTTATAGTCTAATGAAATCGATTTATACAGAAGTGTACAGTGCAAGTGTCTATTAATAATATGGAAGCTCAATAGTTATTCTGAGAAACATGAGACTTAGAGTAGTTAGTGAAAGAACTGAGATCCCCGATCTCAACCCCAATGAAAAGATGATTCACCTAGCCTTCAGGGCATCGAATGTAGACTTCCTCAACCTGATGCAGAGATGTCCAAGGCTTCGAGTTATACAGACACCGTCCTCCTACAGAAAGACCATGTCCAACGCCATCGGTGTATTTCTGGACATGCAGGGCATTGAGCTCCTGGAGGGAGATGTCTGGGGCCACAGAAAGGACCTCGACGAGTACTTCACCGTTGAAGACGCCACCATGGAAGAGATTCGCACTCTGGTAGCCAGCGGTGTAACCATGGACAAGGTTGCAGCCGAGATCCAGAAGAAGGCAAAGGTCAGCCCGGATCTGATCAAGTACATAGCCAATACCAAGGTAACTGCCTGAGCCAGGCATCAAAACTGGCTCCTTTTGCTATCATCCTTTCTTACATTTTTTGCTGCCGGACTCTATTTTCCGAAGTACAAAAAGGCAATAGCTGCTTTAAAGTTTGCAGCAACGAAAAGGCTTGACAAGGTTGGCTTGACAAGGCTAGCTCGGCGAGGCGAGAGTCTACCGTTATCGACCACTCACCGACTGGTTGTATTTATTCTTAATTGTTCATTGCCTAAATCCAGCAATATTGCCTACAACGGAAATATATATAACTCTTGTATGTCTTAGTGGATCTGATGAAACGCTTGTATTGTCCATCATGCAACAGATGCTACATTGTTTCTGCAGATGGTCGCTGCACAGAATGCGGCAAGGAACTGGTACCAGAAGAATCGAGAAGCGATTCGCCGAGTATGGAATTACGCCGATGATGGCTGCATCAACCACCCCTGGTGTGCTTCAAGCGAGTCAGCTGTGGCGGATGTTATTCTTCAAGCCAGTTGAAGATTTGGCCTTGAAAACGATTTTACTAACTTCCTAAAACCGCGAGCGTTCGCCCGGCCTGTCCTGGAGCCACCAATTGATCGCACACCCCCACTCTCTGGTAGGGCATGTTCGCGCCGTCGATTATAGGCAGCCAAGACAGAGCTGGAAGAGGCGTTTAAAGATGCTTCGACATTCCAATTTATTGCTTTACTAATATTAGGAACATCGAAATGAATATTAATGATAAACAAAATCTCTATCCTCGCGTAGAGGTATAAATGAACAGCCACGACTTCACGGATAAGATCGAAGAACTTCGCTCGCAGATAGATGAAGTGCGAAAGCTGCTTTCGAGCCCTGAAAGGATTGCAAGGGCTCTAGATGGCCTCGAAGCTGGCCTGGGAGAGCTTGAGGAGGCTGCAGGCAAAATCACAGGATCAATTGACGGAATGCCGGACGCCTTTGCGATTTATGACGCTGACCGCAAGCTGTTCCCTCCCGAGGTCGTTAATAAATACTTGCCAATCAAATTCAAGGTCCTGTACGACCTGGCCCTGAATATGTCTGCGGAGAAGAGCCTGGAGGAAAACATGGCCTTTATCGTAGATAAGAGCAGAGGGCTGTTGAATACCGATACCTCCTATATAGCCCTGCTCGACGAAACTGGCCAAGACGTGCGAATGCATACACTTTCAGGCATTCGCACCGATGCATTCAAGCAGATGCGCCTGCCTTTGGGGAAAGGGTTGTATGGTCTGGTTATGGAGACCCATAAAGGTTACATCATAGATGATTACCTCAAGAACAAGGACATTAAACATGTAGTTGACAGTGTTATAGCAAACGAAGGACTTATCTCCGGCATGGCGGTGCCCGTACAGATCAGGGATAAAAGCTTAGGCGTTCTCTATGTCTTCAACCGCCGGAAAACTGTATTCACCCAGGAAGATCTGGATACCCTCGCACTGTTCGGCAACCTTGCTGCAGTGGAGATAATTCGTAAGCACTCTTCAAATGCCTTGGAGGGGCAGCTGAGTTTTCTGCAACAGCTAATAGATTCTATCCCCAATCCCATTTTTTACAAGGACGCAAAAGGGGTTTACCTGGGGTGCAACACGGCTTTCGAGTACTTTACAGGTCTGACAAGAGAGACGATGGTGGGGAAGACTGTTTATGAGGTATTCCCTAAAGATCTGGCAGATATATATTACGAAGCAGATAATTCTCTGTTCAAGAATCTTGGGGTACAGACGTATGAGGCCGCGGTGGCCCATGCAGACGGCACCAAGCGAAATGTGATGTTCAACAAGGCCCCTTACTTCAACACCAAAGGCCGCTTAGCAGGCCTTGTGGGGATCATCATGGACCTTACCGAGCGCAAGAAGGTTGAAGATGAGTTATTGAGCGCAAAAGAAGCTGCCGAGGCAGCTACTCGCGCCAAATCCGAGTTCCTGGCGAACATGAGCCACGAAATACGCACGCCTATGAACGCAGTGATCGGCATAACGGGCCTGCTCCTTGAAGATACTCTTACTTCTGAACAGAGAGACGACGTAGAGACCATTCGCAAGAGTGGAGAAGCATTGCTCACAATCATAGACGATATCCTCGACCTCTCCAAGATTGAAGCAGGAAAAATGGAGCTGGAAAACCAGCCATTGCACCTTGGAAGCTGTATCGAGACATCTCTCAACCTGGAGGCTGTAAAGGCAACAGAGAAAGGTTTGAACCTGGCATACGTAATTGATGAAAATGTCCCAAAAGATCTCATTGCCGATCCTTCCAGGCTCCAGCAGGTTCTGGTCAATTTAATCAATAATGCAGTCAAGTTTACGGATAAGGGTGAGATAGTGATCTCAGTATCCAGCCAGCCAGTCGACGGATGCAGATGCCATGAGATCCATTTTGCAGTTAAGGATACGGGAATAGGAATTCCTGAAGACAAGATGAGCCGCTTATTCAAGTCATTCAGCCAGATCGATATGTCTACCACCCGCAAGTATGGTGGAACAGGTCTTGGCCTGGCCATAAGCAAACGCCTTGTAGAAATGATGGGCGGAGAGATCTGGGCTGAGAGCGAGGAAGGAATGGGCTCAACCTTCCACCTCAGGTTTATTCACAGCCAGCACAGTCGGCCCAGCCAGCACAGCCAGCACAACCAGATAGCTCCTTGCGACTGCTTCTGGCAGAGGATAATGCCGTAAACCAGAAGGTAGTCCTGCGCATGCTGAGGAAGATCGGGTATAGAGCAGATGTGGCGGCGAATGGCCTGGAGGTCCTGCAGGCCATGGAGCGACGGAAGTATGATATCATTCTGATGGACGTCCAGATGCCGGAGATGGACGGGCTGGATGCCGCCAGAGCCATACGTCGGATGCCGCAGGAGCGGCAGCCGAAGATAATCGCCATCACAGCCTACGCTCTTGAGGGCGACCGCGAGCACCGCATTGATGCAGGCATGGATGACTATATCAGCAAGCCTGTGAAGGCGAATGAGCTGGCCAAAGTGTTGAGTAGATATCAGCATCAGCATGGCGTGCATCTGGGATAGGGCATCTGGCTTATCTGGCGATGGATCTCTCGCCCTGTCGTATGCAATAATCAATTGCCAAAGTCTGGCAGAGAAGGCAGAGAATCAAGATATATCTGGGCCTGCCAAATGCCGTCCATGCGCTTTGGAATCGTAGTCTCAGACCCTGAGGACTGGACCGCCAGGGCTGTTCTGGCTTCCTTCGTCCGGAGAGGAGCCGATGCGGTTTTCTTGAACTTCTCTGAGCTTGCAGCCTCCATCAGCAGGGACCTATCCTTTCGCAGCAATGGGATAAACCTCCTGGACCTGGGGGGCCTGGTGGTGCGCGACTTAGGGAGGAGAGGAGCGCACGACGTGGCCTTCAGGTTTGAGACATTGCAGGCTCTGGAGGAGCTGGGGATATCCATTGTGAATCCGCCTGCGGCCATTGCCAGGGCAGCGAACAAGTTCGCCACTACACTTACCCTCAGACGCGCCGGGGTTCCCACTCCGAAGACTACTATCACCACCAGCCCGGAGGAAGCTGAAGCGGCTCTCCGCGATTACGGCAAAGCCGTCTCCAAGCCGCTCTTCGGCTATAAGGGCCGTGACATTATCCAGCTTCAAGCTGGAAGAGCCGAAGACGAAAAACGCCTCAGGAGCCTTATCGATAAGCAGGGCCTGATTTATCTGCAGGAATTCATCTCTCTAGAAAATCCGCGGGATATCAGGGCCTTCGTTGTAGACGGACGGGTTCTTGGTGCTATCTACAGGGTGGCACCACCAGGACACTGGATCAGCAACCTGGCCCGCGGCGGCAGAGGAGAGCCCTGCGAACTCACGGATGAGCTGAAAGATCTCGCCGTCAGGGCGAGCAGGGCGGTGGGCACAATCTATGCTGGCGTAGACCTCCTGGAAACTTCAGAGGGGCTGAAGGTGATCGAGGTGAACGGCACGCCCTCCGGCAAGGGCATCTTCGAGGCACTGGGGGTAGATGTAACAGAGGCCATAGCAGAGTATGTCCTGCGGCATCAGGCATCAAAATAGTTATCTACGTTGCCGCGTCACAGAAGGGCCATGTTTACGATACTCACCGGTGCGCAGTTCGGGGACGAAGGCAAGGGCAAGGTAATAGATCTCCTGGCCGAAAACTATGATGTAGTCGTCAGATTTCAGGGCGGCGACAACGCCGGCCACACAGTAGTTGTGGGCGGCAAGAAGTATAAGCTTCACCTGGTCCCAAGCGGAGCCATCTTCGGCAGGAGGCTGCTCATCGGTCCGGGAGTGGTGTTAAACCCGCGCGTCCTCTGGGGCGAGATCCAGGCACTCGAGTCCGAGGGCATAAAGGTGGATTTGGGCGTCGATGCAAAGACCAGCATAATCATGCCTTATCACATTGAGCTGGACGGCCTGCGGGAGAAGGCCAGGACTGAGAAGATTGGAACCACCAACCGCGGCATAGGCTTTGCCTACGTCGATAAGGTCGCCCGCGAAGAGGTGCAGATGGGGGATCTGACAGACCCGGCCCTCCTGGAGGCCAAGCTGAAGGAAATCGGTCCCGCCAAGGAGAAGGCCATAGCGGATATGGGCGGCGATCCATCTGTCGTGAGGTCTGGCCTTGATGAGTACCTGGAGATAGGTCAGCGCCTTAAGGACAATGTCGTGGACGTCTCCCGGGAGATCAACATCGCGCTAATCGAAGAGAAAGATGTCCTGGCGGAAGGAGCACAGGGAGCATTCCTGGACGTAATTCACGGGACGCAGAAGTTCGTCACATCCAGCTTCACCACGGCTGGAAGCGCCTGCGCAAACCTGGGAGTGGGCCCCGTAATGGTTGACAACGTAGTAGGAGTAATAAAAGCCTACATCACCCGTGTGGGAGAAGGCCCGATGCCCACAGAGCTGAAAGGAGAGCTTGGAGAACAGATGCGGGAGAAGGGCGGAGAGTACGGGACCACAACCGGAAGGCCGAGAAGGTGCGGATGGTTCGATGCCGTCCTGGGGCTTAAGTCCGTTTATTTGAACGGCTACACTGAGCTGGCTTTAACCAAGATGGACGTCCTGACGGGAATTGGCCCGATAAAAATCTGCGTGGGCTACAAGCTGGATGGAGAGACCATAGGCTACCCGCCTGAGAGCACCCAGCTTCTGGCGAAATGCAAGCCCATTTACGAGGACGTGCCCGGCTGGGATGAAGAGATCTCAGACATCGAGCAGTACGAGGATCTGCCCGAGAACGCCCGATCCTACGTAGAAAAGCTGGAAGACCTGCTGGGCGTAGACATCTCTGCAGTTTCTGTTGGGCCGGGAAGGGAGCAGACCATATTCAGAGAAGAGACCGAGGACTAAAGGCCTCTGCATCTCTTTTTCGAATGACTTTTTCAGCATTTCAGCATTCTTGATGGGATTTTTATGGTGACCACCGTCCAGCTATCTGGCGCATAGCTCTTCCACATCTCTGCCCTCAATAAAGGCCAGTCCATGATCCTTTGCGTACTTCACGGCGTCCTCCTTAGAGAGAGACCGCCCCGTCTCTCCGTCCAGCATCTCGCACATGACCATGGCGGGCGTCACCTTTGCGGCTCTTGCTAGCACAATTGACAGCTCCGTCTGGCCCCTTCTATCCTTCAGCAGGTTAGGGGCTGCTCTCAGCAGAGGCACATGACCGGGAGACCTGAACTCTGAGCCGAACTCGATCTTGCGGCCGTTCATGGACTGCTTCGTGACCTCCGCAAGATTGGTAATAGTTAGGGCTCTGTCGACATCTGTTATTCCGGTGAAGGTCTTCCTGTGGTTGACCCACAACGAGAACGACGATTTGGAATCGTAGGGGATATCTCCAGCACGTTCGTATATCGACTCGATTGCTCCAAAGCCGTTGCCGGAGCTGCCGGCCAACCTCAGCACGTCGGCAATGTAGGGTATTCCCAGTTTCGAGCAGACTACAGGGTCGATGGCCACGCAGATGAGACCTCCAGCATCCCTTCTGAGCTGGAAGATATGTCTTGGGGTAACGAACTCGGCAGCCATTACCAGATCCGTCTCCCTCTCGCGGTTGTCGAAGTCGTATAAGAGTATGATTTCCCCGGCTCTCAGAGCCTTAACAGCATCATCCACTATTCCAGCATCATCTATCATTCAAGCATCACCTCTAATTCATCTCCATCCGACAGGCAGAGCGTCTTTCTGAGGTTCACGGGAGCGATGATCTCCACCAGGTTGGCCGGGTAGCTGGAGCGCTCCGGCCGGACGATTGCGCCTCTGATGCCGTTGATCTTCACAGGATAGCATCTGCATTCTCCAAAAGTTCGGTTCTCGTTCCTGAAGCCCTCGATCTTAACGGAGCCGGCAGCCGTCTGGGCAAAAGCAAAAGGCTCAATGAGCTTCAGGTTCAAAGTGCCGGGATAGGGATCAAAGTCCAGCTTCTGGTTGAACTGATTTTTGTAGCCTCCCACGGATATGTAGTACTGGCCCTCTCCAAGCCCCGCGGTAACCTTACCCCGGATCTTATTGAAATTCATGCCCTCGAAGACCTTCTGGTAATCCATGTACTCAGATCTGAGCCGGAGGATGCCCTTATCGGTGACCTTCACTCTCTGGCCTTCACTGGTTACAATTCGCGTTATGTAGCCTTCATCCGCCAGAGAGGACAGCCTTCTGGCAGCGGTCTGCGTGCTGCTGCCAATGGTTGATGCCAGTGTCGAGGATGATAGGCTTATGTATTCCCTTGTCGCGCCCAGCAGGGCAAGCCTCTTCAGCGTTTCGATCTCCATAGAGTTCCCCAAATTTAAGATGCTAATCATTTGTGGTATGCCTACATATATTTTTTCATGTTATGCCTTTGCGGCAGATTCACAAAGGTTAAATCCTCATAAATTCCTAAAGACTGATGGGGATTAACTCATGAGCGCAAAAATACACGGTCCTGAACTGATGGCTGAAGCAGAGAAGATAGTCAAGCCCCTTTATCCAACAGCAGTGCAGGTTGAGAACGTGGGCAAGGCTTCCAAGGGCTCTGCACAAAAGGCCGAAGACGTGGACCAGTGGACATTCATCTTCACGGACATAGATGGAGCCGAGACCATTACTCTGGAATATTCCAAGGGAAATTTTGGCAACCCGGTAAGGGATCACAGGCCCTGGATCGCAACCCAGATCAAGGAGCTTCCCAGAAATATGCCGCTAAATAAGGCCCTGGAATACCTGAGGAACGCAGGACATAAAGAGCCTTTCCAATCTGTAACTCTGCGTGCTCCTTTCCCCCTGGAGAAGGGTGCAGCCTACGTCTTCCAGATGGGCAAAAAGGCCGTCTACATGGATGCCTACAGCGGAGAGATCATAAGAGTAGTGGAAGGATAAAAACGGCTGCTTTGAGCTTAGGACCTTAAATCTAGCTGAAACTAACTAAATCTAACTATTTTTCAGTAAGCGATTTCTGGTAGGCCTTCCACCCTGGGCACCATCCGGTGTGCCAGCGCCAGATGCGGGCAACTATGGAGCAGGGATGTCTATCTGCGTAGCCCCTCAGAGGGCAAGTCTCGCATGTGTGCTTCTTGGAGGGCATGGCTGTGAACTCCTTTAATATGCCTTGGTGACTAGCTTAGATAATACTCACCACAGAGACACAGAGGCACAGAGGGAGTTTATTATTATCTGAAGTCGCCCCTTGTTTTCGTTCTCTGTGTGGTACGAAAATCCCTTCCTCAGTCGCATCCTGCGGCTTTAAAGGCTCCTTCGTACGTTCTTTGTGTCCTTTGTGCTCTTTGTGGTTGAATCTCGTTCGTTTAGTAGCAACAAAACAAAACTAAATTCACCACAAAGCTCACAAAGAGCACAAAGGACTCTCAGGCCTTGCATACCTTTGAGATAGCCACTATTGAACAGGCCCAGCTATAAAGATGCTCCCAGCTCGTAAGCTCGCCGCAACTCCTCTGGCTTCTCTTTTATCTCTCCCTTTTCATAGGCGCTGGCCAGTATGCTTCCCGCTGTTGTCATGCCCAGATATTCGAATGACATGCGGAACATCTCGGCCAGAGGCCCGCAGCAGCCCGGACCCTCTTCAGAGGGCACTACTACAATTCCTCGCTTGCCCTTGAGCTTCCCGCTGGCGATGAAAGGCCGCAGCCTATCGATGAGGAGCTTCATCTTAGCGGTGGGGCCGTACCAGTAGATGGGCGTGCCGAAGATGATAATATCCGCAGCCTCAAGCCTTGGGTAGATCTCTGCCATCGCGTCCTCAAGCTTGCAGACCAGCGCGCCTCGCTTGCACCCCCGGCAGTCGATGCAGGGTCGAATATCGTAGTCATAGAGGTAGAGCTTATCAGCAAAATGGCCTGGGGCTTGGACTGGGGCTTGGACTGGGGCTTGGGCTTGAGCCTCCACCTTCGCACCCTGCAGTATCTGATCGACAAGGAGGTCGGTGTTGCCTCCTTTCCGCGGGCTGCCAACCAGCGCCAGAATCTTCATGGAGGTCACTCTTTCGGGAAATACCTATTAACGGTTTCTCTCACATCATCAAGCCGGGCCCTTCTCTGATCAGGGGTGCTGGTTACTACTACGGAGTAGGTCTTTCTGCAAAACTCCTTCACACTGCCACCTGATATCCTCATCTTAATCGTTCTGCTTCGAATCTACTTCAGAGACTGCGATATCTAGGCTTCAATGTTCCATTCATGATATTCTCGTGCTTAAACCATCTGAGTTCTCACAAGAAAACCCGTAGGCTCGGCCCTCGTCGCAGCATCGGATCTGGAGGGCCTAGAAGACCTCGGCGTCTTCATAGTGAAGAAGGCCAACAAGAGGGGTAAGGAGCGGGGGATCGAAAAATGATTCACCAAAAATGGGGTAATAAGGAGGGAGGCAAAAGCCTTAGGTATAGGAGGGAGAAAATAGAACTATCGACTTTTGCCAATACTATATACGCCAATTGCCGATATATATAGATTTCGATTGCGGCAAAAAAGGACTGCCCATAAGCCCATTTAACTCGCAAAGGAAAGATTCAGAGAATAGCATATCGAAGTCTCAGGCGGGCCAGCGCCGATCCGCAGCGCCCTTTCAGGAGCCTGTCACCGCAGTGAAGGCCTGACCTCGCCCCGAGCCCCGACTAGAAGCCTGGGCTTCAAGGCGGCACGGCGCTGGAATCGAACACAGCGTCCGTTTTACGGGAACCCGTTATCATGGGCCTCATGCTCGCCTTTCACCTTTGGCCTGGTGCCGCGTCATGCCCCGACCGTGTATTAGCGCGAAGGCCTGTCAGCGGATTGCTGCGCCAGTTACAGCGCGCAACTTTCAGCCCGCCGAGATTTCAGCCTCACAGGCTCGCAGCCGAATGCAGTGCCACGAAGGCATGCATCTCCTGGAACAAGGAAGCGACCAGCCCTAGGGCGACCGCATGCTGCCCCACGAATGAGCAGACACCAATCTACCTTGCCATCAGAGCATTATCGGATACGTTTTAGCCCACGGCACACCCGCCACCCTTTGCATGAAGCGGCAAACTACCTATATAATCGTTATAGATATTTATAGCTTTCGGTTAGGGACTGGATATGGCGAAAGCTATTACTACACTAGCCACTACAGGGGAGAGGCCTGGCCAGTGAGCAGGTCAGGAAGGAGATGGGGAAAATTGGCTAAGAAGGCGAAGAGAAAGAATGATGCCATCATGACCGGCATTCTAGTTACCAGGTTCAAGATGGGTCAGATCAAAGTCGAGGATCTGGAGGAGATGGCGAAGGATATGTCCGGGTCCGAGAGGGCATCGGCAGCAAAGAAAGTGCTGGCCGCAATAGAAGATTCTGCCTGATCTTCTCTGCCTGCGGGAAGCCCTCCTGTTGTCAGATCCTCAGGAGAGGCTGATGGCGAGGCTTCAAGCTTTCCCTCGAACTAGTGCACCTTCTAACTAAGTAGTTCTCATTTTTGGTCATCAGGAGACGTTAAGCTCCAAACGTTCTTTGTGCTCTTTGTGGTTTGGTCCAGTCCGCTTGGGTGTGGCGCGAAAAAACGAAATCCACCACAAAGATCACAAAGCTCACAAAGAACGCGCAAAGGATTTTGTGGTCAACTTTGCTGGAAACAGCACTAGGCCGTACCTCCCCAGCATGCCTATCTCGAAGGTTATCCCCTTAGACCTCCGGACCTCCCTCTGCAGTGACTTGCCCTAAAACAGGCACAGAGCATCCAGGAGGTTATTCAACTGCAGGCCATAAAGACCATATATGGAACGTGGATATGCTAGTCGAAGTCGCCAAATATATATGTTGTTAGCTACAACATAATATTATGAAATTTCTTGCTTATGTCGCCACCTTTTTGTTGGCCTGCATAACATGCGCATCGGCATCAGATGCAAACATTTCGAATGTCAACATTTCGGAAATAAACGCTTCTTTTATTAAACAGACCTACAACGAATCCCTGGGAGACTTTCCTGATTCGTATAAGTCCCTCATAGGCGATAACAGAATCGCGATCCGAATCATGGGCGAGGACAACACAATTAACGCTCTTGGATTGGTGACTAAAAACGGCCAACTGGCAGAAGCTGTTGATGGAAATCTCGAGAATCCTACCATTGAGATAGAAATCAAAGAAAGTGCGATTACAAAACTTCAAGCGGCTGAGGACCCCGTAGATGTCTTTAATAAAGCAATTGATAACAAGGATATATCAGTGAAGGGAAATGGATTCATCAATCAATTGAAGGTGAATGTGTTATTAGGTAACCCACTCTTGCCAGAGTTGATCGTTAAACTACTATCTCCATCCAATCAGACATCTCCATTCAATCAAACTCAAGCGACAGGATAAAGCGAAGACTGCCATTTGACTCCGATTTTCCATATTTTTATTATCAAGTTTCAATGGGGCCGCGTCTTTTCAGACATGGAAAGTCGTCGTGGGAAGGATAAGCTAGACAGGGTTTCAGTCAGGATCCGCGATCACATTCCCAAGGCCTCTTGAGGGCTATAAAAATTTTTATTTAGTATGTGTTTAGCTACTTAACTTCACTTTCAGCATTTGGAAGGTATTGAGCCTCCGCTGTGACCATGTAGCCAGTACAGTCATAATCCTCTCATGAATCGACGTTCCTTTACAATTACGCAGAGTTCCTACAAATTTCCTCTGAACGACATGTTCTCGAAGCGCTCTTTCAGCTCGATTGTTGGTTGGCTCGACGCCTCGCTGAACGACAAAAGTGAACCAATATCCAAAGCCGTTGCTAATCTTGCCAACGAGCTTTTTCACTTTTTCATTGGCGTATTCAACCTCGGTCAGCTGCTTAAGCCTATCTTGAGCCATATGCAAGAGTTCTTTTCGAACATCCGGCGGTGGATCGCTTTTCAAACCCTCGTTCAGTTTATCATATAGCCCCTTGAGTTCGTTATGCAACGTAGCTGCCTCTGGAATGTTCTGCGCAAGATCCTTAGATTCTCGAAGTAGGTGAGCCCAGCATCGCTGTATGTTTTTAGTGAAATTGGCATATGATCTCCAGCCATCGCATACGATCGTTCCCTTGAATCGCCTGGTTAAAACCTCCTTCAAGACTTTCATGCCTCGGCTATTCCTAATGGCAACAAAAGTCTCGGCTGGTGTAGTGAATATCCAGATCCAATGCTTCTTGCCTTGAACCTCAATTGAGGTTTCATCCACATACAGAACCTTAGCATCGCGAATTCTATTAAGGATTAATTCGTACTCAGATTGAATAGCGTCTGCAGCACGACGGGTCAGATCGAGTATTGTGGCAGGGCAAATATCTAAACCATACTGTCGCTTCAATGCGTTTTGAATCTTCCTGTGAGGCAACCTGTCTTCATATTTCAGCAGCGTTGTTTGCGCTATAATGTTGTTACCGAATTTGCCTTCGTTTGGGCAATTGGGATCGGTTGCAGCTACAACTTTTCTGCAACGAGGGCATTCGTAATGGGAGATCAGGTATTCGGTGACAATGATAGGTTGCGGTTCAGGGATTTCCTCTATAATCTTCGATTCTATCTTGAAGGGACTTCCAAGTTTTGTTCCACAATCGGGACAATAATCCATTCGAAGATGCACTTGCTTATCAGGCTTTACATAAGGTCTTGTTAAGCCTTTATGCCCTTCCTTCTGACCAGGCTTTCCCTTGACGCCTTCTATCTGATCCTTTTTGCGGTTGCCACCTCGCCTAAGACTTGGTGGAGTATGCGCATTCTCATATAGAGCCAATCGGGCTTCAAGTTCTATTATGCATCTTCTAAGCAACTCATTCTCTCGCTTTAGCTCGTCAATTGTGATTAAAAGTTGCTTGATGATCTCATCTTTATCCATACTTCAATTAGAAGTATATCGATGGCATATTATATATGGTTCGTGATTGAACGGATTTCAAAGATACTTGAAAGAATTGAATAAGGGAGCTAAACACATACGTTTCTGATATTTAAAATGTGAAAATTCAGAAATCACGAGTCTAAAGTGCGGAACGTAGGTACTAACCTAAGGCCATTTGGAAAGGGGAATAACTTCATTTCGGTGGACCACCAGATTAGCCAGAGGCCACCCTCTGGGAGCAGAAAGATGGACAGCAAAGAGATCGTCAAAAGACAGTTTGACATACAAGCCCAGAGCTTCAGCAACTGGTCAGTGACCAGGAATGAAGAGTACATGCAGGCGTACTTCGAGTTCATCGGCTTTCAGAAAGGGGATGAGCTGCTGGATGTCGCCTGCGGAACAGGAGAGTTCTCCGTTTTCTGTGCAAGAAGGATCAAGGGCGTTCACGGCATCGACATCTCGGAGGGGATGATCGAGCTGGCCCGCAAGCATGCCCGCGCCGATGGTCTGACCAACCTCACTTTTGAATGCCATGATGTCGAGCACATCCCCTGCGCCGACGGTTCGTTTTCGGTTGTGCAGTGCAGGTCGGCGTTTCACCACATGGAGGATTACCCAAGGGTGTTCAAGGAGATGCTGCGATGCTGCAGACCTGATGGGCGGATGGCCGTTCAGGACATAATGGCGTATGATGATCCGAGGGTCAATTCGTTCTTCGAGGCTCTAGAGAGGGAAGTTGATGTCAGTCATAATTCTACATTACACAGACAGGAGTTCATCGATCTCTTCGACCGGAACCAGGTTGAAGTGATTCGGTCAATGGCTGTGGAGGTAGAGCTGAACTTCCGTGAGTATCTGGGCCACGCGTATCAGTCTGCAGTCAGCCTTGAGAAGATCAGAGATCTGTTAGAGGAGCGGGTTGCAGGATAGGGATATATCGCGTTTTCTATACATAAAAGAAGATAATGAGCCGGTCATAAAGAGGGCGGTCTTCTTAATCCTCGGTCAGGAAAGAGAGGAGTAGCTTTTAACCAGCGGATGAACATTACAGCGATAGTAATAATAAAGTGATCTTACATCTAGACGTTCGCAACTTAGCATAGCAGACTGCTTCTTTTTATTCTTTCACAAATTATATTATTTTGAATCCCAAAATATGGAATATCGTAAAATTCTAATTAAAACATAGCGAAGAATTAAATATCATCGAAGAATAAACAAGCGCTATTAAATTGGGAGGTTCGGACATGAAAACTGCAATACTTCTGCTGTTAGCAGTGGCCGTTTTGGCTGGAACGGTTTCCGCAGGCTTCGATAATTGGACAGGCATGCCTGAGAAAAAGACTTTTGAGAAGGGCTGGGATTTTGGAAAATGTTCGGATAAATGTCAAGGTGAGTACGGCGAAAAATGCGATACATGCAGTCACTGCGGTGACAGCTGCAATGAATGCGAGAAGAAGTGCGATCATGGCAAATGTCATCAAGGAAATTGCGGAAATATATTGGAAAACTACCACCAAATGAAGGACGATTACTGCAAAATGAAGGGCGACTACGACAATATGAAGGATGACAGCTGCGGCAAAAAGTGCAACCATTATAATATGATTGACTATTGCGGCAAGATGAAATGCGATTATGACAAGATGAAGGAAGATTACTGCAAGATGAAGGCCAGCTATGATGACGCAAAGGGCGAATGCTGCGGGATGGCAAATCCATTCGGCAAGTTAATGGATAAATGCGACCAGATGATGGAAGATTGCGATAAGATGGTGTGCGGTTGCGATAAGAAGATGTGCGAACATTGCTGAAGAAAAGATTCAGCTGTGGTCTGTTGGCATTAAAGTCTTTGTGCCTTTGTGTCTAGTTCGGCGTGCGGTCACCACGAAGACACAAAGGCACAAAGACAATAATTCTTTTCGGATTTTACCGTACTATCCTCGGAGTCCGGGCCCTTGGGCATTATCGGGTTCGCTTTCGTCGGTTTTCTCTGGGCTCTATTCCTCGGATTCATTGCTAAGCGCCTCATGCGCTGGGAAGCGCAGAGTGAGTGGCTTGCCAACACGCCGGTGCTTCTGAGCATCATGGCCCTTGGACTCATGTCGGGTGCAGGCATCATGTACATGCTCATGATGAACGCGGTGCTGAGCGTTCCATCGACCACCTATGCCATTCTTTCTGCGCTCATGAGGCCTGTCGTTCCATACTATATTGTCATCAATAGCCTGATGGAGTTGCTCATCGTTCCTTTTGCTGTGGTTCTTGAATTGGAATGCTACTCCTAAGCGCAGGACATTCATTCTCATCGGTGTCGTGCTGTATTTTGTTATACGGGTATGGACGTACCTTGTTTATGCGGAAACAAGGCTTGAGATATCGGAGCAGGCACTGACGGCGGCGGATGTGGAATGGTTTAAACGAACGCTTGCAACTGACTACCGGATTGTTTTGGAATTGATCTCGCAGGCGTTCTTTATCCTGGCAGCATTTGTTCCATTCTTGCCGTTTACAAGAGTGGTCAGGCGGTGAAAAACACAGATGCTAAGTAGATTAAAAGTATGTGTTTAGCTCACCTGAATAAGAATCATTGAACCCGTTTTGTGAGGTCTCGCATGGCCAGTTCCAGAGAGCAAATTTCAAGTGACTTCAGCTATAGATATTGTTTTTCATTCTGGCCCAAGTTGTTGGTCATCATGCCATTCTTGGCCAAAAACAACATCAAGAGAATGATTCTAAGGGAGTTAACCACGTACTGATTGCTTATTGCGAACTCGATTGTATGATGTGCGACTCCTTCGTTGAGGCATCCTGGAATGATGAAGCCTTGCGGCAAAAAGCTGCAGAGGTAAGGGATAAGGCATAATGCCCAGATTCTGCAAGAGCAAATCAACTGCTGCGCAAAATGGGCAAACCTCGCAACTTTGTATTCAATGCCGAATTTATTCTTGTGAAGATTTCAGCAGAATCTTTAAGTATGTCTAGCTCATTACTCCTGTAAAATAAGCATTTGGATCTTCAGAAAGAAATAAAGATTCAAAAACCAGGATTCAGTTGAGATGTGCCAGCTATGCCATCGATCTGTATCGTTGAATTGGCTGCCATATGTCATTGTAACATCTGCCGTTATGGGCAGGTGACAAGAGGACGCCTGGGATGCATTAAGGTAGCTTTGCATCCTGAGATGCCTCGTAAGTGTTTGAAAGTCTGTAGGATCAAAAAGATGCGATAAGCAGAAGAGGCATAAACTTGTTGAGAGGGATGAAGGAAGATGCCATGAACTCACTTCGCTCGATAAGCCAGAACTCGGTCTGCTCATCGCTGGGTTGGATAACAGAGTCTGTGGCTGAATTGGTTTAAAGGGGTGATAGCATTGTATTTTGGAGTATTGCGGGGAAAGGTAGATCTCTTCAAGCGTGAAGATGATTTAGATACGCCACACCTTCAGATTAGAGTTATCGATGAGAATAACGAGAGGTGGCGCATTGCAGTCAATGTCCTGTCCAGCGACCAGTCGTTCCTGATATTTCACCGGGCAGAGCCGCTTCAGAGCCATCCCCTCTTAAGCGAGCTATTGAAGGTCAAGTCAGGGTTTACTGTTCTTCCGGAATCAGGTCGGTCAGCCTCAACTTCCCTGGACTACCTCCGGGCTCCGTTGTTCGATTGGCCAACCGGGATAGCAATCCCATCTGCCGGTCCCGCAGGGGACGACGATCTGCAAGACGCGCTTACCGCTTATTTGAAGAATCTCGAAGAAGCAGATGGGGAAATATTTGCCTTCGGGGCAAAGTTCCCGGCACCAGGAGATCCCTTTAAGGAGTATCTAATCGACCGCCAGTTCGGCACAAAGCAGGGGATTCACAACATCCATATGAACCAGGGAAACCCTGCCGGCAGATATGCCAAGGATAATGGAGTGTTTCAGGACGGCGGCCTGATTCTCAAATTCCCTAATCGATTCGTGGGGATATTTCTCCGCTTCAAAACACAGTGGCTGCCGACAGATAATATAAATGGAAATCGTTTGCCTAGCTCCCAGGAGATTCCACCGGGCGGTTCGCCTGTGGTGGGTCCCGGAGAGCCGCAGGTGCCGTCGGATGTATCCAATCCAATCGTCTATATCGAACGGGTTCTCGTAAACCCAACAGGAGACGATCCTGGCAAAGAAGTAGTGGTCATCGGAAACACGACCACCTCATCTGTGGACTTAACAGGGTGGAGAATATTGGACAAGAATAACCGCGCTGAGACCGTTTCCAGCTTGCAGCTGCCGCCTGGCGAGTCTCGCCTGGTGATGCTCTCCGGGAAGGGAGCTCAACTCGGCAATAAAGGCGGGACCATTCGGTTAGAGGATCCTTCGGGCACCCAGATTCATGCTGTCAGCTACTCTGAGGAGGATGCCAAGAGTGGAGGACCGCTATATGAGATTTATAACCTGATGAGGGTTGGCCCAAGAGGACTGTATTTTAAGCACGGCTTGCCGGAGTTGTGGCTGGCGCATCAGCAGGCACGACTCCGGCAGACTCACCACGAGAGGTCGGTGTTCTTGATCCTCGGTCAGAAAAGAAAGGAGTAGCTTTATTACTATCGAGCGGAAACTACACCGACACCCAAAGGGATAGCGGAGAGTCGATGAGCAGGACGTTCGAGTACGACGTTTTTCTGAGCTACAACCAAGGACAAGCAGAGGGTCCGGCTGCTGGCCGAGCGGCTGAAGGCGGCTGGGCTGCGCGTGTGGCTGGATGAATGGGCCATCCAGCCGGGGACGAATTTACCTGAAAATCCAGCAAGGGCTGGAGCAGTCCCGCACGCTGCTGATGTGCATGTCGCCAGCGGCCCTTGGATCGGAGTGGGGAGGCTGGAGCACACACCGCTGCTCTTCCGCGACCCGTACCAACGCCGAACGCCGCTTCATCCCGCTCCTTGTTGAAGACTGCACCCCGCCCGATATACATCGCCCATGCTTCGCTCACATCGACTGGAGAAGGCCGTCTGATAATACTTACAAGAAGCTCCTGGCTACTTGTCATCGAGCAAGAGCCTAAAAAGGAAAAGCATGAGGCACTGAAGAAGCAGGCGAATCGGATGCCGATTGTTCTGAAAGGCCATACCGGCTACGTCTGGGGCGTGGCCGTCACCCCAAGACGGAAAGACTGTCGTCTCGGGTTCATGCGACAAGACGCTGAAGGTGTGGGACCTGGAGACGGGCAGATGCCGTGCCACTTTAGAAGGCCATACCGGCTCCATTCAGAGCGTGGCTGTCACCCCAGACGGAAAGACTGTCGTCTCAGGTTCAAATGACAAGACGCTGAAGGTGTGGGACCTGGAGACGGGCAAGTGCCGTGCCACCTTAGAAGGCCATACCGGCTTCGTCTAGGGCGTGGCCGTCGCTCATGACGGAAAGACGGTGGTCTCGGGTTCAGCTGACAAGACGCTGAAGGTGTGGGACCTGGAGACGGGCAAATGCCGTGCTACTCTGGAAGGCCATACCAACGACGTCGTGAGCGTGGCCGTCACCCCAGACGGAAAGACTGTTGTCTCGGCTTCAGCTGACAAGACGCTGAAGGTGTGGGACCTGGAGACAGGCAGGTGCCGCGCCACCTTAGAAGGCCATACCGGCTCCGTCGTGAGCGTGGCCGTCACCCCAGATGGAAAGGCGGTAGTCTCGGGTTCATCCGACAAGACGCTGAAGGTGTGGGACCTGGAGACGGGCAGATGCCGTGCCACCTTGAAGGCCATACCGACTGCGTTGGAGCGTGGCCGTCACCCCGACGGAAAGGCGTCGTCTCGGGTTCATCCGACAAGACGCTGAAGGTGTGGGACCTGGAGACGGGCAGGTGCCGGGCCACCTTCGAAGGCCATACCGGCTGTCTATGTCGTGGCCGTCACTCCCGACGGAAAGACTGTTCGTCTCGGCTTCAGCTGACAAGACGCTGAGGGTCTGGGACTTGGACCTTGCCATCTTGCCCGGCCAAGAGACAGAGCCAAGCGCCCACTATGTCAACGCCAAGGTGGTATTGGTGGGCGACACGGGCGTGGGCAAAACCGGCCTGAGCCTGGTGCTGAACAACCAGCCATTCGAGGCCACGGACTCCACGCCGGGCAGGCGCGTCTGGACGTTCGATTCGCAGGAGGTGGAAGTCGGAGGCAACGTCACGCAGACCCGCGAGACGCTGTTGTGGGATCTGGCCGGACAGCCGGGCTATCGCGTCATCCACCAGTTGCACCTCAACGAAGTGGCCGTCGCGCTGGTGGTGTTCGATGCGCGCAGCGAGACCGATCCTCTGGCTGGCGTCCGGCACTGGGAGCGCGCCTTGCGCCTGGCGCAGCAGCGTCAGGGGACTTCATGCGTGCCCATGAAGAAGTTCCTGGTCTCCGCCCGCAACGATCGCGGCGGAGTGTCCATCGGCGAGGAACGATTGCAGACGATCCTCAAGGAATTCGGCTTTGACGGTTATTTCAAGACCAGCGCCAAGGAAGGCTGGCAGATCAAGGAATTGCGGGCAGCCATCGAGCAGGCGATTCCACTGGGAAGAGCTGCCGGAGGTTTCGTCCTCGCAATTGTTCGCCGACATCAAGTCGTTCCTGCTGGAGGTGAAGAAGACGGGGCTGCTCCTGGCGCCGGCGAGCCAGCTTTACGATGATTTTGCCCGCCAGCATCCCGACACGGCGGCGAAAGTGGCGAACCTTCGGGACCAGTTTGACACCTGCATCGGGCGGCTGGAAAACCGCGATCTGATCCGCCGACTGACCTTCGGCGGCTATGTGCTGCTCCAGCCGGAGCTGCTGGACGCCTACGCCTCCGCGATGGTCAACACGGCCAAGGAGGAGCCGGACGGCCTCGGCTCCTGGCGGAAGAAATCGCCCTGGCCGGCAAGTTCTTCGTGCCGAAGGAGCAGAAGGTCACGGACCCCGGCCAGGAGCAGTTGCTGTTGCACGCGACGGTGGAGGAACTGGTCCGGCACGACCTGGCACTGCGGGAGAACGCGGACGATGGGCGCTACCTGGTCTTTCCGTCGCAGTTCAACCGCGACTACGAAGATGCACCCGAACCGAAAGGCAAGGCGGTGGCGATCACCTTCGACGGGCCGGTCCAGAGCCTTTACGCGACTCTGGCGGTGCGGCTGGGCCACAGCGGATTGTTCACCACCGGGCGGGCGGAGATGTGGCGCAATGCGGCGATGTTCACCGCCAAAGCAGGCGGCAAGTGCGGGCTTTTCCTGCATGAGTTCGCCGAGGCTCGCGGCCGCTTGATCCTCTTCTTCGACGAACACGCCAGCGCAGAGACGCGGTTCCACTTCGAGGAATTCGTCCTGGCCCACGCCAAACGCCGCGCGCTGGATGGCACGGTGGAACTCGTGCGGTTCTTCGTGTGTCCCGATTGCGGCGACCCGGTGCCGGACAGCTATGTGAAGCGGCTTCAGGGACAAGGGAAGATGGAGTTCAACTGTCCCTGCGGCGGGACAGTGTCACTGGCCGAGCCGAAGGAGCGGATTCACTTCCGGTCAGAAGTCGAGGCGATGGACAAATCCGCCGACCGGCAACGGGACTTCGATGCGTTCGTCATGTCGGCCAAAGGCGAGACGAGCACCAAGAGCTTCCAGGAATGGGCCGGCGGCGAGCGGGTCACGCTGGCGATTGTGTTCACCGATGTCGTCGGCTCGACGGCGCTGGGCGAAGAAATCCGGGATGAGGCCATGAACGAAGTCCGGCGGGCGCACTTTGCCCAAAGCCGGAAGCTGATCGGCCAGTTCAAAGGCCGGGAAATCAAGACCATCGGCGACAGCTTCATGGCGGCGTTCAAGTCCGCGGATGCAGCTCTGGACTATGCGCGGGCGTTGCAGAGGAACACGGGCCATCCCCAGATACAAATCCGCGCCGGCATCCACATCGGGCCGATGCACGTGGAGGAAGGCGATGTGTTCGGCGGCACGGTGAACTTCGCCGCCCGCGTGGTCGGAGCCATCAAAGGCGCGGAAATCTGGCTGAGCGACCGGGCGAAAGAAGACATCGATCGGCTCGGTGCCGCTCAGCACAAGCAGTTAGAGATGGGAGCGGCATGAAGGCGTTGCCATGAAAGGCTTCCCGGGCATATTCACGCTGTGGTCGGTGCAAAAGCAGCCCAGCTAGGAAAGTCTGAAGGCGCATATCTTGCGATTGGCTAAGAGCGAGAGCCCATCCATTTGAACCCCATTCCCTAATAAAATCCATTTAACGATAGCAGTTTTAAGCCTAGACCTCCGTAGCCTTGGAGAAGATCCAAGAAGAGAGGATACCCTAAAAATCTCATCCCCCTCAGAGCAGCATTCTATTTGACTTAATGACAGATACAAAAAAAGCATCTGGCTTCTTAGGAAAATAATTGCATCGAAAACTATCCATCTTATTGATCTTCTATCTTTATTAAATTATTAATGTCTTGTCTATATGACCGATGAAAATATATAACATGTTGTACAAGTGAAAACGCTACGCTGAGATCGCAAATGGAGCTGCAGGATGGCAACCGATAATCCAATAAGCAAAGCTAGAGGACTCTACCATCAGATAGAAGGTATTCTTAAAGAGAAGGGTTCAGGCGACACCGTCTGTATTCCCGTAGATACCTTAAGGGATCTTCAAACAAGCCTGGAGGAGCTATCATCGGCTGAAGAAGAGCTGCATCACCGCGAGCAGTTCCTAAAGAGGATCAACGATGTGAATCCGGCAGCTCTATATCTATTCGATGTGGTCGAGAGGCGTGGCGTCTTCTTCTCGGGGAAGATAACCGATCTCCTGGGCTATACTAAGTCAGAGCTGGATGCCATGAAGATAGGGCTTGAGACATTGATGCACCCAGAGGACCTGAGCAGAATGCCATCTCATTTCCAGCGTCTGGAAACCCTGCCTGATGGTCAGGTGGTCCCCATCGAATACCGCATGCGCCATGCTGATGGCTCCTGGCGCTGGATCTACGCCTATGATACGGTCTTCCAGCGCGATGCCGATGGACGGGTCACGCAGATCCTGGGCTCGGGGCTGGACGTGACTGAGTTTAAGAAAACGGCAGAGGAACTGAGGGAAAGCAAAGAGCGTTTCCGCGCCATAGTCGATGCCACTTGCGGACGCATTTGGCGCTATGTGCCGGGGCAGCCTGGGCCCGATCCATTAAGCGCCCTGTGGTGGGAGCAGCTCACAGGCCAGTCAATGTCTGGGATCAACAAATCACGCTTCCTGGAGGCGGTCCATCCGGAGGACCATGAGTCGGTTCAGAAGTCCGTTATCGCTACTATAAGTGAGGATAAAGGCCAAAGCAAGGACAAGGGCCAGATACATGAGGGCCAGGTATGTGAAGCTGAGTTTCGCCTTCAAACGCGGAAAGGCGGCTGGGCCTGGATTGATGTCCATGGAGTCCCTCTACGAAACCCCGATGGATCGGTGCGGGAATGGGTAGGGACTCTGATGGATGTCACCGAGCGCAAAGAGCTGGAGAAAGCCCTAAGGGAGAGCGAGGAACGCTTGCGGCTAGCGTTGGATGCCGGCAGGATGGGCACCTGGGAGGTCGATAGGGCGACAGGCATGGGTTATATCGACGAGAATGAGGCAGCGTTATTTGGGCTTCCTGCTGGGACTTCAACGATCTCCGCTGACGAGTTCTTTGCCCATCTCCATCCTGAGGATCGTCAGAGGATATCTCAGTACTTTAAAGATGCATTAGGGAAAAGCAGCGGAGACTACGACTCGGAGTACAGGATCTTTTTGCCTGATGGGAGCGTGCGCTGGATTGCTTCTCAGGGTCGTATCATCCCCGAAAGCGATGGATCAGCCCAGCGCCTAAGGGGAGTGAATTACGATATTACAGAGCGTAAGATCGCAGAGGAGTCTCTTATCAGGCACTTGAGAGGTCTGGAATTTCTGTCAAATTCAGCTACTCGCCTCTTGGAGCCTATGCAATCCAGGGAGCTATTTCAGTACGTAGCCCAACAGCTTCACGCAGTGGCCGGCAGTGCGATAGTTACAGTCAGCGAATATAATGCGGCCACTAACCAGACTATAGTTCGAGCAGTGAGCGGTCCGAAGGAGAAGCTCCAGAAGGCGATAGGAATTCTGAATCAAGATCCCATAGGCTTGACCTTCACCGTAGCTGAAGGGACCAGGGAGCGCATGATAAGGGGCAGCTTGGGCCCCGTCGAAGGCGGCCTCCACGACCTGACCTTCTATCAGCTCCCTCTGCCGCTCTGCAAGCAGATGGAGCTGGAGCTGGACTTGGGCGATATTTATGCTATGCCCTTCACTCTTGGCGATGATTTCATGGGGACGGTGGCCATTATAACCGATCGAGGGGAAGGCCTGAGAAACCGCAGCACAATCGAAGCTCTGGTGAATCAGTCTGCTCTAGCATTAAAGCGCGTTCAGGCAGAAGAGGTGCTGCAGATTCGGGAAGAGGAGTTCAGGACCATTGCAGAGAAATCCCCTGACATAATCGCCCGGTATGATAAAGAGCTGCGCCATACATATATCAATCCGGTTATTGAGAGAATAACCGGACTATCCTCCGAGGAGTTCATCGGCAGGACCTACAGGAATCTGGGAATGCCTGATAAACTGGTTGATTCCTTAGAGGAAGCGATAAAAGGCGTGCTTCAATCCGGGAAGCCCTCGAGCATGGAGTTCGATTTTATATGTGCAGATGGCCAGCGCAGGCATTTTGAATCAATCCTGGTTCCCGAGTTCGGAGAGGAGGGGGAAGTAGAGTCCGTCCTCGGGATTTACCACGACATAACTGAAAGAAAGCTGGTAGAAGAGAATCTGGAAAGGAAGGTCCAAGAGAGGACTGAGAAGCTAGAAGATGCTAACATTGCTTTAAGTGAATCAAGGGATTACCTGGATAAGATCATTAACACTATTGGCGACCCTATATTCGTGAAAGATAGGCAGCATCGGCTTGTGCTCGTAAATGATGCTGCATGCAATCTCTTCAACCGCTCCCGTGGAGACCTTCTGGGGAAGACCGCTTATGATCTCTTCAAAGCCAAGGATATGGCCGATATCTCCTGGCAGAATGACGAAGAGGTCTTCCAGACGGGGAAGGAGAAGGTAAACGAAGAGACGAATGCCTACACCACAGAGACGACGCGTACCGTCTTAGTCAATAGGTCCCCTTACACGGACAACTCTGGAAATCAGTACTTGGTGGGGATAACCAGGGACATCACCGAGTATAAGAAGGCCCAGGAGGCTGCTGAAGCTGCAGCAAAAGCCAAATCGGAGTTCCTGGCCAATATGAGCCATGAGATAAGGACGCCCATGAACGCAGTAATTGGCACTGCATGCCTGCTTCAAGACACCGATCTTACAGCGGAGCAGCGAGAGCTGATAGAGACGATCAGCAGCAGTGGCAACGCTCTTCTTTCCATTATAAACGATATTCTAGACCTTTCGAAGATCGAGAGCAATAAACTGGAGCTTGAAGGCCAACCTTTCAATCTTCTCTCATGTATAGAGGAGTCTCTGGGACTTATAGGTCGATCTGCCTCTGAAAAGGGTTTAAAGGTTTCATACCTGCTGCAAGAAGATACCCCTGAAAGGATCATAGGCGATCCGACACACCTTCGACAGGTTTTGGTCAATCTATTGAATAATGCAGTCAAGTTTACGGATATTGGGGAGATCCAGCTCTCGATAAACAGCCGCCAGGTCGATGATACATATGAGATCCATTTTGCAGTAAAGGATACAGGGATCGGTATACCCGAGGAGAGGATCACCAACATCTTCCATTCCTTCACTCAGGTAGATGCTTCCACCACACGCAAATATGGGGGAACAGGCCTTGGCCTGGCGATCTCCAAGAAGCTTGTAGAGCTTATGGGAGGCAGTATCTGGGCAGAGAGCAAGTTTGGAGAAGGGTCCATATTCCATTTCACGATAACTGCCAAGCCTTCGGATGATAAACTCGATGAGATCAATCAGGACCGCGACAAACCGAGAGCCAGATCGAAGATGGTTGATTCAAATGATGGGTTAGATCGACCGCTTAGTATACTGCTGGCTGAGGATAACATTGTCAACCAGAAGATAATGCTCAGGATGCTAAGGAAGATCGGGTATCATGCGGATATGGCAGAAAACGGGCTGGAGGTCCTGAAGGCCATGGAGAAAAAGCCCTACGATATAATTCTTATGGATGTCCAGATGCCGGAGATGGACGGGTTCGAGGCTACGCGGGAGATACGCCGCCGCTGGCCAAAGAATAGTCCGAAGATAATAGCCATTACTGCTTATGCTCTGGCGGGGGATAAAGAGAGATGCCTGGAGGCGGGCATGGACGGCTACATAGCTAAGCCCGTGCAGATGGTAGAGCTGGCTGAGATCATGAAAAGGTATACCATGGAAACTCAGTAGTGAATGACGTTTAACATAGGAAGCCGATCGAAATGGTGATCTCTTGTAACTATCGCACCATTGTGGCTAATAGTGATAGCGGCAATAATCTCATCAAAGTCTCCGATCTGCTGGCCACCAGAGACGAGTGTGGAAAAGATGGCACCGTAAACGTCATAGGTTTCTTCCATTATCGGGAGCACCAAAAGCTGCTCAAGAACACGTCTCACCTTTGCGATCTTCTCATCACGTTTCGCGGATAGATAAGCTCCTCTGAATAGAAACAGAAACTTTTATAGAAAATAAAGATAGATTATATTACTGGACGGTTGGACAAGCGAAGGAATTCCAGTACAGGGGTGGTGAATGCCTGAAGAGAGAGGTTCCAGATCTGAATGGGCGTCAAGAGGACGCGCCGTGAAGAGGTGTTTAAGCAGGTAGGACACCAGGCCTCGGAGAGTACAGATCCTCGCTAATTGCGATGTTATTAGCATCACTAATATGATTATCATTCTCATGAAAACAGGGTGGGAAAGAAAACGAACGCTAGCAGGAACGGATCGAACCCAACTCAGCCGGATAAGCCGAATTTAACGAATGCCGGTTCGCCCCAGGCAGCAGTCCTTGTGCGCGGTAACTCCAGGACTAGAATAGCTCAGCCCTCTGGGGACTTCGTGCCCAATGTGAGCCTAAAGTTGGTAGCCTCTGATCTTACGGGCCCAATGGTCGCGGTCTCTCCCGATGACGGTACGAAGAGGCTTTTCATAGTCGACCAGATAGGAGTAATTAAGATTCTGGAACCCAGCGGAGAGGTCAGATCGGATCCCTTCCTCGACCTCAGGAGCAAGCTCGTACAGCTGTCTCCCGAATATGACGAGCGAGGGCTGCTGGGATTGGCTTTCCACCCCGACTTCAGGAATAACGGCAGGCTCTTCGTCTACTACAGCATTCCTCTGAGAAGAGGTGGGCCTCGAGGGTGGGATCACACAAACCGGCTATCGGAGTTCAGAGTGTCTTCGGACCCAAACAGAGCCGATGCCGATTCCGAGAGGGTGATCATGGAGGTAGACTGGCCGTACTCGAATCACAATGGAGGACAGATACGCTTTGGTCCAGACGGATACCTCTATGTACCGATGGGCGATGGCGGCGGGGCTAATGATGTTGGCAGAGGGCACAACCCAGACATAGGCAATGGCCAGGACATCACCAGCTACCTGGGCAAGATCCACAGGATAGATGTAGACGACACGGGCATAGAAAACACAGGCAACAAACCCTATGGCATCCCGGAAGACAATCCCTTTCTAGGCAATGAGCGCGCGCTTCCTGAGATCTACGCTTACGGCCTAAGGAATGCAGCTTACTCATCATTCGACCCCCAAAGCGGCCTTCTCTTCGTAGGGAACGCAGGCCAGGAGCTCTTCGAGTCGGTTTACGTGATTGTTAAAGGTGGCAACTACGGCTGGAACATCCGGGAAGGCACCCAATGCTTTGATCCTGATAATCCCAGGCAGCCTCCCAATGAATGCAGAACCACGGGCTACAGAGGTGAGCCTCTGATAGGGCCGATAGTTGAGGTAGGTCACGATGTAGGAGATGTCATCATCGGCGGGTATGTGTACAGAGGCAATGCCATGCCTGGGTTTTACGGGCGCTACATCTTCGGGAACTGGATTTGGACTGATGCCGAGATAGGCGATGGAACTCTCCTGGTAGCCTCACCGCCATCAGGTTGGAGCTGGAAAATGCCTTCATCTCCTGATGATTTGACACCAGGCGATGTGAGGATGTGGACCATCTATAAAATTAACGTAGTTCAGGGATTCAAAGGAGACGATTAAAGGCTTTATCCGGGGTTTTGGGGAAGACTCGGATGGCGAGCTGTACATTATGGCGAGCCAAAGGGCGGGGCCGACTGGAAATACGGGCAAGGTGTACAAGCTGGTGCCATCCGATAAAGCTATCGCATCTTAAATCTACCTATTAGTTTCTCCTGGCAGGAAACTAAAGAGTATGTGCCAGTTCGGCTGGCGGCTACCTGACTACGCTGGTCATCACCAGCACCGCTCTCGGAAGTCCGCACAGGATCAGCATCATTGGTAGAGCTGTCGGATCTCCGGGCGTTGTTCGACCGGGCGTGTTCACGCAGTGGTCGGTGCAGAAGCAGCCTGGCTGAGGAACAGGATGTTGCTCTAAAGCAAAGAGAACAGGTCAGCCAAACCAGCCCATGCAAGCGACAGGTACCTTTGCGCCGGATGGACATTGCTCGGCTGGAAGATACAACCAGAAAATATAATTAGTTGATCTCATAAATTTTTAGGCATGGAAGATATTATTAAGCGACGCATCATCAATCTTGATATAGATAAGATCAACTACGATGATAAAGAGGAGGTAATGAGAACCATTAACGATCTTAAAAATACCAATAAAGATCTTTCTCAAGAGAAAATTAAGTTACAAAAAGAGGCAAAACGACTTAAAAATGAGCTAGCGAGACAGATGAGAAAAAGAAGGAACAGGCTTAATGCGTCAAGATAAATATCATTATGAAGAATCCGGTGAGCTTATGTTCGACGAGCATTGGGCAGGAGTGCTTGGTAAGAACGATATTCACGCAGATCAGTCTTGAAAATCATACAATCTGGACATGCTGTTTATATCAACACAAAGTGCATCCCAGTACATTGATTCAGCCAAATTAGATATGTGATTGAGACATGTAATTTGATGCAAGCGTTAGACTATCGTCTCGTTTGAGGTGCTGCCCATATGACAGAGATTACCGATGATTTCATGCGGCAAATGATCTCCCGCACCAGGAATTACTGCATCGTGATTTTAAAGGCCGGGCCGAACAGGAATAAAGCTGGAGTTGAAAAGATCATCTGGGGGCACGGGAGGAGGAATTTCGCGCTTCGTGCAGATGGAAGGCTTTCGATTGTGTGCCCGGTCTCTGACGGAAGCGATGTATCCGGGGTTGGAATCTTTAATGCAAGTATCGAGGAGGTAAAAAGGATGATGGACGAAGATCCGGGAGTAGAAGAAGGCGTCTTTATCTATGAAATTCATGCTTGTAGAAGTTTCCCTGGAGATTGCTTGCCGGAGTAAAAATCATGAATGCAGAGGGCTGATTGACTGATCGGGGAATAAAATGGCGAAATATGGCGAATGGAATTTAAAAGGTGCGACACTCAGCGAAAAAACCGCTAAGAAAGAGTACGGAGTGGATCAGGATTTCATCATCAAAGGCATAAATGCCGGTAAACTTGAGTATCGCCATGGATCGATATGGGGAAGTCCATATATCAAAGTCCTGAGAAGCCAGCTCGAAGAATATATAGCCGGTGAGCTTGGACCGGAATACCTGGCGAAGGCTAAGAACAAAACGGAGCTTCGGAAGATCAAGAAGGAGATATCCGAAATCGAAGAACGATTGGACGAGCTTGAGGCTCGGAAGACTGAGCTTGAGAGATCACTGAAAAAATGACGGGCGGGGAAATGGCCACATTCAGCGAAATCCAGGATGCATTCTTTTTCGTGAATTCAGACGAATACGGCATGAATACAGCCATTCTCTGCAAAGACACGGGCCAGATATTCTACCGTTCAGAGTCGGGAGACATCGACGAAATAGATGAAGATGAGCTTGATTGCGATGAAATCATAAAAATACCCCATAAGAATGAGCTTGGTTTAGGCCGTGAGCTTGTCTTCGAGTTTGCCGGGCTGCATTTGGCGAACGAATATCAACATGTTCAGCAGATTTTCCAAAGTCGTGGAGCTTATGGAAGATTCAAAGATCTTCTAGAACACAGGGGGCTATTGCAGAGCTGGTACGATTTTCAGAATCGACGAGAGGAAGAGGTTCTTCGTCAGTGGTGCGAGGATGAGGTGATAGAATTGACAAGTGAACAAACGAATTCTATGGATAGCTCACAGTCGCAACTGACTCAATACGCAGGCGGTGGAAATACGAAAATAGAGCCCGCCCAGAGGGCGAAGACGAGCGAGACTGAATGGTCAAAACCGGAGAAGGAGATCGCACGTAAAGCATACAGGGCTGCCTATAACCGAGAGGTAATGACCATTGCAGAGAACGTCCGCAAGATGGCGGCTGAAATTAACGAACCGTCCGACCTGTGGAAGATTCATGATTATCTGGAACGTTGCGAAGGTTAGCCAAGTTATCGGCCAAGGCCATCGGCATCTTACGGAAACCGAGATCTGGGCCAACGAGGTCAAGGCAACCCTCACGGCTGCCCAAGAGCATCTTGACCGTGGAGAAGACAAGATAGGTTATATGATGGCTGATTGTGCATATGACGAAGTTCCTCAAAATATAAGAGATGAAGTCAAAAAGATAGTCGAAAATGATGGTAGTAACCAAGAACCTTAAAATACGACTCTTCGCTGTTTAGTGTGGGCAAAGATATCCCTGAGTACATGTACGATTGTAATGGCTTTTTGCCTCTGTGCTTCTGTGGTGAGCATCCGGCTGAACTAACCACCAAGGCACAAAGACACAAAGGACGCACTAAGGTTAAAGGATTTAGCACTTTCTTAAAAGATGGTAATATCGTCTTTGTGCCTTTGTGGTGAACGTCCGCTGAATTAGCCCCGAAGGCTGAGCAAATGTCTTTGGATCTCCCATTCCAACTCGATCTTCATTTTCTCACGAAAGCCAGCACGATCTCCAGCACAATAAGCACAACGATCAAGAACTCGAGGATAAGATTAAAGCGCTCTGTCACAACGTGTTCGACCATCTCATAGAGGTCCCCAAGGACTTGGAGTTTGGCCTCGACCTGCACTCGCCAGGTGTTGAGGTGGAACTTCTTGCTTGCCAGGTCATAAAGCTTGCCAGAATACCAATCACCGTAAAGCTTGAGCGCAGACTCTATAGTTTCCAGCTCAAGCACGCTTTGGCTGCGGATTTTGATGATATTCTTCATGAATGGCGAGATGTGAAAGAAGCTGCCGAGGTCCAGCGGCTCTCCATACTGCTTGAGCATGTCAATCTTTTCTGCGAGCTTTTTGTCAAGTATCCGGAAATTGAGGAGCTGGATGTTAGCCAGCTCCAGCACGGCGATGGTCTCCTTGAACTCGCCTGATGCATCAATCAAGAACGCTCCATCCCAATCGACTACCGTGATGTCCTGTCGACCATAGCGAATGTTGGTTGCCAGAGTATCGTCTATCTCCTTTTGCGCGAGCTTGATTGATTCGTCCTTTAGCATTGCAGCGATAGTTTCCCCATGTTCGCTGAGGTAAGAATCGATTGTGCCATCATAATCCTTTACGCAGAAGAAAATATATTCCTCAAAGAACACGCTTGGGTTGAACTCGTTGGCTAGATTCCTGCACTCTTCAAAGAGGGTCTTCTTGAGGTTGGATATATTGCCTGTATTCTTCAGACCGAAAGGGGTTTGTGCCTCGATAATGAGGTTAGAGTCCTCAAAGATCTTGAGATCAAAAGTGATCCTGCGCCCGCTCACTTCGCGTATAATGGTATCTCGAACCACTTTAAATCGCAAAAAATTCTCCTCATACAAAGGCGCAGAACGTACCGGCTTCACTACCTCATCTTTGGCCTCCTTCACCTCCTTCGAAATAGAGTAGATGAGCGTGTAAATGATGGTGCCATCCGTCGAATTAGAAGCCGATGATTCATCCCGGTTTAACATACTTTTGCCTCTCTTTCTCCTCTTCGCTGTCTAGTGTAAATAGGAGATAATCATATATTATAACTGTCAATGGCGACGTAAAATGCTTACTGCTGCATTAGGGTTACGTGAATGTCATATGCTTTTCTCCGGTTACAAGAAAACCCGTTAACGAACAGAAAAAGCGGCCCTGCTTATCGGCTTCCCTTAAGTCTTCAAGCCAGCCCTTCGCTTGACTCACAGATACATAACCCAAACTCTTCGCCCTATGAGCGTTATTGACCAGATCAAAGACCCGAATAGCCAGATCAAGATCTTCAGTGAAAAATGTCCCCGCCTCGACTTGAATCTTTTCGAGGCCTTCATCTCGGAAAAAACCAGGAAGCCGGCGGCCGATCCATCCGCTCGGGAAGGTATCCCCAAAGAGCTGCGTCATGGTACGGCAGATCTCCTTTTGGCCCGGGCTGATGATGAAAGTCCCCCAATCGGGTTCGTAGACCACCACTTTGCCCTTATCCTTAACTGTTCGAACCATCTCTGCAAAAGCCTTTCTCGGATCTGGTATATGCTGCAAGACCCGATCAGCTCTTGCTCCGTCAAAGGCACTATTGGCAAAAGGAAGGTTGCAGGCATCTGCAAGGCAAAACTGGATAGACTGGAAAGACTGGAAAGACTGGATAGAATCCGCCTCCATGGGGCCTTTGCACGCAGCTTCTATCATTTTTTTGCTTGAGTCCACAGCTACCACATTGCCCTTCTTTCCTATCATCTGGGCTATGGCTGTCGCATCCTGTCCCAGCCCGCAGCCAATCTCAAGTATCCTTGAGCCTTCCTTTGGATCTAGTCGCTGGAAGCTTTTCTTCTTGTAGTCCTGGAAGTAAGTCAAGGAGCATAGGGTCTGCAGGCAAGAAGTAAAGACGCATGGGTCCTGGGAGCTATCCACTTTGGAAAAGCCGCTGGATAAATAGTCCATGGATAAGAGTTTGGCGAGTATTTGTAAAAAAAGATTATCCAACATCTTGTGGTGAATTTTCCTCTAGCGCTTATCCTAGCACTTATATACAAGACAACTTACTCTCTGCCATGCTCGATGGATGGGTCAGGAGAAGGCTTGTTTGGTATCTCAAAAGAGACCTCGTGATGGGCTGGAAGGCCAAAAGGATCGGGAAATGCGTAAGGTGCGGCAAATGCTGCAAAGGCTGCCTTGCGCACGATGCCAAGGAAAAGCGCTGCAAGATATACAAGCGCAGGCCAGCCATCTGCAGAGCCTTCCCGCTGACACCCGAAGACATAAAAAGAGTACATACCTGCGGATACCAGTTTAAGAAATAGTCCTTTTGATTCACCGCAGCATCTCCAGCGGTATTCTCCCGTTATGTACCGCAGTTGCTACAAGCGCTCCACAAAAGCCCATCTTTTCCAGCGCCATCAGATCCTCTAAGCCCTTCACCCCGCCGCCCAGAATGAGAGGATGATCGCTTACGGATGAGGCCTTCTCCAGAAACTCCCTGTCCAGGCCCAAAGAGGTGCCAACCCGGTCCAGCTCCAGCAGGATCACCCCCGCCAGAGGAAAGCCGTTCAGCCTGCGCAGGACCTCCAGGGGCGAGTGGGCTGCCAGCTCTGAATCGCGGCTAAGGACCGTCCGGTTTTTCATATCCATGCTTACTACTATCTCCCTTTGCAATGCCGCCTCTTCCATCAGCTTTAGAGACGCGGTCTCTGTTCCAAGAACAGGACTCACTCTCTCGGGCAGATGATCCATATCGCTCAAGTTCGACACGCCGATATCCGCCATGGTCCTGGCCAGGCAGGAGATCGCTACGATTGCGCCCAGGTTCTCGCCTTTGCCAGTTATCTGGTTCAGGTCTGCGATGTAGACCTCCTTAGGCCTCACTGCTCGCACGACATCCTCAGGATCAGAAGTGGATACTACATTGCTGTAACGATCGATGGGCTCATACCGCTCGCGTTCTCCCCGCACGGCGTGAACGACTGTACCATTAAATATATCTATGACGAATATGCATCGCACGGTGCTCCTTTCGGGATTGGTTGAATATGAGATTGTTGGTTAGCCCCATGAATATAGTTGAGGCCCGCGCAGCGCTAGCGGGCGGCGCAGACATACTTGACGTCAAGAACCCCAAAGAGGGCTCTCTCGGGGCGAACTTCCCCTGGGCCATCAGGGAGGTGGCTGACCTTGCCGGGGGAAGAGTGCCTGTCTCTGCCACCATCGGCGATCTGGACTACAAGCCGGGAACCGCCAGCCTGGCAGCTTTAGGTGCAGCCGTTTCAGGCGCAGATTACATCAAGGCTGGCCTGCTTGGCGTAAAGACGCAGAGCCAGGCTGAGGAGATGATTAAAGGAATCGTAAAAGCGGTCAAGGACTTTGACTCCGGCAAGAAGGTCGTCGCAGCAGGCTACTCTGATTACGCCAGGGCGGGCTGTGTCTCTCCTATGCTTCTGCCTGCGGCCGCGGCAAAAGCTGGCGCTGACCTGGTCATGGTCGATACGGCGTAAAGGACGGGAGGTCGACCTTCGAGTTCATGAGCGAGCAGGACCTGTTGGAGTTCATCAGGCTGGGCCATGATAGTGGGCTGGAAGTGGCCCTGGCAGGAACCATTGGCTTTGATCACCTGGAGCTGCTAAAAAGGCTGAACCCGGACATCATCGGCGTGCGAGGCATCGTCTGCGGCGGAGACCGCAGAAGCACCATCCGAGCAGAGCTTGTGGAAAAGCTCAAGCAGGCAATGCGTTAACGCTAGTAGTTAGTAGTAATAACTGCTTAACAACAGCTCAATAACGGCTTAACTGCTGAATAACTGTTATTTCTTTAAAATAGAATATCAGCGGGCATCACGCCCGCTCTATTACGTCCGCTCTTTCACAGTCCGTTCTCTCCTTTGCCTTAAAGAGAAACCGTATTGGCGCTGATCACGCCCGGAACCTTCCGCATCTTCTCATGAGTCGCCTCAGGAACGGCATGATCTACGCTTAAGACCATGAGCTGCGGGCAGCCCTCATCTATGCGGCCGACGTGCATTCCGCCGATATTGATCTTGTCCTCTCCCAGCACCACGCAGCAGGGGCCGATGATGTTGGGCTTGTCTTCGATGACGGCTATGACCATGCTGCCTTCAGAGGGAATGTAAGTCTTGTAATCGTTGAGCTGTACGATCCTCTTCTCATTGTTGCCGGAGACCGTTCCCTGAAGGGTGGTCATTGATCCGTTATGGCGCAGGGTAAGGGTTATGGCGTTGCTGTAGCCGTTTGCCGATTCCGTCTTGCTCTCCAGGAGCTTTACTCCCATCTCTTTCAGTACGCGCTGGGCGTTGACGAAGTTGACGCTTCCCTTGCCTATTATGCACCCCAGCAGGCCCTTGATTGCAGAGATGGTTACGGGACGAATGTCCTTCTCAGCCACACTTCCGCCGTATACCAGCTCCAGGCCCTCAAAGCCCCTGCCTGTGAGTTGTCCTGCAAGGCTTCCCATCTTTTCAGCCAGCTCCATGTAGGGCTCCATGACTGCCAGGGTCTCTGGCGATATGGCGGGCATATTGATGGCGTTGGTGGGAAGTCCCCCTTTAGCGATTGTGAGGATCTGGTCTGCCACTGCCAGCGCAACGTTCACCTGCGCCTCTGCAGTGGATGCCCCCAGGTGGGGCGTGGTAATTATCTTATCCTGTTCCAGCAGCGGATTTCCCGTAGGCGGTTCTTTGGTGAAGACATCCACAGCCGCACCGGCTATTTTGCCTTCGGACACTGCCTTGGCGAGTGCTGCCTCATTTATGATTCCGCCACGGGCGCAGTTAACGATGCGCACGCCAGGCTTCATGATCTTGAACTCATCCTCATCGATCAGGTTCCTGGTCTCGTTGGTCAGGGGGGTGTGGACGGTTATGAAGTCGCCTTCCCGCAGAACTTGCTCCAGGGGTGCGAGAGTGATGCCCATCTGCTTCGCCTTCTCCTCGGTGATGAATGGATCGAAGGCCACGATCTGCATGCCGAAGGATTTCATCCTTGTTGCGACTTCAGCGCCAACTCGGCCGAGGCCTACTATCCCCAGGGTCTTGTTGAAGAACTCGACGCCTGTGTACTTCTTCCGGTTCCACTCGCCCTTGTGCAAGGCGGCGTTGGCCTGGGGTATATTCCTGGCCAGAGCCATCATCATGGCGATGGTGTGCTCTGCGGCTGAGATGGTGTTTCCGCCAGGCGTGTTAAGGACGATTATGCCTCTCTTGGTGGCAGCCTCGACATCCACGTTATCTATGCCTACTCCCGCTCTGCCAATAACCTTGAGCTTATCTGCAGCGTTGATGACCTCGGCCGTGACCTTCGTGCCGCTGCGAATTACCAGAGCATCGTAGTCTTTTATCTTCTTGACGAGCTCTTCGGGTGAGAGGTTGGTTATAACGTCAACCTCCGCTCCCGTCTCGAGCCTCCTAACTCCTTCCTCCGCTAAAGAATCGCTGACAAGAACTTTCATGAAATCTCCTTCGCCGACGCTCAAAGATGTACAAGGATTTTATCCTTTCGTCGGCCTGAGCCAAAAGCCGTCATCTTCCAATCACGCCTGAACCTTTCTTTGACAAAGGTTAATACTTAAGTAAAGGCTTTGCAGCTTCACAATGCCCGTATCCGGATCAGTTAAAGGCAAAGACAAAAGCAGAAATATCATCCTTTTGGGGTTCGTCAGCCTACTGAACGATATCAGCAGCGAGATAATCCAGCCCATACTACCACTATTCATAACTTCCTTAGGCGGAGGCAGCCTGGCGCTTGGTCTCATAGGCGGCATCAGCGACGGACTGCCAAGCATCCTCAAGGTCTTTGCCGGTTACTGGTCAGACCGCTTAGGGAGACGAAAGCCAATGGTTGTAGCAGGCTACGGCCTCTCTGCTGCAACCAAGCTTCTGCTTCCTCTATCCGTGACCTGGCAGCAGGTCTTTGCCCTGAGAACTCTTGAGAGGAGCGGCAAAGGAATACGCTCGGCTCCAAGAGATGCCATGATAGCTGAGTCGGCATCCAAAGGAGCAATGGGTAGGGGCTTTGGCCTGCACAGGTCCATGGACTCTTTTGGCGCGGTCATCGGCTCCCTTGCGGCTTATGTCCTATGGCAGGGCGGCATGGAGTTCAGATCCATCTTCCTCGTCGCCGGCATCCTGGGAGTGGCTGCGCTAGTCCCATTTTTCAGAGTCGAGGAGAGCTTTCGTTCTCCCGCAAGTCAGCTCCATCTGAGCCTCTCGGATCTAACGCCTGAGCTTCGCGAGTTCATAGCCATTGCAGCGCTCTTTGCCTTGGGCAACTTCAGCTACATGTTCATGATACTTCGAGCCGGGCAGTTCTTCGAAGGAGCATCTGCCGTTGCAGTTCCGCTGCTGCTCTATGTGCTGTTCAACGTAGTCTACGCTGCCCTGGCCCTGCCCGTAGGCATATGGTCGGACAGAATAGGGAGGAAGAACGTGCTCGTCATGGGCTATGCTCTTTTTGCCATAACTGCCCTGGGATTTGCCGTCGTCTCTTCGGAGGTCGGCCTGATAGTCCTCTTTGCCCTCTACGGCCTTGTTTTTGCAATGGTCGACGCTTCAGAGAGGGCTTTTGTCTCTGATCTCAGCTTGCCGTCCGTAAGGAGCACGTCGCTTGGATTTTACTACGGGGTCGTGGGTCTGGCAGCCATACTCTCTGGCCTGGTAGCCGGAGGCCTCTGGGCAGAGTTTGGAGCCGGCGCAACTTTTGTCTTCGGCGCATCGGCAGCTGTCCTGGCCTCTTTGGCCCTCTGGAGGATGAAAGGCTTTTGACAACAAGATTGAAACAAATACTTAAATAAAAAGGAGAAAGAGATACTTTCATGTCCATGGAAGAGACGCAAAAGAAGTTCAAAGAGCTCTTATCTCAAGGAGCTTCGCAGGAAGAGATGCTGAAGCAGCTTTCCCTTGCCGAAGGCTGTGGGCTTAAGGTCTGGTGCCAGGATCAGATCGTCCCAGCCACAGGCAAGAAGATCCACCGCTGGTGCGGGTACGTTATGAAATGCGACGACCCTTCAGAGAACTTAACTGAGCCCATCTGCGGAGCCTGGCTTGAAGGCGGCTGCCCGGAAAAATAATTCTCTACTTGAATATTTCTCCTGCCTCTTTATACCAGAGCAAAAGATCGAGATGGCCCATGGGAATCCCGACATTCTCCGAGAAGGCCGTCATTCTCTTTTCGATATCCAGATAAGTCTTCTTAGAGAGAGAGGCAGGCACTTCTTCTATTACTCTTAGAAGCGATAAGTTCTTCAGGATATGCCTGTCCAGGATGGCGAGCTCCTCTCCTAATCCTATATTCCTCAGGAAGTGGCTGGCCTCCTTATAACCCAGGCCCTTCACATTCTGGACAAGCCATTCCCTGGCTGCAAAGGGGCTGCTGAAACCCTCTAATGTGGCTCTCAAGGATTGAGAGGAGAACATCTTTCTGGCGAGGCAGATATACTCTGCTTTCCTCTCACTGAACCGCACGCCTACAAGCTCTTTATGAATCTCTTCTGCACTGCCCGTTTTTATTATGCTCTTCCTGACAAGGCGCTCGACTGCTGCCCAGCAGGTTCTCGCCCTGGACTGGGGCGTGAGGAGGCAGAAGACCAGCTCCCTGAAGAGGTCTTCATCGATGCCTTCTGCCCAGATCTGCCTGAACTCTCCCAGCCGGGATTCGATCTGCGTCTTCACTGGGGCATAGAGGTCCATCAGCTCTTCAATGCGAAACCCAGTCGTGTTGTCCTTGGAAACCATCTCACTAACTAAGGTCTCTTGATTATTTAGAAGTTTGCGATAGAGATTGCCTGGCCAGGAAGGCTAAAAAAAGGGCTCTTCGCTTTTTCGAGTTGCTAACCACAGGTTATGGTGAATATTCTCAATGGCTTGGGGTTCTAGGCTTATCTTTGTGCTCTTTGTGGTGAATTTAGTTTTGTTTTGTTGCTGCCAAACGAACGAAATTCAACCACAAAGATCACAAAGAGCACAAAGGACACAAAGGACGCACAGATGGATTTTGATATTATTATCTGAAGTCGCTTTATGCTCCTTTTGGTTCACCCACAGGAAATAGCGAGGAGCCTAAAAAAAGAAGAATAGCACTAAAAATCCCCAGGCTCAGGGGCTTTGCATGAGCCTGATCTTTCCAATTCCGGACCTGACATTTATTCTCAAAGTGATTGCCGTTTTTCCATAGGCATCATTGATATAAACCCCGTCCAGGCTCTTCAGGCCGCTGCCGACCTCGATGGACCCTATTCCTTGGCTGGCATTGATCATTGTGCCCGTATATTGCGGGACGATGATGGTCAGATCGCCGATGCCGGCCTCTATGCTTGCATTGAGGTCTCTTTTCAAAACTCCACTGAGGTCCAGAGTAACGTTCCCTGCTCCCGATTGAACTTCGAGTCCAGTAAGCGACATTCCACCCAGCCTGAGGTTGCCGTCTCCTGCTCCCAGCAATGTTCTAAGATTTATGGGAACGTCGTTGTTCAAGGAAATGTTCCATTCATAACGAACATCTTTGGAGAATGACTTGCTGCCGCCGGAAGGCTGTGAAACCCTGAGAGCGCCCACGCCGTCGGTAATTGTATAGCTGACTTCAGGCTTCCAGGACGCCAGGTTGTAGATGAAGTTGGCATCCATTAGATCCTCTGAGCCTCCCTCCAGGTTGAGTTTGCCAACACCCATCACTACCTGAGCATTCACAGACTTGGCATCGCCTAAGGGAACCGAGATGTTCTCGCTTTGCAGAGGCCCGACTTGCTCGCCTTCTTGCCCAATGCATCCAAGCGACGCGAAAACCACTGCGGTCAGAGATAATAGCCATAAAAAATTCGAAATATTGATCTTCATATTATCATGCTCCATGCATCAGTAGATTTTGAAGAAACCAAATAGCATTGCGTTGTCTAAAGATATAAACTTATTCGAAATGTGGAAATGGTCATTGTGGAAATGGTCATACCGGCAGGTGGAGCCTGCTGAAGACGCCGAGCATATCCAGCCCGATAACAATCATGAGGGCCGTAAAGATCTGCGAAAGACGCTCACCGGGGAGCCTGTGGGCGAACCTCACGCCCAGCCGGGCTGTAAGAACGCTCGCCCCTGCCAGCAGGCCGAACTGCAATAGATTTATGTAGCCTACAGAATAGGGCGGCAGCCCCGGAACCCCCCATCCGTTGACGGCATAAGATAGGATGCCGCCTACTGAGTTCAGGGCTATAGCGACGGATGAGGTTCCTACCGCCTGGTGCATGCTGAAGCCCATGGCCACGACCATAGCCGGGACCAGGATCACGCCGCCCCCTATGCCGCTTAAGCCCGATACTATTCCTACTGCAAAGCCCCACAGGATGTACTGCAAAATGCCCCCCTTTGGCTCATCTCGCGGCTTTATCTTTCCAGCTAGAAGCATCCTTAAGGCTCCTGCCAGCACCACCAGCCCGAAGATGACCTTGAGCAGGTCCCCGGGAGCGTGAGTTGCAATGGTTCCACCTAAAATTGCTCCTACAAGGCCTGATAGACCCATGTAGATCCCCGGCCTCCAGAGGACGACGCCCCGGCAGCTGTGGCCCTGACAGCCGCTGAGGGCTGTGGGCAAGACTACGGCAAGGGAAGTCCCAAAAGCCATCCTGGTGGCCAACGTCGGATCTATACCAGTCGAGGTCAGCACCCAGATCTGGACGGGAACCATTATGAAGCCTCCTCCAACCCCTAAGAGGCCACAGGCGAAGCCCACGACCACTCCAGTAAACAGCAGCGCCAGCACGTAGATGAGATAAGGCTGAGAGAGTAGTTCCATGTGCTGAACAATGGTCTGGTCTTAAAACTATTTATATTACAGACCTGCCTCATCGAAAAGTGGAGATGAAGAAATAGCTATATATTTAGAAATACATATTAACACATCATAGTAAAAAGCCAAATGTCGACACGGGAGATTATTATGAATAGGGTTACTTTTCAAAGCGAAGGAATAACTTTAGCTGGCAATTTGTTTCTGCCCGAGACTTATAAATCAGGCGACATACTGCCAGCTATAATCGTTGGCGGCTCATGGATTACCGTCAAGGAGCAGATGGCTGGCCTGTACGCCAGTTTGCTAGCAAAGCAAGGTTTTGCCACTCTAGCATTTGATTTTCGTTCTTTCGGTGAAAGCGGCGGCGAACCTCGACAATTTGAATCAGGCATTGCCAAGACTCAGGATTTCAAAAATGCGATGACTTTTCTGCAATCGATGCCGATGATAGATCCGGAGCGCATCGGTGGGCTTGCGGTTTGTGCCAGTGCTGGCTACATGGCACGTGCAGTAGCAGAGGACGATCGCTTCAAGGCTTTTGTAACGGTTGCTGGCTGGTTCCAGCATCCTGAAACAACGCCAATGTTTTATGGGGGCGCAGAAGGTGTTTCGCGTCGGCTGGATCTTGCAGCTGCAGCCATTAGCAAATTCCAGAAAAGCGGACAGATGGATTACGTTTCCGCATACGACCCCAAAGACCAGAATGCTGCAATGTTTTTTGAGCTGGATTATTACGCCAATCCCAGGCGGGGTGCTATTCCACAATGGAAAAACCAATTTGCAGTAGCGTCCTGGTCTGAGTGGCTTCGGCTCAACGCCATTGACGGCATTGCTGAGAGGATTACCGCTCCTGCGCTTTTCATTCACAGCGATAACAGCGCACTGCCCGACAATGTACGCCGGTTTTACAGCCTGGTGAAAGGCCCCAAAGAAATGCATTGGTCATCGCAGGGCACGCAGACCGACTACTACGATCAGGAGCCGTATGTGAGCAAATCAGTGCATATTGCCGCTGTGCATTTCAGGTATGCGTTGAAGTAAAAAAGAGAGAAAGTTTTGCTTTATACGATCCCTAGCTCCCTGTGCTTCGCCAGGATCTCGTCAGCCAGCCTATCCAGAGCCTTGAAGTCTGCCTCCTTGGGATGGCCTTTGGCCACTACGGGATCGAGCAGCTGCACCTTCAGATTGGGCAGGCTGGCTGTGATCTGCTCCACCATCCTGCTGCCCCAACCAAAGGAGCCAATGATGGACGCAAACCTGGCCTTGGGCCGGAGGGCATTGGCAAGAATAGCAGCATACAGGGCAACGGGGTGGGCTCCTACAAGCATGGTGGGTGATCCTATTACTATCGTGGCCGGGTCAACCAGGGCTTCAGCCAGCTCCCCCACGTCTGAGCTGGTGAGGTCAAACCTCTTCACCGCAATTCCCCTGGAGATGAGGGCGTCAACGAAGTAGTCAACCATGATCTTGGTAGATCCATGCATGGATACGTATGGCAGAACCACCTGGTTTTTGACGTCATCCGATACCCAATCCCTGTAGGCTTCGAGCATGAACCCCGGCTTATTGTAAAGCGGCCCGTGGCTGGTGGCAATCACGTCCATATTCAGGTTCTTGATCCTCTCCAGATGCTTCTTGATATTCTGCCTGAAGGGCATCATGATCTCGGCGTAGTACCTCTTAGCAGCCTCGTAGACGGTGGCCTCGTCCACGGCATAAAGATCGCTGGTGGCCAGGTGAGATCCCAGGAAGTCGCATGTGAACAGGACTCTGTCTTCGGGAAGGTACGTAAAAATGGTATCCGGCCAGTGAACCCATGGGGCGTGGATGAACTCCAGGGTCTTGCCGCCCAGAGAGATCTTCTCGCCGTCCTTGACCTCCTGCACTCTATCCCTGGAAACCAAACTGAACTCGATCAGAAGCTCCAGACATTTGCTGGAGGCGACCACCTTTGCCTCAGGGTAAAGTGCGATCAGCTTTTGAATAGTCCCGGAATGGTCCTGCTCCGCATGCTGCGAAACGATGTAGTCCAGCTTCTTGACGCCCAGAGTGTTCAGATTGTCTATCAGGACCTTTGCCATGGTCGCATCCACGGCATCTATCAGGGCGGTCTTCTCACTGCCTTTGACCAGATAGGAGTTGTAGCTGGTCCCATCGGGCAGAGGTATGAGGCTGTCGAAGAGCCTGCGGTCCCAGTCGATAGCTCCTACCCACAAAACCCCCGGCTTGACAACTCTTATCAGGCTCACTCAATCCATCTCCTTGAAATCATCCTTCATGGCTCCGCATTGCGGACATGTCCAGCTATCAGGGAGGTCTTCAAAAGGCGTTCCAGGAGAGATTCCTGAATCAGGATCTCCCTTCTCTGGATCGTAAACATATCCACATATGGTGCACTGAAATTTCTGGGCGATAACTACCACATCCCTATCAATCGATTTATTTAACTCTAAATAGAAATATATGGCGATCGGAGTTAAAGACTCTTTTGATCAAAATTCTTGATCAAAACTCTTAATCAAAACCTACGACCGTCGAGCTACTCCTTCGTGGCCTCTTCTTCATGATGGTAAGGATGCTCCAGATTTGCGAACGCCTGAGCCATGACCTCGCTGATTGTGGGATGGATGATCTGAGCCCTGATCATGGGCATCAGATCCTGGTATTCGGTGTTCATGAGATAGGTAACCTGCTCCACCAGCTCAGGGGCAGAGGAGCCTACCACTGAGCATCCCAGGATTTTTCCCGTCTCCTCCTCTACTACTACTTTTACGAACCCGTGCTCTTCGGCCATAGCTATGCCCTTGACCACGTCCATGTAACTGGCCCTGCCCACCAGGATTTTATGGCCTGCTGCCAGGGCCTCCGCCTCCTTAAGGCCGACGCCTGCTATCTGAGGATGGGTAAAAACGGCGTGGGGCACGGCATGGAAGTCTGCCGCTTCTCGATCTTCTTTCTTCTTGGCCTGGAGGATATTGTGGGAGACAACTTCTGCTTCGTAGTTTGCTGTATGCCGGAACATGTGTTTGCCGGTGGCATCTCCCAGCGCCCAGATGTCCTTCTTCGTGGTCTCAAGAAACTCGTTCACTTTGATCCACCCGTGTCCATCGGTCTCCACTCCGGTCATCTCGGGCTTTAGAAGGTCAGAGTTGGATCTGCGGCCTGCTGCCAGTAAGATTTCGTCTGCCTCGAACTGGTAGGTCTTGTTGTCTATTTTGCTCTGAGCCGAGACTACCTTCTTTCCTTCTTTGACCACCACGCTGACGACCTCGTGGCTGGTGATCACCCTCAAGTCCTGCGAGAGAATCTTTTTGACAATGCTGCAGACCTCGGGGTCTTCGTTATCCAGAACTATCGGGCTCCTTCCAAGGATGGTCACGTCTGTCCCCATAGCGGAGAAGAAATGGCCGAATTCGCAGCCGATATACCCTGCGCCGATGATTATCAGGCTACCTGGCGCCTCCTCCAGGTTGAGGAGCGATATATTGTCTAGATAGCCCGCCTCCGCCAGGCCGGATATCGGCGGGACTAGCGGCCGGGCGCCTGTGGATATTACTATTTTGGGAGCGGTGAGTGTCTTGTCTCCGGCCTTCAGAGTATAATCGCCGACGAACTCCCCTGTGCTTTTGTACCATGTCACTCCCGGGTCTATCTCGATGGACTCTTCCAGGTCGCGGCGCGCCTTATCCACTACTGCATGCATGCGCTTCATTATCCTCTGGAAGTCTACCCTGCTCATGCTGCACTCCACGCCTAGTTGGGAGGCATGCTGCAGGGTTCTGATAACGTCTGCAGGATAGATGAGCAACTTTGAGGGGATGCAACCGTTGTTCAGGCACGTCCCTCCTGTAGGGCCCTGATCCACTAAAGCCACCCGCAGCCCTTCTTGTGATGCGCTGGAGACGACGCCCATTCCCGCGCCGGAGCCTATGACTATGAGATCGAATCTATCCATGATATCCCTTGAGAGCGATGATTAGATAATTAATAGGAAAGCTGTGTTCTAAAATATTTGGGATCTATGGTATATAAAGCACCTGGCGCGAGAATCAGGCTGAAAAGTTTCTGGCTCAGATTGATTCACACCCGCTTACTTAAAATCTAATCAGAGTAGAGTAAAGAGCAGCGCAATCCTGGCAAAGGCCAGCTGGAAAGGTGAAATTATGGCTAAACAATCGAACGAGAGCAATCAGCCCAGAAGAGCAGAACCGCGCGAGTCTGATAATCCCGTCTTAGAGGACTTCAAAGAGGATCTGATGCACAGGACAAGCTTTGGAACCCGACCGATCATTACAAGCGATGCAGAGAGACTGGCACGCCTGGAGGGGTTCATCGCAGAGCTGCACGAGAGAATGAAATCATTGGAGCGAAGGATCGGAGTCCTAGAAGGAAAAAGATGAAACCAGAAGATCGTTTTTTAAATTAAAAGTTTGCACATCCTGGCCCCTCTGCCGGACGTGCAGCTCCCATTCATAGTCCCTTTTAGTTTTTAGTTGCTTGTTCATTTAGAGGTCTGCGCACCCTTGGTTTTGCTCATTCCGGTACGTTGACTCATTTCCTTCTCTTTTATCCTTCCTTCCTGTATTTCCTTTCCTCTTTGCTTCATCTCTGATTCAGCCTCAGAGAAGGAATCATTTACTTTTCAGGTTCCATCTGCTCTCCGCTTTTTCTGACCTTGCTACCTACTCCGCCAACGTTACCCCGCTCGGGTAGGTTTTCAAAGCCGCTACTGACGCTGGTCATCCCGGACTTGCTTCCTGCTCCTTGTACGTAGCTGCCGCCTAGGCCTGCGCTTCCGCCCATTCCTAACTGGCTGCCGGTAGTCGCCGGGTCGATATTCTTATCGGTCCGTTTCTTTTTCTCAGCCATTTACCTACCTCCTGGCTTTCTCCTTTCAGAAATCTCGAGATAGAATGCACCCTAAAAGACAGCTTTTGCTGCATTAGGTAGCAATGCACTGTAGTCCTTCCGAACGAATGGCTGAAGTTCCCACTCCAGATTATTCTGCCATGCTCGATGGATTGCTGCACATATGATCCCGAGAAGTAATATATTATTCCTATTATCTGCATTAAACTTTGCGGGATCTTTGTTCAGAAACTTATTAGGATTTAAGATATGTCATAGCGATATGAGCTATCGTTTTCTCTGTTGAACTCAAATAAAATCTAAAAAGGTGAGATGTCAGGAGTGACAGCATTGTAGTTTTTGCATTAGCCGCAACAATCGCTTTTGCTTTTGTCATGCGGTTTTAAGGTATTTGGCAGGATTCTCCTCGAACGCCTTTTTGCATGCTGGCGCACAGAAGAATTCTATTTTTCTACAGGTAGCTATATATACTTGGAGAGAGTATGTATTAACCAGGTGGTTAGTCATGCCCATGACTAAAGAGGAAAGAAAGCACTATGCATCTCTTCAGGTCACCGTCTATGCACCAAATGCTGAAAGTTTGGATGCATGGAAAAAGAAAGCAGCGTCGGTAGGGTTACCTCTCAGCAAATTCGTCGTCGAGTGCATTGAATCAGCTATGAATGAGAAGCCTGCAACCAGCAACGACTCTGATCTAATTACCCTGTTGCAGCGCCAGTTGGAAGAATCAAAGCGAGAGCTGAGGCTAAATTTAACGAATATCAGGCTACAAGACAAACCCGAACTAGGCCCCAGTGAATTGAAGAATCTAACTCGCGATGTCCTAAAAGTTATGAAAGTGGGAGGCGTCTGGAAGCCCACCAGGTTGTTGGTAGCTTTGAATCTGGGCATTGATAAGGCTGCACTTCTCTCTAGGGCTTTGAGGGACCTGGAAGATCTAGGGTTAGTTGAGGAGACCAGTACCGGCTGGAGGTATGCCTGATGTCAGTTAACGTATCAATACTCTTGCCGCTGATATATGCTACCGAGGTTGTCAACCAAGACGGTGACGTACTTGTAGTCAGGATCGAAGGTCACGGGTCTCTATCTCATTCCGGCAAGGACGTGACGATATCTGCAAAGAACCTTGAATTGTATGCAAAGTACCTGGTTGAACTTAAAGCCCTGAACTACAGCAAGCAAACAATCAGAACATACAAGTCTCAAGTAATCCTGTTCATGATTTATCTCGGCCCTAAAAAATTCGTGGATGTGACAAAGGAAGATCTAAAGATCTATCTCACAGACGTACTTCGAGAAAGAAACTGCGAGAGCACTATTCGCCACCATTACGCTGCCATATCAAGCCTGTACAATTACATGGTTGACGAACTCCAGCTAATGCCCTACAATCCTGTCAACGGTGCGAGGAAATACCTGAGAAAGTTCAAGCATGACCTGAGCAGCACAGAATCCGAGAAGCAGGTTATAACCGTAGATCAGGCCAGCCTGCTAGTGAACACGGCTTTTTCATCAAGAGACCGTGCTATACTGACCCTGGGCCTGAAGTGCGGGCTTCGGTGTCATGAGATCTGCGAGCTTAACATCGAGGGCGTGAACCTAGACAAAAGAGTCTTCAAGATCACACCAACTCCGAAGCGAAGCTACAATTACGCATTTATCGATGACGAGCTGTTATCTGTGCTCAAGCGCTGGATCGCCAGGCGCGAGGCCATCTTGCAGAGGATCGGTAAGAAGACAAGCGCACTGTTCATAACAGACCGTGGAACCAGGATATCTGAAAGCCAGCTCGCTCGAGTTGTCAAGAAGACAGCAATCACTGCCGGTCTATGTAGCACAGATCCAGAAGCAGACACTAGCGAGAAGTTCACAAGTCACTGCATGAGATATTTCTTCACAACTTCTCTTCGCAAGAACGGCATGTCAAAGGAATTTCGTCAGCGCTTGCGTGGGGATAAGCTAAAAGATGCCGAGGATGGCTATAATCGCATCACAATGGACGAATTGAAAAAGGAATATTTCAGGTGTGTGCCTCAATTGGGTGTTACTTAAAGAGGAAGGTCCGGGCAAATGGAATCACCCGGACCCTGGAATGCTTTCCACATTCCGACTACTGCCTTATTGCACAACCGGCCTGAATATATGAGATCTGCAAATATTTTAATTTTGCCTCTGGCCACCTGCAGCCTTGCAACAAAGTTGCCCCAGCCCGCGCCCCTAGGGAATCCCCCACTGGCACGCTGCTGTCCTTGTCATGGGCAACACGTTCAACCCTTTCTTCTCCCCGGATGCAGAAATTTAATCTTATCGTCAACCGTAGCCTCTAGAACTATCACCAAAATTTCCTTATTCGCGAGTTTCCTGGATATATAAACTCGACCGTTGCTATCGGGCTTAGTGTAAATAGGTTCAACTATTGTTTCCCTTTCTGCCGAGTCCATTACGATCTTGATGTTCTCTTCCTCCCTGTAAACGTTGTATCCTTCTTGGTATTTAAGCAGTCTCATCCATCGTGTATTTTGTACCACAAACTACATTAAGACCTTTAACCCATACAAGTGATTGGTGAGTAAAATGAAGAAAGCTCTGCAATCGATGCCCTGCCTGAAATCGCAAGGCTTAGCCGCTGTTCAGGCGATGCTGAAGAGTCTGAATAGACAAATAGAGCCGTTGCCTAGCGAAATATGGTTGGCTGGTGTCGTTTTGGTTCTCAGCAACAAGAAGCCCCAGGTTTACTACTGCACGTCGATGGATGACTGCTCATGCCCTGCAAAACAGTATCCCCCGGCACAAAGGTGCAAACATCAGAGGAAATATTTTTCTACTGCTCAAAATACAATCCGGGCACACCTTGACGGCTCCATCACGGATAAACCATTAATCAGCGCTAACCATGGGAGCTGGGCAGGCGGTCACAATGGCCCTGTGGAGGCGTTTTAGGTGTCTCATCTTTTTCCAGTCCGATACATCACTAACCCGTTGGTCGAACATAGCGCGCTAATGTATGCTATCGCTCAAGATACGGTTGACGATCCCGTTGATCTTCTGTTTGCAGATTATGCCATCTCTTTGGAGCTAATCGATTCCAAGGCAATGAAGCTGAAAGACTTGGAGGCTTTATAATGAACGTGTCAGTGTGCCCCTGGTGCGGATAGGGATGCATGTAACTGAGGGATATGTAACTTAATTTTCTGTCGTTGGAGGAGTGTTGATGGAGAAAAAAGTGTACAAAACCCCTGATTTTTCTGATCAGGAAAAGGTAGATGCTTGGATAGATGAACTGATAGCGAATGTGAAAAAGAAGCAGAATGAATATGATGAGGAATTGTTATGAGCATAAAATTACCCATGTTAGATCACAAAAGCGTGGTTGTGAGAATAGCAGGTTACATTTTGTACGGATTCATAGCGTTGTTCTTGTTCCTCGTGCTGATTCCGCCGAACGACGATGGACCTAAGGATTCCTCCCCAAACAACGATACACTTGATGTAGATGACGTTAAACATATGCTTCCGTGGGGAACTGATGCCAAAGAAGTGTACGTCGAAGGAGGCAATGTTCACGTAACGCTTCCTGAAAAGGCTTCCTTGGACGAAGATATGTATGTGCGAAACGCAAAACGCGACTCGACGGAGATCTTCAAGGAATTGTTTAAAGATCCAAGGGTAAAGAAGGTGACGGTTAATACAGAGATCGAAATCGGCGATGCTTATGGACATACAAGGATAGAGACGGGAGCTTCCTATACGATGACGGCTCAAACAGCGAGAAAGATTGATTGGAACAACTTCATGTACCCATTCCTCGATACCGTGGCGGATAGCGTCTATATCAACCCCCTCGTAGCAAGAGGATTAATGTAATTCCTTTTTTCATAAGGAGTTTGAAAAAGGATGACTTATACATCAATGGCCGATTGGAGGACCGGTACAAGTACACTGATGAGCCTTCAGCTCCGAATTAGATAGGGATAAACAAGATCACCTGTCCGTCGCTCTTCTTCAGCATCTTCGCCACGTTCTTAACCTGCCCGTAGACCTCAGGGGTGGCCGTGCGCGCGACTTCAGAGCTATCGAAAACCTGATATTTACGTATCAGGATAACATGTGAAAGTGTTCGCGGGGCCATAGTAGAAGGTCTTTTTTGGATGTTTCTCCTCACACGGGCTCTGGGGCATATCCATCCATATAACACAATTCTACGCATTTTTAGATCAAATCATTTTCCAGTATATAATCGGGGCCATGGCAATTAGCGTGAATCCCGTTATTAACCGGATGGCAACTCTGTGTTTATTCCGGAATTGATCCACTTCCTCTGGGCTCATACCCAGTGCGATGATCCCTCCAATAAGCAGCACAGGAAGCGCTATGCCTACGTTGTAGATCACCAGATAGAACAGCCCTGATGAGGCATAGCCCTGGCTGGAGATCATGCCAATGATAGCGATATAGATCCCTCCCACACAGGGTGCCCTTACCAGAGAGAAAAGGGCTCCTAAAAGGAAATATGAGCTGAGCCTCCGGCTGGTAACGACACCATGAACATACTTCTTGGTCCAGTCCGTGCGGAAGATGGACATGCCTCCCATATGCAGCCTCCTGGCGTCCTCAAGCTGCATTAGCCCCAGAACCAGTAGGATAGCTGCCAGAACAGTGCGGAACACGGTAGCCGTGGACTTTTCCTGCAGAATGCTGAATAGGCCCACTCCAAAAATGATGTAGACCACGAACATGCCCAGGGAAAAGGCTGCAACCATTGCCAAGATATCCCTTCTGCGGCCTGTAATGGCCAGCATGGAGCTTGCCAGAAAGGCTAGTACGGCCAGAATACAGGGGTTGAAGCCCGCCAAAAGTCCGGCTGCAAAGACAGTAGCTCCAGACGATAGGGTGAAGTCTTCTAGAGCATTTTGGTAGCGCCATTAGCACATGTCGGAGAAGTAATTGTAGTGTTCGTAGGATTATCGCTAGCTAGGGCAAATGATAAAATCGGGACTAATGTCATGGCCAGTAAGATTGCTCTGACGCAAAATCGCACCGCCTGCATTCTCGTATCCCTGGAGAGATGTATCATAGCAGCTTAAGATGAGTTCTAAAAAGAGGTCGTTCCTTGAATTATTTATTAGTATTGATGTAGGTCAATTCCAGCATGAAGCTGATACCCAAGGAACCTCACTCGAAGCATCTTGTTCCTTATCAAGGAACGGACAAAAGAACGGAAGCCTATAATAGGCGAGACAGTATCTCATTTAGATAAATATAAGGGAAAATCATAAAATGATAAAAGAGCCGCTAAATGCCCAGCGGGACCACTGGGAAAGAATGTTTGTAAAAAATACCGATATGTTTGGAACGGAACCGAGCTATCCTGCCCGCAAAGCCGCCGAGATGTTCAAAAAAGAAGGCAAACGAAGAATCCTTGAGCTTGGCGGGGGACAGGGGCGTGATACGCTGTTTTTCGCCCGGGAAGGATTTCAAATATATACGCTAGATTACACCAAGGAAGGTGTGGAGGAAATAGAAGCCAAGGCCGATAAATTGGGCTTGTCTCGATCCGTTATGGCGCTTCAACATGATGTAAGACAACCCCTTCCGTTTGATGATGGCTTTTTTGATGGATGCTATTCTCACATGCTTTATTGCATGGCCCTAACCACATCAGAACTTGAATCATTATCAAAAGAAATACGGCGGGCGCTGAAGCCTCAAGGACTGAACATCTATACGGTTCGTAATACAACGGATGCACATTACCGGACGGGAACTCATCGTGGCGAGGATATGTGGGAGATCAGTGGCGGTTTTATAGTTCACTTCTTCAGCAAAGAGAAAGTCGAGCATTTGACGAATGGATATAAATTAGTCAACATAGAAGAGTTCGATGAGGGTGAACTTCCCAAGAAACTATTCGCCATCACATTACAGAAGAGCCAGTAGAATCGCTATGCTGAGAAAGCAAAGTGATTTTCTCCTAGCCACCAAAAGATCCATTGGAGGGGCCGAGGCATGGGAGCAATAATCGCGCGATCCATAAGGACAATTATTAAAGCTTCTACTTCGTGCGGGGATCTCATTCCCCGCCCCATTAGGCCCAAGATCAAGTGCACATGAGAATGAAGAGTTGAGGATACCGAATTTGCGGGCATGAGAGGAAAGGCAGGATATAGTTTGCCCTCGTTTCCATGCGCGATGCTGAAGTAGGGCTCAAAAGCTGTTTGCCTTAATCGTAGGGGATCACCGGTCAACCTTCAACCATCGGATCATATCTCTGGGTTCCGGTTTTACGAGCAGCACCAAAACCCCACGTCCACGTCCATTAAAGCCCGCCCAGAACCCCACATATCCCCAATTGGCCGCCTTCATGGGCTGCCTGGCGGGGATCTGGATCTCCTACTCAACCAGGTCACTTGAGGGAGACCTCACCAACGGGGGAGTCTGACGGGGTATCGGAATTATATAATGTGGCTGATGTGGGCTCTGCTCACTGGCTGTCTGCAACCAGCGCCTTGAGGTCCAGTGCAGATCACAAACCAATGCACACCTTTGGCAACTCTGTTGATACCAGCTCCACAAACGAGGATTTCGCCAGGGCGACTGTCATGACCTCCAATAGATAGTCCAGACTATCTTGTGACATGGTATAACAAGACGCTAAGGCTGGAAATCTGTGATTGGTTGGTGCTAGATCAATTGGTGCTATATTAGTTGCTGCTGTAATGGATTATCTTGCGTACCTGGTTTCCAGGGGAGAAATGCAAGATCAGAGGTTATCAGCGCTGGCCTACTGGCCTTCAATGTCACGTTGGTCCTCTGGGCAATCGCGGCATTGATGGACTGACGATCCAGGCAGAGAGCTTGTAAACTCAGCGACCTGTACATTTCCTCTAAGAATATAATAGAGCAAAAGTACAGGAAGTTGAAATTTTATGATAATTTGGTTCATGATTATCTTTGGTCTCTATTCGAAAAACGATGTGCAGTGACGCACTCTGATCCTCTGCCCCATCTGGAGATCGGTTCTTAGATAGTCCTCTTGGCCTTAGGGATAACTTTACCTTCCTGCCACTGATCATGCTTGCAGATAGGCTTGGATAACAGCCCTTAGACCCGATACCGTGATGGTAAGAAGAATCTGGAGTAATTGGTGCTGCTGCGACCAGGCTGATTGAAAGGTTATAGGTATCCGATCTACGATCTAGGCAAAAGAGCTTTAACATGTCCAACTATTGGACGGTTAGATTTAATGGGGGTATCTGCTTGACCCAAATTCTGCGCCTCACCCAAAACCCTCCATCCCAGGGTAAATACAACGTTCGGATCGAGCTGCTCAAGGAGAGCGAGTTCACTCAGACCGCCGATGTATCCTTCGAGTTTAATCTATCCCTGCAGGACCAGGAACGTCTACGGTGGTACTTCGAGGACTATCTCCAATATCCTCAGGACCCAGCGCCGAGTATCGCCAGCCAAGTGGAGCAGCGCATGATTGAAATCGGCATCGAGCTCTTTAGTAAGATCTTCAAATCCAACTTCGATGCCCACAAGATCTGGTCTTATGCCCTCCCCCAACTTAACAATACTCGCATAGAGATAGTAACTGACGTCCAGGAGGCCGGATCTTCCCCTGGGAGCTGATATGCAACTCTGACACGCTTCAGCCTCTGGCACTTACTGCCGCTTCATTCATGCGCACTTATAGCCAGGCGGCCGTACCTCCTGAATTTATAAAGACCACTAGCGGCCCTATACGTATTCTTCTGGCCATATGTCGCCCTGCAGGAGACAAAGACGTGCCATTCCGATCGGTTGCCAGCCGGGTCATAAGTGGCCTCAGCAAGGAATGGAGTGCTCGCTTTCAGTTAGACGTACTTCGGCCTCCAACGTTTGATCAGTTAGGTCGTGTCCTTAGAAAGGCCAAAGCTGAGGGCAAGCCCTATCATGTGTTTCATTTTGATGGCCACGGGACTTATGCTGATCTTGGCAGTTCGGCAGGCTTTGGCAGATTGAGCAAGGATACGTTCGCCGGCAAAAGATTTGGTCCCTGCGGCTATCTACTTTTCGAGAACCCTCATCAAGAGGAAAATATGGGGTTGGTGGACGGTACTAAGCTCGGAAACCTTCTAAGAGAGGCCGAGGTCCCTATACTGGTGCTCAATGCCTGCCGTTCAGCCTATGCCGAATCACCCAATGAGCCTATATCTACACAGGATGCGGAGCAGATGGATGCTCATTCACGGATCAGAGCCTTCGGTTCCCTGGCCCAGGAGGCGATGCATGCGGGCTTGTCTGGAGTAGTGGCTATGAGGTACGTAGTCTATGTGGCGACCGCCGCCCAGTTCATAGCCAATTTCTATGACTATCTGGTCCAGGGGAGGACTTTAGAAGAGGCAGTAAACCTGGGCCGCAAGAATCTTCACGACCAACCAAAGCGTGAGATAGCCTTTAGAGAACATGAGCTTCAGGACTGGTCTGTGCCCGTCGTCTTCGGAGCCGGCACTCTGCCACTCTTCCCAAAGGAGGAAAGAGAAAAGAAATTTGAGATCAAGAAGATATGCGAGAACGAAGCCATACCTGAGCGGGGCTATCTGGACCCAAGTCTACCATCCACTCCAGATATGAATTTCTTTGGCCGGGATGAGACGCTTCACGCTATCGACCGCGCTTTTGATTCATACAAAGTAGTCCTGTTGCATGCCTATGCCGGGAACGGCAAGACTGCCACTGCTGCGGAGTTTGCTAAGTGGTACTCTCTGACGGGCGGCGTAGATGGACCGGTGCTGTTCACATCTTTCGACCGGCATATGCCACTGCCTTGTGTGCTGGACAAGGTAGGACAGGTGTTTGGCAAGATTCTGGAAGATAAGGGCATCCACTGGTTAACTTTGGACGACGACCAGAGGAGGTCTTTGGCCCTACAGATGCTGAAACAAATACCAGTTCTATGGATATGGGATAACGTCGAGCCAGTGGCCGGGTTCCCAATAGGCACGGAATCGGATTGGAGCATTCAGGAGCAAAAGGATCTTGCCAACTTCCTGAGGGCTGCCAGAGCCACTCATGCCAAGTTCCTGCTCATATCTCGCCGGGATGAGAGGAAGTGGCTGAACGACCTGCCTCGCAGAGTTGAAGTCCCGCCCATGCCCGTGCTAGAGCGAGTTAAGTTGGCCCAGGCCATAGCCAACAAGCATAGGCACAGGATGGTCGATGTGGGAAGCTGGAAGCCGTTGTTAAGATATACTGAAGGTAACCCCCTGACTATAACCGTCCTGGTGGGTCAAGTTTTGCGAGAGGGCTTGGGCACAAAAGAGCAGATCGAAAAGTTCGTGGACCAACTGAGGTCCGGGGAAAAAGAGATCGAGGATGATGAAAGCCTAGGCCGGTCGAAGTCCTGGGAGCATCGCTGAGCTATGGGTCACAGAATGCCTTTAACGAAAATGAAAGGCGCATCCTGGCGCTGCTCAGTTTCTTCCAGGGATTCGTGAATGTGGATGTCTTGCGGCTCATGGGCCAAAATCCTTTCTCTCTGGAGGAGCTGCGAGGGCTTGACCATGAGGACGGAACAAAGTTGCTGGACAGGGCCGCAGAGGTGGGAATGCTTACGGCTCTGGGCGGAGGGTGTTACCGCATCCATCCGGCACTACGCTGGTTCTTCCGGGGACTATTCTTAAAGCACTATGAAGGCCAGGAGGATAAGGTTGCGAATGCCTTTGTGGGGACTATGGGCTCTATAGGGAACTACTGCTTTAATCAATACGAGGCTGGCCATCGTGAAGTCGTATCAGCCATGGCTGCAGAGGAGGCTAACCTGCTATATGCCCGTCAGTTAGCCCTGAAGAAAGGGTGGTGGTATGAAGTTGTATCTGCCATGCAAGGTATTGCTTCGCTCTACAATCACACCGGCCGGTGGGCGGAGTGGAGACGGCTGGTTGATGAGATTATGCCCTTTTTTGTAGATCCAAAAACTGATGGCCCATTTCCTGGCCTGGAGGAGGAATGGATCGTAGTCCAAAGCTATCGAAC
>CAWJYS010000015.1:0-17909 GCA_963847095.1 Methanotrichaceae archaeon | reverse complement strand
ATCTTTCCTGCAGATCAAAAGGCCCTATTCCAGAAAATGTGGTTGGGGATGCACAGAAGATACGCCAGGTACTGGTCAATCTTCTCTCTTCAATGCCGTAAATTTACCGATAGTGGCGAGGTAGAGGTCCTGGTCCAGGCTAATAAGAGTGCTGATGATAAATATGAGGTTCATTTCTCGGTGAAGGATACAGGTATAGGCATATCCCAAACTGCTTTAGTTAAGTTGTTCCAACCCTTTACCCAGGCCTATTTTTTGATTACCAAGAAGTACGGAGGCACGGGCCTGGTCCCGGCCATAAGCAAGCGTTTGGTCCAGATGATGGGAGGCCTGATCTGGGCTGAGAGTACGCCGGGCCCTGGGAAGCAACTTTCACTTCACGGGAGTAGTGGACGGCACTTCTGAAATCCCTGCTAGGGTCGTAAAAGCAGGGCCCTGTGACCTCAGATGAAATGATGATTAAAAAAAGACCTTAGCATCCTCTTGGGAGAGGATAACCCAGTCAATCAAAGGGTCGCTCTGCTCATGCTCAAAAAATTAGGGTATAAGGCGGATGCCGTGGCCAATGGTCTGGAGGTCCTTCAAGCTCTTGAACATCAGCACTACGATCTGATATTCATGGATGTCCAGATGCCAGAGATGGATGGCCTGGAGCCCGCTGCCAAAAGGATTAGCCAATTGCGTGAAAGGCCAAGGACTCACGGCCCCCACTCCTATGTCCCATTAAGGGTGATATGGATAAATGCCTAAATGCAGGAATGGATGATTACATAAGTAAGCCTATACAGCTAGATGAGTTGCGAAGTAAGCTCCTTAAAAGGGTTACGAATATGTGAACTGTGAGGATTACCAGTAACTTGTGCCAACTTCCTGTCCCCCCACAGGAATTTCTTTTATGACGCTATGACAAGAAATTCCTGTGGGGGACGGGAATTTCGCACGAGTTTACTGGTAATCATTAGGCATTTTAGTATTCATTCCCCATTTAAGGAGCTTACTTCGCAACTCATCTAGCTGTATAGGCTTACTTATGTAATCATCCATTCCTGCATTTAGGCATTTATCCATATCACCCTTAAGGGCATAGGCTGTGATGGCAATAATCCTTGGCCTGTCACGCAATTGGCTAATCCTTTTGGCAGCCTCCAGGCCATCCATCTCTGGCATCTGGACATCCATGAATATCAGATCGTAGTGCTGATGCTCAAGAGCTTGAAGGACCTCCAGACCATTGGCCACGGCATCCGCCTTATACCCTAATTTTTTGAGCATGAGCAGAGCGACCCTTTGATTGACTGGGTTATCCTCTGCCAGGAGGATGCTAAGGTCTTTTTTAATCATGATTTCATCTGAGGTCACGGGCCCTGCTTTTACGACCCTAGCAGGGATTTCGGAAGTGCTGTCCATTATTACCGTGAAGTGAAAGGTGCTTCCCAGGCCCGGCGTACTCTCAGCCCAGATCAGGCCTCCCATCATCTCAACCAAACGCTTGCTTATGGCCAGGCCCAGGCCTGTGCCTCCGTACTTCTTGGTAATAGAAGAATCGGCCTGGGCAAAGGGTTGGAACAACTTAACTAAAGCAGTTTGGGATATGCCTATACCTGTATCCTTCACCGAGAAATGAACCTCATATTTATCATCAGCACTCTTACTAGCCTGGACCAGGACCTCTACCTCGCCACTATCGGTAAATTTTACGGCATTGGAGAGAAGATTGACCAGTACCTGGCGTATCTTCTGTGCATCCCCAACCACATTTTCTGGAATAGGGCCTTTTGATCTGCAGGAAAGATCCAAACCCTTGGTACTGGCAGAAGATGCGATCAGGTCTATGGACTCCTCGATACAAGCCATCAAGTTGAAGGGCTGGCACTCCAGCTCTGCCTTTCCCCGGTCTATTCTGGAGAGGTCCAGGATGTCGTTTATGATAGATAGGAGAGCCTGACCGCTGTTACTTATGGTCTTAATGCACTCTCTTTGTTCAGGATTTAGATCTGTCTCTCCGAGGATGTCGGCCATGCCTATGACGGCGTTCATGGGAGTCCTCAGCTCATGGCTCATATTGGCCAGAAAATCCGATTTTGCCATGGCCGCCGCCTCTGCGGCCTCCTTGGTCCGCAACAGATCCTCCTCAATATGTTTACGCTCAGTTATATCTGTTGCCAGGCCCTCAATGAGGATCTCATCCCCCTGAATCTGCATACCTATAGACCGGTCGTTCAGCCAGTGCCACTGACCCTGAGCATCCCTTATGCGGTACTCTATATCTATGTCCACGCCGCTGACCAGATTCCAAATGGCCCAATCTACCTTGGCCAGGTCATCTGGGTGGATGGATTCACGCCACAAATACGGATTTTGGTACATTTGGGCAGGAGAATATCCGAGCACCAACTCTACACGAGAAGAGTAAAAGGTCCCACCTCTCTTATTGGAGAAAGAGTATACAATATCAGGAGATCCTTCTACCAGCCTTCGGTATTTCTCCTCGCTGTCTCTGAGCGCTTTCTCTATCCGCTTCTGCTCAGTGATCTCCACCATAACCGAACCAATATACCTGGTATGACCTCCTTCATCCCTTATCGGAAAATAGGATGCCAGCCAGCGCCTCATTACCCCTGGTTCCTTTGGCGTCTGGCCGATGACCTCCACATTCAGGGAAGGCTCGCCAGTCTTCAGGATCTTTCTGCACAGAGGAACCATAAAGGAAGATAGCTCAGGCAATATCTCCTGGATAGTCCTGCCTATATGTGCCTGCACAGGGGTGCCGTTGATCATGGCCATTGTCTCATTGATCCTGATGAACCTCATATCGCTATCTATTATGGCCAATCCCGCTGGAGAGTCGATGAAGAAGGCGCCAAGCATTTCCTCAGCCCTCCTCCTGTCTGAGATGTCACGTACTATGGCCTGGAAGTTTCCCTGGTCGGTCATCCTGGCAGTGATCTCCACTGGTATTGTAGTGCCATCACTCTTCAACATCCTGCGCTCTATCATCCTGGTCACCCCAGGAGGGATTTTGAGGATCTCGGGAGGCTTGGAATCATGCTCCTCCCTAGGGATTAGATCCATCAGGCTTTTGCCCACAAGTTCAGAGTGGCTATAGCCCAGCATCTGGCAGGCCCTGGGATTTACATCGATATAGTGACCGCTGGCATCGACCAGAAAGATGCCATCAGATGCCTGCTCAACCAGGGATCTATAGCGAGCCTCGCTCTTGCTCAGGGCTTCTTCGAAAAGCTTACGCTTTGTTATATCCACGAAGGTGGCCTGGCTTACAGGAGTGCCATCCGGCTTATAAAAAACAGAGACCTTCATCTCTACCCAGACGATGGAGCCATCCTTGCGTATTCCGCGGTAATCGTATATGTCTGGGACATCTTTGCCCTGTAGCCTCTCTCTATAGCGGCTCCATACCATCTCGCGGTCCTCGGGATGGACCCAGGCCTTTAAATCTGCTCCAGTGAATTTCATCAGCTCATCTACAGAGTAGCTAGTTATTTTTGCCAGGGCTTGATTAACGAAAATTATGCGATTTAGGTCTATGATCATCAATCCCTGCTGAGAATTATCCACTAGATGGCGATAGGATTCCTCGGCCGCTTTGCGCTGAGCTGCCTCCTCTTGGGCAGCCTTACTAAGAGCGATGTTTTCGTTTAAAGCCATCACCTGGCGGATCAGGGCCATCCCAATGATCCCGCCTATTCCAAAGAGAAGGGGATATGTGGGAACGTTATGAACAGCCACATACACCCAAACCAGCAGAAGATAAGCCATACATATCGACACGTAGGGGATATGCCTTGTCCAGGGGAATTGAGACTGCTGGGGATCTTCGACATCACCATGGAGGCGAGATGCCTCGGCATGCCAAATGCCCGCCAGCCCTATAAGTACATAATATAATATAAAGAAGAGGCCCGCCCATCCCGTTATCACGAAGGTCCCCTGCAGGGACTGATAAGCGTAAATCAGATCGCCAATAATATTGGCAGTGACGCCGCAGGCCAGGATGGCCATGGGGATCTTCTGGTTCGAACTCATGCCTCGATAGAGAATCTCCAGCAGGGCAAAAAGCAGCACAAGATCGAGGATAGGATAGCTGATGGAGATGGGCATAGCATTGCCAGCATTGCCCATGCTGGCCTGAAAGACCGGCCCGATTAGGAAGGCCCACACGAGCATGGCGGCGGTGATCACCACTATGCATATATCCAGCAGTACCTTGATCCTCTCACGCTTGGCGAGCTTGGCCATTGGCAGGAGAAGTACTCCAAAGGCAAAGAGGGGGTAGAATGCCAGAAAGAAGATATCAGCCTGCAATACGAGGCTCCGACCATTCTGGATGATATCACGGGCTGGGAAGGCAATGACGCCGAGGAGGCTCAACGCCTGTGCAGAGGCCATGATCCCCCAGGCTAGGCGAGACCTCGACCCGGGATCGGATCTCCATGCTGCATAAACTAGGCCAAGTACCGCAAATACGCTGGACCAGAGGAAGAGAGGATCGCTCTGTAGAGCCCGAATTTGTAGATCGTTCTTTTGCAGGACCAATAAAATCCAGAAAAAGAACACTGCACAGGCTGATAGGATGGTTACGATGATAAAAGAGGTTAACACCGGCCGGACCTCAGCAGAGCCAACCAACCTGCCATGCCCTTTCTCGGAACTCGCCATCACGCCCAACCTCGCTAATACTTATATATAGGACTTTCTATAGGACTTTCCTTTGTGGATAATACTCCGCGATTTTCACAGATTCTAATGATCTTATCCAGATTGGATCTATAGTAGTCCCTCATCTTGACGCGGTCCTCCTGGCTGAGGTCGCCGTAATCAGGCGTCCTATTTCTTCGCATGTAGATATAATCGTACAGGATCATCCGCAGCTGTTGTTGATTAGTATATAATGAGGGGCTGGTGGTGAAATATAGGCCCTCATGGCCAAGCAATAATGGAGCATCGTGGGCGCAAAATCTGCCAAAGCCAATGAGCATATCTGCCGGGCCTACGTACTCGCCATAATACATCTCTATCAGCTCTTTCTTATCGGGCGGGCGCCCCTTTTCTGAGTAAAACTCCGATATAAGCTTGGAGAGGGTCTCTGTTGGATCACCCATGAATATGCCAAAGAACAGTCGATGTGAACGGCGATCTCGAGTGAGATCGGTCAATCTGGCGTATGTATCAAGCAGATAGCCGTGCTGCGTTGATCTGAGATACTCACGGTACTCTCCGTATACATGAAAGCTGACGCCGTAGTCCTTATAGAAACTCAAGTAGCTGGGATGGCTGGCCAGCCAGGTCAACGGCTTCATGACCTCCTTCATATATGCCTCACCGCGGTCCAGAAGGTCCGGCCTGAAAATGGGCGATAGAAGGGTATCAATGCCATGATCAAAGAAGAGTTTGTATAACTCTAAATGGCGCTCCCTCTGCACCTCCATATATGACTCCAGAGAGGTGCTCTCCGGGTGCTCCAGCATATGCCACCGCCTTGTTCCATCTGTAGGAAAGACGCACACCTTAGGCCCCTTCGAACGCACTATATCGGCGACCTTTCCGGTAGGCAGATTTAGAAAATCCTCACGATTCAACTCGAATTCACTCCCAGATCCTCTCTAGTTTTAACCCATTATCCTCAATACACCAAACTACTGCTCTTAAAATCAGCATATCTCTCGACAGATATCTGAGGCCCATATCTCTGGATCATCTCACCGATGATCTTTTCATAGTCCGTGTTATTCAGCCTCGCAAGTTGTTTCCTTCTGAGGTAGTATCTGGATATCTCCTCCCCAAAGGAGCCCTTCCATAACTCATCATAACTGCTATTCTCTATTATCGACTTGGCCGCCAGATATCCGGATTCAACCGCGTATGATAGGCCGAATCCTCTAGATGCATCCATGAAGCCAGCCGCTTCCCCTGTCAGAATAGAGTTTTCAGCTTTAGCGGTGCCTGGTGCATCATAATCCTCGTAATCCGATATGATCTGTGCTCTTTTTGCACCTTTAAGAAAGTCCTTTACTATAGGATTTGCTTCTATAAACCTATCCAGCTTCCGCTTAAGAGCTGACATATCTTCGCTTCCATTAAAGGATGCAGACCCCAGGGTCATCTCTCCATCGTGGTAAGGAAGTATGCCCACATAGCCCTGTGAAGCATGCCTGTTGTCCAGGAATATATGTACGGAACCATCGCAATTGGCCTTTTCATAATGATATGCAAAGACGGAGATCCTTCTCACTCGGGGGCCAGTGGCAGTAATGTCAGGATTCTTTACAGTAGATCCAAACTTGAATGTCACATTTTTGCGGGCTGCCTCATCGAACAGATCCGACGTTATCGAGTTTGGAGGATTTCGCGATAAGCAATAGAAGATAGGCCTGTCTTTTGAGAAGATCTCTATCTGTTTAAGGGAAGGTGAATAACGTACCTCGCGGTACACTGGATAAGGCTTAAAGAATCTTATGCCCATGCCCTTGAACTTATCCAGAATATCCTGCCTGGCCTCGTAATTTCTTATCGCTTGAATACCTTTGGAGACGGACATCCATGTATGAAACGGCAGTATCTCATAGACTTCCACAGGGACGCCGCCATTAGCTAAAGTAATTGCTGCAGTTAGGCCAGATACTCCTGCACCTGCAATACTTATTGCCTTCATATCATGAGGGTTTTAGTGGATGATTCATTGAACCAGTTCCCTCGTTGGCTATCTCGACCCAGTGGTCCACGCCCAGTTGAGCGGACCTCCGTGACAGATGAAAGGATGACCGCTTAACTGTACTGGAGAGTTGGATTTCAAGCTGCCCTTTTCAGCACCGTAATCCGATTTATAGTCTGGCAGGAAGGGCGCAGACGCCCCGTCGATGGAAGACGTGTTCAGAAGAAAGAGGGGCTTGATCTTGGTCACGCTCCCTGGAGCTGAAACCTTTATTGGATATTTATACTCAGAAACGATCTTTCCAGTTGCATCCTTCAGAGTTGCAGTATCACCCTCCTTGTTCCAAAGCAAAGTGCTATTGAACAGATCAGCGGCTGAATTATTGCCTTTTTTTGCGTGAACTTTGACTATTGAACCAGCTTTCAGGGTGAAATTTGCTGGGAATGAGTACGTTTGATTCTCCATATTCATGAGCGTCCAGCCTGTGAGATTCATTGAACCAGTTCCCTCGTTGGCTATCTCAACCCACTGGTCCACGCCCAGGTAGTTTACGCCTATGATCTTAGTAATATTTGTCCCAACCATGACTGGAGCATTTGCAGCAACAGCCGCTCCCAGCGAAAGCGCAAAAAAGACGGATAAAATTACCAGTCCACGTAAGTATCCACCCGAACTTTCCATTTATATACCTCCACTCATCTCATTACCTGCAACGAACCCCCTTGGCGAAGAGACCCGATCGCAGCACCAAAGAGGTGTAGAATCCTTTCGGGCAATCCCGAGATTTGCCGACTTTTGCCCAGCCTATCTACGGCATTCAACGTATATAAGAATGTGGTATAGGCCCTAGCATACACATAAATGATCTCGCAGCTTGGCCAGGACCATTCAAGTTTTTGGCGGCAAATTCTTCTATTTTTCTTCGCTGAGAGCCCAAAATCTTCAGATACTTGCCACATTACCCTCTGTATCTATGAATGTCGCAAAAAGGCCAACGCCAGGAAGCTCGTACGGTTCTCCCGGTTTCTGACTGCCACCGAGAACTTTACCGCCGGCCGCCTCAATTTTCTCTATTTGCTTCCCGAATGTCATCCACGAGGATAGTTACCTTCGTATGCTGATCTGGTTCAGTTTTTTCAAAAAACCGCCGTTGATTGCGCCTATCTTTTTCGGCACTCTGTTCTCATCGGTTTCGGTAGTGTAAGCCAAAACAAAATTTCCCATTTCGGGACCTAATTGGTGGTCTGCCAACCAAAGGCGCTTTCATAAAACTTTCGTACGCGCTCCATATCTTTTCGCTGGCATCTCAAAATGTATTACTGGATTCATTTTGTTGCTCATAGATTGTTTCATAATCCTAGTTTTACTTTAAAGTTTATGAATATGTTCAAGAGTGTAGGTGATGTTTACTTTACAGCTCATTTGAATATAAAATATAAATAGATGCAAATGGCCTGGCGGTTCAATTGATCTTTTTCTGGAGTTTCTTGAGCTTCTTCTTGGCGGATTCGCTACCACGCAGCTGCCTGCTTCGCAAGCTCTTCTGCTTTGGCCTTCTTTACTTTGTTCAGCTTCTCCAGCTGTTTTTTACTCGTTGGCATACGGTCACCTCGCTACGCCTTTGGCTGATTCTCTTAAGCTTTTTCCGGTCTTAAAAATCGTTAAAGATCAGATCAACTCAATTTGTGGTAGACTAATCGAAATTGGCACGAGCTGATTCGACATAAGAGTGTTTTTAGGCCGCCGCATACTGCCTGATCTCCACTTGCATCTTTCCCGGACTCTTCTGCGCCCCTGAGCAACTCGGCCGTGATCTTCTCATCGATGTAGGCCTCTTTGCAGATGGGCAGACCTCGGCTGGCACTCCTTTAACCACCATAGTCAGGCAATCACGCTCCAAAGTGACTGTAGTCGTGCCCTGGCGGGTGACACCTTTTTTGCAGATGATGCACTTCATAGACTTCTCTTCATAGAATCTTATTCACCTAGCTAAATTGAATTGTGAAGAGTACCTGCACAAATGGCTCAAAGCGCTACTGCCTCTCTCAGCACGCGCTCCCGAGCCGCTCCTCGCAGTCCGCGCTCGCTCACAACATCAATCTTGACGCCCAAGAGGTCCTCCAGTTCCTGCACGAAAGCAGCATGGCTAAGCAAGGTCGTTCCTCGCTTGAACTCCACCAAGAGATCTATGTCGCTCTGAGAGTTGGCCTCGCCTCGGGCCACCGAGCCGAAGACTCGCACGTTGCGGGACCGTGCTTGGCCGCAATTCTTAGAATCTCTTCACGCCTGGATTTCAGGAGGTCGTTAAGATACATTTGGGGTACTTCTTTGCCTTTTCAATAGATTAAGGCTTCGACCTGGAAGCAGAATCGATGAATAAGAGGATTGAAATATTATCGGGAACTACTGCAGATGAAGATGGATAGAGAAACCCTGGCTAAGGCGAGCCTCAAGGCATTTCTAGATAGAGAACTGAGACGTATCGAGGCAGAGATATTCGAAATAGGGGCCAAGCATAGTGTGAAGTCTATCTTTGAACTGGACGATAAGCTAAAGAGAGGCGAGGTAAGGGAAGAAGATATCGTGGAGGATTTCCAAGAACTTGATTACTTGGAAGCCAGGAGAGATGAATTCACCCTGATGACGTTGAGGCTGAGCTTTACAAAGAGTTAGCTTTGGCCCTTTACCAGCGAGGAGTGCTGCGATCCGGTAAGGCTGCCGCACTTAGCGGATTGACACGTTTGCAGTTCGAGGAGCTTTTAGGCCAGCGCAGAATCAAACGCCATTATGGTTAGACGGAGCTAGAAGAGGACTTGAGGTATGCTAGAGGCAATTAGTGATTCATCCCTTGTTAGAAGTAGGTGAGGACTAGAAAATGGTGCCCTTTGAAAAGTGCCCTGTCTGCGGCGGCGATCTTATCGAGAAAGAAGTTGAGAAGGTCTTACGTGGAGGCGTAAATACTGCGGTTCTCAAGGTTTGTGCTGAGGTCTGCCTGCGCTGTGACAACGGAAGTGCTCGAAGGATACCGTGCGCAGGTTCGAGGAGATTCGGGACTTGGGCTGGCGCGGCAGAGGCGTCGGAGCTTCGGCCTGGGGGCACGGCCGTTTAAGCAACCTCAAACCATTCTTCTCGGCTTATTCCAGCTCTCTTTAGGATCTTCTGTAAAAGATCTACGCTGATATCGCTTCCGTGAGGATTCGGAATGCGTACCTCCAGAAGGCCCCTTGACATATACTCGTGACCGGCACCAGGATAAGGACCTACGAATCCTAATTTGCTAAAGCGTCTGATTAGCTCACTTCTTGAAACCGGCACAAGCTTATTCGACAATGGACACCGGCTCCGCAGATACATTTATTGCATGGCCGCCAATAGGAGGTATTGGATGTCCCAGTCTCAGCTTTAATGCTATCCAGCCCTCGATAACACTCTGGAGTTCCTTACGGCATTCTTCCAAGGTTTTGCCAGTGGCCCATACGCCTTGCAGCTCGGGAACCTCTCCATAAAAGGGTTCGGGGTCATCTATGATCTCGTATGTTGCCCGCTCCATTGCCGCCTGGATGTACTCTGCGAACATCGCTAAGATATCATCTGCGATAAGATATAGCCTTTCGCTTCCTGTGGTCTTGCCCGTGGCCCCGCCGCCCGCGGGCCGGGCCGTCCGGGCTCGCTCGACCTCCGCCAGGCGGGCCCGCGTGCACGCGGGCGCTCGCGCTCAGGGGCGCAGGAGGCCTATTGAGCCTCGGGCCAGGGGCCGACAGGCAGAGCATGCGGCTTTTCGGCGCTGCCCTAAGGAAACTTGGGACCCAAGACTGATGCAACTGAAGACCTCGGAATCCCATGTGTCGAAAGTGGCCATCTGCCAAAGCAACTCATCCATAATTGCGTATCTTAAATCGGCGCTTTCTTTCGAGGGAACATAGAAATATCAAGCAATAGCTATTAGCATTTGTAGCTGTAAAGAGGTTATCAGATGCTTGTGAAATTTGAAGTGTATTTTGATGGAGAGCATTGGTGCGCTCGGGGAATAGGTGTCAGCATCTTTACCCAAGGCAAGACCCTCGATGAGCTGATGGATAATATAAAAGAGGCAACCAGTCTGCATTTTGAAGATGCTCTGGAGGCAGGGGAGGAGATTAAGGTCTTATCCATTTCTGAGTTCGAGGTGCATCCAGTTGCGAAAGCTTCCGGTTGCTAGCGGCGAAAAGCTCATCAAGGTGCTTGGAAAATTAGGATATGAAGTAATCCGACAAAAAGGATGCCATGTCCGACTGGGAAAATCAACCGAGGCTGGAGAACATAAAGTTACTGTTCCACTGCATGATGAACTCGCAAAAGGCACTCTCAACGATATATTAGTGGATGTCTCAATCTGGAATGGGATTTCAAAGGACGCTTTGATTGAGATGCTTGAAGAACTTTGAATCGTGCATAGAAATGATGCCATTTGAGAAATGCCCTGTCTACAGAGCCAACTCGTGGGAAAGTTGTGAAAAATTAAGAAGATAAAGAGGATAATGCTCGCTCAAAGCACCACCTCTTTTAGTTATATATTTCACTGCATTTTTATTCACTGCCATTTACCGCTGCCTCACGCTACTTCACAGCAGAGCCTCCAGCGTCTTAGTTAAAACCGCGAGCCTGCCCTCAAGCCTCTCTTTAAGGACAACCATCGATGAGGCATCACCCAGAACCTTTATCAATCCCCCCGAAATGGCCGTGAGACCGAACGCGGTTATGGCTGCCTGAGGAGGTTACTGGATCGGGCGCTATCAGCAGGGCATTTTCAGAAAGGTCTGGGACCTTTATGATAGTCTTATCATTCATCGCTTGCCACCAAATGCTACTTAATCCTACTACTACTTAAAACTATTGAGTAGCATTTAGTAGGAGAATTTATAACCAAGAACAAGAATAGCATAGCGCATGGCTTATAAAAAAATAAGCATAAGCGTGGACGAAAAAACGTATCTCGCAGTGCAAGAAGTAGTTAAATCTGGTGATTATCGCAGCGTATCTCACTTATTTGAGGATGGTGCTAAAAAGATCCTCAGAGAACGCGAGATTCAGAAGGGCAAAGGGCCCTTGTGAGACCCTAGCCGTCTCCTGAGTCATTCTTGTGGTGGCAAGCAATGACTGTGACATGATTTTTGAGCTTAACCTCTTCGTCCGTTGCCGGTTTTTAGCCAAACCCTTAACCGCTTTATACCTCTAAGTGGGCAACTGTTCTATAAAAATCTTTTCGCTATTTGCAACGTACCTCTCAATCTTTTCTATTGCCTCCTGCATCCAAAATCTGAAAGTCGAAATTGCACCGCCCACGGACCGGGCCGTCCGGGCTCGCTCGACCTCAGCCAGGCGGGCCGCATGCACGCAGGCGCTCGGCCTCGGGGGCGGGGGAGACCGATCGAGCCTCGGTCTGGATGAGGGGGCGGGGCAGTTGGGGCGTGCAGCTTTCCGGCGCAGAAATAGCGAGAAGTCCTTTGCGAAAGACCTCGTCTGCGGCGGCCAGCTCGTGGGAAAGAGAGGAAAAGCTCCTGCGTGGCGGCAGCTGCAGCCATGAGGGTTTGCGCTGATGTCTGCCAACGCTGCGGGGAGCGGCTTTTTGCTCAATACAGTGCGCAGGTTCGGGGAGAATCGGGACACGGGCTGGAGCGGCGGGGGCCTCGGGATTTTAGCCTGTGAATACGGGTTTCAATATTGAGAAGATCTTTCTTCCGGGACTCCGCGCGTTACTGGTTTCTCGCGCGCGAGTTCCTAGGGGGGCGCACTCAATCGCCGTGCAGGCTACCCCCAACCCCTCTCCGGGGGAGAATACTCGAATACATGGGGAATGTGAGGTTTTTCATACGTCACGTGTGGGCCCTGTCTTGAGGCACATGGGCGTTTCAAAGGTGCTTGACTGAAGAGCTTTGGAAGGATGCGTTCAGCCAGCGCGGGATGGCGGGCAGGCGGACTGGGCGGCGGGCTGCTACATAAATTGCCTATTCGGATTAGAGGCCGGTGTCAAAACGGTCTTCGAGCTGGCCCGATAGATGGAAGTTCCTCCTCCTACGATGAGGATTAAAAATCAGAAAACCAGTAAATACTATTCTATAGATACTGCTTGAGGTTGGCAAAGCTAGCCATGCCAACCTTACTCTTTTACTAATGTCCTAGCTCTCATATGCCTAAAGCCTTGAATATCTCAGAGCTCACAATTTAAGACCCATGTACCTCAGTGCCCAGGAACACCGAGAACTTCTTTTCAACATCTATTCTCAGAACCTATCGGATGTGGAACCTGGAACCATTGATACCTTCAGGTGCCCTATGTGCCTCAAAGATTTCGATAGATCAGCACTGGCCGTTGACCAGGCGTTAACCCTAGGCCACATTATTCCTAAAAACGCAGGAGGCCATATGACCACGATCGAATGTGGTGAATGCAATTCCAAGATAGGCTCGAAGTATGATTCCCACGTGGATAACATGAGAGAGGCCATTGCTTGGGCGCACAGGGAAGTTGGCACTGAGAGACTTGTACGTTTTAGGGCTAATGATAAATCATCTGCTGCTATCATCTCTTATGAAGACGGCCCTACAGCGATGATCAAAGCCACGAATAGTGCTGATCCAAACTACCAAGCCGTTACTAAAGAGTTTGAAGCTCATGCAGCCAATCCTAGTGAGTTTAAGATAGGCTATTCATTCGATACCCGCTCTGCCTTGAATAATAGAGTCTTATCTGCTGTACATGCTGCATTCTTAATGATGTTTTATTGCTTCGGGTATGAGTACATCCTATCGCCTGAAGCGAACCTCGTGAGGAAGATCATCAATGAAGGCAACGCTCCCTGGCCTTTGAACTACATGGAAAGCCGCAGCAGAAACGTCCCTGAAATGCGTGCGCCATCGGTTGGCGTTATTAGGAAGCCTGAAGATATCAAATCCCTTGCGGCTATTTTGCCTTGCTTCTACGATGAGAAGTACGTTCAAGCTATCATGCTGCCAGGGCTCGATGGCATGGATACTTATACCAATTACATCAATTCTAGGAAAGCGCAGACAGAGAAGATGAAGCGGGATATCGTAATAAACTTCATCAAGGGCGGGCCTGCGCCAAAAGGATACTACAGGTGGTTCTGGAACAAGCAGTGAGCGTGCGCTCCTGCCTAGCATTCGCCTTTTCACTAAAAGATCGATCGAAGCCTCCTCTAAAGATATCATTGATACAAGCCCAGCGCCTCAGCGCTCAGCGAATTCGCAGCCTTGTCCAGCTTCCGGCCATCTTGGGCGCATAAACGATGCTCACCCCATCGACCCCGCCCGCTGTCGCCTAAACACAACCTCCCCCGCCGCCAGCGGCCTGGCCAGCAGCCGTCCCGCGAAAAATTCCTTCATGATCGCATCGATCTCTCTGACGCCTCCAGCGTGTATTCGACCTCGCCGCAGGTATCGCAAATAAGAGCGGGAACATCCTTGATGACGACAATCTCATCCCCAACCCTGGCCATAAAATCGTGTTTGCCTTCTCGCATCTTGCCTGCACAACGGCAGCAATCATAGGTATCAGATTTCATTTACATTTCTTCTTTTGGAATATGACCATTCTTCATCTGGTCAATAAGCTGTGACGATTTTAACTCGATCTCTATACAATGCAGCAACCGCATGACATGCCTGGTTTTTTAATAGGCCCTAATATTATGGCTGAAGGACATGGTGAGCTTTCTGGATTCCTCTATTATCTTCGCCGTTCAATATCAAATCTCTTTTGATAGCTATGGATGTTTTTCCATGTAGAAAAATGAAGCAGAAGAATCATTCAATGTATCGCTGGCCTTATCGTTTCTGCTATTTTTGGGGGGGCGAAGGATGGTTCATTAATTCTATATATCTGATACGAGAATTGCATGAAATAGAATAATAAGCGGAGACATGTAAGACAATGGACTCAAATATATTTTACCAAGAACAGAACTACAATGACTATATAAATAATTCTAAATTACAATTTATTAGATTGAAATTTGAAAATAAGCAAAGGATGATAGCATTTATTGACGAGAATTTCGAAATTAAATTATATAAAAATGCTAAATATGAAGAAATTAGCAAGATCTTAAAGAAAAATTCCAAAGACCTATATAAAGACGTGCTTGGTGTAGAATCTGAAATTGAAACTGCACATCGTTATTCTCTTTATAGGATGTTAACTGAAGTTTTTTGGGAGACTACCTGGTGGAAGACATTTTCACCATTTTATGAGTCTGTTTTCGATAAAAAAATAAAGATAACTAAAAAATCTGAGTTAAGAGAGTATGCCGCTGAAATAATTATCGAATTTGATCAAACTCAGCTTACTGAGAAATGGCTAAATTATGCCATAAAAGGAAGGCACGGACCAGTTATTCACTACAAACAGATAACAATAGGTCCATTAGGCTTATTATTTTCTTTATATAATCGAGATAAAGAATTATTTGGAAATCAGGAGCCTTTGCTGGCATGTCTTGTTAATACAAATTCGGCAGGAGAAGATATCATTAATTGGTCAGAAACAGATATTTACAAATTGTTCTTTGATTTTAATGAGAAATTGAAAAATAAAATTGCAAAAATTGAAGAAGTGAATCCTGTATACTATAATTACTTAAGTCTCATAGGATTTAACATAACTGAAAGTTCTAACAAAGAATTATTAGATTTTGTAAAGACTTTTAAGAAAATGATAAGACAAGGGAAGATTCCTACTAAATTTTATGAAACGTCTCAGCTCAGTACTTTATTCTTTAAAGACGAAGAGATCATATGCTTCTTAAACGAGTTAATTGCAGATAAGAGATTAGTAATTAATTCAGAAATAGATTTGATAGATAAAAAAATAAAGATTACGAAGCATGGAATTATAAAGAGTCCAGAAAAATGGCTAGCAAAACCTGCTTTTGATTTGGCAAGAGATGTATCAATTATAAAAACGTCGGAGTTAAACAAAGTGCTAGCCGATATATTGAAAATTGGTGCTATAAAATATCTTGAACAAATTTACGATGAAGATTTTGAAATATTTAGATCAATTTGTAGAAAGAGAGTGCCTTTTTGAATTCTCCTCGTCAGATAAAATTCACATTTCAAAAGATGTAGCAATAAATCTACTACTAGAGAGCTATGGACTCCAGCGAGGTTCCTCACCCAGTACAGATATTCGTTTGCATTTAGATTCATTTTTAGGTCGACTAAAGGATTTTAATCTTAATTATAGAACCATGAGTGATGAGACCATATTAATTGATGAAATTATAAAAAATCTTAGAGATGGGCGAGCTTACATAGAAAGAGGCTTAAAAGAATGGTTATATTTTCTGAGTTCATTAACTATTTATTATAAAGAGAGAATGTCAGAAGGTCGCGACCGCGACATATTCGTAATAGATAGACCAATTTTTAACATAACTTATGATAAAGAACAAGAAATAAAATTAATAAGAGAGAAATTTGTGAAATTCTTGAATGAATTTGTCTATCAAAAAGATTCTCCAATTCATAATGATATCAAATTAAAAATAGATAAATATTCTAAAGGCGAAAAGATTAATTTTGTTCTAGGAGATTTAAATTATCTCATAAATAAATTAAAATATTATTCAAAAAATAGATTGGATAATAAAATTTGGGAGAATCTCCCAAATAATTTCAATCAAGGCGCAAATGAATTTTTCTTAGAATTGGATAAATGCTTAAATAAGGATAATATGATAAAACTTCTAAACATTGCGAGTCACGGTGACGCAGCGGCAAAATTTCGCAGAAATTCCGATTTGAGAAAGGAAGCTATAAAGTCACTTGAAACATTAGATAAAATAGTATCCTTGATTTTCAAGAGGCTTCCGAACTTGATCGCTATAACCGGAAAAGTAACAGAGATAAAAACAGGACTAGAATATTATCAATTTGAAAGCGTAGGTACCAATATTGAAAAGAAAGCATACGGAACAAGGTTTATTGATTTCTCGTTTATATATTATTTTCTCCCACCATTTGAATAGCAAGAAAAAGCTACAATATACCCAATATTAATTACTGATTTAACCGATATCATTTTTTGATTATCACAGCACCTTACTCCGCACGCCTACTTCCCACATCCTCCCGTACAGGCTCGCTTGCATGTGAGCGCTCGGTCGCTTAGAAGACTCTGCGAATAAGATATTTAAAAAGATTCCAAATCTAATCAATATCTACATCTCCAGCAGTTACAGCTTGACCAGGAATTAATGTGCTTTTTCGCAATTAGATGAATTACTCCGCGCTTAACGGAGACATCCTTAAAATAGTCAATTTGAAAACCTTCATCTTTTTGTTTGGTCTTATCAAGGAAATCAATCAAGCAACCCCTAACTACATGTTCGAACCATTTTAGACCAGGAGTACGGACTTCTTTTCCATCGATAAAGTTTTTAATATATGCTTTATTTAATTTATCTGCCAAGTGAGACGCTTCGGGAATTGCTTTGCCACCGTGCGTAAATCCAGACCTATGGTTATAATAAATTTCTTTCAATACAGAAATATATTCCTTATCATTTTTAAAATTAATTGTATCAGGATAGTATGTTATAATAAAATCCACAAATTTTTCGCATGTTCCCCGTTTCAAAGAAATTTTATTTGATAGGCATTCGATAGCGATACTCAATAAGAAAAAGCTTAGCGTATTATTATTTCCTATCAAGTCGATTGCAACTCTGTAAATCTCGCATGCGCGCAAGAATTGAGTCGCAATAGAATTCTCTAAGCTCATTACTTCCGCTAGCCTAACGTTCAGATCAGGAAGCGTGGTTATCATACTTCTATATTCTTTGTAAATGTCAGTGTCTATCGAATCTGGCATAGTAGTTTTGACATTATTGGTCATTGAAGAATCTATCTCTAATCTAGAGCCTAATTGGAGCGATAAAAATGATAGAAATATTTGAGCTTCTGCAAAAGGATTACTCGACATTTCCCCTTCCCTAAAATCATCTTCAAATCGCAACAAACAATTAATCTTGGATCCAGCTTGATTTCCTGAATTCGTTGGCAAAGGCTCTATAATATACTTTCCTATTTTTATAATTCCAAATTTAGCATGGATATCCTTCGAAGATGTGAATAGCGCTTTGAATTCGCTCATTTTCTACTTCCCTTAAAATAAATATGATACTAACCTATCTAATATTTAGTGTTCATTGGTTAGCACCATATCAACAATTTTTTC
>CAWJYS010000014.1:0-202930 GCA_963847095.1 Methanotrichaceae archaeon | reverse complement strand
GGCCTCGTCCACGCCTAGAAGCAGCATGCTAGAGGATTTGCGGATTTAATATTTCAACTGATCGAAAACAGATTGAATCAGTTGAACAAAGGGCTACAGTTCCAATAAATGATTAGGGAGCTATGCAGTCGCGCGCATAGCCCCGACGTTTTCAGCCTTCAGGATTATAGCCTGCGCAATCGGGAGAGTTGCAGACACCTCCATGTGCAGGTGCTGATGTGTAGGCAGCGATCGGCGATATGGACAATCTGATGTCGTTTACCGTCACTGTGTTGAACGGGTACTGAGTATCCATATAGACTAGATCGCCCGTGTCGTAGATAGCCCATCCTCCGTTATTGATGTTTCCGTTGGCGTTGTAGAAGCTGAGCATGCCTGGAAGAGTGATAGTCAGCTTATCGCTGTCAGGGTCCGCATCTCTAACTCTGGTTCCGGGTCCCATATCGAATCCCTGTATCGGCTCGAGGTAACCTGTGATCCTGATATCCCCTGCGGTCACTTTTCCCGGATCGAGGTCGAGGTAGACGGGATCGTTGAGGCTGTAGGCCTTGTCTCCATCCATGTCGAAGTATCTCAGCTCTGCAGCAGGATATCTGTACGTGCCGAACCTTATCAGGGCTTTATCGTGGTCCGGTTCTGCTGCCCTTACCTGGGATCCTGCCGGAAACAGCGCGGCGTTCTCGAAGTAAGTCACACGCACGTCGTTCTCGCTGACTATGCAGTCGGCAGGATTCATGTTTATATAAACTGGATCTGTCGGCTCGAACATTCCGTTATTATTCAGGTCGATGAAGGCGAACTCCGGTCCGCTAAAGAACGGGCTCAGTGCTCTTGACTCATCCTCATCTCCGGGCAATACCTTTGATCCATAGTCCTGGGCAATCGCTGGAGAGGAAAGCAATAAAAATATAGTCGCCAGCATGATTACCATAAAATACGAAATAGCTCTCATGGCTTTACCCCCATAATCTCGTAATCTGCTTGAAATTATTTAAGCTTTCCATTGGGTGGATCGCCTGATTAGATAAATCGTCGAGATTTGCATCGACAAATAGATAATAGTTGTCTGAATAATCCCTAATTTGAAATTCAATACGCAAGGTTTATACGCTAGTATACGAGGAGAGTGTAATGCAGGCGCTCAAGCGCGGGCGCTGAAGCGGGGTAGGGTAGTCAGGATATCCCGACGGGCTCATAACCCGTAGATCAGTAGTTCAAATCTACTCCCCGCTATTAATGCTATTTTATTATATAGAGTTTATTCCGAAATCGCTATCATTAGGTAGTTGGTATTAAGTTCTTTGCGTCTTTGTGTCTTTGTGGTGAGCGCTCACTGCAGATTCACCACAAAGATACAAAGACACGAAGGCATAAAAAGAGAAGCGAAAATAAAAAATGAATAATAGCTGAACCCATTTATCGGGTTCAGGCATACTGACCGAAGAGATCGCTGGGTTCGCTCATGTTCCTTTCTTTATGCAGGATCTTGCTGGCAGCTCTCTCCAGATCGCTCTGGTAAATAGTTGTCCTCTCCTCGCGGATCGCGAACATGCCTGCCTCTGTAGCGAGCGCTTTGAGATCTGCACCGCTCGCGTTATCTGCGATGTCTGCGATCACCTTCAGGTCCACTTCCTGGTCCAGGTTCATTCCCGAGGTGTGAATCCTCAGGATGGACTCGCGCGCCTCGCGATTGGGCAGGGGAATCTCGATCACCCTGTCAAACCTTCCCGGCCGAAGAAGGCTGGATCGAGCATATCCAGGCGGTTGGTGGCAGCTATTAGCTTCACCTCGCCCCGAGGATCGAAACCGTCCATCTCTGCCAGCAGCTGCATCAGAGTCCTTTGCACCTCGCGGTCTCCGCTGGTGGCGCCATCCATCCTGCGCGCGCCGATGGCATCCAGCTCGTCTATGAATATGATGGCCGGCGACTTGTTCTTGGCCAGCTCGAAGAGCTCGCGGACCAATCTCGCGCCCTCGCCGATATACTTCTGCACGAACTCAGAGCCCACGACCCGGAGGAATGTGGCCTCGGTGCTGTTGGCAACGGCCTTGGCCAGAATGGTCTTTCCTGTGCCCGGCGGCCCATGGAGAAGTACGCCCTTGGGAGGCTCAATTCCCACCGCCTCGAAGAGATCAGGCCGCTTTAACGGAAGCTCCACTATCTCCCTGATCTCGGAGATCTGGGTCTCCAGGCCGCCTATCTGGGAGAACTGCACGTCAGGAGCCTCCTCGATCTCCATTCCGAAGACCGCAGGGTCGCGGGGCGACGGCAGAACGCACATCACTGCAAAGGACTGCTGGTTCAAACCTACCTGAACGCCGGGCTTAATCTCCTCTTCGATGAACTGGGATAGATTGACCACGAACCGGGGGCCTGTGCTGCTCTTGACGATGACCCTGTTCTCGTCCAGGACATCGATTATAGTTCCCACTATCATCGGACCGACGCGCAGCCGCTCAAGCTCGGATCGAAGCTTCCTTGCCTCCCTCTCGAACTTGAGCTTCTGGTTCTCGATGAGGCGCTTTTCACCTTCGACGCGGTCTTTCTGCTCTCGCAGCGCCAGGTTGCGTTCTTCAAGCTGGCGCATGCGGTCCAGGATGTAGCGCGAGAAGTCCGCGCCGGCCTGTGACTCGTTCATGCCTTCTCCACTATCCATATCTACAAAGATTATTAAACTCCGACCCCTATAAAGGTTTCCGAGATGAGCGAGATGCAATGTGAGATATGCGGTGCTGAGATACAGGGCAGCCCAGCAGGATAGTGATCGATCGCTCAACGCTGGATGTATGCAAGAGCTGTGCGCGCTTCGGGAAGCCGGAGGATAAATGGTCGCCGGTTCCGAGGAAGATAGTTCCTGTAGAGAGAGCCTTCACGGTGAAAAGGCCCAAACCTCGCGACCAGTTCAAAGATCTGGTGGAGATTGTTCCCGGACTACGGACAGAAGATCAGAGAGGCTCGTGAGAGCCTGGGGCTTAACCCCTGAGGAGCTGGGCGCTAAAATAAAGGAGAAAGCTGCTCTCTCAAGAAGATCGAGCGCGAGGAGATCTCTCCTGAAGACCGCATCAGGAAGAAGCTGGAAAGGGAGCTGAACATCAAGCTCACCGATCAGGTCAGCGAGGCAAGGGTCAAATCCGGCAGCGGAGCTAGAGGACTTACCTTGGGAGATATCGCCAACATCAAAAGGAAATGATCAGCCGAGTGCAGCTCGCATAGTCATCGGCGGCGGAGTGATTGTCTACCCCACCGAGACCGTCTATGGATTGGGCGCCAATGCCTTGGATGAGCAGGCCATTTTGAGGGTGTTCCAGATCAAGAAGAGGCCGCTCTCCATGCCTATTTTTCTGGCAGTCTCAAGCTTTGAGATGCTGGAGAAGGTCGCAGAGGTAAGCGAGAGAGGACCTCGACCTGTTAAGAGAGCTCCTTCCAGGACCTGTATCGGTGCTGGTCAGGAAGAGGAGCATCGTTCCCGATATCCTTACCGCCGGGTCCCCCGTAGGTGGGCATCAGGTATCCTGATCACGAGACGGCCCTTAGGATAATAGACCAGGCCGGGCCCATAACCTCCACCAGCGCCAACCGCACCGGATCTCCACCGCCTACCAGCGCTGCTGAGGTCTCTCCGGAGATCGCCAGAATGAGTGGACATGGTGGTGGATGGAGGAAAGAGCAGATATTCAGAGCCCTCCACTCTCCTGGACCTAACAAGCAGAAAGATAATCAGGCCTGGAGCGGGCCTTGATAAAGTCCTGAAGGCGATATCGTGAAGGCCAGGATCAGAGATTTCTTTGAGACCAAAGACGGCTGGATATTTGCCGTAGCCGATTACAGCCACCCAGAGGGCATAAGGTCTCTGCTTGAGATACGTGCCCGATCCAGCAGGAGAGCGCGAGGCGGGCGGCATTAGATACCGCAAGCTGGACTTCGATCCCTCTTTTGAGTTCCTCAAGAAGGCGCGGCCTGACTACATCCGGGATCTGCATGTGGTTCCAGAGGATGATGTGGTCAGGTTCTTCAGGCCATCTGAGGGCTTGAAGTCTGTCGCAGCAAAGGACTCCAGGGTAAACAGGATAGCGATGCTTCTGGCGAGGCGCAGGCGTCCCCTGGGAGGAGATGGGCATCACGGGATCAATGCTCATCGGCCTTCACGGCCCCAAGTTCGGATATCGACTTCGTGGTTTACGGACCCTGGTGGTGGAAAGCCAGAGATATACTAACCCGCGCCAAGGCTGAAGGCAGGATCGAGGAGCTGGATGATGCCACCTGGAGGAAGATCTATTCCAAGAGAAAGCCTGAGACCAGCTTCGAGGAGTTCGTGCTGCATGAAAAGAGGAAGGGCAACCGGGGATGATCGACGGCACCTACTTCGACCTGCTATTCACCCGCGATTGGGACCAGATCACGCCAAACTTACCCGGAAAGCCTGCCGGAAGGCGCAAAATTGTGGCCGAGGTGGAGGACGCGACATTCTCCTTCGACAGCCCGGCGATATATCGGCTGAAGCACGATGAGGTAAAGGAGATCTTCTGCTACTCTCATACCTACGCCGGCCAGGCGCTCCCAGGCGAGACCCTGGAGGCCAATGGAGTAATCGAGGAGACCGCAGATGGCTTGCGGCTGGTTGTGGGCACTACTCGAGAGGCCAGGGGCGAATGGATCAGGTCGCTCACACTGCTGGAAGCGGAAGATAGATGAGAATCTGATAATAGAATCACCGTTATTACTACTACGACAGGGGTCCTTTGGATGTTAGAAGTTCTTCCCTTTGATATCGCGATAGGACAGCATAAGGTCATGCTCAATGTGGAGGATGCCAGAGAGCGCGGGCTAATTCCCGGCGACAGGGTCAGGGTCAGGGCAAAAGGAGTCTCGACCACGGCTATCCTGGATACCACCGGCCAGATGGTGGGACGCGGTCAGATCGGCATCTTCACCGAGGCTCTAAGAGAGCTGAAGGAGCCGAAGAGCGTTGATGTCCTGCCGGCGCCAAAGCCCGTCTCCCTCTGCTACATCAAGATGATGATGGACAAGCAGAAGCTGAGCGAGGATCAGATCAGATCGATCGTGCAAGATATTGTGGACAACAACTTAAGCGAGATAGAGCTATCCGCATACGTCACTGCCTCTTACATTCACAACATGGACTCCCAGGGGACGGAGTGGTTGACGCGGGCCATGATTGATACTGGAGAGCGGATTCACTTCGATACCCATCCGGTGATGGACAAGCACAGCATCGGCGGCGTTCCCGGCAATAAAGTCTCCCTGCTGGTGGTCCCAATCGTCGCCGCTGCAGGGCTTCTCATCCCCAAGACATCTTCACGGGCGATAACTGGTGCAGGAGGAACTGCAGACCTTATGGAGGTTTTAGCTCCAGTGGAGTTTTCCGCCGACGAGATCAAAGAGATGACTGAGGCCATTGGCGGAGTCATAGTCTGGGGTGGGGCCACAAACATTGCGCCTGCAGACGACAAGCTCATAAAAGCCGAATATGCCCTCTCCATTGACCCCTACAGCCAGATGCTGGCATCCATCATGGCCAAGAAGGGAGCGGTAGGGGCTGATGCCGTTGTCGTCGATATGCCTGTTGGCCCCGGAACAAAGCTGCCTGCGCCGGAGAACGGAAGGTCTCTGGCCAAGGACCTCATAGATCTGGGCGAGCGCTTAGGGATTCGCGTGGAGTGCGCCATGACATTCGGCGGATCGCCGGTTGGAAGAACTATCGGCCCGGCTCTGGAGGTACGCGAGGCTCTGACTGTTCTGGAGAACAAGGGCGGCCCCAACAGCCTGAAGGAGAAGAGCCTGGCTCTGGCTGGCATCCTGCTGGAGATGGGCGGGGTGGCTGGCCGGGGCGATGGACTATAAGGTCGCTGAGGAGATCCTCACAAGCGGAAGGGCGCATAAGAAGCTCATGGAGATCATCGAGGCCCAGGGAGGCAATCCTCAGGTCAAGAGCGAGGAGATCGCAGGTAGGAGATCAATGCGAGGATATCCTTGCTCCTGCAGGCGGGTACGTGGTGGCCTTCTACAACAAACGGCTAGTCGAGCTGGCCCGCATGGCCGGAGCGCCATCGGATAAAAAGGCGGGCGTTATCATCCACAAAAAGATGGGCGAGATAGTCAAGAAGGGCGAGCCTCTCATCACCATCTGCTCCACCTCCGACTGGGAGCTGGAGAGCGCCGTTAAAGATGCAAAACGGCAGATGCCAATCGTTGTAGAGGGCATGCTCCTGGAGAGGTATCCCAGGATAACCGAGATTTGATGCAGAGGTCATCCCGAAAGTTTGCATTAAGAAGGAAAAGACATGAAAGTCGCTATCACTTATCATGAGGATTTCGGCAAGTACGGTTTCAGCGTGCTCAAGGACAGGATCCGGCCCTCCTTTCGAGGCGCTGATGGAGTCCGGCATTGTGGACGGCGAGGAGGTCCAGGTCTTTAAGGCCAAACCTGCGCCTTTGAGATTGGTCGAGCAGGCTCACACGCCTGCGCACATGGCTAACATGCAGTCCGATCCCTACAGGGACGTGGCAATCCTCTCAGCGGGAAGCGTGATGATGGCTGCAGAGCTTGTGGCGACAGGACAGGCAGAGTCAGCTTTCGCCTACACCGGAACCGCAGGCCACCACGCCTCGCGAGGCGGCTGCTGGGGGTTCTGCTACTTCAACGATGTGGCCATAACCATCTCTCGCCTGAGAGAGATGGGACTGGAGCGATTTCTGATCGTAGATGTCGATCCCCACTTCGGCGACGGCACGCGCGACTTCTTCGGGGAGGACCCTAACGTATTCCACATAAACTTCCACAGCGGCACAGGCGAGCAGTACGACCCTGCAAAGAACAACTACGACATAGGCCTCGGCTTTGGGGCGAGCGATGAAGCAGTTCCTAGGAGCTCTAAGAGCGCCTTAGAGCTTGCCAAGGACTTCGATTTCCAGATAGCCTTCGTCATCTTCGGCCACGACTCCCATCAGGATGACTACGGGGGCTTCAACCTGACCTTCAAGGCCTACCCCCGCATGGCCAAGATGATCAAGGAGGCCGTCGGAGATAAGGGCCTGGTCTTCGTCCTCAGCGGAGGCTCGTGCATCCATGTGGCAGAGCAGGTCATACCTGAAGTGATCGAGGTTCTGGCCGGGCGGTGGCCGCTTTGAGGATGGCCTCCAACTGCTATCCCTGCATCATGGATAGGGCCAAGTTCGAGAGCGACCTGGTCTTCGCCGATGAAAAGGATAAGAAGGAGGCCATGGAGGAGCTGCTGGACTTCATGGCCTGCCACAAGGGCGGCGTGCCTGCACTGGTGGGCACGGAGAGAGAGATGATAATAAAGAGGCGAAGCCTCAGGGCCGATCCCTACAGGGAGCTGAAGGCGGAGAGCAACCGTGTAGCAGAACAGCTTCTGCCCATGGCCAGGCAGTTTTACTCTGATGCGAAGAACAAGATAGAGGCCCTGATCAGAATTGCTGCTGCCGCCAACTCCATGGAGTTCGGCGTCAAGGGCCATGACTTCGATAACGCCACATTCGGCCAGGCCTTTTCTCGAACGCTTCAAGAGAGGCTGGAGGGAGATCTGGAAGAGGTGGAGAGGCGTCTATAGCCGCTTTGATAAGATATTCTATCTGACTGACAACTCCGGCGAGGTGGTTTTCGATCTCTTTGTGATAGAGAAGCTAAAGGAGATGGGCAAGAGTGGTAGTAATAGGATCGAAGTCCGAGCCAGTGCTAAATGATGTCACCGCTGACGAGGTTCGTGGCATGACGGATAATGAAGTCGTGTCCACGGGCTCTGTTGTGGGAACTGCCCTGGAGGACCTGAGCACGGAGGCATCGGCCTTATTGTTCGGTGAAGATTGGCTCGTCTTCTCAAAGGGCATGGGCAACTTCGAGACCATCTCTGAGTATCAGGACCTGCTGAAGGGCAGGCTGATCTACATACTGAGGGCCAAGTGCGAGCCAGTGGCCATGGAGATGGGTGTGTCCAGGGGTACGCTGGTGGTGAAGTCGATCTAACCAGCTTATTTCGAAACTGCACTTCCCCCTCTTCTTCGGCCATTAGCGTTAAGTTCTTTGTGGTTAGTTTAGCCGGACGTTCACCACAAAGGCACAAAGGCACAAAGAGAGTTCTCGGGCCTTGTGTACTTTCAGGATAACCTCAACGGTAGTACATGTCCATCTCTTCGCATTGGGGGACCTCTTCAGGTTCCTCTGCAGCCAGGCCTTCAAGAGAGATGTCCACTCCGATCAATGGCAATAGCACTTCCAGAAGATTCCTGGCGGCCCTCAGGTCAACCGGATTTTCTCCAGAGGTTGTGGCCAGGAGGCAGAAGCTGCGCATACCATAAAGGGGAGCCAGCCCTGCCAGGAGGCCGTTAAGCCCTCCGATGGATCCGCTGCGAAGCAGAGCGATTCCGCTCTTCTGCAGCTCAACAGATGTCTCTGGGTTGCTGGTGCTCCCATGACCTTCTCCTTTGAGTCGCCGACATAAGCTGCAAGCGTAATAATATCTGTTACCTTATGAGACCTGGCATATTCCAGGATATCCCCTGCAAGGCTGTACATCTCTTTGATCTCCAGGGGCTGAGCATCTCCGGATAGAACGAAGAGGTCGTTTCTGTCCTTTATCTTTACGGCTTTCAGCTCTGCATGCAAGAGACTGGTAACGTTACCTGTTACTACGGCCTGCGCTGGAAATCCTTTAGAAAAGAAATGCTTGGCGGTACTGCATTCTAAGGCTGTAGCCAGATAGTCTGCGGCTACCTTGCCCACACTTCCAATTCCTGGAAGGCCGCCAATGCAGATAACGCTTGAATCAAACATTAACTGCAGGTTGGCGTGCAGATATAACATCCTTTCGCCAACCTGCAAACGTCATAAATCCTTTACTCGCCTGCTGCCCTGATCACCCAGTTGACCTTGAGGGTCTGATTATCCTCTCCGTAGGTGAACTGTGCTGGGCTTGTCTCTTTATTGAGGCCGTTGAAGAAGAAGGAGTTTTCTGTTCCGTTCTCCTGCTCCATTCCGATCCACATCGAGCCGCGGTCGTAGAAGACGACGTAGAAGTCGCCGGTCACGGGTATTGACGGGATCTCGATCTCTCTTAGGAGTGGGACCGGGAAGGTGAAGTAGGCGTTCTGCGTGTCTGCCATCCTGTAGAGCAGATCTCTGTTCTGATCTCTTATCTCAATCAGGAAGTTGCTCTGCTGAGGTATGCTCCCGGCAGTCTGGTTGAATCCATTCCAGCCCAGTATTTGAACGGCCTTGAGCTCCCAGCCAGGTTCAGGTGCTGTGAACTTAACAGCCTCGCCGATGTTGAAGGCATCGATGCCGAAGTCATCTACGGCAGTGTAAAGGGTAAGGTTGCTCGCCGATAGATTTTCTGCAGTATCCTGTTTTAGAACGGTCAATTGGGGCTCAGTTACATTTCCCTGGGCCAACACATTATAACTTAGTGCTGCGCAGCATAGGGCAGCTATTAATAAGATCATCTTCTTCAAGTGATCACCCAACCAAGTGATTTGGGCGAAGCCTTATATAGATAATGCTGGTGGGGGTAAGATAACAGAACTATTTAATATTTATAAAAATAAAATCTTGGATAAAAATTGCTTACCGCCCATGCCGCTATGTTATCTTATTTCGATTAAATAAATATTCAGCATGTTTCGCGACAGGGTGACATGATATCTCTATGAATATTTATTAACACTCCTACTTTTCGCGTCATTGCTGCCCTGTGTTAGTAGGCAATTTCGCAATTAGGCTCTTGATTATTAACACTTATTCACACAAGCCAACCTTTATTAAGTTGAAACGGAAACGAAGACGGGCCTGAAAAGAGGCAGAGCACTGTGAAGTAGCCATAATGGTAATGAATCTGCTTATGAAATTCGATTGGGAATCGATTGCCCTGGAATTGAGCCTAAGGAGACCTGAGGGGCTTAGAGGACCTAGATAAGACTAAGGGGACTAGGGAGACCCGATGATACCGGAATGGATGAAGGAAGTAGACAGCGGCCCCTGCATGTGCAGCCCTGGGCCCGGAGGTCGTAAGAGCTTCATCCAGAAGACTCTGGACGGCATCTTCGCCTTCTTCCAGGAATCCTTCGCAGCGGAGAGCTACTCCAAGAGGGGCGGCCTGCTTCAGAGCCTCGACCCCAGGGTCAAGCTGGTCTCCATTCTGGCGCTGGTCTTCTCCTTAAGCCTCACCAGAGAGATCGGGATACTACTATTCGTCTACGCATTCGAGCTTCTTCTCTCTTATGCCAGCTTGATAGGGGTCTGGTTCTTCATCAAGCGCGTTTGGCTCTTCATCCCCATCTTTACGGCTGTCATCGCCATACCCATGATCTTCAACGTCTTTCTTCCTGGGGACCCTCTATTTCAGGTGGCATACCTCGGGCCAGGAGCTCATCTTGGGCCGTTTGCCCTGCCGGAGAGCATTTACGTCACCAAACAAGGCCTCAATGCTGCGGTCGTATTCATCATGCGCGTGGTAGCGTGCGTGTCTGCAGTAGTGCTACTATTTCTTACAACGCCTCAGCAGGTGCTCTTCAAATCGCTGCGCTCTATTGGTGTCCCCATGCTCTTTGTTTTCACGCTGGAGATGACCTACAGATACATCTTCCTGCTATCCGATCTGATAAGGGAGATCTATATTGCGAAGAGAGCCAGGACCATCAGGCCCATGTCTATCTTCGATGAGCAGAAGTGGGTTGGAGGCCGGATAGGCTACATACTTATCAGGTCTCTTAGTATGAGCGAGAAGGTTCACATGGCTATGCAATCCCGGGGTTTCACGGGAGACGTCAAGATAATGCAGGATTTTCACGTAGGGAAACGGGACTATGTCGCGGGTTTTATAGCCATAACTCTGAGCCTATCGCTGGTGTTGATCTCGCAGAACATAATTGGAATATGAAAGTGAAAGTATGGATGAAAGTATGGACGAAGCCATCTTCGATTTGAGAAATGTGTCGTACTCCTATATGGGAAAGATCGATGCCCTGAAGGACATCAGCCTGAAGATCTCTCAGGGAGAGCAGGTCTGCATCATGGGAGCTAACGGCAGCGGCAAGTCTACACTGCTGGCCATCATTGACGGCCTGGTCTTTCCCACAACAGGCGAGTACTACGCCTTCGGCCAGCCTGTGGGCGAAGAGGCCTTCGACTCCATCAAGGACAATGAGTTCCGCTATTACTTCCGCAAGAAGGTAGGCTTCGTCTTCCAGAACTCCGATGTTCAGCTCTTCTCCCCTACAGTCTTCGAAGAGATCGCCTTCGGACCGCTGCAGCTCGACCTTCCTAGAGATGAAGTGGTCTCGCGGGTGGAGGATGTAATCGAAATGATGGATATCTCAAAGCTTCGGGACAGAGCGCCTCACACGCTTAGCGGCGGAGAGAAGAAGAAGGTCTGCATAGCATCCGTTCTGGCGACCAATCCGGATGTCCTTTTGCTGGACGAGCCCACAGCCGGTTTAGATCCAAGAACTCAGCTCTGGTTAATTGAGCTTCTGCAGGAGCTGGGCCGGGCAGGCAAGACCATTATCACGGCCACCCACGACCTGGATATCATCGAGCAGATCTCCGAGAGAGCTGTGGTCATGGGCGAAGATCACGGGATCAAAGTAGACAGAGGGACGAAGGCCGTGCTCGGCGACCTGGAGCTGCTCTTGGCGGCCAACCTCATTCACAAGCATATGCACCGCCATGGGACTATAGCGCACCAGCACATGCATTCTCACGAGAAAGAGCATAAGCACGGGCATGTAGCTTGATCTTTATGGGCAATGGAAATTTGGATGGGATCGATAATCGTGTAAGCGGTGAAGCCTGCCCTAAACACTTTAAAGCTGCCCAATTAGGATGAAGAGATCTTAATAAGGCCCGCTCTCGGTCCACAGGACGGACTAATTTTAAATAGTAATAATTATTTCAATAAAAATTCTACTGAATACCGGATATATAATTCAAAGGGCGGGCACAAGAGCTTTTTAAGGTGAAGATGGCTGCCCTTTTGATCTTCTAAAATGTCTTGGCTTTCGTCCTCGAACGTCCCTAACTATTCTGCATTTTCCCTATAATTGCATTTTTCCTGGCAAAAATTCTATTAAGCGCTTATAAAGAGGGCAAGATATCTACACCATGCAAGAGAAGTCTTTCCCACCTATTTAAGCCTAAATTGCAGAAGGGTATTTGCTTGGTTATTAGCATTTTATTATTGATTGTTCTTACTTTGTATTTGCATGCGATATCCTTTTATAACTAAAAGAGATTGTAACCAAGTGGTGAGTTTATGCATATTCCGGATGGCTATCTAGGACCATATACTTACATAGCGACCTGGGTCATCATGGCTCCGATCTGGATTTACGCCGGAAAAAAGCTGGGCGCGGAGCTCCGGTCGAGGCAGGTTCCTCTGCTGGCCCTGGCGGCAGCCTTCTCTTTTGTCATTATGATGTTCAATATACCCGTCCCAGGAGGAAGCACGGGCCACGCCGTAGGCGGGGCAATAGTAGGGATTGTCCTGGGTCCATGGGCGGCAGTAATAGCCATATCAGTGGCGTTAGTGTTGCAGGCGATGATGTTCGGAGACGGAGGGATCACGGCCATCGCGGCCAACTGCCTTAACATGGCCGTCATCATGCCCTTCTCCGCCTATTACGTTTACAGGCTCATCAGCGGGAATACAGATATCGCCTCATCTCGAAGGGTGATCGCTGCAGCCATTGCCGGCTACATATCCATCACTCTAGCGGCAGCATCTACAGGCTTTATGTTCGGGATTCAGCCACTGCTGCACACTGATGCAAGCGGGGTGCCGCTCTACATGCCCTATGGCCTGAACGTGGCTCTGCCTGCTATGATCTTGGAGCATCTCCTGGCGTTTGGCTTCCTGGAGGCTCTGGTCACAGGGCTCATCTTCGCTTACATCCAGAAGACTGATACGTCCATACTCTACGAAGTAATGTCTGAATCCAGAGCCAAAAAATCCAGCCGGACTGTGCCGGCCTGAGGTGAGAGAATGGATAAGACGGCGAGGAATCTGGCCATAGGCCTTTTGGTACTGATAGTTTTTGTGCCTCTGGGGCTTCTGGCAGTGGGCGAGACCTTCGGCGAGTGGGGCACAGATGAGCTGCAGGAGAAGCTGGGCTTCGTGCCCCCCGGCCTGGGGGATCTGGCGCCCACCTGGAGCGCTCCTATACCTGACTATGCCTTACCTGGGGATGAGTCACAAACAGGGATGGTGGCGGCATACTACCTGTCGGCTGTGCTGGGTGTGGCGATCTCTGCAGGACTGCTGTACTTTGTGGGGAAGAAGATAGCTCGGGATTAAATAACACGTCTTATTGATACGGGGTTATCCCGAAACGGTAACTTCTTTTTCTTCTTCGGTCATCAGCGTTTCGTTCTCTGTGCCTCTGTGTCTCTGTGGTGAAGTCGTAAGTGTCCACTACAAAGAGGGCTCTTAAACCTTGTGCACTTTCGGGATAATCTCAAAAACAAATACCGGAGAGGGATCGTCCCGCCGATCCCTCTGTTTTCACCTAAGCGTACATCTCCCCGCCCCGCTCCACCACTCTTGAGGCCTTCTTGCGAAGCTCTGTTCCAATCTTTGCGTAGTACTTCATGGTATCCGGCGTAACCGAAGGCCCAATCTCCTGGATGGCGGCCATGAAATGCTTCTGGCCCACGGTCTCAGACTGCATGTTCTCCCGCAGGGCCATGCGCCCAGCTTTGCGCGTCACGGCCGCAATATCCGCGCCCGTGTACTGCTCAGTCAGGCTGACCAGCTCATCGATGTTCACGTCATCCGCCAGGGGCATCTTTCCAAGGTGAACCTCGAAGATCTTGCGGCGTGCTTCAGAATCGGGCACGGGGGCCATGATCAGCTCGTCGAACCTACCCGGTCGAAGCAAGGCTGGATCAATGATATCCGGCCGGTTGGTGGCTCCTATTACTACCACCCCTCTCAGCTCCTCCAGGCCGTCCAGCTCGCTCAAGAGCTGGTTGACTATGCGCTCCGTCACATGCGGCTCTCCAACGGCTCCGCCCCTGATGGGCACAAGCGCGTCCAGCTCGTCTAAGAAGATTATGGACGGTGCGACCTGCTTTGCCCTGCGGAAGATCTCCTCCACCCTCTTCTCGCTCTCGCCATACCATTTGGAGAGAAGGGCACTTCCTTTGACGGTGATGAAGTTGGCATCGCTCTCATTGGCCACGGCCTTGGCGAGCATGGTCTTTCCGGTTCCCGGAGGCCCGTAGAGCAGTATGCCTTTTGGAGCCTCGATGCCTAAGCGCCGGAAACTTTCAGCGTTCCGAAGCGGCCACTCAACTGCCTCCACGAGGAGCTGCTTCACGTTCTCCAGGCCTCCGATGTCCTCCCAGGTGACGTTTGGAATCTCGACCATTATCTCGCGCAGCGCCGAAGGCTGGACCTCGCGCATGGCAGCTTGGAAGTCGTCTTTCTGGACGATGAGCTTGTCGAGGATCTCCTTGGGGATTGTGGGCTCGTCCAGATTTATTTCCGGAAGGATTCGCCGAAGCGCAGTCATAGCCGCCTCTCTGCTAACGGCCGCTATGTCAGCGCCAACGAAGCCGTAGGTCAGCTCTGCGAACTCATCCAGGTCCACATCATCCTTAAGGGGCATGCCCCGAGTGTGAATCTGGAATATCTCCATCCTTCCCTCGAAGTCGGGCACGCCAAGCTCGATCTCTCTGTCGAAGCGTCCCGGCCGGCGAAGCGCCATATCCAGGGCCTCGGGGCGGTTGGTGGAGCCTATTACTATTACGTTCTTCCTTTCCTTCAGGCCGTCCATCAGAGAGAGAAGCTGCGCCACTACCCTGCGCTCCACTTCTCCCGTCACCTCGCCTCTTTTGGGCGCTATCGAGTCTAGCTCGTCCAGGAAAATGATTGCCGGGGTGTTCTTCTCCGCCTCTTCGAAGACGTCTCGCAGTGCCTTCTCGCTCTCTCCGTAGTACTTGGACATTATCTCCGGGCCGTTGATGCTTATGAAGTAGGCATCGCTCTCGTTGGCAACGGCTTTAGCGAGCATGGTTTTTCCAGTTCCTGGCGGCCCGTGCAGCAAAACGCCTTTTGGGGGATCTATTCCAAGGCGGTCGAAGAGCTCGGGGTGCTTCAGGGGGAGCTCTATCACCTCCCGGACCTTGGTTATCACGGGCTTCATGCCGCCTACATCTTCGTACACAACGGAAGGCACAGGCCTTTCAGGGACCTCTATTGCCTGGGGCAGAAGCTCGATCTCTGTTCCTTCTGTGATCTTGACTATGCCTCCAGGGCTCGTGGTAACTACTCTCAGCTTGATCTCGCCTAGGCCAAAGGCCTGAGCGCCTAAAAAGCCCCTGAATATCTCCTCGAACATGGTTTCTCTACCGAAAGAGTCTGTGGGGGGCTTTCTGACGCTGGTGGTGGAGATCACGTCTCCTTTGGTGACCGGCCTGCCATTGAATACTTTGGTAAGGACGTCTCCCGGTGCGAAGATCTGCATCCCCTGAGTTACAGGGGCCAGGGTTACGTGCTTGGCCTCATTCCAAACGGCCTTCTTGATCTCTATATACTGGCCTATGCTTGTGCCCGCGTTGGATCTGATGAGGCCGTCCATCCTCACCACGTCCAGCCCGTGATCTGCCGAGTAAGCATTTACTGCCAGGGCGCTGGTGGTCCTTGAGCCAATTACCTCCACAACATCCAGGGTGCGAGCGCCTATCTTCTCCAGGTACTCCTCACTGACCCGGACTATTCCCTTTCCCACATCTCCCTGATTTGCTTCAGCCACTTTTAGCCTGATGGGTTCGCCATTGGTCATCTTCTACACACCTGTCTCTTACTAAAGATAGGGGTTTATTTATTAAGTAGTTTACTGTTTCGCTGTTGCCGATAAGAAGATCGTTTAATTAATAATCATACGATATTTTTTATATAGTATCGATATTTACAACATATGATCATAATTTGCTGGAAACGTGCTGGACGACAAGTTTTATTCTCGTCCAATAAATTCTTTGGAGCACTGCAGGAGAGCTCCAAATACCGGAGAGGGTCTCATGAAGATCGGCATAATTGGCTCAGGCAATGTGGGCAGCGCCCTTGGCAAGATCTGGGGAAGGAATGGGCATGAGATCATGTTCAGCTCGCGCCGTCCAGATAAGCTAAAAGGTCTCGCAGAATCCGTGGGCAAGAATGCTTTCTACGGAACTCCGGCCGAGGCTGCCAAGTTTTGCAATGTCACCATACTGGCCGTGCCCTGGGGGCAAGTTGAAAGTGCCCTGAAGTTAGCAGGTCCTCCGAATCTGAATGGCAAGATTTTAGTTGACTGTACAAACCCGTTGAAATCCGATTATAGCGGCCTGGCAGTCGGCCACACGACCTCGGCAGCAGAGGAGGTGGCTAAGCTTGCCGAAGGCTCCAAGGTCGTAAAGGCCTTCAATACCACTTTCGCAGCCATTATGCACTCAAGCTCCAGGATGTTCGGCCACGAGAAGGGCACGGGATTCTACTGCGGTGACGACGGCTCTGCCAAGGCTGTAGTCTCGGAGCTGATAAGAGAGACTGGACTTGAACCCCTGGATGCCGGACCTCTTACGAGCGCCAGGTATCTTGAACCGATGGCCATGCTCATGATACAGCTCGGCTTTGCCCAGAAGATGGGCACCAACATTGCCTTTGGGCTACTGAGACGCTGAACGTTTCGGAGGCTAGAACATAAACAGAGTGGTTCTGATTACAGGCTCCACCGACGGCATTGGCAAGGCCACCGCCCTGGAGCTGGCCAGCAGGGGCGCGAAGGTGCTTTTGCACGGGCGCAACCCCGAGAAGGGGCAGATGGTTCTTGAGGAGATCCGCAGCAGGACGGGAAACAATCAGTTAGAGCTCTTTATAGCCGATCTCTCCTCTCAGAGACAGGTTCGAAGAATGGCAGCTGAGGTCAGAGAGAGCCAGGATCGGCTTCATGTGCTGATCAACAATGCCGGAACGTTCTCGTCTCAAAGGCAGCTGACAGAAGACGGGCTGGAGATGACATTTGCCGTCAACCACCTGGCACCTTTCCTGCTCACCCACGAGCTGCTCGACCTTCTGAAAGAAAGTGCGCCGTCCAGGATCGTCACAGTCGCATCCATCGCCCACTGGAATGCGAAAGTTGACTGGAACAACCTGCAGGGCGAGAGGCGGTATGACGGCTTTCAGGCCTACGCTCTATCAAAGCTTGGCAATATACTCTTCACCTACGCTCTGGCCAGGCGGCTGCAGGAGCAGGGAATGAGAGTCACTGCCAACTGCCTGCATCCCGGAGTGATCCGAACCAAGCTTCTCCGTGCAGGCTTTGGGGATTATCCTGGAGCCACTCCTGTGGAGGGGGCCAGGACTTCCGTTTATCTGGCCAGCTCTCCCGATGTGGAAAACGTAAGCGGCCTTTACTTTGAGAACCGCAGGCCTGCTCGATCATCACCCCAAAGTTATGATAAAGAGCTGCAGGAGAAGTTCTGGCAGGCGAGTATGACGTTGGCGAAGCCGGCTTAAGAAAACTGGCTTAAGAAGAGATGACTTTCTTAGCCATGCTGGTTATTTCCATTAACTCGATATTATTTTCTTCGTTTCCTAAAGTGGTTCAAAGCTTCCAGAGAGCAATATCGAGAACATAAATGAACAATTCGATTAAAATTGTATTCATCAAATCGTCATCATCAGATTTAAATATCATAACCTTACTAACTTGGAGTTAGTAATAATTAGTAGTAGAAGAGGTAAAAGTAGAGGTAAAAAGCCATATGGAAACCTTAATTCAACTTCCACCCAAAAATTATCAGACTCCAGAAATAGTGCTGCCCTCCAATGATGAGATCCTCGACGCCTACTCCCAGGCGGTCGTCGGTGCGGCAGAAAAGCTCGGCCCCTCGGTTGTGAACGTAGAGGTAGTTCATAAGATAAACAGGGGATCAAGCCGCTTGAACCCAGGCCATGAGGCGCGCGGCTGCGGCTCGGGTTTCGTCTTCACGCCAGATGGCTTCATCCTCACCAACAGCCACGTGGTCCGCCATGCCTCCAAAATCGAGGTAACTCTGTCCGACGGCCGGAAGCTGCCGGCAGCAATCGTCGGCGATGATCCATATACCGACCTGGCAGTGATCAAAGCTGATGCCACCGGCCTCACACCCGTCTGCTTTGGAGACTCGAAGTCCATCAAAGCAGGCCAGCTGGTAATCGCTATGGGAAATCCCTACGGCTTCCAGTGCACTATCACTACAGGTGTCGTCAGCGCTTTAGGAAGGTCTCTTAGGACAGACTCGGGTAGGCTGGTAGACGGCATAATCCAGACCGATGCTGCCCTTAACCCGGGCAACTCCGGCGGCCCTCTGGTCACCTCCAGGGGAGAGGTCATAGGCGTCAACACGGCCATAATCTATCCGGCTCAGGGCATCTGCTTTGCCATTCCATCCCATGTTGCCCGCTACGTAGCCGAAAAGCTCATCAAGGACGGCAGGATCAGGCGCAGCTGCATAGGCATAGCCGGATTCGACCTATCGCCCGATAGCCATCTGATCAGGTCCTGGGACCTGTCCGTGGATAAAGGTGTGCTGGTGATCGGGGTTGGGGAGAACAGCCCTGCAGAGAAGTGCGGTCTCACTAAAGGAGACGTAATTGTGGCCTTCGGTGATCAGGAAATCGCCAACGGCGACGACCTGCACAAGCTGCTAACCGAGGACAAGATCGATGTCAAATTGACCCTCACGGTTAAGAGGCGCTCTGAGAAGATTCAACTTGAGGTCAGGCCCGCTGAGCTGAAGACTGAAGGCGTATTAGAGCAATTGACGGTTGAGCGGTAGCCAAGGAATAGACCCATAGTTTAAGCTCAAGACAGGGCTTGTACAAAGAGCGCAAGCCCTGCTATTTTTCTTTATTCAGGACTATTGCAGTTCTCCTCTATGTCTCATCTTCTTGATATTTCCAGCAACTGTGGCTGTTGGGCGGCCTATATCTTTGGCTATCTCTTGAATAGTGGGCCTAGGGGTCTGATTCCACAGCTCCCTTATGCGCTCCAGGGCAACCTGATCCTGTGAGAGCCTGAGCCTCTTAACCCTCAGAGCCTCAATGGCCTCAATGGGCATAGATTCTTTGGGTTCCAAGACTTCTTTGACCTCGGAGGGCATGGACTTCAGGATGATATCGCTCAGCAGGCTACCGGGCTCCTTGTGTTCTAAGGCAGCCCATACACTCAAGGCTTGGAGGGCATGAGGATCTATAACTATTCGTGGTTTTTGGGGCATGATGAGTAATAATAGTTCTCAGAGGAATTAAATTTTTTCCCACTGTCAAGCCTGACAACGTCATTTACAAAAAGAGAGCGTTTGAAGGGTTGGCTTACTTGCCAACCTTCATGTCGCCGCTACCCGTATGGGCTCCTTGCCCAGCACTAGCACTTCGTAGTTGTCTTTGTGCGGATTGATAAGCAGCCCCTCGGCTATCTCCCTGGCGACTCTCTCTGCATTCTCGCCCTTGAGGTACAGCTTCCAGACCGTGGCCTTCTTCACGTCTACCACGTTCTTGAAGCCCAGCCGGTTTCTGAGCCGATCACGCGTGGAAATGGCCTCGCCGTCCTCGATGTGTAGGGCGACCTTCACCGGCACATATCCGCCTTCGAACTTCAGCTCGTCGAAGAGCACCTTGTGGCTCTCCTTGTTCTCGTTGACAAGCTCCTTGGCAAAGGCCTTGGCCAGCTCCTGAGGGTTTCCGCCGTCAACTTCGATGCTGAAGAGCCGCTCCTTCTTCACGTCGGCCAGCACATCACCGAAGCCCATCCTCCTAACGAGAGTGTTCTTCACCGTTGCTGCCTCTGCGTCGGGGATCTTCAACCAGACGCGCAAGTTGATCTTCTGGCTCATGCTCTCACCTCGATGTAGCGCTTCATGGATTCGAAGACCTGCCTTCCAGGCCCGGGCGTATCCCTGGCGTGCTTTCTCGGATCAAAGGACGGAAGCTGCCAGGCGAAGAACGCCCTCTCCGGGTGGGGCATCATTCCCAGCACATTCCCTTCAGGGTTGCAGATGCCTGCGATGCTCTCCGTGCTGCCGTTTACGTTCACAGGGAACTCGTTTACCACTTGCCCGGCGGGATCACAGTAGCGGAAGACCACCTGGTTTTCCTCGTTCAGCTTCTCCATAAGCCTGGGGGTGGTTGTAACAAGGTTTCCCTCGCCATGGGCTATGGGTATCTGTATGATGGAGTTCTTATCGATCAGGAACGACCCGCTGCATCTCTTAGGCATGGCATCGTGCCTGAGATTGACCCAGTCGCAGTAGTAGCCGCGCCTCATCACTTTGCCTTTCGAGATCATGACGTTTTGGGCCAGTGCCATGTCGATCTTGCCCGTCCCAGGCAGAAGGCCGGTCTCAACCAGGATCTGGAAACCGTTGCAAATCCCGATGATGGGCTTTCCTTTCTCAGCCTCTTCCCGCAGGGCATCCATGACCGGCTCCTTGGAGGCAATGGCTCCCGCTCGAATCCTGTCCTGGTAGGAGAAGCCTCCGGGGACGACGAAGCCGTCGAAGCCAGAAAGCTCGCCTGCAGAGCGGTTCCAGCGGAAGATCTCACCGTCCATCCCCACGGCCTTCACTGCCACCAGAGTCTCGTGCTCGCAGTTCGTTCCGGGGAACTGCATCACTGCTATCTTCATCTCATCGCCTCCGCAAGTCCTGTGGTCCAGGCCTTCCTGGCCTCATCCAGATCGATATCCATTACAGTTTTGCCAGCTCTATTCATCACAATCTTTCGCGTCTCTGTCACCTTTCCGATCTCCATCACATCCAGGCCGTAACCCTTCAGGACCTTCTCCAGACTGGATTCAGAGCCCTGCTTGGCCTCGATCAAGAACCCTGCAGACTCTGAGAAGAGGATCTTGTCGGTCCTCATGCCAGGCTCTGCAGCTTTATCCAGATCCAGCTCAAAACCGAAACGAGCAGGCCTGGTAAGGGCCATCTCTGAGGCCGTTGCTGCCAGGCCGCCATTGGAGATATCGTGGCAGGCAGCGACCAGGCCCTGATCTATGGCATCGATCACGGCGTAGATCATGCTCCTCTCCAGCTCGAACCTGACTACGGGAACGTTGGCTCCTGTCACACCGAACATGGTCTTGTAGTACTCAGATCCGCCCAGCTCGTCGAACCTGGGGCCGATCAGGTAGAGCCTGTCTCCCGGCTTTTTCAGCTCCTGGGTGACTGCCTTGTCCACATCTTTGATAATTCCGACGCATGCAATGACCGGCGACGGATCGACTGAGCCTGCCGGGGATTCGTTGTAGAAGCTCACATTGCCCGAGACTATCGGGACGGGCTGTTTCTCTTTCTCATAACCCTTAAGCCAGATCTTCTTGCAGGACTCGGCCAGGCCTTTCACCGCATCCCTGAACTCCCAGAAAGCCTCGGGCTTCTCGGGGTTGCCGAAGTTCAGGCAGTCGGTGATGCACCAGGGCGTGGCTCCTATGGCTGCCACATTTCTCATGGCCTCCGCAACGGCGGTCGCGCCTCCCCAGAATGGGCTGATTCTGCCGTAGAAGGGGTTGGAGTCCACAGAGAGGGCCACTCCGAACTTCTCGCCGCGAACGGGCGCAATCAGGCCTGCATCGGCCTCTCCCGGTCGGATCACGGCGCTGCCCATGACTTCTGTATCGTAGTACCTGTAAACGTGCTCCCTTGAGGCGATGTTCGGGGATCTTAGGATTTTGAGCATGGTTTCATTGTAATCCCTGGGCTCCTCCGTTACAGGCTCTGCAAGGCTTTGCACGCGAGGCTTTTCTTCGCGCTTGTAGCGAATTCCGCCTGTGAGGTGCTGAATTGGCACATCGCAGATGGTCTGGCCCTTGTGCTTCACAACGAACCTGTCGCCGGTGTTGATCTTGCCCACAACGCTCGCTCTCGCGCCCTCGTAGACGTTTGGCAGGTCCCAGTCCTCGTTGTAGATCTTCAGTATCTTCTCCCGAAGCTCTGGAGGGGAGACTATCAGGAAGCGCTCCTGGGTCTCGGCGATGCTCAGGACCTCTGAGGGGAAGTCGGCAGCCTTATGCATGTCGTCCAGGTCGATCTCCATGCCGTAGCCGCCTGCGGCTCCCATCTCGGACGTGGCGCAGGTAAACCCGCCTCCGCCCAGATCCTTGAAGCCGATCTCGATTCCGGCCTCCCGGACGAGCCGGAAGAGGTCGTCGTTGGCTTTGAAGAGAACGTTTTTCAGGAAGGGATCGGGTATCTGAACGGCTCCGCGGTTCGTCTCCTCATCCTCCTCTCTAAGGCCCACAGATGCGAAGGTCACGCCTCCAAGGCCGCTGGAGTCTGTCGGCTTTCCGATGAGGATGACGTCGTAGCCCTTCTCGCCCGCGCCCTTCGGGGCTCTGGACCTTATGATCTGGTCTTTTCTGACAATGCCAATGGACACAACGTTTACCAGGCAGTTGTCATCGAAGCTCTCGTTGAATACTATATCTCCGCCCATGTTCGGCACGCCGAGAGCATTTCCGTACTGCCAGATTCCGTCCACCACGCCTTCAGCCACCCATCTAACTTTGCTGGCCTTTGGGCCGTAGGGGTCGCCGAACCGGAGCGGATCTGCAGTTGCGACTACGGTCGCGCCCATGCAGTTCACGTCGCGGACGATCCCGCCTACTCCTGTTGCTGCACCTTCGTTGGGCAGGATCTGGCTCGGATGGTTATGGCTCTCATGCGATATGACTACGCACCATTTGTCGTCTATCGCCACTATTCCGGAGTCCTCAACGGGACCCATGACTACGTTTGGCCCATCGGTAGGCAGAAACTCTTTTAATGTCGCTCGGCTGCTCTTGTAGGAGCAGTGCTCTGACCACATGGCATCGTAGCAGAATAACTCTGTCAGTGTTGGGTCTCTACCAAGGATCTCTGCGATGGAGCGCGCCTCGGCTATGGACATTCCCAGGCCCGCGCCGCGCAGGTTGGCCTCAACCTCTTGGTCGGTAAGACCGATTATCTTCAATAGGGTACACCTCTTCTGGTGGCTATTGCATAATAGGACCGTTATGAATTTATCGATCCAGGGCGGAGGACTGCATCCGCCCCCTTTGCGGCCAAAAGCAGAATGAGGGTTGAATGGTGGGTGAGGTAAGAAAGGGCTCTCCGCTGTTTAGTGTGGGTAGAGATGTCCCTGAGTGCATGTGTGTTTGTAATCGCTTTGTACCTTTGTGTTTTTGGGTAGAGCACTTACGACTTCACCACAGAGGCACAGAGGCACAGAGGGATTTTATTATCGAGCTTATCCCAAAACTTCAACGAAACTCTCTTTTCTGGAATTATACTCTTTGTGCGTTCTCTGTGTCTCTGTGCCTCTGTGGTGGGCCCGTAAGTATTCGTCACAAAGACGATTTTGATTTGTGGTTCCCCCGTCTCAAATCCACCCATACAAAACAGCGAGGAACCCCTCATTTTAATTCTTTCAAGTCACCAGCCAGCATGATGGTAGGAATAGTAGATCCTGCAGCTTCAAGTGCCGCCCTGAGATCATCGATCTGCACAGGCTTTGGAATGTAGCCGTCCATTCCTGCCTCCAGACACTTTTCCCTGTCTCCAGCCATGGCGTAGGCAGTGATCGCAATTATCTTCGGCTGTTTTATGCCGCTCATGCCGCGTATCGCCCGCGCTGCCTCCAGTCCGTCCATTTCGGGCATCTTTATGTCCATCAGCACGAGGTCGTAAGGCTGGCGCTCAATGGCATGCAAAACCTCCACTCCGTTCGCTACCATGTCGGCATTATAGCCCAGCTTCTCCAGCATCTTCAAGACCACCTTCTGGCTTAATACGTTGTCCTCCGCCAGAAGAATTCTAAGTGACTTCAAGTTCACGCCGATCTTATCCGCCGTCTGCGTCTGGTCATGCATCTGGACAGTCTGCCCGGCCATCTGCCCGTCCAATACGCCTGTGATGGTATCGTATAGCTGCACGGGTTTGATGGGCTTCGTGAAGCTGGCATCGAAGAGCTCTGGCGGCGAGCGCTGCCCAATAGAGGCAAGTGCCACCATAGGCAAGTTCTTCCTGTAATTGCGGACCTCCTTTGCCAGGGTAACCCCGTCCATATCGGGCATGTTCAAATCCAGGATGGCGATGTCGAAGATGCCTCCCGCCCGAACCCGGCTTAAGGCCTCCTGGCCTGATGTCGCGATCATGGGGATCATACCCCAGGAGTAAACCTGGTGGCTCAGGGTCTTTCTGATGGCCCTGCTGTCATCCACAATAAGCACATGCTTCCCTGAGAGCTGGGGCTGAGGTCCTGCAGGGAGCCTCTTGAGCTTGGGCTTGACTTCTGAGGCAGGAGCCGTCTCCGCCTTGATCATGAAGTGGAATGCCGAACCGATGTCTTTCTCAGATTCGACCCAGATATTTCCTCCCATCATCTCCACGAGCGTCTTGGAGATCGCCAGGCCTAAGCCCGTTCCTTCGTAGTTGCGGCTAAGAGTTGAGTCAATCTGGCTGAAGGGCAAGAAAAGCTGGTCCATCTGGTCTTGCGGTATTCCGATGCCGGTGTCAGTAACTGCGAAATGGATCTCCTGGTCCTTAGCATCCACTGTTAATACTACCTCGCCTTTCTTTGTGAACTTCACCGCGTTGCTGAGCAGATTTGCCAGAATCTGGCGAAGCCTCGCGGGATCGCCCACCACCGCCTCAGGAACGAGCTTGTCGAAGGTGTAAGCAAGGTCCAGGCCTTTTTCTGTTGCCCTGGCCGCCACCAGATCGAGGGCCTCCTCGACGCATCTTCGCAGGTCGAAGGGCTGAAGCTCAAGCTCGGCCTTCTCCCTATCCATCTTGGAGAAGTCAAGGATATCATTAATTAAGGCCAGGAGGGACCCGCCGCTATTCCTGATCGTCTCAACGAAGTCCCTCTGCTCCGGTGTAAGTGGCTCTTCAAGGAGGATGCTGGTCATGCCTATGACGGCGTTCATAGGCGTTCTCAGCTCGTGGCTCATGTTGGCCATGAAGGCAGCCTTGACCTTTGTGGCCTCTTCGGCGGCATCCTTTGCCTTCAACATCTCCTTCTCAGCCATTTTGCGCTCGGTTATGTCGATGACGGCGATCCGGCACTGTCTAATGTTCAACAGGCAATCTTCGATGACTGTGCCCTCGATGTGGGCGTAGGCTGCAGGCCCTTCATTCCTGATGAGCTTCAGTTCGCACGTTTGCTTGGCACATGTCTCAAATGCCGATTTGAGGAAATCATTGAAAGAAACCCGATTCTCCGGCGCAACAAGTAGCAGGAATTGCCTGTTCATCAGGTAGCACCTCTCCACGCCTAAGGAGGCGGCTCCCGCCAGGTTTACCTCCTGTATCAGCCCTTTCGCATCGAGGGTGAACAAGCCGATTGGCGCAAAGTCGTAGAGGTCGGAGTATTTCACCAGCGCATCTTCCGCCTCCAGCTTGGCGCGCTTCAGCTCTTCGTTTTGCATCTCCAGCTCGATCTGGTGGACCTGCAGCTCGTGAACCAGCTTCTGGACGTCTCTGTCCTCATCCTTTATAGAACTGACCGGGTTGCTTCTGCAGTCCGTCAAACGTTCCTCTGCCTGACGGCGCAAATCATCATCCTGCTTCGATTTGGCTCTCTCTTTCTTCATGGCCTTTCCCTTTTGTAGTTCAGGACTGCTCTTTTCTGTCCGTGATGTCCTCCATGGCGAGGAGGATCAGTTGCCTTTGTGGTTCCTCATGCACTATCTTTCGGGCATTGAGAAGCATCTTCTTTCGACCGATTTTCGGAAAATCATGTTCTACCAGAAAGTCCTCGATATGGGCGTTTTTAGGAAGTATCTCCTCCAGAAGCTTCCGGAGAGCTGGAATGTCCCACTGTCTGTTTCCCAGATCGTAAATGAACTCTTTCTCGGTCTCCTGGGGCGTCACCTGAAATGCCCGATAGAAAGAGGGATTGGCTGAAGCAATCTTCAGCTCGCCATTCAGCACTATCAGCGGTTCCCTAACCGTGCGGATGACGCCCTCTGCATACTCAGTGCGCTCAGTCAGGCGCGCCGTCACCGTTTTTAATTCCGTGATATCGGAGAATGTGATCACAACGCCATCGATGAGGTTTTCGGACGTTCGATAGGGGATTATGCGCATCAGATACCAGTCCCCACCTTTGGTCTGCACCTGGGTTTCCTTGAACACAAGCGTCTGAAGTACCTCATTCACATCTTTGACCAGATCTTTGTACTCAAGGTTTAATACAATATCCGTGATCGGACGCCCTACGTCGCTCTGGATAAGGCTGGCGATCTTCGTCATATAGGGCGTAAACCGCTTGATCTTCAGGTCGTTGTCCAGAAATATGGTCGGAACCTGCGTGCTGTTGAGGAGATTTTTCATATCGTTGTTGACCTCGGACAACTCTTCATTCTTGGACTGCAGCTCGGCATTGAGGGTTGTCAGCTCCTCATTGAGGGATTGCAGCTCCTCTTTTGATGTTACCATCTCCTCGTTGGTGCTCTGCAGCTCCTCGTTGGTCGATTGCATCTCCTCGTTTGCGGATTTCAGCTCCTCCTGGGAGGTCTCCATCTCTTCGACGGTGGTCTGAAGGCGCTCCTTCAAGTACAAAAGCTCCTTCTCCAGCTCAGCATTGATGGCTTCCAGACCGGAGACAGGTTTTGATTTTTTCTTTGAGGGTAAAACTTCCTCAGCTGGTGTCTCAACGTCTTCAAACAGGACCATCATGAGCCCGCGCATCGACTCTGGTTCCTCGAAAGGACTGACTGTGAGGTTGACCATCTGCGTGGCTCCGTTCGTCCTGACCCGGAGGCCCTTTATGGTTACCTTCGTCCTCTCGGTCATCGCTTTACGGATAGCGATTCCAAGCTCCATCCTGAGGCCCTCGCGGGCCATGGCATAGATGTTCACATTCGCTTTCCCGACAGGCGGTTCCAGGTATTTCCCCGTACGCCTGGTAAGGTAAAGGATGTCTCCCTTGTCATTGATGAGCACCACAGGTGGAGCGATGGTCTGGAGGATGAGCGTCTTGGCTATCTCGGTGATGTTGACTTCGGATTCTTTTTGTGCTATGGGGCCTGGGATCCTGATTTCATGGGGCAGTGGCGATGTGGGGAATTCGATCAGTCCTCTGCGGGCGAGGGGTGTCTCCTTGCGCTTGAAGACCTTCCATTTGTTGTCCATCGGAGAGAAGAGATCGGTGAAGCCTCCTATGGACTCGGAAGAACCGAGGAAGAGAAAGCCTCCGGAATTCAGGGAGTAATGGAAGATGGGCAGGAGCTTCTTCTGCGTTTCGGATTTCAGATAAATGAGAAGATTTCGGCAGCTGAGCAGATCAAGCCTTGTGAACGGCGGATCTGTGAGAATGTTTTGCTGCGCAAAGACGATCGCATCTCTGAGCTCATTCTTGATGCGGTAATGGTCGTCCCCTTTTGTAAAAAACCGCTGCAAACGTTCCGGCGACACGTCTGCGGCGATGTTGGCAGGGTAAGTACCCTGGCGAGCTACGGCTATGGCCTCTTTGTCTATGTCTGTTGCATAGATCTGAATCTTGCTGCCAAACAGCTTCAGATTCCGATCATCCAGGCATTCTCTAAGAACGATGGCGATGGAGTACGCCTCCTCGCCGGTGGAGCAGCCGACCACCCAGACGCGGATAGGGTCACCATCTTTCTTTTTTTTCAACAGCAAAGTGACCTTCTCCTTCAAGACAACAAACGCATCCGGTTCCCTGAAAAAGTTGGTCACGCCGATCAGAAGCTCTTTGAAAAGCAGATCGATCTCATGTGGGTTCTCCTGAAGGTAACGGACGTACTGATTTATATTGCTAATTTGATGAACGCTCATCCGACGCTCAATTCGACGGCGAACGGTGTTCATCTTGTAGAGGCTGAAGTCATTTCCGGTCTGTTCGCGAAGAAGGGCGGATATCTTTTGCATGGCGCCAGGGACTCTCTTCTCCGAGGTAGGTAGCCCCCTGGTCACCTTGTAAAGTTGATTCACATAATCAAGCAGCCTTGCAGGCAGCTCATTTGTAGGAGCAACATAATCTGCCAGACCGGTATTGATGGCGCTCTGGGGCATTCCATTGTACTTGGCCGAATTCGGGTCCTGCACCATCGCCATGCCCAGCTTCTCTTTGATGGTTTTCAACCCGAGGGTGCCGTCCGTTCCCATTCCGGATAGGATGATGCCTATGCTCCTCTCTCTCTGGTCCTCAGCTAGGTGCCTGAAAAAGAAATCGATGGGCATCCGCAGTCCCCTGGGCTTAGAGGGCTCCAGCAGCTGGAGTCTTCCATGCAGGATGGACATATCCCTGTTTGGCGGGATCACGTAGACAGTGTTCGGTTCAACTTTCATCCCATCCTTCACCTGTTGGACCTTCATCTGCGTGACGCGCTGGAGCAGCTCCGGCATGACCCCTTTGTGAGTTGGGTCGAGATGTGACACGAGCACAAAGGCCAATCCAGTATCCGCGGGCATGCTGCGGAAGAACTCCTCAAAAGCCTCCAGAGAACCGGCCGACCCGCCCATTCCCACGATGTAGAACGGTTTCTTTCGGACGTTCTCGGTGGCTGCAACTTCCTTTTGCGGAGAAGCGGGCAATGCTTTGACGACTTTATTTTTTTTTGAATCCTTATCGTTTGGTTTCATGTGAAGTTCTCTCTCGCCACTTGGCAACCAAGCTCGCTCCTGTGTTGCATTTCTTCCAGAGTTAAACACACTTCAATTACTAACTATAATTATCTTCGCTATGGCATAATTATCTTTGCAGTATTATTATTGTTATTATTATTGTTATTATTATTTTACTTTGTATAATCATTTTCGATTCTAAGTTCCATCAAAGCCGTTTTAGGTGCAGGAGCACCATATTACCACGGCTCTTCGATATTTCAACTGGCTAACCACAGGTTATAGTGAATATTCTTTTTGCTCAAGACTCTAGGTATATCTTTGTGAGTCCTTTGTGAGCTTTGTGCCTTTGTGGTGGTAGTTCGTAAGCGTTTGTAATTAAAATACGGACTACAATTGTCAACCACAAAAGGCACAAAGCTCACAAAGGATCTTGATTCGTGGTTGCCCCGTTTCAAATCCACCTCATACAAAACAGCGAGGAACCACTATCACCTCCACGAAGGGAAGGAAAGGATACACAGGGAGAGAGCGACCAGGAGAGAAAATTAACACAGGCTATGAATGCTGTCGAATAGACTTGGCCCTTGCAGCTGCAAATCACTGGCAACGCTCCAGAACAGCTCTCAGCTCTTCCATCTTCACAGGCTTGGCGATGTAGCTGTCCATTCCCGATTTGATGCACCGTTCCCGATCTCCTTCCAGGGCATGAGCGGTGATGGCAACTATCTTCGGCCCCGTAGCCGGCCATTTCTGGCGAATGATCCGAGTGGCCTCAATCCCATCCATCTCAGGCATCTGCACGTCCATGAGCACCACGTCATAGGGCTGGCGCTCCAGAGCTTGTAGCACCTCATTCCCATCGGCCACTGCATCTGCGCTGTATCCTAGCTTGTCCAGCATGCGCAACATTACCTTCTGGTTGACCAGGTTGTCCTCTGCCAGCAAAATACGCAGTTTTTGGCCTTGATCCGTCTTTGCCTCCGCCTCTTTCTGGCAGACAGGCTTTTGGCTGCCGAGAAGCTCCCTAAACGAGCCGTACGCCAGGATTGTGAAATAGAATGTCGAGCCAATTCCTGGTTCGCTCTCAGTCCAGATCTTTCCGCCCATCATCTCCACAAGCTTCTTACTTACGGCCAGTCCCATGCCCGTTCCGCCGTACCTGCGGGTGTTGGTCATGTCCACCTGGCTGAACGGCTGGAACAACCTGTCCTTCCCTTCCTTTGGAATGCCGATGCCCAAATCCCTGACAGAAAACAGGATCTCGTAACGGTCGCCAGCCAGCTGCCTGGCCCTGGCTGAAACTGAGATTTCGCCTTTATCTGTGAACTTAACTGCATTGGAGAGCAAGTTGACCAAAACCTGGCGTACCCTTGTGGCATCGCCTATTATGGTGCTGGGAGTATTTTCGTCTATGAAATGAACAAGCTTCAGGTCTTTCTCTTTGGCCTTTACAGCCACGAGATCCAGGGAATCCTCGAGCACCCTGGCGAGATCGAAAGGCTGGCATTCCAGCTCGATCTTTTCCTTCTCTATCTTGGAGAAGTCCAGGATGCTATTGACAATCTCCATCAATGCCTCTCCGCTGCTGCGGATGGTCCCGACGCAGTCCCTCTGCTCATCATCGAGATTTGTACCAATCAGCAAGCTGGTCATGCCTATAACTGCGTTCATAGGAGTTCGGATTTCGTGGCTCATGGTAGCCATGAACTGAGATTTGGCTACAGATGCTGCTTCTGCGGCCTCCTTCGCCTTTCGCAGATCTTCACTGATTTTCACGAGATCGGCAGTCCTTTCCTGAACCCTCAGCTCCAGCTGGTCGTGCGCAGCGCGCAGCTCAATCTCCATCTCTTCGCTCGGTTATTCGGGTTGCTGCTTCGTGTTCCCAGGAAGCGGCCTCCACCGTCGAAGACAGGCTGACAGGTATGGCCTATCCACCTCACCGCCCCATCGGGGAGCACTATGCGGAACTCTATTTCATGTTCAAGTGGTTCTTTGCGCCTACCTTCGTGGAAGTGATGCTCGAAGATCTTCAGATCATTCGGGTAAATAATGCTGCGAAGCAGGTTTGAGTCGGCCAGAAACTCATCTGCACGACGTCCCGTGATCCTCTCGCAAGATGGTGAACAATAGATGAACTTGCCATCGGGGCCCAGCCAAAGCTCCCAATCATAAGTGTTATCGGCGACGGTGCGGAATTTGACCTCGCTCTCCTTTAGCGCCTCCGCCATCTGCTTGCGCTCGGTTATGTCGATGACGGCTATCCGGCATAGTCTTTTGCTCAGCGAGCCATCCTCGGCGGCAATGCCCTCGATGCGGGCATAAACTATAGGCTTTCCATCCCTTAGGAGATTCAGTTCGCACGTTTGCTTGATGGAGGTCTCAAACGCCGATTTGCAGAATTCATCAAAAATAGGACGGTCCTTGGGAGAAACGAACATCTGAAAACGCCTGTTCATCAGGTTGCGCCTCTCCTCACCCAGGAGCTTGGCTCCCGCCAGGTTGACCTCCTGGATCAGTCCCTGCAGATCGAAAGCGAAAAGCCCGATGGGCGCAAAGTCGTAGAGATCGGAGTACTTCGTCAGCGCATCTTCCGTCTCAAGCTTTGCGCGCTTCAGCTCTTCGTTTTGCATCTCCAGCTCGATCTGGTGGACCTGCAGCTCGTGAACCAGGGCCTGGGCATCTTCCCCCTTGGAGCTGGCTGGATCGCTTCTGCCGTCCTTCAAACGCGCCCCTGCCTGGTGGCGCAGGTCACCGTTCTGGTTCGATTTGGCGTTCTCTTTCTTCATGGCCCTTCCCTTTTGTGGTTCAAGACTGCCCTTTGCGGTCCGTGATGTCTTCTATGGCGAGGGGATCAGCTGCTCGCGGGGGTCCTCTTGCAGCTTCGTGATCATGACTGAAAACACGCCACCCCTATTGCTTTTCCTTAAAATAGCCGTATCTAACTATTTATTATTATCCTTGTTTCCAGAGCTCGTCGTAAAATCGGTAGAAGCCCCGCCCTAAAGTGCAGGGAGGAAGTCACGAGGTTACCGAAAATCGGAAGGTCTGAAGCCAAGCCCCTGAATTCCTTTAGCGTCAGACCATCTGAACATCCCTGTTCACTTTCACCTTCTCATACAGCTTTTTATCCAAGGTCAGGAGAGGTACTTGCTCCTTCTCAGCCGCTGCCAGGAAGAGAGAATCATAGAACGTCGTCTTGTCCTCCACGGAGATCTCGAATGCCAAATCTACAAGGTCAGATGAGCGTAGGAGAGTACACGACTTGATGTAATCGATGCATTTTCGAAGAGAATCCCGATTTGCATCTCTATCCTCGCCAAATAACGTAATCCGTTTCCAGGCTGCATTACCAGTCTCGGCGAATGCTAAATCAACTGTAATTGGATCATTCTCCGCTGCAACCCTTTTGGCTCGGCTCGATGCTTCTTCTTTGAAGTAGATGGCAAAGATGACGCCCGTATCGAGAACCACCCTATCTAGCATCTCGGTCCTCCCTGATCAGCTCTGATGCACTGATGCCTAAGTCCCTCGTTCTCTCTCGCACCTCATCGGCTTCGGCCAGCAATTTCTGCCTTTTCTTCGCTTTTACTATCTCTACAACTGCCTGTCTGATATCTGACTGCCAGTTCACGTCCTTCATTTCATCCATAGTCTTTCGCACCTCTTTCGGGATGCGGATAGTATACACACAGCTCGCGGACATAATATAATGTTTACACAAAAGATATATACATTTTCTGATCATGGCTGCCGTATCATGTCACCTGATTAGCTGCTCCAACATAACGTAGACATCATCCTGCACCTGGATCGTCATTGACATATTATTATCTTACAACTTAACAGGCTTAGATTTGCAGTCATTAAAACCATATAGAAGGGGATTAGAAAAGGGATTGGATGAAGTTAAAAATCAAGATTACCAGCCCAAAGGTTCATGGTGTGGGCTACAGGTATTTCTTGTTGAAACATGCGTTGCTCATTGGGCTCAGAGGATTTCATGCCGAAAATCGTCTGGACAATGGTAATCAAGTGGTGAACGTTCTGGTGGAGGGTGATGAAGAGGGCATCGATATGTTTGTAAAGCTGGTGGAGCGCTCGGCTCCCGAGCATGCGGACATCTCGAATGTATCTCGCGAGGAATATGATGGAGATGTCCCACGTGCTGAGGAATACGCGCAGTTATGCACGGTTGTCCAGGTAGGCAAGGCCCTTCCAGCAGTATTGGATATTCGTGACGGTATAAGAGCGCTATTAGAATCCCAGAAGGATTTAGTAACGGGTCAGAAAGACCTCGCAGCGAGTCAGAAAGAGCTAGTAGAAGGTCAGAAGGAACTCGTAGCGGGACAGAAAGATCTCGTAGATGGTCAGAAGTTAATGATTGAGGAAATCCGAGGACTACGAGAGGACCTGCAGCCTGGGTTGGCCATGCAAATCAGGGCATTACAGGCGGATATCAAAGCCATAAAGGAACGCCTGGGCATGCCTTGAAAAGTAGAACAACTTCCTAAGTTCATATTAAACAAACGACCTAGGTTGACGGACGAGCGTTTTTACTTTCCCAGATAGATTACATCAGACAGCCCTTTAAAATGAAGATCACCAGTCAATACCTTTGCTCTCTCACGTTTGGCCGTGGCATAGATCAGCGCATCGCCCAGGCCCCATTTGAGGTCGTGTTTGATCTTGGCGGCCATAACCGCAATCTCCTCATCCACGGCGATTATATCGCATCTGTTCTTTAGTGCTCGCCTTCTCACCTCGGCAGTCTTCTCGTCGAAGCTACGAAGCGCCACTTGATAGATCTCTGCTAGATTTATGGTGCTGATGATGACATCCTGGTCATCGTCCATCACATACGCCTTGACCCTCTCCCCGGCCTCGCTTCCCGCATAGAACTCTATCCATGCCCAGGAATCAATCAAAACGGTCAATTTCCTCCCTCACAAACGGCGCTATACCGGGCATACTGCCAAACTCAGATTTGTCCATTCTCTTACTTTTTCGAATCAAATGCTTGATCACTTGATTATATGATTCCATATTCAATTCCCGTTTTAACCGTTCCAACATAACGTAGACATCATCTTGCACCTGGATCGTCGTTGACATGCTATAACTTCACAATTCTATAGGCTTATAAAGTTTACTCTCGCATCTCTGGTCAAAAATGTTTTTAGCCCCGATGCATATCCTTGGCTTATGAAAGTTCTCGCCGTGACCGGCAGGCTTGCCCAGGATCTTGTCAGATCTTTTGCCAAAGATGCGGATGTCCTCGTGCTGGATACGGAAATTGCGGCTTTCATCACTCCCCAGATGCTCATCCGAGCCGCACCAAAAGGCTACGATCTGATTCTCCTTCCGGGCGCAATCACTGCCGACTTCACCGAAGCCGAAAAAGAACTGGGCACTAAGATTCGGCTAGGGCCCAAGCACGCCGCAGATCTGGGTTTCGTGCTGAAGCATCTTGGCGATGTCGAGCTTTCACGATCTGTGCCCGCCTGCGTTCTCTTCGAGGATATGATGCGAGAAAGTGCTCTTTCAACTCTGGAGCGGCTGGAGTCAGACGCAGTGCCCACGCTGACGATAAAAGGGGTCAAGATCGGCGGCAGCTCCAGGATGAAGGTTCTGGCAGAGATCGTCGATGCAACGATGCTAACTCCCAAAAGGCTTGCAGAGAAAATACACTACTACGAGGATCAGGGCGCGGACATGATAGACCTCGGGCTGCCTTTAAACGCAGTTCCTTCCTGGGTGGCTTCTGCTCTAAAGGCGGCCAAGGAGGCAACAGATCTAGTCGTGAGCGTTGATACCGTCAGGCCAAGTTTGATCCTGGCAGGAGTCGAGGCAGGCGCAGACCTGATCTTAAGCCTGAATGGCAAGAACCTGCCGAAGGTGGGCGAGGCAGTCGCAAAAGCAGGCATTCCTGCAGTGGTGATTCCTGGACCGGGCACAATTAGCCTGGAGGAGAACCTGAATGCTGCATTGGTTCTGGGCATAAAAGCTATAGCCGATCCCGTACTGAACCCGCCGCTTCTGGGACTGGCAGCATCGCTGCAGGGCTACCTGGATTTCAGAAAAAAGTATCCCGATGTTCCGTTGTTCTTCGGCGTGGGAAATGTGACCGAGCTTCTGGATGCGGACAGCCAGGGCGCGAATGCCATCCTGGCCGCCCTCGGAGCAGAGATCGGGGCCGGCATACTCTTCACGCCTGAGTACAGCCCCAAGGCCAGAGGAAGCGTGAAGGAGCTTAAAACGGCATCGGAGATGATGGCGCTGGCCCTGGATCGAAAGACGCCTCCCAAAGATCTGGGACTAGATCTTCTAGTCCTAAAAGAGAAGAGGCAGCGTTTGGAGGAGGCTTTGCCCATCGAGTACCAGGAGGCGATCACCGAGCACAGGTACGAGATGGACCCTGCCGGATCTTTCAGGATAAGCATCGCGGATGGAAAGATCCTGGCCAGGCACGAGAGCTCGTCGGTTGTGGGCAGCAACGCTCGCGACATCCTCAACACTTTGATAGATAGGGGCCTCGTCTCCCGAATGGACCATGCGGGCTACCTGGGGCGGGAGCTGGAGAAGGCCGAGCTGGCTCTAGCCATCGGCAGAAGATACATCCAGGACGAGCCTCTTCTGCCTTCTTCTGCTGAAAAAAGCTAAATAATAATAGTCCATGAGAGGTTTAGATGAATCAGAAGGCATTCGCTATCTTTGTTGGCGCTATAATGGTCTTTTCCGCCTTTGCAGGCATGGTACTGCTCGGAGGCGACCAAAGTCAGAGGCCCATGCCCGTGGGCTCCGACTCCCTGGACACCTTTGGAGTCCAAGGAAGGCTGGTGGAGTGGAACTTCGACGGCCTGGAAGACACACTGGAGATGGCTCCGGAGAGCACAGTCACAGCGTACTGGATAAACACGAGCGCGACCCAAAACCTCACCGATGCGGCTCGCGCTTCTCTTCCGCCATCAGTGGGATTAAGCTATGGAGACAATATCTATCAGGCCAAGATCGAGAAGCACGCAGCGGCCTACTTCAATGATACCTGGGCAGAGTTCCACTGGGTCAGGCCTTTCCGTGTGGCTTACGAAGGTCTCGTGATCCCCTACGAGGGGTTCATGATGATCCCGAGCAGCACCGAATATTCTGCAGTAATGGGGAAGCCCATCCTCTTCGGACCCCAGAAGGGTCTGGAAGATGTCCTGGATGTGATCGCCGGCGGCCTGCCCACGGATAAGTTCACTCTACCTATGGGAGAGACTGCAGACCTGCAGTTCGCAACTCTAGGAAAGGGTGCGGCGGGCGCTGGTGCAGCGGTTGATGCAGCGGGTGGATACCAGGAGTTCTACCTGGGAGTGAGCGATGCAGGCGATGGATACAGCCTTGTTGCCAAGTACCTCCAGCCTGATGCCTCTACACAAGAGAAGGCCAAAGAAATTGCAGATCAGTACGGTCTCTCTTTATCATCTCAGGGATCTTTAACAGAGGTCTTGGGGACCGTAACAGCAGATAAGCTGCAGGGAGTGCTCACGGCTTTTCTCAAGCCGTAGCGCAACCTTTTTACATGAGGAGCATCAGCCTCATTTAATCTGAAAGGCGCTTTTGCGATGAATAATGACGGGCAATAGTGGCCCTGAAGGAGAATTAGTTATGGCTAGACCGATATACGTAAGATTTGATGTTCCAGCAGAGCTGGCCGCAAAGTCCCTCGAGGCTCTCGAGCTGGCTCGTGACACTGGCAGGGTGAAGAAGGGAACCAACGAAGCAACCAAGGCCATCGAGCGCGGAGTCGCCCGCCTGGTAATCGTTGGCGAAGATGTTCAGCCTCCAGAAATAGTAGCTCATATTCCTGCTCTATGCGAAGAGAAGAAGACGCCCTACATATACGTCAAGAAGCAGAGCGAGATAGGCGCTGCCGCAGGCCTCGGCGTCAAGAGCGCAGCTGCTGCCATCGTTGAGCCTGGAAAGGGAAAAGAGCTAGTGGATGATATCATTCAGAAAGTAGCGGCACTCAAGTAGGTGATGACCGATGGAGGACGATAACGGCATTCCGGCCGAGGTAATTGAGGTCATCGGCGTCACAGGCATGCACGGCGAAGCAACCCAGATCAAGTGCCGCATCCTGGAAGGCAGCAACAAAGGCCGCATCATCACCAGGAACTGCATGGGCCCCATCAGAATGGGCGATGTCCTGATGCTGCTGGAGACCGCCAGAGAGGCTAAGAAGCTGACCAGCAGGTGATGGGAGAATGGAAGAGAGAAAGTGTTCCTTCTGCAACAGGACCATTGAGCCTGGGACCGGCAAGATCTACGCCAAAAAGGACGGCACAGTTTACTACTTCTGCTCGTCTAAATGCGAGAACAACGTTGCCATGGGAAGAGTAACCAGGCGCGTCAAGTGGGCCAGGAAGGGGGCATAAGGCCTGGCTGCGGAGATGGAGAGGACCTTCATCATGGTTAAGCCCGACGGCGTCCAGCGCGGTCTCGTCGGCAAGATAGTGCAGAGGATCGAGGAGAAGGGCTTCAAGATCGTGGCCATGAAGATGACCGTCATGCCTGTGGATAAGGCCAAGGCGCATTATGCCGAGCATGAGGGCAAGAAGTTCTACCAGCTCCTGGTGGACTTCATCACCTCCGGCCCTTCCGTCTCCATGGTTGTGGAGGGCAGGGGCGCGATTTCTGCCATGAGGAAGATGAACGGCTCGACCAATCCCGTCGAGGCTGCCCATGGAACCATTCGCGGCGACTACGGGATTGAGACGGGCAGAAACATAGTACACGGCTCGGATTCCCCGGCCTCGGCCGCAAGGGAAATTGCGCTTCATTTCAGCGAGTCAGAGCTCCTGAACTACAAAAGGATAGACGAAGCCTGGCTCTACGAGTGAGGGGGAAAAGGGCTTTGCCCCTCCCTTTTCACAGGAGCCTTTAAATTCTAAAAAAATAAAACATATTTTTTAGTGGAACCTCTGAAGGGCGACCGGTATGCAGCAGAAGTCCAAAAAAGGCAGCAAGGCAAAGGGCACGCAGTCCAACATAAGAACCCCGATAGTCGTAGTAATGGGGCATGTGGATCACGGAAAGACCACTCTACTGGATAAGATAAGAGGCACAACGGTCGCAGACTTCGAGGCCGGGGCCATAACCCAGCACATTGGCGCCACTGAAGTCCCTCTGGAGGTCATCCAGGATTTTTGCGGAGCGCACTTTGGAGCCGAGCTGCAGGTCCCGGGGCTGCTCTTCATCGATACACCAGGACACCATGCATTCACATCGCTTCGAAGCCGCGGCGGCTCGCTGGCAGATTTAGCTGTTCTAATCGTGGATGCAAATGAAGGATTTCAGCCCCAGACCATAGAGTCGCTGAACATTCTCAAGCGCTACAAGACTCCCTTCGTGGTGGCAGCCAACAAGATCGACAGGATCAGCGGATGGCGGGCGACGGAGAATGCCTCGTTTGCCAAGAGCCTGAAGGCCCAGAACGAGAGGGTCACTGAGGTGCTGGATACCAGGATCTATGAGCTGGTGGGAGAGCTTTACAAGTATGGGTTCGATGCCGACAGATATGACCGCATCCGCGACTTCACCAAAAATATCGGGATTGTGCCTATTAGCGCAATAACAGGCGAGGGGGTACCCGATCTGCTTATGGTTCTGGTGGGACTCGCCCAGAGGTTCCTGAAGGACAGTTTGAAGATCACGGCCTCCGGCCCTGGAGTTGGCACCATCCTGGAGGTCAAAGAGGAGCGGGGCCTTGGAACCACCCTGGATGTCATTCTCCACGATGGCGAACTTAATGCAGGCGACACCGTAATAGTGGGAACGGCGCGCGATCCCGTGGTCACAAAGATCCGGGCTCTTTTGAAGCCCAAGCCCCTCTCGGAGATCAGAAGCGAGGAGCGGTTTTTCCCCGTAAAGCATGTTGTGGCTGCAAGCGGCGTCAAGGTGGCTGCTCCAAAGCTTGAGAACGCCCTGGCAGGATCGACCATAAGGGTTGTAACCAGCTCTGAGGATGCCGAGGCCATAGGCAAGGAGATGAAATCCGAGCTGGAATCGGTCAGGATCGACACCGAGCAGGAGGGCGTCATCCTCAAGGCGGATACCATCGGCTCGCTTGAGGCTCTCGTGGGCGAGCTGAAATCCAAGAGCATACCCATTCACGTTGCCGACGTGGGCCCGATATCCAGGAGAGACGTAATCCGGGCCAGCTCTATCAAAGACCCCCTATTCGCTGCAATTCTCGCATTCAACGTTGATATTCTCCCCGATGCCCTCTCCGAGGTGCAAAAGACAAACGTCCCCGTATTCAGCAGCAATATCATCTATACCATCCTCGAGAACTATGAGGCCTGGGTGGAGGAGCAGAAGATGAAGATGGAGCAGGCGCGCCTCGAGGCCGTGATTCGGCCAGGAGCCGTGCGTCTCCTGCCCGATTGTGTCTTCAGGCAATCTAAGCCTGCGATAGTGGGAGTTCAGATCATCGGCGGAGTGGTTAGGACTCAGACGAACCTCATGAGAGAAGACGGCGCAAATGTCGGAGCGATAAAGGGAATCCAGGCACATAACGAGAACGTCGGATCCGCAACTGTAGGCCAGGAGGTTGCAATCTCCATCGACGGCCCGACAGTCGGCCGCCAGATCCACGAAGGCGATATTCTCTATGTCAATATGCCAGAAAAGCATGCTCGCATAGTTGAGATGGAGCTGAAGCCAAAACTCTCGGAGGACGAGCGCGAGGTGCTTGAGAATTTCCTGGAGATCAAGCGCAAGAAAGAGCCGTTCTGGGGACGATAATCAAATCTATCTTTTATAAATGAATTCAGTCAATATCACGCTTAGCACAGTATTCATCCAAAGAAATGTATTGGTCTTTCTCTCGCAGGAGTTTCTTATATTGCTCTCTGACGTATGCAGCCTCATCCTTCGCAACAAGCTCCTCTTTACAAACTTCCGCTGCCATCATCGTCAACTTTATTCCTGCTTGGTTATTAATCTTCCCTACAGACTGAATCTCTCTTTTTTTGGAAATAGGTCGGTAACGTATATAACGTGCTCATCCATATCAACGAAATATTCGGCTCGATATTCTCCCATTCGAAGCCGATACATGGGTGGAGTTCCGCTGCCTTCTACTCTGTCGATATCGCACTTTGAGCGTGGCCTGAAAGGGTTTTCTTCAAGCTCTCTGAGATGTTTTACAATGTTCCTGGCACGCTTTTTATCCAGGTTATCGAGGTATTTTTGGGCATCAGATGATATCAGCAGCCTAAACTGCATGACCAAAATACTGCAATTTGTGAGACTTAAACCTACCTATCGCTCCTGGGACGGTCGGTATTTGCTCAGCGCCTCGGCCGACTCCTCCATGAGCTATATAAAAATCGCAAGGCTCATCCATGATGAAAAGGGATCTCATGCACCTGGTGGAGAACAGGAGCAGCGGCATAGATGCCATGCTGGATGCCATGCAGAAGAGGGGTCTGCCTGTGCCGGTCTTCGAGGACAAGAGGCCATCATTGCCTACGTAAAGAAGCACGGCTTTATAAGGAGAGCTGAAGCCCAGGAGCTGCTGGGCGTAAACGAGGCCAGGGCAAGGTATCTGCTACAGAAGATGCAGAAGGCAGGGCACTTGCGAAAAATAACTTGACCTGCCAAAAATTATTAAAGCCCGAAAAGCCCCTACGGAACCTGCTCCCTCAACTCTCTACACTTCATCCGTCCGATGTCGGTGAGCTGATAGGTCATACTTCCAGCGGTTGGGTGCTTCTGCAGATACCCCTCATGCACAAGCAGCCTCAATGACTTGCGCACCTTGTCACCCTTTCCGGGAAACCTCCTTGCGAAAGCTTCTTCTGGCTTATGTGCAGCCTTACTCTCAGAGAGAACTTTGCAGACCACTAGCAGAACCGCCTCATCGAACTCCCTCAACACCATAGATAATGGAATATTCTATAATCTTAAATACATTTTGGTTAAGCTTATTTTGGCATACTCTTCAATTGGGAACGTTCCGCAATCTTGATATATTTTCAAAACCACTTTAGTTTCATGCGATCAAGGGAGTCCAGACTGAAGGCCCTTGAGAAGGCCAAAGTTGCCAGGCTTGAGAAGAGCGGAGACACTGACGATGAGCTCTACACGCTAATAAATGAACATCCCGGCTCAAGCGTGTACGAGCTGGCGAAGCTGGCAGGCTGGTCTCCCGGCAAAGTACATGCCTCAATGAGGCGGTTAGAACGGGATGGCATGATAAGGTCGAAAAAGATCGTTGACGGCAGCAGAGTTAAGCTCGTAGTGGAGCCTAAGAAGTGGTGGGAGTTCTTCACGAAGGAAGAGCTTGAGGAGTTCAAGCGGATGGAAATTTAAAAATTGTTCTCTTTAAATATATGAGCCGCGTAGCATATTATTATGGGGTGGATAATCCAAGGCCTCGAAAAGCTTGGTGAGATAAAGCCAGAGAGCCTAGAAAAGATCGTTCAGGATATGGCGGATACAACTCTGACATACTCCCAGGGCTAAAGCACCTGGGGTTCTGTGTTAGCGGGATTCTTGCCAGAGCAACTTTAGGGCTATCAGTGGTCCCTTTGCATACATCTCTGTCTGTATGCAATCGATCTATGCATTGACGCTTTGCAATTTTGATCATAATGGACCGCTTCTAGTTTTGGGACCGCTCGATGTCAAATTCTACGTCGTTTTCTGCCCCCCCCCCCCAGCATAGCGAGGGCTAATATCTGCAAGCTCTTGCCAAATCCTCTTTTTGAACGGGTTTTGCTATGTAATCATCCATGCCAGCTTCGAGGCACTTCTCCCTATCTCCTTCCAGAGCATAAGCAGTAATGGCTATGATCTTCGGTCCATTATCCGGCCAGCGCTGGCGGATGATACGAGTGGCTTCCAGGCCGTCCATCTCAGGCATCTTTAAGTCCATTAGCACCACATCGTAGTGCTGGCGTTCAAGAGACTGTAGGACTTCTATTCCGTTGGCTACCGCATCGGCCTTATAGCCCAGCTTCTTTAGCATCTGCAGGGCTACCTTTTGGCTGGATACATTATCTTCAGCCAGCAAGTATTCTCAGAGGGCTATTCTGAATGGGCTGATCGATGCTGGTGACTTGACAGGCTCTTGGCTGGTTGGCTTGTCTCTGGATATTATTTCTGTTAGGACCTTTATGAAGCTGAGATGGCTTGATGGGCTTGGTCAGGTAGGCGTGGTTGGGAGGTACACGCTTTCCCAAGAGATATCAGCAGCACCAGCGGCAGAGTCTTGTTATATTTGCGTATCTTCTCTTCCAGCTCAAGGCTTCCGTATCCTGTAAATCCATATCCAGGATAGCAATATCGAAATCAGTTCCGCTTTGAACCCAGTTAAGAGCCTCCTGGCCGGATCTTGCAACCATAGGGATCATGCCCCAGGATATAAGCTTGTTTGTTCAAGATACGGCGGTTGGTCTTGTTATCCGACGACGATCAGCACATGCTTGCCCACCAGTTGGGGCGAAACCGGTTAAGCTGAGGCTCATCCATGTTCTGAGGATACCTTGATGGTGAAATGGAACGTCGAGCCGATGCCCTCTTCACTTTCAGCCCAGATTTTTCCGCTCATCAGCTCTACCAGCTTCTTGGTGATGGCCAGTCCCAGGCCTGTTCCGCCGTACAGTCGAGTGGTCGATGGCTCCATCTGGGTAAAAGGCTGGAAAAGCTGGTTCATGCTGTCTTGAGGTATGCCTATGCCTGTATCCTTGAACTGCGAAATGAATCTTCTTGGTTCCATTAATCTTCTGGCTTGAGACTGAAACTGTGACCTCGCCCTCATCTGTGAACTTGACAGCGTTTGAGAGCAGGTTGCCAAGGATCTGTCGAAGCCTGCCAGGGTCACCGATAATAATATCTGGAACCTCTTTATCGATGGTATATGCCAGGTTCAGGCCCTTCTCTGATGCTTTAACTGATACCAGGTCCAGAGATTCCTCCACGCACTGACGCAGATTAAAAGGCTGATCCTCCAGGACTGACTTATCGCTTTCCATCTTAGAGAAGTCTAGAATATCGTTGATGATTGTGAGAAGGGCATCGCCGTTGATCCTGATGGACTCAAGGTTATCCCTTTGCTCTGGGCTGAGAGGCTCAGATTCGTCCAGAAGAAGCTCGGTCATGCCAATGACTGCAGTTCATAGGCGTCCTGATCTCATGGCTCATGTTGGCCAGGAACTCTGCTTTAGCGCGTGTGGCAGCTTCAGCCGCCTCCTTGGCTGCCATAAGATTCTCTTCTGCCTTCTTTTGCGCCTCGATCTCCACCTGCAGCTCTTCGTTAATCGACTCCAATTCTTCCTCGGCATCGGATAGCTCGGCAGTCTTCCTGTAATTTTCTGCTCCAGCTCGTCCCTGGATTCTGAGCAACGCCTCTTCAGCCCTTTTGAGCTGGGACATATCTCCAGATAGCGATGACGGCACCACGCACTTGGCCCTCGACGTCGAAGAGGGGCATGGCACTCTCGATCAGGTAAACAGTTCGCCCGTCGGGGAAGAGCAATTCCAGTTCCTCACCAATTACAGGCTTGCCAGTGGCAGTGGCGACCTGGGCCGGCATTTCCTCGGGCTTCAGCTCTACGCCTTTTCGGAAGACCTTGTACGTGACAGCAGCATCTTCAGGCGAGGCGCTGCGAGAGACGTTACCGCCTGATGGAGCTTGCAGGATCTGATTGGCGTATGCATTGCCGGTAATCCGCTTGGCACTGAGGGTCGTGATCGTATTGAAGACAGCAACGGGCGTGGCGTCCAGCACGGCTTGGAGTTCTGAAACGCGGTCGGCGAGTTCGCTGGTCAGCAGTTGGCGCTCCTCCTCCATCTCTTTCTCCCTCCAGGGTTATGTCATCGATGACGACCATTGCGGCCACGATACTACCATCACTGTCTTTCACCGGCGCCGCATTGCTGCGGATGATGCCGTGTGATCCATCTCCGCGGATGAACTTCAACTCTTCACCGTGAATCACTTCCCCTCGCAGGGCACGCACCAATTGCCAGTCCTCGAGCAGTACTGTCGTCCATCGGGATGGATACCAACATATTTCCCGTAGCCTTCCGTGTCATTTGCCTCCAGCGAGTCCATTCGCCAAATACGCCTGGTCTGCTCGTTGATCCTGAGGAGCTGCCCGGAAGGGGCCTCTGCAATCCCAATGCCCACCGGGAGTTGCTCGATCACAGTGTCCAGCAAGGTGCGCTGCGCTTTCACCTCGGCGAGCAGCCGCTCGCGCTCCTGCTCGGCCCGCTTGCGCTCGGTGATGTCTTCAGACGTCGTGAGGACATACTGCTGGCCATCCAAGGTGACAAGATCATAATTGTGTAACAACCATCGCTTTCGCCCCGTCTCGGTCGGAAGCGCGCATTGAATCCGCGAAGATAGCCCGTCTTGCGGAATTCGTCCTGGGCCTCTTGGCGCGAGGGCTCGGCGCCGTCCCAGATACCAAGATCGACGCTGACGTGGCCGATCGGCGCGCCCTCCTCCCGGCTGCACCCGAACATCTTAAGGAAGGCGTCGTTTACGTTGACGAGGACGTTTTCCGGGACAGTCGCCAGAGACATCGCCATGGGTGACCTTTCAAAAATCGTCGAGAATCGGCGTTCGGCTTCCTTAACAGCCTGCTCCGCCTGTTTGCGCTCAGTGATATCGAGGCTGATTGCCGCGATTGCCCTTTCACGGGCTCCAAGCGTGCAGGTCAATGTATCTCTTCGCAACCTCGCTATAGTACTCAATGTGGACGGGCTTCTCTGTCTCGATCACGGCATTCAGGGCCTGTAATACCGCGGGAGCAGGCGGGAAACAACTCCAGAAGACGTTTCCCGACTATATCGTCCCTTCGCATGTTTGCAAGACCAGCAGCGGCGGGATTAATCTCAATGTAGCGGAAGTCAACCGGCGTGTCCCCGTTCTCATAGACTGGCTCCACGATCACGAAGGTCTCGATCATCGAGTCTAATACCAGGCGGAAGCGCTTCTCGCTCTCCTGCAGCGCCTCCTCGGCTCGCTTGCGCTCTGTGATGTCATATATCGTCGAGAGCAAGTACTGCTCTTCGCCCAACGCCACCACGTCCAGGTTGTTGGAGACGATGCGCTCCTCGCCGGATTTAGTGAACAAGGAGAGTTCCAGATCTCGCACAAAACCTTGCTGCAGAAGCTCGGCTAGGACGCGTGCGCGCCCCTTAAGGTCGCGGTTGATGCGAAGCTCGGCGCTTGTCTTTCCTAGGGCTTCCTGCTTGGTGTAGCCGAACGTTTTCACCCACTGCTCGTTGACATCCACAAACATGCCGTCGTCCCGCCGGGCCAGTGCAATCGGGAAGGACGCTTTCTCAAGATGAGCGAGAATCTCCGCTCGCTTTCTCGTAAGGCCTCTTCGGATCGCTTGCGCTCTGTGATGTCTCGGTTACTGCCTCGTGTTCCCAGAAACAGGCCTGCATCGAAGACAGACTGACAGGTATGGCCTATCCACCTCACCGATCCATCGGGGCGCACTATTCGGAACTCTACTTCATGTTCAGATAGTTCTTCGCGCTTGCCTTCGTAGAAGTGATTATCGTAGATCTTCAGGTCATCTGGATAAACGACACTGCGAAGTAGGTTTGAGTCTGCCAGGAACTCGTCAGCACTATATCCGGTTATCCTCTTGCACGACGGCGAACAATAGAGCAACCTTCCCTCGGGATTGCGCCAAAACTCCCAATTATAGGTGTAATCCGCTACTGTGCGATATTTAACCTCTGATTTGCACAGCTCTTCCTCGGCCTGCTTGCGCTCGACAATTTCCCTCTCCAGATCCGCTTTGGAAGCAGTGACGGTTTTCAGGTTAGCCGTCATCAGGTTAAACGCATGAGCTAATTCACCGATCTCGTCACCCTTTTTCTGATAGATAGAGTGATCAAGGTTGCCTGAACCGATGATTCTCGTTCCATCCTGGAGATTTAATACCGATTTTAATGTGCGCCGATAAATCAGTAGATAATCGGTAAGGAGAAATGCGACGAATGCTCCCATCAGGGCAAAGATGAGCAGGTTATTTTGTTGCTCCTTTTGTTCTGCAACGTCCCGCAGCATCTGCGACAGGCGTGAAGCATCGAAGACTATTCCCTGGGTTTGAACTCCCATTCTGCTCCACGAGACCTGAATAAAGTCCGGGTCAGCTGTGTTTGGCTGATTTTCCGGTTCATTCTCGATTTCCGATACTATATCGCCAAAAATATCCTTCAACCGCTGCCGACTTGCCTTGATATTATCGACAAGCACCTGCTGTTCCGGACTGCCCGCGGTCAGATTCGATACATCATCGGAAAGCGAAGAGTATTTGGACTCCCATCGATCGATCTGCTGGCTTTCATGGTACAGAAGATAATCATTCGATAAATAGCTGAGCTCACCGGCTTTAAGCTCGATATTCTTTGCAAGCGCTTCCTGCTTAACTAGCCGCTCTACCTGTTGATTTGTGGAAACTACAGATGCGGAGATGATGGCCAGCGCTACGACGAAGAAGACCGTGCTGATGATCAACTGAGTCCTGATTTTCATGGCTCCTCATTTCACCGGATGTTCACCGAATCCGGCTTTACTTCCTCTAGGCCTTTCGTGTAGATGTAATTCCTGAAATCTGGTATCTTCTTCTCAGTGGTGAGATTGTTCTTGATCATCCACCGCCCTTCGTCTTCCATGGCAGTGACTAGCGACTGGTCAAGCGAGAGAGAAACCGATGATCAGGCCAGACGGTTGCCATATACTCATCGTGTAGTTCAGCCTTTTTTGTACTATCGCCTTTGCAGCATCCGGATGATTTATGGAATACTCCTCAGCCTGGACAAGCGATTTCAGGAGCCTGTTTATCATCTCCGGATGGCTGGCGACCCAGTCGTCCCTGCAAGCTCATAACGCAATAAACTGGCTGGTTGCTTTGAGCTGGCCATACTACAACGTTAGCCACCCAACAGTCTTGTGATTTGATCATCTATATTTACTCGATGGCTCCAATGCATCGACGCTGCCATTTGTAAGGGCTTGCACATATTGTGCAGATTGGATATCCACGAGAGTCACGTCCTGCAAGCTCATGCCATGCAGATCGAGGAACCTGCCGAGGTAAAATTCAGCTATCCCTCCCCGGGTAAAGCCTATCTTTTTACCTTTCAGATCTGAAATATTTTCTATTCCCCTGTCTTTCCGGCCGATAAGATATGTCGTCTGATACTTATCGATATTTCCTATCATGCTGATATTTTTATTTTTTAAGCCTCAATGACGATAGGGTACTCGGCGGACACATGAAATATCGACTTCACCCTTTTCCATCCCATTGACGGCGGCCAGCGCTGTATCATAATCACGTTATAGTCACATTGAGGCCGTTCCCGGTAAAATAGCCCTGATCTTCGGCGATATATATTAGATGCAGCATATTCAAGAGGCATGTCCCCGATAGTGATCGACTCGGACGTTCCTGAATCGGCTGTCCCGGAATTCGGGAAAGGCCATTGCCCTGATCCCACAAGCGCTATAGCAAAGACTGACAGCTATCGCGGCAACAACGATTCTGTTCATGGTTTTACTCCCAACGCTGATTTTCATGGATCCTCGTATCATCTGATGTTCACCGCTTCAGGCTTTATTTCCTCAAGGCCTTTCGTGTATATGTAATCCCTGAAATATGGCAATGTCTTCTCGGTGGTGAGGTTGTTCTTGATCATCCACCGCCCTTCATCGCTCATGGCGAGGAGGAGCGACTGGTCAAGTGAGAGTGAGAACTGGTTATGTAGGCCACATAGTTGCCATATACGCATCAGTATAATTCATCCTTTTTTGTATGATGGCCTTTGCACCGTCCGGATGATTGATGCTATACTCTTCTGCCTGGGCAAGCGACTTCAAGAGTCTGTTTATCTGCTCTGGATGGCTGGTAGCCCAGCCACCCCGACAGGACATGACCCAATAACCACTTTGGCTACTTTGAGCTGGCCATAACACGGCGTTATTCCCTAATTGCTCTTGGATTTGATCGATATATCCCCCACCAATGAGTGCGTCGATGCTGCCATTTGTAATGGCTTGCACCCATACGCGATGGCGGCAGATCAACGAGGACGACGTCCTGCATGTTCATGCCATGCAGATCGAGAAACCTGCCGAAATGGAATTCCGATACAGTTCCGGAGGTGGTCCCAACCCTTTTCCCTTTGAGATCCGTTATCTTCTCAATTCCCCGGTCCTTCCGTCCTATAAGATATATGAGCTCAGACTTGTCTATGTTTCCGATTGCGCGGATTCTTTCTTTCTCAAACGCCTTTCTAACGAGTGGCCACTCGGCTGCCCCCACCACAATGTCCACTTCACCCTTCAGCATTCCATTCAACGAGGCTGCGGGGACATCATACTTACGTAAAGTTACGTTGAGGCCGTTTTGGCTGAAAAAGCCCAGGTCTTCGGCCACGTAAAGAAGAGCGCTATGCTCAAACGGCGACCATGCCACGACGATTGAATCCATATTTTCCGTGGAGCTTTTCTGGGAATTCGTGAAAGGCCATTGCCCTGACCCCACCAGCACTAGCGCAGCGATGACAACTATCACAGCAACAACAATCTTTTGCATCGTTCTACTCCTGGGAGACCTTTAGCTCATAAAGGCTGAATTGCATATCGCAAAATAATCTTTCCAGCAGCTCCGACTGCTGATCGGAAGCAATCAAGCCGCAACGTTTCAGCTCTTTGACCTTTTCCTGTAGTGCCTGGACTTGCGAGCAGGCCAGCATGTCCTTAACAAAAGCATCCCGCTCCGCTTCGGTCATGCCCCCCCCCCGCTAAATTAGTTAGCCATTCCATTATGACCTGTAGCTCATCAAAGGCCTTCGCTGAGATCTTGGCTGCTTTATCAGGATGGCCCAAGCTCTGGGCACGAAGAATTTCTATGCGCTCGGAAATTTCAGCGATTCCTTGAGAGAAGGGATCTTTGTGCATGCGGATTGCACCCGGCGCGGTTCAATCATATCAATCGTAATAGTTCAAAGCCTTATCGGAAGCGAAGGCTGTTTTGGATATCGAGGGCTTCTTGGAAGCGAATAAAAGTGGTCGACTGAAAAATTGTTGGGATGTGTCAAATGCCTTATAAGATAAAATAGAAATTATAAGACGACTCAAGCAATGATATTCTGGGGGTCTGATTCATTTTCTTGCGGATCTGATACGGCCTCTTGTTTCTCTAGCTGAGAAGCGTAGAGGTCACAGATAGCGTTATCTAGCTCGATGAATTTCTTGACAACAGGGTTCTTTAAGTTCAATTTATACATTTTCGCCCTTCCGACTTCGCGCGTTTCTCTTACCAAGCCGGTTTTCTCTAAATTCTCCCATGCAGAAGATAGGGTCGTTCTGCTTATCCCCGCTCCCTTAGCTATGTCGGTTTTTGAGTAATCATATGCCTTGTTATCCATCAGGAAGTCCAATATTCTCAAAACAGGGCTTTTGATGCCAAACGCTTTAAGAAATAAGGTCTCCTCACCATCTCTTACGGGGGGATCGCATTTCATGGTAGTTCGCTCCGCTCACTGTTTCGATATTAACTTTTAGAAAACATCATTGCGTATTAGTGGTAAATAAAACTTTCGTCGATGTATAAAATATTGAACAAACGATACATTTAAATCCGTTAGAGTTTATCGACAGGCCGATGGCAAAACGCCTCAAGGGTCCCGATGAGATAAATAAGATAAGAGCTACCATCTTTGATAAATTGAATAAACGAGGGAAATGGGGACCTAGTCATACGAGCAAGGAGAATGCCATAAAGGGCATACCTAGCCACGACGTTGGAGCCGCTAAGGACGTTATAGATGATGCAATTAAAGAAGGATTTCTTAATCTAAAGCCTACAAGCTATGGGGATCAAATATCTCTCAATTTCAAAAGAAAGGAAGAAATCAAGGCTATAATTGAAGAGCTTGTGAAAGACTAATAATGGATTATCGCTAGGCATGCGGATCGCTCCTGGCGCGGTTCAATAATATTAATCGTAGTTGTTCAAGGCTTTATTTTTTATGAATACCCCGCAGCTTGCTGCGGGGATGGAGGCTATTCGGTAACTAAACAAGGTATTTTAACTTAGCAAGCACTATATAAGCCAATGCTAGAGTTGCGGCATGCAAACCATTGCGTTTACAGAATTAGGTACCATATGGTGTTTTGCGTAAAATATAGAAAGAAATTACTTATTGATCGAGAAAGGATAGACTTTTTTAAGAACGTGTGCATAGAGATCGGTGAAAGATATCATTTTGTTTTTGATGCTATAGGAACCGATGGAGACCATGTCCATGTTTTTGTTGGAGCTGAGCCAAAATATGCACCATCTAGAGTTATGCAAATTATAAAAAGCATAACTGCAAGGCAGATATTCAAAGTTTTTCCAGAGATTAGACAGCAACTTTGGGGTGGCGAATTTTGGAGTGATGGTGGCTATGTTGGCACGGTCGGTGAAGGAATTACCGCTGAAATTATAAGGGACTATATCGAAAGGCAGGGATCAAGCTACGAAAAACAAAATTATGCTCAATTGAAACTATTCGATTTCAAATAACCATGCGACGGCGCGAACATGCCCCGCTGCTTGCAGCGGGGTGCGCCGTCGCCAGTTTGACCGGAGGCAAACGGCTGCTGGAAACACTGGATCACAGGCAGCATCCCGATAGCAAGGGCTGTTCTTAGAAGATTGATACTCGCTCAGGACTTCTGCCCTATCCTCTTTCTGGACCGGCTTCATGATGATGCCTTAGCCTTTGGTCACAGGTTTCCTCCAAACTCAAAGGAAACTACTTAACTATTTTGAGTCATAATATATTGCCAGGGAAAGAAGAATGAACCAAAACGAGACTATTGCGCTTGTTCAGGAAATCATGCTGGACTATGCCCGACTGACAGGGCTTTCACCGGCCAGCGACCATCCCCGACGCTACCTGTGGACAGACGCGTTCGCAGTATGCAACTACCTAGAACTCTTTCGCCAGACGAGTGATAGAACTTATCTTGATCTAGCCTTGCGCCTTGTCGACCAGGTGCATCACACCCTAGGCCGGCACCGCGATGACGACCCCAGGCGCGGCTGGATCAGCGGCCTCGATGAGCAGGAGGGCGAGCGGCACCCAACCATCAGGGGCCTTCGAATCGGAAAGAAACTGAACGAACGCAAGGCCGACGAGCCGCTCAATGAGCGTCTGGAATGGGACCAGGACGGGCAGTACTACCACTACCTGACGAAGTGGATGCATGCGCTGAGCCGTGTGAGCAAAGTCACCGGAGATCCGACCTATATCTGGTTGGGCGATAGAACTCGCACAAGCGGCCCACGCCAGGTTCACGTGCGCTCCTCCTTATGGCGGCCGCAAGAGGATGTACTGGAAGATGAGCATCGACCTCACCTATCCTCTCGTCCCCTCCATGGGCCAGCACGATCCTCTCGACGGCTTCGTCACCTACAGCGAGCTGCAGGCGACGGCGACCAGGGATTTCAGAGAATCGTCGCTTCCAGACCTGAAAAGTGAGATTGCCGATATGGCTGAAATCTGCCGGGGCATGGGCACGAGCTTGGCCACAGATGATCCGCTCGGCATCGGCGGCCTTCTCTTCGATGCCTCACGAATTGCACAATTGATGATACAGTGCGGTTATAAGTACGAAAGCCTGCTCGAAACCGTCGTAGGTTCAGCCATGCTCGGAATGGATGCATTTGCAAGAGGCAATTCACTGGAGTATCCTGCCGAGTACCGGCTGGCCTTCCGCGAGCTCGGGCTGTCTATCGGGCTCTTTGCTGTCGAAAACCTGCAAAAAGGGATCGAAGAGAACCCGGGCCTGTTCGGCCGGGAAAGCTTGCACCGACGGGTTGACGCCCTCATGGGGTATGTGCCGCTTGGGAAAACGATCAATCAGTTCTGGATGGATGGTAAAAACAGGGAAGCCGGCACCTGGACAGAGCACCGGGAGATCAACATGGTGATGCTCGGAACGAGCCTCGCTCCAGGCGAATTTCTGATGATCTGAGCTGAATTAACATTGAGGACTCCGCTATTTCTAAATTCAATTCTTCGTCGTTCTTTGTGAGTCCTTTGTGCTCTCTGTGAGCTTTGTGGTGGTATCCGTAAGCTCTTGGATTTAACAAACAGTTGACTATTTTTAACCACAAAGCTCACAAAGGACTCATAAAGAGGATCATAGGAGCTGAACCGCCAAAACAGCCACTCGAAATAGTGAAGAGCTAGATTATTCCTCGATAACAACGGCAATTATTAATACTAACGTCTGCAAAAGGCGTAATTCCCTGGTAGAGGTGCAAACATCATAGAGATGCTTGATGAAATCCTGATTCCGCTGGTCGCCGTCGGCCTGGCAGAGATGGGCGACAAGACCCAGCTGTCTATATTGCTTTTGTCTTCCCGGACGAAAGAATATTTCAAGCTGCTGCTGGGCATCGTTCTGGCCTTCCTGATAGTCGACGGTGTGGCCATCCTTCTCGGCTCCTGGATCACGAACCTTGTGCCAGCTCATATCCTGAAGCTCATCTCTGCAGCATTCTTCATTGGCTTTGGGCTTCTCATCCTCTTCAAGAATGAAGAAGAGGAAGAGGGCGATGCCGCTTTCAAGAATCCCTTTATCTCCGGTTTCACCGTGATCTTTCTGTCGGAGTGGGGAGATAAGACCCAGATAGCCTCCGCCCTCTTTGCCATAGAGTACAACCCCTGGATGGTGCTGATAGGGGTGATGACTGCTTTAACCCTGCTCTCCATCATGGCCATCTACCTGAGCAGGTTCATATGCTGCAGGATCGACCGCCGGCTGATAACCAGAATCGCCGGAATTGTGTTCATAATAATAGGAATATCTTTTGCCCTTTCTGCTGTCGATTTCTCTGCATTTGCCGATATATTAGAAAGCCTTTGACGGCATTAGTAGAGAAAGCTTTTTGTATATCCCCGACAGAGGGTTAAGGACATACAGTGGGCGGTTCATGGAGGACAGAATCTCTTGATCGATAACGAGTCTATGCTTTGGATAGTCTTCAGCGTATCAGTTTTTGTTCTGCTTGCCCTCGATCTGGGCGTATTTCACCGCAAGTCACATGCCATCGGGATTAAAGAGGCCATGATCTGGAGCGCGATCTGGCTTGCGGTTGCCGTCCTCTTCAACATCATTGTGTATTTCTGGCACGGACAGGAGACTGCCATGGAGTTCGCAGCCGCCTACATTGTAGAAAGGTCTCTATCCGTGGATAACCTCTTCGTATTCCTGCTCATCTTCTCTTACTTCAAAGTGCCTGCCGTCCACCAATACAGAGTTCTCTTCTGGGGCATCCTGGCAGCCCTTGTCCTGAGGGCGGTCTTCATTATGACCGGAATCACCCTCATCCAGAACTTCCACTGGCTGATCTACCTTTTCGGAGCTTTCCTTATCTACACTGGGTTCAAGATTGCCATGAAGAAAGAGGATGAAGGGGCAGACTTAAGCCAGAATCGCGTACTTTGTCTGTGTAAAAGATTCCTTCCTACAAGTGAACACTATGATGGCGGCAAGTTTTTTTCAAGGAACGGCGGCAAGTGGCTTGTCACTCCCATGTTCTTGGTGCTTCTAGTGGTCGAGACCTCAGACCTCATCTTTGCTCTGGACTCGGTGCCTGCTGTTTTGGGAGTAACCCTGGACCCCTTTGTGGCCTACACCTCAAACATCTTCGCCATCCTGGGCCTGCGCGCGCTTTACTTCGCCCTGGCGGGATGTATGCTCATGTTCCGCTTCTTAAGCGGCGGAATCACGGTCATACTCATCTTCGTAGGAGCCAAGATGCTGGTCTCGGGTTTCTACGAGGTTCCCGTGGGCATAGCCCTTGGTGTAATCGTCCTGGTACTTGCTGCAGCTATCGGTCTTTCCGTTTTGATTCCTGCCCAAAAAGCCGTCCAGACGCGCTCAGATCCCGATTATAAATAGTGGCTCTTCGCCGTTTCCGATGAAAATGTGAAATTCATAGTAATAGGCAAAACATTATACTCTAGGGCTGCAATTATCAGTGGTAAACGGGTGGCCAAAATGAACGGGGGCAACATTGCAGTCCTGATGGGCGTTCTCATCGTCGTTACAGGCATAGCCCTGGTAGGCGTCCAGGTCATAGAGGGAGGCGGCCAGGAGATGAAGGACCACAGCTTTAAGCTCATTGGAGCCGAAGCGGGGGCCATGAAGTTCGCCGTGGAAACAGGCTTTGCAGGAATACCGATCATAGCAATGGGAGTCCTCCTTATCATCGCCGGAGCCCTCACGACGCGGTTATAACTAAGCAATGCGAAGTCCGAGTTATAGGGCCTTCAAAAGGGCTTTTGCCGTTTCCAGTAAAGTTAGCTGTAAAATTCTTTGTGCGTTCTTTGTGGGCTTTGTGATCTTTGTGGTTGATGATAGTAATCCGTAATTAACTACAAAAGCTTACGAAATACCCACCACAAAGATCACAAAGGACTCACTAAGAACCTGAAGCTTGAGATCTCATGACGGCCAAAAAATGAGAACTATTGCTTGAAGGGGCACTAGATAACAAGCGTAGAAGGGGTTAGCAAGGATATATTAATTTAAACCACATAATATTTTATATGCTAGCTCCCGAATTCCCTCATGATCTCGATTGGCTCAACACCGACCGCAAATATTCCCTCGCCGACCTCCGCGGTAAATTTGTGCTGCTGGACTTCTGGACTTATGGATGCATCAACTGCATACATGTCATCCCAGAACTCAAGCGCCTTGAGGAGAAGTACTCAGAGCTCATCATAATCAGCGTCCACTCGGCCAAATTCGTTAACGAGCGAGAGAGTGCCAACATAGAGGAAGCCATACTAAAGTACGATCTGAGACACCCGGTCATTGTAGATAGCGAGTTTAAAGTCTGGGATACCTACGGCATCAACGCCTGGCCCTCTTTCGTCCTGATCGCACCCGGTGGCGAAGTCTTGGGAAAGACATCCGGAGAGGGCATATTCGAGCGCCTGGACCCTGTTATGCCAGGTCTGATCGAGGAGTACGATCGGCGTGGCCTGCTCAAACGAGATAGAATGAGGTTTTCACTTTTAAAGGAGACAGAAAAAGCGCCTCAAGGATTCCTGGCTTTCCCGGGAAAGATCTGCGCAGACACACTTGGAAAAAGGCTCTTCGTATCCGACTCAAACCACCACAGAATCCTGGTTCTAAGCCCCGAAGGGGCAATACTGGATGTCATCGGCTCCGGCCTTCAAGGGACAAAGGACGGCAGCTTTTACGAAGCCTCCTTCTTCTGGCCACAGGGGCTGGTCCTCGACGGAGACATCGACGGAGATCACCTTTACATTGCCGATACCAATAACAACCTGATCAGAAGGGCGGACCTCCGGTTGAAGATGGTTGAGACAGTGGCAGGGAGGGTGATGCAGGACTCGTCCTCAAAGCCACCTGCCTCAAAATCACCCACCTCGAAGCCACTCGGCCTGGGAGGCCTGGGAAGAGATGATACAACCATCAGCTCTCCCTGGGACCTGACTGCCTTAGGAGATTGGATCTATATCGCTATGGCCGGGACGCATCAGATCTGGAGGATGAACAGGATGACCCACAAGATAGAGCCCTACGCCGGCAGCGGAAGGGAGGGCATCATAGACGGCCTGGCGGCACAGGCGAACCTGGCTCAGCCTTCAGGGATTACGACAGACGGCCACGCCCTGTACTTTGCAGACAGCGAGGCCTCGGCTCTCAAGAGCATAGAGGACGATGTGGTGGTGACTCTAATCGGAACTGGCCTGTTCGATTTCGGCGATGAAGACGGACCTTTCGCCCAGGCAAAGCTCCAGCATCCCCTTGGCGTCCTCTACCATGACGGAGCCGTCTACATCGCGGACACATATAACCACAAGATCAAGAGGGCAGACCTATCTTCAAAGACAATTATTACTATCGCAGGCGATGGCAAGCCCGGCCACAAAGATGGGCCTTCCCTTGAGGCTGAGCTTCGAGAGCCAGGCGGCCTGGCCTTTCTGGATGGGCGGATATACATAGCCGATACGAACAACCACCAGATCAGGGTCTACGATCCGGCTGCGGCCACTGTCTCGACCCTGGAGATAGGGGGACAGAAGGGTCCAGCCACAAAGGGCTGTGAGCTATGCGGAGTCAAGGCGGTGGATACGGGGATATTCGCAAAGAGTCAACTGGGAATTTCTGGCCAAAAGATATAATCCTTGATGGCAGATAGACAAAGCATGAAGCCCAGGGACCTCTCCAAAGAGGAGTGCGAGAAGCTCCTCTCCTCCACCAGATATGGCCGTCTCGGCCTCTCGCAGAACGACATGCCTTACGTCATCCCAATGTCCTACGTTTACTCCGGTGGCAAGATCTACCTTCACTCCCGCGGCAGGGGAAAGAAGGTCGAGGTCGCCACCCAGAACCCAAGAGTATGCTTCCAGATCGACCTGCTGGATAAGAACCGCTGGTCCAGCGTCCTAGCCTTCGGCAAGGCGTTGCTCTCCGATGACGTAGAGGCCAAGAAGAGGATGTTCGATATCTTCATGGGCAAGGAGATGAAGGGACATGGCGGCAAGCAGTTCCAGCACGAAGAGCTGGTGATGATGGAGATGACCATCTGGGAGATCGATGTAGAGGAAATAACGGGCAGAGAGGGCATGTGGTAGATGGCTGATCGGTGGACGGAGAAGTACAGGCCCAGCTCTCTTAAGGAGGTTCTGGGAAACGGCAAAGCTATCTCTGAGCTGCGTGAGTGGGCGGAGGCTTGGGAGCGGGGCGTGCCAATTATAGGAGCGGCCATTCTCTACGGCCCGGCTGGAACCGGAAAGACCTCAGCCGCCCTCGCTCTGGCACAGGAATTCGACTGGGACTACATCGAGATGAACGCCAGCGATGCAAGGACTGCAGGAATGATCCAGAAGATTGCAGGACCTGCCTCCAGGAGCCGCACATTCTCAGGCCAGCGACGCCTGGTCATCCTGGACGAGGCCGACAACCTGCACGGCAGCGCTGACCGCGGCGGGGCTGCAGCAATGCTTCGCCTCGTCAGGGAGACCAGCCAGCCCGTTCTTCTGATAGCCAACGAGTACTACGAGATCGAGAAGCCCTTGAGAGACGCTGCCAAGGGCATACAGTTCCGGTCGATCAGGTCCACAACCATCGCTCAGACTTTGAGGGAGATCTGCAAGGCCGAAGAGATCGCCTGCGACCCCGACGCGCTGGAGCTGATCGCAGAGCGGGCGGGAGGCGATCTGCGCTCGGCGGTCAACGACCTGCAGGCTGCAGCCCAGGGCCAGGCGGAGCTGAAGCTGGAAGACGTGGCCACGGCAGAAAGGGACGTGAAGGCTTCAATCTTCAAGGTGCTCGACGTAATCTTCAAAGGCGAGAATGCAACCGACGCCCTGCGGGCTTCCTACGACCTGGACGAGAGCCCTGAGGACCTGATCCACTGGATAGACGAGAACCTGCCCCTGGCCTACGAGGGCGTTGACCTCTGCAATGGATACGAGAGCCTGTCTCGGGCAGACATCTTCCTGGGCCGGGTGAAGGTGAGGCAGAATTACGGCCTGTGGCGCTACGCAGGATTCCTCATGACCGGCGGAGTGCAGGCTGCCAAGGAGAAGCGCAGGCACGGCTATATCGCCTTCCGGCCGCCGGGGCTATGGCGCCGGCTGGGGCAGAGCAAGAAGGCCCGGAACATCCGCGACTCGGCTGCCAAGAAGATTGCCAGGCACGTCCACCTGTCAGCGCGTTACGTCCGTGCAGAGCTGATGGGCTTCATCGGGCTGCTGCTGAAAGACAAGAAGCTCGCTCCTAAAGTAGCTGCAGAGCTGGATTTAAACCCAGAGGAAATAGCTCTCCTAACAGGAAGCACTCCTACTACTAAGAAGGTGCAGGCGGTCTTCGAGGAGGCTCAGAGGATCAGGGAGGCTGAGGCGGTCGAGGATATAGAGCTGGCCTGGGGCGGATCGGCACAAAAGTCGCTGGAGAGGGCCTCGGGTGAAATGGCTGGGCAAAGGACGGCCAGCAAAGCAGAGGTAGGGGGGGAGGTAAAGGTAGTGGCAGATCCACCAGGCGCCAGCGATCCTGCTGCGAGTTCTCCTGCGAAAAGCTCCCCTGTATCAGAAGAGACCGTGATGCCCAAGGCCGATGCGCCCAAGCGGGGACGGGGAAGGCCCCGCAAGGCCAAAGCTGACGAGGAGCCAAAGACAGAGAAGAAGTCTGGGCCTTTGAATGCCCAGCCAGGCAAAAGACAGAGGTCGCTCTTCGATTTTTGAGCGACTTTAGAGGTACTTTCCTCTTCTCAAATATTGTCTTCCGTCGTCTGTGATGCTTACGCCGTGGATCCCGTTGGGAAGGCTCCTGCTAGGGGCATAATCCCCCCTTTCAACTTTGACATATCGCAGCCTTCTCAGAGACATCAAGCGATCTCCAAACTCTATTTCATCAAGCTTAAAAGTCTTGTTGACTTCAAGGGGGCTAACAGCGGAAGACGTGGAAAGGGTATTGATCGCCCCGAGGATCTTAATATTTATATTATCCATTTATTCCATCTCCAATATTAAAGTTTATCGAGAACTCCAATCTCAATTATAGTTAATGTTTAATAATGTTATTCCTTTGATTACTTCTGGCCACCAGTCAATTTCGATGTGGAATTTCAGCTGATAAGAGGCAACTCGTTATAGTGGACGCAATCCGGGGAAGAGCACCCGTGGGGAAGACGGACTTTTTTTGCCAAGTCGGCTATGCCCGTCGAAACGCAGTATGCAAGCTCTCAATTCCATCAAGGCAGTAGTATGCAGGATGAACTACTCTTTCCGTCAATAGAAGAAAGAGACCCGCGGCATTCGGGGAGCCAGCTCGATGCTTATACAGTACCCCTTTGACCGGCTCAGATTCGCTTGTTAACTTCACAGATATTGATTTGTCCTGGTTCTGAACGCAAAACTGGCCAAATGCATCCAAGCTGCCATTCTTATACCAGCATGTTATCCTCATTTTTACCTACATGTGAGTGGATCTATATTAATTACGCGTAAGTTTTCATGGCTAAAAAGCTGTGACCACATTAGAGCTCTATTGATACAAAGATCAAGAAAATTTAAAAAATATAATCGGAAAATAATATCTCAGTACGTGCTTATTTCTCCCCTGAAGATCCTCTGCTGGATATTGGGAATATTCTCCAGCCAGGCATCCATCATCTCCGTGGCCTGGGCCTCTACCTTGGCGAAGTCGAAGCCTTCCTTGGGAACCACCTGCAAGCTGGCCACATGGGGCTGGTCGATGGGCTTTCCGATCTGGGAGAGGATCTTGATGTAGACCTCCTCGATGCCGGGGACCTCCTTTGCTATATCTTCTGCCGCAACCATTGACAAGAGGTTATAGAGCTTGCCCACGTGGTTGATGGGGTTCTTTCCGCAGGTAGCCTCAAGGCTCATGGGCCTATTTGGAGTGATCAGCCCGTTGGCCCTGTTGCCGCGACCCACAGCGCCGTCGTCCCCCATCTCAGCAGAGGTGCCGGTGACGGTGATGTAGACCGAGCCGCTCTCGATGTTGTCGCCCACGTTCATCTGGGCCTTTACTTTCCGGGAGGTGAACTGTGAGGCGAATTCGGTGATGCGCTCGACGATATCTATCTTGGTGTCGGCATAGTTCTTGATGTCGCTGACATACCTATCGACCATGGCACAGGCGATGGTGAGGTTGATGGTGTCGCCTTCTCGCATGCCCATGACCTTGATGTCCTCGCCTATGGCCGGTATCCCATTCTGTTTGAGCCTCATCAGCTCGCGCTCGGTGTTGTAAACGATTAGCTCCGTCTCGGAGAGAGGCGCGTAGCCCACGCCGAAGGAGGTGTCGTTGGCGGAGGGAATCTTCCTGCCGAAAACGTCTCTTAGATCAGAAGACCCCATGCCGATCTTGGCGTCGAGGATGGTGTGGATGTTGACGTCCAGGTTGGACAGGGAATCCTGCAGAAGCTTCCTGGCGGCCTTTATGGCTATGGTGTCCACGGGGATCTCCTCCTCCTTGAACACTCGTGTAGCCCTGCCTGTTAGGAGGATGTAAATGGGGCAGATTACCTCTCCGCCGCCGAACTCCGGGCTCGACCTTCCTGCCACAATCTGGGTCTTATCGGTGTTGTGATGGAGCACAGCTCCGAATCTATCGAGGTACTCCTGGCATAGAGCCCTGCTGATGGACTCAGCTAGCCCATCGGCCACGCTGTCCGGATGTCCTATGCCTTTGCGCTCTACCAGCTCGATCTCCTGCTGCTCGATAGGTCTTTGATTGAGGCGCTCCACTTTAATATTTCTCTTCATGGCCTTTCCTCGACTGTAATAATACAACCGCTATCCTGGGCTGTAGAAGAATTCCAATGGCATATTAATGCTTTGCATGCAGGGCTGCATTGGAGAATGAGAATAAGAAATGAGAAAAGATGGCCCTTACGGGGTCAGATCAAAATCTAAAATTTGAATGCTAAGGAGCATCACGAGCATCACTGCGTCAGGCCCACGCGCCACTTCAGCATCCTCTCCTCCACCACATACCGGAAGGACCTGTCGATGAGCAGCCCCAAGAGCCCCAGCACTATCATATACAGGAGCACATAGGCCATCCTGTGCAAGCTGTAATAGTGCCAGATCTCGTAGCCTAGCCCTCCAATACTGGTGCCGAAAATCTCAGCCGCCACCAGGCACATCCAGGCGATTCCCATTGCTATCCTTATTCCGCCTGCAATCGAGGGCATAGCATTGGGAAAAGCGATGTACCTGATGAGATCAGCGTCCTTCGTAGCCCCCAGCACCTTTGCTGATTCCACATACACCTTTGGAAGGCCTCTGAACCCTATGTAAGTATTGATGAGTATTGGGAAGACTGCACCCATGAAGATTATGAAGCCTGCAGCCTCATTGGTCAGCCCGAACCAGACGATGGCAAAGGGAATCCAGGCTAGAGGAGGTATGGGCCTTATTACCTCCACAATTGGATCGAGTATCGTGTCTATAGTTCTATACCATCCCATGGCCATGCCTACAGGCAGACCCACCAGAAGCCCTGCACCCATGCCAATGGCAAAATGAACAAGGCTGATGGGTATGTCTACAGTCAGGATGGTCTCCCAGCTCTGCGAGAACGCTCTCAGAACCAGAAGAGGGCCTGGCAGGATGAGGGGATCGTTCACGTAAATGGCAGCAAGCTGCCATATCGCTATGAATCCAAGGAGCGAGAGAACTGCAGTCCACTGCTCGCGAAACCCCTTCAGTATCCCGCCCTTGCCCATCTGTCTCAGCCTAGCTCACCTTCTCGTAAAAGCTGGTGTCGAAGAGGTCTTCTTCCGTCAGCTCTTTCTGCGTGTAGTTCATCTCGTAGTCGATTTTGGCGTACTCCACTGTTGAGGGGATCTGTAGGTTGGGATCGCTCACCCACTTTCCGTCCCAGGTCTCAACGGAATGCTCCACCATCTCCAGATCCTGGCCGGTCTTGTCCGAATAGATCTGCGCGGCCTCATCGGGATGGGAGTTGACGTAATCCGTGGCCTTGATGTGGGTCTTGATGATCTGCTCTACCAGCTCGGGATTATCCCTGAGTAGCCTGCCGCTAACGACAAGGCTGCAGCAGGCGTGGTTTGGCCACATCTCGCCCGATGCCACTGTAGACTTACCCTTTCCTTCCATCTCGATGATAGATGGTGAGGGGTGAGGCAGGAAGACTCCATCGACCTTGCCTGCGGAGATTGCGGTCACGGCATCGCCAGGCCCCATGGGTACGATCCTCACCTTGGAGATATCCACATCGTTATCTTCCAGCCACTTCTTCATGACTGTATCCTGGATCGATCCCGGTGGGAAGGTGCCGATGGTCATTCCGGCTAACGACTGGGGACCACTGTAGTCTACGCCAGGACTGGAAGACCAGGTCAGAGCCGTTGATATTCACTGCGGCCACTATCTTTGCGTCCAGGCCCTGAGATATGGCAGATATGGGCGGAGCCGTTCCCACGTAAGCTACATCCAGGTCTCCTGCCAGCATTGCCTGCATCTCAGGCGGTCCTGAGGGGAACTCGAACTCTTTGATCTCTACCACCCCGAAGGGCTTTAAGTCCTCGGCCCACCAGCCCTTCTCAGCCGCCACCATCTCTGCTATCTGGTGGGTGCTCGGCTGGTAGCCGATGCGAAGTGTAGTGACGTTCTCGGACTTCTTCTCCGGAGAGATGCAGCCCAGAGAGAACAGCACTATCCCTGCCACTAAGGCGATAAAAATCAGCTTCTTCAATCGTGATCACCTGATGAACATTGCCCTAGAACGAGATCGTGGCATATAAAGAGATTTCCAGCCGATGGCGTAAATATTCCTCTGGGGGTTAATTAGGGGATTTCGTTGTACAATAGTAATAGTATTGGCCCGCCAATAATAATGGCCCTGCCCGGAAAGGAGCAGGGCTATCTGTGAGACCGAAGCTTTAGTTAGACTCCAACTGCTTTTTCGTAGAGGCTGGTATCGAAGAGCTCATCTTCTGTCAGCAACCGGGGCGTGTAGTTGAGTTCGTAGTTAACCCTGGCGTACTCCATGGTGGATGGTATCTCAATCCTGGGATCGCTGATCCATCTACCGTCCCAGGTTTGCAGAGAGTACTCGATGGTCTTTAGATCCTGGTCAGTCCTGTTGGCATAGATCTCTGCCGCATCCATTGGATGAGCATTGGCAAAGTCGGTGGCATTGATGTGTGTTCTAATTATCTGCTCCACCAGCTCGGGATGCTCTCTGATCAGCCTTCCGCTTACCACAAGGGAATTGGCAGCGGCGTTAGGCCACATCTCGCCTGCGGCCAGGACAGACTTCCCCGTTCCCTCCAGTTCGATGATGGCTGGTGCCGGCTGGGGCAGAAAGACTGCATCTACTCTGCCTGCTGATATGGCCGCAACAGCGTCGCCAGGTCCCATGGGTATGATCCTAACCTGAGATATGTCCACTCCATTCTCCCTGAGCCATTTCTTCAGTATTATGTCCTGGATCGATCCCGGCGGAAAAGTGCCAACGCTCTTTCCAACTAAGGATTCGGGACCTTCGTAAGCCAGGCCCTGCCTGAAGACAAGGTTGGAGCCGTTAACGCTAACGCCTGCGACCATCTTCGCGTCCAGGCCCTCTGATATGGCAGAAATGGGCGGGGCTACACCCACGTAGGCCACGTCTAAATCGCCTGCCAGCATTGCCTGCATCTCAGGCGGTCCTGATGGGAACTCGAACTCCTTGATCTCTACAACCCCGAACGGCTTTAGATCCTCTGCCCACCAGCCCTTCTCAGCCGCCACCATCTCTGCCATGTGATGAGTGCTCGGCTGGTAGCCGATACGCAGGACTTCTATCTTTTCAGGCCTCTGTTGAGAGATACAACCCGAGAGGGCCAGCATCACAAGAGCCAACAAGGCCAAATATACAAGAACCCTCAATACTATCACCAAACATATCTAATTTATTACGTACGTAGGTAGTATAAAGTAATTTTCAGGCCAGTATCTTTTCCCGTTTCAGGCAGCATTTTATCCTGACTGTAGTAATTAGGCTGATATTTTGTACAATAGTGTAGCAAAGGTCGATAACTTGATATGCTTAATATGGAGAAGCTAGAGAAAAGGAAATAGCGAAAAGGAAAAACGAGGCAGCTCATGGTGAAATCCTTTCCAGAGATTCTGAGGTGCATAGAGAAGGGCGAAGCTGTAGTCATGACCTCCCAGGAGGTCTGCGATCTTGTGAGGTCCGGAGAACAGGCTGAACTGAGGGATGTGGATGTGGTCACCACGGCCACGCGAGCGGTTATGAGCGGAACGTATGCCATTCTCTCTTTTCCTGTTGCTTGCCCCGGCGCCTTTACTCGCGCCAGGAGTGTCTGGATCAACGGGGTTCCTGCCCAAGTAGGTCCCTGCCCAAATGAGAAGCTGGGGGTCCTGGATCTCATAGTCTTCGGAACTGCCCACAGCCGGGATGAGCACAACTACGGCGGAGGCCATCTATTCCGCGATCTGGCAGAGAGGAAACCCGCAATCGTTGAGGTTGTGACAGATGAGGGAAAGACTTTCCAGACGGATGTGGGCCTTGATGATATGCCTCATGCCAGGATTTACGGTTCAAGGCATGCCTTCAAGAACTACTCGGCTTTCGTGAATCCCGGCGACAATCCAGTCTCCACCATCTTCCACGCGAGGGATTTCGAGCCGCACTGCAGAGGCGCTACGTTCTCCGGCTGCGGCCAGATAAACCCCGTCAAGAACGACCCCCTGCTGGAGACCATCGGTGTAGGAACGCGCATTCTCATGAACGGCGCAGAAGGGTTCGTGACAGGCCAGGGCACTCGCAGCTGCCCCGAGCGGCCCAACCTCGCAGGCTTCGCCGATATGCATAAAATGAACCCGGAGTACATGGGCGGCTTCATCACTTCTGCAGGCCCGGAATGCATCGTTTCCTGGGCAGTGCCCATTCCTGTTACTACTAACACCATTCTTAATGAGATAGCCCGGCCTGACAGAGAGATACCTCTGCCGGTAATGGACGTGAACGCCCGCTGCTGCATCGGCCAGGCAGATTACGGCGATGTCTGGGAGGACGTGGACCTCTGCGTGGAGTTCGACCCCCAGGGCTGCGCGGGGTGCACCCGCTGCCAGGTGGAGCGGATATGCCCCATGAAGGCGGTGAGCTTTGACGGCACGAGAGCTAAGCTTGACGGAGAGAGGTGCTTCCATTGCGGCCTGTGCGTCTCACAGTGTCCATCGGCAGCTTTTCGCTGCAACTTGGGATCGATCCGCCTTGGAGGCAGAAGTGTACCGGTGGTCCTGCGACAGTCAGATCGGTTGAGGGCGCTTCAGCTCGCTGAAGACCTCAAAGACAGGATAATCGACCGCTCCTTCAGGATGAGCCGGATGGTGGAACGCATCAATCTCTAATGCTAGAAAGTTAACTGTGAAATCATTTGTGCGTCCTTTGTGTCTCTTTGTGAGCTTTGTGGTGGTATTTCGTAAGCATTTGTAGTTAACTATGGACTTAAATCCAACCACTAATAGCACAAAGCGCAAAAGAATACTTGAGCTTAAGATCTCACGACGACTAAAAACGAGAACTGCTTAGTTTGAAGGGGCACTAAGATGCTACTCATAACCGCCTGCATCCTCTCCTCCGTCGAAATCGCCACCGGTGCCGGAGTCATCGCCAAATATAGAATCGACTTCATCGCTGACAGCTTCGCTGGTCAAGTCTGCCTCCTCATCATTGCCATCTTCTGCATCAGATCCCTGACTCCATCATCCTCCGCATCGGTTTCCTCGCTCTCGTCGTCGATGATATCCTCATATGAGCCACCCTCATCCTCCAAATCGAGGGTCTCATCGAGAGTGCCGTCATCGTTCTCGTCAATACCGATAGACATGGCATCGCCTTCGCCCTCCCAATCCGAATAGTCCACGATCATGGCGTCTCCCTCGTCTAGAGCGATGCCGCTGTGCAAGAAGACTTCAGGCCCTTTTTCGCTCAACCTGGCCACCTCAAGGTCGTAGATATTCTCGTCTCCGCTGCCGCCGGATTTGACCTTCAGGCGGCCGCCATCGCTGTCGACGCCCATGCTGGTCAGCTTTCCGAAAGTATCGCTGTCATTACCTCTATCAGTGCTGTTCTTCTTTACCTGGAATTCATAGGAAGGTCCGCTTTTGGTCTGTACGCCTGCTTTGAAGCTGGGCGACCCTCTGCCGTCGCACTGGTAGCTCACGTCGTAGCGGCCCTTCGTGGACGAGAATCCCACCAGGCCGTGAGTTTCCGAAGAGATGGGAAGCCCCTCAGCCTCAGTATAGTAGCCCGGACCAATCGTTGTGACTTCCTGCTTCTCCTCCGCTTTCAGCCCGGCTCCCTCCAGGGAGACGGAGTAGTTTATTCCGGAGGGCAGCAGGTAGAGATACTCAGACTTGTTGCCCTTTTCGGTCAGGAAACCGTGTACTTTTGCACCGGGAATCTCGTTCACAAATGTCCCGTTGCCAAGCCAGCCCAAGCTATGCCCCTGATCGTCTTTGATCAGCATATCGGCATGGCCGTCGTGCCAGACCTGAACGTAGCTCCCCTTGACGGACGTTGCGGCCTTTTCGGCCTTTTCCTGGGCGCTCCCATCAGCGCTGTCATCCTCCTGACAGAAGCTGCATTCCTGTTTCTCAAGCCTGCCGTTGGTGCCGCTGATCTCCAGGTTTTGCCCTGTGTAAAGATCTGACGGCACCTGTGGATTCGGGGATGCCTCATAGGAAAAGACATCATTGTCGCTATCTACCTCTACCACCCTGGTCTGGTTTGGATAATTGTTATCGTAGACCAGTATGCCATAGATGCCGTTTCCTTCATCCACCACAGCGAATGGAGTGATCGCATGGCCACCGCTGCCATCATCCTTGAACACGCCCATCGTCCAGGTCTCAGAGGCATTCTTGCCCTGCTTGAAGGTTTCCACCAACACCTTCAGCGTCTGGTTGGGCCCGTATACTCGATAGCTTCTGGCAGGCGTTGTAACCTGGGTGGCCCACCAGTAGGCGATCTCCTTCTGAAGCTTCTGATCACTTATGTTTAGCTCGTGCGCTGCAACGCCGCTGAAGTACGCCGGGTCTGTCAGATCGTAGTACATGAGAAGGCTCAAGACCGCCATTCCCTCACAGTGGCCGCCGTTCATTGCTTCATTCGCCTCCTCCATCCATCTCCTGGCGCCGGGTATGAGGGTGCAGGCATCGTCCCCGGAGCAGACCTGGTCTCCGAACATGAACTGTATCTCCTCAGCGGTCAGGTCCACGGCCTCTAATTCATTCCCGTAATTCTCAAAGGAAAATCCGTTCTTCTCAGGCCTGAAACCGCTGTCGGCATCGGTGACATCCAGGGGGCCGTCCTGCTCTGCTTCCAAAACATCGTTCACTGCATCCTCGTCCGAGTATCCGTTGACGGCATCCATCAGCCAACCGCCTACCCCGACGGTTCCGAGGCCAAAGGCAACAGCCAGTAAGGACAACACCAGCAGGCTGCTGCAATAACATGCCTTTCTGCCATCCATCTCAAAATCCCTTCTTTATGCCAGCCTGGCATAGTTATCTATTGCTTATCTGGCCGTCACCATAGCAGAAACATCTATATAAATTTAATTTCATATACATCGGAATAATAAAATGATTAAATGATTAAAGGGCGAAGGGCGGTGAGCTATGGCAAGGATAACGCTGCCCTGAACCTGTCCAGTATCTGCTCCGGGGAGATATCTATTATCGGGACTTCGGCGTTGCCAGGGTTTACTTTTACTATTACTACCCCCATGCCTTCGAGCGCCAGGCGCAAGTCGTCGAGATCTGCGACCGCCCTCACGTCTTTCACCCCCGCAGCCTTCGCCATGCCCGCCAGGTCCGTGCCCAGGTGGGTGCATGTGGGCTGAGAGCCTGTGGAGCCGTAGCAGCAGTTGTCCAGGATGATCAGAAGGTAGTTTTCGGGCGCGAAGCTTGCAATCGTTGCCAGCGTCCCCAGGTTCATGAGCACTGATCCATCGCCGTCAAGGACAATGACTTTTCGATCGGCCCGCGCCAGCGCCAGCCCGAGACCGATTGAGGAGGCAAGGCCCATGGAGCCGAGCATGTAGAAGTTCTCCGGGCGGTCTCTGGCGGCATAAAGCTCGCGGCTTGGAAATCCGATGTTGCAGACGATCAGGGCATCGCCTGCATTCTTCGCTATGGCTGCAATGGCCTCGATGCGCTTCATTCTCCCCTCCAGAACTGTAAGTCCAGGAGCACGGCCACGGGCCTTCGTTGTGCTTCGGCCTGCTCCCAGGCCCTGGCCACTGTCTCCTCAGCCTCTGCGGGCGATGGGGATGGAGAGAAACGGGGAATCTCCATGGCGTCCAGGAGCCTGGGCGTGAGCCTTCCCATGGGAACCTGGCCGATGATGGGCTCGCCTTCGCAGCCCCTGTGGCTTATTATCATTATCAAAGGAATTCCGTAGAGGAAATCCAGAGATGCTAAAGCGTTGATGCTGTTTCCCAGGCCGGAGTTTTGCATGAGCAGTGCGGGCTTGCGTCCGCCCATCCAGGCCCCTGCGCAGAGGCCCACGCCCTCCTCCTCGCGAGTGACGGGGATGTGGATGATGTCGGGGTCATCGCTTACCAGGTGCAGGAGCTGCTGCAGGTTCACGCAGGGCACGCTAGCGGCGAAGTCTATCCTCGCGCGTTTTAGGCCACGGTAGACGGCAAGAGAGGGGTTAATCTTACTCATGCATGGGCTCTCACAAAATCACGAAAAATGTTTATGATTTGAACCTATAGCTCCTTTCCTATGGAGAACGCCTTGCCAATCATCTTCCCTGTTCGATAGTACTTGCGGCTCTCCGGCGCGAAGAGGATCGGCCTGACCTTTTCTATATCCGGCAAACCATCTCTGTCAAGGATATCTCCCTCAGCCTTGATGTCCATAATCTCGCCTATGAACTGAGTGTGCAGTCCGATCTCGATTGCCTGCAGAAGCCTGCACTCCAGGATGAGTGGGAACTCCTTTATGTAGGGCGCATCTACGACCTCGCTCCTCACAGTGGTGAGGCCTGCCTTTGAGAGCTTGTCCACATCTCTGCCCGAAACAATCCCGAAGTAGTCTGCCTCTTTGGCGTAGTTCTCCGAGGGGACGTTGACTGTAAACGCTTTGCGCTCCATGATATTGCCGTAGGAGTATGTGGCTTTTCGAAGAGACACTCCCACGCAAGGGGGCGCAGAGCAGCATATTCCCGCCCAGGCGGCCGTCATCACGTTCGGCTTTCCGGCCTTGTCGTAAGTTCCGATGACCAGAACGGGCGTCGGGTAAATTATGGTTTTGGCTCCAATTGATTCTTTCACGGAAATCCTCCTGTAATAATTATAGGCCATCTGGATGATATATGCGATTTGGCACAGCAGCCTTAGATCCACAGCATTTGGAAAAGAATGCTGGAATGACGAAAGCCTCAGTCACCCCCGCCCATGCGGCCGAGCCTCAGCGAGAGATATCGGTTGTAGTTCAGTAGAGAAGCTCTCCTGCCAAAGACCTTCACTTGACCCCGAATTATCGCTGTTTTTAGGTCGTCGGAATCGGTTATGATACCAGCGCTGCCTATCTCCCTTGAGAAGTGGGCATCACTACCTGCGGTGACGCCGCTTCCTATCTTCCTGGCCATCTCCAGGGCCTTCCTATTACAACTCTCCAAGAGGCACCTGGAGTTGAAGACCTCCAGGGCATCCACCATCCTCGCCTCCTCAACAGTAGGATTAATGGCCGAACTCCTAAACCTGTCGAAGGGGTGAGGTATGACCACCAGGCCACCCTGCCCTCTGATCTCCGAGGATGCCCCCTGCAGGTCCCTCGAGCGAACCTCATCTGTCAGGAAGATGCCTATCAGATCGCCTCTGTCGGTCTTTATCTCTGAGCCCACAATTACATTGAAGCTCTCAGTCTCATACCTCTTGGCCTCGATGCCGCCTTTTATCGTATTGTGATCTGTTATTGCTACTCCTTGCAAATCCCTTGATTTGGCAATTTTCACTACCGTCTCGGGGCTGAGCGATCCGTCTATTGAGTAAGCTGTATGAACATGTAAATCGTATCTCATTTCGCTCCTGGACATGAATGGGAAAAGGACTTAAGGGCCCACATACTCTCTAATCTTAGGCAAGACGTCCTTGCCATACCCTTCAGGGCAGCTTTCCATCCTAGCTTGACCATATTCCTCAACACTCCTACGCACTAAGAAGCAAAACGGCCTAAAGGCTGCATCTCAATTCGAGTCTTACAATAACCCGTACAATATTGCGAAGGCCGCGTCTGTGAGGTGCAGTTCATTCATTATTTGCGGTTGTTTATAAATAAACCCATAAGGTAATAAGAATATTAATCAAAAGAAGTATTAATGGTCCTGAGGATATATCTCATCAATATCCATCAGCTCTATCAATTTAAAATATGTGGGAATGGCCCCCGATCCTCGAAGGTAGGAACCGGTTCCCGTCGATTTCACTTAAGATGGGTCGCTTCGGGCACAAGCTCAGCCCTCTCAGCTATTACTGGCCCTCTTCTAGCGTTCCAGAATAGGTGATGGACCCATCGGGTTGGACCTCGTACTCAACGGAGGACACGCTATCTCCGACTTCATCCTTTAAGGTGACGCTGCCCACTGTATCGCTCAGCTTGACTGCGCTGTTCAAAAACAGGTCGGTCTCGTTGTTATTTCCCTCGCCGAGATGGATTTTCACCGTCTGCCCGGACTCTAAGAGGAAATCCGGCAGAGTGAGGGCCTCGGAATCATCAATTACAAGGCTCCAGTCCATTAAGCTCTTGCTTTCGTTCAGGCCGTTAGATATCTCGACAAACTCATCATCTTCTGAGGCCATAACTCCTGAAATCTCCAGAGTCGGAGCAAGGGCTTCGGTGTTCTCCTGTGCCATTGCACAAGTTCCTATCATAGCCAGCGCTATCAGTGCAAGAACAAGCTTTGCTCCTGCTATTTTAGATAGCTCAGCTACTAACATTTTTCTCTTTTTCATCTCTTTCACTCTCATTTTTATTTCGTCACCTAGAGATGACCGTGAAATTTTCTAATAGTAATCTTTTTAAATCAGTCCTTTACGGACAGGCCTAGCTCTCGCTAATCTACTTTTGCATCTCGTTAAACCACGCTCCTTTCCCGATCCCTATTCTAAAGACGTGATTGATTGGTTATGAGGCAGCGTTTTTCTAGCTATCTCCCACGCATCCGTCGTTTCTACTTACGACGCTTGACGTACTTGGACATAACACAATATAAACTTTGTGGTTCATCGTATCAGATGAGCCGTCTTAACATCCACATAAAAGGAGTTACGTTAAAGACCATAACTGCCATGACACCTGGAATTTCTCAATTTCCAGATACGGATAAGATACCATCTCCCCTAACGACCGAAGATGATTTACACTATTATTGCAGAGGTGAAAACTAATGGGTGAATAAAATGAGATTAAAAGTAATACTGCTATCGCTAGCTCTTCTCTCCTGCCTTGCCATCCAGGCAAGTGCTCAGGGTAGCCCCTCCTACACTGTGACCGATCCCGCCATAAGGGAGATGCTGGCATCTCTGGACATGCCCAGGGTATCAGTCACGGAGTCTAACGTTGCCGGGAACTGGTACTTAGCTCTCTCCAATGGGCCTTTCATAGAGCTGGCGCTCATCCAATCAGGAGCTGTGGTCTTTGGCCGCGCCAGCGTGAACTCAGGGGTCAATCAGCAATGGGCAACTGCCAGCGGGGAGATCTCCGGCAATAGATTGAGGCTCAATGTGGTGCCTGAGATGGGCACTGAGCTTTATGCGATCTCCATCGACATCGATCGCCTGCCCCTGACAGGAACTTATGTGGTGATCAGAGGCGATGCAGGGCCACAGCCTGGGTCAGTCAGCGCGAGCCGGCACGTAGCGTAGGCATTTATCCGGCCTTGGCTGGCATAATTATTTTTTGGCTCTTTGTAGTGAGTACTTACTGACTCACCACAGAGACACAGAGGCACAGAGAACGAAAAGCTAAGCGATTTCAGATAATAATAAAATCCCTCTGTGCCTCTGTGTCTCTGTGGTGAATATCGTTTTGTCTCGTAGCAGCCAAACGAACGAAATCCCACCACAAAGGCACAAAGCTCACAAAGGACGCACAAAGGATTTTGATTCAAGCTACTGGCCAGTAGCCTCCAGATACTTCTCTATCCTATCCAGTCCCTCCGCTATCTTCTCCATGGAGTTGGCATACGAGAACCTGATGTAACCCTCGCCGTTTTTGCCGAAGTCCACTCCCGGCGTCACACCCACGTGCGCCTTCTCCAGAATATCGAATGCCAGCTTATGAGAATCGCCCGAAATATGCCGGGCGTTTGCGAAGACATAGAAGGCCCCTGTCGGCTCTACAGTAATGCCGAATCCCAACTCTTTTAGCCGCGGGATCATGAACCGTCTGCGCTGGTCGTAGATGCGCTTCATTCTGCTCACGTCCTCTTCCGACTCCTGCAGTGCGGCTATGCCGGCCTTCTGGGCAAGGGAGCTGGCGCAGATGAAGAAGTTCTGCTGCATCTTCTGGATGGGCCGGACGAACTTCTCAGGGGCGATGAGATAGCCGAGCCGCAGCCCGGTCATGGCATAGAGCTTGGAGAAGCCGTTTAAGACGAAGGCGTGGTCTGTGAACTCCAGGATCGAATGCTCCCTGCCCTCGTAGACCAGGCCGTGGTAGATCTCGTCTGAGATGATGTAAGGAGAAAACCGGGCTATGGCCCGCATGGTCTCTTCTGATAGCAGGTTGCCTGTCGGGTTAGAAGGAGAATTGATGAGGATGGCGCGAGTTTTATCGCTGACCTTCTCCTCAATGGCCCTGGGCCTGTACTGGAATCCGTCCCCCTCGTAGACAGGAATGCGAACTGGGACGCCGCCCAGGAAACTGATGAAGTTCGGATAGCAGGCGTAGCCCGGATCGGAGATTATAGCCTCGTCTCCCCTCTCTAAAAGGGCGGCAAAGGTAAGCATCATTGCCGGAGATGTGCCTGAGGTTACTATTACCTGATCGGGAACTACAGAGACATCGTAAGCTCTCTGGTAGTGATCGCAGATGGCCTGGCGCAGTGGCAGGTCACCAAGGCTGTGCGTGTAATGGGTGCAGCCAGCGTCTAGAGCCCTGCATACCGCATCTTTGACGGCAGGAGGAATATCGAAATCCGGCTCGCCTACCTCCAGGTGGATGACATCTATTCCTTTTGCCTCCATGGCCCGCGCCCTTTCCAAAACCTCCATGACCAGAAAGGGTGTGATCTCCTCTGCTCTCTTCGCTATCATCCCGACGCTCCTATCTCGATACTCCTATCTCGACGTTCCAGCTCCTGCTGGCTCTTCTCCCAATCATTGCACAAAAGAGTTGTTCTAAGTTACTCCGAGTTACGGTCGAGGAGATCGATGATATATATTTTGATTCATAGGTACATGCAACTTTTGAGAGGTAGAGGAAAATGGATTACACAAAGCTGCTCGACAGCTATGGCAGCATTATCGAGAGCGATTTAAAGGAGCAGTTTGCGCAGTTGATAACGGACGGGAGAGAGCTACCATCCATTTATCGCAGACACATATAAAGCAGTAGAAGAGTTCGTGCTCAGGGGCGGCAGAAGGCTCAGTGCGTGCAGCACGCTGATGGTCTACAAAGGCTACACGAATAAAATAGACGAGCGCATAGTGAAAATATCTTCAGGCATCGAGCTGTACAGGCACAGCATACTCGTTCACGACGATATCGCAGACGACGAAACGATGCGAAGGAGCGGCAGGACACTGCATGAGATCTTCGCGGACGGACGAGATGCGCACTTCGGCACAGGGTCTGCGATATTTGCGGGCAACATTCTCTACTCCCTGGCCATCGAGTCCGTCCTGGATTCGGGTTTCGATCATGACTGGTTGGTGGGGGTCCTGGATCTGATCTCTTCCGACTACAGAGACATAAACGAGAGCCAGATGCTCGATCTGCTCTTTGAATACAAGGAGCCGAGCACGATTGAGTGGCAGGTCATGGCCGGCAAGAGAGCCGCTTCCCTTTTCAGAACATCCATGTTGGCAGGAGCAGTGCCAGCCAAGGCTCCTATGAAAGACATGAGCATGTTGGAAGACGCCGCCAGGCACATAGGCTATGCCTTCGATATTCAGGACGACATCATAGATACCTTTGCCTCGAAGGATCAGTACGGCAGAGACCCGTGCGGGGATATAACAAAGAGAAAGAAGCCGCTGCACATCATCATCGCTCTGGAGAGAGACCGGCATCTGGCATCGATCATGAAGGGCGGGGATGAACTAACTGCTGCGAAGATTGGGGAGATTCAGGAGATCGTAAGGAGCAGCGGCGCCCTCGACACGGCAAAGTCCATATCGAGAGAGCATGCAAAAGAGGCGGAGAGATTGATAACCATGACTGGCATGAACGAGGAGGCAAAGGATTTCTTCGTATCATTCATAAAATACGTTGATGAGAGCCTGGACTGGTACAGGTAGGCTGTCAATCCCAAATTCGAATTCCAGTAGTTGAAGGCGGTCATAGACAAGACCGCCTGGGTCAGCCCCGGCGCAGCCGTGCTCGACTGCATCCGACTGAAGGCCCATGCTTTCAGTTTGCTGCGGTTGCAGGTTGCAGATAGGGATTGAGACGGCGGAAAAAGTATCATTGGCAACTTAGCGACCACTGAGTATAATAACATCGCTCACATAATAGCTCTCGGGGAGCTGTGAATGCATCATAAAAATAGGGACTCAAAGAGCCTAAAGCATCTGATGATCGTCATCGCCCTGGCGATGGCAGTCATAGGAACGGCATGGGCCCAGAGCATGGGGGGCGGCGGCTGTTATTATAATCCAAGGAATCCGGCAGAGGCGTACTGTTCTGCGCATGGAGGATGCCCCAAATCGGGAAACTGCTACTTTCCTGACGGATCGTTCTGCGAACTGTGGTCCTTCTACAATGGAACCTGTCCTGGAACGGGGTACATAGAGCAGGCCCTCTGGAACGCTGAGGTTTACGCTTTCCTCTACGGCGATGATTACAATGGCTATGGTTACTCCGGGCAAAATACCGGATAATACGGGCAACGAAAACACCGGCTACGGGATTGGGAATGCGGCTTATTCTGCCAGCTACTGGAAGGCTGAGGCTGACAGATACTATCTCACCGGCTCATACTCTGAGGCAGTAGACCTGTACTCAAGAGCAGTGCAGCTGGACCCATCTCTCGCCGCAGCCTGGCTCAACCTGGGCAATTCCCTTTACTTCCTGAGCAGATATCAGGAATCCCTGGCAGCCTACGAGGCCGCCATCAGACTCGATCCCAACAATGCCAGCGCCTGGCAGGGCAGGGGTCAGGCATTGCTGGCACAAAACCGCACAGATGAGGCTCAGGATTCTCTTAGCAGGGCTGAGGCACTTATGAGGCGATGATTGCTCTAGTGGATGTCCAGAAGGTCATAAGGGTTTGGTTGGAGAGAGCGCGTTAGATCTTAAATGCGCTCAAGAAATTCACCACAAAGCACACAAAGAGCACAAAGGACCCACAAAGGATTCACAAAGGATAACCAAACGATGGTCACAGGGACATAAGAGTAAGAAGTCGTTTCATGCGTCCTTTGTGATCTTTGTGCGCTTTGTGGTTATAATAGCAGTTGTTAAATAAAAACTAGAGGGCGCGAAAATACTGTTCTTAAATAGGATTTCTCAGTTTCGAGGTCTCAAGATCAAAAATGGCATTTGAGGGCGAAAGCCGCCCCGGCTATGCTCCTTCATCAAATCCAATCTCTGCATGCGTCCCGTCGCAGAAGGGTTTCTTCTTTGACCCACCGCATCTGCACAGGGCAAAGGGACCGCAGCTCTCTATCTCTTTTCCATCCCTGTCGATGAGCCGGCAGCTGCCCTCGACAAGGAGGGGTCCCTTCTTCAGCACCTTGATGCTGGCAGAGGACTCCGGGGATGAGGCCTCAACGCCTGCCTTTCTGTAGGATAGAGCGCCGGAAGGGCAGCGGTCGATGACCTTCATGATCTCCTCTGAAGCATGGCCTGACATGTTTATCCAGGGCCTCTTGCTGCGATCGAATACCTCAGGGAGGCCGGTGACGCAGTTCCTGGAGTGGATGCACTTCTTCGGCTCCCAGCATACTACTATCTCGCCGTTGGTGTACTCCTTCATTGTGTATCGGAATGAGACGATAGTAGTAAACTTTTCTGATGAGGTATGGTCTTGGGATAGCCTCATTAGCAAATCCGCTGGATGCAGCTAATCTGACTTAGCCAAAGAGAAAAGGGGAGCAGCCCTGTTAAGGACTTGCATCTTACCGCGCGGTCACTATTTGGGGCCGAAAGGGCATGGATTTGTCCTGCTCACCTGTATCTCCCAGGATGAACCTGCTCAACCATCTCCTTCGCCACCTCGTCCGGGTACTGCACCGGAGGGTGCTTCATGGTGTAAGCGGAGATGGCCAGCAAAGGCCCTGCGATCTTTCTTTCAAGGGCCAGCTTGCAGACCCTCACTGCATCTATAACGCAGCCCCCGCTGTTGGGCGAATCCTCGACCGAGAGCCTCAGCTCCAGGTTGATAGGCACATCTCCGAAGATCCTTCCCTCCATGCGCAGGAAGCAGACCTTGTTATCCTTCTGCCATGGCACATAGTCCGAGGGGCCGATATGAATATCTTCATCATTCAGAGGCTCTCCATGATGGACTGTACGGCTTCTGTCTTGGATATCTTCTTGGACTTGAGCCTCTCGCGGTTGAGCATATTGAGAAAATCCGTGTTGCCGCCGATGTTGAGCTGATAGGTCCGATCCATTGTGCAGGCCCTGTCCTTGAAGAGCTGGGCGAGGGTCCTGTGTACTATGGTGGCGCCGATCTGGGACTTGATATCGTCTCCAACGATTGGCACGCCGCGTTCTTCGAACTTCTTGGCCCATTCGGGATTGGATGCTATGAAGACCGGCATGCAGTTGACAAAGCCTATGCCTGCATCCAGCGCTGTCTGGGCATAAAAGCGCGTGGCCTGCTCTGAGCCTACAGGCATGTAGTTCACCAAAACGTCCGCACCAGACTCCTCCAGCTCGCGCTTCACATCGCAGGGCTCTGCATCGGCCACTACGAATCGTCTCTCCTCCGGGTAGTTTACCATATGTGCGGCGCAACGCCATCGAGCACAGGCCCCATCTTGACCTCGACTCCTTTTGGGGGCATATCAGGATAAAGGACTTTAGTGCAGTTGGGCAGAGCGAAGATGGCCTGGCTGACGTCTCGTCCCACTTTTCGTGCATCGATATCAAAGGCAGCCACGACATCTATATCGCCAGCTCTATAACCGCCGATCTCATAATGCATCAGGCCAATGCTGTCTTTTTCATTTACATGTTTATAATATTCAATTCCCTGGATTAGAGAGCTTGCGCAGTTTCCCAAACCTGCAACTGCCATCTTTATCTTTTTCAACCTCTTTTCCCCTCCTGGGTCAAGTGAAGCTCGCTAGCCGAGTTCGGAGTCGGAGCTTCGTATAACTGCAAGACGTATATAACACTATAGGCCAGTGATATGACATTGGCATGCTATTTCACGTTTCCGCTACCGGCTCAAGCATTGATTTCATCATCTCTGAGAGGTCTTTCCCCAGCTTCTCACGGCCTACCTCGCTCTTCCTGTACTCTATCTTGCGAGTCCTGGGGATATCGACCAGGTATTTCGAGCCCTTCGGGCAGATGAGAATTGTATCCCTTCCGACAGTATGAGCTATGCCCAGGGCATACATGACTCCTGGATCGGGACCGGTGAGATCGGCAATGATTACTCTTGAGCCGTTGATGGACTCCCACAGGTCCTTGACTGCAGCCCTCCCCTCTCTGATATCTCTTGCCAGTCGGAGTATGACCCTGTTCTCCAGAGCAGCCCTCTCTATGGCCGGGTAGTTCTTGTTCAGGCGCTCGCTCGCGGGCAGGAGAACGAAGGCAGATCGGCTGTCCAGGGTCATTGGCGCGGGCCCAAATATGGGCCTGGTCCGCAGCAGGCTGAGGAGGCCTCGGAACCTCCTGAACTCTGAGTCGATATGCTCCGCCGCTATCTTCTCCAGAACCGGCCTGCGCTCCTCGGGACTCTTGTCCAAAAGCTCGGCTGGGATCTGGATTATGAAGGGATCCTCGAAGCCGAACTCCCATTGGGCGCTCATGCTCGCCTTCTGGGGAGATATGGCGATGTCAGGGTTGTGGACGTAGGTGGAGAAGCGGTTCTCGGGGCGGAACTGCGCAAGGATGTTGAGGTTCTCTCTGTCCAGTATGGCCGCCATGCTGCTGGGCAGCTGGCTTCGTGCAATGCCCCTTTGCAGGTGGCGGGCCTCGGATATGGCATCTACCGCAGTCATGAACTCTTCAAGCAGCCTGTCCACCTTGGCCTGGAGTTCAGTCGGCATATCTCCGCTTCTCGTCCTTGATTTATCATACAACATGGCGAACCGTCCTCATCTCTAATCCATAATTCTTCATCCCTAATCTATAATATAACAGACCTGCCCAATATATGAAACCTGCCGGAGGAGATCTGAGGCATGATTCCTGCAGGGTTTGCAGTGTTATATTGTTTGAGAAAAGCCGCTTCAAATCTCTGGCTCCTCTCCCAGGGCCGAGAACTCGATCTCCACCATTGGCCCATCTTCCTCCAGCGATGTCTGCAGAAGCCCTCCGCAAAGGGCCAGGCTCCTCTCGAAGAACCTCTGCGCCCTCTCAAGGGGATGAGAGGCGGCTCCGCCGCTGCCGGAAATGCGTATCAGGACCCAATCTTCGTTCAGGCTGGTCGCAACTTCTATCCCCCTTGCTCCCGCGCCTATAAACCTCTCGAAGATATCTATCAGGGCATCGCTAAAGCGCTCTTTATCCATGCGGGCAAAAGGCCTTTGAGGATCTGGCTCAAAGGCCAAGCTTGCGTTTTCAAAGAGATTGACATGGGCGATGCGGGTCTTTAAGGCCATGAGATAATCCTCATCGCTTTCTGCCCTCAATATCGCCTCCTCATCATAGGGACTGCGCATAATATCCTCCATTATCTTCCCGATGATGCGATTGACATCTTCGTAGGAGGCGTAGTAAGGGGGCCGAAACCCCCGGTATGTCATCGAGTAATCGTTGATCAGCCTGCTGGCTCTTCCGAGGAGGGACTGGTCCATGATCGATCCCAGCTTCTTCATCTCGAAGAGCTTCTCTAGCTTTCCCACAGTCTGCCCGGCCTTATGAACGAACTCCAGGTCCAGCTTCTTTCCCTCCCGAAGAGCCATGGAGAAGCTGTGAAAGTCGTCGAAGAGGTCGTCGAGCAGTTGAGGATCAATGAGCGCCTCCATCTCCTTTGCTTCCGTCTCCTCCTCCAGCTCGCCTAAAACATGAGCAATGAACGCCAGCCTACCAGCGATGATGGTGGATATCCTCTCCATCTCTGCCATGAGATCCGATGCATAAGCCGCGGTTCGTTTTGCCCATTCGGGAGTTACCTCCTCAAGGCCCTGCAGAGAGGAGGCATCGTTGTACATGATCTCCAGTGTCTTTCTGGCAGTCAAGGCATCGATAGGCCTGCCGTGGCCTGAGCAGCACACCTGGATATTCTTGTTCTCCAGTATCCAGAGCACTTTCTGAATGGACTGCACCAGGTCCTTCTGGCTCCAGCCGTAAGCTCCCGCCATTCCCGGATTGGGGGCAAAGAAGAGATCTCCCACAACGAGGACGGACCCGATCTGCATGCATATGCTGTCAGGGCTGTGGCCAGGGGTGTGATAGATCTCGAGATGATCGCCTTTGCCCATGGGCACGACAATGCTTTGAAGCTCCACTTCTTCGAAGATCTTCCTTGATCTGACGGCATAGTCGTAAGTCCATTTTCCCAAGGAAAGATGCCTCTCTCCACACAGGCCCAGGTCCCAGGGGGAGAGGAGCTTCAGCTCCACAGGGACTTTAATCATGGACCTCCCCAGCAGTCCTGACAGGGTGACCCTGGAGTCCTGCGTCTCCAAAGCATCAGCTCCCAATGCCTGGACGGCCAATGCAGCCTCGCTCAGGTTTTTGTGCTTCCTTCCCTGCTTGAGCTGGACCCAATGATCCATGTGAACGTGTGTCAGATAGATCACAACAGGCCGCAGCAGCTCCTCTTGCAGGCCTGCGACCACTCCTTCCAGGTGATCGATCTGATCCTCAAGGCCACCGGGATCTATGAGGGCGATATGATCAACGCCTGAGATAATATATGAGTTCGAGGACATGAGATCGATCTTTCGGATGTAAGGATAAATTGCGGTGTTTCTACTGCCGTCAACAGGCTGTGATCTCATAGACTCGATCATAGAATTCCTCCGAAAAGGCGATGCTCAATATTGAACGAATATACTGTTGATATTTAATGGTTATGTTAGGTATTCAAACGTCAATGTTTAAATAAGATAAAAGAGAAGTTTGGTAATGTGGTGCAGGGATACCGACAAAAAAAGGATAGTAATATGCATATCAACATATGATAGCAATAATATGCAAGTCTATTTTTGCCGTTTTTATCCTGCGCAAATATTCGAGGGACAGATAGGAATCGCCAGAATTCGATAGTCAATAAGGTGGACCATGAGCCCGAAGACCGAAGAAAACCTTCCAGAACCAAGGCGTGAGAGAACCTCTCCAGATGCAGACCCTGGAAAAAAGCTTGAAAGCGATGAGAACTCATCCCAGGATAGCAAGAACACAAACCACTTTCTGGCTGATGCCATCGACTTCCTCCCGGATGCCACACTAGCGATAGACATGGAAGGCAAGGTCATCAAATGGAACCGGGCAATGGAGGCGCTCACAGGAGTGAAGGCCAGGGATATGCTTGGCAGGGGCAACTATGAATACGCCCTGCCTTTTTACGGCACAAGAAGGCCCATTCTGGCAGATCTGGTTCTTATGCCCGAGGAGCAATTGCAGGGAAAGTATGACAGCATTCATCGAGATGGAAAGACCTTCACAGTGGAGATATTCATTCCAACCTTCGGGCCGGAGGGCTCCTATCTATGGGCCAAAGCCTCTCCTCTCTACGATGTTGATGGCGGATTAGCCGGCGCTATCGAGTCCATACGCGACATAACCGAGCGCAAGAGGATAGAAGAGGCACTGCTTAAGTCGGAACAGGAGAAGGAGGCCATTTTAAGCGGCCTGAGGAATGTGGCCGTTGAGTACCTTGACCCCCAAATGCGCATTATCTGGGTCAATAGCGCCGTGGAGAGGTCCACTGGCCTCTCCATGGATGCGCTCCGGGGCAAATTCTGCTACGAGGTGGTACAGGGGCTAAAGGAGCCCTGTCCTGGCTGTAAGGCAGTAGAAACCCTTCAGGACGGCGAGTCTCATGAAGGTGAGTTGGCCACTCCAGATGGCAAGAGCTGGGCTGCCAGAAGCAATCCCATCATGGGAGCAGATGGAGAGATCAAGGGCGTAGTTCACGTGGCGGTGAACATCACCAAGATCAAGCACGCAGAGCAGAAGGTTTGCAGTATGAAGCAGCGGCTGGCCCAGGTGATCGACTTTCTGCCCGATGCTACCTTTGCCATAGATGTGGAGGGCAGAGTCACCACATGGAATCGGGCTATGGAAAGACTGACTGGAATGAAGGCAGAGGAAATCGTCGGCAAAGGGGACTATGAGTATGCCCTGCCCTTCTATGGCAGCAGGAGGCCAATACTGGCGGACCTGGTCCTGCTGCCCGAGAAGCAGCTTCAGGGCAAGTATGATAGCATACAGATGGACGGAAAGACCCTCACCGTGGAGATCTTCATACCCTCCTTCGGCTCCAGGGGGGCTTACCTTTGGGCAAAAGCCACGCCGATATACGATTCACAGGGAAACGTGGCCGGGTCAATCGAGTCAATAAGGGATATAACCGACCGCAAGAAGGCCGAGGAGAAGGTCGCCAGCATGAAGCAACGCCTGGCCGAGGTGATCGACTTCTTGCCAGATGCCACATTTGCCATCGACAAAGAAGGCAGTGTGCTCACCTGGAATAAGGCCATGGAGAAGATGACTGGAGCCAGATCGGATGATATGGTTGGAAAAGGCAACTACGAATATGCTCTACCCTTCTACGGCGAGCGCCGGCCAATCCTTGCAGACCTGGTCCTCCTGCCCGATGGAGAGATAGAGAAGAACTACTCCGGCCTGCAGAAGGATGGCAAAGCCCTCACTGTGGAGGTGTTCATTCCCACCTTCGGCCCCACTGGGTCATTCATCTGGGCCAAGGCCACTCCCCTCTACGACTCTCTGGGAAATATAGCAGGCTCCATAGAATCCATCCGGGATGTCACCGATATGAGACGGACCGAGGAGACGCTGGAAAGGTCAAAGTCGGAGCTTCGCATTGCCTCAGATATCCAGAGGAGCTTCCTGCCTGAGCACATACCTCCAGTGGCAGGATTCGACCTGGCTGCGATCTCGGTGCCGGCCATGGAGGTGGGCGGGGACTTCTACGACTTCATTCCCGCTCGCGATGGGGGGCTTGGAATGGTCATCGCCGATGTGTCGGGAAAAAGCGTTCCTGCTGCGCTTTTCATGGCCCTATCCAGGACGATTGTGAGGGCCAATGCTACTCACCACCAGAGAGGCACAGAGGTCCTTCAGGATGCCAACAATATGATATCTACCGATTCCAGATCGGGAATGTTCGTCACCCTCTTTTACGGAGTTCTGGACGAGAAGACCCGCAATCTGGTTTACGCCAATGCCGGTCATCCACCGCCGCTGCTGTTCCGCGGGTCTACGGGCGACTTCGTGGAGCTGGAGGTGACTGGAATTGCTCTTGGAGCCCAGTGCGGAATGGAGTACGAAGAGCGCCGGATGAGCCTCTCGACGGGAGACGTCCTCGTTCTCTACACCGACGGGGTGACGGAGGCCATCAACCATGACGTGGTACAATATGGCACAAAGAGGCTCCGCTCAGTAGTTCGCAAGACCCACTCCCTCTCGGCACAGGAAATAATGGAGAGCATATTGGAAGATATATCTCGCTTCAGCGGCGACCAGGCACAGTTTGACGATATTACTATGATTGTCGTAAAAGGCGAGTGAAGAGAAATGATGGCCAAATCGGTGGCAGGAGTTGTGTAAGTCAGTCAATGCCAAATATTCATTACATTTTTTATTGAGTTATCTTTTATCATTTGCACAATATCGATAATAATAATTAAATTTGTCTCAATCTGGATTTGTTTCTATCTTAATTTGAATAAAAGGGTCAATTTGATTAAAAGAGACCATCTTGCGTAAAGATCAAAAGATAGATGTATATGCAAGAAGATCATACAGTTTTGATGTGAGACAATGGAGATAAATCAAACAGTTATTGAAAATATACCGATAATCGAAGTATCAGGACGAATCGATGCCACTACCTCCAGGGACCTGGAAACAGCGCTTAACGACCTGATCGATCAGAACAAAAACAAAATAGTGGTTGACCTTGCCGGAGTAGAGTACATCAGCAGCGTGGGTCTAAGGGTTATGCTTGCAGCCTTAAAGAAGGTCAGGCCGCGACAGGGAGACGTCACGCTGGCATCTCTCCAGCCTTTCGTGCGAGAGGTCTTCGAGATCACGGGCTTCACCAAGCTCTTCTCCATCTACCCAAATCAGGGAGAGGCCATCAGCAAAATGATTTGAGTGATGTAATGGAAGAGGATCACGAGATTACAGTAGTGGCGAAGACAGAAGAGATCCCCGTAATCTCAGAGTTCATAGAAAAGCTGATGAAGACATACGGCTTCGATATGAAGAAGATAATGGAGGTCCAGCTGGCTGCAGAGGAAGCCTGCACCAACATTGCCCTCTACGCATACCCTGGAAGAGTTGGAAATATCCACATCGAAGCCAAAGTTGATGACAGCCTCCAGCTAAATATAGAGGACGATGGCACGCCTTTTGACCCCACAAAACGTGATGCACCACCGACACAGGCCGGTGCAGAGGAGCGCCCCATTGGCGGCCTTGGAATTTACCTTATCAAGACATACGTTGACGATGTATCCTATGAGTTCAAAGAGGGGAAGAATGTCCTCCGGCTCGTTAAGAACAAGGCTTGATAGGTAAAGGGATGTCAACGATGCTCAATAATATTTGATTCTCAAAATTTTACAGTTTTGACCTCAGGTCTGGGGCTTAATGGAGAGATTATCCTAAAACAGCACTTCTTTTCTTCTTTTGCCATCAGCGTTAAGTTCTTTGTGCCTCTGTGTGGTACGAAAATCCCTTCCTCAATCGTATCCTGCGGCTTTAAAGGTTCCTTCGTACGTTCTTTGTGTCCTTTGTGCTCTTTGTGGTTGAATCTCGTTCGTTTGGCAGCAACAAAACAAAACTAAATTCACCACAAAGCTCACAAAGAGCACAAAGGACGCGCAAAGACGATTTTCATTCTCATGGGTGTCCAGCAGGTCATGAGCGTTTCTCTGTGGTGAAGTTGCAAATGCTCTACCCGAAGACGCAAAGGCAAAAAAGAGTTCTCATGCCTTGTACTTTCGGGATAACCCCAGATTCAGCTCCCTCTTCAGTAAAACCCGGACTGTGATTTCTCGAATGCCTGATGGCAGTTGGAAGGGAGTCAGTAGAAAGAGAGATCAGGCAGATTGGATCTCCATGAATCAAAGGCAACAATCGACAACTAAAAAGGGAAGATCGGAAAAAAGCTGGCTGCATACAAGATGCATACAAGAGACGCTAATTCCAAAAAAGAGCTGATATGAGAACATTCTCCCCCAGGCTAGCCCTAAAAGCCCTCTGGCAGATGAGGGTCATGAGAAGGCCCTTCGTCCTCTCTCACGGCATAAATGCGCAGTGCAACCTCAAGTGCAGATTCTGCGAGTACTGGGCGAAGCCCAGAAAGGAGATGAGCACGCCGGAGATCTTTCGGATGCTGGACGATGCAAAGTCTTTCGGCATCGGAGCATACAATGCCTGGACTGCAGAGCCGCTCTTGAGGGAGGACCTGCCGGACATCCTGCGGTATGCGAAAGGCCTGGGGCTCATCACCTCCCTGATAACCAATGGCGTTCTTCTGAAAAGAAGGGCCCATGAGCTTTCTGATCTTGACTACCTCTCCGTCTCTTTGGACGGGATAGAAAGCTACAGAGACCTGCGGGGTGTGAATCCAGATATGATTCTTGACGGCATCAAAGCTGCCAGGGATGCAGGCCATGAGATATTGATCAACTGCGTCATCAGCAGCCGTAACCTGCATGAGCTTGAGGACCTGGTCGGCCTGGCAAAATCAATGGGCGTCTGGATCTCCTTCGAGCCCATCAACGAATCTCCGGGAGTTGCAGGAAAGGTCTGGAATGAGCTTGGGATCAGGAATCGGAGCGAGTACGAGAAAGCCCTGGATAGACTGATTGATTTGAAGAAAAAGGGTGCTCCCATCATCAACTCTCAGACCTATCTGAAGATGGTAAAGTCGCAAAAGCCGGATTTCAGATGCCACGCCAGCGACATCGTCCTCCACGTTTCCTCGGACGGGACTATCGAGAACTGCAGGGTCGAGAGGGCCCCGCTTGGAAACGTCTCTGACGGCATACTGAATGTATGGGAGTCCTCGAAGGAGAAGCGCAGGCAGATCACCGGAGGCTGCCGGGGTTGCCTCTTCTTTGGCTATGTGGAGAACAGCCTGCTCTATGATTTCGTTCCCGAGGTCATGAGCCATTATGAGTGGATGTGACCGGTAAAACTGAATCTGAGGTAAAATGGTTCGAGACACAAGCAGGGCATCGACGATTGTGGGACCTGATGAAAAGGAGATTCCCATAGCTCTATCTCACTACAGGCTGGGAGGTCTCAAGGCAATAGTGCCTGCTCTTGGAGGCATGACGAGCGATAACTGGTTTGTGGAGACTGCGAAGGGAAGATACTTTCTTCGGCGGCGTAACCCCGCCTTTAGCGGGGAATCCATCGATTTCGAGATAGGATTGATCGAGCACCTTGTGGCTCTTGGATTTCCAACAGCGCCTCTGATCCGCACTAGAGATGGCGGTCTTAGTGTCAGGGCCAAAGGGAGTTACTGGGAGCTCTACGAGTACCTTTCTGGCGAACGCTTCAGTGTGACCAACCTGGCCCAGATACGCAGTGCAGCCGGGCTTCTGGCAGCCTTCCATCAGGCGGCAGCTGACTACAAGGCCCATCCCGTTCCAGATCGTACCATTGATTTGAACAGAATAGAACGCTTTATCGATATGTTTGAAGAAGAGATGAAGACGAGAACTAAAGCGCTTGGGCATAGTGCTTGCTCCATCTCTGGCAAGCTTCTTCAGGAGCCAGGCCAATCTGGTGCTTAAAGGCATGGAACCGCTTTTAGGGCAGCCTCTAGTTCTCATTCACGGCGACTTCCAGCCCTCCAACATTCTCTTCCAGGGCAACAGAGCGATTGCCCTTCTGGACTTCGGGGATGCCGGTTTTTCCTACCGTGCCTACGACGTGGCCAGAGCCATCCTGCGTTTCGCCACCCTCAGGGCCAACTACACAAGTCAGCGCGACATCGGCCCGCTGCTGGACCTGGAGCGCGTCAGCGCTTTCATGGGCGCCTACCAGGCGAAATTGCCCCTCTCCCAAAAGGAGATATCGGTCATACCGGATCTGCTGAGGGGCATTTATCTCTATGATGCCGGCTTTTTCCTGGGAAAAGAGACCAATCCGCTTAGGCAGATCTTCTGGCTGATCAACGCCTGGCAGTTCAGCAAGATGATTGACAGATCCGCTGAGGATCTAAGAGAGCTGTTGTTACGAGGAAAGCACTTCCCATAGAGTATTTTTAGATGAGTACTTACGACCTCACCACAGAGGCACAGAGACACAGAGAGAACATGGGGTTTTGAATAATAATATAAAATCCCTCTGTGCCTCTGTGCCTCTGTGTCTCTGTGGTGAACGTTATCTAAGCTAGCCATGAAGGCGCAAAGAACTTAATGCTGATGGCCAAAGAAGATGGCCGAAGAAGAAGTCGCCGTTTCGGGATAAGCTCTTAGAGTGTCTTTAAAGATGGCTCATCCTGGCAGAGGCAGGACGGCTCTCTCTTTCAATGCTTCACTGCGCCGATCCAGTGCTTCCTGTAGCTCTCCCATCCTGATAGGCTTGCTGATGTACTCGTTCATGCCTACTTTGAAGCACTCTTCTCTATCACCTTCCAGAGCATAGGCGGTCATAGCAATTATCCAGGGCTTTTCGGTAGTCGATTCGCGCTTGCGTATGCGGCACGTGGCCTCCAGCCCGTCCATCTCAGGCATCTGGACATCCATGAGCACCACGTCGTAGGCCTGTCTCTCAAGGGCTTGCAAGACTTCGAGGCCGTTGGCAGCCACATCTGCCTTGTATCCCAGACGCTTCAGCATGCTCAAAGCCACCTTCTGGTTCACAGCGTTGTCCTCTGCCAGGAGGATGCGAAGGTTGCGGGCTTACTCGCCTCCATCGCAGGCTGGTGATTTGCTTTTTCGGCCATTGCGGCGTTAGACGACGGCGATATGAGATCGATCAGGAGTTTACGGAGCATGAAGCGGCTTAATGGGCTTGGTCACCCCTCCTGCCAAAGAGGGGTCCAGAAGCGGATTGCGTCCGAAAGGACTTATTAACACTATTAGGACGTCTCTACCAGTTTCTCTGCTCGCTGCCTCTTTTACCTCTCTGGCCAGAGCTAGTGTCCCATCTATACCGGGCATAACAGCATCTAAGAGCACTACATCGAGGGCATTGGCATTGTCGCCTTTAATCATATTTAGGGCTTCCTGGCGGCTTGAGGCCTCCATGACTTCCATTCCCCAGGAGAGGACGGATTTTATCAACGCCCTCCTGGCAGTCTCGTTGTCGTCCACTATGAGAATGCGCTTGCCTGTTAGGATTGAGTCTTTTGTGCGAGGCTGCTCTTTAGTTCTGGGAACCTTGGCCACTATCGTGAAGTAGAATGTGCTGCCTTCGCCAGGCGTAGACTCTGCCCTGATTTTCCCGCCCATCAGCTCCACCAGCCTCTTGGAGATCGCCAGGCCAAGGCCAGTGCCTCCGTAGTTTCTGGTAGTTGAAGAGTCGACCTGGCTAAAAGACTGGAACAGGCTGCCTATATTCTCTCTGGATATGCCGATGCCTGTGTCCTTCACGGCAAAGAGAATCTCGACTCTTCCATCATCCGCTGAGGAAGCATCATCAACTGATGCATCAACTGATACTACTACCTCGCCCTTTTCTGTGAACTTAACGGCGTTCCCCAGGAGGTTGACAAGGACCTGACGCAGGCGCGTCACGTCGCCTACTACCATCTCAGGCACACTATCCTCCATGAAGTAGGCCAGTTCCAATCCTTTCTCCGCTGCCCTGGCCGCTACCAAATCCAGGGATTCTTCTACGCAGCTTCTAAGATCAAAGGGCTGGCTTTCCAGCACCATTCGGCCTCCGTCGATCTTAGAGAAGTCCAGGATATCATTAATAATGGCTAGCAGCGAATCTCCGCTGCTGCGAATGGTCTCGACATAGTCCTTCTGAACAGGAGTCATCTCCGTCTCCAGAAGGAGCCCTGTTAGGCCGATGACGGCATTCATGGGGGTCCGGATCTCATGGCTCATGTTGGCCAGGAATTCGGATTTGGCGCGCGTAGCCAATTCCGCCTTCTCCTTAGCCCTCTGCAGATCCTCCTCTGCTCTTTTTCGTTCGGTGATGTCCCGGATGGACTCCAGCGCTCCGACAATCTCTCCACGCGAATTGTAAAGTGCTGCGGCATTTCCCATCAGATAAACGCTTCTGCCCCGAAGATTTGGCATATAAGCCTCGCCGGTAAGAGTCCCATCCTCAAGCCTCCGGATATTTGCGTAGTTCTTCTCTAACATTGGATCGGCTTTTAGAACCATATCGATAAGTATGGCCCTTCGCTCTCCGTAAAAGGGCAGAGAATATTCGTAGTTGCCAAGGCTAAGGATTTCCCCGGCCTTGATTCCTGTCAGAGTCTCTATGGCCTTATTCCAGGCTATCACATTGCCTTCGCGGTTGATGACAAAGGTGGCATCCGGAAGGAAATTGATGATATCTGCCAGGCGGCGCTCGGAGTCCTTCAAGGCATACTCTACTTGCTTTCGTTCTGCAACCTCAATATGCAGCTCTTTGTTAGCCGCCTCCAGCTCTGATGTGCGCTCCTTTACTCTCTCCTCCAGCTCTTCGTTTAAACGTTTGATCTCGTGTTCTGCTTGCTTGCGTTCTACGATCTCCTGGGAAGCTTTGTAATAGAGCTGGGCGTTCTCGTTTAAGGCCAGAACCTGGCGAGCAATTACCATGCCTATTATCCCAGCCACAGCCCAAGAGATCGATGAAAAGGACAGGCCAATGGACTGGGATTGATCTTTGCTCCATACCAGCAGTGCGAAAGCGCATGCCGCACAAAGGTAAGGCAGATACAGAGGCCAGGTCAGCTGTCCGTAGCGGGGCTGGATCTCTTGCACTCTTCCAGAACAGCTTCTGCTAGCAGCATTGGCTTGAGATATCCCTGCCAGGCCGATCAGGATATATCCAAGGGGATAGCCAACATCCACTATTCCCCCTGCAGTGTATGTTCCATCAACGATTTGCCGGAAGAAAAGGGCATCAGTAATTATTAAGACGATAATTCCGCTTGCCAAGAGCAATAAAGGATTAAGCCCTGGCAGTTGAATCCTCCTCAGGAGCAATTCCACGAGGGCAAAGAACAGAATCAGGTCCATGACCGGGTAGGCCACGGAGAGAGTCAAAGTGAGAATATCGGTACCCTCAGATTGCTCAATAGTGGGGGCGATAATGAAGCTCCAGAAAATAAGAACAGCGGCTATTAGCACAATTGCCGTATCGAGCATCATCTTGAGCCGCTCTGTCGAGGTGAATTTTATACATGGCAGGAGCAGTATGCCCAATAGGAAGAAAGGATAGGAAATTAAATAGAAATAGTCCGATAGAGCCGGGAAAGGGCTTTCATGAAGGACTAATTCCATGTAGGCCCAGATGGTGTCCCCAATGGTGAAGGCTAGTCGAGAGACGGCCAGCATCATCCATGCAAAATAGATCCGCCTTCCACAGCAACGGGATTTAAAGGCACCGTAAAACAGTGCGACGGTAACCAGAGCATCGATCACGAAGGAAGCTACATCTGTAAAAACCGTGTTTGCCTCTTGATTATCACCTAACACGATTACAACTGCGGTAAAAGAGACGAAGATCAGAGCAGCAATAATCACAGCGTAACGGAAAGGAAAAACCCAATTCCCACAAGAGAGATTATTATTATTTTCTATCTCTGCAGCATCTGAGAAGAATGGGCTGGAGTCATTCAACATTCCTTCAGCTTGCCCTGGAGATTGCATCCTTCATCCTCTCTATGGTCTAAATTTTTACTAAAGGCAATCTCGCCTAACTGGTCGCAGATCTCAGTGGTGATGCCTCGTTCCCGTTTGCAGCTATTCGCCCCGCCCAAAGTCCTCACTTCTTAGGATTTACCCGATCTATCCCTTGATGAGACTTTGACATGTCTCATCACCTTTTTATCTGCCTAGGTGTACTACATGTCCTAATATAACAATATATCTATTTGGATTCATCTTGTTGCCGTAATATTTTATTGGATCATTAAATTTAAAAGACAAAACTTATATAGTTCTTTTCCTTTTTACAAACGAATTGGTTGAACAAGAGGGATATATGTATACAATAGACTTCTATAAAAATGAGAGCCCTATAGATGGTAAAGGCATCTTTGCGGACGAATTTATTCCAAAGGGGACTATTGTATACTACTACGGCAGTAATGACACCTATCTTTCAAAAAATGAACTTCAATTCTTGTCCGAGGAAAAGAGAGAGCAACTTTTCAAATATGGGGTGGAAGATGAAGCTGGCAATTGGCTCGTGACTGACGGTGATGCCAACCACAGTTGCGATGCCAATATTCTATCTCTATTCATCGACAGTCTTTACTGCGACATCGCAGTCAAAGATATCCATGCCGACGAGGAGATCACCATCGATTACGGTCTTTTTTACAGCTCATTCCCATGGAGTATGACATGCAAATGCCATTCCTCCCTTTGCCGGAAAATTGTCGGGTCCGGCATATCGGTGGATACAGAGACTCAAGAGCTATGGCATTCTCGCATATCCGAGGCAGCAGGTAGTATTTTCGATGTAAAGCAGAAACTGTTCTTCATCGAGGATGAAAGAGCCAAAGCGCTAACTGCATCGATAAAATCGAAAATAAATCCTAGAATTTTTCCGTATACTAAGTTCTCTTTGATCTCGACTGATATGTATGTGAAAGCTCTATGATGCGGGCTGTTGGCCGTTGCCCGACTCTGGCAGATCTGTCTCGCTAGCTCAAGCGCCTTTATCAGCTCGAAGAATCTCCAGAGTCTCCCTGGCTATTATGAGTTCCTCATCAGTAGGTATCGCCAATACCTTCACATCCGATGTCGGTTTGCTCAAGCAATAACAGCCCTCGCCCAGATCTCTGGTCAAACCTATTTCTACGCCAATGAACTCTAATCCTGCGCAGACATCCTCCTGAATGACGGAGAGGTTCTGCCCAATTCCCCCGGTAAACACAATAGCGTCCACACCTCCCATGGCTGCAGCATATGCGCCGATGTATTTTTTGATTCGATAGATGTAAACATCCAAGGCGAGCTTTGACCTGACATGTTGAGGGTGGGCTTTATTTAAGGCACCTTTCTGGCCGTCCAGATAGACCGCTCTCAGAATCTCCCTCATATCTGATGAGCAGCCTGACAACCCGACCATCCCGCTCTTCTTATTCAGAAGATCGCTGACCTCTGCCTGACTCAAGCCCTCTTGATCCTGAAGGAAGAGAACGATGGCCGGATCGAGATCTCCACAGCGTGTTCCCATGGCCAGGCCCTCCAGAGGCGTAAAGCCCATGGTCGTGTCCACCGATCTTCCATGTTTAATGGCTGTAATGCTCGAACCGTTGCCCAGATGGCAGGTGATAAGCCTCAGCTCCTCTGCGGGCCTGTTCAGGATTCGGGCTGCCTCTTGCGCTATGAACCGGTGAGAGATGCCATGAAAACCATATCGTCTGATGCGGTGTTTCTCGTATAGCTCGTAAGGCAAGGCATAGATGTAGGCATGTGGTGGAAGAGTCTGGTGAAAAGCGGTGTCAAATACGGCAACCTGCGGCACATGGGGAATGAGGCGAGATATAGCCTCTATGCCCTCCAGGTTTGGCGGATTGTGCAAAGGGGCTAAATATAAATGACTTCTCAGAAACTCCAATACACCATCATCTATTCTGGCAGCACTGGCGAATCTATCGCCTCCATGGACAACCCTGTGTCCTACAGCATCGATATAATCAAGGGATGGTAGAATACTATGGTTACTGCTATCATTATCGACCAGTATATCCAGGAGCTGGGAAATAGCATGTGAATGATCCCTGACCTTTAGCTGATATTCTGCTTTAGATCCTCTGGACTCCTGAATCAGCCTGGAATTATGGAAGCCTATTCGATCGATAGAACCGCGGACCAGACGCTTTTCCCCAGACCCAATGGAGAATAGGCTATACTTTACCGAGGAGCTGCCGCAGTTCAGCACTAGAATGATCATATTAGTCCTAACCTGGAAGACTCATTGCAGACTTCAGAGATATCGAAATAGAGTCCTATTCTCTCGTCCCCGAAATGGCAGCAAACATTTCAATACCTCTTTGAGCATGTATTTTAATGGTAAATTCCCGCAATTTAGGATTTCGGTTTGAAGCTGCAATTATCCTAAATGCAAGAAATAATTCCTGGATTATTAATGTCTAATTGCTGCCACCGTATAATATTTAATGACAGGCGGAATCTATCAGCTTAGACTTACTGGTAAACTTCCTCCGGCGTTACCGATAAGCTGCCGATGTATTGCTGATAAACTGCCGATAACGAGTAAGCCCTTCCCCTCAGTAACTTATCGGCAACTCCAGCCAGCCGTCTCCTGTCCAATCCTTCAGCAGATTGCGGGCCGTGCGCTCGATAGGTAAAATTCAGCAGCCACGTTCGAGGCAGTGCGCAGGCAGTAAGTGCAATGATTCTTGGCTGCTCTGCAGCTGGTCAGCGCTTGCAATGATGCGAGCGGAGATACTATCCCGCCGATTGAATGGTGAATGAAAGAGATTTAAATAGCAAGAATCCCAAGGTAATATCCATGTGCGAGAGCCTGGAGCGCAGGAATGTGAAGATCGATCTCCCTTATGATCTGGAAAAGCCAGCGAATGAGCGGGAGATCACCAGAGGACTTATGAGGCTCTCTCAGCAGGCACTAGCTAAAACCGCAGATAACGAGCCTGATATCTACTGATGGATGGAAAGATCGCCGTCATTCGCCTTGTTCTGCTCTCCCCTCCCTGCACCGCACCAGCGCCGCCTTTAGATCCTCCATCTTCACCGGCTTGCTGATGTACCCATCCATCCCCGCCTCCAGACACCTCTCCCGATCGCCCTCCATTGCGTAGGCAGTAAGCGCAATGATTCTTGGCTGCTCTGCAGCCGGCCAGCGCTTGCGAATCTGGCTCGCAGCCTCCAGCCCATCCATCTCGGGCATCTGAATATCCATCAGCACCAGATCGTAAGCCTGTCTCTCCAGCGCTTTGAGAACCTCCAAGCCATTGGAAGCCATGTCTGCCCTGTACCCCAGCTTCTTCAGCATCCGCGACATGACCTTTTTGTTTACATCGTTATCTTCGGCTAGAAGTATGCGCATATCGACGGGGGTATCGTATTTTGACTCGGATTGAGATTCAGATTGAGCCTCACATTGAGCCTCGTATTGGGCCTCACTATGAGGCTCCTCAGGCACTTCTTCAGCCTCGGGCAAACAGACCGGGGACGCGTCAACCGGTACCGTAAAGTGGAACGTTGAACCTTTGCCAAGCTCAGACTCAACCCAGATCCTGCCCTCCATGATCTCGACAAGCCTCTTGCTTATGGCCAGGCCGAGACCAGTGCCGCCGTACTTGCGGGTGGTGGACATGTCCACCTGGCTGAAGGATTGGAAGAGCTTACTTATCCTGTTCTGAGGTATGCCTATCCCTGTATCTTTCACTGAGAAATGGAGCTCGACCCTTCCATCCTCCCATGGAATGGAATCAATGGACAGCACTACGTCACCCTTCTCAGTGAACTTGACGGCGTTGCTGAGAAGGTTGATCAAAATCTGCCGCAGCCTGGTCGGATCGCTCATGATAGCGACAGGCACTGATTCATCTATCCGGTAAGCCAGGTTCAGGCCTTTCTCTGCGGCACTGGGAGCCATCAGATCCATGCTGACATCGACAAAAGTTCTGAGATCGAAGGCCTGATTCTCCAGCCCCATTCGGCCCGCCTCGATCTTGGAGAAATCAAGGATATCATTTATGGTTGCCAGCAGAGCATCTCCGCTGCTCCTTATGATCTCAACGTACTCGCGCTGCTCTGCATCCAGATTAGAGTACAAGAGAAGGCCGGTCAGTCCAATGACCGCATTCATGGGGGTTCTGATCTCATGACTCATGTTTGCCAGGAACTCGGCTTTGGCTTTTGCTGCCTCTTCGGCAGCCTCCTTGGCCAGCATCAAGGCATCCTCAACCTGCTTGCGCTCGGAGATATCCGTGATGATCCCCCTCTGGCCCACAACTCTGCCCTCTCTTACAATTGGAGCTGGATACACAACAGCCGGGAAGGTGCTTCCATCCTTCCTTAGCATCCGGTATTCTGCAGCATACTGTCCAGGCCTAAATGATTGCAGAAATGACCTCCTAAAGTTCTCCATTATTCTTTCTCGATCCTCCGGAGCTACTACATCAAGGAAGTGCACGCCCTTCATAAGATCTGCCTGAGTATACCCGAAGATCTCCAGGCCAACATTGTTGGCGAATATTATATTTCCCTGGGCGTCCAGCTCGTAGACCGTCTGGGGCAGGAGGTCAGCCAGCTCCCGGTATCTCCTCTCGCTCTCTTTTCGCGCCTCCTCTGCCTTGATCCTGGCGATGCTTCCCTCTATAGAGGCAGCTAGAGCTTCCAGGGCGACGCGGGCGTTTTGGGGAATTTCATCATAGGTACGGGATGCAAGGATGATAGCAGCAATAGGCTGGCCGTTATGTTTCACTGGAAAATCAGCTAAGGCCTTTATGCCCTCTTTCCGGAGATCATCGAACTGCGATGTGGCAATATACGGACTGTCCCTGTAGATCCATTTACCAGCCTTGACTATATTCGCCCGGGCAGAATCTGGATCGCAATGGGCACACCCTGCTGCAAACTTATCCGATAGGCCTTTATGCAGCACCATGTCTACCCCGCCGGCATTGTTCACGAGGTAAACGGCTCCGCCGTCGATGCTCTCTACCTTTAGAGCGGCATCAAATATCTGGCCCAGCGCCTCCTTTATGCTATCAGAAGAGCTAAGCGTTATAGCCAGGTCACGCTGCAGTCGTAGCAGCCCTTCTATCCGCTTATGTTCTTCGATCTTGGCCTGCAGTATCTCATTGGTCCTCTGAAGCTCCTGATTCGCCCGGATTATTTCTGCAGTTTCTGTAGTTCCTGTAGTTCTCGCCTGGGTCTCGGGCTCCATCTTGATCTCTAGTTCGTCCTTTTCGGTCCGAAGGCTATCCCTATCAGTGTCATTGAGCCTCTCTTCCGGCATCTCCATAGGCGTGAGCTGGTACGGCTCTTCTCTTTCCATCCGCGCTTTCTCAGTCCTTTTGCGATCTGTTATTTTGCGATCGGTTATATCATGGTTGCTGGCCATCGACCTAAATAATCCTCTGCGAAATGAACTGTCGGTTTTTGATCATTGAAAATCCACCAATCATCGCCATCTTGGCAATAATATGGAATTCAATAAGATCTCCACTGTCTGGCAGCGCTCCCTTTGTCCCCCTGGGCTCTGGGGCATCGTGGAACATACAAGTTTACTACAAATGGTCGCATATATAAATGGTGGGCATGGGGCCTCTAGATTAGAGGAATGATGCAGCCCCAGGCATTGCAGATTTAGCGGCCTTTGAGATGTTTTCAAGCTAATTCTGTATACTGATGATAATATAATTTGTTCGTACCTATAAAAATAATCTTGGACCTGCGTGATAGGGCCCTTTGCACATGCTAAGATAGTCTACCTCTTGATTCAAGGAGGTGGGTGTAGGAAGTGAACTGACAGGCCTCGGTGCTCAGCAGGTCGAATGCTATGCATCAGCATTTACGTTATTTGCCGAAATAGGAAAAATTTATATACGTTGAATGTCGTAATAAGGTATAACGATATTAGTATAGGTGAAATGTAATGAAGCTTAGAGTAATCAGTTCCAGAGAAGAGATCAATTCATTAAGGCCGAATGAGAAGGCAGTTCATCTGGCGTTCAGGGCGTCCAACGTGGACTTCCTCAATCTGATGCAGAAATGCCCCAGGCTGCAGGTAGTTCAGACTCCGCCTTCGTACAAGAAGACCATGTCCGACGCCATCGGAGTGTTCCTTGAGATGCAGGGCGTAAAGCTCCTCGAAGGAGATGTCTGGGGCCACAGGAAGGACCTTGACGAGTATTTCACGGTTCCTGATGAGGCCGTGAACGCTATCAAGTCAATGACCGAGAAGGGCGTTGCACCTGAAGAGATGGCGAAAGAAGTCCAAAAGACTGCCCGGCTGGGGACAGACCTCATCAAATACATCGCCAAGACAGAAATAACGGCCTGAGCACAGGCTACAGGCAGCCTCTGGAAGCGTTCATACTGCTGATGAAGCAACGGGCGCTTCCTGATATCATCTTTTTTAGGCTCTTCGCTGTTTAGTGTGTGGGTAAATGCATGCTTGAGCATTTTTTAGATTTCAATCGCTTTGTGTCTTCGCATCTTTTGTGACGAATACTTACGGGCTCACCACAGAGACACAGAGGCACAGAGAGATTTTATTATTATTTGAATCGCTCAGCTTTTCGTTCTCTGTGTCTCTGTGCCTCTGTGGTGAACGTCCGCCAAAACTCTACCCGAAAGCCCGAAGATTTCTCAGGCACATCTTGGTTCACCCACACTAAGCAGCGAAGAGCCTGAACTATTGATCGTATCTGAAACCTGTTTTGGGATAGCCTCCAAACTAACCGCTGCTCCTTTCGGGATAGACCCCATGGTCGCTTCGCCTAGGGATTTCCGTACAGCCTAATCGATCTTTATCGATTCTGGCTTCAACCTGGCCCCGCACTGGTCGCAGTACTTTGATTCCTCATTGGCAGCCTCGCCGCAGTTGGCGCAGATCGTCTCTTCGGGAGTAGTAGGGGAAACATCTTCCGGAGCTGGTGTGGAAGCCGTCTCTGAGATATCCCTTACAGGAGTGAGTTCGCCAGAGGACTGGACTGGAATGCGAGTGGCACTGGCAGGTCCCTGCCCTTCCTCTCCCTGCTTTTCCTTTCCCTGCCTTTCCTTTATTTGCTGTTCTATAACCTCGAACACCTTTTCAGGAAGCTGCATCTGCTTCCAGGTACCGTAGGCCATAGTTATCAGCAGGGGATGCAATATGAAAACGCCCACCGCTCCTACAGCTACCTTCTCCGCCCACTGGCCTGCATCCGTTTCCACCACCAGTTTGCCGCCCTCTGTGCCGAGGGTGATGTTCAGTGCGCTGGACATGCCCAGTATATAGCGCCACGACTTTGGTTGGCGTGCCTGAACTGTTATCCTTCCATCTGGAAGATCCACAATCCGTGCCGCGAAATCGTGGAGCTGAAGCCAACTTGACACCTTCCTGGCCACTTCTCCCTGGTCTATGTCGGGTGCATAAAATGTTCTTATCTCAGCCATGTATCGATCACACTCATATTTCTGTGATGCGTTATTAAATAGATCTCGTCTCTATCTAGGCTCTTCGCTATTTGGGTGTGGGCAAAGATATCTGAGATACTCAAAGCTTTAAACCTCTTTGTGGTTGGCCAACACTAAACGCTCACCACAAAAGGCCTCACAAAGATTGTTCCTATGCACCAATGCCAAGAGCAATGGAGATCTCACTCAGAGCTGTCTTTTCTGGATCACTAACAGCGACACCATGCTCCTTTGCAGCTTCGGCCACCTTTTGCCCTATCGCTAACACCCACTTTTTGTAAGCCATAGCCTCTTCAGGAGCGGTCTTTGACAGAGCCGCAGCTGCAGACTTGCAGGCCTCAATGGTCTTGTTTCTATAGCCTGTTTGATCGTGCTTAAACAGATCCTGCTGCTCTTTAATCAATTCTTTTGACTTTGATTGCATCTCTGCTGACAACAAGCCAACCAGCCCACTTCCACTTGTCGCCGCCAGCTTAGCTGGTTCTGTCATCATGGCTTTTGACTCACTCCACGCGCCCAAAAAAGATGGCGCTGCTGCAATTACTGTCATTGAAACTGCATATGGCAAACTCAAAAGGTTCTTCCACTCGTTGTCTGTAAAAGTCTCCCTCAGTCCCATCTTTCTATCACCCATTAATTCAATTGATTTTCAATTGACTTTATGAATATTTTATCATCTCCCGTATATAATGCTTTTGAAATTAGCCGTAGGAGTTCTATATTGAATTTACATGCTTTTGATCAGAAACTGAGCCTGGAAAAAAGGTAAAATGAAAATAGAGATTTTGCGCTTAAAGACCAGTAGCACTTGCTAAATTCATGCTATCGTTTCTATCGCTGTTGCCCTCCACCAGTACGACGTTGCTGTCGTTATTCCAAAGGTAAAGGAATCTCAGACCATTGTCCCCCGTTGCGTCTCTGATTTCGGTTGCCTCATGGCCATTAATGGTGACTGTGCTAAAGCGATCTATACCTCTGTAAGGAGGATTCTTGTACTCAGGAAGAGATTTGTAATTGGATATAGCTGCCTTGGCTTGCGCCTCGTCTTGCAGGGAAAGCAATGTTATTTTTGCATCATAAGTTTCTCCTATAGGAGCCCAGGTGTAAATTCCTATGGTGGCATTTGCTGGACCGATATCCTCATCACCATAGAAGTCGATGATCTCCTCGGTTATATTCACACCAACTGTCGATGCATTCTTCATAGCCAGAAAATCGAACCCGCCAGGCAGGTTTTCAGTGGGAACAGACTGCATGGTCGCATTGCCTGCGTCCTCCTGGGCCAAGGAGACGGAATTGGCCAGCAGTACAAGAGAGATGACGCATAGTATGTTCACATATTTCATAAATTAAATTTGTCACTTCATGATATAAATTTTTTGTGTATATGCAACGCCACCTCTCAATTTATGTTCGATTTTTGTCTGGGCGTTTCCTGCTAGATCCCTTGTGTGCAAACCTGCAGACAGGAATCCGGAAAGTAAGAAAATCAACTCCTCAATTCTTTTTTGAAATCAGGGAGAAACGCGGCTTTCCTTCCGATGATTAGGGCTCAACTATGGACTGTACCCAAAAATTCATCTTCTTCAAATGTCATAGCAATAACAGAGTTACCAGGAGGACGTGATGGCCCAAGAGACAACCCTCGCCAGAAAGAGGCTCAAGACGCCCCGCGCTGCCGCTATTGCAGGGATAGTCTTCTCGCTGCTGCTCATGGCCAGTTTTACCATCATCAGGCTTTCCATCCCAGCCGATCCGAATGTATCCGGAGCATGGACCGCAGACCCTGATCTCGCCTATAGGATTTTGATCGCTCTGAACATGGTGCCCTTTTCAGGGATTGCTTTTCTATGGTTCATCGGTGTGGTAAGGGATCTCATTGGAGAGCTGGAAGACAAGTTCTTCGCCACGGTCTTCCTGGGCAGCGGACTTCTCTTTGTGGCCATGCTCTTCGCTGCAGCGGCTGTTGCGGGGGGCCTGATCGCTAACCTTTCTTTCGGACCCGGCGGGCAACCGATTACTGCCACTGGCACATTCAACTTCGGCCGTGCAGTGACCTATTCTGTTTTAAACGTATTCGCCATGAAAATGGCAGGCGTCTTCATGATATCCACATGCACGATCGTGCTTCGAGCTGAGAGCATCCCGAGATGGCTGGGAATCCTGGGATACGTGTTCGCAGCCGTGCTGATTCTGAGCATCACCTATATGGAGTGGCTTGCTATGCTGTTCCCGTTGTGGGTGCTCATGCTGAGCGTGCACATACTTGTTGAGAACTATCGCCGCAACCGCCAAGCTTGAATCGAATCCAAGGAAGGAAAAGGCCCTACCTTGCACAGTGGGCTACGATCCTGATTCTGCTCCTGACCATGCTTGGGCTCATGCTGGCCGAAGCCTACTTCGGCGCAGTTGGCGAGGAGGTCAGGATAGGTGCTGGTTGGACTCATAGCCGTAGCTGAAAGGCAGATGGTTTCACGGACATGATATCTCCTTCCTGGCACGAAGTGTAAACTAAAGATGGTCTACCTGTCTTGACAAGACTCATTCGACTTTGGGTGATTGCCTCTCTTGAACCAGGGCCTCTTCTTTTATCACAACCTCTGCATTCTTTAGGGCTTTATAAATCTTTATTTCCATCCTGTAGGGCGGAAGACCATATAAGAAAGCTTCTGCAGGATTCCATATAGCCATCCAGATGAGAATTGTAAAAAAACCGACAAAGACCACCAGGAGGGTGTCACTTATAGGACCCAATAAATTAACCATTAATACAATCAGCAAACAGACAGCAGAAAAAATCAGTCCTATCATCACAGCCCGCCAGCCTGCCGCCCGTTCTATCTCAAGCTGGCGCTGGTTCTGCACTACCTTGAAATCACAATATCTGGATAAAGCATCTGCCGTCCTGCTCTTCAGATCGGGTTCGATCTGCTCTCTGGGAAGAAAAATGTTCAGCCTGATCTTATCCACCTTCCTCTCTTTTATTCTTAGATAATTGGCCGCTTCTTCTGCCCCGGATATTTGCAGCTTCTGGTCCTCAAAAGGGTTCAATTCAGGGTCCACAAATAGATGCTTAATTTCCTTTAGATGTAAATCTATGTCCAGATAGGAGGATGCCATGGCCTTACACCTTATTATCTTAATCCGATTTAATGGGCAATCAAATATAAACTTAATGTTCATAGGACTTACGTAGTTGAATCTCCGAACATTAAAATTACTTACGGAGTTGTCATACCTGTTATCCTCCTCGGTTCCTCGCCGTTTCGTGTGGGTGGACTAGAAATTGGTTGGCCATTGAGGGCGCCATCTTTCTAAATTCAATAATCATCGTCGTTCTTTATGAGCCCTTTGTGCGCTTTGTGATCTTTGTGGTGGTATTCGTAAGCCATTGGATTTAACAAACAGTTGACTATTTTTACCACAAAGCCACAAAACTCACAAAGGACGCACAAAGAGTTCAATACGAGAAACGAGAGCCTCGCTGCAGTTTGGGGCTAAGCTCTATATCATGAGCTTGTTTGCTGTTTACCATGGCACTTCTTGTACTTCAGCCCGCTTCCGCAAGGACATGGGTCATTACGACCTACCTTTTCCTGACGCCTCTTACTGGCATCCTTTTGCGCCAGATAGCCCATCACGTTGGCTGGCGCTCGCCCACATGCCAGCTCCCTTGCCATGAAGCGCATGGGCTCATCGATGTGCCGGAAGAAAGCCCTGTAGCCGGCACACAGGTAGTTCAACCCCGGCTCTCCGTCCGGAGCCTTCATGAACCGGTTCTTGGGGCACTCTCCGTGGCAGGCGAAGCGGACTTCACAGGCCTGACAGTATCTGGGCAGACCCTGCAGCTTTCCCTGGCCGAACTTGACCTGCTTCTCCGAGGCCACCAGCTCCGATAGCGGCTTCTCCCGGATGTTTCCCAAAAGGTGCTTTGGCTCCACGAAGTGATCGCAAGAGTAGAGATCGCCATTGTGCTCCAGAGCCAGGGCGGTTCCGCAAGTGGGCGCAAAGGCGCATACACCGGGCGGAGTCCCAGTCCAGGCTGCCAGAGCTACATCGAAGATTTGCACGAAGACTCTTGCCACATCTCGCCTCACCCATTCGTCGAAGATAGAAATGAGGAATCGCCCGTACTGCTCTGGCCTAACCGATCTATCGGTAACCCTGTCGCCCTCCTGATATCCGGTCTCGTTGTCTCTCTCAACAATGGGTATGAACTGGATGAACTGCGCCCCAACCTCGTCCCGGAAGAATCTGTACACTTCGAGAGGATGGCCAGCGTTGGCCGCGTTCACAGTGGCAAGGATGTTGAAATCCACATTATGCTGCTGCATCAGCCGCACGGCCTGCATTACCCGGTCGAAGGTGGGACGGCCAGCCTTGTCTCTCCGGTAGAAGTCATGCAGCTCCCTGGGACCGTCCAGGCTGATTCCGACGAGAAAGTTGTTTTCTCTGAAGAACTTACACCACTTCCCATCCAGGAGAACGCCATTGGTCTGGATGGTGTTGTGGACGGCCATTCCCGGCCTCTTGTATTTTTCCTCGTACTGGATGGACCGCCGGAAGAAGTCCAGGCCCATCAAGGTCGGCTCGCCGCCCTGCCAGGCCACGGTGGCTTCGGGAATGCTCTGGCCAACGATAAGCTGCCTTATGTACTCCTCCAGTAGATCATCGGTCATCCTGAAGCTGCTCCCAGGATAGAGCCTCTCCTTGGAGAGGAAGAAGCAATACTCGCAGTTGAGATTGCAGAAGGAACCTGTTGGCTTCGCCAAAACATGAAATGCAGCAGGAGGCATCATTTTTAATTAAAACTGATAGTCCAAATACTTTTTGATAGACTGCAGAATTCCAGAAAGCCTAACCTCTAGGCGTCAGTTACAAGATAATAGTTACAGGTTGCGATGCACAATCCCTAAATACTACTATGAGTATTAATTATGGGAGTTTTATGGAAAAGATTGGAGTAATAGCATTGCTAATCCTGTCTTTCATGGCATCCCCGGCTCTAGGTGCCATTGGCGGGAACTTATCTGAAGAGCTGGAGCCGGAGATCCTCGGACAGGTGAACCAGACAGATGTTGTCATAACTCCAGCAGAGGAGAGCTTATGGCTGCAGATGAGAACCTTGTGGCAGGAGCATGTATTCTGGACCAGGATGGCCATCATATCAATAATCCAGGACTCTGAGGACAAAGGACCTGTTCTGAACAGGTTGCTGAGGAACTACGAGGATATGGCCGAAACCCTTGTTCCCTACCTGGGGAATGAGAATGCCACCGAGTACGGTGATCTGATTGAAGAGCATCTCCAGATCGCAGCCGAGTTAGTTACTGCCGCTAAGGAGGAGGATCAAACGGCTTTTGAGGATGCAAACACCAGGTGGTATGAGAATGCAGACGAGATAGCCGCCTTCGAGAACACCACGATTCCCCAACTTGCGCTTGAGGAAAGGAAGGCTATGTGGTACGAGCATCTAAATCTAACCAAGAATGAGACTGTTGAGCTGCTTAACAAGGATTACAATACCTCCATAGACACCTTCGACCTGATTGAAGAGCAGGCCAACATGATGGCGGATTCTCTGGCGAACGGAATCATCCAGCAGTCCCCTGAGAGGTTCCATTGAGATTTGAATAAAGTTGGTGAATAACTCAGGTTTAGATAACTCAGGATTTAGAGGTGAAAGAATGAAAAAGATTTTAGCTTTGGCACTGCTGCTCATGCTTCTCATCGGAATTGCATGGGCTCAGCCAACGCCGCCAGCTACACCCCCCAGTCCAGAATCGCAAGGAATACAGATTCCTCAGCCCTCGTCCGGTACTCAGGCTCCTCCGGCTTCGGAGAGCAGCCAGGCATTGGTAGCCACGAGCGAGGCAACAGCGCGTGCAGCAGCGCCATCGCCGCAGGCTACGGCTGTTACGAGCACTTACGCGAGCACCTACATGGTGATCCCGCCCGGAACTTCAACGCCCAACAAGTTCTACATTCCATACTCACCGTCGACCGTTGCTGGCTGCAACTTCGGCCAGTGGCTGCCGATGTGGCTTGATGTAAGAGGCTCTGGGCCGCTGTACAGCTACGAATGGTATCCGGATGGAAGGCTGGTTACTCAATACCTGGCCTACGTGCCATATCCGGGCTGGCAGAAGATGTGGTTCAACGGAGATGCTCCGGGATGGCATACACTGCAGTACTACTGCAACGGCTGGAGCAACTACATCTACGTCTATGTCTACGGCTCTTCTTACTATTCGCAGCCCAGCCCGTCTCCATATCCGCCTGAGCCCTACCCGCCGTATCCCACGCCAAGTCCTTCACCAGGGTGCAACGCCCAGGTAATCATCACTTCAGACTACATGAGAGGCTACTCTGTTTACGTTGATGGGAACTACATAGGCGGCGACGGTCGTCGCGGCGATCATTTCGACGGCACCTTCAGCTTCACCGTTACTGGGAACCAGCCACACACCATAAAAGTGTACAACCAGGGCTTCAGCTATTCACAGACAAAGAACTACAGCTGCGGCAGTACCAACTATCTGACTTTGTGATCGGATCCTCGCGATCCGATCTTTTTAATTGCAGTTATCCTCTTCTTCCTGATCGGGTACTATTGTGATTGCTGTCGCATTCTACCTCGGATGGTAGTCATAATGCCGATAATTAAGCTAGCACAATGAGTACAACTCATTGCGTTCTTCGTCTAATCTTGCACAACAAAACAAAAAAGATTATATGGTATAATATCAATTAAGATATACAGTTGGAACAGTTGGAGGCCGATTATGCACAAGACGATATGCGAAGGCATCAAGGGGCTCACGACCTCGATGTATATGCTGGCGGACGAGATGGGGCTAATAGATACAGAATCCATGTACGCTCATGAGATGAGACGCTGGCAGGAGAAGATGGGAAAGATCACTGAGGCTATGCCTTTGGCATACGGGGGCGTGAAAAAGCCTCCAGCAGACGTCGTGGAGACGGACGAGGAGATAATAGTCACTATGGAAGTGCCGGGAGTTGGCAAAGAAGACATAGATATCTCACTGACATGTGATGAGCTTTATGTCCGCGCCAAGAAGGCAGCCGAGCCCGAAGAGGAGGCGGAGTGCGTCCACAAGCGCGAACTCTCTTACGACACATTCAGGAGAATGATCAAGCTTCCATGCGCCGTCAAAAATGAGCAGGCTAAGGCATCTCTGTACAAAGGTATTTTGAAAATCACGCTGCCTAAGGAGATCGCCGTTACCAGGACCAAGATCGCTGTTGAAGAAGAAGTAAGTTAGTAATGAAGCAGAGGTCTCCCATAAAAAGCTAATTGGGTCCAGCAACAATTAAACTCTGCAATCAAAAAATATGAACTTCATCTAAATGATCCATCAGGGCAGGGTGCATCTTACCTTTGCCCTATATCTCCCAAGAGGTCTTCCAGCCCAGAGGGGGGCATAATCCCTGCAATAATCTCTTTGATACTAGGCGTGATCATCTAAGACACAGTGCTCTATATTTCGTCTTATTAACTATTATCTCGGTAAATGATTTTAATTATACCATCATTGCCGTTGTTTCAATTTCGAAAATTATTGCATAATTAGGGCCGAAATATGAGTTCTGAAGCCTGCAAGCGCGAGACGACTAAGATACCTGTTATGGACCTGGTGGAAAGCGAAGTACCACCAAGGCCTGAGGTAGTTTATGGCTTTATGAGGAGAGGCAGCCTCAGGGATGGATTCTCAGGTCCTTAGGACACTGATACAGCTTCTGGCACTGTTGATTGGAGAGGGATTTGTCAATACGCGGGAAATGAGATCCCAGGGAAAAGGATGGCAATTGAGGGTCATTCTGCTGCGTTTTATTCTGGCCTTCACCTGGCCCTTTATGAATAAAGATATCATCAGCAAGCCTTTTCCCGTTCAGTTCAGGCGAAGGCTGGAGCTGATGGGCCCGTCTTACATCAAGCTTGGCCAGATTCTGAGTCTGCGCGAGGATCTTTTGCCCAAATCGATTACGGAGGAGCTGAAAAATCTTCTCCGCCAGGCCCCGGTAGTGCCCTTCGAGCGCTTCAAGGAGCTGATCGAAAAGGATCTGAAGCGTCCCGTAGGGGATATGTTCTCCTGGATTGACCCCGTTCCCCTGGGGTCCGGCTCCCTGGCCCAGATCCATAGAGCCAGGCTGCAAAGTCAGGAAGAAGTGGTCATCAAGTCCTCAAGCCAGGCGTGCGCAAAATGGTGGAGACCGATACAAAGCTCTTGAACTTTTTTGGTCGAATTCTTCAGACCACCTTCCTATCGCGATACCAGCCCTACCAGCTCACAAGGGAATTCAGCCGTTACAGCCTTCGGGAAGTGGATATGCGAATGGAGGCTGACAACGCAGAGATATTCGCTGCCAACTTCATGGATGAGCCCAGGGTACGTTTCCCGAAGATCTATAGAGTGTACAGCAACAGAGAGGTTCTAACCATGGAGTACTTTCGGGGTAAGGAGATCGATGCCCCGGAAGTAATGAGCCTAAGCCATATCAAGAAGACCAGGCTAATCGATATAGGGATTAAGGCAATTATTCAAATGATATTCAAAGACGGCTTCTTCCATGCCGATCTGCATCCAGCTAACATAATAGTATTGGATGGAGGAAAGGTCGGCTTCATCGACCTGGGAATGGTGGGAGAGTTCGACAGCTCTCTCAAAAGGCGAATGTTCTACTACTTCTACGCTCTTGCGGATGGTGATGCAGGAAATGCTGCCCGCTATCTTACGGCCATATCACATGCAGGGAGAGGCGGAGATCCTGATGGTTTTCGCAGAGCAGTGGAGGATTTAAACCGCCGCTACCTGAGACACCCCAGCTTTGAGCAATTTTCTCTGGGCCAACTGGTCCTGGAATCGGTCAAGTTAGCCGCATCCTACCGCATTCAGTACCCGGGTGAGATCATCCTGATGATTAAGGCCCTGGTAACGGTGGAAGGTGTGGGCCACCAGCAATTGCCCGATATAAATGTGGTTGCTGTATCAAAGAAACATATAAGAAACCTCCTGATCGAGGAGTTCAATCCCATAAAGATCGTTAAGGATAGCGTCTTAGTAATACCCGAGATATTGGATACTATAAAGCAAAGCCCGCTTTACATTAATGAAATAAAGCAGCTGCTGGAAGAACAGGTGGAGGCCGAGAAGCCCGGCATCCTGGTAGATATTATGGGCACGGCATTTGGCAGTGTATGCCTGCTCACAGGCGCGATTCTGGCGGCCTTCGGCCTTCCGTGGTGGCTGTGGGGCTGGTTCTTCATTGCCGGATTCTCCATCGCGGGGTACGATTTTATCTCACGTAGATGATAGAGGACAAAGCTGAAGAAAAGAAGACCTCTTGCTGGAGGTAGCCAATCCTTTTCGACAGCTCGTATCACGCAATTTATGAGGTAACTATCCAGGCGATCCAGAAGAACGCAGACAACAGAGGATAGGACTTGTCACTTTCTTTAACATACTTTCAGCATGGTCCTGATCCTTAAATAGTATAGAATTCCAAAGCATCTTTTATGAACTCCTATCTGGAGCACCCGCTTCTGAAGCCCGAGTGCGTAGAGAAGCGGCTCTTCCAGCTCGACCTGGCAGCCAGCGCGCTCAAGGCCTCCAGCCTGGTAGTAGTTCCCACGGGCCTCGGCAAGACAGTGATCGCCCTCATGGTCCTCTTGCCAGGCTGGACAAGGGCAAGGTGCTCTTTCTAGCACCAACCAAGCCACTGGTGGAGCAGCATGCCTCATTCTTACGAAACGTGCTCAAGGACGATGGCATGGTGGCATTCATGACCGGAGAGATCGCATCCGAGAAGCAGGGCTGAACCTGGAGCCAGGCCAGGATAGTGGTATCCACTCCCCAGGTGATCGAGAACGACCTGCTCTCCCGAAGGATCGACCTGAGGGACGTCTCCCTGATAATCTTCGACGAGGCCCACAGGGGTGTTGGCAATTACGCTTATGTCTACATCGCCGAGCGCTACGCCCGGGAGGCTGGAGACCCGCTGGTTTTGGGGATCACTGCCAGCCCGGGAAGCCAGAGCGAGAAGATCGGGGAGATCTGCACCAACCTGGGGATCGAGAGGATCCAGACCAGGACGGAGAGAGATCCAGATGTGGCGCCCTTCGTCCACCAGAGGGAGATCGAGTGGGTAAAGGTGACGGTCCCGGAAGAGCTTCTAAAGATCAGGACCACCATCGAAGAGGTGCTGAAAGACAGGATCGATGAGCTGAACCATCTTGGAGTGTCAGCCCGGCCAGGATCGATCCCAGAGCATCGAAAAGGGAGCTTCTAGGGCTGCAGGCGCTGCTCATGTCCTCGGCGCAAGAGCAGGCAAATCCGGCGATCTTCAAAGGCATCTCGGTGATGGCCGAGGTGCTCAAGCTTCAGCATGCCGTTGAGCTGGCCGAGACCCAAGGAACAGATGCCCTGACCAGATATTTCCAGAGGCTGGAGGGCGAGGCCCTCTCCAGCAGCGGCTCCAAGGCCTCGCGCAGGCTAATGGAGGATCCCAGGTTCGGGAGGCCATGGATGCCCTGGCGAAGACAAAAGTGGAGCACCCAAGCTCGCCACAGTTCAAAAGATCCTCAAGGAGCAGCTCTCTGCGAAGCCGGACTCAAGGATCATGGTTTTCACCAACTACAGGGACACAGCTTCAGCCCTGCTGAAGTTCCTGAAGCAAGATCCGGAGATAAAAGCCGTTCGGTTCGTGGGCCAGTCCAGCCGGCAGGACGACGAGGGCCTGAGCCAGAAGAAGCAGGCGGAGATACTGAACAAGTTTCGGGCCGGAGAGTTCAACGTCCTCATCGCCACCTCTGTCGGCGAGGAAGGCATCGATATTCCATCTACAGACATGGTCCTCTTCTATGAGCCGGTTCCAAGCGAGATCAGGTCCATCCAGAGCAAAGGCAGCACCGGGCGGGCAAGAGCCGGAAGAGTAGTGGTCCTGATGGCCAAAGGAACGAGGGATGAGGCCTACTACTGGATCTCCGACCGCAAAGAGAAGACCATGCAAAAGCAGATCCAGGGGCCTGAGCGGCAAAGCTCAGGAATCCCTGGTGAAAGAATCCCTGGCAAAGCGAATTCCAGCCAAGGCAGATGCAGATCACCGACGTTCCCGAGCGTACAAACAGGAAGAGCAGGAGCCAGGCCGTGTCTTTGTTGACTCCCAGGGAGAGGGAGATGGGCAAGCTCCTGGAAGGCCTGGGGCCTGGAGATCACGCTGAAGAACCTGGAGGTGGGGGATTACGTGCTCAGCGACCGGCTGGCCATGGAGCGCAAGACCGCAGAGGACTTCGTGCAGTCCATCATAGATCCGGAACGAAACCTATTCCGGCAGATCTCAGATCTCTCCAGGACCTACGACCGGCCTGTCTTGATCCTGGAGGGCAGGGATCTCTACACAAGGCAGATGAACCCAACTCCATCACGGGGCGCCCTGGCATCCATAGCTGTGGACTATGGAGTTCCCATAATCCCAACAGAAGACCAGGAGGAGACCGCACAGTCATCGCCCTGCTGGCCGCCCGAGAGCGCAAAGAGGGCCGGGAGCCCAAAGTTCACGGCCACAAGACCGCCCGCACGCTGAAGGAGCAGCAGGAGTATCTGATCTCGGCCTATCCCGAGCGTAGGGCCAGCTGTGGCCAGAAATCTGCTGAAGCATTTCGGATCTATCGAGAAGATCATTACCGCCTCCCAGGAAGAGCTGCAGCAGGTAGAGCTGGTAGGGCCGAAGATCGCAGAGAGGATCAGGGAGCTCGTGGGTGGAGAGTATAAGGGATAATCCTTGTGCGGTCTGCTCATTGTGCCCGACTCTATCCCCGTCTATTCGGGCAGTGATTCGACATGGTGGAGGGGATGGTGGCGGTGGGGAGTGAAGAATGTTTAAAGACCGCAAAGCCTTAAGGGCTTGGTGACCGATTCACCACTTACAAGAGATCATACCGAAAAGTATATCACATAGATTGGCCTTTTATAAAAAGCTGCATAGCGTTGCATCAATTGAGTTTGATGGGATGGTTTTGTAGCAGGGTCGGTTCCAGGAACCGACGCCAAAGGTAAGTGAAATCAATGGAGAGATACGGAAGCAGCAGAGGCGGCTCTTTCAATAGAGGCCCAAGAGAGATGCACGATGCGACCTGTGCAGAGTGCGGAAAGACATGTCAGGTTCCCTTCAAGCCCGATGGCTCCAGGCCGGTCTACTGTAGCGATTGCTACCAGAAGCACAGGCCAGCCAGGCCGCCCAGAAGATACTAAGCCGATACGATTACTTCGTCGATCTGCTTTAAACGAACCGCGATCTAGACGCGAGATGCAGGACAGGAATCCGCTCCTGCAAAACTTCCTTTTTATTGTTGTATATAGTTATAGTCCTTCCATGCTTCAGCAAAAGATTAGTTAATCATTAAATACTATTATAATTAAGATGAACAGGTTTTTGGGACCTTTCAGCAAGGGAAGGATTGAGGCTCTGACCGATGGCATCTTCGGGTTCGCCATGACCCTGCTGGTGGTAAACTTCGAGCTGCCTCCATCTCAAGCAGTTGAGTCTATCCCCAACCTCTTATATTACATTCGCTATGATTTCTTACAATACACCATTGCCTTCATGATCCTTGCAGCCCTCTGGGTCGCCCACCACCAGCAGTACTACTATATCAGCCGCATTGATAACAAAATGCTCTGGCTTGGCATCCTCAGCTTGATGTTCGTGGCACTGATGCCCTTCTCGACTCAGCTTTCGGATACCTATCCCGCTAATCATGCTGCTGCATCGTTCTTCAGCGCCAATCTCTTCGTGATCGGGCTGATATTCATAGTCCAGCGGCGCCACGCGGCCAGCGGCCACCGTCTGCTGGAGAAGGACTTGAGCAAAGAGATCGTTACCGACATGCACAACAGGAACATGGTCATTCCAGCGATCTCACTGCTGGTGATGGTACTATCTTTTCTGGGAATCAATTGGAGCATACTCCTTTACTTCACTGTGCCCTTTATCTTCTGGGCAGTTCACAGATCTCACCACAAGCTGCATGAAATGACAGAGCTGACAGAGAAGGCGGAGTAGAAAAAGAGTGCCGAGCCTATCCTAAACTCACTAAATCACGGTTTTCCTAATATTATTCATGTCCTACTAACCCAAATATAAAGCCACAAAAACCACAAAGACCGCAAAGAGCACAGAGGACTCACAAAGAATAACTAAAAAGCGCATTGAACACATAATTAAAGATATCTTTATGCGTTCTTTGTGGTCTTTGTGCTCTTTGTGGTTTATAACTGCAGTCCACCTTAAGGCACTTATTTCTTCCGAGTGTTATAGTAGCTCTTGTACTCTTTTAAAAGGGCCTCATCATATAGATCTTCGGCATCCTCGGGAATGAAATTTAGCTTTCTTATATCTTTAATTATTTCAGCGCCGATAATCTCATCTGGTGTCTTTCCTTTCTTGAAGTATTCCTGGAATACATCATCCAATCCCTCAATATTCATACAGCAGTCGCCGATTTTGACTTGCCGAAATCCGATGGTGCGCTTGCAGCAATCGCAGCAGCTGCTCTTTCTTCCGAAATAATTGTCCTTTGGCATGTCTATCACGTTTAATCCAGAATTCCTTGCCGTCAAAACCTCTTCCTGCGTTTAGAATAACTTCTCGTTTTATCTTCCAGATTGCATTTCGATACCAAGTGACCTGTATGCGGCTTTTTTAATCGCCCATACGGGCACATCCTCATACCGGTTACCGCCAATCTCGGTCGCCCGGCAACATGTGCTCTCCCCCGCCAGCGTTCCACAGGAGGGACAATCGGTAGAGACAACTGTTGCGGCAAGAATGTCTTCTAGTAATACGCCATTCATTCTGATCTCATTTGATTCTGCAATCCGGGTCTTATCGAGAAGTACCTCGGAAAAGTTAATAGTTACACCGGATGAAGCGAATTCACGCCGCAGCTCCTCCACTGCGGTATTAAGCGCCTCGCCGGTTTTGCCGCACCGCTCGCAAGTGGCATCGCTGACTGCAAAGTGCTTCCATTCTATATCAAGGCGCTTGCTTGGCGTAGTCATCATATCAGGCGAGGCGTTTTTCTTTTTGCCTTTAGACTCAGCCTCACTTTCAGGACAGCAACAACTGTTCCCCGGAGGACAGCAACTGCCTGTACCCTTAACGGATTTGTTGATAGAATCTAGCAATCCCTTTTTATTTGTAGTATCATCTGCTTTCATGCTTTTTCCTTCCATATTTCAAAATGTGCCTAAGAAATAAAAGCCAACAACGATAAACACAGCTCCTGCCGCAAATCTGATCGCTTTATCCGCCTCCTTAAACCTGATAGCCGACTTGCTAAGAGAAACGCCTAACATGAGTGCTGCCAGAGGCAGGCTGAAACCAATAGCGTATGCACTCAAGATGCTGTACATCCAGAGTGTGTACCCCTGAAGAACGGCGACTCCCAGGATGATGAGAATTCCCGGATTGCAGCCCAGCGAACACACGCTAATCGCGCCGCCCATGACGAACCCGACTATTGCCGCCTCAAGAAGCCCTCGTTTTCGAGTTTGCACTGGCCCGCTCTTTTTACCAGGAATATTGAACGGAAGGAGATTCATGGCACCAAGTCCAACGATAATGGCTACAATTCCCGCGAAGATCTTCCAATAACCTCCAAGAACGCTTTGGGCTACCTGCCCGATCAGCCCGGCAACGCTCCCCAGAATGAGCAAGGAGATGACAGTGCCGATCATGAAGAAGAACGCGGCAAGTAGATTCGAGCGCTTATCGATATTCTCCTGCATTCCAGCGTATCCGACAACGGCTCCAATCACAGGGAGAGCACAGCAGGTGCTCGCCACCGCACTGGCCAGGCCCAGGATAAATGCGAACGGCAACGTCACTGGGCTCGTTCCCACCTGTCCAAGGGTTGCCCTTGCCCATTCAGAAAGCTGAAATATTCCGTCCACTTAGAAGCACTCCTTAATCAACAGCACTTGGTTGAAGGTGACTTTGTTGATGGCAGCACGCAACAGCCGGCTGAAGGTCGCGAGGCTGCAACCATGGCATATAACAGGTTCTCTTCTGAAATGTCACCAGATACAACGCCCATGCCACTCTCTTCTGAAATGTTAGCAGGAACTGCACTCAGGTTGCATCCCTTGACCATTACCAAGACGAATGGAGCAGGCACTTGGCTTGTCAATTGAGCATAATCCTCAGAGCCTTCGTCCAATGCAAAGAACGCGACCTTGTACCCTTTGATTGCGCCTTATCTGCAGCTGATTGGATCTCTTTCTTGATATTCTCATCCGGTCCCTGGCCCTTTATGGGCAAGTATAGAAAGACTGCGTCCTTCTGGGAGGCCACTTGGCTGAGATAAGCAAGAGACTCAATAGGATTGCCCCAGAGCGAAGAATCTGTCTGATTTGTCTCGTTAGCGGTCTCTAGTGCACTTTGTCCCAAATCACTTTGAGCTTCCGCTTTCTGCATAACGCCATACGCCAAAACAATTGCAGCGGCGACAACAACAACCAGGCATATAATTATCCGCCCCTTTCTGCTGATCCCCGATGCACCGCAGCATCCAGATCCACATCCTGCTGGGCATCCAGCCTGATTCTGAGTTGCATTTGATATTATTTTGTCATTATCCATTCGGTTTCACTTCCTGGAAGTTAACGATATCATATTTTATATCCTCGGAATGTCTTTTAATTCAATTTATTTCTTAAGAATTTCATCCATAACGGGACCAAGCAGGGACTTTACCATTCTCTCCAACTCTTCGACCTTGATCAAGGAAAGACAACAGATCTTGCCGTCCTTCTCCATGCTCACAACTGCCAGTTTATCTCCAGCCCGTATCTTTGCCTTTTCCCTGATGTCCTTGGGAAGGATCATCTGTCCCCGCTCGTCAACGCTTACTATGGATTCCACTCTGCAGCAGCTCATTCCTCCCGGCATGCAGCAGGGTTCCTTCTCATCTTCAGTCGTCACTTTTGCACCTTAAGTAATTACTGTAATCTCTAAGGATATAGATTTTTCTGATAAACCAGGAATATAAGTTTCAGGCCAATACTACGATTTTTCCATTCTGCAGAGTGCGCCTATTTGACTATCATTTTTGGAAGATCCAATAAAAAGGAAGCACACAAAATAGAAAAGTTTTGTAGGGGATACCCTGCCACCTCTGCCATGCCCCTATCCTGGCCATGCACTGAATGCTCTGGAGAGACAGTCTTCCTCAGGCTAGACTACGGCTCTAGGATCATGCCATCCTGGGTTACTATTATCCCCTCGAAGTCCCGAACGCTTTTTGCCGCATCCAGCCTCTCCTGAATGGTCGTGTAACGTCCCGCATCGAAGTGAGTCAGCGCCAGACGCTTGGCCTTAGCCTGGCGGGCTATATCCGCCGCATCCTGAGGAGTCAGGTGGGGCCATTCAGGGTTACTCTCTCCCGGCTTGTGGGAACACTCGGTTATGAGGAGATCGGCATCTTCCGCTAGCTTTACCGCATTCTCGCATACTCCTGTATCGGGACAGTAGGCGATTATCTTCCCGTCCAGCTCGATTCTGTAACCCATGCAGGGAGAGGCATGAAGAAGGAACCGGCAATCCAGGGGAAAAGGAACCTTGTAAGGTCCCTCGGAGAGCTCGTGAACAACGACTGGGAAAGGAAGCTCGTTTAGAGGAACGGTGAAGGGCCTGTTGATAATAGTATCCAGGACTTTCTTGTCCCCTTCTGGCCGTAGATGTGCAGGCCCTGGGAGAAACGGAACTTGTTGAGGGTATGAAGGCCCTCGATGTGGTCCAGGTGGAAGTGGCTGAGGAAGAGGTAAATGGGTTTGTCGTCCTGGATATAGCGGTCAGCTTTGTAGATGCCGTTGCCTGCGTCCAGGATGATGTGGTATTTCTTGGAGTTAATCAGCGTGCAGATGGTGTTGCCTGTATCGCTATCGTACCAGCCGTTGGTTCCTAGAAATATGACCTCCATCCCATTTCGCCTCGTTCTCACTATTCCAGGAGGCCAGCATAAGCATAAAAGCTTAGGCCTTATCTTCAAATGTAACCCTGGTCCAAAGAGGCCATTTTGATGATAGATCCCCTTAAAGAAATTGACTGGAACGAGATCTGGAAGGCCCAGATGCAGCGGAGCAGAGAGGCCTGTCCGGCACGGGACTGCGCCCGCATCTGGGAGAGCCGCGAGAGCGCACTGCGCTTCTGGAACATGTCCCAGGAGGAGAAGTGGCGGGTGGAAAAGACTATCGAGTGGACAGACATCAACCCGAATTCCCGCATCCTGGACATCGGCGCGGGGCCAGGGACCCTGGCCATCCCCTTCGCCAAAAAGGCCGCTCACGTCACTGCTGTTGAGCCTGCAGAAGGCATGGTCAGCGTTCTGCGGGAGAAGATGGCAGAGCAGGGCGTGGAGAACATCTCCATCGTGCAGAAGCGCTGGGAGGACGTGGACGTGAAATCGGACCTGCAGCCGCCCTACGATGTGGTGATCGCATCGTTCTCCCTCGGAATGCAGGACATCAAGGCAGCCATTGAGAAGATGATGGCAGCCTCTTCCAGGTACGTCTATCTCTACCACTTTGCCGGGCCCACCTCCTGGGACCTGCAGTGGAAGGAGTTATGGCCAAGGCTGCACGGCCGGGAGTATCAGCCTGCGCCGAAGTGCGATGTGCTCTACAACGTGCTCTACCAGATGGGCATCTACCCGCACGTTCGGACCTTCCGGCTGCAGCACAACCAGCGCTATGCTTCGATGCAGGAGGCCGTGGATGCTCTGCGGCCGCAGGCCCAGGTGGAGACTGAGGAGCAGGCGGCAATTCTGAGGGATTATCTGCAGCACGTGCTGCGGGAGGAGAACGGAGCGCTGGTGCTGCCGGGGGCTTCGGTGAGGGTGGGGATGTGGTGGGAAAAATATTAAATCTCGTGATTTCTTGACAGCGCCCACAAGCTAATATTGGCAAATCAAGGACGGATGATGCAGGTACTAGCTGCTGACGGATCTATCTTGCCACTCTTTTAATCTTTGCTTGATCTTCTCAGCACAAGGGTCCTCAAGCTGCTCGAAAAATATCGAGAGCGGATTTAGCTTGATCGATCGCCAGATCCCAATTTTCAAGCGTACGTAACACTTGACTCATTGAACAAAGGGCACAGCCTTCACTTTTCCGATCTCCCATCTCTTGCGCCAGATTTAGACGCTTTTTAAAAAATCTGATAGCATGTTGAGAATTACCCATATTAGCGTATGCTAGACCTAGATTACCGAGAATTATGCTTTCCCCACATCGGTCGCCTGTCTTGCGGTCAATAACCAATGCCTTTTTGTAGTACTCAATAGCCTTTTGGGTTTTACCCAAGCTAGCGTAGGCAGAACCCAGATTACTTAGGCTAGAGCTTTCGGCCCTTTGATCTTTTATCTCTTTGCTAATCCTTAGCGATTGCTTGTAGAATTCAATAGCCTCAAGAGTCTTTCCCATTTGATCATAGGTGTTGCCCAGGTTGACCAGAGCGCTTCCCTCTCCACTACGGTCTTCAATCTCGCGAGCAATAGCTAAGGATTGCTCTAAGAATGCAATAGCCTTAGGAGTCTCACCTAGAATCGCGTGTGCGATGCCCAGGTTACCCAAATGTATGCCCTCCGCATTACGATCCCTCAGCTGTTGGGCTGCAGCCAAGCCATTCTCTAGCCATCGAATTCTTTCCCGTGGGGACAATCGTAAATTTATAATGTTGATTCCAGCAATGGAATAAGAGCTGCAAAGGCGGAGGGCATCTTCTGGGACAATAGAATTTTTTCCCTTAGTCGGGCAAGATATCAATTCTTCCGCCCAAGTTTGCCCTGGCTGTGATGTTTGCCATCTCACTATCAAGCAATTCCAGACCAATCATGATGCTTTCTCCTCCTTGTAAGTAAACTCATCGGCTGCATTGAGTGCATTAATATAGTACTCTGCATGTCGTTGTTGGACAGCTATGCAGTCTACAGAGCCAAGTCGTGAATCGGCAAATATGCGTGCTAAGTCATGGAGACCGTATCGCCCGTTTTCACCAGGCAAAGCTGAGGGGATGTAATCAACAAGACTCCATTTCACTTAATTCTCTCAAACGCAGGTGGCCCTCGTCTAGCACACGACCTCCTCGGCATGGGTATCAAAATCGGCGGAAAGACAGACATCTTCGGAAAACGCGCGCGGTTTCGATAGAAAGACGTTTATAGCTTAGGTTGAAACTGGCCTCGACGCTCAGATCTACACCTTCTGCCCCAATACGTTCCAGACGCGTCCGTTCTTCCATAACTCTTTGGAATATTGATTAGGGCCGGAGGTCCGGAGTGTTTGCCAGCAGGCTGCCTGCTGCCCGTAGCGCTAACGGAAGATAACCGCAAAGCTTGGCAATCTCATTCCAGACTTTCTCTTGCAGCAGATCGACTGAAGACCTTGTCAGATCCATACACCTTTATCAAAAACTCCACTGCATTTTCGGGTCTCAATGTATCCAAATCAATTTTCTTTAGGCCAGGTAGAGTAAACTTGCGACGCGAAGTAACTATCAATCCACATGTCTTTGGCGGTAACAGAGCCTTACTTGCCGGTCATCGGTGCGTTATCCAGCAAAAGCAAATTCGCTTGCCGTCCAGGATTGTGCGGTACAATCCACTTATTTCGGTTTCGTTCTTGGGAAGACGTGCTATAGGATGGTAGGAGCGAATGACTTGAGCCATGGCCTCGGCAGCGTCATAGGCTTTTCGCTATTCCCTTCAGCGCCACCATCAACTGACCATCTGGATAACGATCTCTCAGCTTCTTCGGCCAGCCTGTATGCCAGAGCAGTCTTACCAACGCCGCCCATTCCACGCAGCCCGGTAATAGTGATGTCGCTCTCGAATTGCGTTAAGAGATCATTCAATTCATCTTCCCGGCCGGTGAAATCTTGCGGCGGTGGAGGGATCTGGTGCGGGATAGGTGGAAGAGTGGTCCCCTCAATATATCGGCCCGCTAAATTGACCGGAAAGAACAGGGCCGCTCACTTTTCCAGTCATCTGTCTGCGTCCCTTGGACCCTGGCCCTGCTGGTTGATATTTGGCTTGTCAGTCATAGCCTTTATCTTTTATGGACTCTACCAATGTTCACCGGACTGTTAAAAACACCTGAGAATACAGGACCATTGACGTCTCCGGTGATATTAGTCTGCGGGCCATGAACTATTGTTTGTTCCTTGCTGGTCTACGTATTTTGCCATGCTCCAGCCTCCGGCTCAATCTCAGGCGGCTTTGTGAAGGGCAGTGCTTTGGGCATCGGATTTCCTCCCGCATAGTAAGCGATCACAAAGTTATCTGCTTGCTCAAAGTGAAGCATAGGGTGCTGCTTGTTGCTGGTTCGACCTGGAACGACCTCCCGGGCGTGCATCGCTAAGTCAGCAGCGCGGACATATCCATCTTTCTTGGCCACGCCTACGCCGCAAAGTGATTCGATTAGTGCAAGAGTAAAGGCACTGTATGGCTTTCCAGCATAGGAAAGTTCGTCTGCTTGCGACGAGGCAATTATCACCCGGCCGCTTCCTTCACTCAACATCTCAAGTGCTTCTGGCGGGACCGGAGCTTTGGCAATCTCAAGCTCTTTGGCTCCACCAACACCGCCTGCATGGCAGCAATCCAAGAGCAGGAGCAATTTTTTCGCTCTTCGAACGCACGAAGCTTTGCAGCAAACTCAGAACCACTAATGGCTGTTTGCTCTAATCGGTTGATATCATGGCCATAGGGAATCAGGAAATATATCTCGCCAATAGAGGATACGGCTTGACAACCGTGGCCTGAGAAATAGACGACTTACAGTCGACTTTTCATCGCTGGTTTGGGTCAGCTTATCCATAGCTTCAAGGATGTTCTTTCGGTTAGCAGTCTGGTGGTGAGGAGCATTACATTTTCCGATGGATAAGCACACCGGACTGGATCTTTCAAGATATCAGCTAAACCTTTGGCATCATCAACTGTGTTTGGTAGGTCTGACCCACTCCGATGAACAGAGCATGGCCTGATACAAAGAGTTGTTGCGTCACGATTGTTCTTCACTCCTCTTCCATTCAGCCAACTTTTGTCGCACCTTCTCAGCTTGAGGACTTTCGATTTGCTTCGATAGATTCTTAACGCGGATTCGGCGCAGTCAATTGCCTGCGCCTTATCGGCCAATTTATTCAGCGCTAAGACTCATATTCCATAGGGCGTGACCCTCTCCTTGAAGCGTCTACCAATCTCGCGGGAAGATTAACTGCCTGTCATAAAACTTGATTGATTGTTGATAATCTTCCAGAGTTTCAGCATAAGCAAGTCCAAGTTGCCGAGTGCATTGCCTTCTACCCTGCGGTCTACCGATCTGTGCGAGAAATAGCCAAACAATTTTCATGGATCTCGATAGCTTGGCGAATATCGCCAAGTTCGATTTTGGCATTGCCCATATTGGCAAGAGCACAGACCTCTCCGCTGCGGTTGTTGATCTCTCTATCTATCACCAATGCACGTTCATAGAACCCAATGGCACGGCGGAGATCGCCGAGGCAAGCGTAGGCGATGCCTAGGTTGTTCAGGGCATTACCTTCTCCGCCGCGATCTCCGATTTCACGAGAAATGGCAAGACCTGTTCATAGGATTCGATAGCACTGATAGTATTCGGCCTAATATATTGTAAGCTATACCTATGCTATCTAGTGTTCCACCTTCCCCTGACGATTCACCAATCTCTCGAGCAATTGAAATGTCTTTTCGTAGAATTCGATAGCTTGCCGTAGGTTTCCCGAGGGCTAGATGGACCGAACCCATGGCATGCTAAGGGCGAGCCCTTCTTCTCGCATGATGCCAATCTCGCGGATAATCGCCAACGCCTGTTCAAAGAACTTGATGGCACGCTTGTAATCACTCAAGTAGTTGTAGGCAGAGCCAAGGTTGACTAAGGCGTCACCTTCACCTTGGCGATCGCGATTTCCTGGTTATCGTAATGTCGTTTCGTAGAACTCGATAGCCTTATGTCTCTCGAAAGCTCCCCGCGTAAGCGTACCTAGCACGTTCAAGAATCTTCCCTCATCATAGCGATTACTAGCGCCGCGGCTGCAGACAGTCCTGCTTCCAACACGTTGACTAACTCAGTCCGGTGCCCTTGTAAATCCAAGTAGGCTTCGATCGCCCAAGCGAGATTATAAACGACTTTCCATTCGCTCGCATCGAGACAAGCAGATTGCACTGCAGAGGATATGGGCGCGATGTGCGTCTTGTTTCGAGTAACCATTTGGGCCCTATACTACTTTGTTCAATTACGAAATCGTACTATAGTGATTGGCCAAGTGGACTAGAACACTATTCTTTAGAAGCTAACTTTTCTCGGGAGAAAGTATGAATCAAGGCATGTGTCACCTGGTAACTGGAATTAGGTCGCTTAGCAACCCGTAATTTACCAGTTCACCCAGATAGCAGTTGGCTCCCAAGTGGCAGAGATGTTTAAGGCAATTGCTATTAGTTCGGGATTAAAGGGCTCCATCGCCAGTAATCCAGATCACACCTCAGATATGAGCGGGTCTTTCATCCACTTGTGCCAGGCTACGCTCGATCATCAATGGTATGCTCTGTGCTGGCTGTGCCCCATATCTAATGCTACTAAAGGGGTCGCTTTCAGCCAGTCTAAATAATCGATAGCTAGCTGGCGGCAGCGCGCCAGGTATCGCTGCCCCAGCTAAATAGAGCCAAGAGGCAAGCCACCCAATATTTCACAGATATGTATAGATGCAGCCTTATCAGCTACCCAACTACATGACCCCAAAGCTTCTAGGAGTTGGATGGCTTGTTTCAGCGGCAAGGGAAGCAGGTCGCTCCATTCCGCTGGAGCATCGCTGTGTTTCGGGTAGGTGATGAGCACACCGCAGCTTCCGGCGATGTCCAGAACCGCCTCAAGATCATCGGCTGCTTCAGTCCCATCCAAAACGAGCAAAGCTTGGCGACCAGCTAGAGCGCGACGTGCTGCCACAGAAAGGCCGGGGCGCAAGTCTTCGCCATAAGAGCGGGCAATTGCCTCCAAAGCAAGCGCTGCTTGAGGTTGACGGTAGAAATCGTGAAAAATAATACCATCTAGAAAAGCGTCGGGCGGATTGTTATCAGGTGCAAGCCGCCAAATGGCTTCGGCTACGAGAGCAGTCTTGCCCATTCCACCAGGGCCGCAGATGGTGATTGGGCGTCCGGGCTGGAGATCTCTAAGCAAATCAGCAAGCTCTTTTTCACGGCCGATGAATTTATCGGGACGAGGTGGCTTCTGGAGGGGAAGGCGAAACGGACCTGATTGGGCAATTGCAAGTGACCGTTACTGGCCCTTGGAACAGCCCTGATAGAATTGGACCATTGGCATCGCTGCAGATATTCGTTTGCGGCCCTTGTGCATTTTGGCGCGGTTTATCATTCAATCTCTCGCCCTCATAAACCTTGATGTAGGAAGGTCCAATCCTTAAATTGGATTTATAGCCCTTTATCATCTATCGATTGGAGGAATGCATCCATCAGAATTTAAAGTTTCCTTGCAAGAGGACGTGAGTATACTACGATGATAATTGCCTACAATAACTTGCCTAAAGTACGGCTAAGTCATCCACTATCACTATGGCCATTAAGAGCATAGCCATAGCTATTTAAGGATGAGTCCGATCTTCAAAACCCTCATCTGGAAAGACGAATGCAGCTTCGTGCCCGCACTTGCGGAAAATAGGAGTACCTTCCAGATGAGAACGCTTACCTCTCCAACCAGAGAAAAGATGAACCTGGAACGATAGTTTCATCATCGCCTGTGTTTTTGGCCGGGCAAGTCCACCCCATCTCTAACGACATTAAGCCGAAGGCCAGCACTGCTATGTGGATGTGGCAGTCTTCGCTCGCCTGTCTCCAGGAATCATGAAGATGTGGCTCAGACCTTATCCGCCCCGCCCTTCTCCCTTCTGCAGCTTCACCAGCTCTCCATAGGCCTTCCCCGACTCCGTCAGCACAATCGCCCCATCCTTCAGCTCAATCAGCCCCGCCAGCTCCAGCCGGTTCAGGTGGTAGTCCAGCATATTCGGCCCAACAGCCTGGGCGATCTCCGGCACGGTGAGCTTGCCCTCGTTCATGAGAATGATCATATTCCTGCGAATGGGGTTCTCCAGGGCATGATGAATCATGGCCATCTCTTCGGGCGACTGCGGCGCGGGCTTGCTTTCGGTCTTCATGAAGAGAGAATACATATCGATCTAGCTAATATTCTTTCTTAACAATTGACACTTCTATCAGTTGAGATAGATTTAAATCAGATATAGAAATACCACTAGATGGGGTGTATTTGTGATTAGGTCTTGTGCAGCGATCATTCTTTTGAGTGCATTGATAGCGGTTTCTCATGGAAGCGATTGGCTTGAGGGAGGCTATGTTGGCAGCGGAAACTATGGGGAGGCCAGGCAGTACTTCACCGATCCGATATTTTATACAAGAGTGCCCGTTACCTCGTCCAGCGCTTATTACCCGGCACTCGATAGGGAAGTATTTTTTAGAGAACCTATTGCCCTGGGAAAGTATACTGGAAAGTATACCGTTAGATTCCCGGCACTATCCTACCAGAGCCCGGCCAACATAAGCATAAGCGCTTATCCTCCCACTGCCTGGCAGTCAGATTTCAGGAATAGATCTCTGGCAGCGATGCAGTGGGAATCCTTCCAGAAGAACTGGACCAGCACCATGAACTACGCCAGCACCAGATCGTCCTTTAAAGTGAAAGAAGGAGGAAGCTGGAGGAGCATCTAAATCCTTTGTGAGTACTTTGTGCTCTTTGTGATCTTTGTGGTGGATTTCGTTTTGCCTTGCCACATCCAAGCGGACTGGACCAAACCACGAAGGGCACAAAGTCTACGCCTCTTATTAAGATTCCGTCACGCATCGACCGCATCTTACTTATCCTTTGATTCAGAAAAGCTACTGGATCAGTAACATTAACTCATAACAGGGTGAAAAAGATGGAAGAAGACCTGAAGAAGGCAGTCGAGTTTCACGGCCACATGTGCCCCGGCCTGGCCATGGGCTACCGGGTGGCGAAGTATGTCAAAGAGCACTACCCAAGGTCTGAGGACGAGGAGCTGGTGGCTATTGTGGAGAACAAATCATGCAGCATCGACGCTATCCAGGACATGCTGGGATGCACCTTTGGCAAAGGCAACCTGGTCTTCAAAGACTACGGCAAGCAGGCCTTCACATTCTACTCCAGGGACAAGGGCAAGGCGCTCCGGATCTACTTCAAGGGCGATATCTTCAAGGACACAGATAAGCTTCGACAGAAGTATTTCAAAGGAGAGCTGGGCCCCGAAGAGAAGAAGGAGTTCGAGGCCATGAGGGGGCAAGTCATCCAGAAGATCCTGACCGCGCCGGACGAGGAGCTTTTGTCGGTCAAGGAAGTAGATATTCCCACACCTGAAAAGGCTAGGATCTATCCTTCGCTAAACTGCCAGGAGTGCGGCGAGGCCTTCATGGAGATCATGGGCAGGATGGTGGGCGGCAAAGTGGTCTGCAAGGCCTGCTTTGAGAAGATGGTTTGCCAATAATTATATGATGCTCAGAATCCGTATGTCGTATCTCGACCGACAGGTATATCTCCTAGAGTGGTCTTTTAGAAGTGCTGCATAGCGTCGATTCAAAGGATTTTGTTGAGATGTTTTTGTAGCGAATATCGGTTCTTTGAATCGATACAAAGGTAAGTGAAATCAATGGAGAGATACGGAAGCAGCAGCAGAGGCGGCTACAGCAGCGGCCCAAGAGAGATGCACGACGTAACCTGTTCAGAGTGCGGAAAGACATGTCAGGTTCCCTTCAAGCCCGATGGAACCAGGCCGGTATACTGCCAGGATTGCTACCAGAAGCACAGGCCAGCCAGACCGCCAAGAAGATACTAAACCGATTTGATTATTCTTAATCGATCTGTTTTACCTAATAGCTCCGCTATGCGGAACAGATGATTGCAGGGCAGACTTCAAGCCCTGTAATTTTTTGAATAGAGCTTTAATACTAGCAGGAAATAAAGGCATTCATGCAACTTAATCAAAATTTATTAGAGGACCAATCCCTTGATGACATCCTGAAAGAGGCGGCTGAAGGCTATGGAGATTTAATGGCTGCAGCATTAGTTCACAAGGTGAACGTGAAGGTTCTGCAATCCAGACTGAGGGAACTTCAATGCAGGAGGGCCCCATGGATTTTGTAGATCACCGGAAGATAAGCCGCTCAGGCGGTATATGCTGCCAGTGCGGGAAATCCATATCTACGTCATCCAAAGAGTACAGGCTCTGCGATGGCTGTCTTGAGAAGAGACGTGCCTCTGAGGAAGCCCTGAGGCAAAAGGTACGCAGAAGCTTCAATTTGGTGAGGTCTCCTGGCATCAGAAGCTGCTTTCTCAAGCTGCTTTTGTCTCAAAGGGTTGAGCTTGAGCCTTCTGGTTGGAGAAAGAGCATGGCTTTGAGTTATGAGCTGAAGGACGCAGGCTTTAGTGCCAGAGAATCTGTTCAGATTCTCATCCAGGCGGGCGCAAGGCAAAACCGGCGATCAAACTCCTGGAAACGGTTTACGGCGATGAGAAGCCGAATTCTTTGCATTGCCACCAGATCAAAAGACTGGACGTAGCATGTCAGGATTGCCCGCAGCAATTCCGCGTTAAATCGAGAGATAGCACCACAGAGATATTCGAAGGACCTTCCCTGTAATTATTCCGGAAACCTGCCGGAGATATTCTCCAATTCCTATATTCTACAAGCGTAGTGAGAGAATAAAGAAGACCAAGTGGACCAAGCAGACCAATTACCAATTGGCCATCTGCTCCATTAACCCTCGCTAAGGCCGCTCCTGGTTCTCGTTAAGACTGCTCCTGGTTAAGGCAGCTTCTGCCTCGGCGTCACGGCCAAGGGCTTTTAGAACGCTGCTCTTGCCCCTCCAGGCCTCTTTTTCCGCAGGGTCCAGCTCAATTGCCCTATCGTAAGCCTCAAGAGACTCACCGTATCTGCCCCGGTTTTCAAGCGCCCGCGCCTTGAGGATCCAGACGCCAGTGTCCTTTGGATCAAGCTCTATGGCCTTATCATAGGCTTTCATAGACTCATCGTAGCTGCCAAAGTTTTCCAGAGCTCTGCCTCTTAAAATCCATGGACTGGGATCTTTGGGGTCCAGCTCAGTGGCCCTATCGTAAGCCTTAAGTGCTGCGCTTAAGTTGCCCAGCTCCTCGAATGCCAGGCCCTTTAAAATCCAGGCGCCAGTATCTTTTGAATTCAGCTCGATTGCCTTATCATAGGCCTTTATCGACTCATTATATTTGCCTTGATTGCTGAATGCACGGCCCATCAGGATCCAGCCGCCAGTATCTCTTGGGTTCATATCAATGGCTTTTTTGTAAGCTTCAAGTGATTCGTTAAACTTGCCCTGGCTTTCAAAGACTCTACCCTTCAATAGCCAGGGACTCGGATCCTTGGGATCTAACCTGGAAGCTCTGTCGTAAGCCCTGAGAGACTCATTGTAGTTTTCCTGATTATGGAACGCCAGGCCCTTCACAATCCAAGCGCTGGGATCTGATGAATCTAGCTGGCTGGCTATCTCGTAGGCCTTTATCGACTCGTTGTATCTTTTCAAGCTCTCAAGGGTACGGCCCTTCATGATCCAGGCGCTAGAATCTCTCGGATCCAGCTCAATCGCTCTGTTAAACGCCATGAGCGCCTCACTGTATCTCTTCTGATCCTGGAGATTCCTTCCTTTCATATTCCAGGCATTTGGATCTTTCAAATCGTCCGTATACGCGGGATTGCTCCCATAACTTGGTTCCAATGCAATAGCTCTATTGTATGCGCTGGAGGATTCATCGTACTTTCCCATTCTCTCCAAAGCCTGCCCTTTGTCTATCCAAACGCTTGCATCTTTAGGACAAAGTTCAATGGCTTTGTCATATGCCTGGAGAGATTCGTTGTATTTTCCCAGGATTAGGAGAGCATTGCCTTTGCTTTCCCAGGCTTTTGCTAATTTGGGATTTGCCTCGAGCGCTTTATCGTAGCTTTTAAGCGCATTCTCGTATCTGTCCTGCTGGATAAGCAAGTTACCCTTGCAGTAACAGGCCAGGGCGTTCTTTGAATCCAACTCGAAGGCTCTGTCGTAAGCTCTGATAGCCTCCTCATGTTTTCCCTGTCTTTCTAAAGCCTGGCCTCTGGAAACCCAGCATCCTGAATCTTCTGGATTTCCAGCGTCTTTACACTCGCCTGAATACCTCGATGTGCCCACATATTTCGCATTGTCCGCATTTTCGCATTATTTCCATTGTCCGCATATTTTGCATTCAGCTCCAAAGCTCTATCATACGCTTCAGCAGATTCACTATACCTGCCAAGCATGCATAACGCGCTCCCCTTGTTTATCAGGGCTGCAGCCAGCCTGTGATCAATTTTGATGGCCTTATCATAGGCTTCTACGGCCTCATTGTATCTGCCCAACTTCTGGAGGGCATAACCCCTGTTATTCCAGGCTGCGGCCAGTCTGGGGTCCAGCTCAATCGCCCGGTCATAGGCACTGAAGGACATCTCGTACTGCCCTAAGCCCTGCAGAGCATTGCCCTTGTTGTTCCAGACCATAGCCAGTTCAGGGTCCTTCTCTAGAGCCGTATCATAAGCCATGAGAGACTCGTTATATTTTCCCCTGCTCTGTAAGACATTTCCTATATTGTTCCAGGCTGCTGCGAAACTCGGGTCCAGCTCGAGGGCTTTCTCATAGGCTTTGAAGGATTCATTATACATGCCAAGGGATTGGAATGCATCTCCTTTATCTTTCCAGACCTCTGCCGATCCTGGGTCTAACTTGATAGCATCATCATAGGCCTGGAGTGACTCGTTATACCTGCTGAGGTTCTGAAGCGCATCGCCTTTATTTTTCCAGACCGCAGGCAATCCGGGATCTAACTGAATAGCTTTATCGTAAGCTTTAATGGATTCACCATAAGATTCAATTCGAGCGAACTTATCCCCGATATCTGACCAGTAGCTTGCTGTATTTCCATGCACCGTAGCCGGTAAATAAAGTGCTATTAGGGCTATCAAAGTAAGAAAAAGTCTGCACCTCATATTTTCTCCTCCTGACAAAATTGGGCTTTCCGCTAATTCGGGTGGTAACAACAGGTTATCGTGAACGTTCTTGGTGGTTGTTCTTAATAGCTCAAGACTTTAGGTTAATCTTCGTGCGTTCTTTGTGAGCTTTGTGATCTTTGTGGTTGATAATAGTAATCAGTATTTAATTGCAGACGCCTACGAAATGCCACCACAAAAGCACAAAAAGCACAAAGGAATCAAAAAAGAAATTGATCAAAGAAAAAGCAGAGAAGATCAGCGTTTAATCTTCTCTAACATTGGCAAAGGCTGCATTGGCTTCGGACTCGCGGCCAAGAGCCTTGAGAACGTTACCTTTGCCCTTCCATGCTTCTGCCTCGTTGGGATTTAGTGCGATGGCGCTATCGTAAGCTTTCAAAGACTCATTATAGCTGCCCTGGTCTTCAAGAGCTCGGCCTTTGAGGATCCAGACGCTTGCACTTTTTGGGTCAAGCTCAATGGCTTTGTCATAAGCTTTGATCGACTCATTGTAGTTGCCCTGGTTTTCGAGAGCCCGGCCTTTGAGGATCCAGGCGCTTATGTCTTGTGGATTAAGCTCAATGGCTTTGTTATAAGCTTTGATCGACTCATTGTAGCTGCCAAGGCTCTCCAAAGCCCGGCCCTTCAAAATCCATGCGCCTGGATCTTTGGGGTCAAGTGTAATGGCAGTATCATAAGCTTTAATCGACTCGTTATAGCTGCCCTGGTCTTCAAGAGCCCGGCCTTTGAGGATCCAGGCGCTTGCACTTTTTGGGTCCAGCCCAATGGCTTCGTCATAAGCCTGAATCGACTCATTGTAGTTGCCCAGGCCCTCCAAGGCCCGGCCCTTCAGAATCCATGCGCCTGGATCTTTAGGGTCAAGCGTGATGGCCTTATCATAAGCCATAATTGACTCATTGTAGTTGCCCTGGTTTTCAAGAGCCCGGCCTTTGAGGATCCAGGCGCTTGCACTTTTTGGGTCCAGCTCGGTGGCTCTATTGTAAGCCATGAGCGACCCATTGTAATTGCCCAAGTTCTCTAGAGCCTGGCCCTTCCTGATCCAGACCCCCGGATCTTTGGGATCCAGCATGATGGCTCTATCGTACGCCATGATAGATTCGTTATAAGATCCGTTCCGAGCAAGATTATCGCCAGCATCTAACCAGTAGCCTGCCGTATTCTCTTGCCCTATTGCTGATATGTGAAGGGCCATCAGAGCTATCGCTATGAAAATGATTTTTCTTATCATAATTTATCGCCTCATTTTTCATCTGCTCCCCAGTAAAGATTCGCTTATCTTTGCTTCACAAAGAAAAATTGAAATCTTCTTGAAATGATAATCGCAACATCCTCTCCTGGCTGACTCTTTTTGATTTTTAGTCATCGACATGTTCCCCCCGGCCCAAAAACGCATTCAGCTCACCACCATTATTGCGGCTGGAGCGTGCAGAGCTTCTCGCAAAACTGTAAAGATGCTTTACTTATTCGGTATTAAATTTTTTGCACATTCTCTATAGTCTTTGCTTTGTGTCCTTATATCTGATGAAACGTTTCGGTTGACCACCAAGGCAAAAAGACACATAAAATCTATCGCCCAATTGTGGTGATTGCTGTTCAATCGATTATGAAATAATTCTCCTGAATAGATTGTCAGAAGTCCATCCCGCGATTTTCCCTAAAACACTTATTTTGGAGACGCGGTACCATGTTTCAAGAGACGGGCTGAACCTGGATTTAAACTTGTTTAGATGGCTCTCATCCGCCCCGGCAATTTCAAATTTCTTAAATCCTTCTGATCTTGCTTTCTCTATTACGTTCCAAATCAAGAACTCGTTGGCATGCTCTTTGGCCCTGGCTATGCCCATCCATAGCATAAACCTTCCATTGTATTCCTGTGAGGTCATTCCACTAACAACCTCGCCATTTTTATTATATACATAGTAGACTTTGGCGTTATCGGGATACGCCTTAAATACTTCTTTTAAGTACTCGCTGTCCATGGAAAAATTAGCTGCCTTTTCCTTGTATCTGCTTTCCTGTCGCTCATGGAGAGCGGATACGTCATCGCTCATGCGAAGCTCAAGGCCATAGCCATCGGCCAGCTTGACACACCTCTTTACATCCTTATGGAAATTATTCCATATCTCATCTATTGGTTGGTTTAGATCCACAACGTAAGTATATTTGGGCATCACATCATAGCCATTCCATTTAAAAAACCTCATATCTGGAAAATTGGGGACGGTATAAACAAGCATATAATCGGGCGAGTACTTTCGTATCTCGGTTTCTATCTCCCCTAAAAAGGAATTCAAAAAGCTCTCTTTTTTGCTCTGTTTTAGATTGTCGTATTCTTTCGATACCACAAACCCCAGGTTAGGCATGCCTCTATTAGGAGGTGGCGAATATGCCAGCTTTATTCCCTTAATCCTCTTAAAGAATAAAGGATAAATACCCAGGAGTGTATCGCTCTTGTAGACTCCATACGTGCACAATTTGTAACCGCTGTGCTTCTCCGCGATCTTCAAAAAATCCCATTTATGTGACAGAGCTGCATAAGGACTATTGTCTACGAATTGGTCCCATATTTTCTTATCTTCGATCAGTTCAACCGTCATTTATAATCCCTTCGTTACCTTTAAAACAGGTGCTTCTCAGGTTCACATGTAAGTATGAGGATAGTATATTGAAAAATTTATCGTTAAAGATGCAGGCTTTGCGGAAGCTTTATGGGCGTTGACTGGCAAATGACCGGATAATGTTCGAAGGAAAGGCAATTAATGAGAGCTCAAAAGACGAATCCATATGTCACCCCAGGAACATCCCGCACTCATAGCTCTTGTGGCTTACGGATCTCTTAACTCCCAGGCCATAGCCACGTACGCCAAATCAGGGAGCATTATGAAATGGAGTTTCCAGGCGCTGAGGTCAGGCTGGCCTTTACCTCAGGGTACATCAGGCGCAGGTTATTGGAAAGAGACGGCAACTCGATCCCAAATCCATTCACGGTTCTGGCAGAGCTACAGGATATGGGACATGAGGAGATAGTGGTCCAGTCACTGCAAATAGCTCCGGGGGAGGATTTCCACCACGTAGCCCTCCTGGTCCAGGGATTGTCAGGCATCGCCGGAAAGTTCGGCTTCAGAAGCCTTGAGTTAGGTAAACCCCTGCTGGCAGATCTGGAAGACTGCATGAAGGTTTCTGCTGCCCTGGCCCCAATTCTTGAGAGGGTCACTGTGGAGGGTGTTGTCCAGAAGCGTCCCAGGGATGCGCACAAATCGGCAGTGGTGCTGATGGGCCACGGCTCGCGCCATCCAGGAGATAGCGTTTACTCCATGATGGCAAAGGTCCTGGGGAGAGAGCATACCAATGTCTTCTTAGGCACTCTGGAAGGTTATCCCGGCATCGATGAGATGCTTTCGCAGCTAAAAAGCTCCGGGGTAAAAGAGGCAAGGCTTATACCTTTCCTGCTGGTTGCCGGAGGACATGTCTCAGAGCGATATGGTGGGAGAAGGCCAGAGTTCATGGAGAAGCGCCATTGAACGAGAGGGTTTTGGGACCGAGGTTTATCTGAGGGGACTGGGAGAGAGCGAGAAGATTATCGATATCTTTATGGAGCATACCAGAAGGGCGTTGAAGATCATGTCAGGTAAACCACGATAGGCCGCATCTACTTTGGAGTTACGTGTTGGAACATGTGTTGAGGACATGTATTGGATATGCATTTGGGGTTACACATATCCCGCAACCTGGCTGGATTCGAAGACCTCATTGAATCCTGCAAGTGATTCCCACAGGGGCGTATCGCGATAATAATATTTACAAGAAGAGCCCGTGTTGGGGTCCAGTGCGAACTTCCCACCTTCTGACGCATAAAGGCTCAGGGGTCTCTTATCCAGTTCAGACTTTCTTATCAGAATTAGGTCCTGACTATTATTTCGTAAGAACGTCATATTTTCCGCGTCAACTTCCAAAATGTGCTCCTTAATATTCAGAGGGGAGTTGGATATGAATTTTGCAATGACGAAATCGGACATCAAATACCCTTCCGTCGTATTTGAAAAATGACTGATGCAAGCGACCTCCTCTTCGGTTAAATAAAAGGTATAAAACGGCCTCTTCACAAGAGGGTTGTCTGAAGCTACGAAATCGTTCGAGACAGATAGAAATGACATTGAAGCAAATAATATAATCAATAATAATTTTCCATATTTTTTAGAATTAAAAAATAATGTCCCAAAACCCAAAGCTGCAGCAATGAGGATGAACAGGAAAGAATATTCCCCGAATCTTGCCAGATTGAAGTTGGTCGCCAATTTACTTATCAATAGGCTTGGGCCAGGGAAGGTGACAGGTACCATTAGAAGCCCTACTAATAAAAATATTTTACTAATTTTAAGATCATTATTCGATTGAAGAGCAAACAGCGTGCCGACAAGAGCAAAAAATAAAATTGGACTGTACTGTAAATAATTAAATAGCTCATTCAAAGGGAACTCGATGACAGCTCCGGTGGCTGTGCCGGTGGGCGCCGAACCCAAAAGGCTGGAGATTATTGCCCTGAACAAATCCTGTGCAAAGAACATCCAATAAAACACTGTCGAAACTATCATTAGCAATAAGAAATAATTTGTAAAAAATAGATCCTTTGTCCCTATTCCGTACATCCTCTGCAAGATCCAAATTAAGAGAAATATCACTATTATGAACGGCATGGAGGCCGTATGGAATATTATGAGGGAGAAAACAGTTACTATACATAAGAATGCCCTTTCTGGGCTGTCTCGTTTTAATAATAGCAGGATCAACAATACTTCTAGAAAGGATACGACGCTTCGGGATATGGAGTACATTCCATAAAAAATAATGTCGGAATAAATAACTAGGAATAGAGACGACAATAAAGCTATTTTTTTGTTCTTAAAGATGTACAGAGATATGAAATAGACGACTGGCACCATGAATGAGTATATTATGCCGTTTATGAAGAACATGGCCCTATGGACGGGTATCTGTATTCCGGTTATGACGTAAAAAGAAGTGACCAGAATATGCCACAGAGGAAAAGGTTTGTAGAACTCAAATATATCTGTGACCCGTCCATATTTTATTAAATTTTCTATAAGCCATGCGTGTCCCGTTGAATCTGTTCTGCCGATGAAAAAAAAATAGTTTAAGTTAACCCCCCAGATCATATTAAGAACTAGAACCATTATTTGTATCAATATTATAATTAGCATAATTCTGTTTACATCAAAAAATAATATATCGAATAATATAAGAGCTGCCATAATGGCGACCAGCACGTAATATGCGTAGGGTCTCATTTCAAAGGTACCCGAGAAGAACCAACGAAATGAAATAAACGAATATAAATAAATTTAGTGATAAAAGAAACAGTTTCTTCTCCAATTGCAGGGGAGTAGCTGAATTATGACAATATATTTTATATATGAACGGTGAAAAAAACATGGGGATGGCCATGTAGCTCCCCAGAATCGCGAAAGTATCCATGCCCAGGGCCAGCGGCACTGCCAGACCAGCTATAGCTAAAAACGGAAGGATATACAAGAGCAGCTTTTGGGTCAGTTCATACCTAGCCTCTACCGGTATCAATCTTCACTTCTCCCGAGTAATCCTGAAAGCTCAGATCAAGCCATGCACCTTGGCCAAAACTACAATTGCAAGGCAAAGAATAACATGGCTCGCCATCCACGCGTATCCCACACCGATAAGACCGAATTTCGATATAAAAAAATAGCTTAAAGCCAGAACTGTCACAAATCTAAAGAAGCTCAATTCAATATTTTGCACTACCATCAGCTTGACGTTTAAAATTGGAATGAACATCAGATGGATCACGATAAAGAAACTGGAGAGCGAATAGATCCGAAGGAGCTCAAGAGATTGAAGATACACTTCTCCGAATAGTTGAAGTATGAGGCCGCCAAAGAAATAAATAAAAATTACTGCCGGCAAAAGGAGAGCATATATGAAAGTTAGAGCCTTAATAAACTCTCTATTCATGCTAAGTCCGTGGCTGCCCTCAACGAAGAAGGACAGGCTGACGGCAACAGGCACCAACAGAATGATGTTGCCGATGGAAATCGCTATGAAATATTGAGCTACTTCCTCTGCACCCAGCATATTCAGGATCATCAGAGGCAGGATAAGAGTAGGGCTCTCCAGGAGCAGATCGGAGATGTAGTTGGTGGTAGAGAGCCTCGAAGTCTCCCTCAAGAACTCTAAGCTGAACTCGAACCTCAGCTTGAGGGTTCTGAAGATGAAGTAGCTTGCAACAAATGAAGCCAGCAAGGTGGACATACCTAAGGAGAGAAAAATGCCCATGGGCCCGAAGACTGAAAGGGGAATGAGCACCGGTATTCTCAGCGCATCCAGTATATTCTGAGCCAGATAGAATTTTCCCTTCTTGAAAGAAAGAAAAGTATTTCCCGTGGTCATGGTAACTGAGCTTAAAAAAGCAAAGATGATGAATATTAAAGAGTATTCTTTTATGAAAGAAATCGAGGGAGAGATAACATCTACAGATGCAAGGTAAAAGCAGCTAAAAATTATAGATGATAGGGCGGTGATCGTTAGACAAGTGCTGAAGACGGCATTCCTGTCCTTCAAGGGCATAAACCTGATCAGAGAAAAGTCGAAGCCTAATCGTGAAAGAGTAACCACCAATCCAAGAGATGACATCAGAGCTATAGCGCTTCCTACATATGATGCAGGATAGTATCTAGCTGCAACCTGCCAGAATATGAGGCCTATGGATGCGCTTAGAATCCTGCTGATGCCGATGAAAATCGAATTTTTGTACAGTGATTTTCCAGTATACTTGGATAAAATGCTTTTCAACTGGCCCCTGGCACTGACTCCCTCCTCAAACCTCATGGTTGTGCCTTTTTAATTGTGCAGTAATCCCTTTGTACAGATTTCCATGGGTCCACTCAGCGACTTTACCCAAAGCATTTCTTCTTCGGATATGATAGCACAGCTCAAGAGACGGATTAAACTTAGATTTGAACTGACACTGGGCCCTTACGTTTGCACCTGCAATCTCGAACTTGGCGAGATTCTTAGACTTGGCTACCTCTATCAGCTTCCATATCATGAATTCATTGGCATGCCCGACGGTTTTCGCCAGGCCCATCCATCCCAGGAATCTTCCATTGTATTCCTGAGAGATCGATGCAGCAACGACTTCCCCTTTATCGTTGTATATGTAATAGATCTTCAGGTTATCAGGAAAAGCATCGAATAAGTCCCGGAAATAATTACGATTGATGGAAAAATCAGCCGCTTTCTCCCTGTATCTCTTTTCCTGCCTCTCGTAGAATACGGATAGGTCATTGCTGGTTTTTATCTCCAGGCCGGAGCTATCGGCCTGCTTAATATCTCTTCTCAAGTCCTTGTGAAAGGAGTTCCATATCTCCTCCAAAGGCATTTTCAGGTCCAAAACGTATGTGAATTCAGGAACCACAGAATAATTATTCCATTTGAAGAATCTCATATCCAATAAATTAGGGACGGTATAAACTAGCATGAAATCCGGTGAGTATTTTTCTATCTCCAGCTCTACGTCTTCCAGAAATGAATTTAAAAAGCTTTCTTTTTTGCTCTGCTTCAGCTTATCGTATTCTTTAGATACCAGAAATCCCAAATACGGAATACTTCTCCCGGGTGGCGGCGAAAAAATAACCTTCAATCCGTGGGTCCTCTTGTAGAATAGAGGATATATGCCCAAAAGCTCCTCTCCTTTGAAGACGCCATAGGGCCGCAGCTCATAGCCGCTGTATTTCTCTGCCTGTTTTAAAAAATCCCATTTATGGTGTAATAACCCGTAGGGGTTTTCGTCTACGAAATCATCCCATACTTTTTTGTCTTCGATTACTTCTGCCACCATTTTCCTCCGTCCCACCACGACCCCTGATCCTAATTCTTATATAAAAATTAATAGAATCATATAAAATCAATAAGGTCATATAAATTCTATCTCATCTCCATTTACGCGGAATTCACCGTTGCAGATGTTGCCGTAGACTGTCATGTTTTTCGTTTCAATTATCATCTTCTCTCTGTATTCCTTAAATTCATTGGAGCGAACCATATGAGTTCGATCCTCATCCCCAAGCAGCTGAATCCCTATAGGACATTTCGTAAAAACATTATCTACTATAACAGTATTGCCGTTAGCGATCTCAATGCCCTTTCCATCTGCTATAAACCTGTTACCTATTATCTCTATCGGCCCTATGAATGGTGGATGGGTGTTAATCGCTTCCTGGACACAGTTTTCAAAAGTATTATTTACAATCTTTATATTTCTGACGAATCCTCCCGAGTTCCTGCTGCCGGTTCCAGCGCCTGTTGAGATATAATGTCTGCCTTTGACCCGGAATACGTTATCTTTTATATATATGTCGTCGCAAGCGTTTGTGACTGCCACAGCATATCCAAAACCAGTCATATAAATATTTTCAAATAGATTATCTTCTATGACGGAGTCCAAAGAATCGGATAGGTAAATAGCAGCTCTCCCAAAATTGGCGACTTCATTGTCTGCGAACCTGAAATTTTTTTGTAAATTCAGGCCGAGCAAACTTAAATCTGTTTCTAAACCAGGCCCTAAGAACTTAATCCCGTCTATGGTAATATCTTTTGCCATGTTGAGCTTGCGAATGTTAGCGGCATCCGTTACCGTATAATCATCTCTGACGGGTTCGTCAAATATTATTTCATTACTATTTATATTTTGTATCCTTAATATTTCTCCCTTTTTAAACCCGTTAATGCTCTCGTTATCGATGAGCTTTACAAAGTCGCCTTCACTGTAGCCAATGGCATCCGCGACTTTGACTGCCCTTGACCCAACAGGTGCATCCTCTACAAGCGGTGCAGTCGCGCCCGCGTACCCAGATCCATCGCATCCGCAGGGAATGACTGTGGTCTTCATCTTGGAGCAATCGAAGATAGTCTGGCCGGGTATCCCCTTCAGCTGTATATCGCTCTTCAGGTTATCTATTGGTGAAAGTATATGAAAGGTTCCGATATACAAAATGGTTCCGCTATCTATCAAATTAATTGATTCTTTAATTGCAGCGGCATCGTCTGTGCCCGCCTGCCTTTTGGAAATTACGTTTCCTTTTTTATCTTCTACCAGGATATATGATTCATTCTGGTGAACTAAGACAGAATAATCTTTCTCTGCAATTTGATCTTCTGTGGTTTGATCTTCTATAGTTTGATTTGGAACTATATCGGTTAAGGCGACAGCTTCTTTACTGGAGTTCTTGTTCATCAAATTGTCCAATGCGGACCTTAACTCCCCGAGGGGATCGAGATGTACCTGCAGATTTTTAATAGATATAGATGCTGGCGAAGTTGCAGTCCCAGTTTCAACGGCCCTTGAACCTCCGATGTCCTCGAACACCATGAACAGAAGAGACAAAGTTAGGATGACCAGAACTGCACCGATTCTAGTAGTCTTCGATCCCATCATAATAACCTATTCTTATTCAAACGACTAACCTAATAAAACAAGCGGTCAGACTAAAATATTTTAATCAACGGCGAGAATCGGTGATGGGATTCGACTCTCTGCTTAGCTAAAATGAATCTAATTATTTATAATTTGGTTAATTTGTTCTTAATCAAATTAACATACGCCCATTCGGCAAAACTGCCCCGAAGGTTCTTTTTGTGGATTGTATAACCCATCTCCAGCCCCGGGTTGAACTTGGATTTAAACGGGCACTGGTTTTTCACGTTAGCTCCGATGATCTCAAATTTCTTGAAATCCTTAGCTTTAGCTAGCTGTATTAAGCTCCATATGAGAATTTCGTTGGCGTGCTCCACTGATTTCACCAGGCCCATCCATCCTGTGAACTTGTCCTTGTACTCCTGCACGGCCAGGGAACTGATGATCTCTTCATTCTTATCATATAAATAATAAACTTTTATGTTCTCCGGATAGGCCTTAACTAAATCAGAGAAGTATCCCTGGCTAACAAGAGGATCTATCATTCCCTGCTCGTCGTATCTTCTGCTTTGCATATCATAGAAGAAGGATACATCTTCACCCGGCGAAAGCCTAAAGCCGGAATCTTCAGCACTCTTTATATCTCTCCTGAGATACCTGTGAAAGCCGTTCCATACCTCCTCTAAGGACTTATTCAATTCTATGACATATGTATAGTTCGGCTCCACTGAATAGCGATTCCATCTAAAAAATCTGGCATCCACAAAGTTTGGAACCAGGTTGATGAGCAAGTAATCGGGAGATATCTCCTCGAACTTTTTCTCCATTTCGTCCGTAAAGTAGCCCAGCTCATTCTCTTTTTTGCTCTGCTTCAAGCTATCGTATTCTTTTGATACTACAAAACCTAAATAAGGTACTCCTGTCCTTGGCGGCGGTGAAAAGACCGTCTTTACCCCCCGAGTTTTTCTATAAAATAATGGAAATACTCCCAGGAGCTTCTCTCCCTTATAGCTTCCATAAGTATAAAGGTGGTAACCCGTGTGCTTCTCAATAATTTTTAAAAATTCCCACTTATGAAATAGTCTTCCATATGGGCTCTGATCGACGGCCTCGTCCCAGAGCTTTGCATCATCGATTATTTCAATAGTCATGCCACCACTTCCAGATATCTCCAGCTGAGGTGATCCAGGCACCACTACTCTGAGCATATGACAGGATCTTGATGTATAATCGGCTCAATGGACCCCTGAAAGGACAATTAAACATGTTATTATGCCACAAAAGCGTCAGCACTCCACTATTATTTTCTGTGATCTTCATCAGCATCTCAACTGTTTCCCACACGCTACGGACATGAGGCCTCATCCCCCACAAAGTCGTGTCCATGATGCAAAGCGGTATCTCCAGGACGTCGATATATTGACCGGCATTCAAATTGTACGGCCTGAAGGGATGGCACATACCGTTCCTGAACCCAACCATGTCCTCGTATCCGAAAGTGGTATCGTACTTGAATCCGGCCTCTGCCAGATGCTCCCAGGTATCTGGCGTTTTAAACCGCAGGTAATGATTCCTATAGCCAATGACTTTTCGGCCTAACAGCCGCTCCAGTCTTTCTTTTTCCTTTTTGATCTCCTGCAGATCATCGTAAGCGTAGTAGCCTCCGTGCAGCCCCACCTCCCAGCCCTTATCGGCAATAAAGCCAATCTCATTTTCCAGGGACTCCACATTGTACCGAAAACGCCTTACGTCTCGTTCATCAGCCAAAAAATAAAATGATGATTTCGCGTTGTGTTTCTCCTCCAAGGCCATAATTTCCCTGAAGTTCCAGTAAGGGCTGGCCTCCTTTCCTTTCTGCCGCCATAGAAGCTGATCTCTAAGGCCGGAAAGATCGCGGTTCTTTACATGGTGCAACGAAGACAGAATCGTGTGAGAGAAGGGCGGATAAATCTCATCGACATCGTGAGTCAGACAGACTGCGAACTTCTTGTTCTCCGGGTATTCTACTTTAAAGCCGTTGTCTACGAGATACCGGGATAATATTGGATTTAAAATATCTTTATGGCTGCTGGATGCATGGGTGAATCTGTTATGATTGTCAAGTTTCTTAGAAGAGTATTCCTCTTTTCGGATAAACATGTCCCACAGCTCTTCATCCTTTCTGAGGATTTCATAGAACATCTCTGGTGAGCCTACCCTTGGCGAGCCTGTCTCTGGTGAATCCATCTCCGACCGAGTAAAGTTATTCGCATTCATTCCATATCTTCGACCCTGTGGATGTCGGACCCTCGTACTATCCTGACATCGTATCTTTTTGCAATATCTAACCAGTGTCTTTTTGGCAGATCATATTTTCTATTGGTTTCCAGCAAGACGTCTCTCTCTTTCATGAGCCTGAAGATCTCTTCTAGATCGTCCTCTGGCAGATCAATATGGCTGGAAGACAGAGTTCCCGGATGTGCCCAGGTGTTAACGTATTTGTTTTTCAGGATGCCTTTAAGACATTCCACATAGAGCTCAAGGTCCGGGGGAAAAGAATGAAAGGCGAATACGGGATAATCGACCTCCATTAGGATCTGTTCATCCACGTCCAGGCTGCCATCCGGAAGGACCTTAGCCTCGCATCCTGATAATATTATTAGATCGAACTTACCTCTGGCATAATCGATGTCGCTCAAAAATGCATCGAAGTTGTATTCCAGGTCTCTGCGGACATGCTCCGTGAAGGCCACAAGAGGAATCCCAGTTTCCTCAGCTCTCCGGCAGTAGTCCATTATATCATCGTTGCCGTCTGTGTATCTTGTATGAATATGCCATTCGCCGCGGGACAAAAGATCTTCGTATTTTTTCCACGCCTTCATAGCGCTCCCAGAAGCGATCCTTCGCAAATGCCGATGCCGCCCCAGTACCTGAGTATTCTTGCCCCCCAGCTAACCTTGAACTCAGGAACTTCCTCGTTCATGGCGCGCTTGACCGCTCCGTAGATAATGTTTGCACCGGCAAAGGTTGCCAGCACCATGGTCCCCTGGACCCGGGGGTTTGACTCCAGGAGCTTCGGCAGGCCTTCTTCATCCAGCTTGAACTGGAAGCCGAAGGCATAATCCAGGCCGATCTTTTTGCTGAGCTTTTCTGAATAACCGATTATCTCTTCGTTCTTTTCCACGGTTCCGTTGAAGGTTATCCCGGACTTTATTAGATCTCTAGTTCTGGGAATAACTGTCAGACGCTCTGCCTGCAGGGCATCGACGGTGTACTCCTCTCCGGCCAGGTATTCTGTGACCAGCAGCTCTGGAAAAGCAGGACCCAGGATGTCCCCCAGACCCTCCATCTTAACATAAACTCCGCTGGGCTTTTCGGCGAAGAACATGCTCCTCAGATCGAGGGACTCGTCAATGATCCGTAGACCCCTCATTCCGTTGGAGACGGGTGGCTTGATAACCACGGGCTTCTCTGGCCAGCCCAACTCCTCAGCGAATTTGATCAAATCATCCATATTATCGACTAAGTGAAATTTAGGAGCTGGAACGCCAATCTCCACGGCATTCTTCAGCAGATCATGTTTGTTGTTGGCTATGTCTATGCTCTCTTTGCTCGATACCGCAACCATTGTTCCGATATCTTCGAACTCATCTTTATGCTCTGCAAGGATAGACAGCTCTGCAGTGTTCTGGGGCAGCAGCACATCAACTCCTTCTCTTTTGCAGATGCGAAGAAGCTGAGGGAGGTACTCATCGGTTGAGGGCCGTGCAATCCTGTAGAATCTGTCGCACAGGTACTTTCCTACTACATCCTCTTTTACGTCCGTACCGATGGCAGTAATCTTTCTGCTATCGAAGTTGTGCTGAAGGGAGTAAAGAGTACCTGCAATCCCTGGGGCTCCCGAGCCTGTTACTAAAATGGTCAGATCATCCATCGCACTACCTCAAAAGCCTCAGCATAATTGGCATTGCACTGTACGCCCCGGGTTTTTGCCAGTCCGTAGATGAACTGCTTGGAAAAATACAGCTTATCCTTCATCAGTTGAGAGCGATACTCTTTCAGGATCTCACATTTTCTGGCTACGTGATCTTTCTTTAATTTTATAAATAACTGCGTCATGAAGCTTATGTGATTCCAGGGAAGCTCATAGCAGATTATGCTCGATGAAGTCTTAAAGGCCCTTATCATCTCGTTGGCGATCACCTGATGGTCCTGGTGAAGGTCGTTGACGGAAGGGCCGATGACCATGTCGGGATCGAAATCCGTCTTCATTTTCACGAGCTCTTCAAGGATCTCCTGCCTGTGCTGGTGCAGGCTCCTTACTTTGAAATTGTACACCAGGCAGCTCTCCAGGCTCATGCCGAGATTATCGATAACGGAACAGAACTCCTTTTTCAGTGAGTCTTTGGGCATGCCCTCTGGCAGCGACTCCTCTGCAGTGGAGAATACTGCCCAGTATATTTTATGTCCTTCACCAAGGAACTTTACTATGCTGCCCCCACAGCCAAGCTCAGCGTCGTCGGTGTGAGGCGAAAGGATCAATATCTCCATAGCTTTAACCACACTTGAATCTCTCTTGATAGCGCGGGTTTTCTCTCATCATTTTGAAGCTCTCGGGGTAGTTCTCGACAAACCAGGAGAGGAACGCGGTCACGTTTATCTTATCTGCTATCAGCCGATCTCTCTTTCTCTTTCCCTCCTTGCGCGGGTCCTCCTGCATTATCTCCGATACCTTTTCGATTACGCCGCTTTCGCTGTCAAAGGTCCACATCAAACCGTACCGGTTAAGATCCTCGAAGACTCCGCAGTGCTTGGCCAGCGTGGATATGTGGATGGAGTGGGTTCCTAAAATGGCCGCCTCTGAAGCAGTCGTTCCTCCCTCGCCGACATAAAGGGCAGCATAGTAAAGGAGGTTATGCAGCTGCTCAGGAGCGATCTTAACTCTCTTTTCTTCCAGGTTCCTGCTCAACGGCCTCTCTGAGGAGATGAGGACCCGGCCGTATTTTTCCAGCTCTCCCACCAGCTCTTCGTTGTCTTTTACGCCGGATTGCCCGAAATCATGGCTGGCCGTCCAGGAGACGAACCTCAGGACAATGAAGGGCTCATCTGCGTCCAGACCCAGATCATCTAAAATAGAAGGATCGGGCTTGAAGTAGCTGGGATGCAGATGGGTAAGCTCAGTGTAGCCGTCGTACCGGATCTGCTTTCTGCCTAAATCGCGCCGAAAGCAGGAAGGAGTGCACACGGCACTGGCAAAAGGCAGATAAAGTCCGATCTGCTCCATGCTGGGTTCTGTATCTTCAAGGACAATGCAATTCTTGCGCAATAAGAATGAAGCATGGGAAGCGTAAATCGAGCCGAACCCCACAAAGAAGTCGGGGTTGAACTTCTTGCCCATCCTGTATAGCTTAAAATCGCTTAAAGGAATGTCCATTGCTTTTTTGATTAAAGAAGATCTGTGTTGCCCAAATTTGATATAGTTTAATTGATAATTATTTAATAATTTGTAAGTTACCTCTTTGTCTACTGCTAATATTAGTATGTCATGTCCATCATCTTGCATTTCTCTGATAAAATTTTTAAAGTAATGAACGTGCGCCGGATGGCTTATTGATACGACTAGTCTCGTTAGCATCTCTCCTGGAAAGTTTGAGTTATCTTGATTACTGCTAGTGCCCCTTCAAACTAAGTAATTCTCATTTTTTAGTTGTCAGGAGATCTTAAGCTTCAAACATTCGTTGTGAGTCCTTTGTGCCCTTTGTGAGCTTTGTGGTGGTATTTCGTAAGCTTTTATAGTTAATTATGAACTTAAATTCAACCACAAAGAGCACAAAGCTCACAAAGGGCGCACAAAGGATTTTACAGTCAAATATATTAACCAAAATATCCAAAAAAATTGTTACTAAAATTTTCATAAACGCTCTTCGGAGACCTTTTTAAGATATTGGTCGCTATTTTAAACTTCAGATCGGATCTGTCCTCAGTAAAAGATCTACCGCTGTGGGGATAAAAGCTATAATACAGCTTTTTCTCTCTAGTCCCCCATCTCTTCTTGAAGTCTATCAACCCTACGTTGTCGTAAGAGACCCTCCCGAAATCATAGTACTTAGACCCCGCCAAACATGCGTCCTCGATGCTTTTCCATAGAAATGCGTTATTCGGGTACAGGTTCAGGTAATTGGGATCGCTGGCGCCGTATCCATAGTTGGTACTCTCTTTGTAAAGATTTATTATACCGCCTGCGATCGGCCTATTTTCATAAATTGATAAATATAGTTTTGAATAATCTCCGAGAAGATCAAACATGTTCTTAAAAAACCTCCATGGATGGCAGGGCACACCCTTTTCTTTTTTATTGATGCAATTTAATTCATAAAATGATCTTAAATCTTCTGTATTTTTAGTCTCCACGACAGAAACGCCCTTCTCATTAGATTTCTTTATAGCTCGCCTCACGCTGCCCTTGTTTAATTTCTCCCAAACTTTATCGATTTCTGTTGAGATGTCGAGTATGTATGTGGAGAATAAATTTTTAACCTCGAAATTACTATCATCAATGAGGCTCCTTATTTCCAGGTACGTCGAACCGTCAAGGCGATCCATTGCCCTTTCAATTATAGGGCCAAATAATTTTTCATCCCCTATGAAGCCGCATTCCCCGTAGAAAGGGGATGAGCAAAGCCTGGAACCACGAAGCATTAGCCCAACTTTAAAGAGGGGCAACATACCTGTAACTTCATCATTTTCATTCAATATAAATAGGTGCTTGCTATGGAAATCGAAGCTCTTTTCCAGAAAATCCATCCATTGAGGAGTATGCACTAGCTTTGCGTCAGGGCACTTTTCCAGGAAATCTTCCCAGGATTCTCTCTTAATATGATCCACGATTTTCATAGCTATTTGCCAACCTCAAGAGCATTTTTCCGCCATTGAACAGCTTATTTTTAATTAATATATAATACCAGTCCAAGGAGCTTTCTGTCCAGTTTCCAGGATGGACGAGAAGGTAGATATTTTTTATCAGATTATTATCTATAATATCGAATAAATCGTCAGTTGAATCGATATGAGCCTCTTCGACGCTCTCTGGCATTAGATCTCTCAGCTTATGTTTTAAGTTCCACTCCCATCCAGTATCCGAGAAGTAACTGAAATCGGTTCCCGTGGACAGATAAGCTTCTCCATCGATGTCTAAATCCCGAAAGCTGTAGATATTCCAAAGCTTTTTGTTGTCGTATTTCGAAAGCACGCTGCCGTGCATGCAAATAGTATTGATATCGCAGATCTTTTTAAACTCATTCAGCTCAAATTTAAACAGATTAATAGCCTCTTCGTAGTTGCCGCCTGCTTTGCTCAGGACCTCGTAATGATACCCGATCTCGTGGCCCCTATCGCCGATTTGCTTTATAATCTCCGGATCAAAAATATTCCTGGTATATCTGAAATAGTATGTAGAATTGATGCCCAACCGGCTCTCCAGCTCCGCCATCTTCAAGGCCATCCATGGCCTGGAGTCTACATCGTGCCTGAGGATTACAAAGCCGGACGTGGGATGTCTCTGTAGATAGTCCTTTACTGTAAATATCTCGTACCCGCTATCGATTATGCTTTCGCATAGTTCTTTGTATTTTTCTAATGTGAAATCTCTAGTCATCTTTTGGCAGTCCACCCTCTTTTGAAGATAGTTCCCCTTCTCTCTCTGTTTGCCATGTAGTTGAGGGCCTGCAGTATCACGCCTGCTACAGGCAGAGGATCTCGGAAAGACAGCTCTCCATAGCAGGTTCCGTCGTCCCAAAAGTTGACGAACTCCTTTATTCCCCGGAGCTTGTCGGGAGCCTGCATCAGCCACAATATCTCGTTTGGAAGCACCCATCTGTATTTCATGCCTACTTTGTAGGAGGTGACAGGCTCAACCTCCTCACCTCTGGCTAATTTGTACAGCAAATAAGGAAAATCGACCCCCGACGAAATGGCCAGGTTCAGAGGCATCCAGAACCTGGGGTTTACCTCAAGGAGCTTGGGCTCGCCTTTTGCATCAATGATGAACTCCACCTCGGCCACACCCGTCCATCCCACGCTTTTTAGCAGCTTCAATGAATATTCCTTTATGGCATGGTCGCAGCAGCTTATTCCCACGACCGTAGGGCCGCCGCTCATGGGATATTCCTTGACCCGCTCATAGGTAAACGAGGCTATCTCTCTGGAGTCTCGATCGAGCAGCAGGCAGGCCGTGCAGTATCCTTGCTTAGAGATATGCTCCTGGATCATGGGTTCGCCGTAGTCCCTTTTAACGTTGTGATAGGCAGCATCGAACTCCCCCTGGCTTCGAACGTATTCTATTCCCCTGGACCCTGAGCTGACCCTTGGCCTTATAAGCACTGGATAAGGCGCATCCTCTTTGATCTTCTTGAGGCTCATATTCTCTGGGAAGTACGTCTTTGGGCAGGGGACTTCCTGCTTCATAGCAAGCTGGACCGTCTCACCCTTATCCCTGAACATTCTCATGGTCTCGAAGTTCGCAAGATACAGGTTTGTGTATTTCGTCAGCTCGTCTTCGTGTCTTGAAAGCAGTAAGCTGGTTTCGTCCCGGACGGGCATGAGCATATCGTATTTTTCATTTTTGACTAAATCGAGAATCTTGCGCACGAATTCTTCTGGATACCTCTGTGGTGAGGGGTAGACTACCCTTTTTTTGACGTATCTTGAGAAGAATGTGATGTTGTTCCTAAATTCCTCGCCACAATGTACTTCAAGGTTCTTCTCGCCTAGAGACCTTGCTATTGCTAACGTTGCAAGAGATCTTCCGTCAGTGATAAATATTTTTTCCATAAATTTAAAAAATTTTATCTAAAATGCAGCAAATGCTACTCGCGTTATTGCGGCACGGATTATGTTCTTATGCCAAAATCAATTTATGCTATAAGGCATAGACGGGCAAACACGGGCATCCATAAACGAAGTGAAATATTTCATGGAACATACTAAACGCTAATAAATGCGGTATGAGACCATATTTCTTCAATACCACCAGCACCTCGTTAAAGAAGTGCATTAGCAGAGTCCCTTTGGTAATGCTTTCCATGTCACGGAAAGCATTCAACAACATTTTATCTCTAGGTTTATCATTGCTCGGGATTGGCAGTGCGTTTATTCCATAGAAATGCGCAGGTCTGAGTCCATTATTAAGGAGCTTTTTCATTTGGAAAGGACTATATCTACGCTCTTTGCTAATTGGCTGGTCTCTTTTATACAATTTTCTTACATAGTTAATCGATCTAAAATTTAGATTATTAAAATATGTAAATAATATAGTCCCATCCTTTGATAGGACTCTACGCATTTCATTTATAGCAACTTTGGGATTATCCGAATAATGTATGGCATTTATACACAAGATCAGATCGAAAGTTCCATCTTTAAAAGGCAGCGTATGATAATCATTGACGAAAACATTATCGATTCCCTTATTCTTGCATATGCGTACCATGTTTTCGGATATATCACAGCCTACTGCATTAGCCCCAAATCTTTTAGCAATTCCTAAATATGTACCTGTTCCACAAGCTACGTCTAATAACTTTAAACTCTTTGATTTTTTTAGATACGGGCATATTAAATCAAATCTTCTTTCTTCCGCATATTCCGCAGCAGAATTTGGATGAAAGTGATTTTTATCATATTCATTGGCAAGCCTGTTGTAGATCTCCTTGATGTTCATACATACCCCACATACCCCAGGGCATCGTCCATTCGAACTTTTTTAACATGCCTCAAATTAGTCAGTATATGCCGTATTCTTCTCTCCACCACCTCTCCCTTAAACAGCCAGTAAAGTGGCCTCCCTTTGCCGACCCCTGGAAACTTGGAGTTCGATATGTCTATAGGATGGAAATACAGCACTGTATGCCCTCTTTTAAGGCTCTGCTTCAGGCCCATCAGGATAAAATGGGCGCCCAGAAATCTCAGCATGGGCCCGCCGCCTGTTGGTAATTCAATACCGCCCACGTTATAATAAGACCAGGGAAACTCTACAAAATCCCTCTCATCTCCGGCATCCAGACAGTTCCTCTTGGGATAGTATGGTTTCGAAGAGACGCCATTAAGGGATGAGTCGGTCTTGTTGTAGATCGAATTTACGCAGACTGAGGAATCGTACCTGAACCCCAGCCTTTCAAGTCCGTCAAGCATCCACCCGGCTACAAGAGCATTGGGCGCACGATAACCGATGACCCTTTTTCCATAAATCTTTTCGAGCAGTTCCTTTGCCTGCCTGGTTCTCTTCTTGAACTCCTCAATGCCTATCAGAGGCGTCTTGGTTTTTGGATGTATTTTGCAGGCATGATACAGCCCATGGCAGCCGATTTCATGCCCTCTTTCCACAATCGACTCCACGAGTCCAGGATAGCGCTTGACTACATCTCCCACTACGAAGAACGTGGCCTCTATACCGAACTCGTCCAGCATATTCAATACCCTCATAGTCGGTTCCGTGAGATAGTCGTAGCTGCTATCCCATTTCTCGAAGAATTCCTCTACATTCCTGTATATTGAGAACGGTGAGCTACACACGGAAGGTATATGATACCAGTCCTCAACATCTATTGTTACAGATAATTCCGTTCTATCCATGTATTTTTTGCCTCCTGTTTTTAACGGTTTTGATAGTGATCTTCATTGGAAGAATAGTGAAATTGAAGAATAGCGAAAGCCGTGGTTATTCGATTTAAAAAAGACCAAAAGCATTAGCCCAAAGATTTTATCCTTTCAGCTCATGTTTTAGGTTCATGCTTCTATTCGGGCATATCGGACTTACATTTGGGATTTTTTATTTCATATCCCTCTTAACCAAGCGTAAGTTCAGCTATCTATTGATCATTTTCGGCTCAATACTGCCCGACCTCATCGACAAACCTCTTGGAAGAGTCATTTTGCCCCTGGGAAGCGGGAGGCTGATCGGGCACACGCTAGTGTTTTTGCTCATCCTGATAATAATTGGGCTTTCTCTGTTATCAATTGGGCATTCCTGGCAAATGCTGGTGCTCGGCCTCGCTGTCGCCCTGCACCTGATCGAGGACAGAATGTGGGAGCAACCAGCCATACTCTTTTGGCCGCTTCTGGGAGGATTCCAGTTCCATAAGGCCATAAGCATAAATGATTATATTTTAGACCTTTTGCAGGGGCTTCATCCGTCCTTCTCCATATCCTTTATCTCAGAAGTGGCCGGGTTTCTAATTCTTCTGGCCTATTTTGCCGTACAGTTGCGGAAGTATCTTCGAGGCAGCTAACGAAACCGTATTCCGTTTTCGTGCTGCATGTCGAAGACCATGGCAAAAAGGAGGAACTGCACACCCATGATGAAGGTAAGCAGGGCTAAAATCCCCTTTTCAAAGATAGGGCCGGATAAGATGAACTTATAGTATAAAGAGTATAATCCGCCTAGAAGCCCCAGGATGCTGAGCACAACTCCGAACAAGTAAAAAAAAACCAGCGGATGAAAGCTCAGCACTGTGTACTTCACCCTCATCCTCCAGAGGAAATCGGATAGAAGCAGGTTGGAGACCTTGACGATATAATTGCCGTACCTTATCTTGGACTTTTCATTCCCGTATCTGGCAGGATGGTTGATATCCAAAACCCTTAATCCCTGCACATTCAGTTTGCAGAGCATATTATTGCAGTAGCCGTAGCGTGGATATACCGAATCGAGATCTATCTTCTCCAGGGCCTGCCTGGATACTGCAGTGTAGCCGTTCTGAGGGTCCACCATTTGCCAGTAGCCTGAAGAGACCTTGGTCAGGAACGTCAGCACTGAGTTCCCAAAGTACCTCCACCTGCTCATGCCTTTTCTGAACCCTGGGGAAAGGAGCCTGTTTCCCTTGGTGTAATCCGCCTTTCCTTCTACTATCGGGTCAAGAAAAGATTTCAGGAAAGCAGGGTCCATCTGGTTATCCCCAGCCATGACTGCAATTACATCCATGCGATCATCCAGCGCCTGTCTGTAACCTGTTATAATGGCTGCTCCAACTCCCCTGTTCTTCTCATGATTTATGCATCTAATTCTTTGATCATCCTTTGCGAGAGCTTCAATTATCTCTGCAGTCTTGTCAGTAGAGCAATCATTTACTGCATAGATTTTATCGATGTAGTCTGGCACGGATGTTATGCTGTCCTTTATCAGCATTTCTTCATTGTAGGCAGGAACCACAACAGCAATTTTTTTATCCCTGTACATGAGCAGCCTCGCAAACAATTTTTGCTAAACACCAATATATTTTTTCAATGATATCACTAAATGTTCCAAATAAAAAAATCGTTATTAAAATATAACTTGTGAATGAGCCGCAACATCTTACTTTAGGTATTATGATTTTTCCCCCAATAGATCAATAGCCTTCGCTGTATCATCCAGCTCCTCCTATCATCGTATCAATTCAGATACCGGACTTGACTTTTAATATTTTTTTATAATTATTTTGATATAATGTTAAGTGGAACTATTGTACTCCATAATCTCCTCTGTGATTTGTTTCTACAATTAAATCGAGACACCTTTTAATAAAAAATAACAGGAACTGGTAATAAGAGCCTAGATCTCCTAATATTAGTTATTAATATAAGACCTTACCTTGAATGAGGAAATTTTTTTAAATGTGAGACAATCTTCGACAGGATATATCGGTGGTTGAAATCAATAACATGTCGCTCATTTTCTTTAAATTCACCCTTTAATGAGTCAGCTAAATGCCGATTCATCCAACGCTGATATAAAGATCATTTTATTAACAACCGCACGCTAAAAGGAAGAACTTCTCAAATCGCATCAGATAAGAGACAAGGGACAAGGAACAAGGAGAAACTAATGGGCGGTCCATAAAATAGCTAATATCTCTAAAAGGGCATGAGAAAGATTAAAGGGGATTATATCCATTTGCATCATCAGAAGATAAGGTGCAACACCATGAATTACTGGGAGACTCAAAAGTCCTTCTGGAAGACGCCAACAGGCGTAGTGATTTGGATGGGGATGCTGGCAATCATACTTGGCGGTCTTCTCCTCGCGCTCAACCTATTTACCTCGCCCTTTCCAATCATCGAGTCGTTCGATGTGGATCCAGTGGTAATCCAGCCAGGAGGCTCTGCCAACCTCAACTGGAGCGTCATCGGAGCTACACAGGTGGCAATTGATCAGGGAATCGGCGTTGTTGAGCTTAAGGGAACCAGATCGGTCTCGCCCTCGGAGACCACAGTCTACACTCTCACGGCCGTGAACGGAACCAGGAACAGGTCAGCAGATGTCCGGGTGATTGTAGAAGAGTGAGAGGCCATCCCGAAAAAGATTAAAAATGGCATCAAGGAATCTCACGTGACGGTTACCCTTCCCTTCATGAGGGGGTTCGTGACCTCAGAGTAATCGTAGTTGCCGGTTTCGTTGAAAGTATAAGAGAACGCATCTCCGCGAGTTAGGTTTCCGGACTCGAAATTATTTGACCTGATCTTATAGGTCATGTAATCTCCGTTCAGCCAGATCACAGTCGTTCCTCTTTCTACGGTCAGATTTGAAGGATTGAAGGCGAAACCCCTGATGACGATTGTTGAGGTTGTATCTCCAGCAGACGGCTGAGTCTTATCTTCCAAGCCTGAACCTGATAGAAGCGCCGAAGCTGCAAAAAGTATTGCAGCAACTACTAAGTAAGCCATTTTTCTCGCCATAATATTCCACCCATTACCATATTTATCCCGAAAATATTTAAATTTTTTCTATAAGTATCATGAGGATATCGATCCATCAAATATATGATGGAGGAAGGAGAACTAAGCAAGAAGTAAGGTCCAAACTCCAAACTATGGCAAGCGCTAATGATGAGGGATATAAGACGAGGCTGAGATCATTACTATTACTGGCATTCCTTTTGCTGGCAATGCTATCAATTGCAGCTTCGGCCGCTCAGGACGAGGCCTACGGGGTGGTAACCAACGTTCTGGATGGCGATACCTTTGATGTAACCATCGAAAAAGCCGATTCCAGGATAGCCTCAAGCGTAGAGCGCATAAGGCTGGCTGACGTCGATTCTCCTGAGATGGACACACCGGGCGGGCCTACAGCGAGGGATTTCACCTATGCGGTTCTCATGAACAAGAGGGTATTCCTGGACATCGATGATCGCTCGGGAAACGGCCGCGATCCCTACGGGCGGCTCGTTTGTGTCGCTTACCTAACAGGATTCTTTGGCCAGCCGCTGATGGCGCCCAGCTTCAACCAATTGCTTGTAAACTCAGGCCATGCTGAAATAAATGACTTCACAAACAATGAGTTCAGCCTCGAAGAAAGCAGCTCCGGAGGAGGCAGCTTTGATGGAAGCAGCCCCGATGGAAGGGGCTCGGAGGAGCAGCCAGTTGAGGTGCAGCCAGTTGATAATCTCAGCAGCCAGCTGGAGAGCCTCAAGAGCGACCTGCTCAGCCAGCTCAGGGATGCTCTGGCGAAGGAGCTTGATAAAAGGGCGGACGAGGCTGTGGATTGGCTCAGGGGTCAATCATCCATTCCAAGCCTTGTTATCACTGAAGGATAGATCGATTATGATAAGAACAAGGACGGAGAACAGCAAAAGGAATAAATGGTTAAACTACATGACCCAGAATAAATGCGGTACCCGCGTACTATGATACCCGGGTGCCAAGGAGAAAGGAGGTTAAAAATGAAAGCATTTCTCGCAGTCCTAGTTGTCTCGGTTCTCTTTGCAGGCGTCCTGGCTTCGGCCAGCGCCCAAGATGTATTAGATTTAAGCACGCTCGGAAAGAAGCCCACTGTTGCGCCCGTGGCTCTTCCCCAGGTTTCGGCCGCCATACCGACCGTTTCGGCCTCAGCGTTGGGTGGGAATGTGGATACAGAGGTTCTCGACCTAAGCACGCTTGGAAAGAAGTCGCTCAAGCCTGATGTGAATACTACGATGATTCAGGGAGCCACTCCTGTAACGATAACGCCCTCGTTCGCCGTAAAGAACCTGAACATCACAACTGAGGCCAATACAGTCTTCACCCTGCCCCAGGCAGTAGCTGCTAACCCAGGTGTGTATACTCCTCCGATAGCAATCTACGGCGGATCTTAAACAGAAAAAATCGAGAGGAGAGGGAGATGAAGGTAGAGCTGGTGGTCGATGGTAAGGCCATTCCCTTAAACGACTTCACCCAGGAGATCATAGGAAACGTGACCGTCGCCATGGCGGAATCTCTCCGGGGCGTGAACCAGGGCTGGAAGGAGATAACGATAAAGGTGCAGGAATGATCATTCCTTCTTGCCTTTTCTAAAGGCCGAAGAGAGATCTATGAAGTAAGTTCCTTCCTTAACTGCCATGATCAGCTCCTCCCTCTCGAAAAGCGATGGCAGATTCAGCTCATAGGTTCCTGGAGCCGTTATCTTTATGCTCTCCAGCTTGCTCTCCGGCTTCTCGCTCTTGCCTTCAGGGATGGCTTCATGAATGGATGCGAATGCCCCCGACCCCTCCGGCCCCTTAGCAGACGGCTGAAAGGGCTTCTCAGAGGGCTTTCGCACTATCTCCTCAACCCTTTCTTCCCTTTCTTCTGCCCTTCCACCAGGAGGCACCCTCACACCCATAGCTCTGGTTATGATTTGCGGCGTCTGAGGCTCACTCCCTTTAACTCCGGCTGACTTCGTCCGGGTGAACATGAACTTCTTCCAGCCGCAAACGGGACAGCCTTTGAGGATATCTTCGCCCGAGTCAAAGATGTTATTGCAGCGGGTACAGATATGAGGCATCTAATCCCTATTCCCCTATGGAGACCTTGGTGCTGATCTGGTACTGATCCTTCTCAATGGTCCGCAGCTGGTTCGCAGGTCCTATCACCGTCATCCTGCCCTTTATGCTCCTCCCAAAGATCTTATCCAAAAATGATCCCTCTTTCCTCACGGGATAGCTCTCTATCTCTATTCCGGAGAACTCGTCCACCCTGATCTCAGTCATTGTCATCTCTATTAGGCGCACCTCCTCATCAGGAGAGAGCCCGCTCTCCAGAACCACTATCCTGCCGGTCTTGACTTTGTCCAGTATAAGCCTGATCTTCTCCATGGAGGTCATCTTCTCCAGCTTCTCCCCGGATATCAGGTCCATCTGCACTTCTCGCATCAGATCACCCGAAATGATTTGCTATCGCCTGATACAGCTCGTCTATATTCGATCCTTCCAGGGCCGAGATCGATACCATGGAATGCTGCGGAAAAGCCGATTTGATCCTGGATGGCGAGGCCTCAGGCAGATCGGTCTTGTTGGCTACAATGAGAAGGGGCAAACCCCGTGCCTCCATGTTGCCTATAACCGTCACATTGACCTGCGTGTAGGGGTCCTCTGTTGCATCCATAACAAGCAGAACGCCGTCCAGGTCGTCCAGCCATTTGATGGCTTCGATGACGCCCTCTGTGGCCTCCTTGGCCCTCTTCTTGGCCTCTGGCTCGGAGAGGCCGAAGGCCATGAACTCTTTGAAGTCGATCTTCGTGGCCATGCCAGGAGTATCCACTATATCCAGCTCTATGCTCGAGCCGTTGGCATTAATCAATATCCCCTCCTTTCTAACTGCTCTCCGGGTCTCATGGGGTACGGCTGAGACCGTGCCGAAAGATCCTCCTCCGCTCCAGTCCTTGACTATCCTATTGGCAAGGGTCGTCTTGCCCGCATTCGGCGGGCCGTAAAGACCGATCTTCGCCCTCCTCTTCTTGAATATCCTGTTTATCCAGGCCCCAAGGCTCATCTTGAGGCCGCTGATTATACCCATAACCAACCTCAAGGCAGATAAGGCCCATATCTGTACTAATAATTTTCCATCACTTTTATTCAGGCATCATCCAGGAGCATAGAGCACAGCCGCAAACTTAACGAGTTTTTCTTATAAGTATTTTATAGAGAATGATAGTAATAAAAGCTTGTGCAAAACGGGATGGAAAAAGGAAATGGGGCAAGAAAAGAGACAAGAAAAGGGGCAAGAAAAGGGACACGAGAAGAGATAAAAAATGGAGGTTCAGGTGTAAATATTTTGAGCAGGGCAGCTGCAGATGAAGCCTTCGAATTCTCCGGATTTTCTTATGCCCTTCCATATATCCTTGAGCGGGCTTTCCAGGATGTTGCCATAGCTCTTTTCGAGATACGGACAGGCCCTCACCATGCCATCCACGCCTACATGAAGCCATCTGCGTCCGGCCATGCAGCCCAGCATCTGCCCCTCGAAGTAAGTGCTGGCGAAGATCCTCGGCCCTTCCAGAGTGGAGTTGACCTTTCTGTATATGTCGATTATCTTCTCCCTCTCCAGCTGTGTCAGTTGCTCCTCCGGAGTTTTGGGGATTCCCTCCCAGATCGACAGCTCCTGCACGCCAAGCTCTGTGGCGAACTGATAGAGCTCAGGGATCTTCTCCACCTGGCCGGCCTTAACATGGCAGGACATGGTGACCATCAGGCCTGCCTCTAATGCCATTTTTATGGCCTCCACGGCCTTGGCGTGGGCTCCCTCTACGCCGCGCACTCGATCGTGCTCTGCCGGGTCGGGGCTGTAGATTCCTATGATCAAGTTATAAAGACCGGCTTCTCTAAGCTTCACCGCTTTTTCCACGGTCATCTCCAGACCGGGGGTGAAGAGGTTGACCACAGCCTTCTCGGGATCGACGTATCTTATCAGCTCGAATATGTCTTCCCGGAGGAGGGGGTCGCCTTCGGTGAAGGTAATGATGCTGGCGCCTAAGGCCAGGGCTTCGTCGATGACGCGAAGTATTTCGTCATGGCCAAGCTCACCCTCGCCTTCTTTGATCAGACAGTGATCGCAATTTGCGCCGCACTGACGTGTGACCTCGATGGAGACAGTTTGAGGGACATACCTGCCTATCGCGATCTTGGCCTCATTTAGAAGCAGCCTCTTGAAGGGCTCGCTTGGTATGGGCGGAAGCCAGGTGGTGGCTACAATATCTTTAATGCGAACCTGCGCTGGCTTCTCATCGGAAAGCCTCTGATTTATCGCCTTTAAAACCGGCTGAACCATCAATGCCAAAGCGCCGCGGGCCTCCATCATGCGGCGGTCTTTATCGAAGTCCACACTGAGGGCGGCCGTTTTAAGTAGCTGGGTCATTGCGAGCACTTTTTTTTCTTGGAGTTATAGAGTTATCGCCCAAAGGAGTATTGTGCGAGTACCCTACTCTAGTTTGTTGGGGTGGAGAGGACGGATATCGGGGGAGAAAGACACCTTGATTTTTGGGTTTTATAATTCCGCCTGCGGACCGAAATGGCGGTCTTCATAGTAAACAATTTATAAAGTTTAACTTGGACATAAGCTAAAAAAGACCCAAAGAAGAGCGACTAGCATGATACCAAAAGAGCCAACTGTTACTACTATTACTTCGGAAGATTGAATCTGAGACATTTTACGATTCTATAATAAGAATATCACTACTATTTAAAATTTCCCAAAGCTTGCAGTATTACTTGAATGAAAACATAGCAAGTGTCTCTTAAAACTGCAGGATGTTGCGGACAAAGAGATAACGTTTAATTAGCCGTGCTTCCTGTACGAGTGCGGTGATCGAGTGTCTGAAGTTGTACTGGCCTATTCAGGTGGCCTGGATACATCTGTATGCATACCGCTCCTCCGGGAGCGTTACGGATTTGATAAAGTCATTACGGTTCTAGTTGATGTCGGCCAGCCCAAGGAAGATATCGAGCGTGGCAATAAAAGGGCAAAGCAGCTCGCAGATGAGCATTATGTAATAGATGCCAAAAAAGAGTTCGTGGATAGCTACCTCTTCCCGCTGATCAAAGCAAATGGCTCCTACGAAGGCTATGTGCTCGGAACAGCCATCGCCCGGCCGCTAATTGCCAGCAAGGCGGCGGAGATCGCCAAAGAGAAGGGGATAAAGAACCTTGCGCACGGCTGCACAGGTCGCGGGAACGACCAGCTCAGGTTCGAGGCAATATTCAGGGCAACTGACTGCAGGGTCATCGCGCCCATGAGGGAGCTTGACCTCGCCCGCGAGTGGGAGATCGAGTATGCGCGGGAACACGGCATCGACGTGCCCGTCACCAAAGAGAAGCCCTGGTCGATAGACGAGAACATCTGGTCGCGATCGATCGAAGGTGGCCGGCTGGAGGACCCCTATTTCGAGCCTCCCGAGGAGATCTACGGCTGGACAAAGGCCCCAAGCGCAAGCAGGCCCGCGCAGGTGATCGAGATCGGTTTTGAGCAGGGCGTGCCCGTATCTTTGGACGGCGCGAAGATGGACGGCATGGACCTGATCATCAGGCTCAACCAGATCGGCGGAGAGCAGGGAGTGGGCAGGACGGACATGGTCGAGGACCGGGTCCTGGGCCTCAAGGCGCGCGAGAACTACGAGCACCCTGCAGCTACAATTATTCTGACAGCCCATAACGACCTGGAGCATCTTGTGCTCTCCAGGGCAGAGCTTAAGTTCAAGGCGATAGTGGACGATGCATGGTCTGAGCTGGCTTACATGGGCCTGTTAGATGATCCGCTCTACTCCGATCTGAACGCATTCATAGATCAGAGTCAGAAGAGGGTTAACGGCTCAGTCAAGATGAAGCTCTATGCCGGCTGCGCCATACCCGTGGGGCGCAAATCTCCCGATGCGCTGTACGCTCAAGATATGGTATCCTTCGATTCCCAGACATTGAGCCAGCGTGATGCCGAAGGCTTTGCCAAGTATCATGGATTCCAGGCGAGACTTCTGAGAAGGAAGTGCTCGTAAACTTTTTTTTTCGAGGCCATCCCAAAAGGCATACGGCTTACGAAGTCTCTTTTGTGGCTCTTCGCTATTTCGAGTGGTTGATGTTTCGTGGCGGGTCCAGTCTCCCAAGATCTTCTCTGTGCGTCCTTTGTGAGCTTTGTGGCTTTGTGGTTAAAAATAGTCAACCGTATGTTAATCCAAGAGCTTACGAACACCACCACAAAGCTCACAAAGAGCACAAAGGACTCACAAAGAACGGCGACGATTATTAAATTTGGAAAGGTCAGTGCTCTCATCGGCCAACCAATTTCTAGTCCACCCACACGAAACAGCGAGGAACCTCTCTTTGTGCCTTCGTGTCTTGTAGTGGACAATTACGACTTCACCACAGAGACACAGAGGCACAGAGACGCAGAGAGCGAAAATTTCGGACAATAATATTGAAATCCCTCTGTGCCTCTGTGCCTCTGTGGTGAGCGTTATCTGAGCTAACCACCAAGGCACAAAGACACAAAGAAGTCAGTACCGATGACGTCGGAGAAGTCGCTGTTTTGGGATCAGCTCTATTTTTGAGCCGTGCTGGCTGGCGGAGTCTCCCCGCAGGGCTGCATCAAATAGCCGCCGAAGCCAACTGCCCAGAGAGCAAACGGATAAAGAATCATTCTCTCCATTCCACCCGGCCCGAGTCCCATGTAATGATGAGTTATGGTCAGGACAAAGGCTGCAAGGGTCATGATCCCCATGACAATGGAAAAATAACGCAGCACTGACTTTACTATGGTTGAAGCTGCAATGGCAGCAGTCCCTCCGAAGACGAAGGCCAGGAAAGCAGACGCATAGTGGAGGTAGATATGGTATTCCGGAAAGAGGCCGACGCCCATGGCTCCGATTCCCGCAAGGGCTAGAAGGCTGGGAAAGAGGCGGGTCCTGAATTCAAGCCAGAGGAAATAAGCTGCGACGACGGAGAATAAGCCTGCTACGAAGACGGACGTATTGAAGATCGTGGACGAAGGCTGGAAGACCTGACAGCCTGAGTCCCGACAAGTGGCCCCCAGATCGCTGATATAATTCATGGATACGCTGTATCCCGGGTAAAGCTCCTCAGCAACGTTCAATCCTATTATGAATACTACCATTCCGGTGAATAGCAGCGCCCCAGCCGCAGTTCGATTCGAATAGCTCATGCTATTAAAAAACATTTTAAGTTTATAAATATTTTCATTTTTAACCCATCAGTCTTTGACTGATTCCCATTTATTCCCATTTAATTGATCAAGAATCGATCAAGGACAGAATTTATCAGAGATAAGTGCCCAAAGATTTTAGCATGGCCCAGCTCGTGATATCCGAAGAGGCAAGGTCGGAGGACCTGGCTCCGCTCGCCCTTGCGATCAATGAGATCATCAGGCTTCCCATCACCCTGCGCAGCGCGCGGTTTCCAGGGGTTCGGGTGGAGCAGGGCAAGGTGTTGGATGAGAACTATAGCGGACCCATCCTGGAGGAGGTGCTAAGGATTGGCAGGCCTGTACGCACTGTGCCGAAGAGCGGGGCTTACCAGGGCGTGCCCGTCTCCGTTGCGCCGATCATCGCCGAAGGGAAGATCGTGGCAGCCATCGGAATCGTGGACGTGGTCGGGACCATAGACCTGCCCGAGGTCTTTGGAGCTTATGCAGACGTGGTGAAGCAGGTCTCAGAAAAGAGATGATAGATGATAATTCGCAAGGCAGAGCCAAGCGATCTTTCCCGCATCGTGGAGATTGAGGGGCTCTGCTTCCCTGAGGAGACGGCATTTCCTCCGGGGATGTTCGCTTACCTGATCAGATACGCGACAACTCTGGTGGCCATTGAGGACGACCTTATAGCCGGGTTTATCATCGGCTTCGCCAGCGGAGGGACCGGGTTCATTTACACTCTGGATGTTCATCCGGATTACAGGAGAAAGGGCATCGGTGCAATGCTTGTTTCGGCATTGGAGGAGAAGCTGCGTGCAGAGAGGGCGAAGAGAATTCGGCTTGAGGCTGCATTGAACAATCCTGCTGCGCTCGCACTTTATCGTAAGGCGGGCTACAGCGAGAGGGAGATGCTCAGGAACTATTACGGTAGAGGAAAGCATGCTGTAAGAATGTGGAAGGTCCTGGATTGATTTCTTTTAAGAATTTTTTGTGTTGAAGGAACTATTACGAGCGTTATTGCGTCCTCATCATGCAGAAAACTCTCTAGAAAAAATTAAATCTATATATCAGAAGATGATTACTATTAATCAGAGTAAAAGAGGTATTTAAAATGAATTTAAAGATTGAAGGGTTGATCTTACTGATCCTTCTAGTATCTGTCGGATCATCCCAGGACGGTTACCTTCTGCCATCGCCCGCAGGCCTGCAAACCTCAGGCCTGCAGACTACAGGCTTCCAGATAGGCAACGAGACCGATTGGCTGGGCTTCCCCTGGTACAGCTCGAATATATCCTTCTACTATGGATTCAACGCCACGCCAGAGATGAGCCAGGCGTTCTCCTTCTTCAGCGAATACTACATCGACACGGGCGCACCAATTGTTGGAGGCATTATCAGCACTCCTGTTAGATACGAGATCACACAGCAGCCGCCATCCACAGTTTATTTCGCGGGCGGCCAGCAGGTGCCGTACTCACAGTACACATCGACGGCTCTGCCCAGGGGCAACGAGCTGTGGGTCCAGGGAGAAAGCGGATGGTCTCAATACGTGGTAGCTCCTGTGGGAACATGGCTGCAGCTTATAGCCTACTCGCCCGAGGGCGGCAACGCCGGCTTCTATGAGATCGTTCAGACATCAACCACTTCGGTGAAGTACAGGACCTACCAGCTCTATCCAGGCTACAACCGCATGGACTTCTACGCAGACCAGGCGGGAAGACACATACTGCTCTTCGTAGTGAACAACAGGCCGAGCAACGCCGTCATAGTGGACGCCCTCTACCAGTCGCCGCCATCGACGGAAGTAGTGCTGCCAGAGCCGAGCCCAATAACACCGCCCAGTTATGTATCTACATCCCCAACACAACCGCTGCCACAGCCCGTGCCGACCACCGGAGATACTCCTGTGACCGTTAGGTATCCGTCCATGAGAAACATCGATGTCTACGTCGATGGACAATATGTAGGTTCAGGACTCGGAAGCGTCGGATTCCGCGTGCCTGGCGGCATGAACCACGAGATAACCGTATGGGACGGCTCCTGGTACTACCAGAGGGACCTCTACTTTGATAAGGGAATTCCCAAGATAATCTATGTGGAAGCGGTTTAGGTCCAGCCGCTCCCGCCAACTTTTTTATTTCTCTGCTGCATAATGTCGCTTTGGTGAGTTGTTTTGAACTATGGCCGCTTCCTCGTCAAAATCAACAGAATCTGCGCCTGGCTGCTCCTGATCTTCATGGTCGTCTTCCTAGCATCGGGATACGCCTGGGTAAACAGAAGCATTATGCCCGTTCAGCTTGCCATATGGATGCACACACGGCTCGACCTCTTCCTGGTAGTCCTCTTGCTTTTACATGTGCTGATCAGCACCAAGTTCACTCTGAGCCGCTGGCGGGTGGGGCATGGCAGGATAGTAAACATACTGCTCGTGATAATAGGAATAATAGCATTCTGGACAGTACTCTTGATCAGGTAGCGACCGCCGCAAAAACATGCATATGATCGTACCGTAAAGTTTATCTAACTTCATGTTACTAACATTAAGTTCATTGAGTGATGATCTTGGACCCTGTTGAGCTTCTAGACATATTGGGAAACGAGAATCGGAGGCGAATTCTCCAGCTCCTCTCCTTCCGGCCATTCTACTTCAACGAGATGGCCAAGCGCCTGGACGTCGGCCCAAAGGCTGTCATAGATCACCTGGAGATGCTGGAGAGAGCGGGCCTGATCGAGTGCTACCAGGACAGGGGACGGAGAAAGTACTTCAGGATCGTCAGGAAGACCGTGCTGGAGGTGGCCGTATCTCCCCACACCTACGGCGTGAGAGCATACAGATCGGAAGAGGCTACCCCCAGCACCCCCAGCACGGCTAAGGAGCCCGAGGACGTTCCAGTGGACATGGTGCTCCTCCACAAAGAGCTGTCCATGCTGGAAGAGAAGCGCCATGAGCTAAGAACGCTCATGGATGAGGTGGAGTCCAAGGAGATGGAGGTGAAGCGCCTCGCCGTCAACGCCATTCAGAGCTTCGCTTACGATCAGCTTGAGGCTGAGATCCTGGCAGCGCTGCTCTCCGGCAGCACAAGCGCAAAAATCCTGGCCGAGAAGATGGAGATGCCGGAGGTACTTGTAGAAGACCGTCTGAAAAGGCTAGAAGCCAGAAAGGCAGTGCAACGAAGGGGCGAGGAATGGAGCATATGACCTCCGAGCAAAAAGAGATGGCAGATCAGGTGGAGACAGCAGATCCGGTGAAGGCGGAGGAGACAGGGCCGGTCCAGCTCAGAGTAGCAGAAGCCTATCATCGTGACGCGGGAAAGGGCATAGCCAGGATAGACACAGGGCTAATGAAACAGCTTGGCCTCGACAACGGTGGCGTGATGGAGATACAGGGGAGAGACAGGGCCTATGCCATCGCCTGGCCGGGAAACCCCGAGGACGCTTCGGATATAATCAGAATAGACGGAAGCACCAGAGCTAACTTAGGTGCAGGGATCGATACACGTGTAACGGTACAGCGCGCCGAGGCCAGACCCGCAAGGAAAGTTGTAGTTGCCCCCACGCGCCAGATCAGGCTGATCGGAGGCCCTCAGTACCTTCTTCGCATACTGGAAGGAAGACCGGTGGTGAAAGGCGAGATGCTGCGGGTGGAGATGATCAACAACACGCTTAGCCTTGCAGTCGTGAGCACAGTGCCCTCAGGTCCGGTCTTGATAACTCATGATACTATTATCAGCATAACCAGGGAGACGCTGGAAGAGCTGGCACTGCACGTGCGAGACATATCTTACGAGGACATCGGCGGCCTCTCCAGAGAGATTAGAGATATAAGGGAGATGATAGAAGTCCCCCTCCGGCATCCCGAGCTCTTTTCAAGGCTCGGCATCAACCCACCTCGCGGAGTCCTCCTGCACGGCCCGCCGGGAACGGGCAAGACAATGATTGCCCGCGCTGTGGCCAGCGAGACCGATGCCAACTTCGTCTCCATCTCAGGGCCGGAGATAGTCTCCAAATTCTACGGCGAAAGCGAACAGCGGCTGCGGCAGATCTTCGAGGAAGCACAGAAAGCTGCGCCCTCGATCATATTCATAGACGAGATAGACTCCATAGCTCCCAAAAGAGAAGAGGTATCAGGCGACCTGGAGAGGCGCGTGGTTGCCCAGCTTCTGGCGCTCATGGACGGGCTGTCATCACGTGGAGAGGTAATAGTAATAGCTGCTACCAACAGGCCCAATGCCCTCGATCCGGCCATCAGGCGCGGGGGAAGGTTCGACCGCGAGGTGGAGATCGGCATCCCCAATAAGAACGGACGGCTGGAGATACTGTACGTTCACACCAGAGGCATGCCGCTGGACGAATCCCTGGACCTAAAGGAGATCGCGGAGGTGACTCACGGATTCGTTGGGGCAGACCTCTATGCCCTTTGCAAAGAAGCGGCCATGCACACATTGGAGAGGGCGTTACCCGATCTGGACGTCAAGGAGGACATACCATCTCAAGTCCTGGAAAACCTGAGAGTGACCAAGGAGGACTTCCACACTGCCCTGAAGAAGATCGAGCCATCTGCCATGCGAGAGGTCTTCGTCGAGGTGAGCGAGGTCCATTGGGATGAGGTCGGCGGGCTGGAGGAGGCCAAGCAGGCCTTGATCGAGTCTGTTGAGTGGCCGCTGAGTTACCCCGAGGCCTTCGAGTCAGTGGGCATCAGGCCGCCAAAAGGCGTTCTTCTCTACGGCATGCCAGGCACGGGAAAGACAATGCTTGTCAAAGCACTGGCCACAGAGAGCAACCTCAACTTCATAAGCATCAAGGGTCCGGAGCTGCTCTCCAAGTGGGTCGGCGAATCCGAACGCGCCGTGCGTGAGATATTCAGAAAGGCCAGGCAGGCGTCGCCCGCCTTAATATTCTTCGATGAGATAGATTCGATAGTTCCCGCCAGGGGAAGCGGCTCTGAGACCCATGTGACAGAGCGCGTGGTGAGCCAGTTCCTAACAGAGCTTGACGGCCTGGAGGAGCTAAAAGACGTAGTAATAATAGCCGCCACCAACAGGCCGGATCTGCTGGATAGGTCGCTTCTTCGGCCAGGCAGGTTCGATCGTCTGATTTACATTCCAATGCCGGGCATTGATGGACGGAAGAAGATCATTGAGATTCACCTCTCCAAAATGGCTGTCTCAGACGGAGTCGAGGCAGACTGGCTCGCGGAGAGGACGGATAACTACAGCGGTGCCGACCTGGAGATGCTCTGCCGTGAGGCAGGAATGCTTGCACTGCGAGAGCATATCAAGCCCCGGATGAGCAGAGAGGAGCTTATATTAGATGAGATCGCGGTTACAAAAGAGCATTTCGAGATGGCATGCGGGCGAATTAGGCCGCATCTATCTAAGGAGATGCTTGAGGAATACACCCAGATGATTAGGGATTTCGAGGTGTAAAAGGTCCTTGACAGAATGCAGAAGCTGGAATCTAAGGCATCAAATATATAGGCCAGAAGGATTAAAAGAGAATATGAGGTCCGGAGATTTGAGCACAGAAGATGATCCAAATGAGCTGCTTGGTAACATCAATTTTGAGGATACCAGCAACATCACAGTGCCGGAGAACCTCATTGACCACGTGATTGGACAGGACGAAGCAGTTGAGGTGATCAAAAAGGCTGCGCATCAGAGGCGCCACGTCATGCTCATAGGATCGCCGGGAACAGGAAAATCAATGCTCGGCAAGGCCATGAGCGAGCTGCTCCCTGTGGAAGAGCTGCAGGATGTCCTGATCTACCACAACCCTGAGGATAACAACGCTCCGCGCGTCCGCGTAGTCCCGGCAGGCCGGGGCAAGCAGATAGTCGATGCCCAGAAGATGGAGGCCAGGAAGAAGGTTCAGACCAGGAACATGTTCTTCATGCTCATAGTAATGGCTCTGATAGTATATGCCTACTATACGGGCCAGCTCCTCTTCGGCATAATAGCAGCTGCGCTGATATTCCTGTCTCTGCGTTATATGCTGCCAAAAGAAGACGCCCTGGTTCCCAAGCTGCTGGTGGACAACAACGGAAAGAAGAAGGCGCCTTATGTGGATGCCACTGGCGCGCATGCCGGCGCACTTCTGGGCGATGTGAGGCATGATCCCTTCCAGTCCGGCGGCCTTGAGACGCCCTCCCACGAGCGTGTGGAGTGCGGAGCCATTCATAAGGCCCACAAGGGAGTTCTCTTCATAGACGAGGTGAACACCCTGCGATTGGAATCCCAGCAGAGCCTGCTCACAGCCCTACAGGAGGGCGAGTATCAGATCACAGGCCAAAGCGAACGCAGCTCAGGCGCATTGGTTAGAACTGAGCCCGTGCCGTGCAACTTCATAATGATCGCTGCCGGTAACCTGGACGCAGTTCAGGGAATGCACCCGGCGCTTCGGTCCCGCATTAAGGGCTACGGATATGAGGTCTACATGCGGGACACCATGGATGACACCATCGAGAACCGCGATAAGCTAATCAGGTTCGTGGCCCAGGAAGTAGTCAGGGATGGAAAGATTCCCCACTTCACGAGCGATGCCGTTGCGGAGATCATGAGGGAGGCCAAGAGAAGATCAGGCAGGAAAGGACATCTGACGCTGATGCTCAGAGATCTCGGCGGACTTATAAGGGTTTCAGGGGATGTCGCAAGAGCAGAGGGCACAAACCTCACCGAGGCCAGGCACGTGCTGCAGGCCAAGAAGATGGCAAGGTCTGTCGAGCAGCAGCTTGCAGATCGCTATCTGGAGAAGCGCAAGGATTACAGCATGTACCGCTCCACCGGCGATGAGATCGGAAGGGTCAACGGCCTGGCTGTCATGGGCGATTCGGGAATAGTCCTGCCCATCATGGCCGAGGTCACTCCTGCTCAGTCCAAGGAAGAGGGCAGGGTAATAGCTACAGGCAAACTGCAGGAGATTGCCAAGGAAGCCGTTACCAACGTCTCAGCCCTCATCAAGAAGTTCATGGGCGATGATATTTCCAGCAAGGATGTGCATATCCAGTTCATCGGAACCTACGAGGGCGTAGAAGGAGACAGCGCATCCATATCCATCGCAACTGCTGTCATCTCCGCTCTGGAAGGCGTGCCCGTGAAGCAGACGGTGGCCATGACCGGCTCACTGTCAGTTCGTGGAGACGTCCTGCCTGTTGGCGGCGTGACGCAGAAGATCGAGGCTGCGGCACAGGCTGGCATCAAGACGGTTCTGATACCGAAGTCGAACATGGGAGATGTCCTGATCGACGACACCTTCAAGGGCAAGATTGAGATCATACCCGTCTCAACAATAGGCGACGTCTTCGAGTACGCCATGGGCAGCCAGAGGACCAGGCTAATCGAGAAGCTCAAGAAGTTCGCCACCGAGAAGAAGATAGGGCTCAACCTTCCTGAGCCCATCCCAACCATCCCAACTCCCTCCAGGAGCCTCTGATCCTCGATGGCGGAGTTCTACGATGTGCGCGTTTTAAAGGGCAGCAGGACACGGATCGTCCTGGACAACGGAGAGCTCGACGAGATCTCAGAGGCTCCCTTCCAGGGCGCTGCTGTCCGTGCCCTGGCAGGAGGCGCCTGGGGCTTTGTGACTACTGACAGCATAAACGGCAAAGGCCTGGAAGACAAGATCGATCTGGCGAAGAGAATAGCCCGGAAGATCGGCCGACCTGAAGATCTCAGGCTGGCCGAGGCTCCGCCTGGAAGAAGCATCAAGATCCCGGTTAAAAAAGATCCCAAGGACCTTTCTCTTGAGGAGAAAGTGGAGCTTCTAAGGGAGATCGAGAACGCAGCCAAAGTCACCGGAGTGTCCAGCACCCAGGCAGTTTATTCTGAGATGGAGATCCACACGCATTACACCAGCTCTGAGGGGCTCGACCTGGAGTCTGAGGCGACCCGCATGGCCTTTGTGATCAGCGCTGTTGCTAAAAGAAACGGCCTCTACCAGGCCAGCGCCGAGGGCAGGGCAGGTGTAGGCGGCCTTGAGCTGTTTGACAGGGAAGATCCAGTCGCTTTGGCCAGAGAGACAGGGCAGATGGCTGTGGCCCTTCTGGATGCCGATGTGCCAAAAGGGGGAACGTTTCCCGTAATTCTGGACCAGGAGCTTGCAGGCGTCTTCGTCCACGAGGCTGTGGGACATGCCACAGAGGCGGATATAATTCTGGAAGGGGATTCCTGTCTGGAAGGAAAGCTCGGCCAGCAGATTGGCTCTGAGCTGGTTACAGTCAAGGACGACCCGAGCATGAAGCAGAACGGCTACTATCCCTTCGATGACGAGGGATCTCTGGCACAGGAGACGATTTTGGTCGAGAACGGCATTCTGAACTCCTACCTGCATTCCCGTGAGACCGCAGGAAGGATGGGTGGAGTGCCCAGGAACGCCAGATCCCAGGGGATGGACAGGCCGGTCGTTCGCATGAGCAACACCTACATCGCCAACGGCGACTGGAAGCTGGAGGAGATCTTAGAGGAGCTGGGAAATGGGGTCTATCTGGCGGGCAGCCGCGGCGGACAGGTCAGCACAGGTGAAGGCGTATTCCAGTTCAACGCCAAGCGCGGCTATCTCATCGAGAATGGCGAGAAAACAAAGCTGCTCAGGGATGTCTCGCTGTCTGGCAAGATCCTGGAGATCCTGAAGAACGTCAAGGCTGTTGGCAACGACCTTAAATTCAACTCTGGCCGCTGCGGCAAAGCCGGGCAGCTAGTGCCCGTGAGTGACGGGTCGCCGCATCTGCTGATCGAGAAGGCGACGGTGGGCGGGGCGGGATAAAATTTTTCGACTTATCGTTTAAATTTTTCCATTTCTCACCGATTCAATAATGAACGTGCCTCTGCCTAGCGAGTTTTTTCCAGCAACCTCTCAAAACCAATCTACCCTCAGCTAAAGAGCTGAAAGATATTTATTTAGGATGGATAAAAGATAAAGGCAGAAGTACTTGATAATTGAGAATAGGTACTGGAGATAATTTACCACTAATAGCTTCGAGAGTGATACTATTTCGGCAATAGCAAACCACTACCTTAGGAAGCTCGAGCGCGCTGTCCAGACCATCCTAGCCGTGGGCGGCGATAAAGTCCGTTTCATTATCCTCTACGGCTCTGCAACCGAAGACAGGATGAGGCCAGACTCAGACATCGATATCTGTATCTACTACGAAGATGAGGATCGTGCCTCAGATTTCAGGCTAAAAGTTCTCTCGGAACTATTTGATGACGTCTTCGACATCAAAATCTTTCAGCAGCTTCCTGTTTACCTTCGCATGGAAGTCCTCAAGGGCAAGGTTTTGTACTGCGATGACGAGTCGTTCCTCTACGACAAAGCCTACGAGACCATAAAAGAGTTCGATGCCTTCAAACATAGGTATTACGACTACATCGGAGTAGAAGCCATAAGATGAGGCTGCGATGAGAAAAGGAAAGCTTAGATCTGAGCTGATCAGGGCAAAGCTGGCAGAGATTGAGGGAAGCGTCGCGCTGGTAGAGGAGAATATTCCAGATAGCTTTGAGGAGTTCTCAAAACTGGGATTGGTCAAAGACGGTATCTATAAGAGAATGGAATTCGCGATAGAGAACGTTTACGACATCTGTGCTATTATCAACTCCGATCTCAAGTTGGATATGCCAGAGAGCGATGAAGGTATATTGGAGAATTTAGAGCATAAGGGGATCTTGACAAAAGACATGAAAGACAAGGTCCGAAGGATGAAGGGATTCAGAAACATAGTAGTTCATAGATACGGAAAGATCGATGACCAGGTTACATATTCGATTCTGGCTAATAACATTGATGACTTTTACCAATTCATAGAGCAAATAGAAAACTTTCTGGATAGCGAAGGATTGCCTAAATTATAAAAAATAATTAACTTATTAATCGCCCTCTGCTCACCCACCTGCAGAAAGGCAAATAATGAAGTGCAACTATCAGTTTTCACCTTCATTCATATTATCCCAAAATACACCGGCAGCGCCACCAGTATCGTCGGCACAGCCACAATCGCCCATATCGGACGGCTTGCGCTGAATACCTTCGCCCCGTCCAGCGGGCCGAAGGGCAGGAGATTGAAGGCCGCCAGGGTCAGGTTGATGAAGATGGCATAGTAAGCGGCACCGGACCCCAACCCGCTGGTTACTACGCCGCTGACCAGAAGCAGGAAGAACAAAATCGTCAACGCGATATTTGTCATGGGTCCGGCCAGAGCTATCCACAGCTGCTCTCGCTTTTCCTTCTTCAGCTGCTCCGGATTTACCTCATCGCCATACAGCGGAGCAGCTGTGCCTGCCTTCCCGAACCAGACCGCCCCAGGCGCAGCGAATATGATCCCCATGAAGGCTATGACGACCATGAAGACCAGGCCAGACCAGTTGGCCCTGTACTCGGCCCAGTACCCGTACCGCTGGGCTGCGAACTTATGCGCCATCTCATGCAGCAGGAAGCCCGAGCCTGCGCCAACAGCTGATATCATTATTACCTCTAGCCCAGGAACCCGGCGCTCTCCCAGAATGGAGAAGGCAGCGACAAGCGCGACTAAAGATAAGGAGAGGTCGATTACTTCGGTCTTGCTAATCCCGCTCGAATAGCTCATGGCCAGTAACAGTGCACAACAGCTATATCAATTTCTTGATCTTAATGACTGAACTATGGCTCTTAGCTGCTTTGTGCGGGAAAAGTTCCTGAGATCGCCTCAAATAAAAACGCGCATGAATTTCTTGAACCCCTGCTGCTGTGTTGCATAAATTAGAGTTCGTCTCAAGACTGCAACCAGATCGTTAAATCCTTCGTGTGTTCTTTGTGAGCTTTGTGATCTTTGTGGTGGATTTCGTTTTGTCTCGCCACATCCAAGCGGACTGAATCAAACCACAAAGATCACAAAGCTCACAAAGAACGCAGAAAGCATGTCAGGTTTGGTTTGAGATATCCTCGTGAAAACTCATTAATTGAAAAATCGGTATTCTCAGATTATCATATCGAATTATGCAACACAGCAAATCCCTGCCCAAGAACTGTTGGGCTTTATGCGCTGGCTTCGATGAGATCTATCTCAATCATCCTTTTTCCATTTCTTGTTCATAAGAGAAAACTGGGGCGGCATATCACTATTATTACGATTATTCTTCATCGGATTATTACTGCTCAATAATGCAATCCCAGACTATTTAATAAAACTTAAATACTTTAAAATTCAAGTTATGTTTTGGAGCCATCCCCTCATAATTCTAATGGGCTCCAAGTCCCTTCAGTCATCCCTGGGCCGGGCATGTCGTGCTTGTTTTCCCGGCCCACCCCCCAATCTTAAAGTAGTAATAACTTAAAGTAGTAATAATATTCTAAGGATTTTCGAGCAAGAATCCTTCATTCAGAGATGGATTTATCAATCATTTATCAATCTGGACGCCTGAAAGCGGCACTCTCGCCAGCATCCACAAGACCTCTTCCTCACCCTCTTCACCTTCACCTCTATGGTACATGGAGATTTCAAATCCGCTCCTCGTCTCCATCTGTGCCTTCTCCATGCCGCCGCTCTCAGCGTAATGCCTCTCTGTATCTCTGAGAATGCCTTCAAAGGTTATGCCTATGCCATCCAGGTGCTCGCCCATCAGCAGCCGCTCATCAGTACTGCTCTTCAGATAGATCCACTCCACTTTCACGTCTCTGAGATACCGGTGAATCTCTTCTGCCAGCTGATAGCCCTTCAGCGCGGGGACGATCAATGTAAACCCGGGGAAGCTTCGGCGAAGTATTTCCATAAGCTCCTTGAATAGATGGTTTTCGATATTGCAGTATTTGTAGATTCGATCCAGCAGTATCTCTTTCTTCCCCAGATCGATTTTGAAAGCGATATCTACGGCAATGCCGTTTTGGCCGCATTTTTCCCGCTCTTCTTCCGGGAGGCTGCAAAGCTTTCCCTGCAGCCTATCGAAAAGAGCGGATAAATCTTCGAAGAATCGGTCACCTTTCTTTATGTCTTCCTCGGTCTTTGCTCCCGTCAGCTCAATCGCGTGGTGGACGGCGGGCCAGCGGTTAACATCAAGAGATTTGGAACATTTGCTATTTTTGGTCAGATGAATGCGCCTCTTCTTGCTTCACAAACAGAATTCGCCACCTTTTATTAAGCCGCTGGTTTGGGCGGAGTTGAGCAGAGGCTGACTTAAGCGTTTCAACTGTTCGGGGATCTGGCTGCGTTTTACAAAAAACACATAGGCGGGCCTAAAAGAAGCGTAAAAAGACGGGCGTAGCTCATGCCGTCATCGCCTGCTATTGCTGAAATGTGCCGATGATTTTGCTGGATAAGTCCTATGAGATTCGTCACCGAGCTGGTTATTATCAATTTGATTGCATCATTAATGATAATAATACCATTATCTAATAATTTATCCTCTTCAAGCGATGACGGAGTTATTTATACGTTGAAGATCAATAGCGCTAAAAATCTAATCGGATCAGGTGCGATTATGACAGGAAGCGGTATCCTCCCATCCAAGATCTCAGAAATTTACAAACTAGTAGAAGGGCTTCAGGGACGCTCAAATAGCGCCTCAAAAGAAGAATCCGATTTCCTGTCCAGAACATTCGAGGAGCTCAAGGCACGCCTGAAGGAGCTCTCCGCTGCGGGTGAGGAAAACGAGCGGCATTTAAGGGAAGCCGAGAGAAAGGCGAGTGAGCTGGCCACGACGATATCCTCGATAGCCGATGGTGTGATCACCTACGGCCCGAATGGTGAGATCACCAGCATGAACAGAGCCGCCCAAGATCTGCTGGGCTTCTCCCCTAAAGATTACAACATGATGACGATCCCCGAGCGCATGGGGCTCATGAAGGTTAAGACCGCCGAGGGCGCAGAGCAAGAGCCTGGACAATCACCTATTGTACGGGCGCTGAAGGGAGAGACCGTCAGAAATGAGGTCAGAGTCATAGAAAATCCGAGAGATGGCAGGGTCATCTGGACCGACAACAGCGCCGCGCCCATGTACTCTGCGGATGGTAGGCTGCAGGGAGTGGTAGCGACATTTACCGACATCACGAAACGTAAGCGGATCGAAGAAGAGCTTAGGTTGGTTGCCGATGGTGTGCCGCTGTTGCTGGCGCATATCAGCTTCGACCTCAGGTATCTTTTTGTGAATCAATCTTATGCAAATTGGTTCGGCCTGCCCGAGGAGAAGATTATCGGACGGCATATTTCGGAGATCCTTTCGCCCGAGGGCTATAACGGCGCACAACCTGCCATTAAAAAGGTGCTGGCTGGAGAAAAGGCGACTTTCAACCTCGTCGTCCAGAGAGACGGTCAGCCGCGTGCTCTGGACATCGCCTTTATTCCGCAGCTAGATGATCATGGAAGAGTGCGATCATATTACACGATTACTCAGGATATAACAGAGCGCAAGCGAGCTTATCAGGCCCTGCGAGAGAGCAAGCAGAGATTCCGCGATGCTATTGATAATTTCCCCAACGTCTTTGTGATCTACAACGCGGATAGAAGGATTAAGTATGTCAACTCCAAAGGCCTTGAGATCATCGGCCGCTCAGAGCATGAGGTGATCGGCAAAAGGGACGAGGAGATCTTCCCGCCTGAGATGATCAACTCGTACCTCCCGGCCTTGGAGCGCGCCATCGAGACCAAAACGCCTCAGACGCTCGAACGCACCAGGCATGCCAGCATGGGCGGCCAGACAATCATTGTCAACATCATCCCCCAGCTCGACGAACGCGGAGAGGTTCGTCAAATCCTTGGCATAAGCCATGATATCACAGAGCGAAAGCTTGCTGAGCAGGCGCTGCGTGCGAGCGAGGAAAGGATGCGGCTTTTCTTCGAGCGTCAAGTGGTCGGCGCAGCCATCACAACGCCCGAGAAGGGCTGGCAGCAGGTCAACGATAAGCTCTGCCAGATGCTGGGCTATTCGCGCGAGGAACTGGCCGATTTGACCTGGGCAAAGCTCACGCATCCGGAAGATTTGGCAGCCGATGTCGCCCAGTTCAACCGGATGCTATCCGGCGCTATTGAAGGCTACTCCCTTGAGAAGCGTTTCATCCGCAAGGATGGAAATGTCGTCCATACCCAACTGTCAGTCGGCTGTGTCCGGCGCCCGGACAAAACGGTTGATTACGTGCTGGCGCTACTGGCAGACATCACCGAGCGCAAGCAGATGGAGGAGGAGCTGCGCAGGTCCAAGGATGAGCTTGAGCATAGAGTCCAGGAGAGGACGGGCGAGCTTTCCCATTCCAAAGAAGAATTGGAGGTCGTCAATGAGGAGCTTCAGGTTGAGCTGACACAGCATGAGCGGCTTGAGAAGGATCTCATAACGGCCAAGGAGGCTGCCGAGGAGGCTGTGCGCGTAAAAGCCGCGTTCATGGCGAACATGAGCCATGAGCTTCGCACTCCGATGAATGCCGTTATTGGAATGACAAGCTTGCTCTTGGACGAGAAACTCACGCCAGAGCAGAATGACTACGTTGAGACAATACGGAGCGGCGGTGAGTCTCTCATGGCACTCATTAACGATATTCTTGACTTTTCGAAGATGGAGCGCGAAAAGACTGAGATCGAGCTGCAAGATATCGATTTGCGTCAGTGTGTTGAGGAGGCTCTGGATCTTCTGGCTAAAAATGCATCAGAGAAGGATATCGATCTTGCATACGTCTTCGAGGAGGGCATGCCAGAAGCCATCATTGGCGACCCCACCAGGCTGAGGCAGGTTCTTGAGAACCTGCTTGGCAATGCCATCAAGTTTACAGGTCATGGCGAGGTCGTTCTAACGGTCGCTCCTGAGCAAAATGGGAAGATCCATTTCTCAGTTAGGGATACAGGCATTGGTATTCCGTCAGATAAGATGAAACTGCTATTCCTGCCATTCAGCCAGGTCGATCCATCGATAACACGCGGCTACGATGGGGCCGGACTCGGCCTGGCGATAAGCAAAAAACTCGTTGAGCTTATGGGCGGCGAGATCTGGGCGCAGTCAGACCTTGGCAAAGGCTCGACCTTTCACTTCACGATAAAGGGTGAGGCTGTCTCTGCCAAGCCAAAGCCATTCCTCGAAACGCAGGCCCGGTTCGAAGGCAAAAGCGTGCTGATAATTGAGGATAAGAGGGCAACACGCCGCATCCTTGGCCAGCAGATTCTATCCTGGGACATGATTCCAACGATTGCATCCTCTACGGAGGAGGTGCCGAAGCTGGTGAGGGACGAAAACGCCTACGATGTCGTTATCCTGGACATTAACATGTCTGGGGCGGGGGACCAGGTTGAAGAGCTCCACAGAAGAGGCTTACCGCTAATTGCCCTTACATCAGTTGGACAGCATGCGGGAAATATTTTTGCCGCCTCAATATCCAAGCCGGTTAAGCCTGCACAGATTTACAGTGCCCTGTCGAAAATCCTTATCCAAAAGATCCAAGAGCCACAAGTGGTTGCTGCCGAAGAAAAGACCGATTACGGGCCGCTGCGCATTCTTCTGGCTGAGGACAACATATCCAACCGGAAGGTTACTTTAGAGATGCTCAGGAAATTAGGCTACCGCGCAGATGCTGTCACCAACGGTACAGAGGCCGTTGAAGCTTTGAAGAGGCAGCGCTATGATTTGATACTTATGGATGTCAAGATGCCGGTGATGAACGGCATCGAGGCCACAAGAGAGATACGCAGGCTCTGGCCAGATAATGGACCGAAGATCATAGCGCTCACGGCCTATGCTTTGTCTGGAGACCGCGAGAAATGCTTCGAAGCTGGTATGGATGGTTATCTCAGCAAGCCGGTACAGTTAAACGATATGGCAGACACCCTTGCCCATCAGGCCATCTAGGGCGGAAGGTTAAGATTGCCATTGAATATTCTCGATGGTTCTTCTTGATGGCTCAGGACTCTAGGTTTATTCACAAAGAATTTTAATTCATTGCTGACCGTTTCAGATCCACCAAAACAGCGAGGAACCAGATAGATTATAATGGAACTGAGCCAGAGATATCCTGAAAAATAACTAAGCTCTCCCGGCATCAACGATTAAGCTAACCGCAAATTATATCATTATTACCCCAGAAGATTATTAAGGCTAAAAAATACGCTTGACGGGGCGGCGATATGGCGAATAATAACATACCAAGGAGGATTTCTGAGCTTACCGAGTCCATAGAAGACCTGAGGAGAAAGTGCTCGGAAGATCCTGGTAATATGGCCAATACCCTGTTAGATACGCTCGGAGAGCTTCAAGCCTGCCTGAAGCACAATCAAGAACTTGAGGAGGCGAACGAGACCTTAAGGCTGATCAATGAGCTTTCTCTGTGCTTCTTGCAGCAGGGTGACTTACAGGAGTGCTTGAAGGATATATTGATAACGGCCAAGAGGCTGGTATCTGCCGATATAGCATCTATAGCAGTATATAAAAATCCGGACATTCTGAAAGCCTGGGCTTATGATCTTGGATCTGCTGATTGCGAGGTTCAATCGCTCACAGGCTCAGAGGACAAGCTCCCATGTCTCGCCATAAAATACTCTTCGGGGGTTGTTATAGACAATGAAATGGTGGTGACCGTATCACCTCTGGAATGTATCGCCCTAAAAAATGCCCTCAGTCTTGGTATTGAGGTAAAAGATGGCTATGCTCATTTGATCCTCGGCAACAAGGATGGCGATTTCAATGGGGAGGATGCCGAAAAACTAGAGACCCTGGGCAAGCGGACGAGCATGATCATAGATAGGGCGAAGCTCGATGAGGCACTCAAGCAAAGTGAAGATGCGCTCCGCCGGCAGGCTGCGCTAATCGACCTCTGCCCCAACAGCATCCTGGTCCGTCAGCTGGACGGCACGATAACCTTCTGGAGCCAGGGCGCGCAGTCTCTGTATGGCTGGACAAGACAGGAGGCGATTGGACAACAGGTGCACACATTGCTCATAACCCAGTTCCCCCAGCCGCTGGAGCAGATCATCGAGCAGGTCCAGCAGACAGGTCGCTGGTCAGGCGAGCTCATCCACTGCACTAAGGATGGCAATCAGGTATTTGTGCATAGTCAGTGGCAGGCCAAGTTCGATGATCAGGGCGATTTGAGCGAGATCCTGGAGTCTAATGTGGACATTACAGAGCGCAAGCTGACCGAGGAGGAGCTTTGCCGGGCCAGGGACGAGCTTGAGCAAAGAGTCCAGGAGAGGACGGCCGAGCTTTCCCAGGCCAAGGAAGACTTTGAGATCACCAATGAGGAGCTTCAGGTTATCAACGAGGAGCTCCGGATGGAGCTCATGCAGCATGAGCTGCTTGAGAAGGAGCTTATCCGGGCCAAGGATATTGCCGAAGATGCAGCGAACATAAAGGCCCAGTTCATGGCCAACATGTCCCATGAGATCAGAACGCCAATGAACACTATCATAGGCATGACCTCACTCCTTTTGGAGGAGAATCTTTCAGCGGAGCAGCAAGATTTCGTTGAGATGATCAGAAGCGGCGGGGAGTCGCTCATGGCGCTTATCAACGACATAATGGACCTATCGAGGATCGAGCATGAAAAGACTGAGCTTGAGCTTCAGGACTTTGACCTGCGCCAGCGCGTCGAGGAAGCGCTTGATCTCATAGCTCAAAAGGCTTCTGAGAAGGACCTCGATCTTGCATATACCTTTGAGAAAGGCGTTCCTGAAGCCATCATTGGAGATCCTGCAAGGCTGCGGCAGGTGCTCGTGAACCTGCTTGGCAACGCCGTCAAGTTTACTGATCGGGGTGAGATTGTACTCACCGTCTCCCCTGAGGAATGTGGAAAGATTCGATTTTCAGTCAGGGATACTGGCATTGGAATTCCCAAAGATAAGATAGGTCTCCTCTTCCAGCCTTTCAGCCAGGTTGATGCATCGATAACACGCAGCCAGGGGGGCGCTGGACTCGGCCTGGCGATATCCAAAAAGCAGGTCGAACTTATGGGCGGCGAGATCTGGGCTGAGAGCCAGACAGGCGTCGGCTCGACCTTCCACTTCACGATAAAGGCTGAAGCTGCGCCAGCCAAGACGAAATCATTCCTGGAAGAGCAGCCTCAGCTTGCAGACAAAAGCGTTCTCATAATCGAGGATAAGAGGGCAACACGCCGCATCCTTGGCAGGCAGATTCTATCCTGGGACATGGTTCCAGTGATTGCGTCCTCTACGGAGAAGGTGCTGAAGTGGCTGAATAATGAAAACATCTTCGATGCCATCATCCTGGATGCGAATATGCCCGGCATAGATGATCTGGTTGAAAAGATACACGAGAGGGATTTGCCGATGGTCGCCATTGTATCCATTGGACAGCGCGTCAGCGATAAGTTCGTAACATCGCTTACAAAACCCATCAAGCCATCTCAGCTTTACATAGCTCTGTCGACTATCTTTGTCCAGAAGGTCGGGGAGTCACAAAGGGCTCCAGCCGATGAAAAGGCCGATTACGGACCGCTGCACATTCTCCTGGCTGATGACAACATATCCAACCAGAAGGTCACTTTGCAGATGCTCAAGAAACTCGGCTATCGTGCGGATGCTGTCTCCAACGGCCTTGAGGCCATTGAAGCTCTAAAGAGACAGCATTACGATGTAGTTCTAATGGACATAAAGATGCCAATTCTAAACGGCATCGAAGCCACAAGAGAGATACGCAGGCTCTGGCCCGATGACGGACCTAAGATAATAGCTCTTACTGCATACGCCCTGGATAGTGACCGTGATAAGTGCCTGGCTGCTGGAATGGACGGCTATCTACGCAAGCCGATACAGTTGAACGAGCTGGACGATGCATTGAGCTAGTAGAGCGCTGAGGTCGATAGGCTTTTTCGGTTTTTCGCTATTTCTAATGGCTAACCACAGGTTATAGTAAATGTCCTTAGCGAATGTCGCTGATGGCTCAGGACTCCAGGTGTTTTTGTGAGTTCTTTGTGAGCTTTGTGAGCTTTGTGGTTTAATCCAAATCGCTTGGTGTGGCAAGACTAAACGAAATTCACCACAAAGAGCACAAAGCGCACAAAGTACTCGCAAAGCATGTTCGATTTGGTTTGAGGTAACCAAACCATATCTGCGGCCGAAGAAGAACATTTTTTAAAGGAAGGAGTATGCTGTAGTAGCTGTGAAAGAGAAATCCCTGGCCTTGCTCACGGATGACTACGTCTCGCCGATGCTTCTGAACACACTCATGCGAGAGGATATACCCGTCCTCGTCCGGGGCAAAAAGCTCAAGGATGAGCTGGAGAGGTTCTGCCCAGGTCTTAAGCACCTCAACAAAGAGGAAGCCCTGGATATTATTTCCAAGGAAGATAGTAAATTACTTGCAAACACAGAGGATCTCCTCTCCTGCGTTGCCGACCATACATTAAATCCCTCAAGGGCAGAAGGGTTGAGGCAACTCAAAGATAAACGAAGGTTCAGGGAGCTGGAGAGTGAATATTATCCTGATTACTTCTTCCTCGAAGCAGAAAGCAGCAGGTTGAAAGAGATTGAGCTACCGCCAGGCAGAAGCTACATCATCAAGCCATCCTCAGGGCTCAAAGGCATTGGAGTGAGGATGGCAAAAGAGAGAAAAGACCTGCACAGGATGGCTGATACCCTGTCTCAGGAAGTCAAAGAGAGCGCAGAAGCCCCGGGCAGAGATCTCCTTAGCTCTGACAGACTTCTCAGCTCTGATAGATTTTTGATTGAGGAGTTCATAAAAGGCGAAGAGTTCGCCTGCGATGCTTACCTCGGCTCAAAAGGCGAGCCGGTGGTGCTGGGCATCTATGCCCATCCTCTAAGGGACGAGGAGGACTTCAGGGATATCGTCTATTACACCAGCTTAGGCGTCATTCGGAAGATGCTTCCGAGAGTTTCCGACTTCCTGCGCAAGCTCTCCGCTCAAACCGGCCTAAAGGGCATTCCTCTGCATGCGGAGTTCAGACTGCAGAAGAACAGGTTGATTCCGCTGGAGGTCAACCCCCTGAGATTCGGTAGCTTCAGCATTCCGGACCTGACGTTCTTCGCATTCAGGGTGAATCCCTACAAATACTATTACAACGAGCAAAAGCCGGAATGGAAGAGGATTCTCTCACAAGAAGGGGAGGAGATATTCTTCAGAGTGCTCACCAGGTTGCCCGAAGGAGTCAAAGGAGCTGTTGGCCTAAGCGCTGACCATGAAGAGTTCGCTGCTACCTTCTCTCGCGACCCGATTGGGTACTGCAAGCTCGATATGAAGAGATACCCTGCCTTCTCCATCGCATTTGGCAGGACAAACAATATCGAGGAGGTACTAAAGTATCTGGATATCGACTTCGAGGACTATCTTTCCTGATCTTAATTCCTTTGATTCTTTTAACTCTTCTCGCTCAGCAGTCCCATCTCCAGCCCGATCTCCATCCAGGCCCAGGCCCAGACCACTGCCTCAAAGGCCCTGATCAGATCTTCTTTGTCCAGAAAATGCCTGGAGTCGCTGAGGTAGGCAGAGATGTTCTCAAGGAACCTCTCATCTCCGGCCAGTCTGCAGAATAGGTCCTCTGCCCGATCAAGCCACTTCAGGGTCTCCGCCCGGAGGTCTCCAGCCAGATCGCCGCTCATTTCTGCCTGTTCTATCCTGCCTGTTCTATCTCGCGCCCTGACCAAGACCGTTCGCGGATTCCGTGACCCTGGTTACGTGCTTTTCGTCCACCTCGACCTCAACCATGGTCTTCACATTGTAGCCTTTATCCCTGAGTCGGTCAGCGCCTTGCCCGCGCTTTATCACTACCACTATATCCTTAACGTCGGCTCCTGCGACCTTCAAAGACTCAAGGGTGGCCAGAAGCGTTCCGCCCGTGCTGATCACATCGTCAACCACTATGACTCGATCGCCTTTGTCGATTCCATTTAGGAATAGCTGGGATTTGGAATATCCGGTGACCTGGGCGACCTCGATCTCGCCGGGCAGGCCGTATTTGCGCTTTCTTATTATTACCAGCGGAATGTCGGTGATTATGGAGAGCGCGATGCCTATGGGAATCCCCATGGCCTCCACGGTCACAATTTTATCCACATCCAGGTCGGCGATGCGCACTACGTGGCCCACTACCTCTCGTATCAGCTCCGGCCTGACCTCAGGGACGCCGTCAGTGATCGGATGAATGAAGTAGTTATAATCGCCCCGCTTGAACACGGGCGCATCCAATAGCGATTTTTTGAGCCTTTCGAGCAAGATAATCCTCCTAACTATGAGTGAGTAGAGCACCCGGACCTTAAAGGTATTGGCTCTTCGCCAGAGCAGTATAGCAGGTCGCAAAGCCTATCCCGAAGAGAAGGGAACTGAAAGTCATGAGGATCTAAAAAGCAAAAAAATTAAAAATCAGGCTTAAAATATTTGCTCAAAACTCGCTAACGGGACTATTTGCTACGGGAGCTCATGCCGGAGGAGCCCATGCCGCGAGATCCTCCACTCATGCTATTGCTTACATCCATAGCCGAGTTGAATCTCTGCTCAGGCAGCCTATCCAGAGCCTTCACGACATCCTCTGGAGCATTTTGCCTTCTGGCATAGTCCATTAGATCTCTTTTATCAGCCGGATAATTTGCGTTCCTCAAATACCTTTCAACATCTTCCGATCTCATTTCTGCCATGTCTGCAATCAACTCCTTTTTTATTTCCTTATAACGTGCTTATCATATAAAAATTTTTTTATTTCTCTTGATATATAACCGATAGATGCTTCGTGAATACACTACCTGCAGCAATCCTATGTCTATATCATAATATGGAGGGCAACGGGTTAAGGGCGAGGGATAGAGAAGCATGATGGTCGTGATTTAAATATATAATTTTAATATCATTATAGAGATATAACAGAGAATGAATCGATCAGAAGCGACTTTGATCCCAGCAAAGCCTATCGGTTTCAAAATCTCTTGAGTGAGGGGCCATAGCATTTCTGCCCAATGGGATGAAGACTCAGGCATCATTCTTCCTTTTTTCTTCATTTTAATGGATGAGCCTTGAGAGATTAAGGCAACTAAGACCTGCCTAAACAGGTAAGGAAGCCTGATATCATTTTCATCGCTGTCTTAACAATCCCCTTCTCCCAAACGGATGGATCGTTCCTCAATTATATCTGATGGCTTCTTTGCATTGCCCCTGCCGTCGCATGTTATTGATTATCCCGAAATCCTTATATAGATTGGCAACTCAGGAGATTGATAATGGTTCCAAGCGTGATATATTTGATGCTCCTTAAATCGAACTTGTAATAGGCCTTATTTTAGATTAGCTTGGACCTTTCGCCATTTGATGCCATTGCAACATAATAGGTGTACTCTTCGCCTAATTATTGCGATCTGCATTATAACTTTCGTTGAGAATCGTAACTGCATAAACTATCGAATATAATCAAAACTATCTAAAACTCGGAGGTGACTCGCTATGATGAACAGAACAATGAGGCTGTTGATGCTCTCGGATATCTTCGTCCTCACGGGCTTCGGGCTCATCCAGCCAATTCTTGCCATATTCATAAATGGAGGCGTAACAGGAGGCACAGTCCTGACCGCAGGGTTAGCGAGCACCATCTTCCTGGTGATCAAGTCGCTGGTGCAGCTGCCCTTCGGGAGGTATATCGATAGCCACACCAGCAAGACGCGTTGGCTGATGATAGGTACAATGCTTATGGCCGGCGTGCCCGTATTGTACATCAGTGCAGACAGCATTTATCACATCTACCTGGCAGAGGCGATATATGGTCTGGGAAGCGGGCTGGCCTATCCTACCTGGCTTGGCCTGTGGTCCACTAACATGGACAAGGGCAGAGAGAGCTTCCAATGGTCTGTCTACTCGACCTCTACAGGCCTGGGGACGGCGGCCACTGGTACTTTAGGCGCTGCTATTGCCAGCGTGATGGGCTTTAAGGCTACCTTCGTTTTTGCAGGGCTCATGTGCCTCCTGGGGTGCGCAACCCTCCTTGTCCTGGAGAAAAGGAGCGCAAGGGAGACCGACGAGCTGGAGCTGGTCAGCGTGCAGAGGCAGAGGCGGCCTATACGCAGCACTCTGATGGATCTGTTGAAGCTGTGAACGGCCCTCTCTGCCGCTGCAGCTTCAGCCTGAAATTTTTATTCCTTAACTATTATCCGTAATTATCATTCTTTCTATTTTAATACTATCCTTATTTAATATTATATGCGAAGGGGAAAATACAGGGGAAATCTTAAAAACATTGTCATTACTGAACCAGTCCTAATTTATATTATTTATAAAAATGTCGAAGGGGGTAGAGTATGAGATCAGTCGTAGGAACACTGGACGAAAGGGACATGGAGTTCGTCGAGACTCTAAGGGATCTGGGCGTTTTGAGAAATATGGCCTTGCTTATCGCCTATCTGGCCGGCACAGAAGAAGCGTCGTCAAAAGATATAGAGACTGGAGCTGACCTGAGTCAGTCCGGAGTGAGCATAGCCGTGAGGACGCTGCGGGAGAAAGGCTGGATCGAAGAGCGAAGAATTAAAGGCGGGAAGAAAGGCAGGTTGATGAAGGTCTACAAGCTCAGGGTGGAGATAGACGAGATTATAAGGCATTTTGAGAGGAAGAAGCTCCACGAATCTGCTCAGGTTATGATGTCCATACAGAGGCTAAAAGAGCTGGCCTCCGCTTGAGTTCAGGTACTTCTATGCGGAGCTAACTGAAATATTGTCTCAGGGCAGTCTCTGATGCCTGGCATCTTTTTTATGTGCCAGGCTTCAACCTTTATCTCCTCGCCCGCAAAGTTGATATTGCTTGAACTTCTTATCGTCAAATGCCGTGCACACCTACGGCAAGAGTTGAGGCAGCAAGGGCCAGGACCCACTCCCTAAATAAGGTTTCTGCTGTCTTCAGGAAACACAGAGGAGGACTGAGATGGAGAGGATTCATGATTTAGCGGTAGCTGATCTTTTTTATAGAGGGCTGCAAAAAATGGAGGTGAGATCCTGGTTATTTATCGACCTTATCGATCTAACAGTTATTACTGCCTCTCACATCCGTTTTATGCCGCAGGTAGACGCCGCAGTCCAGCATGAAGAGTTCAAGAATGAAGAGCCCGAGAGCTGGCGGTGGGCAAAATGAGGCTGCTAATAGTCTCCAACCGCCTGCCCGTTACGGTCATGAGAGACGGAGGCAGCCTGAGATTTCAGGAGAGCGTGGGCGGCCTGGCGTCAGGACTGAGGGCGTACATGGATAATCTAAAAAGCTCCCGTTCTCCCGAGTCCCAATATGACTATGCATGGGTCGGCTGGCCGGGAGTGACGATCGATGAGAGCCTGAGAGATTCTCTGAGGTCTAAATTATCATCTGAGTTTCACGCATATCCCGTATTTCTCTCCGAGAAGAGCATGGATAAGTTCTATCACGGTTTCTCCAACAAGACCATCTGGCCGTTATTCCATTACTTCACATCTCACGTTCAGTACGATGAGGACTTTTGGGACCAGTACAGGCAGGTTAATGAGACCTTCTGCGATGCCGTAACGCAGATCGCAAAGCCGGGCGATCTGATATGGATACATGACTACCACCTGATGCTTCTGCCCAAGCTCATCAGGGAGAGGGCTCCCGATGTCAGTCTGGGCTTCTTCCTGCACATACCCTTTCCCTCCTTCGAGGTATTCCGACTTCTGCCGAGCAAGTGGCGGCGAGAGATCCTGGAGGGACTACTGGGAGCAGATCTCATAGGGTTCCACACTTACGATTATACGCATTATTTCCTCAGATGCGTTCAGCGCATCCTTGGTTTCGAGAACAACATGGGCCAGATCATAGCAGACGACCATATCGTGAGGGCAGACATCTTTCCCATGGGCATAGACTTCCAGAAGTTCAAGGATGCTGCAGTTAGCCCTGAGGTAGAGATTGAGAAAGAGGATCTCAAAACATTATTTGCTGGAAGAAAAGTCATCATATCCATAGACCGCCTGGATTATACTAAAGGCATCATAAACCGCTTGCAGGGCTTCGAGCTCTTCCTCAAAAAGAATCCACAATGGCACGGCAAAGTGGTGCTTGTATTGGTGGTAGTGCCATCCCGCACCAAAGTGGACCATTATCAGCAGATGAAGAGGCAGATCGATGAGATCGTGGGCAAGATTAACGGTCGATGCGGCAGCATGAACTGGACGCCGATACGTTACCATTATAAATTTCTGCCCTTCAACCTGCTTGTAGCCCTCTACAGCGTGAGCGACGTGGCTTTAGTCACGCCTTTGAGAGATGGAATGAACCTCATCGCCAAAGAGTACATCGCCACGAAGTCCGACGGAAAGGGAGTACTGATCTTAAGTGAGATGGCCGGAGCCTCGAAGGAGGCTGGAGAGACCATCGTCATAAACCCCAACGACATTGAAGAGATCGCCGACGCCCTGAAGGCCGCACTGGAGATGCCTGAAGAGGAGCAGATCAGGTGCAACCGGGCCATACAGGCGCGCCTCAAGCGGCATGATGTGATCAGATGGGCGGACGATTTCATCCAGTCGCTAATCTCCATGCAAGAAGAGCAGAAGAAGATGGATGCTAAGCTTCTCGGCCAGTCTTCAAAGGAAAAGATGAGAAGAGATTTCCGGGAAGCAAATAGAAGGCTCATCCTGCTGGACTATGATGGGACACTGGTTCCTTTAGCCAGGCATCCGAAGATGGCAACCCCAACTGTTAAGCTTATGGAATTTTTAGAGCAGATGGCCCGGGAGCAAAAGACAGATGTGGTCCTGATAAGCGGACGCAACAGGAACGAGCTGCAGAACTGGTTTGGGGATCTGGGCATAAGCCTGGTGGCAGAGCACGGTGTCTGGATCAGAGAAAAAGGAGATGACTGGAAGATGCTAAAGCCCCTGAATAACGAATGGAAGCAGAAGATCCTCCCCCTGCTGGAGATGCACACTGATAGGCTCTCAGGGTCCTTTGTCGAGGAGAAGGAGTACTCCCTCGCCTGGCACTACCGAATGGCGGACCCTGAGATGGCCTCAATCGTTGCAAAGGAGCTTGTCGACGACCTGGTAAACTTCACCGCGAATATAGATGTCCAGGTTCTTCAGGGAAATAAAGTCGTAGAGGTGAGGAACGCAGGACTGAACAAAGGCGATGCAGGGATGTACTGCAGGTCGAAAGGCGATTTTGATTTCATACTGGCTGTGGGAGATGACTGGACCGATGAAGATCTATTTAAGGTACTTCCTGATACGGCCTACTCTATCCGAATCGGGATGACCCAGTCTTATGCCAGGTTCAACCTGCACAACAGTACGGAAGTTATAAAGCTGATTCAGGATCTTGTGAGGTGAAGGCCAATTCCATTTTTTCCAGGCGAAGAGCTAAAGAGCGAGACGGGCCTAATTAAAGATATGAAGTTCGGCACTCGTTGCGTTCATGCCGGAGAGGGCAAAAACCCTCACGGCGCACATGCTACGCCGATCTATCAGACCTCGACGTTCGTGTTTGAAAGCGCCGAAGCTGCGGCAGAGCTCTTCGGCGTCGGCGGAAAGCCGGGATACAGGTACATTCGCTCTCCTCCCAACACGCCCACGCACGCGGCCTTCATCGAGAAGATCCGCTCCCTGGAAGGCGGCGAGGCTGGACTCGCCTTCTCATCGGGCATGGCTGCAGAGACGGCGCTTGTCCTTTCGCAGCTGAAAGAGGGCGATCATCTCATCTCAACAAACGTGATCTACGGCGGAACCTACGGGCTCTTCTCCTCGCTCATAACCAGGTTCGGCATAGATGTGAGCTTCGTCGATACCACAGATCCTGAGAAGGTAAAAAAAGCATTGCGGCCTAACACGCGCATGATCTTCCTGGAGTCGCCCGCCAATCCCACCATGGTCGTCTGTGACATCGGAGAGATCTGCAGGATAGCACGTGGTGCAGGAGCCATCTCCGTGGTGGACAACACCTTTGCCACACCGTATTTCCAACGGCCGCTGGCTCTCGGCGCCGATGCAGTGGTTGAGAGCTGCACCAAGTACATCGGTGGCCATGGCGATCTTCTGGGCGGAGTAGTAGTAGCTTCTACGGGCCTGATTAACAGCATGAAGCGGACGGCATTGCTCTCAGGCGGCACCATGGGCACTCACGAGGCATGGCTGTGCATCCGTGGTTTAAAGACACTGCATCTCAGGATGGAAAGACATGCAGAGAACGCCCAGAGGGTCGCCGAGTTCCTCGAAGCTCATCCCAAAGTTGACAGGGTCAACTACCCGGGCCTAAAGAGCCATCCCCAGCATGATATAGCGAGAAAGCAAATGAGCGGCTACAGCGGCATGCTCTCTTTCGAGGTAAAAGGCGGAGTCGAGGCTGGCCGCAGGCTCATGAACAGCGTCCAACTGATGGGCCTGGCGGTCAGTCTTGGCTCGGTAGATACTCTGATTCAGCACCCAGCTTCCATGACTCATGCCATCATGCCTAAGGAGATGAGAGAGCGGTTAGGAATCACGGACGGCCTGGTGAGGATATCTGTTGGCATTGAGGACGCGGAGGATATCATCGCCGATCTGGAGCAGGCGCTGGCAAAGGTATGAGATGCTGCACACAATCCTTCTATTTTTGGTTCCTCGCTGTTTCGTGCGGGTGAACTAGAAATTGGCTGGCCATTGAGGGCGCTGACCTTTCCAAATTCGATAATCTTCGCCGTTCTTTGTGAGTCCTTTGTGCGCTTTGTGAGCTTTGTGGTGAATTTCGTTTTGTATCGCCACATCCAAGCGGACTGGATCAAACCACAAAGCTCACAAAGAACGCACAGAGAATGTCTTGGGAGACTGGACTGCAAAGAAACATAGTCCAATAGTTAAGTTTTTCATCCATCCAGGAGCATAGCGATAGAGAGGTCCAATTGGCAGAGCTCGATAAACGGTCCCGCGAGGAGTGCAATAGAGAGCACAGTCAAGAATACGATCTAATAATAATCGGAGCCGGTCCTGCCGGGCTCTTCTGCGGCATAAACTCCTCTTCGGAGAATAAGAGAATCCTCATTCTTGAGAAGAACGAATCTCCCGGAAGGAAGCTGCTGATCTCGGGCTCCGGCCGCTGCAATATAACTCACGATGGGGATATGCTGGCGTTTCTGAATCATTACGGCGATCACGACAGATTCCTGCGCCCAGCTCTCCTGAGCTTCACAAACCTTGATCTAATCTCCTTCTTTGAAAAAAGGGGCCTGACCATGATTCAGGCGGAAGGCGGCAAGATTTTTCCAGGCACTTTTAGGTCCAGGGATGTGCTGGATGTCCTGATCGAAGAATGCAGAACCAGGAACATCCATCTGAGATGCAACCAGGTGGTAGAGTCGATAGATATAGCCAGGTCCGGGGACGGATTCGAGGTGGTCTCCGAGGATCAAACTTATCAATCCAGGCTGCTGGTAATCGCCACGGGCGGGTGCTCCTATCCGGCCACAGGCTCGACCGGAGACGGCTACAGCTTCGCCAGAGATTTGGGCCACAGCATCACAGAGATCAGGCCCGCGTTAACGCCGGTATACATAAAGGACTATCCGTTCTCAGAGCTGGCAGGCATCTCTTTTCCGAATATGGATGTCTCGCTTTACCGGGATAGAAAGATAAAGGACTGGCAGGGCGATATTCTATTCACCCATCAAGGGCTCTCCGGCCCTGGAATCCTGGACCAGTCCAGGCATATAAGGGCAGGCGATATCCTGAAGCTCTCTTTTGTGGAAGCCAAGAAGCGCAAGGCTCTGGAGGACTGGCTTTTAGACAGGACCAAAATGGACGGCGGCAGAGGGCTGAGATCTGTGCTGGCGGATTTGGATCTGTCCCATTCCCAGCCTCTACCCGGCAGGTTGATAACGAAGATCCTTGAGCTATCGGGAATTCCTGTCGACCTGAAATGTGCCCATCTCTCCAGGGAGATGCGCACCCTGCTGGCTGACAACCTGACCGGCTTTCCCATGGTCGTGGCTAGGCCTGGTGGTTTCGATATCGCCATGGTCACCCGCGGCGGAGTGGACCTAAAAGAGGTCAATTCTAAAACGATGGAGTCCAGACTGGTCAGAGGGCTCTACCTGGTAGGCGAAGTTCTGGATGTGGACGGCGATACAGGCGGCTATAACTTGCAGGCGGCCTTCTCCACGGGGATGCTGGCGGCGAGGAGCATAGGCCAGAGGTGGCTCAATGTTTAGACGGCATCCAGAACATAACTATAACATGATCCATCACCTAGCCTGTTTAGGGTGATAGCTGTGGATACCACTGACTTCAAGATTCTCAAAGCGATATCCGATCTAAAGGTCCCTTACCCCAGAGGGGATAAGATCAACGCGCTGGTCAACATTGATCCAGAGGAGCTGGGCGCACGACTGGGTGTGCTGGAGATGGAAGGGCTAGTTAAGACACAGAGCGACAGCAGCATGTCGGATGTCAGCCTTCCTAACGGCATATCTGCAGCAGGGCTTACCAATCAGGGGCGGCGGGCACTGACAGGGCCGCGGTGGTAGCATACCTCGCCATCAACGAGTAAGCAGTAAAATAGATCTGCATTTCCCGTCTTGATTATTAAGAATACCATGATTACCGCGAAAACCAGATGCAAATGGGCGGGCGACGATCCACTGATCATCGAGTACCATGACCGTGAATGGGGAGTGCCGGTCCACGACGACCGGCTTCTCTTCGAGTTCTTGATACTGGAAGGAGCGCAAGCTGGTCTCAGCTGGACAACGATTCTTCGAAAAAGGGAGAGTTACCGCAGGGCGTTTGACGGCTTCGACCCCGCTGTTGTGGCTGGTTACGACGATAGGAAGGTCGAAGAGCTGCTGGTGAACCAGGGAATCGTGCGAAACCGCCGCAAGATACAGGCAGCAATAGAAAATGCCAGGGCCTTCCAGGAGATCCAGAAGGAGTTCGGGAGCTTCGACGCATACATCTGGAGGTTCGTAGGTAACAGGCCGATTCGAAACAGCTGGAAGAACCTGATGGATTTACCAGCGGAGACGAAAGAGTCCAGGCAGATGAGCTCGGACCTGAAGAAGAGAGGCTTCAAGTTCGTGGGTCCGACGATATGTTATGCATTCATGCAGGCTGTGGGCATGGTCAACGACCACACAGTGGATTGCTTCAGATACTCGGAAATATCCACTACTACGGCATAAAAGTCGCAGCTTGTGCCTGAGAAAAAAGTCTCGGATATGTAAGGCTGGTCGATAGACAGCCTGATGCTATCGGATCTGCTGAAAGTAGCGAGTTTCCTGCAAAAGTTCGATCTTGGTATGTTCATCCCTCTTCAGCTGATTCTCTTCTCCCAGATCGTCTTCCGGGTGCAGAAACGCACACGAACCCTGCTTTAAATTATTTTTAAAGGCTTCTTTCTGGGAGATCTTTTAATACAAGTACATACACGTATGTTCATATATGTCAACCAAGACCATAACCATAACAGAAGAGGCATATAACAGGCTGAAGAGTCGAAAGGGTGAGAATCAGAGCTTTTCAGACGTAATTATCCAGAATTTTCCTGCCAAACGGAAGCTCTCAGAGATACTGGATGAGATCGGTCAAGATGACGCTCTAGCAGACCGAATTGAGGCTGCTTCCATTGAAATGCGCAAATCCAAACTGCGAGAAGTTGATCTCTGATGCTGGTACTTGATACCACCATCCTGATCGACGCCCTGCATAGGAAAAAGGCCGCGCTTCGAAAGATAGTAGAACTAGAAGATGCTGAAGAAACTATATGCACCACGCAAATCAACGTACTTGAGCTGTATAAAGGCGCGTATCTCCCCACGAAATCTGATGAGGACATACAAAAAGTCAAGAAGCTACTGGACGCCTTCATGGTCCTTCGCATAAACGACGATACTTACGAGTGTTTCGCGGCTCTCTCTGCGAAACTCAAATCTTGCGGAGAACCGATAAGCGACTTTGATGAGCTGATAGCGGCTATCACTATGACCAATGATGCTGCAATAGTGACAAGAGATAACCATTTTAAGCGCATCCCAGGATTAAAGGTCATTTCGTATTGAACTAATAAATTAAGAAAAAGATTATTGAATTTTTTAACTTAAAGTCCTGTTGAAGAACGTCGCCATCTGCCAGTAAGCGTCTTTCGCCGGGAAGCTCTGGGAGAGCTGGCCGTTCTCAATCATGAATCCGTGGGGTTCTCCCTGATAGATCTTCATCTCGAAATATTTTCCTGATGCGTTTAGATCGGTAGCATAGCGGTAGATGTCCGAGATATTGCTGTACTGGTCATGAGTTCCATGGATTATGAGCATGGGCACATCGAGCTGGTCAATGAAATCTGCAGGCACGGACTGATTATTAGAGCCGCCTGAGTAGGGGAATCCATACCAGGCAACGCCTGACTTGAACTCGGTCATCTGCGGCAGGAACAACATAGTGAATCTTCCACCGGCGCAGAAGCCTGTGAGACCGAGGTTCTCAGGGTCGACATCATTTCGCGTTTCGAGGTAGGCAACAGAATCAGAGACAAGCTGCATGACCACCTCGTCCCGAGGCGTGCGGTTGAAGGTCTGCCACTCAGGAGCTATTACTACGAAGCCATCTGAGGCTAACTTATCTATCATGACCTTGTAGCCTGGCTCCAGGCCGTTGAAGGAGTGGATCAAAACCACAGCGGGCCACTTGCCATTGGCTGTAGGTGCAGCCAGGTAAGCGGGATAATTCTCACCGCCGCTGGTAATCTGCACAGATTCGTTTTTTACAGGCATTGCGGTTTCGTTCATATCAACACAGCCTGCGATCCCCACCAGGGCAATCATGAGCAGGCACACGATCAATCTTTTCATTTACTTATCACCCACTGTTACTACTAACCAACTACTATTATCGTCATTACAATTAAAACTAATTTGTAAATAGCCGCCTAAAGGCGCACATCCACCAGCAGAAGCTCTGCGTCTCCACTGCCCTCAACCTCGAACTCCGCTTCGTCTTCGATCTTCGCGGCCCCCAGTGCCGGAAGAGCCTGGCCGTTCACCAATATCGGCCCTTCCTCCAGAACGTAGAGATAAGCCCCGCGCTCTGCCCTCAGGGAATAGGCGACATTCTTGCCGGACTGCAGAAAGCAGGAGAAGACGTGGGCATCGGAGACTATTTGAAGCGCGTCGGGATAGGCGTTGGAGACCAGGGGCAGGAACCGGTTAGTTCTCTCTTCTTTCTTTACGCTTTTTCGCTCTACTGAGGGTGGGAGGCCTCTGACGGAAGGGGTGAACCACATCTGGATGAAACGCATGGGCCTGTCCGGAAGATTGTTGATCTCCGAGTGCCACATGCCGCTGCCTACAGTTGTATGCTGGACCCATCCTTTCTTCAAGATGCCGCCCTCACCCCGCTCGTCTGCGTGTTTGAACTCTCCTTCGACGCAGTAGGTAACGACCTCGTTGTCTTTGTGTGGGTGCAGCGGCCATATTGCGCCAGGTGAGAGGGTATCATCATTAAAGACCCTCAATGTGCCAAAATGCACGTATTCGGGATCATAGTAATCGCCGAAGCTGAAGTGCCACCTCCCGGAAAAGGTTCCGTTCTGAATGGAGCCGTGAGCCTGGTAAATGCTCTCTGGCCTCCGGATGAAGATCATTGAGATCTATATAAACTTCATAAGATTTAAAAATTACTATTAATCTGAGTACGCAGCAGTTCTTACCCAACAATGCTTTTAGCCACGAAATACAGTAAGGCGTCAATATCCTCTGTGGTGATGACCTCGGCTAACTCCCTATCGAACAATATTGTCACTTCAGGCGGTATTTCTTCATCGCCGTACCAAAAATTTATTCTGATGCGAACCTCCGGAAAGGTAACCAGCTCTACAGAGAGATCGCCTCCTTCCACAAGCTTGCCTCCAAGATGCTCCATCAGATTCTTGAACAGGCCATCAGGATCTCTTTTGAGGCTTTCCACCAGCGGTCGAAGAGTATGGTCTTGAAAGGCTGGGTAAAAACTTTGTCCGCCCCAGACCTCTTTGAACGAGATCCATTCTCCACTCTGTTTATAGCCATGCTTCAGGACGCCAATGAGATAGTGAAGGATAAGTACGGCCACATCCTCGCTTGCGGGAGCGCCGGACGATTTCGACAGGACGACTCTGTCGATTACTTTTACCTCATAAATATCCGTGAGGAGCTGGATGGTGTATTTCGGAGAAGGTGCTAGCGCTACAATCTCATCCCATGCCTTGTTGAGTGCGATCTCGTATGTCATAGTCTCTTATCACTTTCGTACCTGTTAAAACTATTATACTAAGCTTCTCCCTAAACTGCAACACCAGGCCGTCAGCATTAAGTTCTTTGTGCCTTTGTGTCTTTGTGGTGGACGCCCAGCATTGGCTAACCACAAAGGCACAAAGGCGCAAAGCGATTTCTTGAACTTCATGCATTTTCGGGAGGACCTCACTATCAATATATCTGGGCTTTAAAACCCGCTGCTGGACGGCAGGTACTTCCAGTCATCTGTGCTGTTAGTGTCTCTTCCGTCCGGGTCCCTGGTCCAGGCCAGCTCGTCGTTTCGGTCGTCACTCAATGTCGGGGTTCTATCGATTTCCGCGCCTGTCTCGTTCTTCAGCACGAGGATTTCGGCGTACGTCAGCCATCGAGGCTCTCCTGCTACTATGTAATAATCGAGAGCTCGTATGATCGTGCCCTCTGGTATCGTTACAGATCTTCCATCTATTGTGTTTATGCTCCATCCGCCAATATTCACATCTTTATCATCACTATAAAGCTCGACCCATGCCTGGACCGGTGCCTTACGAACGCCTTCATCGCCAGCTGGGTTCAGCTCTACCTCATTGATGACCACGTTGCCAAGGGTCGTTCCCAGCAAAAAGGCAATCAAAGCAAGGGCTAGCGGAAGCATCGGAATTTGTCTCATTGTAAATCATCCGTGCTATGCTCATATCTGCAGCATCTTATTGTTATCGGAAGAATTCTGCAGATCGAGACGCCATGGTTTGAGTGAGATCCCTTTGTTTACCAGAACGATCTGCATAGATCTGCGTAACTGGAGGGGATTGCCATAGACCGAAATCTTGATTCACGTTTATACACTTTCGGCCAACACAATCGTCTATATGCATTTTTGAATTCATTTAATATTATCAGAGGCAAACTACATGGATTTTTACATCTACGTTCTGCTGGCGATCATATTCGGGCTATCTCTCTGGTGGGCTCTACTGATAATAAGCGGGCTGAGGGATAGATCCGCTCGCAAACGCTAGCAACGACCCTTGGCGATCTCTTTTAGCCGCAGTCTTTATAACTACATTGCCTCAAGGTTTTAAAAGTTCACAAGCTTTGCACGTCATGAAATTGAAAACCCATAAATTTTGGGACCTGAACGACTGTCATCTTTCAATATATACGAAGAAAGTGCCTGATAAAATATTTATTGGTTCACTAGATTAACAAAAAATAGAAATGGAATTATCTTTGACTTTAAGGTCCGTTCAGCCAGGAGCTGGCGTAGCGTAACCAGTCGTCTCCTCCGCACATTCCATTGTAGAGGGACTGAATATCACAGGTCCTTCCATTAGGGAAGACGCAGAGGACCACATCACCATAGGGGGTATGTACGTTCTCCAGATGTCCACCAGCATTCCGGCACAGCACAGAGGCGGAAGGATTCAACGTGTTCCCCAAACTCGGTATGGGGGTGGGAGATAGTCTTGGACCGCACTGTCCTGCATAAAAGGCCTGAGCATCGCACCAGGTTTTGTCCGGGAATTCGCAGATTCCCTGGCCGTTGTTTAAGCTGGGGGAGCTTCTATACAGATATCCCATCTGCACGCAGTAGCTGTGTGCGCATCGGCAGCAGGGCCGTTGGCCATGGCCTGTGGCAGGCTGATCGCCAGAAAGGCCAGGATACAAAGCCCGACCACCGACAAGCTGGCCATCCCTTTTTTAACGCTGTTTCTCATCATCACACCTCCCTTTAAGGCCTCACCGCGCCGAAGACCGCCCATCGCCAGTCTGTGCCCTTCGTGCGGAAAGTCTTATTCTGCAAAGCTTCCTCAGGCAGCACTATCTCTACTGGAGATCCAAAGTCCATGTACGTTGTGGACTCGTTCATGGTGCTTTCAATCCTGAAATCCGGCGAGGTGATGTTCAGGATCTTGGGAGTGACCACGAGACTGGAGTTTATGTCCAGCCGCCTCAGGAGGCTGTCCTCCTTGGAGACCCAGGCAGTGAGAACTATGCTGCTGTTGTTTAGAAGCGCCTGGTCGTCGACATCCAGACTCCGGTTCATTATCTCTACAGGTAGTGGGAAGGGGGAGGGGAAATACGCTGCTAGCAGCTGAAGGCCGACCATTCCCTTGTAAATCGGCTCTATGGGTGAGCCTACCAGCTTGTAGTACTCAACACCATCGAGGCTCTCAGTGCCCACTATCTGCATGTTGGAGTAGTTGATTAGGTTGACCTCGCCGGGAAGCTCATTGTACTCTTCCATAATTTGAGCAGAATCGTTTATGATGAACTCCGTCCAGTTCTGATCCTCTTTCCAGAACTCTGAACCGTTGATGAAGTAACCCTCCCAGGTCAGCACATCTCCTGTGTTCAGGTCCCTCAGCTCCGATCCCCACCATCCCATCTGTCTTACCAGATCCACCTTTCCAAGCGTAGACTTTACAGCGCTGAACTCCTCTCTGATAGAGTCGTTGCTGTAAAGTATGCTGGCTTCACCAGTCCTGGAATAGGTATAGGTGGTCAAGTTATCCGCTGATTCTGTCATCATCTGCTTTAGCTGATCTGTGCCGACGTCCTCAGCGAAGGCCGCTTCGCACAATGTCATCACTGCAAGCAGGGTTATCAAATGCAGAGCGTATTTCATAATTCACCTCTGAAATTTCTTGTATCATTTCTCAATTACGGCCGGGGAACTAATCGCTCTCTCCGAGTCCATCGAGATTTTTTTGTTCGCTTCCGAGCAAATTGTCGGATTCTTCAGATTCACCGCCGGTGCTGGTGCCAAATCCCGTACACAGGCATCTGCCGTTCGCCCAGTGGCAGCTGGGGTTCTGCTCACAGGACTCTCTTGCAGGATCAGGACTGGGGGTCGGCTCCGGCTCGGGTTCAGGCATGGGTTCCGGCTCGGGTGGGTTCAGTCCTCTGCAGAGACACTGGCCGTTGGCCCAGCTGCACTCGGGGTTCTGCTCACACTGCTCCTTCTCCGGGTCCTCAGGATTCAAGCCGCGGCAGTAGCAGTGGCCGTTAAACCAATCGCAGGTTGGGTTTTCCTCGCACTTCTCTTTCTCAGGATTATCGGGGTTGAAGCCGCGGCAGAGGCATTGGCCATTGGCCCAGCTGCACACCGGATTGCTCTCACACTGCTCTTTGGGGCTGGGAGGCGTTGGTCTGGGTGGCAGCGGAGAGTAGACATCGATGACGACCATATTGCTGAATCCGGTGCTGGTGGCAAGTACGCTGCGGTGTCGGCCTGGAGAATCGGCATAATACCAGATGTAGTAATATCCAGGCTGGGCGAATCCCAGATCGTAGCTCCTCACATATCCGCCGGGGTAGATCTCGTACATAGTCAGGGGTGACGGCGCAGGCACGTAGAGAAGCTCCCTTGCGAAGCCGCCCAGGGGCAGCGTGGCGTACCAGGACCATCCGGCAGCCCTTTCAATCCACAGGCCCGGCTGGCTGGTTGGGAAGGTGGCAGAGAAGTCGTTCCATCCAAGGTAGCTGCCATCGTAGTAAATGTACATGGGATAGTTAGCCGAGATATCCGAGGGCAGAACCTTGCCGAGTTCCTGAGCCGGTGGAGCCTGATCGGTATAGGCCGCCAGCTCTAGGAAGTTGCTGCTCTTAAGAAAACAAAAACCGCCTGAGGGATCAGGCGGTTTTACGGCTAATTATTTTGATAGCAACTCATTGATCACATCCACAGTTTCCTGAGGGATCAATTCGCCTTTTGTCCGTTTACGGATAAGGTCCTTTAGTTTCTTCAGCGGAATGGTTGGGACTGGCGCATCTTCCGCTTCGATGACAATGGATGGATGAGTAAAAACCAGGGCCACGTTCAATACTGGAAGGGTTTGACCTGGGATGAGTTTAGATAATCCGCGTGAATAATCACTGATCAGGCTCTCAGAATCAAATCCCCGGACGGCCAAGGCTCTCTCCCGCAAATATCTTTCTAAAAGTACTTCCACCCTTCAGTTTCCAACGGTCACCGGTGTAAGAGATCTTCCCTTGTTGTGAATATGCAATGATTCCCCAGATCCCATTGGGGCTTATCAACAGATGCGGTAATGGGGATTTGAAAAGGTAAAGGGTGTGCTTATCATCCAAACCTTTTAAAACAGCGGTTATCAATTCATCCGGCCCGGGGAGATTTTCCCCACCTGTTCTGCATATAGATGCTAATTTGTGAAAGTGTAAATCCGATCAGCAGGGCTACCAAAAGTAATGATTCAGAGTCTGTGTGCTTTCTTTCTGAGTAATGGTCAAATAAATCCCCATTCCCAGAACAATCGAGCTTACCCCAGTGATGTATTTTGTGATTTTTACATTTCTGTCAATATATTTTTGATCAGATGATGATTTTCATGGGTTCCTTTAAAGATACCCCACTTGGTAAACCTGGATATCTCTTCTTGAATTGAATTTGTTAACGCACCCAATAGGTCCGCCTTTTCCATTTCACGGGCAAATTTTAGCGCATTGAAGAGGGCTTTTGCATCCGAACTTCCATGACCGATAAAAACCAGGCCATCGATTCCCAACCAATGGTCCTGCACCGACATCCGATGGATCCACCAATTTTCTCACTTTCATAAAGCCGATTTTGCGAGCATGGCCCCCAGCATCGTGATAAACGAGGACATAAAACTCTCTTTCCAGATAGTGTCACCAATTTGGCCACAGCTTCACTGGATTTGAGCAGGACATTCCCGGTGAAATCCATCTGTTACGACCACATCGGCCTGACCGCCGAATAATTCTTTGCCTTCGACATTACCGATGAAATTCAAACCGCTTTTCTCAAGCAGTGGATAGGTATCCTTTACCAGGATTGCCTTTTCCGGCTTCTTCACCATTCGAGAGCAAACCAACCCGTGGGATTGGCTTTTGCAATCTTTTTCGCATATACGTTCCCATGACGGCAAACTGAAGCAGGAATTCAGGCCGGCATTCCGCATTGGCGCCAATATCCAGGACGACACATCCGCCATTTTTTACCGGAAACAAGGTCGTAAGCGCTGGGCGTAGAACACCTGGGATCCTGCCCAAGTTTGCGCAGGGCATTGAAATGGCGCACCGGTATTGCCGGCGTGACAAATGCCTGCGCTTTCCGCTTGATTAGTTCCATACCGACTGCCATTGAATTGTGGCTTTTCTTCCGGCATTCCACCGGTTTGTCTCCCATCTCGAGGACTTCAGGGGCATGAACGATGAGTGATCGGCAGATTCTGTTCCTCCAGCCGCGGAAATCTTGTCTTTCAAATGGCCTGATTACCTACCAGGATGATTTCTCCACTAAAGTACTTGTAGATTGAATGGCAGCCAGGACTTCAGGATCCGGGTACTCATCACTTCCCATTGCATCTAATATGATGCCATGTATTACCTCCTCGTAATGAATAATTATTTTGAATATTCCTTGACAAACAATCTTTCAAGGTTATAATATCTCAGCTTGGCGCTGGTGCTGGAATTGGCAGACAGGCATGGTTGAGGGCCATGTGCCGCAAGGCGTGGGGGTTCAAGTCCCCCCCAGCGCACACAAAAGCCGCTTTGGCGGCTTTTTTTTTTAATTTGTAATTGTGCGGGAAAGAGTATATTAAGGATAGACGAAAGAAGCGTAATTTGCAAGGTATGGATTTAATGTTATCGATCACAAAATGGCATCGATCAGCCAGTCAATGAAAGGTAGTGAAATCAATGAAAATTACCACCATCCAGAATATGAAGCATCTTGAGCAAAAGGCCAATTCAGCAGGTCTTCCTTACAAACAGATGATGGAAAACGCTGGAAATGGCTTGGCTGCTATTTTGCTAAAGAGGATCGGCAGCAGCGACAGATCGACATTGATCATTGGATTGGTGGGACCGGGAAACAATGGTGGTGATACATTGATCGCATTAGATAAACTCGCGACAGCAGGTTGTCATACCATATCTTTTTGCTATAAAAGGGATACTGAAAAAGATGGTCTCTGCCAGAAATTGAAATCTGCCGGTGGAGTGGTTGTATCTGCAAATGAAGAAGCCTTGGAAAAGATATTCGGGGAATCAGTTTACGAAAAGATATTTCATGCTGGATGGTTTTTTGGGAACTGGTTTGAAATTACCGGTTGAGCCCGAGCTGGCCCGCTTTCCTTGGAAAATGTAAAGAGACCATTGAGGCATAAACAGGTCACTGTCATTGCTGTGGATTGTCCTTTAGGGATCAATTGTGCAAATGGTGAAGTCGATGAAACTGCGCTCAAAGCTGATCTAACTGTCAGTATGGCTTCAGTGAAAGATAGGGATGCTGGAATTCCCGGCATTTGATTATGTTGGCGAGATTGAGGTCGTTGATATTGGCCTGCATCAGGTCTTACCTGATTGGGATTCTGAGTTGATGGATGTGGCCTGACCCTGAAATGGTTTGCTAAGTTCCTGCCAGTGAGACCTAAATCAATCGCATAAAGGTACATTCGGAAAAATCGTGATCCTCGGCAGCTCAACCAATTATTGCGGAGCTGTCCTGCTGGCAGCTAAGCAGCATACAGGACTGGATCGGGGTTGGTAACGCTCGGTGTGACCGATCCGGTCTATTCGGTGATAGCCGGAGCAATTACCTGAGGCCACATGGATCATCCTGCCCGGGTGACCTTGGGCAACATCTCTGAGGACGCGGTCAATATCATACATAAGCAAACTCGGGATTATGATGCCATCCTGTTAGGCCCGGGGTATGGGATTGAGTGACAGGACAGTGAAATTCGTCCAAACATATTATATCTTCTTTCAAGAATAAGAATATCCAACATTTCGGATTCATCAAAGATGATGGCGAAGTTAAAAACTAAAGAACATATTATTACAACCCCATATTGTCATCGATGCAGATGCATTGAAATGCCTGGCGAAGATCAAAGAATGGTGGAAACTATTATCGAACGATGTTGTCCTCACACCTCATCCAGGTGAAATGAGTATATTAACGGGTCTATCGACTAAAAGATCCAGAGTGACCGCATTGGGATTGCCAAAAGGTTTTCACAACAGTGGAAAAAAGTAGTTGTGTTAAAGGAGCAGTAACTGTCATTGCCAGTCCGGATGAGAAAATTTGCGTTATTCCTGCAGCTACATCGGCCCTGGCACATGCCGGTACTGGTGATGTTTTATCAGGGATGATCACGAGCCTGCTCGGACAGGGAGTTCCCATCGTATGAGGCTGCAATTGTGGGTCCTATTTGCATGCTCAGGCTGGCATGGCTGCTGTACCGATTGTAGGGTGTGAAATTCAGTGATGGCGATGGATGTGATCGAGCAGGTTGGCAAAGTCATAGGGAAATTAAGGTTAAGAAAATAACCCCTTTCCGGGGTTATTCTCAAAAACCATACCTCACTAGATCGAAACATCCTGATCCAGGCTCTTATCCTTCCTGGATAATTTGCTGGCAAGCTTCGCTTTATTCTCTTCCAGGACAACCTGTCCCTTTGATTTCAAGTCGCCAACTGTTTTTGTGGCTTCTTTTTTCAATTCTTCGGCTTTGACTTTTGCATCAGAAGCGATCACGCCTGCCTTGTCATAAACCTCATCATAGGTTTCAACAGCTTTATCCTTTAATTCGATCGCTTTCTCTTTGATTGTCGTCCGCGTTTCCTCGCCAGATTGGGGGGCCAGCAGCAAAGCAACGGCAGCGCCGGTTAATCCTCCAACGATAAAACCAACCAAAAATGTACCAAAATCACTTCGATCAGACATGTAATTCTCCTTTCAGGAAATAACCATCATTCATTAATAATCACTTGAATATGTTGATCATATCGATCATCTTCTTGAAACCGGCCAGATATTCATTCATTTTGATCACTGGCTCAACCATGTTATTGCTCAGGAACTTGGCCGTACCTTTAAGTTCGATACGGTCTCATTGGTCGAATTCAAGATCGGTTTTATCTCGTTCTGCAATAGGTTTATCAAAGCAGCTAACTCAACGATCATGACGACCAATGCAACACCAATGATCAGGAATTCAACTGCCATGAATATGATAAAGATGTCCCTGATTTTCCCTGTCTGACTTTCAGGCATGCCAGAAAGACTGATTATGGATAGGACAATCCCGGCAATGAGCAAGAGCAACAGGAGAACGCCGATAATAACGATCCACCGTTGTTTTCATTCTTGCTCTGGATTTAGCTGAGGATTGGTCCGTATCTGTGTTTGGGGTGACAGGATTATCTATCTCGAAAAATTATAGCATAGATAATCCGAAAGAAAAGCATCAGCGAAGATAAGTATAAGTATTCGGATCATTCTCCGAATTCAAGATCGTATTCCCTGTTCTCTGAAACATCACCCAGCGGCTCGAGGGTGATTTCGCTAAATAGACCATCCTGTTTCGTGATGATGACATTCTGCTTAAACCAATTCAAGCAATGCCAGGAAGGTCACCACCATTTCGAGGCGGGTCGGTTTCTCTTCAAGTATGGACGAAAATGATACCAATCCTTTTTCCCGTAGAATGGAGATGATCAGACCGTCTTCTCCCTTATGGAAAAACGAGGCATTTGAATGACACTTCCACCAAAAGTAGGAATCTGGTTTGATTTCAGGAGAATGATCCTGGCTGCTTCAGCCAGGTCATACGCAGTCAGACCAGTCAGGTCGATCACACCTTCAACCTTAAATTTCAGGGGCAATATGTAAATAGGTTGATAAACGCAGCTCTTCGCGCAAACCTAACGTCTTGGAACTCTCCTTGAACATCTTGTAAAGTAAGAGCTGTTGAGCCAGACTTTCTGCTGGATCTTCCTCTCCAGGCGGCCGGGTTGGTGGAACCGGGAGTAAAGCCTCGGATTTTATCTGGATCAATTTGGCAGCCACAACCAGAAAGTATGAGATCTCTGTGGGTCCTTCTCATCCAGTTCGCTGAGATATGCAAGATATTGATCTGTCACCTGGGCCAAAGCGAGTTTGGTGATGTCAAGTTCCGCTTTTTCTATCAGGGAAAGTAAAAGGTCTAGAGGTCCGTTATAGACCCCTGTTGAAACCTGATATCTTTCTCCTGAGAATAATGGAGGTAACATTGTCATACCGGCAATTATAGCAAGAACGGAGATGGCTGTATACCGATTGCGCTAAGATAACCAGTAAAGGTATAATCTGATCATGGATAAAAAAGGACTGACACACCTCGATGAGAGTGGTAAAGCTAATATGGTGGATATTTCGCAGAAATTACCCACCATGCGCATAGCAATCGCTTATGGGAAGCATGATGTCCCCTGAGACCCTTCAACTTGTCTCTGATGGGGCTATGAAAAAAGGAGACGTCCTCACGGTTGCGCAAATCGCAGGAATCATGGCAGCCAAAAGAACTGCCGGATTGATCCCTTTATGCCATCCGATCAGATCAATTAGAATCAAGGTCGATCTCCGCATTGACAATAGCCTGCCTGAAGATCCAGGTTAGATCCAGGTCAAGACCTTCGATCGGACTGGTGCAGAAATGGAAGCATTGACCGCCGTAAGTGTGGCTGCTTTGACAGTCTATGACATGATCAAAGCTGTCCAGAAGGACGCCCGGATCACTAATATTCGCCTGGTTGAAAAGCACGGCGGAAAAACGGGGATATATATAATGCCTGAAGGATCTATCCATATCAAGATCTTATTTTTCGCGACTCTAAGGAGCTTGTCCATCAAAAAGAACTTGAGATTGACTTTCCATCCGGGAAAACGGTTCATTCCTTGAAAGACCATCTGGTATCAGAATTTCCTCAACTTGCCAGGAGTATCCCTTATGCGTTATGCTCATATAACCATCAGTATGTGGATGACGACCAGCTAATCGAAGCAATCCCAAGAATCGGTTTCTTCCCTCCTGTTTCCGGGGGAAACGATGATGTAAATGATACAGTGGTTCTTACGGAAGCAAAACTTGACTACGATACAATATTAAAAACCCTTACTACCAACGAGACCGGCGCTGCCTGTGTTTTTACCGGGTTCGTCCGGGGCGAAACGAACCGGGAGAACCAACATAAAACGATGTGGCTGGAATATAAGTCATATTTGCCGATGGCAAAATCAAAGATGCGGCAGATATGTGTTGGTATTCATGAACAATGCCTAAGGTCAAAAAGATCTATATGGCGCAACGCCTGGGTACGCTAACTCCGGGAGAGGCGCGACGGCAATTGGCTGTTCGTCAAGCCATCGTGACGAAGGGATATTCGAGGCGGCCAGGTACGGCATCGATCGCATGAAAGAGATCGTTCCGGTTATGGAAAAAGGAAATTGGCACGGAAGGGTCGGAATGGGTTGAAGGTAAGTACAAACCTGTTCCAGGTGAGTGAGAGAGCGGGACCAAAAGAAAAGGAATTACTGGATTCACTTTTGAGCTTCTCCATGTGGCATCACTCAAATGACAGATAATGTTAGAAGGGAAAGGAGGCAGGCAACACACGGATCATATCGAACGTATTCATGATAAAAGAATAGCAGCAATATTGATCATATTGGTCAGGGGTAGGTTAAAATATCATCTATCATGAGGTAAAGGAACTCAAAAGCTTCACAGCGTGGAGTATTTGCGTTCCCTTAACTCCCTGGAGTTCAAATATGAGTCAAAATAAGGTCGATGACCGGCAAGAATCGCCAAATAGTCTTTGCGTGCGGCTTGAATTACCATTCAATGGCGACCTATCGCTTCTACAACGCGCGTTAACCCATCGTTCATACGTCAATGAGCATCCGGAATCGATCGAAGACAATGAACGGTTGGAGTTCCTGGGGGATGCTGTGCTGGATTTCACGGTAGGCGCGTACCTATATAATCATTACCCAGAGATGGCAGAGGGAGACCTGACAAGGATGAGGTCAGCCCTGGTCCATACGGAACAACTGGCCAGGTTCGCCCGAAAGATCGATCTTGGCCCAGCAATGCGGCTGGGACATGGTGAACTTCAGGCTGGTGGACGCGAAAAGTCCCCTCTGCTTTGCGATACATTTGAAGCGCTGATAGGAGCAATTTACCTGTCAAGTGGAATCCAGGCGGTGATTGATTTCATTTATCCACTCATGGATGAAAAATGCAAAGACCTGATCGAAAATCGCAGGCTTGAAGACCCCAAAAGCCAGCTTCAAGAATGGTCCCAATCGAAGGGATTATTCACACCAAAGTATAATACTAAGAATGTATCCGGACCTGATCACGAGAAGGTATTCGAAGTAGAGGTCATGGTCAACGGTGAAGTGTTCGGGGTGGGAGTCGGACGAAGTAAACAGATCGCAGCAAAGAACGCAGCGAAATTTGCGCTGGAACGAATTGAAACAGGTCCAAAATAAATCTTATTTCACAGGAATATTGAAATTATGCCTCTTCACCTGAAATCACTGGAATTGCATGGTTATAAGACCTTTGCCAGCCGAACCGGTTTTGAATTTCCGGGAATGATAACAGCCATTGTTGGCCCAAATGGGTCCGGAAAATCAAACGTGACCGATGGTCTGCGCTGGGTACTTGGGGAGCAATCCTATTCTTTGCTGCGGGGCAAGAAAACGGAAGATATGATATTCACCGGTTGGACTAACGTCCAAGAGCCGGTATGGCGGCATGTACGATCGTATTTGACAATTCCAATGGATGGCTGCCAATTGATTTTTCCGAAGTAGCGATCACTCGCAGGGCATATCGGGATGGGCAGAACGAATATCTTCTTAACGGACAACGGGTTAGGCTAAAGGATATTTCGGAACTGCTTTCACCAATCAGGCCTATCTGAACGGACTTATTCGATCATCGGTCAGGGTTTGATCGACAATTCCCTGGCGCTCAGGCCTGAGGAACGGAGAAAGCTGTTCGAGGAAGCGGCCGGGATCGGATTGTATCCGGGGAAGACAGTGCGAAATCGTTGAACAGGTTGGAAGTCACCCGTCGAAACATGGAACGGGTAAAAGATATCCTTGCAGAACTCGAGCCTCGTATCAATATCCTTGAAAAACAGGCAAAAAGAGCTGAAGACTATGAACGGATCAAAGCTGACCTGCGCATGGTCTTGCGGGAATGGTATGGATACCACTTGGTTCAAAGGTCAGGAAGAAGGATCTCGGAAGCTCGGGATAACCAAAAAAAGCAGGAACAACACCTCGAACAGGTGAAAGGTAAAAAAGAAAAGATGAACAAGCAAATGGCTGACCTGAGAAGTAATATCCTGAAATCTCAGGCAGGTCATGAACCAATGGCATAATCAGGCTTCCGAGCTGCATATAGAAAAGAAATGATTGTTTCAAAAGAGCTGGCTGTTCGGGAAGAGAATTTCAGGTCGCTTACTGACCAGATCCATGCTTATGAAGTTGATATCACACGTCTGGAGGAAGAGATCAAGTCTGGTGAGGAAAGCCTGACAGAAATATCCAATGAACGGGCTGAGATCAATGCCGAATTGGATACATCGGTTGAAAAAGAAGCTGAGCTGAAAGGTCAGATCTGCAAGATCTTGGACCAGAGGAATTCGATCCAATAGGAATCGTTAAGGATATACATATCCAGATTTCCCTCCCTTGAAACCGGTTCCATCAAAATGAAAGCCCAGATCGATGAAAAGATGAACCGGAGATCTGTCATTGAAATTTCTATCACCCATCTATCCGCTTCCATCGTCGAACTTGAAAAAAAGGCTCAGATAGTGGGGGAGGAATTGGATGCCGCAAAACAGGCAAAGACAGGTCTTGAAGATAAGATCACAGCCATTGAAGAGTATCTCTCCAGCAAGAATAAACAGTCAGAATTAGCCCGAACGGAATTAAATCTGCTTCAAAAAGATAAGGGAAATCTTGAGCAGACCGAATCGAAAATTTAATTGAGATCGAAATGCTGGAGCAGGCGGAGAAAAATCTTGTTGGTTATCCATCAGGCGCAAAGTCCCTGCTGCAGACGATCCGTAAAGGGGACCTTGCCGGCTTTACCAATGCCCTGAGCAGTAATTTGATCGTTCCTGAAAAATATGAACACGCGATCAGTGTTGCCCTTGGTGAATATGCCGACGCTGTATTGTTGAAGAAGAACGCGGAACCCAACCAGGCCCTATCGTTATTGGAAAGCGAACAAAGCGGGCGTACAGCGATTATTCCGGAGAGCTGGATAAAACACACACCGAAGATGGCAAAACCCGTTCATGAAGCCTGTATTGGAAATGGACTTGACATCATAGAGTATCCATTTGAATTGGAAATGTTCTATGGTTTGCTGCTCTCAAAAGTGTTGATC
>CAWJYS010000013.1:0-161408 GCA_963847095.1 Methanotrichaceae archaeon | reverse complement strand
ACCGACCTGAGCACCGTGTTCCCCGGCTTCGACACGTCCTCGGCGGGCTGGCTGGGTGTGACCACGCCGTAGCCGCGGAGCTCCCGGGTCGTTCGGGAGCGGCCTTCGGGGCGCGTAGGGCGGCGGTGCTACCGTCCGACCGGTCGACGCGATGAGGGCCGCACGATCGGAGCGGGTTCGAGTGGTGCCGGACGTGGAGCCGACCGAGCGGCAGTCGCCGGACGAGGCGGCGACGGGGACATCAGAGGTCGTCGAGTACCGGCGGACCTTCCGCCGATGGGGGATCGGGACGTTCCTCCTGGTCGTCGGGGCGCTCCTCGCTCAGCCTTCGCCGCACGGGCGGCAGGCTCATCTACCTCATCGATGATCCGGCCATCCACCTCTCCCTCGCGGAGAACCTCGTCCACCACGGCACCTGGGGCGTGGTTCCGGGGGAGTTCCAGTCGGCGTCGTCCTCCCCCTTGTGGACGCTGCTGCTCAGCGCCTGGGTGGCGTCGCGTCGCTCGTCCGCCATCTCGGCGTCCCTCTCCAGAACGATGTCGGCCCGCTGATCCTGAACGTCATCATCGGCATCTGGGTGATCGATCTCGTCGCTCGGCGCCAGCGGGTGTTGGCCCGTCCCTTCGCCGACCGCTCGACGCCGCTGCCGTCGCCGGCCTGGTCGTCGGAGTGCTCTTCCTGCCGGCGCTGGTGCTGCTGGGCATGGAGCACCTCCTGCAGATCGGCATCGTGCTGACCGTCGTGGGGTTGTTCGAGCGGCGGCCGGAGGCTCGGACCGTCCCTGGCGTCGGGTCCTGCCCTACCTGCTCGTCGGGGTGATGGTCCTCGTGCGGTTCGAGGGCCTCTTCGTCGCGGCGGGCATCGGGGTGGGCCTGTTGGCGGTCTCGGTCCCCGGGCTGTCCCCGACCGCGAGCCCTCCGCCATGGCGGCGTCAGCTCGTCGAGGCGGTGTGGGTCGGCGTGGCCGCCGTCGGCGCGTTCGGCGCCTTCGCCGCCTTCAACGTCTTCATGGGTCAGGGCGTGCTCCCGAACTCGGTGCTCGCCAAAGGCCAGGGGGTCAGTGGCGACTCCGGCGCGGGGCTCCAACTCCGGGCGATCCTGGACCGGCTCACCTCCGACCCGCTGCTGGCCGCCCTGTTCGTCGTCGTGGCCGCCGCGGTGATGGTGGGGTGGCGGCAGCGCCGCCGCTACAACTTCGTGGCCATCGCCTTCCTCGTCGCCACCGCCCTGCACGTGGTCGCCGCCCAGGTGGGGTGGTTCGAGCGCTACCAGGCCTATCTGGTCGCGCTCGGCGTGGTGACCCTGCTCGCCATCGCCGACGAGACCGTCCCGTGGCGGCGCCGGAGCACCGGCCCGGGCGTTCCTGGTCCCCGGCATCGCGCTTCTCGCGCTGCTGCTCTGTGCCACCAAGATCAGCCTCACGGTCGAGGTGCGCAAGGCCGTTCTGGACACCTACCAACAGCGCTACCAGGCGGCGCGGTTCCTGGCCGAGTACTACGACGGGGAACCAGTGGCCACGACCGAGCTCGGCTACATCAGCCTCCTCCACGAGGGTCCGTTGACCGACTTCTTCGGTCTCGGCGACTACGAGGTGCTCCAGGGTCGTCGGGCCATGGACCAACGCCCGACCCCGGAGTTCTGGGAACGGATCACGGAAGAGCGGGGCTTCAAGGTCGCCGTCTTCTACCCGGTGACACTCACGTACCAGGTTCCGGACGACTGGGTCCACGTGGCCTCGTTCACGATGGACCATGCGCCGGTGACGGCGTACCAGTCCACCCTGGAGGTCTGGGCCACCGACCCCTCCGAGGTCGAGCCGCTCACCGAGAAGCTGCGGTCCTTCGAGCCCGAGCTGCCGGCCGGCGCGACGCTCACGTTCGTGACGCCGCCCCCGGAGAACTGAACGTGCCACCCACTCAGGTGGTCCACTGACCGCCGTTGACGCTGATGTGCTGGCCGGTCACCGCGGCGGCCAGGTCGGAGCACAGGAACAGCACGGTGCCCGCGCACTCGTCCGGCGTGGGCATGTGCCGGAGGGGCAGCGTGGCGTTGCGCCGCTCGAGCCACTCCTCGGGGGTGATCCCGGCAGCGGCGGCCTGGTCCTTCGCAGCGTGGAGGATGTTGTCGCCGGCGACCCCGCCGAGGAACACGCCGTTGACCCGGATGCCCCACTCTCCGACCTCGACGCGCCAGGGTGCGGGTGGCGCCCGCCAGCGCCCCCTTCGACGCGGTGTAGGCGCCGAGGCGAGGAGGGTTGGAGATCACGGCGCCGGTGTTGACCAGCACGATCGAGCCCTTGCCCGGCCCCGCGCATCACGGGCACTGCGGCCTCGACGAGGTGCAGGGCGCCGAAGAGGTTCACGTCGAGGATGCGGCGCCACGAGTCGTAGTCGGGCTCGGCGACGGGGGCCCAGTCCCCCTCGTGGTGGGCGTTCTGCACGAGGTGGTCGAGGCGGCCGAAGCGCTCGACCGAGGCCGCGACCAGGGCCCGGCACGCGTCGCGATCGGTGATGTCGGTGGGCACGACGAGTGGCTTCCGCCCGAGAGCCCTCACCTCGTCGGCCACCCCGTCGAGCGTCTCGGCCCGGCGGGCGGCGAGCACCACGTCGACGCCGTTGCGGGCGAAGCCGAGAGCGATGCTGCGGCCCATTCCCGGTCCGATCCCTGTGATGATTGCGACCTCGTGCTCACCGAACATCAAATGTTCCTATCATCTAGATGTTTCGCAATCCAGGGTCACCGGGACACCGCCTCACCCTGGGTCCCCGTCCACCCGACGCCGCCACCACCAGACCAGGGGGGTCTCGAATGACCGACACCACGTTCGCCGACAGCTACGGGCCGTGGGCACTCATCGCCGGCGCCTCGATGGGCATCGGGGCCGCGCTCTCCCACGAGGCGGCCCGCCGGGGCCTCAACGTGGTGCTGCTCGCCCGCGGCAAGGAGCAGCTCGAGGCGACCGCCGCCGCGGTCGCCGCCGAGCACGGGGTCGAGGTGCGCACCATCGCCACCGACCTCGCCGTCGCCCGACATCGGCGCCGTCGTCGACGAGGCCACGAGCGATCTCGAGGTCGGCCTGTTCGTCTACAACGCCGCCGTCGGCCCGAACGCCAGGTTCATCGACGGCGACCTCGACCTGCACCTGCTCAGCATCGCCGTGAACTGCCGCACGCCCGTGATCCTCTGCCACCTGTTCGGCAACAAGATGGCGGCCCGCGGCAAGGGTGGCATCGCGTCATCAGCTCCATGGGCGGGCTCCAGGGTGCGGTGAACTTCAGCACCTACAACGCCGGCAAGGCGTTCGAGTGGATCCTCACCGAGAGCCTCTGGACCGAGCTCGGCGACAAGGGCGTCGACGCGCACGTGCGTGTTCGTCGGGGCCACCTCGTCGCCCAACTACAACGCCTTCCAGGAGACGCTCGACCCCGAGCTGTGCAACCGCACCGACACCGACGACCCGCTCGATCGGGCCCGCAGCCGCCTCATGCGGCCGAGCACCCCGGAGGAGGTCGCCACCGCGGCGCTCGACGGCATCGGCTCCGGGCCGGTCACCTACACCCACCCCGACGACGCCTTCGTGGCCGACCGCTGCTTCTCGCTGCCCCGCGACGAGGCCACCCTCGTGTGGCGCCGACTCCAGGAGACCTCGTCGCACGCCGCCCGATCGGATCGCCAAGTGAGCCGCCGCCTGAAGGTCGTGCAGTGGACCACCGGCAAGACCGGCAGCGCCGCGGTGCGCGGCATGGTCGACCACCCCGTCATCGACCTGGTCGGCTGCTTCGCCTACTCCGACGACAAGGTCGGGCGCGACGTCGGTGAGCTCTGCGGCATCGACCCCATCGGCGTCATCGCCACCGACGACGTCGAGGCGCTGCTGGCGCTGGAGCCCGACTGCGTCTCCTACATGGCCTACCGCCCCAACTTCGACCACCTCGAGCGCATCCTCGAGTCCGGCGCCAACGTGGTGGCGACCATGTACATGCTCGCCGGCCACGGCTACGGCGAGGAGGCGACCCAGCGCATCCGCGAGGCGCTGCCTGCGGGGTGGCACCTCTCTCTACGCCAGCGGCATCTACCCGGGCCACGCCGCCATGGTGGCCATGGCGCGCCAGCGCCATGTGCAGCCGGGTCGAGCGCCTCGCCATCCTCGAGTCGCTCGACATCGTGGGCTACGCCAACGAGCAGATGTTCCGGGCCCAGGGCTTCGACCTCGACCCCGACGACCCGGCGGCGCACGAGGCGTGCGAGGCGGCCTGCGGCTCGTTCAAGGACCAGGTCCCGGTCATCGCCAAGGCCATGGGCACCGAGATCGACCGGGTCGGCTTCCGGGTCGAGTTCGGCATCGCCAACCACGACACCGACTTCGGGTTCATGACCCTGCAGAAGGGCCGCATCGCCGGCTTCAAGGGCACCGTCTTCGGCGAGAAGGATGGCCGCTCGATCATCGAGTGCAGCTTCGTCTGGAAGCTCGGTGAGGACATGACCCCGAACTGGCCGGTGACCCACGGCTACGTCATCGACCTCGAGGGCGCCCCGGGGTGCGGGTGCGCCTCGAGCCCCTCGGCGACCACCTCGACGGCACCGTCACCACCGCCATGCCGGCGGTCAACGCCATCCCGATGGTCTGCGCGGCGCCGCCCGGCATCGTGAACCAGATGGAGATGCCCTTCGTCCGGGCGGCGGGACAGTTCCGGCCGTGATCGGCGACCGGCTCCGCCTCGACGGCCGCACGGGGAGAGGGGGGGGGTGGGACGGGCTGATCCACGTCGTCGGCGGCCAGCGCCCCCACCACTGGCACACCCTCGACGGCTACCCCGAGTCGACCATCGACGAGGTGTTCGCCCTCAACTTCACGTCGGCGTTCATCACCAGCCAGACCGTCGCCGAGCGGGGGGGGAGGGGAGGGGGTGGCCAGGGGCGGCGCCCGGCGGAGGCGACGTCGTGCTCCCGCTGAAGCGGCGGGGCACCCCCGACGAGCTCGCCGGCACCGCGCTGTTCGCCATCAGCGACCTGGCCGGGTTCATCACCGGCCAGACGATCGTGGTCGACGGCGGTTCGACGGTCCGGCCCTCGTACCTCGACGAGCACGACATCCCTGTCTTCATGGAGGACGGCGACATCAGGGAACGGCTCACCGGCCCATGACCCCGCCCCCTCTGGCTCATCGTCACCCTGGGCGTGACGCAGTGCGCCACGGGATCGGGGTCGGGTCAGCTCACCGAGTCGGGCGCGGCCATCGTGGAGTCCGGCGAGCGCCAGTCGGTCGACACGAAACGGTGCTGGATCAGCCACTCGTCGCCGACCGGCACGAACACGTCGCGATAGCGGCCGTAGTGGTCGAGGCCGATCTCGGTGACCACGGTGAAGTACGAGCTCACCTCGGCCCGCTCGGGCGTCAGCTCGACGAACCGCACGTTGGTGAGGTTGTGGCGCACGATGCGCTTCAGCCCCGTCGGGGCGTCGGTGGGCACCGGGCGGGCGCCCGGCGACACGCCCCCGAGGTACGCGATAATGGCCTCGCGGCCGACCTTGCGGCTCCTCGCCCCGCACCTCGAGGGCGCCGTCAGGCCAGAACGCCGAGGTCAGCCCATCGAGCTTCATTGCGTCGCCCGACCAGTTGTACAGGGCCAGCGTGTCCCGGATCCGTTCACGGGCGATGAGTTCCCAGAGCTCCATGGCCGTCGAGACTACGAGCAGGCCGACCGACCGCCCGCGTCCCGAGGAGGCCCACCGGTGAAGTTCATGATCGACTTCCCGATCCGCTCCGGGGAAGGCGGTGGCTGGCTGGCCCCCGACCACATGGCCGAGTTCGCCCGGGTCGCCGAGGAGGCCGGGGTCGACGCCATCGCCCTCACCGACCATCCCGCCCCGTCGAAGAAGTGGCTGGAGAACGGTGGGCACGAGACCCTCGATCCGTTCGCGGGGCTGTCGTACTTCGCCGCGGTCACGAGCCGGATCCGGCTGATGACCTACCTGACGGTGATCCCGTACCGGAACCCGTTCGTGACGGCGAAGGCCATGACCTCGGTCGACGTGCTCTCCGGTGGACGGGCCACCTTCGTCCTCGGCACGGGCTACCTGCGCTCGGAGTTCGGGGCCCTCGGGGTCGAGTTCGACGAGCGCAACGACCTCTTCGACGAGGCCGCCGAGGTGATGCTCGGCGTGTGGTCGACCGACAGCTTCGAGTACGAGGGCCGCCACTTCACCGCCCGGGGCCAGATCATCTCGCCCGGTCCGGTGCAGAAGCCCCACCCGCCGCTGTGGCTCGGCGGCAACGCCGCTGAAGACCCGTGAGCGGGTCGCCCGCACCGGGGTGGGCGCCGGGCCTCCGCGATGCCACTCGCCGGTGACCCGCGCCCGGCCTGGCCGACCGCTCGCCGAATCGACCTCTGGCCCGACGGCTCGACGAACCACAGACGACTCGACTCGCCGAGCTGGGAGCCACGTGGACCACCCTGCACGCCGACACCTCGTCGTTCCCCGCCTTCCTCGACAGCATCCGGGCATGGGGCCAGGTCCGCCCCCGCATGGGCTGACGGTCGAGGGTCCGCCGCCCCGGCCCAGAAAACTTGACAAGTGTTAAGTCGGACCTCTAGACCGCTCCTATGGCATCGGTCACAATCGCATCGCCACACCCGAACATCGTCGTCACCCGGGACGGCCACGTCGTGACCGTCACCATCGACCGGCCGGAGTCCAAGAACGGCTGCACGGGCGACATGTGGGTGGCCATCGGGGCCGTCTTCCAGGACATCCGCTACTCGGGGGCCCGGGCCGTCGTGATCACCGGCGCCGGCGGGGAGTTCTGCAGCGGCGCCGACTTGAGTGGCGCCGGCGCCGCCACGACCGAGGGCTCTTATTGAATGCCTGCACAGCCTCGTTGTATCTGCCCAATTTGGCCAGTGTTGCGCCTTTGTTGTTCCATGATTTAATATCTTGCAGATTTAGTTCGATAGCTCTGCTATAAGCTTGTATAGCCTCATCCAGCTTGCCCTGTTTATCGAGTGCATTGCCTTTGTTACGCCAAGCGTCTGCATCTTGCGGATTTGGCTCTATGGCCTTATTATTGCGCTCAATCGCCTGGTTTACCTCTTTCTCGGTTACCATATGCGTATCCTGCTGGACATGTCGTATCAGCTAATTATTGATATTTGATATGGGTTCTTGAAAACCTGTTATCGATAAGCTGATCGCGGTAGTTACCAGCAACTTCAATAGGCGGTTCATCTACTTTAGCATAATCCAGAAAAGCGCTTAACCGATCTACATAAAGCTTTACTGTCTCCTCATGCAAGCCGATGCCTTTTAGGTATCGACGGAACCTTTCAAGAACTGAATCCTTCTTAAAAGTTTTTGTTGAAGCGGTATGCCAATTTACCTTAGCTCTAACCGCACCGTCCACCACTAAATAGATGTGCATCTATTACCCTAAGGTGAACCCAAGTCCAAACATAATTTGGCAAAACCGATATTAAAAGGATGTTTTTTATGCGGGGAAAGGGATACTCGCACGTTCTTACGAGTAAGATCCCCTCCCAGGTGTATCTATCCCTATTGTTCCCGCGATAATCTTACCCTTTTGGATTTCCTTAGGTATAACTCCGATCATCATATAAATCTCCTTTCCATCTAGAACATCGCAAATATTCGAAAACTTATTCTTTATGAATACCCCGCAGCTTGCAGCGGGGTGCGCCGTCGCCAGTTTGACTTTGTCTTGCAGTCGTTTTCTTCGGCACTTTCGTTACGCAGCTTTGTGAGGCGGGCCCAGATAGGGGAACTCGGCGAGCAGATCGCCGTGCGGGCCTACCCCATCCCCCGTCACTTTCCCATTGGTGATGATAGTCAGGAAGGCATCGGCGACGTCGTCGCTGGGTGTGCGGCCATTGTCCGGGAAGGACGCCGGGCGCGTGGGGTCATAGCGCAGGAGGTCCGGCAGCAGTGTCCCTGCCACCCGCCTTGCTTCCTCCGGCGTAAACCCCCCGATATGCTCCAGCGCGTGCGCGAAGACGCCGACGAAACGGGCATCGTCCGCCGGCTCCCCGGCGCGATAAGCTTCGTTCTGCTCGCCGGTAAGGAAAGGCGTTTGGGAGGGTCGCGCACCGCGATCCGCCTGCACCCAGCTCCCGCCCGCGCCGTCCGCCCGGATCAGCGTGCGTGCCCACAGGCCCACCTCTTTCAGCCCCAGAACCGCGTTGGGCACTTCCAGCACGATGCTGCAAATGTCTTTATCGGCGAAGAAATCCTCGCCAGTGAACTGAAAGTTGTTCAGGGCACCCGCGCGTCGAAGAAGAAGGGATCGCTGCGCCAGCCCGCAAAGAAGCGATAGTCGCCGGCCTGCGTCACCTGTGCCTCCCGCCCCATCGAGACCGGCACTCCCTCGACGATAACCTGCCCGCCCTCGCCCGTCCCGGCGGCCTGCGCGCCCTCCAGGCGGCGCAGCGTCGCAGTCTGCGCCCCGCCCTCGGAAGACGCGAAGCGCACCTGGTATGCGATATCGGCGACGGCATCGCCGTCCGTGTCGATCTTGATCTCGTAGAGCGCCTCGGGCGCGAAGGGCTCGGCGGTAGTAGGTCCCGGCGGGTTCACGCCGGCGGACGGGTGCACGTCCATAATGAGGATCGACTTGCTGGGATCTCCCGGCTTGGGGAAAGCAAACAGATCGGTGAAGTCGAGGCGGGCGTCCCCACGGGGGAACGCGAATTTGGGACCGGAATAATGGTGCGACATGGTTCATCTTCTCCTTTCTTTGGGCGACCCCAACTTACTTGTTCAGGGTCGTCGCCTTGTTGTGGCACAGCGATTTGAAGGAACTGTATAGAATTTTGATCGATACCCACTGAGGGATATGAACATCACATAGAAGTGCCTGATTAATAAATTTTTAGGATTGTGAAGTGCGAAATACAGCTCAGGATCGGTGATCACTCTTTTCTTTATACCTACCGTGCCTTGGGAGAACTGATCACCTAGGTGCTGTTTCCATCCAGGTTGGGTGCAAAAATTCTTTGTGCGTCCTTTGTGGTCTTTGTGAGCTTTGTGGTAATTCCGTAAGCTCTTATAGTTAATAGCGAGCTAAACTATCCCTAAAAGGCATCGTCCTTAGGCATGAGGACTAAGTCATGAATGCAACCTAGCAGACCGAAAAGGTCAAGAGGTAAAGCGAAAAAATAATCGCATCGTATAGAGGTAATCACCGATGGATTCTGGCAACGGAAGTAGAAACACATCAAAAAACAATTATCTCACCGGTTTCGCGCTATCTTTACTCGTAATGGGATTAGTCACAGCGGGAACGATTTCACTACAAGCTAAGGCTCAACCAGACCTTTTTAGACCTGCAACACTAAAACCTGCATATGATGAATTTTTCACAAACGATATTCAACACATCTTAGACAGCTACCATTGGTCGAACCCATACGTAACAGGCAATTTCTCATGTACCGACACCTCGATTTACATAATGCTGCTATTAGAACGATACGGATATACGGCAGTATGCATGACCGATTGGGGTCCAGATAACCGATCTTTGAACGGCGATCCTGTAGGACACATGTGGGTCGCAGTTAATAACCCTAGACACAATGAATCATGGATATTCATAGACGGGGATGGTGGATTTTACCCTAACAAAAAGCCATTATCAAACTCAATTGGACAAATTATATACGGCGATACGTATCAAACTGGTTACATAACAGCTGATCCACTAGATTACCTGGCGAAATACGACTCGAATCCAAGACAACCTTGGAGACAACACTATAGCCTAAATGATTCAAACGCGCCAAAACCTAATGCGCCTTAATCGGGTCGTGCATCTATTTAACTGAAAATCGATATCTGCATCTAGTGATGGCGGATTCAACGAATTCACTCACCAGATTTAGGATTTCAAACAGGTTTTCAGCTAATCAGATGCACGACCCAAAAAATAAAGAGGTGGTTCTTTTGGCCATTATTTCTAACTATCAGATTGCAAGAAAGGCAACAATGACCACAAATATAACCGCCGAAACTGCAATAACTTTGTCGGAACCTGGCCGCTTAATTCCATAAGGCTTACCATTTTTTGGCTTATGCATATAAACTGATTCGGTAGCCCTACCATATTGCGTCATAGCATCCGTTATTCCTGTTACAGCCATTTAATTCACCTCAGTCGTACCATTTTATTTCATCCTTCTCCTTTTCCCTATTTTATCGTTTTGGTTAAAAAGGTAAAAACCTATTTAGTCATTTAACTAAATATCTGAATCAAAGAACATTATTTTGCTCATAATATCGATAAATAAGATGAATATTGAGCTTAAATCAAACTATTATTGGCATTTTTACCGTTGTATTTCGTCAATATAGGGTTTAACAGCATAATCAGTTAAGTCAAATCAGGGGAAAAAGGTAAATAACCCTTAATACATCGCTAATCAGAGGTGATGTAAAAATGGATACTCGCTTAATAGCCCCAACAGCATTGTTTGCTATCGGGATTATCGCGATATTTATTTCGGGAGGAGATAAGATGTTCCTGGTCGCAGGAGATGCTCTAGTACTCGTTTCTGGCGTGGTATTTATGAAATTTATGTAATGGGAGCTGCATTGTCACCAATTTTTTATTAGTTCTTGCACGACAACTTTCCAGCAATTATCTACCCGCTATGACAAGTTCCGACTCGTTTCAAAATCATATCCATAATATCGATAATCAGGAACATGAATTGGAAGAGAATAATTATCCGACTTGGATGGGAAAAGATTATTACCATTATAGCTATCTTCGGAATAGCATATCTCGTTCTATGGTTACTATTTCACCTTTAAGGTGGTCTGGCGAGAGAGTACATCAGAACTAGGGGTGGCGCATTTGGCCATAGTCATTAGCGATGGAACCTTTCTCGCCAAAAGGTTTTGTGATCATTAATGATATTTAGCTCTTTCCGAAAATACTTGGTTATTATATAATTCGAGATCTATCGACCATATATCAAGTCAACAGCTAGTTAAAGGATTCATCACATTTTATGGTAATAATCATATATAAATATATTGCATTAAATAAGTTATTCCAATTTCTCCATAGTCTTTAATACCGATTAAGACAAATCTAAAAATAAAAGGCCCGGCGAGCAAATGCCTAGCGTCAAATATACAAGAATAGAAATAACCCAAGAAGCATACCTGGCTCTAGAAGCGGAAGCCATTCTTCAAGGGAAGACCTTGAAGAAACTCGCATCAGAAATGATATTAAAAGGGGCTTCCAAAAAGGCTCTTAATTTTGTTCAGGAATCTACACTCGCAATCGAAGCCAGTTCGAATTTTAGTAAAGAAAAACTATCAAAAACGGTAAATGAAATTGGCGGAGCGAAGATAAACATCGATGAGGGCGTTTTGGAGCGCGTAGAAACGAGTCTTATTGATGAAGGGTATCAAGGAGCAATGCTATATGTAGCTCAGCATACGGCATCGCTGCAACGGGACGAACTTTTCCGGATATTGACAACATGTCAGCTTAATAAAATGCCCTCGTCGATGGCTGTGGATATCATTAGGAATTTGAAAAGAAAGCAAGCTAGGAAATAGACCTCACCGAAATTCATGCGATGGATTGCATCTATAATAATAGACATGTTATTAAGCAACAATATCTAAAATCGCCGCCATTTCAAATTTAGATCATTATACAGCACTAATAGCATAATTTTCCTATTTATAAAAGGATTATTAGAGAGTAAGATATTGGCTATGCTTCTCTCTTTTTACGGCATCACAGAGATGGGTATATTATATCGCGATAGTGCAGGAATACCAAATATTCACAAAGTAAGGCATTGCTCATACATATCCCTTTTTGTTTTATCGCTAACATGGGCATATCTTAGGGTTGTTCTTATATCCCGATGTCTTAATATCTCCTTTACAATGCGAATATCCGCGCCATGAGCAATCATCAAAGTTGCACTTGTATGCCTACTAAATACATGGACCGCACCGGGCTTTCTTATATTTGCCTTTTTCTTGTAATAAATGAACATCCGGTGTACATCATTCCTTTCCCAAAAGTTCAAGTTATCAGTATAGAATAGGGGTATTCTATCTTTAATAGAAACTTTCGGTCTTACCTTTAAATAGGCTTGTAATGCTTCAACGCATTCTTGATTGATGTAAATGATATCATCTCTTCCGCCTTTGGTTTCTCTTAAACGAATGGTCTTAGACTTAAGATCAAGATCCTTATCATCTAACTTACATAGCTCATTACTTCGCATACATCCAAAAAACAGAGTTTTAAGCATCGCTAAGTGCTTGATGTTAGTACACGCTCCGAAAATAGAAAGAACATCCTTTTCATCGAAGTAATAAGGTACACCTTCATTTGGCTTTAAAAATGTGAAATCCCATTTTATATCGTCCATTTGATAAAATCTCTTTATTGCAAAGCATGTGTTATTGATATAAGTTCTTGAGTACTTCTTATCGATGAGTCTATCGCGGTACTTTTCAGCAATTTCAATAGGCGGTTCATCTACTTTAGCATAATCCAGAAAAGCGTTTAATCGCCCTACATAGAGCTTTACTGTTTCATCATGTAAGCCAATGCCCTTTAGGTATCGCCGAAAGCTTTCAAGGACTACATCCTTCTTGAAAGATTTTGCCGAAGTAGTATGCCAATTGACTTTAGCCTTAACCATACCGTCCACCCCAAAATAGATGTGCAACTATTCCCCTAAAGCGAACCCTAAATAAATCACAGATTTGCAAAATCGTTATCAAAAGAATGTATTTTATGCGGGGAAAGGGATTCGAACCCTTGAACTCCTGCGAGAATAGATCTTGAGTCTATCACCGTTGGCCTGGCTTGGTTATCCCCGCGCTGAATAGCGATTTTTGAGATTTATCCTAATATACCTGATAGCTTGAAATCGGTTCTTGTATAAATAGATTTTCGGCTATTTGTGCATTATCTATTACCCGTAGAAGCAACGAAGTCTAGGAAGAAAGAGCCAAAAATTCAAAGGCTTAAAATCTTCTTCTTATTTTTATTTAATTAGTGAACTATGGCGTAAAGAATATATCCATACCTAATAGAATTGCTTATAGATGCTGAAGAGAAAGCCGGATATCCAAATCGTATTCTCAGGCGTTAACGGAAAAGATGGACATACATTTATCGATTTAACAAAAGGGCATATTGCCATAATTAATCTAGCTGATGAAGATTTAGGCCAAATGGCCAAAATTGTTGGAGAGCAAGCGGCAGACATGATTAAGGATTGGCTACGTTTGAGGTCACTGAAGTTAGGCCTTTGATTGACTTCGGGAAGGGTTTGGAGGAATCCATCTAAGAATCTATTTTTCTCGGCATCTGAGCAAATTTAAGCAAAAAGCACTTTTGCTGAATAAACGATAGCTAAAGCCATCGAAATCTTTTCGGCAAGCATTTCAAGGAAATAAGCCCGGTTAGAAAAATGGGTCGTGTATCAGCTTGATTGAAAATCAGGATCCGTAGCCTGTTACGAGGAATTCAACGAATTCACTCTGTGGATTAGATTCCTAATATTTTCAACTATTCAGATACACTATCGGATCTTGAAAGAAACAAGGCAGTTTCAGTCAGGCCTAACGTATCGTTATTTCTTCTCGACCTTATCAGCCTTGGGGCCTTTCTCGCCCTCTACTACCTCGAAGCTGACCTTGTCGCCCTCGTCTATAGTGACATTAGGCTTGAGGCCGGTTGCATGAACAAAATAATCCTTTCCGTCGTCTCCAGCTATGAATCCGAATTGCTTTGTCCTATTGAAAAACTTTACTGTTCCAGTTACCATTTATGATTCCTCAGTTATTAGCAGCTTTGTAGCTGCCTATTTAAATCTAATGGAGAGCACCCCTACAGCCTGACTAAGCGTTATGCCTGTCATCCATTTGAGAGATACCCACATCTACGGGTCGGGCATCCGTTTGGCTGAAAACATAGCTTTGTAGCTCTTTATGAAGATGAGTTCTATGACATCATAGTCGAGAATAAGAATAATGTCATAGAACTAAATTAGGGGCTGGAGGCCGAGGCCGTATAATGCGATTTAAGGCCCCTATTTTTCGAGGGATGGACAAATAAACGCCTAGAAATGGATAAAGGCCGGGATTTGAGGCAATGGCAAGTGGTACATGCGGTTAATATGCATTTTTGCGGTTATGGTGGCATTCGCCCATGCAATAGTGCATTATAAGCGTATTGGATGCGTGAAGCCTAAACCAACGTCGTATAATGCCCTATGCTCGCGGTCGTAACGCCGCTTTGTCTTCTTCATGTGCACCCCTCCAATGGGCCTCATTGCTTAACTCATTGTCTACTCAGAGGGGTGCAGTCCAAATGGTTTCTAAAAAGACTTAATACGTTTCACCTCTATAAAGTAAATTTGCGTAGGATGCCGGAGCGATGATGAAAGATCAGGGTATCATAGAAGGCGTGCACAGCATTATTCATCATTTCGACAACGCAGGCGTTTCGTCAAGCACACCAATAAAATCGCCCTCGCCTAACACTCTAATATCAGCACCTTTGCCAATGGCGGCCGCTAGTGCAAGCTCTAATCTCATATGGAGTTACGCAGCGATATTTGTTTTAGCATGTATAGGCAGTTTCTTAGGATTCCGCCATTATAGGCAAAATCAAGCAAAGAAGAATGAAACGAAACTCATTGAATGCAGAAAACTGTATGACGAAATGGTAAACAAGGAATCTGCCGCATTAGATGCCCTCAAGAGACTTAAAAGCAACTATGTGCAGTCCGTATGGAAGGAGGTTGAAGAGGCATTCAGCGCCGTTGACCCGGACACATTAGAGCTGGGATTGCTTGAGGCTGAGAGGGTATCCAAACAAGGATGGGGCTCCGCCGGCAAAGCTCAATCGCTTATCGAGGAATGGGAACGGAGTATGCGAAGTGCCCTGGATGCCATCGATGCGGTCCCCGAAAAATTGGCCGAGGTAAAGAGCGCACAGCAGAAATGTGCAGCACTCCTCGCCGGGCTTGGAGCCGCATTTGGCCAGATAGAGCGTGAGACCACATACGGTAACATTTCTATGGCCAACAGAAAGGATCTGGAAAAAGCGCGTCAAATCTACAAGGAATCTTCGTATTTGGCGCGGCAGCCTGCTAATACGGTAGACTGGATTGTACTTTTCAACCAACTCACTGAGTTGGAGGCAACAGTTGAAAAAGTCAGTAAAGATGCAGCGCGCGCTAACGGAATTGCCTACAGGATTATGCTACTAATATTGCGAATTATTGAGTGGGTAGTAAAGTAGGACAAAAACAATGATATTGCGTTTATCCCACATCCCGCAGGTACGATTTTCCCAAAAATAATTTTTCGTTAAATGACATTTTGCAAAACGTAGTTCCAAAGTAGGTATTTCACATCACACATCTTTGCAGGCATCTTTTGCAGGCCATTGGGAAAAAGAGGATATTTCTTGATCTTAGGACTTCATATTCATCTAGTGAATTTTGCTTTCAAATTATTGACATAAGAATTAGTATTTTCAAAAATCCTTACTGCGGGATGTGGGGTTTATTGTTGCTATGGATTCTTTAGGGATGAGCTCATTAATAAATATGTAGACGTTGAGGATATTGAACTTTTTGAGTTATGTTAAAGATTGCTTTTTTCTCCTTGCATAGTCCATGTAAATGAAGATGACTGGAATGGCAGTAATAATAAAAAGTACTAAAGTAACAAATGAGGGATACATTACAAGTAAAAAAAGTGCTATTATAAAAACTATGAGGGTAATATATATGAAAATATCAAATATCTTAGATTTTTCAATATCCGCACCAACTTCCGATGTCGCTTTCATAATATATCTCTTTAAACTTTTAGCTATAATATAGCTCACTCATATATTAAATTCTTTTGGATTATGCGAGGAATTACCCGGCTAGCAATGGAAAGGCCGGGACTGAGGCATGATAAGGGTAGTATGGGGTTTAGGTTATATTTTGAGATATTTAATCTATTTCCACAAGACTTAATACCCTTTATATCATTACCGCGATTAATGAAAATTTTAAAAGAAATGAGAAATCATCTTGAAGATAGTGTAAACCGTGTGCAAGAAAATGCTAATTCTATGAAAATATTAGCTATCATATTATCAATTGCGGGTATAATAGGTGTAACTTGGGCATTTATTGCACAAAATTTTATGATAATGATTATAACTATAATTTTACTTAAATTATCATTGAGATTTTTTAAGAAGCCAGATAAGAATGTTAAAGCTCATAATAAGGGGATTTCGGGCGAAAGGTGAAAAAAGTATCGGTTATTAAAAGCTAAAAGGGATATCACAAATTTAGGCATTGCTCATACATCACCCTTTTTGTTTTATCGCTAACAGCATCACTATGTACTTCGATAAAAAAAGAGATTAAAGTGTTAGATATTGGCTATGCTTCTCTCTTTTTACAGCATCACAGAGATGAGTGTATCTCAGAGTAGTATGAATATCGCGATGGCGTAAAATGGCTTGGACACTCCTTAAATCACATCCTTTGGTTATCATTAAAGTAGCACTTGAATGCCTTGAAAAACAATGAGCACCGCCTTTCTTCTGAATACCCGCCTTTTTCTTATAGTACATAAACATTTGGTAAACCTTATTATTTGTGTATCGATGACCGAAATCAGTAACGAATAGAGGTTCTTTTCCTTCAATTTTAATAGGTGGTCTTAAGTGCAAATATTGGTTTAGGACTCTTGCAGTTTCGTCATTGATGAAGGCTATAGCATCAGAGTTATTCTTAGTTTCTCTTAGTCGCAAGGTTAAGTTTTTGGAATCATAATCCGAAACATCGAGATTGCATAACTCGCCAGATCTTAAGCAACCAAAGAATAGCACTTTCAGCATGCAATGATGCTTTAAGTTATTGCAGGCGCTGAAGATCTTAAGAACATCCATTTCATCAAAGTAATATGGCAAAGAATTATTCAGCCTTAGGAACGATAGCTTTACAGGCTTATCTATCATCTTATGGTACTTGATAATAGCAGCGGCAAAGTTATTGATGGCACTTCCTGAGAACTTCCTTTCATGAAGCGAATTATAGAACTTCTCTGCATCTTCCGCAGATGGTGTATCTGTTTTTGCTTCAAGGAGATAAGCATTTATTAAATTTATATAGAGCTTAATGGTGTTATCTTTAAGTCCAATTCGATCCAAGTATTTCTTGTATCTTGTTAAAGCTGGTTTAAGATCTGGTTCCTTATCCATGCTCCAATCAACCGCTATCTTTGCCATTTATATCTCATCCTAAGTACATTTGAGAAGTATCTATTTATCTCTAGGATATGATATTCCAAAAATCGCTATGCTGCGCGAATTGAGAAAAGCCGAAGGCCTTTTCGAACTTCCTATAGATCTTGAGTCTATCACCGTTGGCCTGGCTTGGTTATCCCTGCATGCATCTGCTCAGGGCAGATCGAGCATACGCAAAGCATCTACTGGTTTAAGAAGGTTCCAATATACAGCCGGGTAGAACCCGTCCTATGGACCCCAAAGTCCTTCTTCAGTCAACGTGGCTCACGCAGGTCCAGTGATAGTATCCGAAGATCCCGGTGCCCGTTACCTCGTCGAACTCCTCCAGCTCGAAGCCGCATATCTGGCAGAATTCGCCGTCATCGATCTCGATCTCGCCGTCGTTGCAAATTACTATTACCATCTGAAATAAAGTTAATCCGCCAGGGCTTCAAGCTTTCGCTTCTCGTAGATTGATTTTTCCTGGATATTCTTGGCAGGTTTTATAGGCTCTTTGGGAATGTCATAGCGGCCTTGAACTCAATCGGCTTTTTCTCGGCATCACGTCTTCTCAGGACTTATCAGATACTTATCTAAATTTATTAATCTTATTTATAATTTAAATAACAATAATAACAATAGTTAGTAAGTGGCGAGGCCGAGGTTAAGCCCTCTGTATCTGCATGAAATGTCAGGGTATTTTTGAATCTGCATGAAATGTCAGGGTATTTTTGAAACCTGCTCAGAGGTTAAAGCTGAAAGGAGTATAAAGATATGCGGCTAAAATTAGTATACATAGGATTAATAGTGGTATTCATTACGCTATTGTTGGGAAACCCAGCAGTATGCATAGAAGTACCAACAGATATCCTTCAAGCATGTGGTGGAGATACGCCAGACGAATGCAACGGTCAGTGTGTTAATCTTCAGACTGATGAGCAAAATTGCGGAACCTGCGGAAACACTTGTAGTTCCGACGAAGAATGCCAAAACGGTAAGTGTGTTAGTGCCAGTGGTTACGAAGAAGATACCAGTGATTACCAGGAAGAGTCGATCAATGATCAAAGAGGCGTAAGAGTCCCCCCTGGAGAAATATTAACTGCACAACCTACCGAGGAATTAGTTCCACAACCTGTCGAGGAAGATTTGACCCCAATTGGCGATGAGGCTCCGGCGACTGCTGATACAGATGTCGGTACTGGGGCGCTGGATCAGGGGCTCGGCGTCATCCAACCTGGCGAAGGTGGCCTTAGAGGAGTTGGCGGACTTGGTCGACCTGGCGCTATTGCGGAACCTCGCTACAAGGTCGAGGCCCTTAGTTTCCACTGTTACGACGAAACAGGGTATGATGATCTGGGATCAGATGAGATTAGGGTTGATCTCTTCTATTGGAATATGGTTAACAACCGCCCGACTTCTGAGAATTATATGTATATATATTTCAATGACGTTGATGCGGGTGAAACACGAACCTTCAAGTCTAATCAAAGATGCATTCTACCAACCATTCCGTCGAAGGCTGAATTCAGTACAAAAAACGGCGATGTTTGGAAATGTTCAGACAAAGGCGTTCCAGGCCCCTTCTACTTCGTAGTCGAATTTTACGAGATAGATATTCCTGAATGGACTGAAGATGACCTTATTGGCCACCGCGAACTTTGGTTCACGGCAGAAGAGCTTGCTAAAGCGATGCCCAACGTATATGACACATACGACGAGACGATAGATCTAGGACCCTGTTATGATGCGCGGGGATGCGTAGAATCACCTGGCCTTCCAACCGGTCCTCATTATTCGTTCACGTATCGGCTTACTCGACTGCCCGATCAAGTGCTGGAGCCTCAGGTGAGTCCTGGACCCTAGACTGTTTTATGCAGGTTCTATCTTTCGAGTACCTGAGCTAGAGTGACTGGCATAGTGGGATAAGGAATAGAGTGGTTTAATCAGCGCCACATGAACGCTGAGTCGATCTCACTCTACCGAAATAGAGCTGGGATTAGCCCTAATATCCCAGCTCCTTTAACCCTACGTCTTTGGGCCGAACTTTATAGCCCTATCGTACACGATCTCTGTAAAGGATGGCCCTGTCTTTGTAGCCTTTTCTAGGTAGATGTATCTAGAGATTTCTCATGTGGGGCTAATACTATTAGCCTGTGCTATGATGATTTGGAGGGTTTGGGATGGGCTCCTTATCAATTATTGATTTTCCAGTTATATGTGCGGGTTTCTTGCTTTCTCTAAGTCGGAACTTAGATCATCCGGCGGCAATGGATCAGATTTCAACTCGGCACATGCGCCCTGTACGTATTCATAGCCAGGCATAGGAAACGGGTATGTTTTGTTTCGGAAATCCCATGCCCATAGCGGCATGCTTGACATTATCCCACCGTTGTCACCGGTGCAACTGTTATTGATTCCCACAAATGATGAATCTTTTACCCGACACTGACAGCTCAAGGGCTTATCTGGATTGGATGGATTCTGGTTTTCCGTGCATGGAGCGCCGTCGCAGATAGCCCAATACCTATCCCCGGTATAGCCTGTTGCGTTTTGATCACAAGCTGTTGGCTTCAGCCAAAGATCGCACCATCCACGATAAGAATAAGTTGATACCCAATCATACGTAACATTATCCACTTTATACTGTCCGTACTTGATGGCGTTACAAACAGGAGCTTGATCTACATCGCAAGGATGTTTATTAGTGCATTGGGCCTCCGTCAGGTTTTTGACCTCAGTATCCTGGATTTCACTTGTTACAACAATATGGGTTTCATTAACCCTCATACAGTCGCAGTCAGCCTTGTCGCCATGCATTATGCAGTCGTGGGATGCAGTACAAAGGGCATGCCATCCAGTACACACGACAATTTCCTGAGGTACATCAGTGAAATTATGGATACTATTATCCGTTTTTTCACCAGCTTCTGCCAAATATATCGGCCCATAACTCATTGCTATCCAGGTTATACACACGATTGCTAAAAATTGAACTCTCATCTTCTTTCCCCTTAGGTGATTTATCTGATATCACCATGTAACATTTTGATTAAGTTGGTTAGGGCTGGGATTGGCCTTAGCATCCCAGCTCCTTTTACCCTACTTCTATGGGCTGAACTTTATAGCCCGATCATACACGATCTCTGCGTAGGATGGCCCGGTCTGTGTAGCCCTTTCCAGATAGAGCCTCCAGGCAATGAAGAGCGGCTGATCTGTCTGTATGCCGTAGCCTCCCGGACCATAGGGAAGCTCATAGCAGTGTGGATCACCGCTGCAATTCCTGGCGATCTTGTAGACATAGAGGTATTTTGCATTGGGATTATCGGGTAGGTATTCCTGGGCAGTTCCATTGAAATCCGCATCAGTGATCATTCCGACGCCGTTAAATGCATCCGCTCCGTACGGGACGAAGTTCTGGTATATTGCCTTTCCTGTAGCTACATGATTAACCCCATAGACGATTATGAACTCATTGGTATCGTTGCCCAAAGTAACTGGTGGATCCTGCAAGAAACCATAGTATAGCGAGAGATCGGGGAAAGGTGGTGTCGGCAAATCGGCAGTTTGGTTTACACTCCATAGATAAGCTGCATCGTTGGTAGGGCCTAAAGCATCGACTCCTCTCTGAATAGCATCGCTCCCTATTGGGACTCCTTGACTAGTTGGAAGCTCAGTAGCATTCAAGTCGCTGTACTTATTGAGAATAGCATTCCTTAGCTCTTCGAGATCATCCATGAGATCAAACTCTGTTTTACCCGTTCCACGAACTCTTAGCTCTGGCATATTATACGGGTCAAGTTTCGTGGATTCATTGGGAGTTATACGGAAAACTCTGGCGGGTTTATTAGCGATGTAAGCATCTCCAGCTTGCTCATCTGCGAATAAAGATGGCCGGATAAATACCCCCAATGTATCAGAGGTGTTCTCTACACCTATGTTCAACATAGCTGAAGGAATCACTTGGGTGTTTATTATATCGCCTGAATATCCCGCTGATAATGCAGCGGCCTGGATACGTTGATCAACACCTTTATCGGCTGTAGTGATTACAATCGTGGTTTGATTATAAGGATTCCCAGGCAATCCATTGGGGGTCCCTTCAGTCTTGATATTTAGGTTGTTTACTGTATCCACCAGATTGGCAAAGATCCATCGAGTCTCATTTCCATATGTTCTCTCCATTAAAAAATAATCGAGACTGAAGTATCTGCATTCTGGCGGTGTTTTTCCTACGAAAACAAGGGCTTCATCGGGGCGAAGATTTGGGAACGGAGTTATATTCGCAGTTACTCCAAGCGCCTCAATCACATCCGCAATTACTCCAGTTACATTTCCAGATGCAGGTGGAACAAGATACACCAGATATTGTGTGGATGGGTTGTTCCCATATGCAGAAGGCAATATTCCCATATCATATAATTTCATGAAATCAAAATAACCTAATCCGCCCTCTCGTACGGTGAATCCATCCTTTTCTAAGGCTTGTTTAAAAGCATTCACGTCACCTGCTGTCGCATTCTGTGCAAGGCCTGTTCCTACTAACATGGCCAATAAAAAACCAAACAGTATATAACTTTTCATATACAATAATCCTCCTTACCGTTAATTTATCATTAATTGTCATTGATAATACAAAAAACTTTGGTTGTGTATATATAGGACCACTATACCTGCAATGCATTAGAGAGACGATAAATAAACGAGGACAAATGTGCGGGATTTCATGTCATGCATAGTTCATATATAATCATAAAAGTAAGAGATTCAAAGAGAAAGTGGTGAGAGATATGAAGAAAAGCACATGTCTGGTCATAATTGCTTTAGCCATTGTATGTATACCATTATTGGCAACAGCATTTGAATCCAAAGTAATAGATGCGAATCCCAAGATATCATATCATGGTACTTCAGATCCTTTGCCGTCTTGGAATGAGGGGTCAGCAAAAAGTGCCATCCTATGTTTTGTAGCAAATGTTACCGATAAGAGCAACCCTGACTATGTAGAGCCCGAAGAACGAATCGCCATCTTTGATAACGATGGCACTCTATGGTGCGAGTATCCAGATTACGTCCAGTCTCGCTTTATGTTAGAGCGAGTTAAGGATATGGCCCCAGATCATCCTGAATGGAAGGATATGGAACCTTTCAGTTCTATTCTTTCCGGCAAACGGTTCGCCACTGGCAATTTCAGTTATGAAGAGATAATGCAAATCTATGCTGCCACCAGTTCGAATTTGACTCCTGAGGAATATATGAGTTTGGCAAGAGACTGGCTCAATAGATCAAATGATCCTCACTTAGGACTCCCATATACCAAATGCGTCTATAAACCCATGTTAGAGCTGTTGAGCTATCTGCGAACCGAGGGCTTTAAGGTCTACATAGTGACTGGGGGAGATGAAGACTTCGTCCGTGCCTTCTCTGAGGAGGTATATGGAGTCCCCCCTGAACAGGTAATAGGTTCGGAAATTAAGTTGCAGTTTATCGCAAATAATAGCAGCAGCTCGGTCGCCAAGCTTCCTGAGATCCTGGTCTGGAATGACGGTCAGGAGAAGGCTGAGGAAATTCAGCTGGCCATTGGGCGTCCCCCCATCTTTGCCTACGGCAACTCGGACGGGGATATTCCTATGCTCCAATTTGCTACCGGTGGAGTAGGCGAGGCATAGGCCTATTAAACCATCATGACGATCCTATCCGCGAGTACGCCTACGATAAGGATTTCAGTCTCGGAAGGTCTGGATAAAGGGCTCAAAATGGCTGGAGAATGGGGCTGGCAAGTGGTCAGTATGAAAAACGATTGGGATAACATTTTTTAGAGCTAATACCTTTTACTTTTTTCGATAAGAGTCAACTTAGGCCTCGTTTTTGGCATATTACGATATAAAAACGGAGTGAGAACGACCATAAGCCTTACTATTTTTCCTCATTATAGGGGCGGCTGTAGTAAGGCAAAGACCTCGTGCGGGGATCTCATTGCCCTTATGTAGCTCATGTGCCTGAAGCGCTAAGGTAGCATATTGGATCCGAAAAGACGTTTATGAAATAGTCCTTTGATCCTACAGATACAAAAAATGAAGGTTTGGATTTACAGGTTACTCATACTAATAGAGCTGGGATCGTCCTTAATATCCCAGCTCCTTTTATCCTAACTCTCTTGGACTGAACTTTATAGCTCGATCATACACGATCTCTGAGTAGGATGGCCCAGTCTTTGTAGCCTTCTCCAGGTAGGTCCTCCAGAAGATGAAAACCGGCTGATTCGGATGTATGCCGTAGCCTCCCGGACCATAGGGAACCTCAAAGCAGTGTGGATCGCCATCGCAATTCCTGGCGACCTTATAGACATAAAGGTATTTCGCATCAGGATTGTCAGGGAGATACTCCTCAGCCGTTCCATTGAAATCCTGATCGGTGATTGCTCCAACTCCATTCCATACATCCGCCCCGAAGATGCCGAAGTTCTCGTACGTCGCCTTTCCAGTGGCTACATGGTTAACCCCATAGACGATTATGAAGTCATTGGTATCGTTGCCTAAAGTAACTGCTGGATGTCGCACGAAAGGATAGTACAGCGAGAGATTAGGGAAAGGAGGTGTCGGCGAAGAGATAGTTTGGTTTACAGTCCATAGATAGCATGCATCATTGTCAGGGATCATGGCGTCGATTCCTCTCTGAATACCATCGCTCCCCACTGGGACTACTTGACTAATTGGAAGCTCTGTGGCATTCAATCCACTGTATTTGTTAAGAATCGCCACCCTTAGTTCTTCGAGGTCATCCATAAGGTCAAACTCTGTTTTACCCGTTCCACGTACCCTTAGCTCTGGATAACTATACGGGTCTAGTATTGTAGATTCGTTGGGAGTTATGCGGAAAACAGTAGCAGGTGTATTATTTATGTAATTGTTGCCAGCTTGCATATCTATGAATAGAGCTGGACGAAGTATTATAGCAAATGTATCTGAATTATTCTCTAAGCCCATGTTCAACATAGCCGAGGGAAACACCTGGGTGTTCAAAATGTCGCCAGAATATCCTGCGGATAGTGCAGCAGCCCGGATGCGTTGATCAATGCCTCTGTCGGCCGTAGCAACTATCACAGTAGTTTGATTGAATGGATTTCCGGCCAACCCATTAGGCGTTCCTTCAGTGTTGATGACTAAGTTGTTCACTGTATCTGCTAAGTTGGCAAAGATCCATCGGATCTCATTTCCATATGTCCTATCCACTATATAATGATCGTAACTGAAGTATCTACATTCCGGCGGTGTCCTTCCCACGAAAACAACGGCTTCATCTGGACCAAGATTCCAAAAGGAAGATAAGTTCGAGCTCACTCCAAATGTTCTAGCTATCTTAGAAAACAGTTCAGGTACCTTATGACCAGGTGCCGGTGGAACAAAATATGTCAAGTATTTTGTGCTGGGATTGTTTCCATATGCAGAAGGTACCACTCCTAAGTCATATAATTTGATTACATCAAAATAACCTAGCCCACCTTTCTGTACAGTGAATCCATCCTTTTCTAAAGCTTGTTGAAAAGCCTTAACGTCGCCTGTTGTCGCATTCTGTGCAAGGCCAGTTCCTATCAATATGGCGAATAAAACGCCAAATAGTATATAACTTTTCATATACCATATCCTCCCTTCTATTAATTAATCGTTAATCATTAAAAACATTTACGATATTTTGGGAAACTGCTTTAACGGAATTGCATTAGTGTTTTTATTCCCGCGCACAATCCAAGCTTGCCCGAAGGGGTGAGATCCAGCCTCTTGCACCCAACTCCACACTTCGGGCTTATGAAGAAGGCAGGCTATCGCGAGTGCTCCAGACGACTCCGAAGCTTCTTCGCCTATCTAATTTTTTACTAGTATTCTGGTATATAATTGCAGATTACTATTACCATCTGAAATAAAATGAAGTCGCAAGAGCTTCAAGCTTTCGCCTTCAGCAGAATGACGAAGATCTGAACGATATTAAAAAGCGCACGAATTTCATACGTTAAAGTGGGCTGCGAAGCCTTATATTACTTGAGAAGAAAGATAATTAATCGCAGAATAGAAAATGGCTCTGTAAGTCCATTTTCTGTGAGTGCTTCCCGGATTTGCATTTATTCGAAATCGTGGTAAATACAACATGAGCTTGCTTGACGAAGGAAGACCAGTTTATCCCCGTGAATCGGCTTGGGATTATATCGAGGAGTTCGTTCCTACAGCTGCACCTGAAGATATAGCATCCGATATAATCAGGAGGCTTATGGAGTCTGACAGGGAATGGGACTCTCTCACTTACATCTATATCCTTGATCCTAATAAAATGCCGATTGGGATAGTGGCGATAGAGAAATTATTTGCTGCACAGCCGGCAGATCCGATGTCCAGGATCATGCGCTCGGACATCAAGACTGTAGCTCCCCGTGCGGATCAAGAGGAAGTAGTCATAAAAGCCATTACAGGCGATCTGGATGCCATACCTGTTGTCGACTCAGAAGGCAAGTTCATGGGTGCAATCGACCATGATAACATACTTGCTATTCTTCATTACGAGAATGTTGAGGACTACTTGCGCCTATCCGGTATTCGTGCTGTTCATCCGGTCGTCGATATAGTGAAGGCACGTGCCTTAGATCTTGTGCGCTTGCGCATCCCATGGCTCATACTTGGGCTTATCGGCGGCATGCTTGCAACCATCGTCGTCGATTCATTTGAGCAGGCACTTGAGAAAGAGATCGCTCTTGCGTTTTTTATTCCAGTTATTGTTTATATGAGCGACGCTGTTGGCACCCAAACAGAGACAATTTTTATCCGCAGCCTATCTTTAGAGGCATTTGATGTTAAGAGATACGCGTTGCGAGAAGGCCTTATTGGGTTGGCGATGGCGTCTATCCTCTCAATACTGATTTTTATATTCACTATAGCCTACCTGCAATCGATCGAAGTGGCAACAATTGTTAGTCTTGCAATGCTTGCCAGTATATTTGCAGCTGTATTTATCGCAATACTTATTCCCTGGATGCTGAGCAAGTTCCAAAAGGACCCCGCGTTTGGCAGCGGGCCCTTTGCCACAATAATCCAGGACATATTGAGCATAATAATCTATTTTACTGTGGCAACGCTGGTTCTGTTTCACTAAAGCGTTGAATACGAGGCTATCCCAACCAAAGTGACTCGTGGTTTTGGTTTTCTCTATGGCGTGCGATTCTACTCGCGCCCTACCAACTACCACAAAGCTGCTGTGTTGCATAAATTAGAGTTCGTCTCAAGACTGGGTCGCGTACGTGAGCTACTGAAAAGCGCTAGCATGGGGTGCAATGGATATTTATTGCCATAATAGATCACATGCATGCGATTTTGGCGATAATTTTCAGTAACCCTCACCCACAACCCAAGACTGCAACCAGATCATTAAATCCTTTTGTGCGTTCTTTGTGAGCTTTGTGAGCTTTGTGGTTTAATCCAAATCGCTCGGACGTGGCGAGACAAAACGAAATCCACCACAAAGAGCACAAAGCTCACAAAGAACGCACAAAACATGCCGATTTGGTTTGAGATATCCTTCATAAAAACTTATTAATTGGAAAATCGGTATTCACAGATTATCATATTGAATTATGCAATACAGCACGTACTTTGTGTTCTTTGTGCTCTTTGTGGTTTATAATAGTAGTTGTTAGATAAAAATTAAACATAGCCGGAAATTTATTCTTGAATTGGACCACTTCTAGTCTCGGGATAGCCTCTACATAAAATCATAATAACGAACCTCATCTGCAATTTGCCGGCAGAACTCAAATATGGATCCTCTGGCAAGACTTGTGTTTATCGCTATAGATCCAAGCGCAGGTAACCAGATAATGAGGTGCAAGCTTTATTATGTTTAAGTTCACCTTTTCTTAGAGACAACTCCGGCAGATGGCATGGTCATGGCGGCAAGGAGATCAGGATGACAGAATGGGATGGCGGACGAGAGACAGGAGCCCTTGTAGAGAGGATAAATAAGCTGTACCGACAGATAGACAACCTCAAGGAACTGGCCGGGGCTCCGTACAGCGAGACGCTATCGGATGCTCTGGAAGCCCTGGAAGTCAGCCTGGAAGAGCTGGCCGCATCTGAAGAGGAGATCTACCAGCAGAACGAGGAGCTGATGGAGGCCCAGGAAGCCCTGGATGCCGAGCGCAGGCGTTACCAGGAGCTGTTTGACCTCGCCCCGGTCTCCTACCTGGTGACAGACCTGGAGGGAAGGATTCAGGAGGCCAATCAAGCTGCCATCGAGATGTTGAGATCTAATCCCACAGGCGAAGATCTGAAGAGGTTCGTTCGTCCCGATGACCTGGCCCTGGCAGCCTTTCCAGCCAAGGTGGAACAGCTAAAGCTTGAGGGGCAGATCCAGGGCTGGGAGATCAGAGTTAGGGCACGGCAGTATGAAGGCGAGACCGGGCCCATCCACGCTTTGGTGGCAGCCAACCTCCTGACGGATTCCAAGGGAGAACCAACCGGCTTTCGCTGGCTGATCAGAGACATCACCGAACTCAAGAGGGCACACTCGGCGCTGCTGGAGAGCGAAGAGCGTTTCAGGCTGCTGGTTGAGGGCGTCAAGGACTATGCCATATTCATGCTCGATCCGGAAGGCCGGGTCGTGACGTGGAATGCCGGCGCAGAACGCCTTAAAGGGTACAAGTCTGAAGAGATCATAGGCCAGAGCTTTTCCCGCTTCTACATTCCCGAAGACATAGTCCTTGGTAGACCCGATAAGCAATTGAAAGCCGCACGAGCTAAAGGAAAAGTCGAAGAGGAGGGCTGGCGGGTTCGTAAAGACGGTTCCCGCTTTTGGGCTAGCGTAGTGATTACGGCTCTGCATGACGAATATGGAAATCTGCGCGGCTTCGCCAAAGTGACTCGCGACGCCACCGAACGCAAGCATTCGGCGGAACTGATCCAGAGTGCGGCGTTGTTTCCTGAGGAAAACCCCTTCCCCGTGCTACGCGTGGCCCGCGACGGGACACTGCTGTACGCCAACCGAGCGGCTGCTGTGCTGCTTGCTGAGTGGCATTGTCACGTAGGCGCGTTGGTGCCGGGGTTTGTAAAGCTGGCGCTGACTACGGCACTGGATAACGGTAAGAGTCGGGAGCTGGAGATCCATTCCGGTGCAAGAGAGCTATCGTTTATGCTCGTTCCGATCGCCGAGCGCGATTACGTCAACCTCTACGGCAGCGATATCACCGAGCGCAAGCGAGCCGAGGAGGTGATTCTCCGGGCCAAGGAAGAGTGGGAACGGACATTCGACACAGTCCCGGACTTGGTAGCGATCCTGGACCCTCAACACCGGATTATCCGCGCGAATCAGGCGATGGCAGACCGTTTGGGCGTGACACCTGAGCAGTGTATCGGGCTGCTCTGCTACGAGGCCATACACGGACAGTCCCAACCGCCGGAGTTCTGCCCGCATGCTCTCACCTGTAATGACGGTCAACAGCATGTGGCCGAAGTGCAAGAACCCCGGCTTGGCGGCGACTTCCTGGTGAGCACAACTCCTCTGTGCGACCCGCAAGGGCAGCTCATCGGCGCCGTACATGTCGCTCGCGACATCACTGAGCGAAAGCAGATGGAGCAGGAGCTGAAGATAGAGAAGGATACCCTCCTGGCCATTATGGAGAATACCAATGCTCAGATCGCTTATCTCGATCCTCAGCTCAACTTCGTTAAGGTAAATCCTCCTTACATCCAGGGCTGTGGCCATAGCGTTGAAGAGCTGATAGGTCGCAACCATTTCGATCTTTTTCCAAATGCAGAGAACGAGGCCATCTTCAAGAGGGTCGTGGAGACAGGAGAGCCTGTCTGGTTTTACGCCAAGCCCTTTGAGTATATCGATCAGTCGGAAAGGGGTGTTACCTACTGGGACTGGTCCTTAGTGCCGGTGAAGGATGATGCTGGACAGGTTCAGGGTCTGGTCTTTTCCCTTCTGGATGTGACATCCCTGAAAAGGATGGAAGAGGAGCTAAGGAAATCGAGGGATGATCTGGAGCAAAAAGTCCAGGAAAGGACCGCTGATCTGTGGCGGACCAAAGAAGAGCTCGAGGTGATGAACGAAGAGCTAATGGTAGAGATCGAGGAGCACGAGAAGACAGAGAAGAAGCTTCTGCGGGCGAAAGATGAGGCCGAGGAGGCCGCCAAGGTGAAGAGCTTCTTCATGGCCAACATGAGCCACGAGATCAGGACTCCCATGAACGCAGTGATAGGCATGACCAGCCTCCTTCTTGAGGAGGACCTGACGCTTGAGCAGAGGGACTATGTCCAGATCATCAGGAGCGGCGGCGAGGCTCTCATGACCGTGATCAACGACATCCTGGACTTCTCCAAGATGGAGCGCGAAAAAGTGGAGCTGGAAGAGCAGGCCTTCGACCTGCGCCAGTGTATCGAGGAGGCCCTGGACCTTATGGCCCAAAAAGCCTTTGAGAAAGGGCTGGAACTGGCATACCTCATGGAGAAGGACACCCCCGAGGCTGTCACCGGCGACCCCGCCAGGCTCAGGCAGATTTTGGGGAACCTCCTCTCCAACGCGGTGAAATTTACGAATGAGGGTGAGGTCGTGGTCACGGTCACCCCCTGGCCTGAGGACAGAATACACTTCGCCGTCAGAGATACTGGTATTGGTATGCCTCAGGATGAGATCCACAAGCTCTTCCAACCCTTCAGCCAGATGGACATGTCTATTTCTCGGGGCTACGAGGGGACTGGCCTTGGTTTGGCCATAAGCAAGAAGCTCGCTGAGCTCATGGGCGGAAGGATCTGGGTTGAGTCTGAAGTAGGAACGGGTTCTACCTTCCATTTCACCATCAGGGCCAAGGAAGCCTCCAGCCTGTCCAGGCTAAAGCTTACAGGACCCCAGCCCCGGCTCCAGGGGAGAAGCGTCCTCATCGTTGATGACAACAAGACCACTCGCCGCATCCTGGGATCTTTGGTCCATTCCTGGGGCATGCAGCCAGTGATTGCAACCTCTGGAATGGAGGCCCTCGGGCTGATCCAGAGCGGAGGCGATTTCGATGTGGCCATCCTGGACGCGAACATGCCCGAAATGGACGGGGCAGATCTTGCCAGGAAGGTTGGCAGGCACAAAGAGGGTCACAAAGGGAGTTTGCCCCTGATTCTCCTCGCGTCCCTGGGCCAGAAGGGAGACCCCGGTCTCTTTGACGTCACCCTGACCAAACCCGTCAAGCCTCTGCAGCTTCAAGATGCCCTTGCGGGCGTTTTAGCCAGCAGACAGACTCAGGGAAACCCTGAGGCCATACCTGAAGACGCTGGATGCGGCCCACTTCGCATCCTGCTGGCTGAGGACAACATATCCAACCAGAAGGTAACTCTCAAGATGCTCGAACGCCTGGGTTACAGGGCAGATGCACTGGTCAATGGCCTGGAGGTCCTGGAAGCCCTGGAGCGCCAGCCTTACGACGTTGTGCTCATGGATGTGAGAATGCCGCAGATGGACGGGATAGAGGCCACACGGGAGATACGCAAACGATGGCCGGACAATGGACCGAGGATTATAGCCATCACCGCCTACGCCCTGGCCGGTGACCGGGAGAGGTGCCTGGAAGCGGGCATGGATGACTACATCGGCAAGCCGGTGCAAATCGAGGACTTGAGGAACGTGCTCAACAAGTGCGGGAAAAGAGGTTAATTATTGAATGTTAATTTAATCATCATATTAATATATAGTATCTTCTATTCCCCCTAAAATAGATGCTGATTCGCAAAATTATTTCACAAGTAAATTATATATACTGTCATGTGTATAGCCTTACTTAAAGGTGAGCAGCATGAAGAAGAAGGCTATTTGCAAGTACTGTGGAGTGGTAAACGAGATAAGCGTGGAAGATCTGGCAGCGGACAATCGCAGCGATTGGCTATACTGCGATCTGCCAGTGGGATTCGAGTGGAGCCTGCCCGCAGGAAAGATCACACCCGTTGTCGGGGACCCAATATACATCTCGGGCTTCGGAGAGCATCTCTCCTGGGAAGAGTACCTCCTCAAATACAACATCGATCCCGAGATAGCATATTTGAGGATGAGGAATAGGTCTGAAGCCCAGAGCGCATCCCAAGCTTCCAGCCGGCAAAGGAGGGCGAACTCCAGGCTGCCGCCTCAGGTTGCTGCACATCAGGCTGCTGCCCAGCCCGTGAGGACCCATGACCTCCTGGATGAGGACGACTGGACCACTTAGGCGGCGATTTGGGACCAATGCCCGAGTCCTGGGCCAAAAAATCGACAGTATTAATTAAGTGAAGCCCGCTATCCCGGTCGTTTTGCAGCAAGTGTCTTCAAGCCTAATTTTTTTACCGCTATTTGACCGGGAAGTCATCAATATTTAATTATGAAGTTCCTGCGCAAGCATCTCATGCATCCCCATTGGCCCTCGCTTTTTCAGTCTCAATTTTCGATTATAGACGCCTTTTTTCGCAGATAGATTAAAATATGCTGTGGAGGCAGTCCTCCTTCCCATATCCGTATCCTCGATGACTGGATAGGATGCCCTGGAGAATCGGCATGAAGGAGAAGATTGAAGAGATCGGGTCGCGTCTACGAGAGCTTCGAGAGCTCTCTAGGATCAGCGTTGAGGAGATGGCAGATTACCTCAAGATGCCTGTAGAGACCTACAACTGCTATGAGGACGGCAAGCTGGACATCCCTGCCAGCGTTCTGGTAGGAATTGCGCGCAAGTTCGACGTGGACATGGGCCTGCTTCTAACAGGCGAAGAGCCCAAGATGAACGTATTCACAGTTACCAGAAGCGGCGAGGGCGTAGAGGTGGAGCGCCGAAAGCAGTACAGATACCAGAACCTTTCGGGCAAGTTCATTCACAAGAAGGCCGAGCCCTTTATTGTAACAGTAGAGCCCAGGAAAGAGAAGCCCTCGGAGTACAGCCATCCCGGACAGGAGTTCCATTATGTGCTTGAGGGAGCCCTCAAGATGCACATCCACGACAACGACATTGTGCTAAACCAGGGAGACTCCATATTCTTCGATTCGTCATACGGCCACGCTATGGAGGCCTTGAACGACCAGCCTGCAAAGATGCTGGTCTTGGTCATGTAGCGGTCACGCTGGAGAGCCAAGAGAGGAGATAACATGTCTTCACTATTGAGTAAATTCGTATCAAAGACCGATTTTGAGTCGTACGAGGATTTCAAAGAGAACTTAAAGTTCATCGTGCCCAAGAATTTCAACTTCGCCTTTGATGTTGTAGATGCTTATGCAGCAATGAGCCCCGATAAGAGAGCCCTTGTGTGGTGCAACGATAACAATGAGGAGCTGATTCTCACTTTCGGCGATTTAAAGCGGCTGAGCGATAAGGCTGCCAATATCTTTCGCGGCTACGGCGTGAAGAAGGGCGACACAGTGATGCTCACCCTCAAGAGCCGCTGGGAGTTCTGGGTCTGCATGGTGGGCCTGAACAAGGTCGGGGCCATTCCCATTCCTTCAACTCACATGCTAAAAGCCAAGGATTTCGTTTACCGAATCAAGAAAGCCAATCTGAAGATGATCGTCTGCGTAAGCGAGAACGACGTTCCAAAAGAGGTAGATGTGGCCCATGCTGAGCTTGGCAGCATTCCTCTGGTCAAGGCCCTGGCAGGAGACCCTGGCCAAAATAGGGCGGGCTGGACCAATTTCAACGCCGAGCTGGAGGCGGCATCATCCGACTTCACGAGGCCAACCGGAGACGAGGCCACGAAGAACGACGACTTCGTTTTGGCTTACTTCACCTCCGGAACAACGGGTTATCCGAAGATGGTGAAGCATGACATGAACTACCCTCTTGGCCATATTCTGACTGCAAAGTACTGGCAGAACGTCGAGGACGACGGCCTGCACTACACCGTCGCCGACACCGGCTGGGCAAAGTGCGCCTGGGGCAAGATCTACGGCCAGTGGATAGCTGGAGCCGGAGTTTTCGTCTACGATTACGACAGGTTCGATGCCGGACGGATGATGGAGATGATGGCCAAGTACGGAGTGACCACCTTCTGCGCACCGCCGACCATCTTCAGGTTCATGATAAAGAGCGACATGTCCAAGTACGACTTCTCCAACCTCTCGTACGCCGTTACCGCAGGAGAGCCGCTCAACCCTTCGGTCTACGAAAAGTTCCTGGAGACGACTGGTCTGCGGCTGATGGAAGGATACGGCCAGACCGAGACTGTAGTGATGATAGCAAACTATCCGTGGATGACGCCGAAGCCCGGATCGATGGGGAAACCCGCTCCCGAATACGATATTGTTCTTGTCGGAAAAGACAACAAGGTCTGCGATGTGGGCGAGGAGGGCGAGATCGTCATCAGGACCGATAAGGGCAAGCCCATCGGCCTGTTCACCGATTATCATCTCGATCCAGACAAGACCCGCAACACCTGGCACGACGATTACTACCACACCGGCGACACCGCCTGGAAAGACGAGGAAGGATACTTCTGGTTCGTCGGCAGGACGGACGACATGATCAAGAGCTCCGGCTACCGTGTGGGGCCCTTCGAGGTGGAGTCTGCCCTCATGTCTCACCCGGCAGTCCTTGAGTGCGCAATCACCGGCGTTCCCGATACCATCAGGGGACAGGTGGTCAAGGCGACCATCGTCCTCACCAAGGGCTATTCGCCCTCTGAAGAGCTCAAGAAGGAGCTTCAGGAGCACGTGAAGAAGGTGACTGCGCCCTACAAGTACCCGAGGATTATCGAGTTCGTAGATGAGCTTCCCAAGACCATCAGCGGGAAGATCCGGCGCGTGGAGATCAGGGAGAAGGACAAGCCCTATCCGATCATCAACACCAAGGAGTGCAAGGCCTGCGAGAGGTGCATCACTGATTGCCCGGCCAATGTCCTGAAGCTTGGCGACGAGTTCAATGAGAGGGGTTACAAGTTTGCAATTTATTCGGGAGACGGCTGCATCGGCTGCGGAGCATGCTTCTATACCTGTCCGGAGCCGCTGGCCATAGAGGTACACGTCCCACAGAAGGATAAAGTCGAGGAGAAGGCGAGTTGAAATGGCTTCTCAGTTAGTTGCAGGAAACAGCGCGGTAATAGTAGGAGCAATGTACGCGGGCTGCGACTGCTTTTTTGGTTATCCCATCACGCCCGCAAGCGAGATACTACATGAGGCATCGAAGTACTTCCCGATGATAGGCCGAAAGTTCGTGCAGGCTGAGTCTGAGGAGGCGGCCATCAACATGGTCTACGGCGCAGCCGTGCCGGCCACAGGGTTCTGGCTGCATCATCCGGCCCGGGCATGAGCCTGAAGCAGGAAGGCATAACGTACATCGCCGGTGCAGAGCTTCCCTGCGTCATCGTGGATATATGCCGAGCCGGACCGGGACTTGGAAACATCGGGCCCGAGCAGTCGGACTACAACCAGGCCTGCAAAGGAGGCGGCCACGGCTGCTACAACAACATCGTGCTTGCCCCAAACAGCGTTCAGGAGATGTGCGACTTCACAATGAGGGCCTTCGACCTGGCCTTCAAGTACAGGAACCCGGCTGTAGTCCTGGCAGACGGCGTGCTGGGTCATATGGTTGAGCCCCTGAAGTTCCCAGAGAAAGCAATAGAGCCGACAACCGATACTTCCTGGGCTGTAAGCGGCACCGCAGAGACGCGAAAGAACCTCATCACCTCCATTGCTCTCGACTTCGACGAGCTGGAGCGGCATAACCGCAAGCTGCAGAAGAAGTATGAGGTGATAAAGAAGAACGAGACGGCCCACGAGGGCTACCGTCTGGAAGACGCTGAAGTAGTGCTGGTCTCCTATGGAATTAGCAGCCGCATCGCCCGATCCGCGGTAGATGCCGCAAGAAGAGAGGGCATCAAGGCAGGTCTCTTCAGGCCAATCACACTCTTCCCCTTCCCCGAGAAGGAGATAGGCGCTCTGGCAAAGAAAGGCTGCAGGTTCATCTCTGTGGAGATGAGCAACGGCATGATGCGAGAGGACATCCGGCTGGCAACAGCCTGCGCCCCAGTGGAGCTTGTAAACCGCTACGGAGGTCGTCTGATTCAGATGGACCAGCTTATGGACAAGATCAGGGAGGTGGCCTGAAATGGCAGCTGTAGAGAAGATCATCGGAGGACACCGGGGAATTTACGAAGAGTTTCCCCGCAAAGGCGGAGCCGCGCCTACTGCTACTCATTACTGCCCGGGCTGCGGCCACGGAGTACTGCACAAGCTCATAGGCGAGGCCATGGCTGACCTGGGGATTCAGGACCGTTGTGTAGTCTTGAGCCCCGTGGGATGCTCAGTCTTCGCCTACTACTATCTGGACTGCGGCCATATGCAGTGCGCCCACGGCAGGGCTCCAGCTATCGCCACAGGCATCTCCAGAGCTGAAGACAATGCCATAGTCATCTCCTACCAGGGAGACGGCGATCTGGCATCCATCGGCCTGAACGAGACCATCCAGGCAGCCAACAGAGGCGAGAAGCTGGCCGTCTTCTTCATCAACAACACCGTCTACGGAATGACCGGCGGGCAGATGGCCCCCACGACACTGATTGGAGAGGTAACGGCCACAACTCCGACAGGCCGTGATCCAAGGGATATGGGCTATCCAATCCATATCTGCGAGCTGCTGGATACGCTGAAGGCTCCTGTCTACATCGAGAGGGTTTCCTTATCGGACATCGAGCACGTCCGCAAGGCCAGAAGAGCCGTCAGAAAGGCCCTGGAGATCCAGAGGGACAAAAAGGGCTATGCCTTCGTGGAGTTCCTCTCGCCCTGTCCCACCATTCTCCGGATGGACGTCAAGGGCGTGCAGAAGTTCATCAACGAGCAGATGGAGAAGGAGTTCCCCCTGAAGAGGTTCCGCGACAGTTCCGCTGAAGCCGGGCCCATCGTGAGGCAGGAGAGCGATTTCTCCAAGGAGTCTCTTGACAAGATATTCGGCTGTGATCGCCAGGAATGCATCGAGACACCGCAGGACCCCGATTTCCAGCCCAAAGGCGTAAAGATCGCAGGCTTCGGAGGTCAGGGCGTCTTGAGCATGGGCATGGCCCTGGCGCAGGCCGCTTTTGGCTGCGGCAGGTTCGTTTCATGGTATCCTGATTACGGGCCGGAGCAGAGGGGAGGAACCTCGAACTGCACTGTCATCATCTCGGGTGAGCCCATCGGGTCGCCCACCAGCGACAGTCCGGATGTGCTGGTAGCCTTCAACAGGCCGTCGCTGGAGAAGTTCGCGCCAACAGTCAAGAAGGGCGGTGTGATCCTCTACGACTCACTGGCGGGCCAATTCAATGCGCCCGAGGGCGTAAAGGCCATCTCCGTTCCGGCGACGCAGATCGCTATGGAGAAGGGCGTCCAGCAGGCTGCGAACACTGCCATGTTCGGCGCTCTGATGCAGGCCGGGAATTTGGGGCTGCCGCACGAGGCCTACGGCAATGCCTTCAAGGTTACCTTCGCCAAGAAGCCCAAGCTCATAGTGAAGAACCTTGAGATCCTGGAGGCTGGAGCGCAGGCGGTGAAGGTGCTGGAGATGGTGGCGAGAAGGTGAGGCAGGATAGGTCCGCTTAGAAATGAGCGGACTATTTATTTTTAAATGAATATCTCGCGGCTTGCTGCGGGTCATGTCACCGTTGGTTGACTGCATCCATCGTGCGCGGTATCAAGTGCAGTTTTGAGCTTTTCTATGCCCAAAGATTCGGCGCTATCTTAGATAGCTATTTCTTTATGCATATAATTTGGCTCTTTATACATCTTGCTGCTATCGTCATGTGAATGAGCATATCAGTTAGTGATTCATATTCATAGACGGCTCGCAAGTTACATGCACAAAATTAAAAAACCATTCGTCTAGGGCTTGGAATCGCCTAACAGCTATTCTGGATAACTTCTTATTCCAGAGACCATAAGCATGAGTATCGACAATTGTCCGACATCGATTTTTCAACATCAGTGGGACAAAAATTATGCTGCATAACTCGCCGCGCAGAGGCGTGCTTAATGCACCAGGTTCGTTATTGATAAAAATGCTATTTTAAAATGAGAATCGCCTGTTTTCAAGGCGTCTCTTCCGCAAGGAAATTCGACAACCTTGACCGCATATACGCCTCTCGCCTATGGTTCGGGCTGGCCTTGAGGTATATGCCGGTAGTAGCCAGAGAGGCATGTCCGAGCTGGTCTTGAAGATCGCTCACTGGCACACCACTATCGAGGCTCCATACGGCAAAGCTATGCCTTAGCAGATGAGGATGGACACGATGCCTATTCTTGCCTGCCCTGTCCTGGCGCTTGACATCCTGCAGGCCGGCTCGGGTGGCGATGCCATCAAGGATATTTTGGACTTGCCGTGAGGAGATATGCCCCTCTCGATAGCTTGTAAACAGCCAGCCTTTAGAGCGGCCAGCAAGTTGCTTTGCTATGGCCTCAGCAACTTGGGGCAATAGGATTACAGTGCGAGGCTTCTTGAACTTGGCATTGAGAGCCAGTACATGCAAATAGCCTTTGCTGAAATCTATATCCTCTGCCCTGATCTGAGTCATCTCGCCTACACGCAGGCCAGCTCCAGCCAGTAGCAGCAGGATGCACCGCTCTCTGTCATCCTTGGCAGCCTTCAACAGAGAGTTGAACTCTGTTGGGGTCAGGAATTTCTCAGGCTCCATGCTCGCCAGGATAGCCCTCATCCTACTTCAAATTTCTGATTATACTTGAAATCAGAAATTGTGATCGATAGCAAGAGGCAAGTGGACCCTATGATAGGCTATGGTTGTAAAGGTGGTATTTAAAGGAATACTCAGAGAGTACAAAATTGGATCTATTTTGTCACCTCTCCTCGCTCTCAAGATTTGATTAGGATTGGACTTATGACTTCATTGTATCTTGCAGTCCCAAGTGGTTGTGTCTATGCGGATGAATTGCTATAGTTACCGTATAAGGTATGTTTTGCTGACAGCGGTTATGAAGAGCGCAACGAATAAAGGTCCCAGAAGGCGCTCAGCTATAACCCATCTTTTATAACCATCTAATTTGTATTCAATGGAGGGATGTAGGAATGATGTAAAGCCTGATGTAAAAGTGAATAAACTGAAGAATAGTGGATCGAAAGATGTAATTTGTGCTTTTCTTGTTTTTGTGGTAATGAGCACATCAGTATTTGATTGATCTTTTGACTCTTCAATATTTTCCTCAACAATGATTTTTTTCAAACATTTCTTATGGAAAAAGAATAAGCCAAAAACCAGAACAATTATTCCCGACCATACTATCGGGAACAGCGGCTGCACACCATAGCCGTAGAGAAGCCATTCCATAGTATCAATAAACCAATTGAGGATGTTTGAAATCTTGGTTTTAAGATCTGGGGCGTAGGCTGTTAGCCAATTTTTTCGAACCTCATTTCTGTAATCGTAGTAGCATTCATTGGCATCATTATACCAGCCAAGGTTGTTATAGTTTTTAATTAGGGCCAAGTAGGCTCCTTCATCAAAATCGAGATTCTCTATACGATTCCAATGAAGATGAAGAAGGGTATAGTCAGCTTTAGTTAGATTGAGGCTGTTGACTGAGCTATTTTCAAAATAAGCAGGTCGTTTGAACAATATTCTATAGAAACTAGTCTTATTTTTGAACTGAGTGTTTCCGAATTCAATGTTACCATTAAACTCTGCAAATTCGAAGCCGGCATAGCCGCTGAACGAGGCACCATAGAAGTAGGGACCACCGCTGAACGAGGCTCTAATGAAGTCGGCATAGCTGCTGAACGAGGCTCTAATGAAGTCGGCATAACCGCTGAACGAGGCTCTACTGAAGTCGGCATAGCTGCGGAATGAGGCATTCTCGAAGTCGGCATAACCGCTGAACGAGGCTCCGCCGAAGTTGGCATAACCGCTGAACAAGGCTTGCCTGAAGTAGGCACCACCGCTGAATGAGGTTTCACTGAAGTAGGCATCCTTAGTGAAATTAGATCTGGAGAAATCGACTTTCTCTTCAAGGAATGCATTACCGAAATCAACGAATCCATCAAAGACAGAATCGTTTATTTTTATGAGAGAGCTAATGATTTTCTGTGTCTCCGGTAAACCAAGATATTCGATCTCATAGGATGTCCTGTTAACGTGCTTTGTTGGCAGATCCGATTTGCTCAGATCTAAATCGCCTACAACTCTCACATGATCATATTCTGCAGGCTCGCCCTTCTGGATCTTATCCAATATCTCGCTAGCTGGAACCTCTCGGAGGGTGCCTTCAGATGGTCCCGCGTCCCCGTGGGCTACCAGAGGTAATACCACTAATGCCAGGACGATCATGAAGGCTAGCTTTGACGTTTGGATCTCCACCTACAACCAGTATTGAATCAGTATTAGCATGAAAAGTTTTTGATATTTTAATATCGGATTTACGCAATTAATACTCGTTTATGCTCGTTTTATTGTATGTGTTTTTTCGAATTTTTAAAAAATGAAAAAAAAAATCCGTAACTCAACTTTTTCCTGTATCAGGGTGCGTTTAACCAGTTGTAAGCGTAGTGGGCCCAGGCGTCTGATAATCCGCTGTAAGGTGTAAGTTCGATAGTACTACCGTCGGGCAAGACGCATAAGGGCACATCTCCATAAATGGTATGCACATAATGTATCCTGCCGCCGTACTGTGAGCACATGCTTGATGCATCAACAGGCCGACGCATCGAAAAAGACCTATAGGAAGCGTAAGACGCTGGGCTGCAATCTCCCTTAAAGAATTCATGAGCATCGCACCAAGTGCCATCTGGAAATTGGCAGATTCCATTTCCATCGTTCAAACTTGGGGTCGTCCTATAGAGATAGCCCATTTTAACGCAATAAGCACTATTTGGGTCTGCCCAAACAACAGTTATTGTACTGAGGGCGAGAAGTATCCCGATGCTAAACCAGGCGAACAAGAATTTTGTCTTCCCTGTAATAAGTTTATTCATCATCATCCCTCCTTTAACCGATAAGAGATGATCCTAATACAGTCCATCTCCAATCCGCATCCGGAGCCCATCTCCAATACTCGTCCTTCACCCGAATAGATTTATTTTGAGCCTCTATCGGAAGCTCTATCATCTGGGGAGAATCGAAGTTGCTGTACACAGTGGACTGATTGATGGAGCTCTCAATCCTGAAGTCTGGCGAGGAGATGTTCAGAATGCTGGGCGTGATGGTCAAGCTCGAGTTGATGTCTAACCTTTTCAAGAGCGATGTATTTTGAGAGACCCAGACAGTCAGGACTATGCTGCTGCTGTTTATGAGGTTAGTGTTATCGATGTCAATGCTTCGGTTCTTAATACTCTCAGGCATTGGGAAGGGTGAAGGAAGGAAAGCGGCCAATACTTGTTGACTGATCATTCCCTTTAGTATAGGCTTAATGGGTGAACCAGCAAGCTTGTAGAAATCCTCGCCCTGTATATTCTCCAAGCCCACAACTTTCATATTTGAGAATTTGATGAGGTTCACTTGGCTAGGAAGCTCATTATAATCGTTAAAGACTCGAGTGGTATTATTGATAATGAACTTTGTCCATCCTCCATGCTCATTCCAATACTCAGAACCATTCGCGAAGTAACCTTCCCAGGTCAGGACATCCCCGTTATCTTTATCAACAATCTTTGTGTCCCACCATGCCGACTGGTTTAACAAATCCACTTTACCCACTTCAGTATTGATGCCAGTGAAATCCTTTTTAAGAGAATCGTTAGTGTAAAGCAGCTTGGCATCTGTAGACCTTGAGAGAGCATATGTGGTAAGATTCTCACTCGCATTCTCCATCATCTGCCTTAGTTGATCGACATGGACTTCCTGGGCCGAAGTGGCTAGATTTCTTGTGCCTACCGAGGTTCCATTAGCTATTCCAACTCCGACTCCTGAAATTAAAGCGGTCAGGAGCAATAGGAGAAATACAATTAATGCAGGTTTCAATCCAACCCTCCTTTGGAAAAATCAATTAATTGTACTAATATATGAAATTTTGGTAGTGCGCCGAGTTCCTATAAATTTGCTGGCCCTGTTATCCCACAAGTCAATCCGTATCTATAAATAAATATTTTTTAGTTGTCATCCATTCTTCGTTGATATCAACCAGAATCGATACACCCAGTCTCATGAAGGACTGGTCGCTTGGAAATGCCCCTACGACTCTTGTTCTCCTTTTCAGCTCCTTGTTGATTCTCTCCAATCCGTTTGTAGTCCTGATCCTTCTTTGATGAGAAGCAGGAAACGACCTGTAATTCCATAAGCTGAATTGGAAACGTTCAAGGGTATCAGCAGCTTTGGAATAGCCTCTGCTTTCAAGCTCTAGAATCAGTTCCTCCATCTTGGTTTCATCATCTATTGCCATTTTTATTTTCAACGATAATCTCCTCCTTAACATTTATTCACGTTTTATAATGATAGGAGTTACGCAGTTGAATTTCATATTGCTGCTATACCGAAACAATATTGGCAATAAAGTTTTAAACCAAAAGAAAAGTCATCATTTCGATCTCTATCCTCATGGTATTTATTCATTGCCTGTTCAACTGCGTAACTCCTAAATTGTAAATATCCATCGGAGGAGGTAGCACTACCGCCATACTTTAAAAAGCCATCAAGATTATAACGAGAGTCAGATGGTCTAAAAAATATTGGAAGTATCATCCTTTCAACTACCATAAGAGATGATATCGGCAATACCTTCGTGGGATCAAACGCCGTAAATGGGATAATATGAAGAATGATCTTAGGATTATCATCCATAGGCGCAGGTGTTTCTCCAGAAAGGATATTGCTTATCCGATCCATGCGGAAATTTTTTATTCGTTCGGCCATGGTCTCTGAGAGCATAAAGGCCGCACGTAATTCTGAGACATCGAGCGGGTATTTTCCAGAAGAGGTACGAGAGAAAAACCGTTCATGATCCCTGAGTTCAAGGGTTACCATATGTGGCGATGCCCAGCTTTTTGGAATACGAATTATAATTACATATCGCCCATTTGTTAGTTTTATCGGTTGAATCGAGATGCCAGGAATTCTTGGCCCTAAATTTAAGCGGATTATGCCTTAGATTTGTTGTTTTATCCTATCTATCTCAGTATCTAGGATCTCTAATCCACAGAGATTTACCGGTATTCCTCTATTTTCTTCAATGCCATAAATCAAATCACCGCCTGATGCGTTGGCGAATGAAGATACATCAGCAAGGAACTCCTTTTTATCCTTTGGAACCTCTAAATGGGGTAAGGTCTTTTTTTAATCCATTACCCTACATTCGAACACACCATCTTCTACTAAGCTCTTGAGATCTTCTTCATTTATGGTGTCTAACTGTTTATTGCTTATTTCTGGCATTTTCATCTACCTATGTGAATAACCCTTCGATGCTCATGAGATCTATTAGATGAAAAATGTTTTGTGGTTCTTTGCTATGTCTCGTAAAATTGGGATATGCCCCGAGCCGCACTCCCGGTTTTCATGAATTCAGAAATCGTCTAATCTTCGTTGGCCCGGTTCCCTTGATCTACACGATTGAAGCTTTGCTTTCGGTTTTCCTTGAGATTCCTTAATATAGTGCTTGATTGTGTCAGCAGTCACATTTCCAACGGATCGAAAGAATTTGCCACTTGACCAAAGGCTTCCACCCCAATAGCGTTTCCTCAATTCAGGATGAAGTTTGAACATCCTGTAAGAACTGCCTCCTTTCAAGTATTGAACGGCTTTTGATAGAGAAGTGCTTGGATGGAATTCAAGGAACAAGTGAACATGATCCTCTGCGAGTTCTAAGGCATGAATCTTATACCTCTGCTCTATGCAAATATTTTTGAGGATCAACTCGCAATCCTTTTTAACTCGCCTGTCGTAGAATATCCTGTATCTATACTTAGGCACTAACACGATGTGGTAGGTAACCTGACCATAGCCATGGCTAAAACTGCGCAATTCCAACGCTTATCACATCCTAGCCATAGGTGGGCGGCACCACCTGTGGCTAAAGTGCCAAGAACATCCTCATTTTAAATGAAGTAATGTCTTAGCGATTATAAGGGCATGAAAAAAGGGCGAGGGTTCACTTCATCCCCGACCTGAAGGTCGGGGTATTCGTGACCCTCCGCGCTCCCAATAAAACGTTGACATATATATCGTTATCTCTGCCGCTATTAATTCCTATAAATAAACATACATGAACCCATTAGCCTATTTGTATCGACATGACAAAATATCATGAATAACAGATAAGTTCTTATTCCTTAAGATCCAACCACAGTAGAGAAAACAAAGGAGGGTAGAAAATGAAAATTGATGGATGGCTATTTATAGCCGTCGTGGTAGCTCTGGTCTTGATTTCCGAAGCAAGTGCTAGCTCCATTTATCAAGATCAGACCTCCTCTGAACAAAACGAGACAGTTCTAAGCTATCGTCCTGCACTCAACGGCGCTGAGCTTCAGGCAGTTCTCTCAGATTTCGAGAAATATGCGGAGAAGAGTATGAAGGATTGGCAAGTGCCTGGTATGGCCATAGCCATTGTCCGAGGAAACGATACCATTTACATGCATAGCTTCGGCATAAGAGACATCAGCGGCAACGATCCAGTCACTAACAATACAATCTTCAATATAGCCTCGATAACAAAATCATTCACCACAGCCCTCGTGGCCATGCAGGTTGACGAGGGCAAGGTAAATTGGGATGACAAAGTCATCGATCACTTGCCTGACTTCAGGATGTACGATCCTTGGGTTACACGAGAGTTCACGGTCACAGATCTTGCCGCCATGCGAAGTGATTTGCCAAACTCTAATCCTGCAGAAAATCTGGGGGCAACGGGTTATAATCGCTCATACATCATGCATGCTATTCGCTACATAAAGCCTGATAAAAGCTTCCGTTCTGGCTTTAACTACCAGAATAATCTATTACTCTGGGAAGCAGCGCTAGTCGAGAGTAAGACCGGCAAGAGCTGGGAGGATAACGTCAGGGATAGAATATTTCTGCCTTTGAATATGACGAACTCATCTACGGACGTGAAATCTTTCCAACAGGCTAAAGACGTGGCATCTAAGCACATAATAATATTGGAAAATGGCACTGTCAAAGCCCTACCCATGAACTCGAAGTATATGGAGGATCCATACGGCCCAGCAGGCAGTATTAATTCAAACATCATAGACATGGCAAAATTCCTTCGGCTTCAGATGAACAACGGCGCCTTCGAGGGAAAGAGGCTGATCAATAAAAGTAGCATGATATATATGCATTCTCCCAAGACTGTGATTCCCTCAGGAGCAATCGCTAAGGAGTTCCCAGCCTATTACTGTCAGGGTTGGATCTATTCGGAGTATAGGCCATATCCAATTGTCTTGAATGCTGGCATGGATTACCACCGTAGTATTATCGCCTTCATGCCTGACGCGAAGCTTGGCATAGTTGTGCTTTGCAACGCTTACCCTGCATCTCCTGATGCGCTAGCCTGGCGCTTCTTCGACATGTACTTTGGAAACCCCGACAGGGACTGGAGCACACAAGATCTCAACAAGTGGAAGGAAATCCAGAAGCGGAGCAGTGCCAGTAGGCCAAAGCCCCCTGAACATCCATCTCCCGCCTTACCTTTGGAAAAGTACGCAGGCAATTACAGCAATGAGATCTACGGCCAGATTAATTTTACAGCCAAAGAGAATAACCTTATCGCTACAACCGGACCGATAGGGATGCAAATAGTTCTAACTCCATGGAACAGAGATACCTTTAGTGCAATCATACAAGATATCATCATTGCGCCGCCTGGATTCGCATCATTCCACATCGGCCCCGATGGCACAGCGGATAGCGTGACCATAGACCTAAGATATTTCGATAATGCTACGTTCAAACGCGTTTGATTGTCCTGGTTTCTAAGCCAGGCTTCACAATTTTTCCTATAACTCATCTCAAAGCTAAAATTTTGGCACTGTAGGGCAGGCTGCGGTAACCTGACCAGCTGATAAAGACTTTCATGATGTACCCTCCAACATAGCCACTGTCAATTCGGATATATAAACAGCAATTTTGACAGATACTACCTTCACCCGTATACATCAGGAAATCCTTGGTTTCTACTAGATTATATTTAATAAGTTATAATGTTCTGTACTGCGCAGTTTCCTATATAATCCAGCCTCGCTCTTGTAGACTGTTCGGATACGGATATATAAGCGCCATGCAGCCTATGATCGCTATCAGTAGCCGGATTTAAATTCGCACATTAGTATGAATATCTTTCCGACCTACAAAAGGATGGGTTGCGCGAAGAGATGGAAGCATTCCTAAGGAATATGGAACAATCGAATCAGGAAAGTGCCTTCCCTATTTAAGGAGATTAGATAAATGGTTTTCACTAAGTTAGAACTTGCTAGACCATGCCCGAAGGCTGTCATCTTATAATCTACACATTCAACAAATTTTGAGTTCTTTTACGCACGACAACGACATTTATGCGCTTGCAGCCCTCATAATCCTTGCACAGCCAAAGTAGCCGATAAGCGCAGATCCGTAACCCGCGAGCCCAGGAGGTCTTATCCGCCCCAAAGAGGCCAGGCGAGACGTTCGCGCAGCTCCTAGAGGAGACGATCGATCACGGGAAGAAGCTGCGGATGTTCCTCGGGATGGAAAAGATAGAGAAGAAAATAACCAGAAAAGAAATGGAGAATCTCATTCGAGATGGAATGGACCTCGAAAAATTTTTGAATAAAATTCCTTCTGGGCACGAATAGTGAATATTAGGTTATGAAAAGACTAGCATGGCTAAATCGCTTGGTCTATAGCACCACGCCGCTTCCTCGCATGCAGGAATGTCATTCCAACGACCTGTCCTTTTTCGTACCTGATAATAATATCATCATCAGTAATCTCTGAGTCATCAGCATGGCTGGGCTTTTTGAAATTCACATAGAGTACATCGGCCTCTTCATCATAATCCACCCAGATCTTCTTGTAAGGAATACCGAGCAGGTGGGGCACTAATGCCGAAATCTTTTCTACATCTACCTCAGCCATGCTTTTCTTCTCATCTCTAGATGTCTTGTCTTTGTTCATCGTTTAAGTTCCATCTTCCGATAGACCCACACAGCCTCCCGCATCACAGTCCTGCCAAACCGCCCCTGCGATCTCATCTTCTGCCATTCATCCTCTGTATAGACCAAAAGATCCGCAGGCACCGGAAGATCGTTCGTATCCCATTCTACCGCCCTCCGCTCCATCGGCTTGCTGGAGCTTTCCACTATTACTATCAGGTCCAGATCACTTCCCACGCCCCAATCGCCCCTGGCGTATGAGCCGAAGTAGCCTATCTGCAAAATATCCTTCCGCTGTCCAGCAATGCGTTCAGCCCAGCGGAGCACTGCAAAGTCCACCGCCTCTTTATCAGGCCATTTGAGCACGGACGAATTCAATGATCGAACGGGCATATTTGATCGCCTCCTCACTCTGCAGCCTGCCGTAATGCTCGAAAGGCGCTCCTTCAGGATGGCCGTTTGGGTATCTGGTAGGAATGTAGAAGTTATCCAGAACTCTGGCCATTTCCACCAGATCCTCAGATACCGGCACTTGCTCAGGCAGGTCTCTCAGCAGCCTTGTGATGACATGACCCAGGCTTCCTGGCCCAGATGAAGGTGCAGGGCCTTCACGGCTTTCTCGGCTGCCTGATGAGCGGCAAAGCATGCCCACTCATGGCGGCCTTCCAGCCTGGAATCCTCCGCCTGCTCAAGGTCCCTGACAGCCTGACTAATACCTTTCGGAAGCACGGTTGGACACGCCTGATACTCCTGTGACACAATAGGACTTACTCAGCAATAAAGTTATAGAAAATAGCATGGCAGGAAAGGATGTTTATATTTCCCCACATAGGCACAAAGCTCACAAAGATGAACCTATTGTCCTGAGCCATCAAGAATCCTCATGTAACCTGTGGTTAGCCACTCGAAATAGCGAAGAGCCATCTTTGATTTCAAGCCCGGCCTACCCCAGAGTCGCTTTCAAAGTACCTTTCTTCAGCTCTCCATAATGAGGACGAGCGAAGGCATGATATAAGTGCTGGCAGTCAAACACACGAGTCAAGCACACGAATTAATCTCATCCATTACATTCCGGGATTGCTCAAATTTCTTCTTCAATTCTAACCCTTTTAATGTCGTTTTATACATAACTTTGGAATTCCCGGCAATTTCTTCTATTAAACCTTTATTTATTAAGCTAATTAGGTATGGACATACTGTTGAAAAGTTCAAATTAGCTTGGTGCACTATTTTAGCTTTAGTAGCGCCATCCGCACATGCATTTAATATATCTGATACGATTGATATCTGATTCCTTCTTCTTGATGCCATATGTCCCTCCTGATTCAAGCTATCTCTAAAATCCAAAAAGGAATGCTTAAGATGCCGTATCGCAAATCTCCATCTCTTCTTCATTGGGGTTAAGCCTGCTGGCTCTGCTATCTTCATCAGATCCGAAATGTCGGCGCTATCATCTGAAGCGGTACCCGGCAAATTCGCTATTAAATAGGCAATCGATGCAGGACCAGGATGTTTCGTCTCCCATTCCATAGAAGAGAATGCACCCTTAATAATCATATAGACGATTATGTTTAGATCACGACATTAGTTGTACAGATCTTACGGGAACAGATTTAATTAAATTCAATCAGTATTTTAGATATGGGTGATAGGTTTAACCTCAGTTCACCATCTTTTGGGTATATGTGGAGGCAAAAAGGAATACAGGTTAATAACTAATAGTAATAATCTTATTTTATATAATTTAGCTCTGCAGATGATCTAATATCTTTCACTCCTCCTGCTCATTAAATATCAGCAACGGCACCTCCGATGCCCGCGCCAGCAATTGAGCGTACTGGAGCAGCGCCTCACGGACATCGTCCAAACCCTTCTTCAGCTCTTCGTATCTGGCCCATTTTCTCTCGTGCTCGCGAGCAGATATAGAGCTCTTCCTGGTGCTCTCGTAATCGACAAGCAATGGATACCATTTGACTAAAAACGGTCGCAGGATGATGTCCAGGACCTTTACCGACAGGTAGCCGAAGGAGATCTGGCCCTCAGACCTCGGCCTGGCCACAAACGGGCCGTACTTGCGCAGTATCTCCCTGGTCGCGCCGAAGAGCTTGTAGAGGGAGTTGAGGCAGACCTGGAGAGAGCTCTCTCCCGGCTTTACCTGAGCTATGGGGATTCTGGTCACCAGCTCGACGTACATATCCCAGGCTGCATTGCGCTCGCACTCTGTTGGCTCCCAGATTCCTTCGATCGTCTCAACCAGACCGTCGTGAGAATAAGTGATTGAGACTTCATGACATGATTCAATCATTCATTTCCCATATGCAGAATGTACTTTATGAATAATTAGCTTTTCTGATTCAGCCATTTAGGTCTAGTGTCAATCGGTAGCTCGATCTGGGGTTCCTCACTGAATTGTAGGAGTAATGACACATCAGGATCATCAATCTCTTTATGCTCTGTGCCTCTGTGCCAATAATTGATAGCTAGCGACCATTTTCAGTCTTCGGGCGCGATTCCAAAAGCCTGTTAGAGAAAGAATCATAGTGCTTTGTGTGGTACGAAAATCCCTTCCTCAGTCGCGTCCTGCAGATTTAAAGGTTCCATTGTGCGTCCTTTGTGAGCTTTGTGATCTTTGTGGTTGAATCTCGTTTTGTCTCGCCACACCCAAGCGATCTGGATCAAACCACAAAGAGCACAAAGGACGCACAAAGACGATTTTCATTATCATGGGTACCCATTCGGGCATGGGCGTTTCTCTGTAGTTCTGTGGTTAGCCTATGGCTTTAGATTCACCACAGAGGCACCGCAGACACTGAGTATTTTTAGCCATAAGGATTCACCCACACAAAATAGCGAAGAGCCGGAAAAAAGCAAAAAGCTGAGCTAGGAGAGCGTTAAGCCCATCCCGCTCTCTTATCTTTCAGGGAGAGTCTTTAGTTCCCTGTGGACTTTATGATATTTCCGTTCTCATCCACTGTGACCCTGTTCACTATTGGTAGCTGGGCTCCGTCCTCAGCCGTCACCACCTTTTGGAAGGTGAAGACTGTCACCTTGGGGGCGTCCTTAGCAGTGGACTTTATCCCCAGCTTCTTGCCCAGAGCGGGAGGCACGCCCTGCACCTCTTCAGTCACGACAGGCTCCTCTCCTGCGAACTCCGGGGCCGACTCCCCCACGTAGTCCATCACTACCTTCTTCAGCTCTTCAGGTTTTAGTGTCATTGTACATCCTCCACTTTGAGCATGGGATCTGCATACAGCACAAATTCCAGAAGCGTCTTCTCCTCGGTCTTATCCAGGTAGCCCCTCATGGCTATGGATTCTCTGGCGAAATCATTCTTAGCCCTGAGGAAGGCATCGCCGAAGGGCAGCCCCTCCTTGATCCTCTCCAGGAACTTGAGGACAATGAGGTCGGCATCAGTGTTCGGCGGCTCTGCAGGACCGTAGGCAACCTTGGTCGAGCCCATGAAGCACGCTGCCTTCTTCTGCAGGAACTTCAGCGATAGGGCGTCGTCCACTCCCTTGTTGACGGTGTTTGCCCCATAGCAGGCCTCGCAGCACACTATGGCGTTCTCCACCTCTGCCTCGAATATGTTCTCGGGACGGAAAGCCACCGGGTAGTTGGAGCCGTCCTGGCCATACCAGTTCTTTGTCGTCTCCGACCCGTGGAGGTTGAAGTACATGAACTTCCTCCGCTTTATCCAGGAAGGGTCGATGCCTGAGTGCAAGATAGGAGGAGACGCTTTGAGCTGCTCTCCAAACCTTACCGAGTCGAATACCCTATCGGAGGCGTCCGTCCAGACCTTGGCCGAGTATCCGAAGGAGGACCCTTTTTCCTTCTTTGTCCTGTTGGCTGCCACCTCCAGGAGAGATACCAGGAAAGCCGGGCTGTCGCTGTTGTCGTCTGGCAGCCTTCCTAAGGAGCGCTCGGGCAGCAGGATGTCTGCATCACGAGAGGCATAAGGGTTGTCGGAGTAGACTATCTTGTCCGGGTCTCCTGACTTGACTGGGTTTTGGATGGAGTGGAAGGGGATCACCGAGTGGCCGCCAATGATGGTGATGTAGCTGGGATTGAGCTTCTTGTCCAGTGCATCGACCAGGCCTTTTACTTCTTCTGCGCTCTCAGGGTTGACCGGCTGCAGGCTGTAGGGCGACAGGCTGCTGGAGTCGTCCACGTATACGAGATTGGCAACTATACCTGCGTTCTTCAGGGACTGTATATAGTCCTTCATCTTCTGCTCTATCGCCTCGAACCCGCTCTGGCCGTACTTGGCAGTCAGCCTCCCCTTGCTCGTGAAGACGAGTGCTGAGGATTTTGATCCCGAAGACGCCGTCAGGGTGAAGTCTCCGCTGCCCTTGGTAGAATAGACCATGGCGTAGTAGCTGCCCTTCTTGGCACTCTCTACGGTTATGCTCTCTTTCGAGCTGCCTCCCGTACTCTTGAGGTCGTATTTCAGGTTGCTTGGCCGCTTTCCGTATCTTACATAAAGGTCGAAATTGGCGTACAGCGGGCCCAGCAGATCCAGATTTAACCTCTGCCCTTCCTCTGCCTTGACCAGATAATAGGTCGCTCTTTTGCTGCCTGCGAGCATTCCTTTGGCTGGTTGCTCGTAGCTTAACTCCAACTCTCTCAAGGGAATCCCTCTTTTTTTGAGCAGATGCAGCTATTGACATATATTCTTATCTATCAAGCATTTTGAACATTCATCCTGCTGTTCGATTGCCGGAATTGTTCACTCTGCGGAGGCTTTTAGGCTTTGTCCCAAGAAGGATTATCCAAAGCTTTTTCTGCCACAGCGTCACCTCCCCAGTTCCTAGCGCGACCGGCGGATCTGCCGGGAAAAGACCAAAAGGCCGATATACCTCCAGATCGTTAGCCGCAATTGTAAGGCGATTTGGATATGCTTGTAGGAATTGATGTCGGCGGGACCACTACCGATGCCGTGCTCGTGGAAGGCGGCAGAGTGGTGAAGACAGCTTATGTCCCCACAGACCATGATAACCTGTTGAACTGCTTGCTTGGCGCTCTGGATGAGCTTGTTCTAGGAGTCCAGACCAGCAAGATCGAGCGGGTGGTTCTGAGCACTACTCTTATCACGAATATGATAGCTGAGGGTAAGACCGACCCCGTTGCCCTAATGCTTATTCCCGGTCCCGGAACCAATCCCAGGGACTATAACCTGGGGCCGGATGTAACTATCCTGGACGGAGCCATCGACTACCGGGGCAGGGAGATACAGAAGCTAAACGAGTTCCAGATCAAAGAGGCTGCAAAGAAACTGGCCCAGGAGGGCTTCCAAAAGGTGGCAATAGTTGGCAAGTTCGGCCAGAGGAACCACGCCCACGAGCTGAAGGCTGGAGAGATCGTGGCTGGGACCATGCCAGGCGCTCAAGTCGAGCTAGGCCACAGGGTCACTGGCCAGCTCAACTTCCCCCGCAGAGCGGCGACAACCATGCTCACTGTTGCCACCAAGCAGAAGTACGCACAGTTTGCAGACCAGATGACTCAGGCCTTAAAGCAGCGCAAGATCTACGCCCCAGTCTACATCCTCAAGGCCGACGGCGGCACGCTGCCCCTCGATAAGTCGGTGGAGATGCCGGTTGAGACCATCTTCTCAGGTCCTGCTGCCAGCATCATGGGCGTCATGGCCTTAACGCCGCCAGGCCAGACCTCTGTGGTCGTCGATATCGGCGGAACCACGACAGACCTGGCGCTCATCCTGTCGGGCAAGCCCTTGCTCTCTTCCAAAGGAGCCAGGGTTGATTCTCTGCTCACTCATGTGCGCGCTTTTGCCGTTAAGTCAGTAGCCATCGGAGGAGACAGCGTCGTAAACGTGGCTGGTGATTGTGTGACCGTTGGACCTCACCGTGAGGGCCCGGCCCTCTGCATGGGCGGCCCCGGCCCGACTCCCACCGATGCCCTGCGCGTCCTTGGAATGACCACTATCGGCGATGCTGCCAAGGCTTCCCAGGCCATGGCTGATGTGGCAAAGAAGCTCGGCTTGACTCCTACAGAGGCTGCTCAGAAGGTGATCGATGCGGTGGTGGAAAAGATAGTCTCCGAGATCAACGAGATGTTCCGGGAGTGGGAGCAGGAGCCCGCCTACCGCGTCTGGGAGATCATGAAGAAAGAGACGCTTCAGGCTCAAAACGTCGTCGGAGTCGGCGGCGGCGCGCCGCCGCTGGTTCCACTGGTCGCAAAGCAGCTTGGCGCTAAATCAATCGTCCCCGAGTATGCTCCTGTGGCCAACGCCATCGGAGCCGCTGTCGCCAGGCCCACGCTGACACTGAACCTCCGCATAGACACGGAGCGGGGCGAGTACGCCGTGGCCGAGGAAGGCATGATCGGCAAAGTGAGTGATCGGAAGATGGGCCTGGAGCAGGCTGAAGCGATGGCCAGGAAGCTCATAGCCGAAAGGGCCGAGCGTCTGGGGATAGGCGAGTATGCCAAAGAGGCGGAAGTGACCTACAGCGAGATATTCAATATGGTGAGGGGCTGGTCGACAGTTGGAAGGCTGCTGGACGTGAGGATGGAAATTCCGGCGGGAATTCTTGCAGGATGGAGGTGCTAGAAGATGTCTTCAAAAGGCAAGACCGGAAAGACGGGCCTGATCTTCTTCCCCGCCTTCGACTGGGCAATCTCCCCAACCCACCCGGAAAGGGAGGAGCGGCTGCTCTACACCAGAGACCAGATCTTCGAGGAGGGCTTGATGGACCTCCCCCAGATCGAGGAGTACAAGCCCCGTCTGGCCGCGCTCAAAGACATCGCCCGTGTACACTTCTGCGTCCCAGATGTGGAAGCCCAGGTGACTGAAGCCCACCTCATCGCCGCAGGCAGCACCCTAACCCTGGCCGATGCCCTGGAGAAGGGCGAGATTCGAAACGGCTTTGCCCTTGTGCGGCCGCCGGGCCACCACAGCATGACTGTGGTCCACGGCAACCGGGGTTTTTGCAACGTCAACAACATGGCCATCATGGTCGAGTACCTGAGGACCAAGTACGGCCACAAGCGGATCGCAGTCATAGACACCGATGTGCACCACGGAGACGGAACCCAGGAGATCTTCTGGCACGACCCCGATGTGCTCTGCATCTCCTTCCACCAGGACGGCAGAACTCTTTATCCAGGCTCCGGATTCGTCAACGAGATGGGCGGGCCGCAGGCCCTGGCAAGGACGCTGAACGTCCCTCTGCCACCGGGAACGACGGACGAGGGAATCCACTACGTCCTGGACAACCTCATCCTGCCGATCCTGGACGAGTTCAAGCCCGACCTGGTGCTAAACTCGGCAGGCCAGGACAACCACTACACCGATCCCCTGGCGAACATGCGCTTCTCAGCCAACGGCTATGCCAGGCTGAATGAGAAGCTCGCCCCAGATCTCTGCGTCCTCGAGGGCGGCTACGCCATCGAGACGGCTCTGCCGTACGTGAATACCGGCATCATCCAGGCAATGGCTGGGCTGGACTACTCCCACGTCAGAGAGCCCGACTTCGTGCCGGGAAGGTTCGTCCAGTCGGCTGAAATGAAGCAGGAGATCGAGTCCACTGTGGCCCAGGTGCAGGAGATCTGGGATAAGCGCGATGAGCTGGTCGAGAACGCACTAGCAGAGCTGGGCGACTTCTACCGCAGGCGCAAGCGCATCTTCTACGATACCGACATGATCAACGAGAGCCAGGAGGAGTCTGTCAGGCTCTGCCCCGACTGCCCCGGCTACACGACCATCTCCTCCCAGGCTCAGCGCGGCTACGGAATTCTGAACAGCGCATACTGCGTGTCAATTCCCCGCCATGCCTGCTCCAACTGCAAGACCGATGCCATGGAGGAGTACGAGGAGCACATCGAAGACCACAAGTACACCTACGTCCTTCTGCAGGACAAGGATAGAGATAAGTATCTCATCTACAACGTCAAGACCAGGAACCAGAAGAGCTACTGAGCAAAAAGTGAAGCAGGAAGGCGTTTCGGCTTTCCTCGCTCCACACGGTCTAATTTTTTAGTGTTTTTCCTGGAACGACCTGCTGAATGCAGAAACGAAGTCACTTTGACGGATGAAATAGGTTTTCAATACCTCTGGCGACAATATCAGCATGACTCGAAGGTTGTTCTGCATCACTCCAGCGATTCCCTCATATCATTCAAGGGTTTCTTTCTCAAGATGTCGATTGTTTTCTTTTCTCGCTCATAAGATTCCCTGAGTGTGGCAACTCTTTCCAGTAGATATCCTGCTTCAGCTCCGTCAGCCTTTAGGTCTTTTTCAGTTCTGTCCAGAGCCTCGCAAAAGAGCTGAAGCTCCTTATTAATGGCGTCCAGCATATTGGTCCTGATGATTTCGAGATCAATAATCGGTGCGTATAGATGCCTTTTATCTCCGGGAATCACAATGCGTTTGACTAGTCTCAGGTTCTCCAACCGTTCATATTCAGGCTTACAGTGGACTTGCTGTATCCAGTCTCCGAACCAGTTCATCCAAGGATATGGGCTCTTCTGCCAAAATTGCCAAACCCCTGAGAACGCCTGTAGAGTCGCTATATCCTTTGATCCTGGCCCATTGGATACAGGCATTTATGATATGCCTCCTTATATCCTGATTCGAAACCTCACCTTCCATTTAAATCACGGTCTATCTACTATCTAGTCCTCTTCCGTTAGGTTGATAACTATGGTATTAGAGATCTTATTGAACAAGCGCTGCCTCTTTTTTTGAAAGAAAATCAAAGACAACAGGACGTCAAGGGGAAGCATAAATGCCTTTCCGAATGACTCTACGGCCGCATCTCTAAACCGAATATGCTCTCCATAAGGTCCTGTTACATCTATCTTGAGGAACATCTTCCCCACCGACTGACCTCTGTAGCCTTCCAGTAAGGTCCAATAAATGAACAACAGAGACGATAACAGCAATATTCCATTTAGGCTGAAAACATCTATCTCTAGAACGATCATATTTTGTGCCACAGAAGCCCTATAAGAAGGACATCGATCAACCAGGCCCAAAAACGATCTCCCCAGCTTGACAATACTATCTCATCCATAAAGCTCCATTCAAGACATGTATTCTCGCTCATTTTGTCCGTATTTTCACAATCTGTATCTTGGTTCAAATTGATCTTCTAGCTCCCAAAAAAGGAGGCGGCCTGTTTCTCATCAGGCCATCTTCTGCTTCTTTCTGTACATGTATCCGCCAGCTGCGGCTATCAATACGAGCACAACAATTGCTGGCAAGAAGCAGAGATGACGATGCAGGGCTGACGTTTACGGGTATCTTCATGCTCTCTGAGATGACTGTATCGCCATTGACATCGGTATACTTGATCTCGCTGTTTATGCCGTACTCCTTGGGTGTGGCGTCGGAGTCCACATCCATCCTGAAGTCGCTTTTGTCTCCTCGCCCGGACCAAAGTCGCCGATGAAGGCCTGGTCGTCGGTGGAAGAGAACGGCTTGAAGATGGAAAGCCTGGCCACTGCATCGCGGATGGGCTCCTCCCCGATGTTCCTGTAGGTGACATGATCGGCCCCTTTCTTTTCCCCGGCCTTCAGCTCTCCGCTGGTCCCAATGATCTCGAAATCGGCCTGCTTCTTGACGTTGATGGTGATGGGAACCGTCTGGTTTGCCTTCTGGTAGATATAAGAAGCCCTGTAATTTACCAGGCTGGGAGAGCCGCTTTCGGTGAAAGGCTGGAGGCATCAACCCTGACGTTATCCTGATAATCGTAAGATCATTTAAGCCCAGGGGATACTCGCCCGACTGGAGCATGCTTGGCAATCTTCACAGTAAACTTGAGCGGAGACTGTGTCTTCTGCCCGATTTCAGGGACTCCACTACCTGGTTTCCGGACATTACCTCGATTTGCTAGTGTCGGATATCAGGTTGGCGATGATTCCAAGAGCAGTTGTCTTCTTGTACTCCTCCTGTTAGCTCCGCGTTCTTCAAAGCGAACTCCTTGGGGTTCTGCGGAGTCCTATCCTCTTTGAATCCCATCATCCTTCCGTAGTTGGTCAGATCCACGTAAAGAGTAACTGTATCTCCGCGTTCGAACTCATCAGTCCCGGAAACACTGGCCGAGATATCCGGACTGCCGTACATGGTGTAGTAATTATCTCCACCCAGCTCATAGGGTATGTAGGTGTTCTGAGCATGAGCTGTAGCCAGGAGTGTGAATATACAAGCCAAGGCTATGGCATACTTAATTTCCATTGATTCTTCTCCATGATTGATTATTGATTAGAGCTATTGCTTTCTTGAATTCCTGCTTAGCGTTCTCCATTCTTTCACGCTGAACTTCCATCCGGATCGCTAAGACCACGAATACTGTGAAGGTGGTGATGAGGGCAAGGACCACCGACATTACTGTCACCACACCGAAGTTGCTGATGATGTTGAAGGGCGACGAGATCAGGGCGGCAAAACCGAAGACCACAGTCATTCCTGATGCTACCAGAGCCGAACCTATGCGGTTGACGGTGATCTTCAGCGCCTCATAGGGATCGCCAACATTGTCGAGCTCCTCATAGAAGCGTTCCATCATCAGTATGGCATACTCCGAGCCGACCCCCAGGACCAGAGCACCCAGAGTGGCAGTGAGTGGGGTGTACTTCAATCCGCCATAGTACATAACCAGGCCCATCCAGCCTATCACTACGACCATGGGCAGAACAGGCAAAAGGGCCTTGATGAGATCTCTGTATATTATTAGGAGCAGGATGAATATCAAGACCAGGCCGAGCAGCGACATCTCCACTCTGCCTGAAGTCAGGGCATCCATGACTGTGGTCATTACCACCATATTGCCTGTAGCCCTGACTGATACTCCAGGAGGCGGAGTCATCCAGGTCAGATCACGTTCGTACGACTCGACGAGTCGTGCCATTCCTTCCGTGCCCAGATTGCCCTCCAGATCGCCCACATTCACGTCGATGACGGCCAGGTTATGGCCGCTCAAGTATGCATCCTTTACAGATGCAGGCAGGGAGGCAATTATCTCCCTTATTCTGGTTTTGTCATCAGGTATCTCTCCACCATTTGCCTCTTTAACATATGTGGCAATACTGGTAGCGCTTTCAGTTCGATCCTCTCTGGAACTCAGCAGGTAGCTGGAAAAATCATCCATCCACCTGAGGTTTTCCGGATCTGTAACGTCGTCTGCCTGAACCAGGAACTTAATGGAGTCGGTTCCGCCGAAGATATCTTTCATGTGTTTCAGATCGATCAAGGGAGACAGGTCCTGGGGGATGTAGTTCTTCACATCCGTCTCTATTGGAACCAGGGTATCGGCATAATTTCCGGCAAGGGCCAGGATCAGAGCCACGGCCAGCACTGCTTTCCACCTTTCGACACAGAAATTTGCAACCTTCTCAATATAGCGCCAACTGCTGAGCCGTTGGCTGAGATGGCTTTCAGCCTTCTGTTTCCGGGGATTTTTTTTCCGATAGATAAAGGACCGTTACGTTCACGAAGAGGGCAGAGAGGTAGCACATGACCAGACCGATGATGCAGAGCTTTCCGAAATCGTTGATCATGGGGACCGAGGAGCTTAAGAGTGCGACGAAGCCTGCCTCGGTTATGACCAGGGCGATGACCACAGGGATGGCCACATGGTTAACCGTACTGATGGCAGCTTCCACCAGAGGCTTGCCTTTGCCGAGCTCCTCATCAATTCGGTTGTGGAACTGGATGGCATAGTCTATGCCGATTCCTATGAGGATAGGGAAAGCGGCAAAGGTTACCATGCTCATGGGTATGTGAAAAAAACCCATGGCCCCGAAGGTCCAGATAATCCCCAGGAAGACTATAGGTATTGGAAGTAGCGGCCATCTGACATGCCTGAAGACCAGGAGAAGGGCTACGATCATCAGTACGCCGGCCAGGGCAAGGATCGATCCGTTACTGTTGCTCATTATCTCTTGAATTGCGGCCTGGAAAGATGGATCGCCTGTAACGGTGACGCCGTAGCCTGCGGGAAACTCTGCAAAATCTACGGCACTATTTATTTCCACAAGAATCTCGTTTTGTTGCGCATCAGTCAGGGTGGTAGGCATGCCCACAATCATCCTTGAGTGCCTGCGATCGGGCATGAACCCCTGCACGGCAAGGCCGGCGTCTGCCAGGATCTCGTCTATTTTCTCCTGTGAGGGGATGCGGCGAATGCCACTGCTTTGATATTCCGCATCGGCCACGATGTCGGCCAGGCTCTGTACCCTCACCACATTATGGACCTGCTTCATGTGATCGGATAGGCGCAGGCTGGCTGCCAGGACCTCGGCCTTTGCCACGTCATCGCCCTCTATCAGAATCACATTGCCATCTACGCCGAAGTTCTCCAGGTAAAGGTGGTCGTATAGCTGATAGAGTGCCGAATCTTTTGACACAAAGGTCTCGGTAGTCATGCCCACGCTCTCTACCTGCTGAGCATAGTGGACGGAGACCAAGGTCAAGAGAACGGCTAGCGCTATGATTATTGCAGGATTTCTGGTAATCCACACCCCTAATCGTTCCAATCCAATCATGCCAATAAAACCTTCTGTTCGGATTTCTCCGAACGAACCGTAAAAGCGGAAGATACTTAAACTTTGTGTTTGAATTGAGTTATGAGCAAAATACTTGAACTTTATGTCCGAATTAGGTATTGTGAAGTATGAAGAAATATTGGCGCTAAAGATGCCTATAATTGATGCATGCATCAAATCCGCCAAGAGGAACGGGTGGAGCGATGCGATGGGATTGATCAGGGGCATTCTCTTTCTGGAGAGCGAACCCATGTCACTCGATGCGCTGGCCGAGAAGACAGGCTATAGCAAAACGACATTGCGCTCCAATTTGAACTCCCTAGAAAATCTTGGAATGGTCACGCGCGTTGTAGGTCCTTTGGGAAAGCAGCATCGTTATAAGCAGCATCGCTATGCTCTGCAAACGGATCCCGAAGCGATGAGGCCCGTGATCCTGTCTGCCGCAAGGGATGAGATCCATTCGATCTTGCAGGCCCTTAACCAAGTAGAAAAAAATCTCGAAGCTCACAGTGTAGAGGCTGAGAAGATGGGCCTGATAATGAGCAAAACAAGGTACTTTTATGAAGAGATGGACAAAGTTATGGAGCTCATGAATCATTTCACCCTGAAAGAGCTTATTGAGATTCTTGAGAAAAATAAGAAATGAACGGTCAATGCCGACAATATGACCTATCGCACTGATGAGCTTGAGGCTGCTGCCAGGAACATCAATCCTGCGTCTCTGCAGGCGGCAAAATCTGCAGTCGCTGCATGCTGCGCTGAGTACATCAGCTGGGCGGATTTATTCTCCAACCGCCTGGAGAGCATTGAGCCTTCTGAGCTTCATAAGTTTGCACGCGCGTTGAGCCTCACAATGCTCGGCCATCTGCCCACCAGGCCCGGTACCTGCCCCTTCTGCATCCAGTACGGCATTGACAGAAGCTGCCGGGGATGCGGCTACGCTCTGATCCATGGCCGCTGCGATTCAGATGATTCGGCATTCAGCCGATTCATCGAAGCATTTCAGGATCTGGGAAAAGCAATCTATCAGGACCATGACACCGGCACCGGCGAGCTTCGATGTGATCCCGCCTATGCCCGAAATAAACTGATGAAGGCCATCAATTCGTCGGTTGAGCTGGCCGAACGCATGCAACAAGATCTGCCCCAGGCATCTGCTCTCAGACTGATGGAGTTGAAGGCCTGCTATCTGGATGAAATGATGGAGCGAATCCCTGAAGACCTTTTGTCCGCTGAAGCTCGTGAGAAGCTACGTGCGGCCAGAGATACGCTGAAAAACTATTGGTAATGGGAAAGGTTAATTCCCGGGTCTTCCTTCTTGATTATGATGGAGATTCGTGCCAACTCGAATACCAAAAGCTATGTACTAATCATAGCTACCCTCACATCCTTTCTGCCGCCCTTCATGGCATCTTCAATCAACATCGCGCTCCCAGCAATAGGCACAGAGTTCAACATGGACGCAGTTCTTTTGGGCTGGATAGCCACCAGCTACCTGCTTTCCGCTGCCGTATTCATGGTGCCCTTTGGAAAACTGGCAGATATCTACGGCATGAAGAAGATCTTCATCCTCGGCCTGGCTATCTTCACGGCCTCCTCCCTTCTGGCCATGTTCGCGCCGTCTTCCTCGATTCTAATCGCCGCCCGGATTTTGCAGGGGATCGGAAGCGCTATGATCTTCGGAACCGGCACTGCCATTCTGGTCAACGTCTTTCCCCTGAAAGAGAGAGGAAAGGTTCTGGGAATAAATGCGTCCTCAGTTTATCTGGGCCTGACTTTGGGGCCCTTCATCGGAGGCCTGCTGACACAATACTTCGGATGGAGAAGCCTGTTTCTAGTGAACGTCATCCTGGGGCTGGTGCCTCTGGCTCTGGCCATCTGGAAGCTGGTGGGAGAGTGGGCCGAGGCCAGGGAGGAGACGTTCGACCTTATCGGCTCTGTCATATACAGCCTGATGCTCGTGGCAGTGATGTTCGGCTTCTCGCAGCTACCAGGAATCGAAGGAATAGCTCTGGTCGCGGCAGGCGGCTTAGCATTTGTTCTCCTCATAAAATGGGAGTCGAGAGTGCGATACCCAGTCCTGGACGTAAGCCTCTTCCTGCACAACCGCATCTATGCCTTCTCCAACCTGGCAGCCCTGATAAGCTACAGCGCCACCTTTGCTGTTGGGTTTCTGCTAAGCCTCTACCTGCAGTACATCAAAGGCCTGGAGCCGGATCAGGCCGGCCTTGTCCTCCTCCTCCAGCCGCTGGTGATGACCTTCTTCTCGCCCTATGCAGGTCGGCTATCTGACAGGATAGAGCCCAGAATAGTAGCTACCGCAGGCATGGCTCTCACCTTCCTGGCCGTGTTAAGCCTGGCCTTTCTCGACAGCGAAACGAGCATCTACATCATCTCCATTAGCCTTCTGGTCCTGGGGTTTGGCCTGTCCCTCTTCACATCTCCCAACACCAATGCAATCATGTCCTCGATAGAGCGCCGCTGCTACGGCGTGGGATCTGCCACTCTTGGGACAATGCGCCACGTGGGGCAGGTGTTGAGCATGAGCATCGCCATGCTCGTCTTCTCCGTCTTCTTGGGCAAGGTGGAAATTGTGCCTGAATATTATCCGCAATTTGTGGCATCCGTGAAGGTGGCCTTTGCCATCTTTGCGGCGCTATGCTTTGCGGGGATATTTGCGTCGATGGCCAGGGGAAGCTTGAGAGAAGGAGACACGAAGGCTAAGCAGACGCCTGAATAAAAATTGGTTTCCCGCTGTTTGTATGGGTGGATTTGGGGGGGGCTTCGATACTTCTTATATTTCACCAAAAGGAACCGCAAGGAGCCGATACCTTTAGATTATTCCTTTGGCCTTGAGGGCAGTCTTCATATCGGCTATCTCATCCTCGACTTTCTCCAGCCTTTCGTCCTGGCCACTTAGCATCCGGTCCTGCTTACCAATCATCTGATCTTGCTTCTGGATCATCACGTCCTGCTTACCAATCATCTGATCCATCTTGCCGCCGAGGTTTGAGTTCATATTATTGACAGCGTCTTTGAGTTCCTTAAGGTGAACAACAGCAGAGTCCAGACGTGAATCTGTCTCTCCAGGGCTCACTTGCTTATAGAAGCCCTCGAAATCTCCGGTGGCAGGAGAATACTCGCTGGCAATAGAGCTTACATAGATAACGGCATTTTTAACGTCAATAGCCCGGATGAACCTTTCCAGGTCGTTCTCCTCTCCTTCGGCAATAACATTTACCCTGCCGTCTTCCAGGTTTTGGACGTTTCCCTTCAGCCCGAAGGCTTTGGCTAGCTCGGTGACCTTTCCACGGTAGCCCACTCTTTGGACATTGCCGGAGATGTATGCCGTCACCCTCTTCATATAGTGATGATTATGCTTTCTGATATAAATGGACTTGGTTAACTGAGACCGGCATATGATTTCCGAGAGAACCGTCTTCGGCAATTGGTCCACTTCAGGTCAAATGCTTTTTCAGAACCCTTTCGTATAACCGTTTAACATTCTCCTCGGTCTTAGGCATCTCCGGGAAGCCGTTGAATCTCATGGCCGCGTCTACATCCTCGGGGAACCTGAGCTTATACTGGCTGCGGGAGAGGAACCAGCCCTGCCTGGCATAGTATCTGGACAGGTACTCCTGCTCCGTCTGTCCCGGCGTAGGCGTGAAGAGGCCGTGCTTCTTGTCCAGCTCCGCAAGCTCCATCATAGTAGTATATCCTGACCGGCTTATCAGGAACCTCGCACGGTTCATCAGCTCCACCTTCTCTTCAGTTGAGACGTAAGAGTGAACCGTCGTGTGCTCGTCCAGCTTCTGGTGTGCCTCTCTTTGGGGGCTGCCTAAGAGTACGACCTTCTCACCAGGAAGCTTCCGGACCTGCTTCAAAATGATCTCCTCCAGCTTGGTCCTCTGCGGCTCCGGACCGGATACTATTATCAGGAAATCCAGGTCCTGGTCGACCTTCTTCTTCTCAGTGCTGGTCAGGATTCCTGCATAATAGGCTTTATCGTTAGTGAGTTTGATATTGGAGTTGGCAAGCTTTCCGCTCAGGTTGTTTCCACTGCCATTGGGCTTAACGTCCGGGACGATAACGCCCGCATATCTGGCGTGGAAGAAGGCATTTACATAAAGTGTGCCGACCTCGAAGGGCTTCAGGTAATCAGGCAGACTGAAGCGAAGCTGATGGGTTATAAAATATGAGGGGACTTTATCGGAGTAGACGCCCATGCGGTTGTCGCTTATTATTACATCGTACTTATTCTCGGAGAGGATCTGGCCCAGCTTTTTCCTTTCGTCAAACATAGCCTTCAGGAGGATGGGAATGCTGGCCACGAACTTGGGGAGGAAGAACCTGGTTGAGCTATAGGGTGTGGGATAATCTTTGTAGAGAATGAAGTTGCACTCAGGACACTCTTTCTTCAGAAGGACCAGGGCGTTTCCACTGGTGGCAACCGTCACCTCATGGCCCTTTCGAAGCAGCTCTTTGATGAGAGGAATATCCCTGGTGGAGTGGCCCAGGCCCCAGTTGAGAGGACTTATTAACGCATGTCCCATATGGGACTACTGCAAACCCTTAATCGTATAAAGCATTTTCTCGGAAAATCAGCGATAGCTGCTTTTCTATCTCTGGGAGCAGTGACCTCTCCGAACGCAGATAAAGATCCGCAGGTAGGCCGGAGTTGGATAACCCGTAGGCCAGACGCATCGCATAGCTGTAAAGCCTGGGAAAATCCCTAAGCGTCTCGCTCGTCAGGGCGTGAATTACCTTATCCAGATAGCCTATCCCCGTGGAGCAGCCGGGGGCACCTGCCGCCGTCTCCAGGCTGAAGACGAGGCCGATCCAGGCGTTGATCTCTTCTACCAGGTCTTCTCTGGTCAGGTCTCTTACTACTATGTAGGAGTTGCCCTTCTTGATGTTTCTGAAGAACTCCCTGAAGGTCTCTCCCTTTGCGATTGTATATATCTTGCCTACCATTCCGGAGTGGGTGTCTGTAGTGGCCACCAGACCTTTGTTGTATTTCCTGGCCATCTCCATCACCAGCTGGTTCTTGCGGTCGATTCGGTGCATGTTGTACTCAAGAATGGGAAATAACCTTGCTATCTTCGGTACGGCCGACAGGTTGGGCCTCTCGCCCGGCTCAAACCATAGGGGATGGTTGTAGACGTGAGGAAGGTCGTTTCTCTTTAGGCAGGCCAGGAAGCCGTTCAAGTCTCCGGCTTCGGCTATCTCCTTCAGCTCACTGAATTGGTCGAGGTCAAGATCGTAGACGTTTACGTGGATGGTGTGCCCCACCATCTCCGGGTCGTGGACCTTGATCTCTACTCCTGTGACCAGGCCCTCTCTTCCCCGGCCCAGAAGCTCGTAGGCCTGCATGGTGTCGTGATCTGTAAAAGTAACGAAGTTCAATCCTGCAGCTTTTGCCCTGCGGTATAGGGTTTCGGGGTGAAGGGGCCTGGCTGGGAGGACGTCGAGTGAACAGAAGGTATGAACGTGAAGGTCGGCCGCCCGCCAGCCCTGCTGCTTTAACTCTTTAGCCTCATCGAAGGAGAGAATACCCAGGTCTCTCTGCCAGCTAGACATGCATGTATCTTTGTTTTGCGAATTCTTATACCTTGCCTAATTTATCTATATAGGAATAAATTTAGCTCTTCGTCTATAGAGATTAGCACTAAATAATACAATGCTATTACTACTATCTGAAAATCTCCCTAATCCACTCCCTTATCTCATCCCTCACCCGCCGGAACGCAGGCAGCCTATCCTCGCCCTCGTAGGCCGCAGGATCATCGAAGCTCCTGTGAATCTGCTCTTTTGCTCCAGGGAAGAAGGGGCAGGCCTCCTTGGCGCTGTCGCAGACGGTAACGACAGTATCGAACTTGATGCCTTTAACATCATCCATGCCCTTGGATCGCTGGCCCGAGATATCGATGCCGATTTCGGCCATGGCCTTTATGGCATCAGGATCGACTCTCGTGGGGCTCACGCCCGCGCTGTAGGCCTCGTAACTATCGCCCTTGAGCGCTCTAAGCAACCCTTCTGCCATCTGCGACCTTGCAGAGTTGTGGGTGCATAGGAACAGAACTTTTTTCTTGCTCATTCCAAGTCTTCCTTTTTCTCTTTATTCTCTTCGTTCTTTTCGTTCTCATTGGTCTCTTCGCCTTCTTCCGATTCTCTCCACCACTCCAATCCCTCCCTGAAGAGGAATATCACTATTATCAAGCCTACCAGCGGGTCCGCCTGCCAGAAGCCGAAGAGGTAGTTGGCTAAAAGGCCCAGCAGCAGGGGCACTGAGAGGAAGGCACAGGCCAGCGTCTCCTCCGAATCTGCCACAAGGGCACGGCTGCCCATCTTTTCTCCGAGCTGGCGTTTCTTGAAGGCAAGAATGGGCATTATGATTATAGATAGGACGGCTATTATTATCCCAGGCAGGGACGGCTCAGCGATCTCTGCGAAGATGAGCTTCTGTGCCGATTCGTAGAACACATAGAAACCGAGGAGGATGAATGTCAAGCCAACGAACTTCATGGCCTTCTTCTCGATGCTCTCCTCTTCAGCTGCCGAGACTCTCTCGTGCTTACGCAGCCGCCATATCAGTATCAGGCCGGATAGGGACTCCACAATGCTGTCCAGGCCGAAGCCCACAAGGGCAATGCTGTTTGCAGCCGAGCCGAAGAATATCGAGGCTGCAGCTTCTAAAATATTGTAACCTACGGTGAAATACTCCAGGCGGAGGGCATCTCTGTAGAGCTTATCCATGAACTCTCCGATTACTACTACAAAAGCGCTGATAAGAGATAAATACCCTTCTCGGAGAGTAAGGCCCATGAGAAAGCAGATCGAGCAGGCCGTGGAAAGGATAGAATCATCCAGCAAAGTGAACCAGGAGAAGATCAAGGCCATCCTCAAGAGGTATGTCGAAGGCGAGATCGGCCTCGACGAGGCCTACTACGAGCTTCTGGACGATGAACTCATCCCCATGCCCCAGAGGTGCGGCATGCAGGCCAAAGTTCCCGGCCAGGATGAGGAAGACCTGAAGAGGAAGATCCGCTCCAAGCTGTCTCTCTAACATCGAAGAATCTTCTTTGGATCGTAAATCTATATCCTTTACTACCTTTTCTGACTCCTTTTTTCCCTCAGCCTATGCGATTACCAGCTTGCTTCCCATGTCCCGCTCCAGCTATTGCCGTTCCAGGTCCATGTAACTCTGCCGTTCCTAACTGCATTTCCGCTAATTTGGCCTTCATAACGAGCCGATAATCCGGCTGATGACCCTCCAGAGTCATAACGGGTGAGGACTATGTCTGTCGGGCTGCAGCGCTCTATATTCAACAATGCCGTAGCGCCATTGTCCCATTCTGCAATGTAGTGATCGCCCTCCAGAGTCCACCTGCCGCAGATCTCAGATGTATATGTCTCGCACTCCTGCAAGATTGCAGGAGGAGAAATTGATGAAACACCTTCTGATTGTTGCTCCCGGCTGCCGCCGGAGTTTGAAAGGCCCTCGAACGTATCAACGCATACAAATTGCCCAGTCGAGGGATCTTGGTAGCACCCACCCTGCATCTCTCCCTGAGCATCCGAAGGCTTTCCATAGGAATCCACGCAGACTATTTCGCCCGTTACGGGATCTGCATAGCATCCTCCCTCAGAGCCCTCTGGTATAGAAACAGGAATCTGAGTGGTTTTCTCCCCAGGAACTTGACCGAGCGGTGTTGAACGCTCTTCCTGACCAGCGCTTACCTCAACCTGCTGGCCGGGCTCGAGGGTAAATGGGGCCTGATTGCTGTTTGTCGGCTGTACCTCGATCGGGTACTGGTAAGCGGTAACTTCGCTCTTTCCGCTTGTCGGATCGTAGGCTACGCCAAAGATGTTCTTGCCCTGTGAAGATACAGTCACAGTTGGTGTCTCGATATCCAAAGAGACTCGATCATCGGTAACCTCTGCGCGAAGGGGTCCCTCTTGAAGCTCTACTCTCATCTCTAATGACGACCCTTCTGTAGTATCAACGTCAAAAGAGTTATAGTCTACCTCACGCCTGTAATCCTTGCAAAGCTTATTATAAAGCATAGAAGACCCTTGGAAAAAATCTATGAAGGCCAATAACTCCTTTGCGTTAAAATTCCATTCACTACCTTTATCTTTAAAATATAATATCCTAATCAGATTTAAATTTGCATGAAATTCATCACAATACAAACTTATATTAGTCGATTCGCCAGGGGCTAACGCGATTTTGGTCTTTTTCCCTGATTCGATAGCAGTGGTTCCCTGCGGAGTCGTCATTTGAAGTTGTCCAGCATTTGCACTGGCACTTGATGTTTGGGATTGCACGCATACCTTGCCGGTCGTATCGAACTCCCAACCATCCTCGCAGACGCAATTACAATAGGGGTATTCGTCCTTTCCATTCCAAATCTGATGGGATAATTGTCCCGCAGGGGCACGTCCCTTGCATTCGGCTTCACAAGGATTAATATTGGATGTTCCGGCAGGTACACAATTCTTGCCGGCTGCATCGAACTCCCAACCGCTCTCACAGACGCAATTGCAGTAGGGATATTCGTCCTTTCCATTCCAGATCAAATGTGAGTCGCGTCCCTTGCACTCCGCTTCGCATGAGGGATTACTTGGATTTTCCGAGCACTTGAACGATTCAGAGGAGCCCCATTCACTCACGCTTGCTGATTTGCCTATCGCTGAGGGGGCGGCCTGACATGCATCTCTGGGAGTGGCATAAGGTCCGGATACCTGGTCGATGCTGTAGGTGAAAGTTCCGCCCGAGCCATCCGCGATTTCTATAAAGCCGTCTTTTGGCTGCTGCGGAAATAGGAACCACCAATCATCTGTTCTCGGACCGTCCATAGTGCCATGGCCTGTAGCATGTAGCCAGTACTGCGGCTTGGAGAATGGCTTATCCAAAACCGAACTCTCATCATCCGGCTGTGAGCAGGCAGGCCACAGCAGTATCCAGGGAATTACAATAAGAATTATCGCTATCTGAGCATAATTGTTTACTAACTTCCCATAATCCCCAGAATTTTGTTTTCTTCTTTCGACCTTTGTAACATTGCCCATCTTTTATCCCTCCCAGACACGCCTGCGGCGCTTTTCATGACGTAGGCTTATGCTTGGAATACCATTTGATAATTAAAGATTATGATGAAGGCATTGAAAGGAAAATATTCTTCATCTTTTTATTCTATGCCTCGCTGCGAAGCTGAAGGGCATAAGGATGTAAAGGGCTGCGCTAAAGGGTGGGCTGATAAAGGAGAGCCCTATTGCCACCAGAGAGATTAGGATTATTATTTTGTATATGTCTTTGCCCAGATTTATCCCCTCTTTCTCGATAGGCTTGTGAAGAAGCTGGGGATGGGAAGTGGCATAGGACCAGTGAACATAAAACATAATCCCGAGGATAAGGATATTCACTTCCATCACAAGCACCGAGACCTGGGCGTCTCCGTAATCTCCAGCCAGGCCGGTAGAAAAAGGTACTAGGGCGATAAACATCATCATGAAGATGTTCAGCCAGATGAGGAGCGGATCTACTCGCTTCATACTTTTAAACTGAATCTGATGAGCATACCAGAAACCACCAAGGCTTATGAAGGCAAGCACATAGACATAAAAGTCAGGAGTGATCTGAAAGAGATGATGGATGATGGCCTGATTCTCATCGGCTTTGGGTACATTTGTCGGAACGTCGATGCTCAGCACCATGAGCGTCATAGCAAAGGCGAAGACGCCATCAGTCAAGGCCTCTACCCGGCTCGTGCTCAGACTTTCTTCGTTCTCTTCTCTCTCATCTTTCTCTTTCCTCTCTCGCTCGTCAGGTAATCTAGAAATAATCTTTACCCCTTCATTTAATATCTTTTCATCAATTATGAATAGATTTCCTTGGTCCAATAGTCCAAAATAGTAGAGAATGATATAGAGAATAGAGAATGATAGCCCGAAAGATCGCAAGTATAAGTGTTTCAGGCAAAGTCGATGATCAAGACCTGATCATCACCAGCATCATCTTGAACCTGCTCAGAGCCTTCAAGGCATGGGGTTGATTGGCTGGCATTATTATCATCTCTCCGCGCTTCAGGCGGTGGGAGATACCTGAGATTGAAACCTCAACCTCTCCGTCCAGAACGTACACGAGAGCATCAAATGGAGCAATATGCTCGCTTAGACCCTGTCCCTCGTCGAAGGCGAAAAGGGTTACAGTGCCGGTAGGTTTGCGGATTATCTCACGGCTCACAATCGAACCGTCCTGGTAGCCGACCATCTCTTCCAGATTCTGAACCTCTGGTTCGGGTTTAATCTGACTGCTTTTATCCATCTTATGCCTCCTTCAATCCATCCTAAATCCCATAAAATGTCTTGAGATATTGGAGCATCTCCTGCAGATCTATATACCTGCCTATCCCTATCCTGTCCTCAATAAAGAGCCTGAATCTCAGGGCCAGCAGATCGTCCATATCCCTGGAGATATATTCGTCCACGAGAGGATAGAATATCGTCTCCTCTTTGTCGATATGCTCCTTCAGGAAATTGATATAGCTTAGTCCCAGTTCGATTATGTCCCATTCAGCATCTCTGCGGCCTTCTATGCAATCCTGAATGAGCCCTCGCATGGTCTTTGATATGCTCCAGGCTAACTCATGCTCTGCGATCAGTGGATTTATGGATTCCGGGGGAACCGCCATGCCCTCCAGGGCAGGAAATAATATGCAGTCCTCTTTTCCATTATGGCATTTCAATATAAAATCTCTATTGAACTCGAAGAGCCATTGCAGATCTTCCAGGCTTATCTGTTTCCTTGATTGCATCCTTGAGATTATTGCTTCCAGTATCGCCAAGAAAAACGCTATGCTTTCATGCTCTTCCTTGAGGTCCGTTGTAGACTTCATCTCTCCTCGCCATCTGCCTTATCTTGTCCCAACCGGTTCCTCCTGCTCGCAGGGGACTGTCCAGTATTACGTCGATGAAGCTGAAGATAAGAGATGCGTAGATGGCGTAGAAGTTCCGGACGAACCTCATGGCCTCCTCTAGACTCTGAAAATGGCGCATCTCTATTTCACCTCCAAAGTCGTCCTTCATAGAGCCAATGCTGCTATCGGCAACGAAGCTTGAGAAGCCACAGGAGGCTTTTGCGGGCTGGACGGCATCGATGTTCACAGGCACGCCGCTGTAGCTCTCGTATACGTGGCGAATAAGCTCCTCTTTGCCGCCATAGCATTCTGCTCTAGCGTCTTCTAAGATATCTTCATCCAGGTAGTCGGGCTGAGGGATAATATGAGCGTCGATTACAAAGGAGTAGCCTTTTTTTGGATCCACCCCCAGGTCGATAGCCTCCAGGACGATGCCGAGCTTCACCGGTTTGCCGTGGCCGAAGCTGCACTGCCAGCCTTTGCTATCGACATAAAGCATATTCTCGGAAAGCTCCAAGATGGTCAGCATTGCCAGATAATAGGATATTTAATACTTCATAAGCTCTTTCATTCCTTTTGGTGTAAATGCTCTAAAATTTCGGTAAGTTATTTAACCCTGGCAGCCCCAATATTAGTGAGGGATGCCCATGGAGCTAAATGATGTCTATGAGTTTGCTAACATAAACCCCCTCTGCTATCTGGCAACAGTTGAGGGAGACCAGCCAAGAGTGAGAGCCTTTGTGATGTGGTATGCGGGTGATCGGGGATTCTACTTCCATACCTCCTCTGAAAAAGAGGTCTTCAAGCAGATCGTTTCCAACCCCAAGGTAGAGGTCTGCTTCTACGCCACCCAGAGCGGGGCCATGATGAGAGCTGCAGGAAAGGCAGTAGTGCAAGACGACCTGGAGACGAAGAAAAAGCTACTTGAAGACCTGCCCTACATCAAGCAGATGGTCAAAGGGCCAGATGACCCAGATCTGGTGGTGTTCAGGGTTCAGGATGGCGACGCCAGGTTCTGGACTATTGGAGAAAACCGCGTTGAGTTCAAGGCAGAAAAGATTAAATTCTAATACTATTATCGATATGGACATTAAAGATTGCATCAAGTTCGCCAGCGAGAACCCCATCTGCTGTATAGCCACGGAAGACGGCGATCAGCCAAGGGTCAGAGCCTTTCTGATGTGGTTTGCGGACGAGAGTGGCTTCTACTTCCACACCGGATTTCCCAAGAACGTCTACAAGCAGCTCAACAGCAACCCCAAGGCGGAGATCTGCTTCAACACGCCCAAGTTCGATAGGATGATGAGGTTGACAGGTGTTGTGGAGTTCCTGGATGACCCCGATCTTCGGGCCAGGCTGCTGGAGGAGAGGCCCTTCCTAAAGGCCTTCATGAAAGGGCCGGACAATCCACTACTGGCGATCTTTAGAATTCCGAGGGGTGAAGCCTGGTTCTGGACTATGGCGGACAACTTGAGGGAGTCTGAGGTGCCGAGAATCAGGTTTTAACTTTTTTGGCTCTTCGCTGTTTTATGTGGGCAAAGAAATATCTGAGAACGCCCTAGGATTTCAATATTATTATCCGAAGTCCTCCATGTTTTCGTTCTCTGTGCCTCTGTGTCTCTGTGGTGAGCGCTTGTCAGGAGTTAACCGCAAAGTCGTAAAGCCACAAAGGCTTCGACATTTCTTAGATTTCACCCATAGGAAATAGCGAGGAGCCACCTTTTTCTTTTAATTGAAAACTTGATCGGGTAAAGGCTCTCCCAGGAGATCGTTCCTATGCGCTTGCAAATCCTTATGCACATGCGTATTGCTGATCATTCAATCCTAAATAAGTTCGTACAGATGTCCCTCGGTCACCTGGCGGCTCTAAGGCAGGCCCTGGCCTCTCTCAGTACGAAATCCTTCTCACCAGATTCTCCCTTCCATCTGGCCATTCTGAGCAAGCCCATGGCCATGAAGAAAGGAAGGGCCTGGGTTATCTCGTGAAACTCGTTTTCGCTTCTCGCGTAATGCCAGAGGAAGTGTCCTATGTAGGGCTCAGCCTTCTCCCCCCTCCTCTCGTTCCATCCGAAGTACTTCTTAAGCTCAGCCGCCACAATCCCCAGGTCGTGAACTGGGTGGGCCTGCTCCCAGGCGCTCTCGAAGTCCAGGGCGTAGACTCTATCGTGGTTGAATACGTAGTTGGCAGGATGGGCATCGTTATGGATCATGCAGCCCCAATTCCTGTCCAAGCGAGAGCTGTACCACCATTCACCAAGCAAGCGGTCGTACTTCTCGCGGGCATGCCCTTGAAGGCCCATCTGGTCTAAAACTCTGTGAAAGCGAGAGAACTCCCTGTCTTTTCTGTATTCTGTAGCAGTATTGTCGTGAAGCCTTCTAAGAAGCTCTGCCACTGCCGTGAGCCTATCGTAAAGGTCCCTTTCCGTCTTGATGTATCTGTTAAGGGGATTTCCATCCACGTATTCTGTCACCAGAGCACAGTTAAACTTCTTCTTCTTGGCTATTGGCCTGGTTATATCTACGATCCCCTCCACCTTCTGAAGCTTCTCGAACTCTCTGTCCATGGCCTTCTCTGCGTTGTAATTCCTGTTTCTGCCTGTGGGCTCTGCGTAGAACTTGGCCACAACGCTGTAGTTCTCACCTGCGAACTCATACCTGCAGACCGTGTGAGAGGCGGGAATCTTGTAGACTCGCACCTTGCATCTCTCATTGTGCAGCTTATCCTCTACTCTATGCACCAGCCAGTCGCGAAAGACGTTTCCGGGCTTCAATGTGTCAACGTGCCTTTGCAAAGCTATAACCCCACTCCGTACTCCTGTTACCGTGCTCACGCCGTCAAACAGCCGAGAAGACGGTTCTTCAAAAGTATAGGAAGTATATATCCTATATTTAGTATATAAATTGATCCCTCCGCCATAAAAATATCGAGGATATTGCCTTTTGCAACCACCTCTAGAGGAGGTCATCCCAAAAGTGAATGTAGCATAGGAACAACCTTTGTGAGGCCTTTGTGTCTTTGTGGTTCAACGCTATGGATTTCACCACAAAGACACAAAGGCACAAAGGCGCAGAGAACGCACAAAGAGTTTAATCCTACGTTCCGCACTTTAGACTCGTGATTTCTGAATTTTCACATTTTAAATATCAGAAACATTTTTAAATAAATAGCTGATATGCCCTTTTGAAGGGATGTAGCGTGGATGTGGATGTCCAATCGTACAATATAGGTCATCTTGGTATTAGTAGCTGGAATTTTTGACGACTTGAAAATTGCTGAAGTGATAGACAGGGCACTGCCAAAGCAGGGTTCCAAGAATCTCCCTCATTCGATAACAACTAAAGCCATGATTCTCAATGGCTTGGGTTCACTCACCAAAGATTATACCTGTTTCCCAACTTTTTCATGACGATTCCTATCGAAAAGCTGCTCGGCAAAGATATCTTCCCTCAGATCTCAATGATGATGTCGTTGGTAGAACCCTTGATGCGATTTATGAATACGGCGCAACTGAGCTGTTCAATGAGATCACTTTGCACGTCATGAAAAATTTTCCCTTAGGAACACAACTGATCCATGTTGATACGACGAACTTCAGCGTTCATGGCAAATATGAAAATGATGCACCAGATGGCACGGATTCGATAAGGATCACCTTTGGTCATGCCAAAGACGGAAGAACGGATCTGAAGCGTTTCGTTCTCGGCTTAGTAACAAATCAATTTGGATTGCCACTTTTTACTAAGGCATTCTCAGGAAACGAGTCGGATAAGAAAAGCATAATCAGGATGATCCAAAAAACGCAACAAGCGATCAATTTAGATGATAAAAGCTACTGGATCGCTGATAGTGCTTTGTATACGGAAGATAATATCAAACTCCTGGGAACAGAGATGAGATGGATCACTCGTGCTCCTGCAACATTAGAAGATATCGAGCGACTTCTCAATGCTGAATTGGATTTCACTCCGGGCACTGATCCCAGATATGCTTTTTACGTTACCGATCTGAATTATGGCGGCATTCCTCAGCGTGCTGTTGTTGTATGGTCTGAAGAAATGCAAAAAAGAGACGAACAAACCTTCGACAAGAAGATCCAAAAGGAAACGACCCTGGCTGAAAAAGAACTTAAAAAACTCATGGGCAAAAAGTTCGCCTGTGTACCTGATGCTGAAAATGAGGCATAATCTGGCATCTGCGCATCCTCATCACCGATCAAAATCTAAATGCCAGTAATGGAAAAGTTGAGAAAAGGAGGGCGGCCAAAAAAGATGAACCTAAGCATAAGTTTAAATGAGGAAATTGAGTAAATGAAATGCTCTGACGAAGAACGAAGAGCTCGGTCGATTTGTCTTAGCCAGCAATGAAAGATTTGGAGCCCGAAGTCATGCTCAATTATTATTAAGGACAGCAGACTGTGGAGCGTGGGTTTCGTTTCCTGAAGGATAAGTGCTTTCATGTTTCAGAAGTTTATCTGAAGAAGGAGGAAAGGATAGAAGCGCTATGCATGATCATGGTTCTCAGTCTTTTGATTTATTCTTTCGCTGAGTGGCGGCTCAGGGAGATGCTAAAGGAAACGGGACAAACAGTACCCAATCAGCTCAATAAACCAACGCAGCGGCCAACTATGCGATGGGTTTTCGAGATTTTTATGGGCGTGATTCAGGCAGTTGTTACATCGGGTGGCAAAGTCATCAAAGTCAGTGTGAATCTGACAAGTACGCAGATTACAATTCTAAAGCTGCTGGGTAGAGAATGCGAAAATTATTACGGGATGAACTGAAAGTGCGGAATGTAGGATTAAACAACCAGTAACACAAACACAATTATGCATTGCAACGAAAGGCTTACCCTTCAATCCAAAATTCTCGCGGCCATAGGCCATCCTCTTTCAAGCGGACATCTTCGGAATGGGAGACTTCAAAACGATTCTGGATCATCTCCTCTACTTCTGAAGTCCTGATGCTGAAGACTTCGGCCAGAATCTCCATGGCTGCCTGCAGTTCCAAGGCCCGAGGATCTGCCCGCTGAACCGCACCATGACACCCAACCAACTGCCTTTGAGGTCCCTTCATCAATTCCTTTCAAAAAAAATGTCACTGACAAAAGCCAGGACTCTGGTGAGCAGCCAGAAGATTACTGCTCAGATCTCTGATTTGTCGAGGTCTGACTGTTCTTCAGAGGTCAGCATCTCATACCATGGCGTGCCCTTCACCACATGGGCTGCCCTGCCACCCTGAGCCGCTTTCTCCACCTGAACCAATCCCTCCGTCTGCAATTTACTGACGACTTCCCTAACTTTGCCTGCGGGCCACCCCATGATTTTGGCCAGATGATACATATTCTGTTTAGGGAACTCATTGATTTTCTGATAGAGACACCACGCATCATCATCTGCTTTGGGCCGGATATTTGATTCCATAAAGACGATCTTATCGCTCAACTCATTTAAACATCTGACTGTATCCTTTGGAAAGTTCCTCAGAACCGCTCGCACCAGATGCACATGACATATTTGCCATGAAGCACCCAGAAACGATTTCTCGACAGTTTTCTGGATTCATGCTCTCTTCCGGGACTCCGCGCGCGTTGCCTGTTTTCGCGCGCGAGGACTGGAGGGGGCTGTCCTCAAGGCCGGACGGCCCCCCTAACCCCGTGGCCACGGGGAACCTGCCGTGAGCAAAGGGATGCTATTTATTCACCTCTTTATGGCTTCGCTGTAAATCAGAAGCAGGACTTACGCTCAGTAAATCATAAGTCCAACAATAAGGGTAATGCTAAAGCGATGAGTGCCCAGGAGAATGCGCAGGTGGCGCAGCAAATGCTCGCAGCATCTTGGCAGGGCGACCTTACGGCCGCACCAGAAGCGTTTGCAGAGGATGTGGATTTCCGGTCACCAGTCACCTGAACCAAACCGGCGGAGATCTCGTCGCTCAAGCCGCGTCATGGCCGTGAGGAGGTTGCTGCATTTTTCAAAGAACTCCTTGAAAAGGTGTAGATCGAGAGGATGGGTCGTGTACGTATATCATTGAACAGATACCCTGAATGTCATTAGCTCTTTCATTAGTCATTTTATATATAATACTATTAATCTTCATTAAGAAAGTCATAAATTGAAAAATATTTAAGAATAAATGGCTGACCTATTTAAAGACACACCTAATAGACGGCATTACCTTTGGCAACGATCTAGGAGATGGATCTATCAAGGTGAAATGGTCTTCTTATGAGATGCCCTTGGAAATCCATTTGCACTACTTTAGCCGCCAAAGTTCATCCCATTGGCAGCTTTGGTGATGCATTCAGGTAGAAATCTGCGATAATTTTCATAAAGCTAAGAAAATTATTTTCTATAATGACCCTTAAGACATATATCTTCAGCCTTGATGGATATTAGGACATGGCTAAGATCTCTTGAATCCTGTGGGATGCCTATAGCCATGTAAGCTAATTAGGGCAAAGTATTTCATAGATAAACCTACCACCGTCTCAGGAATAAGCTAACAAAAAGGATAGTGGCAATTCTGGAAATGACAGGGACTTCATTCTTTTGTAGATTCGACTTTAGAAAAAAACCAAAAATTAGATATCCTTACGACGCCTACAACAATAGAAAAGGAGATGATGATTGTGCCCTATTCGTTAGCTCGACTTAAAGTTGAGGATTATGCTAAGTGGAAGCCTGTATTTGACCAAATTTCAGACGCTAGAAAGGCGAGTGGTGGCGCGAAAAGAGGGATTCTCCTCCGAGATGCGGACAACCCTAATGAAATCACCATTTTGATTGAATGGGATAATCTAGAAAATGCCCGTAAGTTTATTCAATCAGAGGATGTAAAAAAATCACTAAAGAAGTCTGGCACTATCAAGAGTGATTTCTATTTCCTCAACGAAGTAGAACAAATTAAGATCTAGAGATTTTCCTTCCTATTTTCCGCTTTCTTTTAAGAGCCCCATACATGGATGAGATATGGCTCGCTCATGAAGCTGAATAATTAGGCTTTTTCTGCCCTGTTGATAACATAAACTATATCATAGTTACTGCTATTACTATCAATCAAGGTGAGATAAGAGCATGAAACTAAAAAGAGATTGTAGTTTTGATAGGTATGGTTGTAGCGGTGTTATTTGTTGCCGGGTGTGTAAGCGATAATGCACCTGTAAATGAAACAGTAAAAGAAAAAATTCAAAATATTGAATCAAATATTGAATCAAAGGCAGCGGCGATAAGAGAAGAAGCAAAACAAACTGCCGCGGAAAAACTAAGGAATGCCGCTGAACAAATCGAAACTGAAAGTAACAAAAATAACCAAAATCTCTTAAATATTTTCCTTTTTAGCTGTATGCTTATTAAATGATCATGAAGTTGGATAGTTACCGAGATTAACGCTAATATCCCGGCAAATTCATCAAAATTAAAGTTTATTGTTGGCTCATTAGCAATTGCCTACCAAATCCTGTAAGTCCTATGCTCAGGATACCATTAGGTAGTGTTATTCCCGGCATATATGAATCTCTTTCAACTTGAATCAATCCCCATTTAGCTAATACCTCAAGCTTATCTCCCAACTCATTTTCGTCCATCCCGATATCTTCAAAAACAGGAAAAACAGTGGTAAAGGATGGCTCATTCATCGAAATTGCTCTTAAAATTATCATATAGCTTTCATCCATATCCTACAAGATTATTCAATTATACATATAAGTGTTTGGAAAATTAATTTTTATAATAATTCTTTAAACTATATTTCAATTTTCTATAATTTCTAGTTTCCCGGTTCTTTAAAGATTAACCAGATTATCCCTTAAAGATCGGGCTGCAATAGCTGCAATCATGGGCTTTCAGTAACATCAGTTCTGGGACAGATGTAAATTGGAATGACACTTGCTGCACAACGCTAATATATATTAAAGGCACACATGCGATATTATTACGTTAATATTAGAAGGGCCTGTCTTGGCCCTGAACTCATTTAATTCGAGTAGTGTTTGAGGATCTCTCTGCCTCAATAAGGCCAGCAACCGATGGTGTGCCAATAGTGCATCCAATAGTGCATTTTAACCAGGAGTCAAGTATTGACTATAATAAGCCAGAATGCCGTTCTTAAGAACTTGAATCGTCTCAGGGCACGCGTCGACCGCAATGCCTTCCTAAGCAAGTGCAGTTATGAGCAGCCGCTGCGATATGAGCTTTTCAGCAACGACCATATGGAGCGGCATGCCAGAGCGCTGGCAGAACGACATGAGGTCGATCCAATTCCCGGTAAGGACCTGCTTTTGCCAAGGCTGGCTGAGAACGAGGAGATCCTGCTGCGGGCAAACGAGCTGCTGACAGAAGCAGTGGCATCAAACTTCAGGATTGCGCCAGCCTCTGAGTGGCTACTCGACAACTTATACAAGATAGAAGAGCAGATTCGCCTGGCCAGGCGGCATCTGCCCAAGAATTACAGCAAGGAGCTGCCGCATCTGCTCAAAGGACCACTGGCCGGGTATCCGCGCGTTTATGACCTTGCCTGGGAGCTGATACTCCATACTGATGGTCGGGTGGATGCAGAAAGCCTGAAACGCTTCGTGGATGCGTATCAAACGGTCACATTGCTCAACCTGCGGGAGCTCTGGGCAGTTGCGATCATGCTCCGCCTGGCGCTGATAGAGAACCTGCGGCGCATCTCTCTCTCCATCGTCAAGGGCAGGATCGACCGCAACCTGGCAGGATACTGGGCAGATCAGGTAATCCTGACGGCAGAGACCGATCCCAAGAGCATGATCGTTGTGGTGGCCGATCTGGCCAGATCAGACCCTACAATGTCCAGTGCTTTTGTTGCTGAATTTGCCCGAAGGTTGGAAGGACAGAGCCTTGCTCTAGCTCTCCCGCTAACATGGATTGATCAGCGACTATCTGAAATGGGAAAGACCATCGGGCAGATGGTCCAACAGGAAATCCAACAAGAGGCTGCAGATAAAGTCTCTATAGGCAACAGCATTAGAAGCTTCCGCTTTCTTGAGTCGACGGACTGGCGGAAGTTTGTAGAAGGGACGAGCGCTGTCGAGAGGGCACTGCACATGGACCCTGCAGGCGTATACAGCCAGATGGACTTCGCCACCCGGGATCGTTACCGCCATACAGTTGAGAGGATTGCGAGGCTCAGCCTGCTATCTGAGGAAGAGATCGCACTAATGGCAGTTAAGCTGGCCCAGGAGAGTTTAGAGGCCAAGGACAGCGATGATCGATGCTGCCCACGTTGGGTTCTACCTGAATGATATGGGGTTGCAAGAGCTTGAGAGGGCTGCCGGAATGAGCCGGTCGCTGATGGAGTCCCTTGGCAGGACCTTTAACCGGTTCCCGCTGCTCTGCTATATCGGCACGATAACGCTTGTAACTGCAACAATATCTGCTGCAGTGCTGGCCCAGGCATATAAGCTTGGATCGAGCGGATGGACGCTGGTCCTAGCTGCCATCTTTCTGGTACTCTGCATGAGCAGTCCTGCGGTCGGCCTGGTAAACTGGCTGGCGACTCTGATGGTCAGGCCTCATGCTCTCCCCAGAATGGACTTTTCATCAGGCATTCCTCAAAAGCTGCGAACGCTGGTGGTAGTACCTTCTGTTCTAACCAGCCCTGAGAAAGTCGAGGATCTGCTGGAGGGTCTTGAGGTTCGGTACCTGGCAAACCGAGACATAAACCTTTACTTCGGCCTTCTGATGGATCTCCGCGACGCGAAGCATGAGGTTATGCCTGAGGATGAGCATCTGTTGCTCATGGCCCGTCAGGGAATCGAGGCTCTGAACGAAAAGTACCATGATAGTATCTTCTTCCTCTTCCCCCGCCAGCGCAGATGGAACCCTAAGGAGGGGATCTGGATGGGCTATGAGCGCAAGCGAGGCATACTTGGGGAACTCAACTCACTGCTGCGAGGGGGACCTGGGAATAGCTTCTCTACGATCGCGGGCGACAGTTCGATCCTGCCTGAAGTGAAGTACGTCATCACAGTCGACGAAGATACCAAGATGCCCTATGACTCTGCCAGGCTGCTCGTTGAGACCATTGCTCACCCTCTCAACCGCCCCAGGTTCGACGAGAATAAGCAGTATGTCACTGAGGGCTACAGCATACTCCACCCACGCCTGAGCGCAGGCTTGCCTGAGACAGACAGATCGAGGTTTGTGGCCGCTCTTCGGAGGTGAGCCAGGCATCGATCCTTACACACGTGAGGTCTCGGATGTCTACCAGGACATCTTCGGTGAAGGCTCCTTTACTGGCAAAGGGATCTACGATGTCGATGCTTTCTCGAGTCTCTTGGGTGGACGCTTTCCGGATAACCTGATTCTTAGCCACGACCTGCTGGAGGGAAGCTATGCCAGAGCTGCGCTGGTCAGCGATGTGCAGTTCTACGAGGATTATCCCTACCGTTACACAGCTGATGTGAGCCGAAGGCACAGGTGGATCAGGGGCGACTGGCAGATTGCCAGCTGGCTCTTATCGCGCGTGCCAGGCCCAGGAGGCCTGATCCTGGACAACCCCATCTCCGGCTTATCCAGATGGAAGATCCTCGACAACCTCAGGCGCAGCCTGGTGACCCCTGCCCAGATTTTGCTGCTGTTCCTTGGCATGGTTGGTGCTGCCCGCGCCATGGTTCTGGACCTCTGTGGTAGTAGGGGCGGTTCTGGCACTACCGGCGCTTGCTTGCATCCGAGTGATCCTGAAAAGGCTGCCGAACTGCCCATTGATCAGCACATGTATTCAGCCGGAAGATCGATAGTCAGATACCTGGCCCAGGCAGGGCTCAGCCTGGCCTTTCTGCCGTATGAGGCCTTCTTCAGCCTGGATGCAGTTGTGCGCACAGGCGGGCGAATGCTATTCACCCATAAGCGGCTGCTGGAATGGAACTCGGCGAGCAGCTCCAAGAGCAGTGGGCGCAGTGATTTGGTCGGGTTCTACCAGTCGATGTGGATAGCCCCGGCTGTAGCCATTGCCACAGCCTCCTATCTGGCGTTCCAGCGTCCTGATGTGCTGTACATCGTCTGGCCGCTGCTGGTATCCTGGAGCCTCGCACCTGCTGTTGCCTGGTGGATCAGCCTGCCCCTTGACACGCCTAAAGCAAAACTGAGCGAGGATCAGACGATCTTCCTGCGCAAGCTTTCCAGGAAGACCTGGAAGTTCTTTGAGACGTTCGTAGGACCCGACAACAACTGGCTTCCGCCGGACAACTATCAGGAGTACCCGCGCTCAGTGGTTGCCAACGGCACATCGCCCACGAATATGGGGCTGTCTCTGCTGGCGAACCTGGCTGCATACGACTTTGGTTACATCTCTGCAGGAAGGCTGATAGAGCGGAACGCCAGCGCCCTTAAGACGCATGAAAGGCCTGGAACGGTTCCAGGGCCACTTTTACAACTGGTACGATACTCAAGCTGCTTGAGCCAATGCAGCCCAAGTACATCTCAACTGTGGATAGCGGTAACCTGGCAGGTCATCTGCTGACCTGCAGCAGGGCCTAATCGAGCTTCCGGACCAGAAGATTCTGCCAGACGCAGGCCTTTTGACGGCCTTCAGGGATACGCTGTATGTCATCAAGGATGCAGCTGCAGAGCGGGTCTTCGGACGAGAACCAGAAAAGGTGTCGTGCCTTCGCAGGTGCTCGCCCAGATCGACCAGTTCCAGGCTGAGCTTCAGCCGCCTCCATGTACCCTCATCAGCGGCCTGGATGCTGCTGGACCAGCAGGCAAGGGCCGTGGCGGAGATAATAGACCGCCTGGGCCCGGAAGCAGATGACCGAGCTGATGTGGTGGATGAAGGCGTATGAGACACAGCTCCGGGACCATCTGGATGATCTGGTCCTCACGGCTCCCTGGCTTATGCTGCCTCTATGGGCGATGACGTCCTCCCTGGGGAGGAGGTCTTGACCGATGGCTCAGCCGAACAGGCAGGAAGGCTGAGCGAGCTACAGGCTGAGCTGCTCAGACTTGACTGCATTCCAGCACTGCGAGAGGTGCCGGAGATGGCCATGAAGCTCATGCCAATGATTGACCAAATCATCGGCTGCATTCAGGGCGAAGGCCGCCAGGATGAGAGAGACTGGTTCCTCCAGCTCAGACAGATGATCGCTGAGGCCAGCGACACATGCCTGCAATAGGATCGCATCCATTGAGAGGCTTGCGCTCGACTGCAGCGAGCTGACTGATATAAAATACGACTTGCTATTCGATAAGTCACGCCGGCTTCTGGCCATTGGCTACAATGTCGACGACCTGAGACGCGATGAGAGCTGCTATGATCTTTTAGCATCTGAGGCCAGGCTATCCAGCTTCGTGGCCATTGCCCAAGGGAAGCTCCGGCAGGAGCACTGGTTTTCCTTGGGCCGCATGCTCACCACCGCAGGCGGAGAGCTGGCTTTGCTCTCCTGGGGAGGGACCATGTTCGAGTATCTCATGCCGCAACTGATCATGCCGACCTATGAGAACACCCTTCTGAACCAGACCTACAGGGCGATAGTCAGGCGGCAGATCGAATACGGTACGCAACGCGGCGTTCCCTGGGGCATCTCAGAGTCCGGCTACAACATGACAGATGTCAACCTGATCTACCAGTACCGGGCCTTCGGAGTGCCTGGTCTGGGGTTCAAGCGCGGGCTGATTGAGGACCTGGTGATCGCGCCTTATGCATCGGCTCTGGCCCTGATGGTGGAGCCGGCCGAGGCATGCGCCAACCTGCAGCGAATGGCAGACGATGGCTATCTTGGGCGAGTATGGCTTCTATGAGGCAATCGATTACACCCCTTCGCGTCTGTCCCGCGGATCAGACTAGCGCAACTGTACAGTCCTTCATGGCCCACCACCAGGGCATGAGCTTCCTCTCTATGGCCTATGTGCTTCTAGACCGACCTATGCAAAGAAGATTCATGGCCAACCCCATCTTCCAGGCTGCGGATCTGCTTCTCCAGGAGAGGGTTCCCAAGGCTGCGCCCTTCTATCCCCATGCGCTCGAGGTCTCGGCATCAATCTGGAGGGCAGGCATGCTGGATCGGCAAGAGTCCTTGCGGGTCATCGATGATCCGAACACCCTCCAGCCCGAGGTGCACCTGCTCTCCAACGGCAAATACAGAGTGATGGTCTCCAGTTCAGGCGGGGGCTACAGCCAGTGGAAGGATATCGCTGTCACTCGCTGGCATGGAGATCCCACTCGCGACAATGAGGGCATGTTCTTCTATATCCGCGACCTGGACAGCGGCGAGATCTGGTCTGCAGGGTATCAGCCTGTGCGCAAAGACTCTGAGACTTACCAGGCGATCTTCCAGGGATCGAAGGCAGAGTTCCGGTCAAGGGTTCAGGGTATCGATACCTATACTGAAGTGGTAGTCTCCCCTGAGGATGATGTCGAGCTACGCTGCATCAGCGTTACCAACCGCTCATGGAGAAGGCGAACGATAGAGCTGACCAGCTATGCAGAGGTTGTCCTGACCACCCCAGCGGCCGATGCGACACATCCAGCATTCAGCAACCTCTTCGTGCAGACTGAGATCGTACGCAAGAGATCTGCGATCCTCTGCACTCGCAGGCCGAGGTCCACGGATGAGAAGACGCCCTGGATGCTGCATCTGATCGCAACGGAGAAGATGAAGGATGATGAGGTTTCCTTTGAGACTGATCGCTCCAAGTTCATAGGCAGGGGAAGAACCGCTGCAGATCCTGTGGCTATGACGGGGTCATCAGAGCTCTCAGATAGCGATGGACTCTGTCTTAGATCCCATAGTTTCCATCAGGTGCAATGTCACGATCGATCCTGGAGAGACGGCCAGGGTGAACTTCATCACAGGCATTGCAGAGACGAGGGACTCTGCCATGGAGCTGATCGATAAATACCACGACGTACGCATGGCAGACCGCGTCCGCAACCTGGCCTGGACTCACAACCAGATGATCGTGCAGCAGCTCAACATTACCGAGACCGATATCCAGCTCTATGAGCGCCTTGCCAGCGCAATAATCTATCCCAGTCCAACCTGGCGCGCCAGTCCGAGCGTTCTTTTAAGCAACCACAGTGGCCAGTCAGGGCTGTGGGCTTACGGCATCTCGGGCGACCTTCCCATTATCCTTCTGCGGATCGGGGATCGGTCTTACATTGATCTGGCGCGCCAGCTCTTGAGGGCTCATGCCTACTGGCGCATGATGGGGCTGGCAGCGGATCTGGTGATCTGGAACGAAGACAGCTCAGGCTACCGGCAGCAGCTTCAGGATGAAATTATGGGCCTGATCTCCATTAGCACTGAGGCCGACGCCCTGGACCGGCCGGGCGGCGTCTTCGTAATACATGCAGATCAGATCGCAGACGAGGCTAAGATCCTGATGCAGGCCGCGGCACGGGCCATCTTCACAGATGGCAGGGGAACTTTTGAGGACCAGCTTGAACGCGAGAGGCATATCTATGGGATGCGTTCCTCTTTTAAAGCCGATCCAGGCGGCCCGCGTGCGAGAACCACAATGGCGATTGAATCTTCAGGCCAGGATCTGATCTTCTTCAATGGGCTTGGCGGGTTCACAGCCAGGACGGGCGTGAGTACATAATCAGGATCGCTCCGGGACAGGCGACCCCGGCTCCCTGGTCGAATGTAATAGCAAACCCCCATTTCGGGACGGTGATCTCAGAATGCGGCGGAGCATACACCTGGGGCGAGAACTCCCAGCAGTTCCGCCTCAGCCCCTGGTATAACGATCCTGTGAGCGATGCCAGCGGCGAGGCCGTGTACATTCGAGATGAGGAGAGCGGCCAGTTCTGGTCCCCGACTGCGTTGCCCGCCCGCGGGAAGACGCCTTACACCTGCAGGCACGGCTTTGGCTACAGCGTCTTCGAGCACAAAGAGAGCGGGATTGTATCCGAGCTGTGGGTATATGTGGCAGTAGACGCACCCGTGAAGTTTTGCAGGCTCTTGGTCCGCAATGAGTCCGGCATGTCTCGCCGGCTATCTGTGACCAGCTACATCGAGCTGGTGCTGGGAGAGATGCGTTCCAAGACCGAGATGCATATAGTCACAGAAATCGATCCCAGGACTGGGGCCCTCTTTGCCAGAAACCCGTACAATACGGATTTTCCCGGAAGGATTGTCTTCCTGGATGTGAACGACGGAGATCGGCAGCTTCACTGGGGATAGGACTGAGTTCCTGGGCCGAAACGGCAGCATGGCCAGCCCTGCCGCCCTGGCGCGAGAACGGCTCTCAAACAGAGTTGGCGCGGCCATGGATCCGTGTGCAGCCCTGCAGGTCAAAATCGATCTGGCAGACGGGCAGGAGAGCGAGATCGTCTTCACCTTGGGAACAGGGCGGAATGTGGACGATGTTCGCAGCCTGATCAAGCGTTTTCGTGGGTCGGGTCCTGCGCAGCGCTGCGCTGGAGGCGGTGTGGAGCTACTGGAACCGCACCCTTGGCGCAGTGCATGTGGAGACCCCGGATAAGGCCCTCAATGTGCTCACCAACGGCTGGCTCCTCTATCAGACCCTAGCCTGCCGCATGTGGGCGCGCAGCGGATACTACCAATCGAGCGGGGCATTCGGCTTCCGCGACCAGCTGCAGGATTCAATGGCGCTGATTTATGCAGAGCCGCGGCTTTCCCGGGAGCATCTCCTGCGCTGTGCGGCCCACCAGTTCCTGGAGGGAGATGTTTTGCACTGGTGGCACCCGCCATCGGGACGCGGCGTGCGAACGCACAGCTCCGATGATCGCCTCTGGCTGCCGCTGGCAGCTCACCGCTACGTCACTGCTACAGGAGATACCGGTGTGCTTGACGAGCGCATCAACTTCATCGAGGGCAGGCCCCTGAAGCCCGACGAGGACGCCTATTACGACCTGCCCACCAGGTCGGAGGAGTCCGGCACCCTTTACGAGCACTGCGTCAGAGCCATCAGGAACGGCCTTGAGTTTGGCCAGCACGGCCTGCCCCTCATGGGCTCTGGAGATTGGAACGACGCCATGAACCGCGTGGGATATCAGGGATAAGGCGAAAGCATCTGGCTGGCCTTCTTCCTGTACGATGTGCTCACGAAGTTCTGCAGAGATTGCCCTTCTTCATGGCGATGCAGCCTTTGCAAATCTATGCTGCAGCGAGGCTGCCAATCTGCGCCAGAAGATCAAAGAGTTCGGGTGGGATGGCAACTGGTATCTGCGAGCCTACTTCGATAACGGAGAGACCCTCGGGTCCTCGGCCAATCCAGAATGTCAGATCGATTCCATCTCCCAGAGCTGGTCGGTTCTATCCGGGGCAGGAGATGCTGAAAGATCAAAGGTGGCTATGGAAGAAGTGGATCGCCAACTCGTCAAAAGAGATGCCTCGCTGATACAGCTCCTGGAACCGCCATTCGATAAATCCGACTTGGACCCGGGCTACATCAAAGGCTACATTCCGGGAGTGAGAGAGAATGGCGGGCAGTACACCCATGCAGCCATCTGGGTGGCCATGGCCTTTGCAGCCCTTGGCGATGGCAATCGAGCCTGGGAGCTATTGGATATGATCAACCCTCTGAACCATGGCTCAACCCCGGAGCAGGTTGCAACCTACAGGGTGGAGCCATACGTCGTGGCAGCAGATGTCTATGCGCAGCAGCCGCATTCAGGGCGCGGGGGATGGACCTGGTACACTGGAGCGGCGGGCTGGATGTACCGGCTCATAGTGGAATCGCTGCTCGGACTGACGCTAGGAGCGGACAGGCTGCAATTTACCCCCTGTATTCCGGCAGATTGGAAGTCGTTTCTGCTGCATTACCGCTACCGCGAGACCTTCTACCACATCACGGTTATGCGGACTGGGCCCGGATGCGAGGTGGTTAGCGTGACGGTTGACGACTTTTTGCAAAGCGACGGGGTGGTACACCTGGTTGATGATCACAGGGAGCATTTCGTGGAGATAAAGATAGGATAAACTCTGTTCTACCTGGCGTGCCTCGGACCTAAGCTCCTTTACTCTCTCTATGACACGTTGAGCCGAAAATGTCACAGAACTATTTGGGAGCTCTTGTAATGATATGATCCTCTGGCCGAGGACAACTCTCAAATATAAGTATTATTCATTATAGTTCTAGGCAAGGGGAATATCGTCGTGGAAACATCAGCTTCTTAACAACGGTAAATCTTCTCCTTCTTTTTTGCTTTCCGGTCGCCCCCTGGCCAGCCATTCTACTGCCTAAAAGGGAGTTGTGGACCGGTCCAGGGTTCTTTCTATCTGGATCTAAGGAGGAATCTACGATATGGATGAAATGGATATAGAAATTCTCAAAGCTATCTACGAGAAGTCGCATAACTCTCTTGTTGCTCCTCTCTTCCTCATAGAGATGTTTAGCATCTCTGATGAGGAGATGGGAGACAGATTAGAGATAATGGATGAAGACAGATATGTAAGAGTCGCAAGAGGCACATACGCTCATGGCATGAGCCTTTTAAATGGTGTCAATAATGTCGGTCTCACTGCTAAAGGACGGCAAATCCTGAGGGATAAAAAGTTAATTTAATATCCTTATCCCCTCCGCCAGAACTGTCGCCAATGTTTCACCATGGCCTCTTCCTGGCCAGAGAATAAGAGAGTTTGCAGGCTCATTCCTGCAAATTTTCCTCATGCCTCGGTACTATCGTAAAATGGTTATCTATTCTTTCTCATTGTGACCGCAATGGTACTTCTTTTTCACGGACCACAGGAGAGCTATCAAACCAATCACGAACAGCTTTATTTTTATAATCTTCCTTATAAGTTTTAACATATTCTATTTCACCTAAGTTATACCAGGTCTTAAAACTATGACCTTTGTCGCCTCGCCGCTTGAGCCAAAACATAAATCACTTTCAAAGCATGCTTGGCCCTACCATCCCACAGGCTTCATAAACAGCTTGCCCCTACATTCAAACAGCATGGTTCTCTTCCGGGTCACTCAATAGCTCTCATCCTGTTCATGAGGGAAAAGCAAATTACCCAAGCAGTTTATTGTTACTTGTGGGCTGAAATTGAAGATTTATGCAAATGAAAATTGCCTGCACAAATGTCCGGCAAGAGCACATCCTTCCCCTTCATAGCCTGCGCAGCAATCTTAGCCCACTCAGCGTTCGAAATTTTCTTTAACATTTTATTTCACCAACGTCTATTACGTAAAAACGAGAGCAGCGAGGTTGGTCGTTTTCTCGTAAATTTCACGAAATTTATTACTTGACGAGATCCCAGCATCTGTCGAAGCGATAAGCACTCTGCCGCCAACGACTATCTCTACCTAGCTGAACAAATCTGGCAATAACAACTGCGGCTAGCCCGATGCCAGCCTTGTATTCATTGCTGATCGAGATCATTATACCTCATTTCCTTCAGGCAATTCATGCTATTGAGGGATTGATAGATTAATTACCGTTTGTCAGCCATCTTCATCTCTTCAGCTTTCCTCTTCTCTGCTCTTGCTTCCATGAAACTGGCTTGTGCCTTATCCATATCGGCGATTACCTTGGCATTAGCCTCAGCCGTTGCCATATCTACATTTTCCTTTATCATTTTTTGAGTCTCCATTTATGCTTCTAACTCTAGTACGATATCTTTAAATAAAAAGCTTTTGGTATCAAAGTATCAAAGTACCATAAGCTATGTAAACTTAAAGCTTAATAAATCAAGATTTATGCCCAAGACCACATTGACACTATCTGAACCGGTAGCAAAAGCCCTAAAGGTTTATACCGTACAAACCAAAAGCAGCATGCATGCTCAAAGCCAGGTGGTCGAAGAAGCCTTGAGAGAGTTCTTCGAGAGGCGTGGCGTTAAAATCGAAGGATAACTCCCTTCACAGACCAGTCATCCCACAGCCTTCAAGCGATCTCTGGCTGGGTCCTATCTGTGTAACTCCTTTATGGTTCCTGCAATGGCCTCAAAGTCGATGCTCAAAAGTTAAATATAATGAATGATCACGATTATTCAGCGAAGATAAATCCACAGGGTAGTTTTAAAAAATAATTTCCTCTGCTTTATGAAAATAACATCGGCTAGCTCACAGGATATGATTAAACCCTCGGGCCCTCTAGCCTTTTGGGGCGATTAGATCAAGAAGAAAGCCAAGAAACTAATAGTGAAGATCGATTGGTGAGTACGTGCTAAAACCCCATAAGACCTTGGAAGAGGCCATTGCAGCGCGCTATGTGATCAGGATACTAAACCGCCACATATCGAACGAATATTGGGATTGGTGTTCTGCACATGCCCGACCCTATGTGACCATCACTATCAACGCACCAAAGAGCCGCTATGCCCTGGTTGAGCTTGACCTTTACTGCCTTTGCGCAGGAGGATTCGATAAAGATGCAGGCTATGAGATACTGCATGCCGTTTTAGGTCAGCCATTGAAGCCTAAGTCGAGCTTCTTTGTAAGTCCTGTTTACGTGTTCGCCTGCGTTTCAGAGAAGTCAGCCAAGCTGTTTGCATTATACCTTTATCGCCGTGCAGTTGAGGAGTTGGCTCTTGATCTGGTCACACACGAGGAATGGATCAAAGGAGAGATGGAGCAATCAAGGATTGGTGGTTACAGGAAGAGTTCCTTCGCCCCAGTCAGCGGTGATGCATACCCCGAGGTAATCAAAGCTCTGCTGAAGGAAAAAGATGCGGTTTTCAAGTAGAGTTATCTGCCGATGATGCAACCTTGTCTGCATTCAGAGGACCATCAAGAAAGGGCTAGTGTTATAGGCTTTCCACGCCCAGCTATCCTAGAAACTCTTGCCTTGAGGAATAAAAGTGCTGTCGTGACTTGGCTTTATTTTTCATCATAGCGAATAAGGCCAACAAGAAGGGGCAAGGAGTACGAGTATTGTGATGTCGCCTGGATGATAGACGGGAAGACACGCAACGTGTACCTGGGGATCGAAAGGTGATCTATGATATTGCATAATTAGACTCTAAGGTATCATAGATCAAGATCGGCCTCCTCTGCTGGCAGTGTAAAGTTCTATCTCTTCTCCTTCAAGCTTTGCCGTCCCAATTCTGTAAGGTAAACTTTTGAGATAGCATTATGAAGTGTTAAACTCGACGGATATTCGCTGGTCATAATGTCTACATGCCCTGATTTCTTCAGAGTCTTTAAACGATTTCCAAGTTCTGTCGGGTCAAGCCTTAGAATTTCATTGATTTTGACAGGACTGATAAACAATTTTGGGGAAATGGTATTGATAGCTTCAAGAATCTTTCTATCTATGTCATCCATAAATCTCACCTCCAATCAATTAGTAGCTAATGAGATTATAATGTTGCTACATTTGTGTCGTTGTTATCGAACTGAGGAGCTGAACGCCTGGCCAGCCTTCAGGCCTCATAACTCCGACTTTTGCCCTCCTCCTCTTGGCTGGCGTTCTTGACAGTAGCAAATTGACGACTGAGGTGATACGGCTTGTCCATGGGCGCGAGTTACTTAGATCAGGACTGAGGACTATGTTGTAGTGAGAGCATAAAAAGAAAGAACTATCGCCAATATTAATAGAGGAATGAACAGATGAGAAGACGCAGTTCGAAGCCAAGATCTACCCTCATAACTTGCTCGTGAGTGGGCGATGGTGTATGATGATAGATGTGGGATTGAATCCGCGCCCCAGAAGAAACATGTCATTTGGGGAGAAGCAGGAAAGTGATGGAAAATGCAGGAAAATGCAGTGGATGAGGCTGAAATCGCTTCCATGAAGAAAGATATCAACGATGCCTTGGGAGCTGACTATTAAGACCAAATGCAAGCACTAGATAACCGGTTCACTGAGCTAAGGTTAGACACTCCTGGACAGGAAGATTACGCGCTCATGCGAGATGCTATAAACATGCTGCAGGAGGAGATACGGGATAGTAATGACTTGGAGTACACGGACGATGACTACGAGGAAGTGACCAAGGAGTTCTATGAAGACCTTCTCGATGAGGAGGGAGGCATAGACTTGCGTGGCCGGGCGGTCATTGACTTCGTGATCAATAGGCTGAAGGGCATCCTTGAAGGCTTTGAGGTGAGTGACGAGTGGCCGGGCAGGGAGACAATGTAAAGGTGACACGCCATACCAACACAATTGAACCTGCGTTAAGCATCTCTCCGGGCCGAGGCCCATGTACTGAAGGACTCGGGGCGTCTGCTGGGGCAGATTAATGTCTACCGGGTCATGAAGGGCATGAAAAAAGGAATAGCCACGACTATTGGCACGCCTTCTGGAAACACGGAGACAAAAGCCACAGCCTCTACTTGGGAGCTGCGGAAAGGTGACCTCCGAGGAGGCAGAAGCGCGTTGGGAAGCCTTTAAGCCACAACGATAGGAGACTATGGCTGAGGCAATAAGGCTTGTCCACAGTTGGGGCTGGATAATCCAATACATCAAGGCCTTACGAAAACGCTGGATAAGGAATAAGGAGGGAGGCAAAAGCCAAGGGTGTAGGAGGGAGAAAATAGATTATCGACTTTTGCCAATACTATATACGTCAATTGCCGATATTTATAGATTTCGATTTTACTGGTAAACGTTCTGCTCTTTATTATCAATTCCCCATTTGATGAGCTTACTCTGCAACTCATCCAGCTGTATGGGCTTACTTATGTAATCATCCATCCCTACATTTAGGCATCTATCTCTATCTCCTTCAAGTGCATAAGCCGTAATCGCTATTATCTTCGGCCCGTTGTGCCATCTCTCTCGTATATTCTTGGCTGCCTCAAGACCATCCATCTCAGGCATCTGGACATCCATTAGGATAATGTCATAGGGCTGGCGTTCCAATGCCTGCAGCACCTCAAGTCCGTTGGCAGCTACATCAGCCTCGTACCCAATCTTCCTGAGCATTTGCATAGCGACCTTCTGGTTTACTGGATTATCCTCAGCCAATAGAATGCGCAAAGCAGGTGATTGGCTTGATTTCAGATTAGTCTGAGGCTGCTGAGAGATCGTTTTAGAACTGGCTGGCTTTATAGTTGTGGCCGCTGCTAGGATTGTAAAGTGGAAGGTAGATCCCTTGCCCACTTCAGACTCGGCCCAGATCCTTCCACCCATCATTTCGACGAGACGCTTGCTTATGGCGAGACCAAGGCCAGTTCCACCATATATTCGTGTGGTTGACGGCTCCATCTGGCTGAACGGCTTGAAGAGCTGGTTCATCGATCCTTGGATATGCCTATGCCTGTATCTTTAATTGCAAAATGGACCTCGTGGTCATTGCCTTCGAGATTCCTGCCAGATACCGCCATCATTACTTCGCCATTGTCCGTGAACTTGACGGCATTGCTGAGTAAATTGATTAAGATCTGGCGTAGCCTGACAGGGTCGCCCATAATTGTTCCAGGGGCACTAGTATCGATAGAATAGGCCAGGTTCAGGCCTTTTTTAGATGCCTCTGTAGCTACCAGGTCCAGGGAATCCTCAACGCAATCTCTTAAATTAAAGGGCTGGGCCTCCAATTCTACTTTGCCACTATCGATCTTTGAAAAGTCCAGGATATTGTTGATAACCGATAGCAAAGAGTTACCGCTGCTTCTAATAGTTTCTACATAATCTTGTTGTTCTTTATTCAGATCGGTTCTCTGGAGAAGCCCAGTCAAGCCTATGACAGCGTTCATGGGAGTCCTTATCTCATGGCTCATATTGGCCAGGAAATCGGACTTGGCCTTGGCTGCTGCCTCCGCACTCTCCTTTGCCTCTTTCAGCTCTTCCTCGGCTCGCTTGCGCTCGGTGATATCAATGGCAAAAATGGCAACCTTTGATACTTTTCCGGATTCATCCAAAACAGGGCTGATGTAATTGATAAAGTGCCGACCGGCGCGCGAGTCTTCGAAACACGTGGACTTTGCACTGCAGATGACCTTGTAAATCCACGCCTTTCGTAGTTCAGCTATTTGAGGTGGAATGAAATCCAAGGCATATTTGCCAATGAGTTCAGTATCACTTCTACCAAGGCTGTTGGCCATTGCTTTATTGCTTGCAAGGATCATCATTTGCTTATCCAGCAGAAGGGCAGGCTCAGGAATAGCATTGAGGAATACTTGCAGAGTCTTTTCGCTTTCCCGCAGTGCATCCTCTATCTGCTTGCGTTTAGTAATGTCCCTTACGATCCCAACTATGAATTCGCTACCTGTACCATCTATATACAGCGTCTTCTTGGTGATAATAGTGCGGGTGATGCCCTCTGCATCGGTGATCTGCTCCTCGTTCACATTCTCATTCCCTGTCCTGAATACCTCTTCGTCCTTCTCCCAAAAAACATCGACCTGCTCCTTAGGGAAGAAATCGTAATCGGTCTTGCCTAGAATCTCCTCTCGAGAGTGACCTATTAGACTACATTCCGCGTCGTTGACAAGGATGAGGCGATGCTGCCTATCCTTGACAAAGATGGGATCGCCGATGGTATTGATGATCTTATTCAGGTACTCCTTTGATGCAAGCAGGTCTTCTTCGGCCTGCTTGCGATCCTCCTCAGCCTTGAGTTTCTCGATTGCTTCGCCCACCTGGGCAGCGATAGCCTCCAATGTGCTCCGGATTCCAATGGGTATTTCATCAATAGTATGTGAGGCCATGTTAAGCACAGCTGTTACCTTTTCTCTGCACTTCACCGGAAGAATTGATATGGCACGGAGATCCTCCATCGGGTAGACTTCAGATGATTCCGACCTGATCCGGGAGTAGGATGCATAGATCGGCCTCCCTGCCATGACCAAACGAGCATGGAAAGATCCTGAATCATAGTGACTGCCGTGTTCGATAAACTCCCTGGGAAGACCAGTTTTAGTATGGGCTACCAACCTGAGGTCACCAAGGTTTTCATCAACCACATATATGCCGCCGCAGTCGATCCCTCTTAGCTTCAGGCATGCATCCAATATCAGATTTAACGCTTCCTTCAGATCTCCTGCAGAACTGAGGGCTATCCCAAGGTCCCGCTGAATGCATATCATCTCCTCAGCCCGCTTGCGCTCTACGATCTCCGCCTGGAGGGCCAGGTTTGCCATAGAAAGATCCTCTGTCCTCTCCAGGACTTTTTGCTGCAGCTCATCTTTCGATTGTTGCAGCTCTTCCTCCATTCGCTTACGCTTGGAAATATCCCGCAAGATGCCGCAGATCATAAATCCTTTTTCTGTAGGTATGATGTTGAGCATCTCCTCGACCGCTAGCACTGTCCCATCGGGACGAAGAATCTCTACGTCCATTGGATAGTCCTGGACTGATGATCGGCCAGTCTTCAGAGTCTCCTCAGCCCAAGTTTTAATTTTCTCATATAGCTCGGGAGTCCTGCGCCAATTCGCGGTTAAACCAAATTGAACATCCCATAGATGCCTTCCCAAGACATCCTCTTGCTTTAAGCCTGTGTGGGCTTCCATGCTGGGGTTCCATTCGATAATCCGTCCATCTTCATCTGTGAGGATTATGCCATCACGAGACCGCTCCACGATAGATTGATACTTCTGCTCCTTCAGGGTGCGATCAATCCCAATGCCGTGCTTGGGGGCCTCCCCATCGGACGCAGAAAGCTCTTTAAGGCTAACCTGTATGGCCTCAAGAGATTTGACTACGTTCTCAGGATCAGTTGATGCAGCTAGCTTTAGCTGCTCTATTTGTTCATAGATTTTCAGAGCCCTTGATGGGGATATAGTGCCGGACAATATTACGCTCCAGGGATATACTTAGCAGTAGTTTTGCCGGGTAAAATAAATACTTTTAGACCGCTTATGAAGTTTCCTGGCAGTGTGCCAAATTTGCTGTAATTCCTCATACCTCTTATCCATGAGATGACTATCTTCTTGAAAGTATCATCTCAATTTCGGAAAATTCGTTACGCTACCAGGGCATACGCTCAGTAGATTATAAGTCTAACAATAAGGATAATGATAAAGTGATGAGTGCCCAGGAGAATGCGCAGGTGGCGCAGCAAATGTTCGCAGCATCTGGGCAGGGCGACCTTATGGCCGCACCTGGGCACGTTTGCAGAGGATGTGGATTTCCGGTCACCAGTCACCCGAAACAAACCGGCGGAGATCTCATCGCTCAAGCCGCGTCATGGCCGTGAGGAGGTTGCTGCATTTTTCATAGAGCTCCTTGTGAAGGTACGATTGAGAGAAGGGAGACGCTGGAGATTACAGCCGTAGCCTCTTATTCCAAGAGCTTACGGAAATCCTCTTCAGTTATGCCCATTTGCTTGAGGATTTCGTAGAAAAGCCAGCTTCCGATTTCGCTATCGCCATGTATTGGAATAGTAGTTGCCCTGCCGTCGGGATGCTTCCATCTGGCGTGGCTGCCCTTCTGCCGAACCATCCGAAAACCAAGTTTCCTAGCAACCTTCTGCAAGTCCCTAGCTTTGGCAGGCATAAACGGCCTTCATATCAACATCATCAGGGAGCATACGTCCTTCTTCTTCGTACTCTTCTCGTATCATATCGAAGACATTGAGCAGCTCAGCTTGTGCCTCTTCGGGAGTTTGTCCCCAGGCATGGCACCCTGGAATAGCTGGCACGAAGGCCACGAATGTACCGTTATCATCCGGACGGAGAACTACGGTGTAATCGTAGAGTCGCTTCATTAGCTGTTATTTCTGCGTATGTGGATATAAAGCTACTCTGCAATATCTGGAAAAAATTGGCTGCAGTCATTCAAACGAGATCTATCGACATCGTGGATTTCGTTTTGCATGGGAAACTTGTCATTAATTGTCATCGAGTTGTCTATGTTGGTTCCTTCGTCTCCATGGCTGAAAAACGTGGTTCAGTTGAACTGAATCTATTCTCTCTTCGGGACTCCGCGCGCGTTGCCTGTTTTCGCGCGCGAGAACTGGAGGGGGCTGTCCACAAGGCCGGACGGCCCCCCTAACCCCGTGGCCACGGGGAACCTGCCGTGAGCACGGGGAAGTTTATTCTTCCCGTGTCTGAAACGCCCATGCGTCTAAGAATAATGGCATATAAGGGGCAGATAAAAAGAGATCTATCGACATAGCGAATTTCGTTTTATAGTTCTTGCTACTAACTCTTAATACAGGGATAATCATATATATCAATCAAACCTCCTATTAAGATAATGCGTCTAAGCGAGAACGAGATTAGCGCCCTCATCATTATCACTCGTTCCAAGGAGCCGGTACATCCCAGCACCCTTCAGAAAGAGCTGGGCATCCTGAAGGGATCGGTATCTCGAGTATTAACTAGCCTTCAGAATAAGGGCTTAGTCGAGCGGGCGGGAGGTGAGATAATCCTGGCCGGGACACCTCCTGCAGAGGCCTTCAAAAAGCTCTACTACTCCCACCGGGCCTCTCCCCTGCAGGAGATCCTCTCCGGACGCAGGGTAGAGATGCTCTCCCGGCTGGACAGCAGTCAGAAGAGCCTGGTGGCTCTGGCCGAGGAGACGGGCATCTCCGGCGATACAGTCTACTACTACCTGCAGGACTTCCTTTCCCTGGGCATTGTCAGCCGGTCAAAGGAGGGTAAGGCCTACTTCTACTCCTTCAACTACATCATCTGGCCCGAACTCAAGGAATTCGTGACCGCTCTCCTGGAATATCAGATACTGCGCTTGGTTCCAAGAGAGGCCCTGCTCATCAAGGGATATGAGAACAGCGTGCTCTTCAAGAGCTTGCGGCCTCAGGACGCCACGTTAACGTCGTTTAGCGCCTACGGAGACTATGGGATCGAGCTTCGCCTCCGAGACAACTACTACACCTTACCCAGGAGGAAATTATCCGTCGGGGAGATTTTCACCCATTCTCTGGACTCTGCAGGGAGCATCTATCAGAGGCTCTACTGTATCCTTTTCTACTTGAAGAACAAAGAGTCGCTAAAGGGAGTCCGGCATCCCACGATGGAGGACATAAGGGCAGTGCTGAGGGGAGAACGCCTAAAGGGCTATCCCATTCGAGAAGAGATAGAAGAGCAGGCGGAGCTGTACGGAATCAAGGATATCGAGCCGTGAAGAATTAGGGAGGGTTGATAGATCCATAAGGAGGCAAGCTATTTCCTATTAGATCTATCCCCAATTATTGTATAGTGATTATACCCAATATAGATTGCGGAATAATATATGTGCTAAATGTCATGTATCAATGATCCCGGAGTCTTTAAAAGCAAAATGATAAAAAGAGTTGGAATAAGAGATGGTCCGATATAGACCTGCTATCAAAATCGTGCTAAGAATCCTTGAGTGCATTGCTGCAGGCCGATCGGGAGGGCGAGCCTTAAAGACGCACATAATACAATGCGCAAACCTGAAGACCACTTCCGCTGAGAAATATCTTGAGATGCTGAAAGAGGCGGGTTATGTCCTTGAGAATAGAGAAAGCTGGGGGGACGTGTGATTATCGCATATGAGCTTACCCCTTCGGGAGAAGAGCGGTATAATTGGTTCAAAGATATCAATGCTGAGCTTTTTAAACCCAACGAATGGCTGAACGAGAAGAGTTCGTGTTAAAATGATGGCTACAGCATTCGCTTTTAACCTCTATCAGCTCTGCACTCTGAAAAGCGCCAGAATTATTTAGACTTAGCTATCGAAGAATGACCGAAAAAGAGAACAATCCAAACAATCTTACCTAAAGTACAGCCGTTGAAAGATCTGAAACGAAAGTTATGGTGGTAATGCTCAAAGCCCATGCTATATGCTGGGTTCGACGGGGATTAAAGTACGGTACTAGGGCAGTGCGAAAGTGAATGGTCGCGTAGATCAGAGAGTGCCAAAAAGTGGGGTCATGTCTTACGGGCACTTTCAATATTCCCAAAAATAGGTTCTACAATGCTCACAGGAGCCCGTAAAGTATCGTCTGGAGAGGAATGGATCGACCATGACCCAAATATCGTCCAATAACTATAATGCTACTGATGATATAGGAACCAGTTCGCTGTCGACCTGTGAGAGGCTTTTTAATAGATTCACCCCTTTTGCCGTCGTTTGATACTTTTGGGGATTCCCTTCCTCAACATTTACCAAGCCGTTCTTTATTAGCAGGTTTATATAAAAATTTCCTGTTTTGAAGTTAAGGTTTCCCTGATATACTATTTTACTTTTGCTGGCCCCGGTTTTGCATATGGCCAGTATCTGTAATATGATGGTGTGCCTGCCTCTTCTCATAGTATCTAGTCCCTCCTATCTAATTTATTGAAAGATAGAACATTAAAAGTTGAACGAATCAGTGTATAGTATTTATGTTATGGATCATTAATAGTATGAATTATTAAGCAAATGAATAGAAAATAACAGGCTCAATTTAATTAGCATATACTGGTAACTGGAAGTAGATGGTGTAATTAAAAGTTGCTCAAAAACCAACCCAATACTTCCAATAAATATTTGAATTAATATATGAATGATCGTACGTTTAGCGGTTAATGCTAGATCGTTACTTAACCTCAATTTCGGTTATGTGATCGCGACGATAATTTCGTAACCATGTTTAGAACACAATTTTTAAATTAATGATACATAATTTAGCTTGCCGAATAGGAATAGACGAGCCTACTCAAATGCATCGCTCTTTACATCTGCAATGCATGCCATATCGTTGATCCTAAGTGCCTCGGTTAAGATGTTTGCGGAAAAGAATCGGATGACGTAACTGAGCTGTATATGGGGCAAGGATCACCGATATGGAACAATGGGGGGCGATACTGCCATCCTCGGGGATGCAGGCGAGAATGTGGTATCGCATAGGAGCGGCTGAAATGAAAGTCACTTTGGATCGTATTGAAGGCAATATGGCCGTCCTCCTTCTCAGGGATGATGAGAAGCATGAAGCTCAATGTGCCCATCGCTCTCCTCCCCGAGGACGTCCATGTAGGGGATATCCTGGATATCTCGATAACTATAGATGAGTGGGCGACCGATGACTCAAAAACGAGGGTCTCGAACCTGATGGAGAAGTTGAAAAAGAAGAATCAAGAGGGAACAGAATTCATCCCAGACCCGGAATAATGATATTGGATTCTGATCATAAGGGGGATGTCTTAGCCTACATATTTTTGGTGGAATCGAAACATTTATATCTCGGCAATTGTCGTATGTCCTGATTGGTAAAAGTCGAACCCCATTTCGGGAGGGGGATAATGATGTCGCTATTCGACCTAGAAGAGGCTAACATAATCCTATCCGCACTTAGCGATATGGATGATTTTTTCCTGCCAAAGAATGTTCCGCGTAACGATTTGTACGTACTGATAAATAAATTAATTCATGCTATGGATTTAAAGGTAAAACAAAATGGCGAAATTCCGATTCCGAATTTGTTTCTAGACAAGTTTGACGCCTCTAAGTTTGTGGAGATCTTTATTACTCAAGTAGAAATGGATTATATACTCTGCGCCCTGCATGCAATGGGCTTCGAAGGGATGGGTTACCCTGAAAATATTAATTTGGCCGCTAGTCGAGTCTACAATAAGGTAAATGCTCAGTTTATAGATGTGGTAATCGATCATCCTGAAAATGATGTATGGGAAATAATAGTTCCAGATAAAGAGCTATTAGGCCGCGAAGGGTGAGAGCCCGAAGACTCATAAAGTTTATTGATTAGGGAATTGAGGTAAGAAAACAAATGAATATTATTCGACTCATCGTTCAGACAATTGGTTATATATCTTATTAAATTTTTCAATAAGTTCTATGCCTTTCTCAGTTGTTTCATATATTATGCGCGGTCAATGCCTGATTTTTAGCAAGCCGTTATTGATCAATAAACCTGACCAGAAGAGTTCATCTTCCCCGTCAGCTATCCTTGCGCCCAGTATCTCGCGATAACCGTCATCCCTGATTCCTGTAACGACCAGAAAAGCCTTAGTAACATATCTTGAGTCGGTTCTTACTTTGAAGTAGCTTGCATCTACGTGAAGTAAATACAAATGACTCTCATTGGATAAATATAGTTTTATAGATTTTAGACAAGAATAGGATATGGTTTACTCAAGGAGATAGTAATAAATGACAAAGGCAAGATAGAATTGGATTTATCAGCCCCAGGGGTAGTTTGCCCCCTAGGACTGGTTCACACGGGATCATTCGCTGTTCGTTTCTTGATGCTCTTATTCTCCATATTGCGCGTTACCAAAGCGTTTCCAGCTTTAGGCCTAATCCGTGCTGTGTCAGGAGGTGATTATTACCGTGCGAGTAGCCGGTTTATAGTCATACTGACTGGGCACCTTGGAGTAACTGCAAGCACAAACTGTGATTTCAACCTTATTGGCTTGCAATGTCTCTGGAATCTTGAAACGGACCTTTCCCTGGTTGTCGGTCTTTGCTGACAAAAATAGCTCTGGACCTTTTTTCCAATCTTCGTCTGTACCCAGAGGGTTCCAACCAGCCATCAGGGTTACCAAATGATCTTTCAGCGGTCTTACTGGGCTGTTGGGGAGTGCTTTTTGGTGGCTTGGATTAGTGGGGTTCAGAACATCGAGATTCTTGACTGTGATGACCACATCATTGCCACGAGCGGCACTGGTTGGCGCGGAAACTAAGTAGCTTTTCGGCATTTTGACCCATACTGGCATCTCTGGATCGCCGTACAGGGTGCGGCAGTAGAAGTGCCAAAAATCACCTCCGGCATAGTCGCAGTCGGCGGAGCTGGGCCCCAACCGCCGAAGGTCCTGGATTTGTTCCCAGAGGTAATCGGCATATCCATGTTTCAAATGATCCCCGTCCATTCTTGCTGAGCCAATGTAAGCGACGGCTCCTCCATTTTGCACGACAAGGTATTCTCCGAGGGAATGATCATTTTGGTCCGGACTTGCCGTAGAGCAGGAATGGGCGTAGGCAATGTAGATTCCCTTATTGTTTGTGTAGGTGTCTGTGGCGGTGAGTTTGCAGCAGCCATTTGGGCTCCCATGCCCATGCAATGCCAGGAAGTGACATCCCTCACTCAGCTCAGTCTTGAGTTTTTCCTTTGTAAGTTGAATGACTGCGGGCATTCCTGGTTCTACCGGCTCGAAGTGGTCTGTGTAAATTCTCTTAATCTGGTTGAATTCGGGGTATAACTCGATCATCCTTTGTCGTAAGTTGTTTGAACGTTTGTGGAAGTCATCAAAGCCAACTTTGTCCCAGAAGAAATTCCCCGGTTTTTTGGATAACCCATCAACCTGTATAAACCGTGTCTTTTCCTCGCTTATCTCGTCGTCGGCGAAGTCCTCGTGCATAAAATACCAACGCTCACCTGTTTCTTCGTTGGGCGCGTATGGAATACTCCATCCCCCATCACCGTCGTTGAAGATGAGCCGAAAATTGACCTCTCCATCGTTGAGCGTCAAATCCTTATCGGGAGAGCTATCCTTTTTGACCTGAATGCGAGCCCAACCTGCATCGTTATAGGTGTACTTTCCTTCCGGGGGGTGATTAACATCAGTTCCGGCAGTCGCTGCCCCTTGTACCAGGCCGCTTTTCTGGGTGAGATGCGAAGAATAATCAGCAACATGAACGATTTTCCGCAGATAATCTAGATTCATTTCAGGAGCATCGCCCACCTGTTCAAGCTGCTCATAAGAAATAACTTTGTCCACAAATGCCTTCGCCTCCGCTCCGGACCGAACCGGAGCGCGGCCGATAAAGGCGTCAGGTGTAATCTTGAACCCATCTATCGGTACATCATTCCCTATCGCCTCATCCCAGCGGAACTGGCCGTAAAAATGGTTACCATTTCTGTCGAAATCCCGTTCATCGGTACCCACACCTGCCATGGAGCCGGCGCACGCATAGTACCGGTCCGTCGGAATCCTTCTGCCGTCAGAAACCCAATAGTAATCATCGTTGATATCCGCGAGATGGTATCCATTATCTTCGACGATGACGTAGTAATGGCGTTCTTCTCCGTTGGGATTCTGAGGCGGGTTCCACGGAATAAAGGGTTTCGCCAGTTTTTTGAACTCTTCCACTGAATCCAACTCTCCCGCTGAATCCACATTAACGCAAAACCACCGCGGGAAGTGATTTGGCGGAACGTCCTGATAATATTTTATTTGTTTGCCGCCTTGATGAGTGAGTAGAGGAAGCGTAGGGATATCTGAGCCCCCACAATAGTGGATTTTCGTGAAGTGTTGTCCTTCATAGTACTTGCATTGATCCCTTTTGATCAGATCGTCGTCTTGGTCGCGCATGCAATCCCAACCGGTTGCCTTACCTTGGGCTGAAACATACCCGATCAGCTTTCGCATGGGAATGATATTCGTGTCACCGCCCAGAAGTACATACTCTACGCCCAAGTTATCGTACGCCCACCAGATGAAATTGCGGATGACATCTTGAAGATCCAAAGCAGAAACATTGCGGCGTTTCAGCAAATCTCCGTAAATGCCACTTTCGTTTTTAACGATTTCGCTTACCGTCACGACTTTGGTTCGTATTCCGCGTTGATTCTTCCACTTTGCCAATCGCCTGAAATGATCGACAATTTTGTTGCCCATTGCATCAGCATCGAGTTTAGCGCCAGGCTCTGTTGGGGGATGGATGTACTGTATGTCCGCGGGACCGTAATCCAAGTTCATCGGTTGATTTTTTTGTACTGGTTGATTGGTCTCGCTCCATTCGTAATTATCGGTGATGATCAGGTAGGGCGTCTTCAAATAGAAAGGCCCAGGTTTTTCAACGAGGCCGGGTTTGGCGAATTGGTCAGCAAATGCACCGGGGTAGGCATGAACGTTCTTTCGTTCGAGGAAGTTCACGAAATGCTGACTGACGAATCGTCGGTTACGGACCGTTTTGAGGGTGGTGGTTTTGCCCGACTCTTCGCAGGGGGCAGGCAGATAATGAACTATATAGCCCAGTTTGGGATAGAACAAGTATTGCCGAGAGGCAGGATCGTATTGCAGTGGTCGCACTCGGACCTGAACTTTTTGGACGCCCATCCACTCCTCAATGTAACCCAAGGCGACGAGTTTTTCGGGATAGGGCTGCGTATCCCGATAATAGCGCGGGTCCGGGTTGACGAATTCAGGATCGTTGCCTCTACCGGCATGATCGTCGGGAAGGTCCAGATGCGGGCGTTGAATTGGAAACGGTTTGATATGCCGGCCTTTGCGTTCGACCGGCCCGGGGATGATCTCGACCTTACTGACCTGGGCGCCGGCCGGCAAGAGCACGTACTGCACCTGTTCCAGGATGGAAGGGGAGCCATACAGCTTGCCATTGCTAAATCCGGCTAAGTGGGGAATGTGCCAGTCATTCACGGTCTCGATTTTGAGCTGCTGGCTAGAGAGGGACACGCCCCCGTGTATTTGGTTTTTCTGTGATCTGGCGGCTGGATCGCTCACTCTCTTCCCATCAATTACGATGGTAAAGTTGGCGCGCCCAGAAGCTTTCCAGATCGCCGTTTGCATGGTGTTGAGGAGATGTGTGAAAGGAGGCTCATAAACGGCCAGGTAAATTTCGGGCTGTTTCTCGAATACCTCGTGGAACTCTCGCTCAGAATACTCCAGCTTGAAATAGCCCTTCGGATCAGTGGTTGTGGCGCCAAGGCAATCGCCAAACCACATATTCTTGTCGCGGGCTTGAACAATCAGGCCAGGCAAAGGCTTGCCTGTTCCTTTTTCACTTATCTGTCCAGTGATTTCGAATGACATAAAATCCCCCAGTCTTTGAAGCATTTCAATGAGCCATTTTTTTTCCCAGAAATGGAGATGGTGCTATTTAACCGTTAGGTTACAGGGCTGTAAACTATACGCCGAAAAATCTTTTATGCATAGAAGCATAATAGGTTTATAAGCGGTTGATTAGTGTAACCTTCAAAATCGCTATCAATAAAAGTAAATTCATGCGGGGGACGGGATTCGAACCCGCGAACACCTGCGTGACAGTGATGAGCGCCCAGGAAAATGCGCAGGTGGCGCAGCAAATGTTCGCAGCACCTGGGCAGGGCGACCTTATGGCTGCACTGGGCATGGTTGCGGAGGATGTGGATTTCCGGTCGCCCGTCCCAGAACCAAACCGACGGGGATCTCGTCGCTCAAGCCGCAGTGTGGCTGTGAGGAGGTTGCCGCATTTTTCAAAGAGCTTCTTGAGAAGGTGCCTTGAGAGGATGGAGGCGCTGGAAATAACAGCTGAAGGAGACCAGGTGGTCAGCGAGGGGAGGAATCGAGGGACTGTAAGGTCTACCGGCCGGGACTATGAGCACGATTGAGTGATGGTGTTTGCGCTGAGTGGGGGAAAGATCGTTCGGAATTGGCATTACTATGATACGGCGGATATATTGGTGGCGTTTCGAGGTGTAAGCTCCATTGATAGTAGTAAAAGCATCAATGTGGCTTGTGCAGCCCCACCTTTTGGCTTGGTATAGTGGTAGTGGACTTGCTGTACTTCAACTTCGGGGGAAGCCTCATTATCAATTTATAGAAAATTCGGCACACTACCCGCTAGAATCCCCAAGATTACTGCATACTATATCGATAGATGATGATTTTGGAAAGGCGCAGTAGTTGTACTGGGTAATCCTGTACCTGCGAGGTTCTGAACTTGTTGAATTCGATCCCTGATTTACCTACAAAAACCAGCGAAGAGATTATAAAAATTTAGGAAAAATTGTGAGCCTGAAGGCTCTGAAAATCTTGATCCTTTAGGCTCCAGCATGTTTTGATTGATCGTTGATATGTGATCCGGCAATCAGCCGACAGGTTTTCAAATCGATTTTGTGCGAAAAGCCCTGTTGATAGCTTTCTGGATCTACCAAGGTAGCTTTGAGCCCTTTGATCCGTTCGATACGCGCCGCACTAAGACGCCTTGCCTGTTCCATTGCGCGTTCTTTAACTATTTCGTCGGTGGGAATGTCAGAGCCAGCGAGGGTAGTCACTTTGTGCATATGAATGATGTCACCCGTTGCGGTATCATAAATGGCACAAAGTTTTTCAGAGATCACTTGCGGAATTTTTGATGTCGATTTATACATTATGTTATCCTCCTTTACCAGAAGAAGATATTCGAAAATACCAGACAGTGCTGTCTGTTGCCTCCAACTACCGTTCCAAAAGTCACACTTGTACAGCGATCGACGTACACAAACGGCTCCCAAGGCCAACCGCCAAAATTAACGGACTCTTCCGCGCCCTCGGGAGTGGGACGATGACGAAATCCTACGATGCCAGTTCCATGTAATCCCCCGCCTGTAAAGTAGCGAATATAGGCTTGCGCTACGGCAAAGGATAGTTCGAAGTTTACCTCATGGGTAAATGTTACGCCCTCATCACTCCAACCAGAATCGATCCAGTTGCTTATCATGCCTTTCATTTTTTGTACCTCCCTTATTTGCAACACTCCCAGACAACATAACAGGAAAAAACCGGTTCAAGCTCCTTTAGCCGTTTCTAGCTTGACCCTTTTTGGGAATGTTATCAAGCAGTTATGTATATTATCACTATGGCATATATATTTTTTTGAGAAAGTAGCCGATAAAACTTGCTATCCCAATCCAGGTTAAGAGGATATATTTAAGAAGTAACCGTTATAGTGTTTAGAGCCAGTATCACAGCAGGATTGGGATGCAGTCTAACCCGCTCCCTTGGTATCCCATGCATCTGAAATTCGAGGATCAATTTCGCTAGATTTATTCCCTGGCATTTGCCGCTGCCTCACAGCAGAGCCTCCAGCGCCCTGGTTAAAGCCGCAAGCCTGCCCTCAAGCCTCTCTTTAAGGATAACCATCGACGAGGCCTCACCCAGAACCTTCATCAATCCACCTGAAATCGCCGCAAGGCCGAACGCCGCTATAGCCGCCTGAGGCGTAAGCACATCCTCATCGGCATTCTCCCATCCCAGGTGCAGACCTTCTGACCATTCGCCATAGCGATGCATCCTTACCAGCACGCCGTTCTCATAGAGAATCAGCCTGTACTCGCTGAAAAAGCCTGAACCCTTTTCGAGCTGTACCCTCTCCTCTCTGGTCAGAATGACAATCTCACGGCGGTAATATTGCTCGCAGTCATTGCTCAGCAGCGGCACCAGGGGCGTGACCTTCTCCAGGATCGCTTTCAGGACAGCCGCCTCTCTATCCAGGGTCTCCTTTTTCAGATCGGCAATCCTGGCGGCCAGGGGCGCAAGTTCATCCAGTGCTGTGCTCAGATCTGATAACATGCCTGTGGTTACTGGATCGGATGCTATCAGCAGGGCGTTCTCAGAAAGGTTCGGGGCGGCCATTTAGATCACCTCTGCCGTAGCTGGAGCGATCACAGGAGAAGAGAATGGTATGCGTGCGTCCTTCGTCCTCTGGCTGGCGGTCCCAAAAGCTCTGACCTTCTGATAGCAGCCTAGAATAATCATCCGCAGGGTTTCCAGGCGATCGTCATCAATAACCCGGATCACTATTGCATAGGGCCAGCCAACTTCAGCCTCACTCGAAAATCCCGTCGGATAGCGCCCAATTAGCACTGCTGCTAGAGATTCTAGCTCATGCTCAAAGGTTGTTTTTCCATACATTCAGTACACCCATCATCCTATAGGATTGTATACTATAAATACTTATCCAATAAGCAAGTTATTTATGCTATATCATTAATAGAGATGCAATATGGCTACGAAAAAGAAAGTCCAGATATCCATCACAGTAGATGAAGATCAATTAAAGTGGATGGATAAAGAAATCGAAGAAAATAGGTTTGCTACGCGCAGCCATGCAATTACATATGCCTTAACGCAATTGATGAAAGAAGATGCCAGAAGATAAGCGAACAACAGGGAAACGCTGAAGGTTTTCCTGTTGCTGCTTAACTGACATTTCGTATGGGTGTACTAAATGTCCTGGAATACTTCCATTTGGAAGCATATCTAGTTTTCCTAAAGCTGCGATCTATCACAAATCGATATCATTAGCCGGGCATAATGGCCTCAAGCATTTTCATAGTCCATCAAAAAATTCAACTAATAAAACATCGAATACAATAGCATGTCTGAAGTAAAGACAACGATATCCCTGCCATCAGGTTTGGCCAAACAAGCCCAGGAACAGATACAGGCGGGATGGTTTCCAGATATCAACAGTCTGGTCATCGAGGCCCTGCGGCGCTATCTGGAGACCCACCGGGATGAACTGATGGAGCGTTTCATTCGAGAGGATGTCGAATGGGGACTTCACGGAGATGAGTGAAGCCGTTCTGGATGCAGGGCCTCTTATCCATCTCGCAGAGCTGGAAGCGCTGGATACTCTCATGGATTTCTCGGCGCTCTTTGTTCCTCTGGCCGTCAAGGAAGAGGTGGAACGCCACCAGCCCGGTGCATTGAAGCATCCAGATCTTTCGCTTCAACACGTCTTTGCGCCACTTTCACCACCATCCCTCCTGGCGATGGGTCGTGCTCTGGCTCTGGATAAAGGTGAGATGGAGGCTTTGAGCCTGATGGACCTTCATCCCAAAGCGATTCTCCTGACCGATGATTCTGCTGCCAGACTTGCTGCAGAGCATCGAGGGATCAAGGCACACGGCACGATTGGCATATTAATTCGCAGCGTTCGCAAAGGACATAGGACAGAACGAGATGTCATCGACCTTTTGAGAGGTCTGCGCAGCAGATCGACCTTGTATATCCGGCCATCTCTCCTGGCAGAAATTATCCAGGCCCTAGAAAAAGAATGGAAGCTAGTCCCTAGAAGCAGTAAACTGCCCTGTTGCAGAGGCTCGTTTTCCCTTAGCCATGTGATGGTATTTTTTCTAAGGCTGCTTAAGAATTCCGAAGAAAAGTCAGCTTCCGATACTCGCTATCGCTATGTATGCTCTCTTCCGGGACTCCGCGCGCGTTGCCTGTTTTCGCGCGTGAGGACTGGAGGGGGCTGTCCTCAAGGCCGGACGGCCCCCCCTAACCCCGTGGCCACGGTGGACCTGCCGTCAGGGAGGGGATGCTATTCTTCCCGTGTCTGAAGCCCCCATGTGTCTAAATGCTCGCAGCACCTGAGGCAGGGCGACCTTATGGCTGTTCTGGGATACGGTTGCGGAGGATGTGGGTTTCTGGTCCCCAATGCCCCAGAGACAAACTGGCGAGGATCTCGTCGCTCAAGCGGCGGCGTGGCTGTGAGGGGGTTGCTGTGTTTTTCAAAGAGCTTTTTGAGAATGTGCCTTGAGAAGGATGGAGGCACTGGAGATTTCGGCCAAAAGAAGAGCATGTGGTTGGTGAAGGAAGGAATCGCAGGACTATGAGGGCTACCGGACGGAACGGGGCACGATTGTGCGATGGTGTTTGCGCTGTGCGGGGCAAGATCCTTAAGAATTGGCATTACTATGATACGGCAAATGTATTGGCACCATTTCGAGGGGGAGTGAGGATCACTGATGGTAGGAAAAGTATGCAGAGTCTCAAATTAGTTTTATATTTCTCATGCCTCCTATCCATGATATAACGATCTTCTTGAAAGCAACATCTCAAATTACAGCAAATTCGGCACACTGACTCATGCTCACCCATAAAAGCCGTCCTCTTGCTTTTCGCTACTTTACTTTTGTGGCAGGGCTGAGTCTGAACTCTACTTCATATAGTTGAAGGTCCACGTTTGGGATGGCATTGAGTGCATATAGGAGAGATTCATTCGGTTGCTGGGCAATAATCAGCCCTTTGATTTCTTCACCTGGTGTAGCCATCTTATTTTTGACCCATCCCATATAACGTAGCACCTGCCCAACTGTAACATCGCTAGTTTGATACTTTTTCAACTCTATAACTAGCCAATCCTTCCCGTTTCTATGTCTGGCCAGGATATCTATACGGCCCACATCACACGGGTACTCAAGACCCGCCTCAGGATCGCCTTGTTCATGATAGATATCCCACTCTTGACTGAGTGGTATCTTCTCCCAGTTGTCAGCCATAAACTCCTGTAAATGACGCTCCAGTCCAAATCTGAGGGATGGACAGAACCCCTCATTAGAAATTAAACCGGGTAGCTTGAGCTTGACTTCTGACTCGTTATCGGAATCCATCTAGAAATATAAAGCCCACCATAGAGTATCCAGAGTCCCATAGATCGATTTTTAGCTCGGCAGCGAGTTGTATAAGGATCTGATTAATCTTACTATACCGATTGCCTGCTGATTCCCCTCGCTGGAAGTCCGGCCAAAGGTTCAGTGCCTTAAGACCGCCTTCGGAGGTGTTATTCCAGACTCCATACTTCTCTGGGAAGACGATTTGCAGAATGGCTGTAACTACAGCCTTGCCATTCCGGGAACAGTATCAACAGCGTAATCAAATCTCTCCTCAATAGCCTTGTCGTCATTGATTAGATCCGCTAAAACTTCGCGAAGCAAAGGCATGTCGGCAATGATCTTGGGAAGATTTTGATGAAGCCCATTCCAGTGGTGGTTATTTTCCAATAGCAATAGCGGACGGAACTCCTGTTCTGTGAGTTGGGGGGTATGCTCTCTGGAAAATATCGGTTGAAACCGGCTCATAACCTCTCCCTTCGAATCCTCTATCTTCTTCAAATCATCATTTGCTTCAAGATAGATCATCGCTTCACGAAGCTTATCCAGGGCTTGCTTGTAAGTTAGAAGCCGTCATCCTAAAATCGCCACCTTTTCGAGTGCTTTGTGATTGTTCTTTTAAGATAAATGCTTCTGTAGGCACTATAGTATGGGTCTTATAAAGTAATGGCCTAAATGAGGAAGTATAATCAAAACTCTCGCTTTCGGCTATCTCCTTGGTAATCTGAAGCCTGGGCAGGATGTACTTGAAGCCCTCTATCTTGATGAACGAATGTTATGCTGCAACTTACGTGATGTCCATAAGAGTATTTTCGCGTCACGAATTGCACCCTCATGACGCACAAATTGGGTTATAACTAATCTATCACGTACAAAGGACTTTGTGAGCTACAAAGACTCCTTTGGAGACGTACAGATTACACACCTTTCTCGGTGATATCTATCAGCTCCGAGAATACATAGATGGCAGGTTTCCTTCCGCGCCTTTCGCGTAAAACGTTAAGGATCTTACTTTCCCTCATCAACTGCACTATTCTTTGAGCACTTCTTGGGGGAATATACGTGAATTTCTTTTGCGAAATCATCAGCAATTGAATATCGGCTTGGAGAATATGGCATCCGTTGCTTGAATTGAGTACTGAGAACGAGTAATTTCCGGTACCCTTAGCTTCATGCGATTATACAACTCTAGGATCGCTCTTCGCTTTACGGCTATTCTCTTCGCCTCATCTACAAGTGCCTTGTAGGAAGAACGATGATCCAGCCGTTCCAGTCACCTTCCCGGGATATTGCCCTTAGCCTGCTCATAGTAAATATCTCGGTTTCTTTCCAGATAGGCGCTGATGTAGAACATTGGACTGGAAAGAATTTCCTTTTTGATAGAGGATCAGCGGTACAAGCATCCGCCCGATACGTCCGTTACCATCCAGGAATGGATGAATCAGCTCAAACTGAGCCTTGAGGACGGCGACTGAACTAGCGCATCCTTTTCTTCGCTATGTAGGTATTTTTCCCAGTTGGAGAGCGCATCCATAATCATGGGCGGGGTCGGAGGGATAAAGGCGCCGGCTCAATGGGAGTACCTGGCGGGGCAATGTAATTTTGAATGCGCCGAATCTCCCCTGGATCTCTGTTTCTGCCTCTAACCCCTGTCAAAAGAATGCGGTGAAGATCACGGATCGTGTTTATTCCAAGAGGACGTTTTTCCAGCTTCTCGACTGCGGCGCTCATTGCCTTTCGGTAGTTGATTATCTCATGGATATCCTTGGTTGCTGGAGTATCTTTCCTGATTCCATCTTCCGGCGGTTCCCCAACATCCGCCTCATACTGCAGGACGTCTTCCAGAGATGCTTGAGTACCCTCGATCCGTGATGATAGCACTGCCTCGCGGGTGGTGAGCGGAGAGAGAGCATCTGGGGATTGATTATTCCTAGGAGGATTCCATCGTATCTGGCAAGCGCTGCGTTTGCTTTGCCGATTAGAGAAACGTGCATCTCCCAGTTAATGGTATGAAGAGGCAACCTATCAGGAATATACGGCTCCATTATCTTCTCCTGGCTTCGTATAACCCTAAAAATTGATATTGATAACGGTAAATTCATGCGGGGGACGGGATTCGAACCCGCGAACACCTGCGTGACAGGGCCCTCAACCCCATAAGAGGATTTATTCCCTGTAATATGTCGATTGATATCGATTTTGCTAGGCAGAATATTTAAAAGCATAAAAGTACGGCCAATGACTGCCTCGCGAGGTATGAAGATGAGGCAGAAGTTAGAGATATCATGGGACCTTCCAACCAAGGATAAGGATAGTAAGCTAAAGCAATTTAAGCGTTACCTTAGAGATCAAGGTGCAAGGCAAAGCACTATTGATGATTACATGGCAAGGGTAGGGAGATACCTTGAATTTTGCGGCAAGAAGCAACCTTCGCCGGAAATGGCCCAAAATTTTAGGGATTCTCTAATGGATAGGGAATTATCGCGCTCTACTATCAATAATACTTGTTTTGCAATGAGGAATTTTCATAAAATGTTAGGTCAAGATGTTAAATTCCCGTTCTTGAAGAGATCAAACACGATACCATATTATTTTACATCTGATGAAGTATCGAAGATATTTGATCAAATCAATAATATAAAGCATCTGGCAATGTTTAAAACTGCATTTTATGGATGTTTAAGAGCATCTGAATTATGCAATCTGGATATTGAAGATGTCAATCTTGATAGATTGTCGCTAAAGGTTCGCGATGGCAAAGGCGGAAAGACCGCTATGGTTTATCTTTCAGAAGATGCTGCGGAAACCCTCCGTGATTACATGGCAATTAGACCGGACCTTGAACTTAAAGGGCAAAGACCGCTATTTTACACGGACTACGGAAGTCTGTATTTGAGAACTGAGATTTACCGCCTTGTAATGTACTACAAAGAAAAGGCTGGAATTACTAAGAAGGGTGGCGCACATGTACTTTTTAGGCATACACCTGCATCACTTATGGTACAGAATGGCTGTGATTTGCTGACTATCCAGCATGTATTAAGGCACAATGACATAAATACAAGCATGAGATATTTGCATTTGGCTGAGGATACTAAAAGAACAAAGTATGATAAGTTCTTGAAGTTATAGATGATTTAGTTTTACATATTTTTCTGCAAAAGACTCATCAATTAGCTTCTTTGCTAATTCAAATGCGCTTTCTGCATCAAATTTTATTGTTAGAGATTTAGCTAAGACATGGCAGGCACGGTCATCCATAAGAAGAAATGAATTATTTCGTGGAAGATGATTGAATTCAAGAGTTAAAGTACAAGGCTATATTTCTTCAATACCACAAGTACTTCATTAAATAAATGCATCATTGTAGTTTCATTGATACGGCTTTCTATTTTACGGAAAATATCCAATATTGTTTTATCTCTTCGTTTTGCATTACTCGGGAATGGTAGTAAATTTATTCCATAGAAATGAACAGGTTTTAATCCATGGTTCAAAATCTTTTTCATTCGCATAGGTCCATATCTGTGCTCTTTGCTAATTGAATGATCTTTTTTGTAAAATTTTCTTAGATAATTAGCCGATCTAAAATTTAGAATATTAAAATACGTAAAAAATATAGTTCCGTCTTCAGATAGAACCCTGTCATTTTCACCTAACACTTTTTCGGGATTATCCGAATAATGTATCGCGTTTATGCAAAGTATTAAATCGAAGGTTCCGTCCTTGAAAGGTAGCGTATGGTAATCATTAATAAAAACGTTATCTAAACCTTTATTCTTACATATATGGACCATGTTCTCCGATATATCGCAGCCTACTGCATTTGCCCCAAATCTCTTAGCTATTTGTAAATAGGTACCGGTTCCACAAGCTATGTCCAGTACTTTTAAATTTCTTGCCCTTTTTAGATGGGGGTATATTAAGTCGTATCTTCTATCTTCTGCATATTTGGCAGCAGAATTTGGATGGAAATGATTTTTATCGTACTCATTTGCGAGCCTGTCGTAGATCTCCTTAATATCCATTGACATACCTCGAAAGCATCTCCTCCTGCGGACTTTTTTAAACGTGTCTCAGCTTATAGATAACACATATTATTTGTCTCCTACTAATAAAAACTCGGCAGGGGATTTAAGTTAGGTCAAACACTTAGGATATAATTACAATGGATAGGTATAGAATATACCTTTTGATTCTCTCTAGTGCATCATAACATGAAATTTGGAAAAAGAGGTCGGAGAAGAAAAGCTTTATGGGCGTGATCTCATCGTTCAGAGGCTATTGTGTTAGCTGTGCATGAGGTCCTCACTCTCTTTATGCAAAACCCATTACATTCCTCACTACATGCATCGTGGCAACGCTTAGTATCTAGGCCATACCTCTAGGATATATTTGCGGTCTATCGCGCAATGGATCATAAAGTGATGGCCGATTCGATGGTATCCCTTCTTTAAGGCTTAAAGCCATTAAGATTCCATTCAGGCAATTCTATAGATAGATTCTATGGATAATATTAAAAGCCGTGGAAATTTGCCTTAAGGCTTTTGGAGTCTAAATTCTTTCGGCTGTTAGTAAGCACTCCATCCATGAGGATGGCTATCATTTTTTCGGCGAATAACTGAGAAGGAAACCCGAAGGCATCAGCCGAAGGGTAGAGGCTCAATTATGAGCCTATAAGCTTCAACAAAAGATCCGTACTACCAAAACAACCAAATTTTCTTACTTACCCCTCCCTTTCTCTTTCCTTCTATCTCCCTTTAAACTTAAAAGAAAGAATGGCAAAATTTTGGTAGTTTTGGTTGTAGCACTATTCCATCCAGCCTTTAGTCGTCTCCTTGAGATGTACCTCCCCTAAAATACCCATCTTTGCGATGCCGTAAAAAGAGAGAAGCATAGCCAATATCTTACTCTTTAATTTCTCTCTTAGATACCTAACAGAATCAAGCCAATCTGCGGTTTGATTAACGCTATATATGATTAGATATTTATCGCATCCCATCTCTAGTTTCATTTAATGGCATAAAGAGGCCGACTACATCTACAGCTGTATTTTTGGACCAGTAGGATGGTTCTCTGCTTTGAGTGTATTCCAATGCTGTGCATACTTTACCATTAATTATTTTTGGATAGAATGTTATTCCTGTTATGTTTTCATCTGCAGCCAATTCGTGGTAGTTGTCGTAAAATACGGTAATTTCATTTACTAGGTGATTTATATATTCAGTTCTTTCTACTTCATATACCCGTTTTATCACACCATTAAACCGTGAATAAAAATCAAATATATATATTTCTTCATTAGTAAGTCTATCGGAATCGTATACAGATCGATGCGTTTCAGATAAGACATACATATTTTCTGCCAATAAATCGCATGTAAATGTTGTATAATATTGATTATCCCTAAAAAAGAATGTAATTTCTTTTATCCGATCATTTTCATTGACTCTATCAATAATAATAGCACCATTTAAATATTCTCTCTCTTCCTCAGCTAAGGATGGCCCTAAAAGATAGCTTAAACATGCTAACATCAATAGAATCAAGGCGAGATTTATCTTCAACGATATCCCTCTAATAGCTTCAGTTAGATTCTATCTGCTAATTAAGCTTAAAACATTTCCCTTAGCGCATGGATATCTGGTAATATTGGATATGGAACATAAGAAGTTTCAGATAGAATATTATTAGAATGTTAATTTTGGGTTTACCGAAACTAATTTCTAGGCTAGATACTTTATGGAAGTTTATCTTACGGATAATTCACCTAAGCATACGATCGAGGTTAATATGGAATGGAAAAACAAAAGTGGCATAAGTCTTATTGGTTTAATTTTCTTTTTTATATTCTTAATTATTGCTGAGCTAGGGTACCAATCTCAGATTGCACTTATTCTAGCGGAAGCGGCCATAAGTATACCGATAACGTTTATTCTAATTGAATGGGTGATTAAGAGGGAGAGAGAGGAGCAATGGGAGAAAGTAAAATGGTAACATATGATACAATTTTATTAAACATCTATTATGTTGCATATTTGTTACCGATATATGTATTCCATTTTATTGAGACGATGCAAAAAATTTTCATCGATATTATCAATAAAATCGGTATAATGATCTATATCCACCAAAAAGATATTATCCGATGCAATGGACAGTTTGCTAAGACAATCAAGGGGTATCCAAGATAGACTATTAAAGGAGGACAGAAAACTATTAGGAGAAGATGAATGGGATGAAAAAATGTATTCATATTCAGAAATGATATTACAATATCATTAAGAAGTTAGTTGGCTATTAGAAGATATTAGGCTTATATTGATTCCAAGGGTATTACAGCTATCTGATGATCAAGAAGTTAATTCATCTCTCCTTACTTTTGAGAATAATATACGCGGCTTTGTCTGTGGTATAAAGGAACAGCAGAAAACCGAAAAAGGTTTACCAGTAGCGGATCTAGCAATAGTGGATCTTTTAGAAGCTATAGGAAAGTTATATGGTATACTACAAAGAAAATATATTAGTGATAAATCATTGCTATCCGACTTATAGTTCAACCGTTTGGTGCTTAAGCTATTTGATATGGTTTAGCCCATACATCGTTAAGATCCTCTATCCTAGGGCATTTTACGCGGTCAGTCGTGTCAAAGTATAACACGGTTTGCACTCATCCAGAACCTCAGGTTTAGTTCTATGACATCTTCCAAGATACCTTCAATAATGTCATAGAACGAGCGTAATCCTACTGAATAAATCTGGCCTTTCAATGTAATCCCTCTTGGCGGTCTTTGCATGTAATAAATTGATGGTGGATTACGATGAATCCCTTCTTTTAAGAATAAAAATTATTCGTCTATTCAGGCAATTATATAGATAATTAATATATAATAGAAAAGCCATGGTATTTTCTTTGAAGATTTAAGGTTAAATTTTTTAACTGTTTATAAAACCCCGTCTATACAGATAGCTATCATTTTTTTCACCAAGAAATTGAGGGATATTAATCCCTTTTTCTGCAATCTTAGGCTTCGGCGCTATATGCACATCCATTTTTCCTATGAATCTTTCATGCATACCACTTTAGTGGAAATTTAACTTTGCGAAGTTCTCAAAGATAGCGATTGCCGCTTTATCGTATGTTATAGCAGCATCTTTCTCATTCTCGAAGTACCCTATATGAGTTGTTTGGCCTCTATGAGTAATTCTAGCCCGCCATTTCCCTGTTCTTTATCAAAATTAACTCCCTTGTTCCTGCTTGTGCCTTCCTATTAGAGCTCTTTCTCTCAGGCTTTATAGTATTCGTCCTATTTTCTTTAGGTGTTGTTATGCTAATATTTGATCCCGCTATTATCCAATCCATTGCCATTTATATGATCGACTTTTTCCTTATTATTGTTTAATGTCTTCCAAGTTTCCTCCCTATAATTAACCGGTGCATATAAATGTGCCGCCTCTCTTTATTCTTCCTCGCAGCATACCCTTTTCGGGTTTGCCAATTATATTGCACTAAATCCCTGTCGATCTCATCAAGCATTACAACTTTCCTTCTGTAATCTCTAAGTGTACTATGTCATCCTTTACCCATGATGGATGTTTAGGTATTCCCTGCCCTTTATACCTACATTCGTTTGAACAATAGTGCTTTTCAGCACTACTTATTTTGCACGGTTTCCTTTAAACGTCTTTCCGCAAATATCACATTTTAATTCAACCATTATTATCACCATTTTATGCATAGCATCCACTATCATAATCAATTCAGCTAAAAATCTAGGAAACGGTCATCAAACCGTAGTGAGATGACTTATTCCAATTTATTATTAGCCTTATTGCGCATTAATTCCTACATCCTCCTCATGTCTCACGATTTCGTGCGCAAGAGTTCGCCTTATTCTACGACAGATTCACCCTGCTCTACGACAGATTCTTTTGGATCTGTCGTATTAGAAACCGTTATCTTTCGGTCATTTTTTGGTTCATCCGTCAGATCCGACAGATTTTTGATGTATAAACTATATTTTATCTCTTCAGAGCTTTTACATCTGTTTATATAGTCATATATCCTTTCTATTCTTCTATCACTTCCTTTAATATAGAATCTGTCGTATCTGTCGTATTATCGCTACTGTTACTGGTTTTACCTGCCAAATCTGTAGTAAATCTGTCGTAGTGCTGTCGTATTTGTCGTAGTCCTTAGCTAACTCATCATAAACCTCTTGAGCAGTCTTAACTAAGGGTAATCCGGGGTAATAGCGGTAATCTACTTTCTTGCCCTCTTTTGTCGTACTTGAACTTGCAGATTTATGCTGTATTTGCTGCGAATATTCCGCCCGAATTGGTTATCGGTTATGGAGTAGGCGCATGGAAGTATCTGCAATACGCCTTATATTGTTATATACCTCCTTAGGCTTCGATTAGCAGGGGTTTCCCCTCCTTTTATCCATCCGATGCGAAGGCAATCTTCGCAAAACCTCTCAAATGAGTTTATCTGCCTTCCATATTCCTCGTTTGAAAGCGTCTTAGAATGCCGCTCATGGATCCTCATGCACTTCGCTAATGACGGTGCTCTTGCGGCAATCCCTTAAAATTCCTGATAATTGCCATTCATTAGCTAGATCCGCTTCAAGATTCTTATCGATTGGTCTGTCGGGGTTAGCTCCATGTAAATGATAAGGCCAATTTAGCTTGATTCCCCGGCGGATTCTGCCGTTTGAATAATCACCAGAATCGAATGCCTTATTACAATCGAGGATGGTAGTGCATGAGGTGTACCCTTTTTCCTACCCTTATATTTCACATCGACATCAAGCAGTTCGCAGAATTTGAATATCTTCTTCGTTCACAGCACCTTTAACATCATGAACCTCAGAGGGGGATGATCCATTCATCGGTATCAAATGATGCCCCGGCTCCGAAATTTGAGCGGGTTATCTCTTTAAGCTCTTCAGCCGTTATTCTCTCTTTGGTAAATAATTTTATTATTACCTTCTCGAAGATTCCCTTACCATTACCACCGCCGCCTAATAGCTGTACGAATGAATCAAATGGTTTCTTTATGGCAATGGCAGTAACGATATCTATTGCCGTTAGCACATCCCTCGGATCTTCTAAAGATGAGCATAAGGAACCATAAGAACCTCTGATAATTAGCTTCATCGCAAAGGTAGGCGGCGTTGTACCTATACGTAAAGTACTCATTCCGGGTATATGGCCTAAACTTACCGGTCTTTAGATCGACTATGCCATCTAATGCCGGGAATGCGAATGGATCTTTGTTGAATTCGACGGGGTGATGCTTCAGTTTGTTAATTATCCGCCAAGTAGTTTCTTTAACGGCAGTTTTATTAACTGAATTCTCGCAAATATCGCATATCCGATCTTCAACCATCCAATCGGCATTGCCCTCATATATCTGTCCGTTGAAATGATAGAGTACCCCATCTCTATCAACGGCTAAGGGCATTTTCTCGATGATTGAATTAGTTGCCTTTGCCTTATCGTACTCATCGGGTTTTTCATCTTTATCGGCTTTATCGGTCATTAAATCGTCGTATGCGAGATTATCTGCCATCGCAAACCACCCCGGAATCTTCTTGCCGGTTAGTTTCTAAAGTAGCGATTCCTAGGGAAAAGATTCCCTCTATAAAGCCAAATGCTTTATTCCGCAGGCTATTTATAGCTTCATTATTATTCTTATTCATTATTATGCCTCGTTTTTTAGTCTTTCCGATTATACAATAGCCTCTAAAGATGATTTTAATCAGCTAATTATTGGGCTATTGTTTTCACTATGCTGCTATATTATTGCCAATTGGCGCTTTTACGCCATATTTGCTCCTACGGTTAGTTATTATATCGACATAATACATCCCTCCAGTTATCTCTAGATTTAGTTATATAAAAACGTTTCCCCTTAACAATTTTCAACAATTTCCTAAAATCATTAACAGTTTTAAAAAATTATGCAAAAATATCTCACATTCTTCGTCTTATATATATCCTTCTATTCATTTAGTTAACACGTGTTATGTTGGTGATTTTGGATTTACCAATTGCGAACAACTTTCCATTTAGTACAACGAATTTACTAAATCTTATGGTCAAAATACTATCGTTAGCCTAAAATAAATTTAAAAAAGTAAAAATTTGTTATCCTAAAGCTTCATTTGTTTTAAAAATCTTTCGCTTACATGAAATGTACACCCTTCTGATAGCTATTTTCGAGGCCTTTTTCAATCCACATTTTAAATTCGATATATTATTATATATAACTTAATTCAAAATTAATTGTTTTAAGTAATTAGAACTTATTAATAATATTTGCACTTGACATATCGGTTATTGATCGATTAAACTAAAGTTTTTAATGCGCGAGATCTAAAATATTTCAATGCATTCTTTTTGAAATTTTATATATAATATACTAATTTTAGAAGAATGCTAAATCAAAGAACATTTAAGAATTAATGACTAAACTATATAAAGATACAACTAACAAACGGCATTACCTTTAGCATCGATCTAGCAGGCGGATCTATCTAGGTGAAATGCTCTTCTTAGGAGATGCCTTTGAAATACCATTTGCACTACCTTAGCAACCGTAGGTTTATCCTATCGGCAGCTTTGGTGGTGCAGCTAAGCAAAAAAAATGGCGATAAATTTCAAAAGAGAAGGCTTCAGGCATTGAAATGCTTGAAGCTTCGTGGTTCTCTACATCATAAGAGAATCTTCTGAATTTCCTTCATGTAATCCATCTTAAGCTGCAATTTTTTCATCTTGAAGTCAAATTTAGCCTTAATTAAAGCCTTCTTCTTTTCTTCAGGTAGCTTCATCCACCAATCCATCATGCCGCCCATCATTGGATCGTCCATCTCTTCTTTCATCATATCTTATCACATCTCTTTCTAATCGTCAAGAATAACCTGACTAATAATGTATTATATCTAATACTATTAAAAATTTTCTACAATTAAAATTACTTAGATAAGTTCTTAATAAAATCAATAATTCTGATTTTAATGTTTCATATGATCTTGTATCTGATTAATGTAAGTTTTCCCCAAAAAATAATGCTGTTGACTTAACCAAAATGTCTATTAGGATCTTTGGTTAAAACCTAATGTAGATGAATCTTACCTTACACTTTGCACTATCATAGCAACCGCAGGTTCATCCCATTGGAGGCTTTGGTGATGCATCTATGCAGCAATTGGCGATGATTTTCATAAATATAGAAAATAATTTTCTGTAATGACTTTTAAGGCATAGATCTTCTACCCTAATGGATGATTAGACATGCCTTAAGATATAATGAGTCCTAGAGACTGCTATAGCCATATAAGCCAAAATAGCGCAAAGTATTTCTTAGTTATAGCTATTATTAGGGGAAGAGATAACGGAATGATGAAGATTATTAGCTGGAATTGCAACATGGCCTACAGAAAGAAGGCCGATTTAATTTTGAAATACCATCCCGATTTAGTTGTAGTTCCAGAATGTGAGTACTTTGAAATCGGCAAAAACTCTGTGGTTCGGAGATAATACTAAGAAAGGTGTAGGTATCTTCTCATATTCAGAGTTCAAGCTAGAACTTCATAGTGAATATAGCTCCTCCTTCAAGTATGTAATTCCGATCAAAGTAAGTGGTCCCTTGAATTTCAATTTATTTGCGGTATGGGCTATGAATGATGCCAATGATGTAAGGAAGAGATATATAGGGCAAGTTTATTCAGCACTCAAGTTTATTATAATGATTTATTAAATAATCCTGCAATTATTATCGGAGATTTCAATTGGAATGCTATTTGGGATGGCGAACCTACTTTATCCTTTATATGGCAATCTTAGCGATGTCATCAATATCCTAAGGGGTAAGAATCTTAGGAGTATTTACCATGAATTCCATAGAGAGGATTTTGGAATGGAATCAAGACCTACCTTTTATATGCATCATAACCAAAATAAACCATACCATATAGATTATTGCTTTGCATCTAGCACTTTTAAGGCTAACTATATAGAAGTTGGAAACTTTAGCGATTGGATAGGCAAAAGCGATCATATGCCGATTATCCTGAGCTTAGATCTAAAACTATGATATTACTCTACAACTTGCAATACCTTAGCGACCTTAGGTTCATCCTATTGGCGGCTTTGGAGAGGCGTCTATGTGGAAATTGGCGATGATTTTCATAAAGCTAAGCGAATAATTTTTTTAAAATGACTTTTAAGGCATAGATCTTAAGGCTTGATGGGCCTTCCCCTAACTAGAAATTATTTCAAGGCTATTGGCTTACTGGCTCAACCAAATCCCGGATTTCCTTTAAACGCTCTAGGGTCTCCAATCCCTTTGGAGTTGTCTTATACGTTTTGTTTTTGGATTCATTAGAGGTTTCTAAAAGACCGGAATCAATCAGATAGTCCAAATGGGGTTTAATAGTTCGAAAATTAAAGTTACCACTATAAACTATTCTGGTTTTACTCACGGGATTTTTGCAAGCTTCCAGAATAGCTATTGCTATCTCCTCCTTACTTCTTATCATAATATTAAACAATTACTTCTGATCTTATATAATTTTCTCAAAATGAAGCAAAGGGTAGAATTGCTAGTGCAAAGTATTTCTATGCTATAGTTTAAACCGGAAGGAATAAAAGAATATGGATTTCTATTGGTGAGATGCCCCTATAAAGCCCATTATAAGCCCGTAGCGAAGCTTTGCAGATAGCTTGAAGGATAATCCATCTTAGAGAAATGCAAGCCAAATTTAGGGGCTTAGGCTAGCATTTCATTGAATTATTAGAAGGGGTTAGGTAACAGGGTCACCGGGAAATGTGGCGAAAAGCTATATATCATCGTAACAAAAGTCTAATCAAGGCAGTCTAATAGCAAAATCGATATCAGTAGAATAATTTCATGCGGGGGACGGGATTCGAACCCGCGAACACCTGCGTGACAGGGCCCTCAACCCTGCTCCTTTGACCTGGCTTGGAAACCCCCGCTCAAATAGGGATAATGGGATAGACCTGCGAATAGCCTATCTCACGACAGCTCTGCCAGTTTAGCGTCCAGCTCTTCAGCTCTCTTCTTGATCCCTTCAGCCGCCCTTGAGACCAGGTCCTTGGCGGGCATGCACCCGCTGCTCTCAATGGTCAGCACGAACGAATCCAGGACCGGCGTCACCTTCATGGCTCCGGCCTCGCACGCATCAATACAGAGCTTGCACTGAGAGCATTCCAGGGTATTTGTAGCTTTCGCTCTGCCGTCCTCCATGAAGAGGACTTGCCTGGGACAGACCTCGACGCACTTCCCGCAGCCTGTGCACTCTCCGATCTCTATGGACTGCACGTTCTTGTAGCCGCACAGAGTGCCTGCCTGCCATTTGGTGTGGTCTCTGCCTACCCGCTTGGTGGCATACCCTTCCATCACCAGCTTCTCGTTTTCGCCCAGGATTACTATGGGGATCTTGTCGAATGCGGGCTTCACTGACGGGTCGGTGAACTGGATGTCCTTCGAGTAGACCATTCCCGGACCCTCGACTGAGAGCATGAACTCCACTCTGCAGCCTGGACAGCCCTCGCCGTTGCACTGGCACTCTTCTGCACGGGAGAATACGTCCGGGTCCTCGACCTGCAGGGGCACGAGGCCCATTCTAAGAGCAATCTGCTCGTCGAAGAGCACCGATGTGTTGTCGTAGAGGCTGAGCTCGTCGATGGCCAGGATTGGAACCTCGCTCATGCAGGCTCGCCTGATTCCGTTGGCGAGTGCGGTAGTGACGCCGCTGAGGAGGAACCTTATGCGGTCCTCCTCAAGCTCAATCAGTTCAACCTTCAAACTTTACACCCTTCGACCCCTCTTGCCGCCGGCAGGCTTTGTGCCGTCGTGGGGGATGGGGGTCGCATCCTCTATTCTGCCTATCCTCAGGCCCGCCCTGGCCAGGGCCCTTATCGCGGCCTGGGCTCCAGGTCCTGGAGACCTCTGCTTGTTGCCTCCGGGAGCGCGCACCTTGACGTGCACTCCTACAATGCCCTTGTCCTTGACTGCTTCCGCGACCTGCATGGCCATCTGCATGGCTGTGTAGGGTGAGCTCTCGTCCCTGGCTGCCTTCACGACCATCCCGCCCGAGATCTTGGCTAGCGTCTCGGCGCCTGTCAGGTCGGTGATAGTGATAATCGTGTTGTTGAAGGACGAGAATATATGGGCTATGCCCCATTTTCCTTCTGCCATTTATCCTTCCACCCTGGGTGTTGGTGTTGATACCGGTGCTGGTATTGATGTCTTGGAAGCCCTCTCCGGATGGCCTTCCTTGGCCATGGGCGATCCAATGTAATAATTAATTGTCATCTCTTCGCCGCGTCTCACCAGGTAGCCCGGCACAGTGACTCTCCTGCCCGAGACCTGAATGTGGCCGTGGGCGATGAACTGCCTGGACTGCTTGAGCGAGTTTGCCAGACCCTGGCGGTAGACCTGAGTCTGCAGCCTTCTCTCCAGGACGTCTGTTACCTTCATGGAAAGGATGGCGTCTAGATCGCCCTCTTCCTTCAGCATGCCGAACTTCTTGAGGCGGTTGACTATGGCCTCGGCTTCTGGAGGCGCCTGGCCAACGGACACGGCCGCCAGCAGGTTTCGGCCGTTGTGCCTGTACTTCCTGAGAACGGCCTGGGCCTTCCAGAGCTCTCTCTTGTTTCTAAGGCCAAATGACTTCACCATCTCGACTTCATTGGCGATGCGCTCTGCCTGGAAGGGCTTCTTCGGCCGGTCATACATCTTATGGTTCTTTCCTGGGTATCCCATGGTAACCACCTACTCCTTATTCCTTCGTGGCCGGCGCTGCTGGTGCTGCCGCTCCTTCCTTCTTCCTGCTCACGCCAACAATTGCACCCGTGCGTCCTGTGGACCTGGTGCGCTGGCCGCGAACGCGAAGTCCCCGCTCGTGCCTGATGCCCTTATAGCTCCTCATCTTCTTCATGAGGTCCAGGTCTTCTCGCAGCTTCATGGTCAGATCCATGCCCATGATGTGCAAATCACTGCCAGTAGTCATGTCGCCGCGGTGGTTGAGCATCCAGACGGGCATAACAGTGCTGACATCGCCCTCGATGACCTTCTTCAAGGCGTCTATCTGCTCATCGGGAAGCAGTCCAAGGGTAGCGTATGGGTCAACTCCCGCCTTAGCGGTGAATATGCTGGCCGCTCTCCGGCCGACACCCTTTATGCCCGTCAGGGCCATGTGGACCTGCTTCTTTCCTACCAGGTCGGTATTCAGAATGCGAACTATGTGCTTGAGTTCTTCGGCCTCTTCGGCCTTCTTGGGCTTCTCTTCAGCCTTCTTAGGTTTCTCTTTTGCCATATTATTCCTCCAGAGCTTAGCTTTAGCTTCTGGAGCAGCCCCGGTCTTCAGCCGGCGCCGCCCGCTCACCACATTGTGGGGCGATTCATCATTGAACCAAAGTGAAGATACGCTGCTTATACATAAGACTTATGATCTATGCTTCCCGCCAGAGTCATTGAATATAAATTGCCTCAGTCGGTGTATCTAATATCCTTTGCATCAGACAAAACCATGTATGCTTCGCTACTGCCTCCTGACGCCAGGGGACTCGGGCCGAGGCCTTCTGCATGCAGGGAATCGGTGTTATCTGCGTTACTGGTTTCCATCTCACGGACATTATTAAATGCCGCTATAGACTCGTAATACCTGCCTAATGCAGCAAGAGCAAAACCCTTGCCGCTCCAAGGATGCAAAGGATACACAGATCCCGGCACCAACTGAATTGCTTCGTCGAAAGGCAGAAGCGCAGCTTTAGCTTTGTATTGGCTGTTATCAATTGCGTCCTCCCCTTTCAAGTCGGGGAGTGATTCGTCTGAAATCTCTGCTTCAACTCCGCCTTTCGATTCAACAATTTCCCATACGTCTATGTACTCGATATTCTCGCCGTTTTCCTGTCCTAACTCCTGCCCCAGCTCCTGTCCCAGGGCAGAGAACGAAAGTAAAGTCGTTCCTAACAAAAGAAGAGCTAGCTTATATCTTATTATCTCTATCACAAATATGCCTCCCTCAGGGCTCCATACTGACATTTGCTCCCAGGCTTTTCATCGCCTGGAAGAATCCTGGATAAGAAACGTCTACAGACTCGGCAGTGTCGATCCTCGTGCCTCCGGCCACGAATCCGGCAACCGTCAGAGCCATAACGATCCTGTGGTCGTGGTAGCCGTGAACAAAAGCGCCGTGCAGCTTTCCGCCTCCGCCCATAATTTCCAGGCCGTCGGGCCGTTCCTTGATATCAGCGCCCATCTTGGAAAGCTCCACAGCCATAGCATGCAGGCGGTCCGTCTCTTTGTGCCTCACATGTTCGGCGTTGTAGACCACGGTCTTCCCACTAGCGACGGCCCCGAGGACTGCGATTGTGGGAACGAGATCGGGTGTCAAGCTGGCATCAACATCTATGCCCTGAAGCTCTCCGCCCTTGATCTTCAGGTCTCCCTTCTCCTTGTCCCAGGAGACCTCCGCGCCCATGCTTCTCAGGATCTCAATGATAGCCGAGTCGCCCTGGCGGGACGGCAGAATCCCGCGAACTGTTGCTTCCGAACCGGTGACTGCGGCCGCCGCCAGGGGATAAGAGGCAGAGGAGAAATCGCCGGGAATTGTGTAGCTCCTCAGGTTGTAAGTCTGATTTCCGGAAATTTGGAACTCCTGTCTTTCGGCGGTCACTCGCGCGCCTGCATCTGAAAGCATGTCCAGTGTGATCTCAGCATAGGGGCGGGACTTAAGCTCGCCCTCGATAATGATCCTGGTATCGTCCTCGGCTAAGGGTGCAGCGATCAGCAGAGCCGAAAGGAACTGAGAGCTTACCCCTCCGTTCAGATGAGCAGTGCCGCCACGCATCTTTCCTCGAACTACCAATGGAGCCTTGTTGTTGTTGCGAATGGAGAAGGCCTGGACGCCCAGGTCGTTTAGCGCGCTTAAGAGCGGCCCATTGGGACGGGTTCGGATGGAGGCGTCGCCTGTTAGGACAGCCCCATCAGTTAGGGCAGCAACAGCTGAGCAGAAGCGAAGCGTTGTGCCTGAGTTCAGGACATTGATGACATCTTCAGGGGTCTGGGGCTTGCCCGAAACGCCCTCGATCTTGACCTCATCGTTCAGGGATACATGGGCTCCGAAGGCCTCTGAGGCGGATATGGTTGCCCGGTATCTGCGGAGATTAGAGGCCTTTTCACAACGCCGCCGGGACCTAAGGCGGTGATGAGGATGGCCCTGTGAGTGTAGCTCTTGGAGGGCGGGACGTAAACCTCGCCGGAGATGGTCGAGCGCTCGACTGACGCGATCATGATTGAGAGATGATCTGGGAGTATAAGAAATGTTTTGCTATGACATAGCCTGTCATGAGTGGCTGATTAAAAAGAGGTGAACTCTAAAGAGGCTTCGAAGGTATTATCAAAGGCCTGCAATGCATCATCAGTTCAGCGGACGTTCACCACAGAGGCACAGAGGCACAGAGGAAGATTTTAATATTATCTGAAATCGCTCATCTTTTCGTTCTCTGTGCCTCTGTGCCTCTGGGTGGGCCCGTAAGTATTCGTCACAAAAGATACGAAGAGCTAGAAGGGATAGATGAAGAGAGTATCAGAAGGGATAGGGGAAAAGGTGGTGGAAGTAGACTTCAGCCCTCGTACCCCAGCTGTCTGGCTCTGTCAAAGGCAGCATCGGCGCTGGTATCAAGGCCGAGCTTCTCAAAAGCTAAGCCTTTGCCGTGCCAGGCTTCTGCAAGCGATGGGTCCAGCTTGATAGCGTAATCATAGCCTTCAATGGCTGCGTCGTACTGGCCCTGGCCGAAAAGGGCATTGCCTTTGTTATACCAGATGCCTGCGTTATCGGGGAAGGTCTCAAGGGCTTTATCGTATGCCTGGGCGGCCTCCTCGTATCTGCCCAGCTCATAAAGGGTCAAGCCTTTACTGTACCAGGCCAAACCGTATTCGGGAACGATCTCGATGGCTTTGTCTAATGCTTCGAGGGACTCATTATATCTCCCTAGACTGTAGAGGACATTGCCTTTGTTCTTCCAGGCAGTTACATATTTTGGGTCTATCTCAATAGCCTTATCATAGGCATTGATGGCCTCTTCAAAGTATCTGACCCTGATCTTCTTTATCGCTGCTTATGTTGAGCTTTTCACCAGCCTTCATCGTAAGGGCCCTGCCGGTTAGAGCTAAGCCCTTATAATAGAGGGCGTTGGTGTCCTGCGGATTTGCCTTAATCTTCCCATCGTACAGCTCTATGGCCTTGTCATAGGCTTCGAGGGACTCGTTATATCTATCCGTATCATTTTCGGCGAATGATAGAGACCTGAGGGCAAGAGCTTTGCCATCCCAAGCGCCAACGTTTTCGGGATCAATTTGAATGGCTTTATCATAAGCCTGGAGGGCCTCTTCGTAAGATCTTTCTCCAGCTGACTGAAGTCCTCTTTGATACCAGTAGTCAGTTTTTTTATCCACGTAATTTGTATTATCCACCTGCGCCATGGCGAAGGTACATAGAAATATAAAAGCCGTCAGAAGTAGTGCAAAGCCCGTCCTCAATCCCCTTCTCAGCCGATTAGTGTTGACACTTTTCGCGATCGTTAATTCCCTACGTTCCTTCATTAAACCACCTTTTACTTCGACACCGCCAGAGCACTGTCGGAGCTACCTCCAGGGTCGCCTTCAGGGATTGTGCTATTCCAACCGTCCCCAACACCCTCTTATCGCTTGCCTTACGGCACGCGACGTAGTTTCGGCCCTCAACGAATATAAATTTTATGGCTTATGACGTCCCGATCGATTCCTATCAATTCCTTTCAACCTTATAGCCACCGCTCATAGCCACCACTGCCAGAGCATGGGCACGTTCCTGCACATGAGTATGGTATTCCTGGAATAGTTGATGGCAAACGCTCTTCTCTCAGCCTTGCCCGTTTGCTCGTAAAAAAACGCCTCAGGTTCGATAAACAAGGTGGGCGCGGGAGCTACTGCTACATCTTTAGTCATGTAATCTAAGGGATCGATCTCATCCTCCTGCTCCCGTATCTCTCCTGATCCTGACTGTGAAGCCGTGAAGCGCCCTTTCCAAAACCCGCCGTTCGTTGAGGAAGCCGTAAAGTTGCCCTGGAGGCTATCGCCTGTACAGCCGCCTGCCAGCCTCAAGAATAAAGAGGGCTTCTGGCGAAAGGTGATGGTGGCATCGAAGTCGTTGCCGTTGGACAGGCCTATTAGCGAGCCGTTCTTACGGCTTCCGAGGGATGATTCGCCCCGGAGGGTAGATCCTTCTTCGTAGATGGAAGCCATGCTGTTGCTGGCTGGCAGATCGCCAGGGTTTCCCCATTGAACTTCGTAGCTGATATTCCATAGGCCTGAGGGATCATCTGAAGCTACGGCAGTGCTAGCTGCCATCAGCAAGGCCGCGAAGAGATAGAGCCTCGTTGCCAGTGTCAATCAAAACGCCCCCTTTCCGCGAATTCCTCAAGGTCGCCGGTCGCCCAATTCCAAACCGATCCCAAAAAAAGGACGCTGGGGTCATCCTTTGAACCCCAGCTCTCTGGCCTTGGCATAGGCAGCATCCGCTTCATCCTCTTGGCCCAGGGCCTTCAGAGCATTGCCTTTATTGTGCCAGGCCCTGGAGGATATCGCCGTTGCCCGGAAGGACTGCGAAGACAAGAGCGCCTCTATAGCCTTATCGTAAGCCTTGACGGCCTCCTCGTGCTCGCCTGTCTTGTTGAGGAGATCGCCTCTGGCAACCCATACGCAGTCGTTCTCGGGATCTATGCTGATGGCTTCATCAATTGCCCGTCTTGCCTCCTCAGTTCTGTTCGCTTCCAGGAGCACGTCGACCTTGCGGAACCATGCGTCTGCCAGCTCCCTTGTGGAGTTGGCCGGGATGTTCTCGATAGTCTTGTCATAGGCCTCCAGGGACTCGTTGAACCTGCGCTGGCTGGCAAGGGCATCTGCCTTGGTCATCCAGGCCATGAGGTTCTTAGGATCTGCATCGGTGGCATTATCCAGAGCGTCGAAGGCCTCCTCGTACCTGCCCTGTTCATAAAGGACAATTCCCTTGTTGATCCAGGCCTGGGATAGCTCTTGGCTGGAGTTGGCCGCCTCGATGACCTGATCGTAAGCCTCGACGATCTCATCAAAAGCTTGGGCTGCAGATTCGTCCGTCTTCCCCAGCTCATTCAGGGCCATGGCCCTCCCTTCAAGAGCACCAGGTAGGCCGGGCGCAATCTCCAGGGCCTTCTTGAAAGCTGTTGCGGACTCCTCGTATCTCTCCAAATCCATGAGAGTGGCGCCCTTGAGCTTCCAGGCCTCGGCGTATTCTGGATTTATCTCCAAAGCTTTGTCCAGAGACTGGAGGGATTGGTTGTACGTATCGGATTCGTTCTCGAACAGGGCAACTAGCGACAGAACTTCTCCTTTTCTTAGCCAGCCTTTAGCATTTTCCGGGTTTATCTCGATGGCTCGATCAAAGGCCTCGACGGCCTCGTTGAGCCTGCTTAGATTGTTCGTGACCAGACCCATATAGCCGAGGGAGTCTCCTTTGCCAATCCAGGCGTTGAAATCACGGGGATTTTGCTCCAGTCGATCCTCGTAGAGCTGCAATGCCTTTTCATATGCATGATTGGCATCCTCGGACTGGAACATATTGCTGAAGACATAGCCCTTTGAGCCCCAGGCTTCTGCGCTCTCCGGGTTGATCTCCAGAGCTTTATCTATGGACTTCGAAGCCTCCTCGTTCCTGAGCAGAACCTTGAGCGCGTCTCCTTTGCCTAGATGAGCCCTGCCGGATTCGGGGTCTATTTGAAGAGCTTTATCGTAGGCCTTGACGGCCTCTTCGTATCTGCCCATCATGTAGAGGGCGTCTCCCTTTCCCCGCCACGCCTGGACGTCTGCGCTGCCCAGCTCCAGGGCTTTGTCGAAAGCTTCCAGGGCTTCCTTAGATCTGCCCAAATCATCGGACAGAATTTCGCCCTTTACTTCCCAGGCCAGTACGTATTCCGGCGTTATCTTCGTTGCATTGTTCAAAGCCTCGATTGCCGCCTCATACCTGCCTTGCTCGCGGAAGAGGAATGCTTTGTTCACCCATGCTCCAGAGTTATTGGGGCTCTCCTCGATGCTCTTGTTCAGGCGCTCCATGGCCTTCTCGAAGCCCTCTGCAGATTCATCGTGCCTTCCCAGCTCTTCCAGCACTCCGGCCCGGTTCTGCTGGGCTTCCTGGCCGATGAAGTCTGGATCGAGCTCGATAACTTTGTCGTAGTTCTTTACAGCCTCCTCAAGCCTGGCCCTGGATTCCTCCTTCTGGCCCTTGCTGGCAAGATCCTGACCCATGTGGGAGAGGGCGACAGCTTTTCCCTCATAGGCCTGGGCCAGATTTCTTGTATCATTGGCAGGCGTAAGCTCGATGGCCTTATCATAGGCGGCTAAGGAGTCGTTGTACCTGGCGGAGTCGTTGTTGAATGTAGCCAGATCGTCGTAGATCACTCCCTTGCCTGACCAGGCTTCGCCGTATTTGGGATCGATCTCCAAAGCTTTGTCGAAGACCCTGAGGGCCTCCTCGAATGCTTTGGTGCGCTCCTCTCCGTGCAATCCGTAAGCTGCCTGGCGGAACGTGAAACCCTTCCACAACAGGTGGGTGGTGTTTCCGGGATCGAACTCGATAGCTTTGTCGTATGCCTGAAGGGATTCGTTGTATCTACTCTGGTTCTGGGTAATCACTGCGACCATATTCAGGCTAGATGCTTTGTAGGCCCAGAGGGTGGCGTTCTGGGGCTCGATCTCAATGGCCTTGCCGATCGCCAAGACGACTTCTTCGAAAGAGCCGTTCGTGGAAAGCTCCTCCGCCTTCTTCATCCAGTAGTCTGCAGGCGTCCGCGTCCAGTAGGCCATGAATCTTTCAACGCCTGTCGCATGATCCTTCAGAGTCAGATTGCCTGCGACATCGTCCAGGGTAATTTCGCTGTTAAGGAACAGATCTGTCTCGTTTGTCTCCCCCTGGCCGAAGTGAATCCTGATCTTCTCGCCCGGCTCAAGGTTGATGTCGGGAAGGGCGACCGACTTGTTCTCCCTCCCATCGGCCACCAGGATCATGTTCTTGAAGCTCTGAGTTTCATTGCCATTGTTGGCTATCTCGATGAACTCGTCTTCTCCAAGGGATGTGACGTTAATGATTTGCATTATGGCATCATCAGAATTCGTTATGCGCTTCAGCTCCTCAGCCCGAGCATTGGCCGCATCTGCCTCATCCTCGCGGCCCAGCTCTCTTAGAACATAGCCCTTTGTTGACCAGGCCGATGCGCTCTTTGGATTCAATTCAATGGCCTTTTCTGATGCTTTCAGTGCCTCATCGAACCTCTGCAGCTCGGCAAGGAGCACGGCCTTTGTAACCACGGCGGCTTCAAGCCTCGGAGTGTAGTTCAGCTCGATGACCTTCTCGTAGGCTGCAAGGGCCTCCTCGGCCTTCTGCATGTTTGCGTAGTTCTCGCCCTTGAGGAACCAGGCGCTGGCGTTTTCAGGATTCTTCTTTGTGTACTGGTCGAGAATCTCGATGGCTTTAGCGTAGGCCTTGTCATCCTCTTCGCTGCCAAGACCGCTCAGAGCTGCGCCCTTGCCCTGCCAGGCCAAGGCATCGTTGGGATTCTTCTCCAGAATCCGGTTCGTGATCTCCAGGGCCTTGTTGTAGTTCTCGAAGGCCCAGAACTTGAGGTCATGGCCTTTGTTAATCAGTGCTGTATAGTTCTCTGGGTCCATTTCAAGGACCCTATCGTAAGCCAGGAGGGCCTCCTCGTGAGATCCATTGGCGGATAGCTCGTAAGCTTTCTCCAGCCAGTAGTCTGCTGTGTCCTCCTCTGCCGTGGCAGATAAACATACCATGGCGATTGCCAGCAGAGCTAAAGCAAGATTTGTTCCTATTATTATTCCCGGAAGCCTTGTGTTACCTTCGGCTTCCTTTGGCGATTTTCTTTTTTTCATCCAACCATCTTCTTCATTTTCAATTACTCAGATCAACGAAGCAATCGATAAATCAAAAATCTCAGGCAGTCCACGATGAACTAGCCTCCGCTCCGCTAACATGCCTTTATTTTCCATCAAACCGCACTCCTTTACCGATCCGTTTCCATTAATGAAAGGGATCGATTCGGAATTAGTCAGCCTTTTTTTAAGCTGTCTCCCACACCTAACTGCCGCTCCTTTTTACGGCATTTGCCGGATTACGGCATTCAACGAATATAAACTTTGCGGATGTTGTGCAAAAGCCAATTGCAGAAAAGTTGTTATCGTTATGGGGGAGGCCGTATGATCCCGCAATAAGATCGCTTCGTTAGATCCTATCAATCGATATGCGGAGATCGGCCTTTTCCATCTGAGAAAAATCAAATGCGCCGCATGTCGTTCTCTGATCAATAGTCGATGGAGTTAAATCCTGAATTTCAATCCTCAAGACGACTATCGTCACACCTTCACAGTCGGTTACTTTGATCGCTAATGCTCTCTCTCATTTCGATAAATCGATGATAGCTTGAGGATGCAGATCGGCGAAGCTGTCGCAACACACAGACACAAGATGAGGCGACTTCTGATGCACTCAGCAGCCTGAAGGATGCGAGGGAAATCCTCAGATTTGAAGAAATACTCGCGGCCCATGAATGGGAGTTATACTTCATACTATTTAAAATTCGGGAACAGCTCTTAAGGCGTGGGACTATGAAAAAATGATGCAAGAGATAATATAACTCCCACTTTAAATGCGCTAGGAGCTACTCCCTTCAAGCTCCTTGGCCCTGGCAAAAGCGGCTTCTGCTTCAGAGTTACGGCCGAGTGCCCGAAGTGCTTCTCCTTTATCGTTCCAAACAGCAGGATTTGCTAGATTCACCTCTATGAATTTATCGAAGGACTGCACCGCCTCGTCATACCTGCCCGTCTCATTTAGTGCGACTCCTCTGCCATACCAGGCATTGATGAAGTTGGGAGCCAGCTCGACAGCTCTGTCGAAAGCTTTAATGGCCTCGTCATACTTGCCATGCGAGCTAAGGATCATCCCTTTGCCATACCAGGCATTGGCATCGTTAGGATTTTGCTCGACTGCCCTGTCGTAAAGCTCCCCTGCCCTGGCGAAAGCGCTCCGAGATTCATCTTCCCTTCCCATTGCCTTGAGAACATGGCTCTTGCTTTCCCATGCCCTGGCTGCTTTTGCGGACTCTGGATCTAGCTCGATGGATCTGTCGTAAGCCTTTAGAGCCTCTTCATAGCTGCCCATGCCAGCCAGGAAATCGGCTTTCCAGAACCAGGCGTCTGCTTATTGGGATCGACCTCCAGGGTCTCGTTGAAGGCCTGCAATGCCTCTCTTATCCTGCCGGTCTCGCCGTAGTATCCGGCCTTCATGTAGAGAGCGTCTGCGTTTCGAGGATTGATCTCTATAGATCTGTTTATGCTGTCGAGGGCCTCATCGTATCGCCCCAGCTCGAATAATGCCTCGCTCTTCATCAACCAGGCTTTGGCCGAGTCTGGATCTATCTCTATGGCTCTGTCATATGCATCAATGGACTCGTTATACCTGCCAAGCATTGCGAGAACTGTGCCTTTGCCCGTCCAGGCTGGCGCAAATTTAGGATTTATTTGAGTGACCTTTTCGAAGGTCTCCAATGATTCATTGTACTTCTCAGGGTCCTTATTGAAAAGCGCTAGCTGATAGAGCGTGTTGCCTTTTAAATTTAAAAAAGTCGCATTATCGGGATCGATCTCTACAGCCTTGTCATAGGCTTGAAGGGCCTCCTGGAGAGCCTGCTCCATGACTGTCCCATTTGCAGCGCTCGTTGCTCTTTCAAAAGATTCGTTGCCTTTATCCAGCCAGTAGCCTGCAGTATCCTCTTGTGCAAATGAAGAGGAGCACAGCAAAGCTATAGCTATCCAAATTAGAGCGAAAACAGCTCTTATCATACAATACCCCCTTCACCGGACTAATTAATTGAGCCTATTGTTTAACTTTTCCCTCTATGACCTGAGTTGCTTTTGAAAAGTCGAGCCTGTAGAAAGGTTCGACCGCTATCTGGAGAACTATAAATACGGCAATTTATATACCTTTAGCATACACCTGGTGAGGCTATGATAGATATCCAGTATGTGTCTAACCTCCCGAAAGGTTAGGCGCATAAGTTTAACGCTTGAAGTATTTCTCTTTGTTTTTTTGTCATTTCAGTGACAAATATCTGCCCATCAGCCAAAGCAATTTTTCTCAATTTCTCTAATTGCAGGAGGAGAGCTCAACGGAATATTTATCAAGCAGCCCTGCGTCCCTCATCATGATAATCAGTCGTGTCCTGATGATTAAGCTAAGAAACGCAATAAAAATAAATCCTTTTGTTGTTTTATCGCTGTGAGTATTCAATGGAAGTATGTCAATTTCATTTTTCAAAGCTTTAAAGCTCTTTTCGATTTCGTCCCGCTCGCGATATAGCGAAAGGCACTTCATCCAGTCAAATCTCCCGAATAAAACAGGATGTACTTACCCATTTTGTTCATTCGTTGAGCGGCTGCGTTCTGCTTAATTGAAACATCAAAATGGTCATCTATAACTTGCCAGTCAAAATAGTTTCCAAATCCATGCGCTTTTTCTTTAAATATCACGAATGGATTACTGTTCTTCTTTAGGCGAACCTTGAGTAGTTCTTCGCGAATATCGTACAGCCTGTTCAGGAGTGTCCGTTTCTCATTTTGTTCGAGTTTAGGATCATAGTATGTATATCCCTGAACCTCAATCGAGTCCATTTTGTATGTTATCGGCTTGGCAAAAATCGGATCTTTGTTAAATTTATGAAGATATTTTACGTCTTCAATATCTTTTTGTGTTTCCGTAAGAAGATGCTTCAGATCATTCAATTGCAGTTTAGCGGCCATGACAAATGAAATTCCATTATGCATCAATTCACAAAGATTGCTAAACTGAAAAATCCTCCATTCATAACAGCGATATAATTTTGGATTCCATGTGCCTTAATTTTTTTTAAAGTTCCGGAAAGTGTACTGACATCAGAAATGCTGCCGGGGAAGAGATCATACATCACAGGTATGCCGTTATCCTTATCCAGAATCAGGGAAAGATTGATTTGTGGGAGTGCTTCACCATCACGATTGTACCCGTATTCAAGAAAGTTTATTAGCTGTGAGTAACTTGACAGGCTTGTAATATCGTAAATGAGAGTGTCTTTTGTGCCTGTTCCTTCGATAAGCTGCGACATGAATCGGTCAGGGATATTGCTTTCACCCAATCTGTAAAGAAGCTCACTTAATCGCTGACCAGATAGTTTGATTTGAGGAGAATCAAAAGCAAGAACTGTTCCTTTGTACCACGAATCAATATTCTTCATTGCCATAGGCCGTATGATTCTGTTGAATGCCAATACACGGATCATGGAGACCTCTGAAGAGGGCAACAAATTCTCTAGATAGCGGTCTATTTTAAGCTCCGCCATGATTGATTGGAGGACGAATATGGAACCGTAATCAAACGAGGACTTAATTGACATCGATTTTGTTTTCATAATCTCTTTGACTTCGTCTGCGGCGGAGCGCATCTTAACAGGTTGGCCATCGACATTTCTACCTAAATATTTTGATTTGTGTCGGATTTGCTTTTTCTCTCTATCATAGTAGGGTGTTTCTTCATACCAATATTCGATCCCATTTTTCACTTTGATTCTTTTAGTGGATTTCATTATGCGCCCCAAAATAAATAGGCGCATAGAGTATGAATACCTTTCGATGAATTACGCTAAATAACGGATATTTTCAAAATAAGGGCCAAAAAATTGAGATTGATTGGATTATGCGCCCTAATTGATCCGGGAGGTTAGGTATGTGTATGATAAGGAGGGAAAACAGGTAGGGGTAATAGTTCCCATTGAGATGTGGACGAAAATAAGTCCGCTTATTGAGGAATTGAAGGAGAAAAAGGTTGAGTGGGAACCATTGAAATATAAAGGCATATGCAAAGACCATAAGATTTTAGAAAAATAAGCGAGCTAGAGATCTATAATCCATACTCCACAAGATAATAAGAAGGGGAATATGGAGGCTAATCCACATACCCCATCTCCCTGGCTTTGGTAAATGCATCATCCGCCTCTGATTCTCGCCCCAACGCCTTCAATGCTTGGCCCTTCTTGTACCATGGCCTGGGGAATGCGGGGTCCACAACAGTCGCCTTCTCGTAGGCTGCAAGGGCATCTTCGTACCTGCCAAGGTCCATCAGCGCATCGCCTTTCTGCTCCAATCCGGGAAAGTGCTCCTGGTCCAGCTCTAGGGCCTTGTCATAGGCCAGTTAGGGCCTCATCAGTTCTGTTCATGCCCACGAGAGCGCTCCCTTTGGCCTGCCAGAAGCGAGCGTTCTCCGGATCATTCTTGATGCGCTCCTCGATCTGGCTCAGAGTCGGTATCGTAGGCTTTTGTAGCCTCAGCGCTTCCTGTTCAGCGCCTTCAAAGCATCTCCCTTGCCCTTCCAGGCGGAATACATCTCGGGGTCAGCCTTCAACGCTAAATCGAAGGCGGCCAGAGACTCATCGTACCTGCCCAGCTTGTAAAGAGCATCGCCTTTTCCGAAGAGTGCTGCAGAGTCGTTTCCGTCCAATGCCAAAACTCCCTCGTAGGCCTCCAATGCTTTGTCGTAACTGGCAGTCTGATCGGCTGCAAAGGCCATCATCAGCCATGCCGACCTGGCTCTGGGGTTTGCCTCGGTTACGTTCTCGTAGGCTCCGATGGCCTCCCTGTACCTGCCCTGGTCGATGAGGATGGTAGCCTTATCGTGCCAGGCCATGGAGAGGTTCTCCTTCGAATTTGCAGCCTCGATGGCCTTTTCAGCCTTCTGCAGAGCATCGATGTAAGTCTGCTCTGATTCGTTCTGCTCACCGAGTTCTGCCTGGGCCTCAGCCTTAAGCAACCGGGCTCCTTGGTCATCAGGATTAATCTTTAGGGCTGCATCGAAGGCCTCTACCGCCTCATCGGGCCTGCCCACCTGCATCAGAGTAATGCCCTTGCTGGTCAGAGCCCATCCGTATTTGGGATCTGCTTCAAGGGACCTATTGAAGGCATCCAGTGCCTCATCGTATTTCTTTTGCTCTGTGAATACCACGCCCTTGCCACGCCAGGCCTCGACGTTCCTGGAGTCCAGCTCCAGGGCTTTGTCGTAAGCTTCCAATGATCGGTTGTGAAGGTCGCTGGCGTTGCTGGAAAAGAGCGCCGCTGTGCTCAATGCATGGCCTTTAAAGTTCCAGAGAGTGGCGTTCTGGGGTTCGATCTCAATGGCCTGATCATGAGCGCGGAAAGCCTCATCGAAGGTTTTGGTACGAACGTCGCCCCGGGACTCCATCGCCAGGATCTCAAGAGCCTGACCCTTTGCCCACCAGGCTTCTGCATACGACTGGTTTAGCTCTATGGCTTCATCGTAGGCCTGGACTGCTTCCTTCCAGGATTGGCTTTTGTACAGTTCCTGGCCCTTTTCGTACCAGTCTTCTGCAGTATCCTGCGCCAGAGCACAGGTGCACAGTGCTGCTAGTGATAATAATGTTAAGGCTATTTTTGTCTTCATTCAAGATCCTCCTTCAATAAAAAATTAGAGATTTATCCCTGGTTCCCCCCACCCAGCTCCTTAGCCTTGGCATAGGCCTCGTCTGCCTCGGCCTGGAGGCCCGACGCCTTGAGGGCATCTCCCTTGAGACTCCAGACCTGTGCATCATTTGGATTTACCTGGAGGGCTCCGTCAAATGCCTGAACAGCCTCGTCATACCTATGCAGTTCGCTGGCGAGGATAACCCCCTTCATCTTCCAGGCCATCTCGAATTTGGGATCGACACTGGTAGCATTATCAAATGCCCTGACAGCCTCTTCGTAATTCCCTACGTTGTGGAGGAGCAATCCCTTTGCAGACCATAGAGTTGCGTTCTGGGGCTGTGCCTCCAGCGTTTTGTTGGTGATATCCAGTGCCTTCTGATATGCGTCTGTTGCCTCGTCTGTTCGGTTTAACATCAACAGGACATTGGCTTTGTTGATCCAGGCGAGTTCGTTATTGGGATCAATCTGAATGGACTTATCATAGGCCTGGAGGGCCTGTTCATAAGACCCATTTGCGCTCAGATTGTAACCCTCTTTCAGCTAGCTTTCTGCGCTCTTCTCCTGCGCTAATGCAGAGGTGCAAAGCACAGATACAGCTATCAAAGCGATAGCGAATATTGCTTTCATTTACAAACCACCTTTATTGTCTTTTAAACCTCGGAAAAGAGTCATCCCTCATACCCCAGCTCCTTGGCTTTTGCGAATGCGGCATCTGCCTCAACCCGATGGCCTAAAGCCTTCAGAGCATTTCCTTCCCCACGCCAGGCCGCTGCCAGATGGAACTTCCCGGCATCGTCTGTAGAGTTAGAGCTTAGTTCAATAGCTTCATCGTAGGCGTCATAGGCCTCCTGGTAACTGCCAAGGCCCATCAGAGCGTCACCCTTGCTGTTCAAGGCTGATGCTTTTATTGCAGGTACAGGCGGAGCTACATCAATGGCCATGTTATAGGCCTCAACGGCTTCACTATACTTGCCATGATTTTCTAGAGCTTCACCCTTCCACATCCAGGCATCCATGTTCTGAGGATAAATCTCAAGGGCCTTTTCAAAGGCTTTGAAGGCCTCTTCCTGTCTGCCGGTTGAGTTGAGGGTAACGCCCTTGAATACCCATAGCTGTGATATTCTCTCAGTATCGTTTGCAGGCCATGTCTCTATGGCCCTGTCATAGGCTTCTAAGGACTCATTGTACCTCCCCAAGATGGATAGAGCAGTGGCTTTGCCTCCCCAGGCCCAGCCGTACTGGGGATTTTGCTCGATGGCTTTATCGTAAGCCTCATTGGCCTCTTCATAAGAATGGTTCCTGAATAGCTCCTGGCCTTTGTCGAACCAGTCCTCTGGTATGTTCTCCTGTGTAGCAGCACACGTGCATAGCGCAGCCAGAGCTATCAGAGCAATAGCGAATTTGGCTTTCATCGATCTGCCTCCAATAATCTTGAAAAAAAGGTGCTGGGATCGGCTCTCATACCCCGGATCCTTGGCCGTGAGCGGCCTCGGGCACCATCTCTACCCTTTCGGTGACAAAGGGACCGCTTCCGGCAACCGCCGTCACCATCTGCGGCCTGTATCCAAGATCCATGGCTTTTATGGAGGACTCCTCTGCCTCGGCATTATGGCCGAGGGCACGAAGCACAAGGGCCTTGCCACGCCAGGCGTCGATGTATCTCGGATTCAGCTCTATGGCCCTGTCGTAGGCCTGTAGGGATTCATTGTGCCTTTGCATGCCATCGGCGGGCCGTGCGGCGCGGGTGGGATAGTCCGCGGTGGTGATGGGCTGGACATCCGGCGTTGGTCCGCCGAGCGGCTTGGCGGCGTCGAAGATCGCCTGCGCGAAGGCGTGCCAGGTGGTGAAGCCCTGCGCCGACCGCGTGGAACACGCCGCGGTGGTCGTGCTGCCAGCCGGTGGCGCGGATGCGCGCGAGCACGCCGGCGATGGCGTCGGCCAGGTCCGGTGCCGCGGTCGGGCTGCCCTGCTGGTCGGCCACCACGCGCAGCTCGCTGCGTTCGCGCGCCGACCCGCAGCATGGTGCGCAGGAAGTTGTTGCCGACCGGCGAGAACACCCAGGCGGTGCGCATCACGGTGGTCATCGGGTTGGTGGCGAGTGCCGCCCATTCGCCGGCGAGCTTGGTGCGCCCATAGGCGCCGAGCGGGTTGGGCGTGTCGGTCTCGACATACGGCGCGCCCTTGCGCCCGTCGAACACGTAGTCGGTCGAGACCTGGACCAGCGGGATGCCGAGCGCCGCGCAGTGCCGCGCCGACCAGCGCCGGGCCGATGGCGTTGGCCGCGAAGGCGGCGGCCTCGTCGTCCTCGGCGGCATCGACCGCGGTCCAGGCGGCGCAGTTCACCACCGCGTCGGGCCGGGCGGCGGCGAAGGCGGCGGCGATGGTGTCGGGCTGGTCGAATTCGAATTCCGGCTGGCCGAACAGGAACGCCTCGAAGCCCTGCGCCGGCAGGGCGTCGGCCAGGCCGGTGGCGAGCTGCCCGCCGCGGCCGGTGACCAGGATGCGGCGCATCACCACGACCCCTGCGGGAAGGGCGGCCGCGATGTCGGCCAGGCGCGGCGCGGCGCGGTCCTTGTCGGACAGGATGGGCGCGCCGCGCCGGCCAGGCGATGGCCAAGCGCCGGATCGTCCCAGGCGATGCCGCCATCGGCGGCGCGGTCATAGGGTGCGTCGGTCTTGTAGAGCACCTCGGTATCGGGCTCGAGCGTGCAGTAGCCATGCGCGAAGCCGCGCGGCACCCACAGCTGGCGCCAGTTCGCCGCGCTCAGTTCCGCCGCGACGTGCTGGCCGTAGGTGGGCGAGCCCTGCGCGGATATCGACCGCGACATCGAGGATGGCGCCGCGCGCGACGCGCACCAGCTTGCCCTGCGGCGCTGGGCGGGCGCTGGAAATGCAGCCCGCGCAGCACGCAGCGGCGCGGCCGAGAAGGCGTGGTTGTCCTGCACGAAGTCGATGTCGAGCCCGTGCTGCGGCGAAGGTGCGCGCGCGACCACACCTCGCTGAAGAACCCGCGCGCATCGCCGTGGCGGGCGGGTTCGATCAGCAGCACGTCGGGGATGGCGAGGCGCTCGACCTTCACGCGTGCCGCCCCGCCGCCAGGTCGCGCAGATAGGCGCCATAGGCGGTCTTGCCGAGCGCGTCGGCGCGCGCGCGCAGCGCGTGCGGCGTCGATGAAGCCCATGCGGAAGGCGATCTCCTCCGGGCAGCCGACCTGCAGGCCCTGGCGGTCCTGCACGGTCTGCACGAACAGCGCGGCCTGCAGCAGCGAGCCCGGCGTGCCGGCATCGAGCCAGGCGCAGCCGCGGCCCAGCTGTTCGGCGCGCAGCGCGCCGAGGCCGAGATAGACCTTGTTGAGGTCGGTGATCTCCAGTTCGCCGCGCGGCGAGGGCGCGAGGTCGCGGGCGATCTGCGTGACGCGCTGGTCGTAGAAATACAGCCCGATCACCGCCCAGTCGGATTTCGGCTGGGCGGGCTTTTCCTCGATCGAGAGCACGCGGCCGGTCGCGTCGAATTCCGCCACGCCGTAGCGCTCGGGGTCGGCCACGCGATAGCCGAAGACCGTCGCCTCGCCGTGCTCCGCGCGTGCCGCGGCGGCCTGCAGCTGCGCCGACAGGCCGTCGCCGTAGATGATGTTGTCGCCCAGGGCGAGCGCGCAGGGCTGCCCGCCGATCCAGTCGCGCGCCGATCTGGAAGGCCTGGGCGATGCCCTCGGGCCGGGGCTGCTCGGCATAGGTGAGGGTGACGCCGAACTGGCTGCCATCGCCCAGCAGGCGCTGGAAGCTCGGCAGGTCGGTGCGGGGTCGAGATCAGCAGGATGTCGCGGATGCCCGCCAGCATCAGCGTGCCCAGCGGGTAATAGACCATCGGCTTGTCGTAGACCGGCAGCAGCTGCTTGGACGCCGCCAGCGTCATCGGGTGCAGCGCGCGTGCCCGGAGCCGCCCGCCGAGACAGGATGCCCTTCATGCCGCCGGCCACACTCGCCGCCAAGCCGCTGCCCCGCATAGCGCTTGTCGCGGATCGGGCCGCCACCAGGCCTCGTTGGCCAGATACCAGGCGATGGTCTGCTCCAGCCCGCTTTCGAAATCATGCTGCGCGCGTCCAGCCCAGCGCCGCCTCGGCGCCCGAGGGGTCCATCGCGTAGCGGAAATCATGCCCGGGGCGGTCGCGCACATAGGTGATCAGCCGTTCGCGCGGGCCGGCCGGGTCGGGGCGCAGCCGGTCGAGCGTCGCGCAGATCGCGCGCACCACCTCGAGGTTGCGTGCGTTCCTGGCGCGGGCCCGAGGCAATAGGTCGCGCCCGGCACGCCGCGGAACAGCGCCAGCACCAGCGCCTGCGCGTGGTCCTCGACATGGATCCAGTCGCGGATGTTGGAGCCGTCGCCATAGACCGGCAGCGGGCGGCCCTCGAGCGCGTTCAGCGTGACCAGCGGGATCAGCTTTTCGGGGAACTGCCAGGGGCCGTAGTTGTTGGTGGTGTTGGAGACGAAGTTCGGCATGCCGTAGGTGTGCTGCCAGGCCCGCACCAGGTGGTCGGACGCCGCCTTGGAGGCCGAATAGGGGCTGCGCGGATCGTAGCGCGTGTGTTCGTCGAAGGGCTTGTCGTCGCGGCTTTCCAGCGAGCCGAACACCTCGTCGGTCGAGACATGGTGGAAGCGGAAGTCGTCCTTCGCGGCGCCCTCCAGCGACGACCAGTATTCGCGCGCCGCCTCCAGCAGCACCTGCGTGCCGACGACGTTGGTGCGGATGAATTCCGCCGGCCCGTCGATCGACCGGTCGACATGGCGATTCGGCGGCGAGGTGCATCACGCGCGCTCGGGCGATGCGCGGCGAACACCGCGCGCACCGCCGCGCCGTCGCAGATGTCGGCATTCACATGGATGTGCCGCGGGTGGCGCCAGCCAGTCGCCCAGGCTGTCCGGGCTCGCCGCATAGGTCTGGCAGTCGAGGTTCACCACCACCTCGTCCGTCGTCGACAACACTCGACGCACCACAGCCGAGCCAATGAAACCAAGGCCGCCAGTGATCAAAAGGGGCATGCAGGGGGGTCCGGGCGATGGGGGTGGAGGCCTGGCCGCTTGCGCGGCTGCGCCCTTGTGGCCCGTTCTGTGGCCGAGGATCAAGGCAGCATCCGGGCGAGGCGGGATGCCAAGGCCCGGCCGCGGGGCTGGCGCGCCCCGCCCGGGGCCGCCGCCGCGCCGTCAACGCCGCAGGGCGGGTTGCTCGAGGAACCAGCGATAGGTCGCCTTCGAGCCCTTCGCGGAAGCCGATGCGCGCCTGCCAGCCCAGCGCGCCGATGCGCGAGACATCCATCCGCTTCAGCATCGTGCCGTCGGGCTTGCTGTGATCCCAGTCGATGCGCCCGGTGAAGCCGGTGACCCGCGCGATGTGTCTCGCGCCAGCTCGCGCGATGGTGATGTCGGTGCCGGTGCCGACATTGAGGTGCTCCTGCGCCCGAATAACGCGCCAGCAGGAAGACGCAGGCGTCGGCCAGATCGTCCACGTGCAGGAATTCGCGCCGCGGCGTGCCCGTGCCCCAGCAGGTCACGACCTCGGCGCCGTCGCTGCGCCGCCTCGTGGAAGCGCTGCAGCAGCGCGGGGATGACGTGGCTGCGCTCGGGGTGGAAGTTGTCGCCCGGGCCATAGAGGTTGGTCGGCATGGCCGAGATGTAGTCGCAGCCGTACTGCCGGCGATAGGCCTGGCACAGCTTGATGCCGGCGATCTTGGCGATCGCGTACCACTCGTTGGTCGGCTCGAGCGGGCCGGTCAGCAGCGCGTCCTCGGTGATCGGCTGCGGCGCCTCCTTCGGATAGATGCAGGAGGAGCCGAGGAACAGCAGCGTTCACATCCGCCCGATGCGCCGCCTCGATCAGGTTCGCCTCGATCATCAGGTTGTCGTAGAGGAACTCGGCCGGCAGCGTGTCGTTGGCGAGGATGCCGCCGACCTTGGCGGCGGCGACGAACACGGCATCCGGCTTCGCCTGCGGCCATGAAGGCCTCGACCTCGGCCTGGCGGCGCAGGTCGACCTGCGCGCGCTCGGCGGTCAGCACCTCGCAGCCCTCGCGCGCCAGCCGCCGCACGCAGGCCGAGCCCACCATGCCGCGGTGGCCGGCGACACAGATCGCGCTCGCCGCGCAGCGCGAAATGCTCGGGCGTGTCAGCCATGCGGCGCGCTGGCCGCGGCATCGGCGGGGCCGTCGTCGCGCATCACGGCGATGTCGGCGGCGACCATTTCCGTGCACCAGTTCCGGCAGCTTGACCGTATGCGTCCAGCCGAGCTTCGCGCTTCGCCTTGGCGGGGTCGCCGATCAGCAGGTCGACCTCGGTCGGGCGGAAGTAGTCCGGGTCGACGCGCACCAGCGTGCGGCCGGTGGCGCGGTCGACGCCGACTTCGTCCACGCCCTTGCCGCGCCATTCGAGCGCGATGCCGCCTCGGCGAAGGCCAGTTCGCACGAACTGCGCGCACCGTGTGCGTCTCCCCGGTCGCCAGCACGTAGTCGTCGGGCGTGTCGCTGCTGGAGGATGCGCCACATGCCCTCGACGTAGTCCCGCGCATGGCCCCAGTCGCGCTGCGCATCGAGGTTGCCGAGCCAGAGGCAGTCCTGCCTGCCCGAGGTGGATGGCGGCGACCGCGCGGGTGATCTTGCGGGTGACGAAGGTCTCGCCGCGGCGCGGGCTCTCGTGGTTGAACAGGATGCCGTTGGAGGCGTGCATGCCATAGGCCTCGCGGTAGTTCACCATGATCCAGTAGGCGTAGAGCTTGGCGGCGGCATAGGGGCTGCGCGGGTAGAAGGGCGTGGTCTCGTCCTGCGGGACCGCCTGCACCTTGCCGTACAGCTCGCTGGTCGAGGCCTGGTAGAAGCGCGCGGTCTTCTCCATGCCCGAGGATGCGGATCGCCTCGAGCAGCCGCAGCGTGCCGAGCGCGTCGGAATTGGCGGTGTATTCCGGCGTCTCGAAGCGACACCGCACATGCGTCTGGGCGCCGAGGTTGTAGATCTCGTCCGGCTTGCACCTCGGCCAGGATGCGGATCAGGTTGGTGGCGTCCGTCAGGTCGCCGTAGTGCAGGAAGAAGCCCACGCCCGGGTCGTGCGGGTCCTGGTAGAGGTGGTCGACGCGGCCGGTGTTGAACGACGACGACCGGCGCTTGATGCCGTGCACGACATAGCCCTTCGCGAGCAGCAGCTCGGCCAGGTAGGAGCCGTCCTGGCCGGTGATGCCGGTGATCAGGGCGACCTTGCGGGGTTCGGGCATTCGCGACCTTCTCGGGCTGGGGGGCTCAGGCCGCGTGCGTAACACCAACACCCCGGCCACGGAAGAAGTCGGCGCCGCCCTCAGGGGCCGAGTGCCTCCAGATGCGCCCGCAGCATGGGCACCGGGCAGGGCGAATCCGGCGGGACGAAGTCGGCCCAGGCCTCGACATCGGGCAGCCTGCCGGGATTGCGCCGCACCAGTTCGGTCTTGATGAAGGGGCAGGCCGCCGGCCCGGCCAGCACATGCCACAGGTGGTGCGACGGATTGAGCGGCCGGTCCACCAGGATGGCGTGGTGGCGCGCCGGATCGGCACCGGCCAGCCAGGCCGGCAGCGCGCGCTTGAGGTAGGCGTACTCCGCCGGGTCCGCGAGGGCGGTGCGCACCAGCGCCTCGTAGCCATGCAGCGCGGCCACGCGGTGGCCCGCCGCGCGCATCGCCCGCGCCAGGCGGAGTTCGCCGCGCTGGACGATCTTCCACTTCGACCGGCTGAGCTTCAGCCGTGCGAGGAACCGCGCCACATCCGCGACCGCCGCCCGGCCGCTCGCCAGCGTGAACCAGGACTGCAGGTGCGGGCCGCCCTGCAGGCTTTCGATCAGGCCGAACACGCCGGGGCCGGCGGCGCGCATGGTATCGACCACCGGCCCCAGGGGGCGGATCGGGCCGAGCACGCTGTCGTTGACCAGCAGCAATTCCTCGGCGTCCGGCCAGCGTTCCAGCGCGACCGGCACCAGGTCCTTCCAGGCGCCGAAATCGAGGCCCCCGTTGCGCCGGTGCACGACCAGCGCGGCGTCGCGGCGGGCCGCCTGCCAGTCCTCCTCGGGGAAGACAGGGCTGGTCGACACCACGACCACGGCGAAGCCCAGGTCGCGATAGGTGGCGATCTGACGCAGCACCATCCCGCTCAGCGACCCCGACGGGCTGTACTGCACCATCACGGCGACGGCGCGGTGCCCCGGCAGCGGCTGCTCGCCCTCCTGCATGCGCAGGATGGGCGGCGGGCGGGTGCTCAGGCGGTCGGACAGGTCCAGCAGGCCGGCTTGCACCACCTCCCGCAGCCGCGCGGCCAGCAGGCGCGCGACCGAGCGCAACCGCCGCAGGACGGAGCCGGGCCTGTGCCGCGCCACAGCCCGGATGCCATGCAGCCAGCGCCGCAGTCCCGGTTCAGAACGGCTGAGGTTGTGCAGGTCCATCGCCATGTCAGGAGCGCGTGCCGGCCGGCAGCCCGCGGCAGGCCGCCGATGCCGCGGCACGGACCCCGTGCCACCCCATGGCCTCGCGCGGGTCAGGCATCGATGCGACCGCGGGGCGTGTCCGATGCGCGGCCCAGGGTCTCCTCGGCGATCACCGCGCGCAGGTCCTGCGCGAACCTGTCGAAGGTCATCTTCTTTTCGAAGTGCCGGCGGGCCGCGGCGCCCATGCGCGGCAGGTCGTCGCGGCGCGCATGGGCCTCGGTGATCCGCGCCGCCAGGGCCGCGGCATTGCCCGACCCGAACACGAAGCAGGCATCGTCATCGAGGAACTCCGCGGCGCCGACCCGGTCGCTGATGATCGACGGCTTCGACAGCATCGCCGCCTCCATCACCACGATCGACACCGATTCGTCGCGTGAACTGCACAGCAGCACGTCCGCATCCCGGATCAGGTCGAGATTGGCCTGGTGGTCGAGAAGGCCACGGTATTCGATCTCCGGCAGGCCGGCCATCTTCGCCTGGATGCGCTCCCAGTAGCCCCGGTGCAGGTCCCACAGCTTGCCCGCGAGGACAAAGCGGCACTGCGCGCGGATCTCGGGCGCCAGCATCGCGACGGCGTCGACCAGCACGTCCTGTCCCTTGCGCGGCTCGATCGTGCCGGACACCACGAAGGTCAGCGGCGAGGGCGCGCGCGGCGCGACATCCGCGCAGGCCGCGTCCGGGATGCCGTAGCGCAGCAGATCCGCGCTCATGCCCGGCGGCAGGAAGCCGCGCGCGTAGTCGCTGACGCCCAGCAGGCGCACGCGGTCCCACGCCACGCCGTGGGCGTTCTTCAGGGAAGCGGCGAGCAGCTCGGATTCATGCACCCACCACACCGTCCGCAGGATCGGGATGGCCGAGAGCTGCCGCACCACCCCCTGCAGGACGCTGGTGTTCACCATCGCCAGGTCGAAGTTCCGCGCGAAGCGTTCGAACAGGAAGTGGTCCTGGCGCAACGACGCATCCACGATCACCGCGATGCCGGCGCGCAGGAATTCCTCGCGCATCGGGCCGTCCTCGGGCGAGACGACCACCGGAAAGCCGCCGGCCTCGCGGATGGCGCGCGCCGCATACAGCAGCATCAGCGGCGCACCGGTGAGCGAGAGTTCGTGCGAGACCAGCAGGACGTCCGGCCCGGCATAGGTCGCGGCGGGGTCCAGATGCCCGGCATGGATGCGGTAGTCGAAGCGGAAGTCGCGATACAGCGCGCGCAGCATCGGCCGCGGGAAGTACGGGTCGCGCGCGAGCCGCGCGCCCCAGCGCTTCAGGGCGTGGATGTCGGCCTTGTTCTTCGCCGGCTTGTTGCCCCAGGAATGGTTGCCGATGTGGCGCAGCACCGCATGGGGCGTATAGACGCAGCGCAGCCCGGCCTCCATCAGGCGGAAGCTGAGGTCCATGTCCGAATGCGCGTCGGCCGTGTTGACCGCGTCGAAGCCGCCGAGCCCGAGGAACACGTCCCGGCGCAGCGCGCAGCAGGCCCCCGACAGGATCGACACGTTCCGCACGTACTTGTGCATCGACAGGAACGGATCCGGCGCGTCCCGCGGCACGTGGTTGTACGCCGTGCCGCACAGACCGGGCGTGCCGGATATCATGCCGGCGTACTGGATCGTGTCGTCCTCGTGCAGCAGCTTGGGCGACACGCCGCCCACGCCCGGCACATGGAGGTATTCGACCAGCCGCTCGATCCAGTCGGGCTGCAGCGGAAACACGTCGTCGTTGTAGAAGACCACGAATTCGCCGGTCGCCGCCCGCGCGCCCTCGTTGCACTTGTCCGAGAAATTGTAGGGCTTGTCGTAGGCGACGCAGCGCAAGGGCGCCCAGCCCGCGTAGTCCTGCGCGAGGCGCGCCGCGAGCGCGCTGTTGCAGACCGCCAGCACCTCGAAGTCCCGATACGTGGTCCCGGCGCGGATGGCATCGAGCGCGAGGCGCAGGTTGTCATGGGAATCCGACGGGATCACGATCGACACGCGCGCCGCGTCATCGGGCAGCGCGATGCGCACGCGGTTGGCGTGGTCGAGCGCGACCGCCGTGCCGGCAATGCCGCGGCGATCCAGCGCGTCCTGCAGGGCCGCGATATTGGTCTCGCGCGCATAGTCCTTGCCGCCGCTCGCCGCCGATCCAGGGATCGCCCGCCAGAGATAGAGGATGCGCTCGACATGGACGATGCGGCGCGCCCGCTCCGAGGCGCGCAGCGCGAGGTCGTAGTCCTGCGAGAAATCATAGGCGCCGCGGAAGCCGCCCACCGCCTCGACCAGCTCGCGGGCGTAGACGGTCAGGTGGCCGGTGACCATGCCGTTGAACATGATCTCGGGCGACCAGTCGGGCTTGAGGATGAAGTCGAACAGCTCCCGCGCCGGCGTGTCGTCGATCTTGCATTCGTCGGAATAGAGGAAGTCGGCCTCCGGCGCGTCGTTGATCGCCTGCACCATCCGCAGCAGCGCATCGGGCGTGAGCTCGTCGTCGTGGTCGAGCAGCGCGACATACTCGCCCCGCGCCATCGCGAGCGCCGCGTTCGACGCGGCCGAGATGCCGCCATTGGCGGGCATCACCTGGAACCGCACGCGCGGATCCGCCGCCGCGCAGGCCTCGAGCACGCGGCGCTGCGCATCGGTGGGCGAGCAATCGTCGACGGCGCAGAGTTCCCACTGCGCGTAGTATTGTTCCTGCAGGGATTCGACGGCGCGGCGCAGCCACTGCGGCGGCGTGCCGTAGACCGGCATGATCACCGAGATCAGCGGCCGGCGCGCGAAGCCGGCCATCAGGTGCTGCGCCTGCTGCGCGGTCAGTTCGGCCTGCTGGGCGCGGAATTCGTCGCGCATGTCGGCGATGCCGTCGGCAGCGCCGCGGGCGGGATGCCGAGCAGCCGGCGCAACAGCCGCGACCTCTGCGCGACGCGCACGACCGGCGCCTTCGCCCAGGGCGGCAGGCGCCGCGCGACGTTCAGCAGGGCTTGCTTCGGCGTCATCGCTACCGGCGCCGGTCGCGTGGCGGCGGTGCGGCCCGCATGGGCCAGGAACGCGACTCGGAGAGGGGCAGGCGCATCACCGGTCCTTGGAACCCCGCGTCGCATGGCTGGTCGGCGGGGCGATGCTGTGGGTCGTCGATGCCTCGGCTGCCGGGACGGCCCGCGGGCATCACCGGCTGCCCGCCCCGGTGCCGCAACGATCCCCGCATGCGGGCAGCGCTGCTGCGGGGGCGCTATATGGCAGTGCCGGAACCGTGGCAATCATGCTGCACCGCGCGCCCCCTGGCCCCGATGCCGCCGCCGCGCGATAAGCGCCCTCCGGTCCGGGATGGTCCCGCGCCCCAGGAAGCCGCCCGCCGACATGCGCCGCGCCCCCGCCCCGCCACGCCCCGCCGGCCGATGACGACCGGACCTGCCTATCGCGCCCAGCTGGCGCTGCGCCGCCTGCTGCCCGAAAGCCTCAAGACGCTCGGCCGGCTCGCGCGGCTCGCGTTCCAGCCGCCGCCGCCGCCGGCGCCGCCCATCCCGCAGGCGCAGCTCGAAGGCTGCGTGCTGCTGGCCGACCGGATCGAGATGCTGCGGCGCTTCCCCAAGGGCGGGCGCGTCTGCGAACTGGGCACCTATCGCGGCGACTACGCGCGCATGATCCTCGATGTCGTGCAGCCGGACGAACTGCACCTGGTCGACGTGTCCTTCGCGCTCTGCGCGCCGGAGGTGATCGCCCATCCCGCGGTGCAGCGGCACGAGACCACCACGGTGGCCTATCTGGGGTCCTCGGCGGCGGCGGATTTCGACTGGATCTATGTCGATGCCGACCATGGCTACGACGCGGTGGTGGCCGACATCGCCAGCGCCAAGCGCCGCGTGAAGCCGGGCGGGCTGCTGGTGTTCAACGATTTCGCGCGCATCGTGCGGCCGGGCTTCGGCGTCTTCGGCGTGCACCAGGCGGTGTGCGAATTCGCCGCCGCCGAGGGCTGGGCCGTGGCCTATCTCTCGCTGGGCGGGGAGGCGCTGTACGACATCGCGCTGCGCCGCCCGGCGGGCTGATTCGCGCCACGGCGCGCGCTCCGACTATCCTACCCGCCCGGAGGATCCGCCATGACCAGCCCGACCGCCTGCCTGCTCATCATCGGCAACGAGGTGCTGTCCGGCCGCACCCAGGACGCCAACCTGCAGTTCCTCGCGACCCGCCTGGGCGAGATCGGCATCCCGCTGCGCGAGGTGCGCGTGATCCCCGATGTGCCGGAGACCATCATCGCCACGGTGAACGAGGTGCCGCGCGCAGTTACGACCATGTCTTCACCACCGGCGGCATCGGCCCGACGCATGACGACATCACCAGCGAATGCGTCGCCGCGGCCTTCGGCGTGCCGTGGGAGCCGCATGCCGAGACCCGCGCCCTGATGGCCGCGACTATGCCCGCCGCTCCCCGCCCGGCGACTTCAACGCGGCCCGCCAGCGCATGGCGACCCTGCCGCGCGGCGCCGCGCTGATCGACAACACCATCTCGATCGCGCCCGGCTTCACCATCGGCAATGTCCATGTCATGGCCGGCGTGCCGCGCATCATGCAGGTCGATGTTCGAGGCGCTGGCGCCGAGCCTGAAGGGCGGCCCGCCGATCGTCTCCCGCAGCCGTCCATGCGATACGGGCTGATGGAAGGCCAGCATCGCCGAGGGGCTGGCCGCCATCCAGGCGCGCTACCCGGACCTCGATCATCGGCAGCTACCCCTATTACCGCGCCACCGGCGGCGGCGTGGCGGTGGTCGCCAAGGGCACCGACGCGGATGCCGTGAAGCAGGCGGCGCACGACGTGCTGGTGTTCATGCGGGCCTGCGGCGCGCATCCGGTGGAGGGCGAGCCGGACTGACGCGCGCCGGCCTGCGCGGCGCGTCAGTCGCGCAGGTCGAACAGCAGCATCAGGCTGCGCTGGATCACGCTGCCATTGTCATCGGCGACCAGTGCGACGACCAGCCGGCCGCCATGGCGCGCCACCGCGACACCTTCCCAGTTCTCCGCCGGCAGCGGATCGCCATCCAGGCGCAGGATCTCCTGCCCTGCCAGCACGCTGCCCGCCCCCGCGGCCGCCAGCGTCGCGGCGGGCAGCCGCACCAGCCGTGCGGCGAAGCCGGTCAGCCAGGTGAAGCGGCGTTCCAGCACCAGCGCCCCGCCATCGGGCAGGCCGGCGGCGTCCACCGGCACGAAGCCGGGTTCGGGCTGCCAGGCCAGCGGCATCCAGCGCCCCGGCCGGCCGACCCAGGCCTGGCGCAGCGCCGGCGCGCCCGGCGCGCCCAATTCCTCGGTGATGACGAGCAGCCGTCCATCGGCCAGCAGCGCGAGGGATTCGATCCCGCCATTCGGCGGCGCGCGATCGAGCCCCGGCGGCGCCTCGACATAGGCGCCCGGCCCGTCCAGGCGGCGATAGGCGCGGATGCGGTGCCAGCGTTCGAAGCCGACCAGCCAGGTGCCGTCCGGCAGGCGGGTGATCGCTTCCGCATCGGCCGCCCGCCCGCGCGGCAGGGGCCGGCCGGCGCCATCGCGCAAGGGGCCGGCGGCGACCGGCAGCAGGCGATGGGCGATGCCGTCGCGCAATTCGATGCGCGCCTGCGCCCAGCGGCCGCGGTCGTCGACCATGGTCGCCAGCAGGTCGCCATCCAGGTGGATGCCGGACAGGTTCGCCGCACCGAGGCGCGTCGCGTCGATGTCGAAGCCGCCCAGGCTGCGCAGCGGGCCATCGAGCGGCACGGGCGGCAACACGGTGCCGGCCTCGTCGGCGGCATGCGGTGCGCGGGTGCAGGCGGCCAGCAGGGCGGCGGCCGCGAGCACCCTGCGCCGCGTCGGGCGCGCAACGCCGGGCATCACTCAGCCGATCACGCTGCGCGGTGGCGCATCAGACCAGGACCGGGCCGCGCTCCGCCGCCGCGCGCTGCGTCGCGCCACGGGCGCGCGGGGAAAGGCAGCCTGGCTGTGCGCGGCGGCGCATCAGACCAGGACCGGGCCGCGCTCCGCCGCCGCGCGCTGCGTCGCGCCACGGGCGCGCGGGGAAAAGGCCGCCTGGCTGTGCGCGGCGGCGCATCAGACCAGGACCGGGCCGTGCTCCGCCGCCGCGCGCTGCGTCGCGCCACGGGCGCGCGGGGGAAAAGGCAGCCTGGCTGTGCGCGGTGGCGCATCAGACCAGGACCGGAGCCGCGCTCCGCCGCCGCGCGCTGCGTCGCGCCACGGGCGCGCGGGGAAAAGGCCGCCTGGCTGTGCGCGGTGGCGCATCAGACCAGGACCGGGCCGCGCTCCGCCGCCGCGCGCTGCCAGGCTTCCGCGGCGTCCTCGTCGAACAGCTCGGCCAGCTGCTCCATCATCGTGCCGCCGAGCTGCTCGGCATCCATGATGGTCACGGCGCGGCGGTAGTAGCGGGTCACGTCGTGGCCGATGCCGATGGCGATCAGCTCGACCGGCGACGCGGCTCTCGATCCAGTCGATCACCTTGCGCAGGTGGCGTTCCAGGTAGTTGCCCGGATTGACCGACAGCGTCGAATCGTCGACCGGCGCGCCGTCGGAGATCACCATCAGGATGCGGCGCTGCTCGGGCCGCGCGCAGCAGGCGCTTGTGCGCCCACAGCAGCGCCTCGCCGTCGATGTTCTCCTTCAGCAGCCCCTCGCGCAGCATCAGGCCGAGGTTCTTGCGCGCGCGCCGCCAGGGCGCGTCGGCCGCCTTGTAGACGATGTGGCGCAGGTCGTTGAGGCGGCCCGGGATTGCGCGGCTTGCCCTCGGCGAGCCACTGCTCGCGGCTACTGCCCGCCCTTCCAGGCGCGGGTGGTGAAGCCGAGGATCTCGACCTTCACGCGCGCAGCGCTCCAGCGTGCGCGCCAGGATGTCGGCGCACATCGCGGCGACGGTGATCGGCCGGCCGCGCATCGAGCCGGAATTGTCGATCAGCAGCGTGACGACGGTGTCGCGGAACTCGGTCTCCTGCTCGAGCTTGTAGGACAGCGGCATGCATCGGGTTGACCACGACGCGCGCCAGCCGCGCGGCGTCGAGCATGCCTTCCTCGAGGTCGAATTCCCAGGCGCGGTTCTGCTGCGCCATCAGCCGGCGCTGCAGCCGGTTGGCGAGCTTGGCGACCACGCCCTGCAGGTGGCTGCAGCTGCTGGTCGAGCTGCTGCGCGCAGCCGGGTCAGCTCGTCGGCGTCGCACAGCTCGTCGGCCTCGACGACCTCGTCGAACTGCGTCGGTGAAGGCGTGGTAGCGCGTCGGCGTCGTCGATCTGCGGCACCTCGCGGCGCTGGCTGCGGGCCGCCGGGCTTGTCGTCGCCCTCGGCCGCCGGCGCCCTCGTCCTCGGTCTCCTCGGCCTCCTCGTCGGCGGCCTCGCCCTGCATCGTCTCGGGCTGGGCGCCGAGCATCTGGTCTCCTGCTCTGGCCTGCGCCTCGCCCTCGCCGGACTGGTCCTGCTGGCCGGCTGTCTCGCCGCCCTCCTCGCCGTCCTCGTCCTGCGTCCTCGGACTCCGGCCTCGACCTCGGCCTCGCGCCAGGTCGAGGTCGCGGTCAGCAGCTTGCGGGCGGCGCGGGCGAAGGCGTCCTGGTCGTCCGGCGGTGCTGGCCATCTCGGCCAGCGCCTCGTCGGCCTGCTCGTCGAGCGTGTCGCGCCACAGGTCGAGCACGCGCTGCGCCGATCGCGGGCGGCCGGCTCGCCGGTCAGAGCGTTCGCGGGCCAGCAGGCCGAGCGCGTCGGGCAGCGGCAGCTGGTCCTTCCGCGTCATGCGGTCGTAGCCCTCGGCCTCGGCACTCGCTCGGCGAGCGCGGCGCGCAGATTGGCGGCGACGCCCGCCATGCGCTGGCGCCGAGGGCCTCGACGCGCACCTGCTCGAGCGCGTCGAAGACCTCGCGCGCCGTCGCGCCGCGGGCATGCGCGGCGGCGTGCAGCGCTTCGTCGTGGTGGCGCAGCCGCAGCGCCAGCGATCGGCCGCGCCGCGCAGCTCGCGCCATCTCGGCCGGCGGCAGCGCGCGCGTCGGCAGCGGCAGGCGCGCCCGCTTGCCGGCCACGCCGGACGGGCCGGGCTGGAAGGCGACCTGCACGCTCGGTCCGCTCCGCGATGGCGCGCATCGCGCCGGCGGTGGCGCGCTTGAACGTCCTCGACGCGGGTCGTCCTTGCCGGACATCGCTGCGTCGATCGCGTCGCGTCTCGGCGGCCTTGCGGTCGCCGATGCCGCGCTCCGCCTGCGCTGCAGACCGAGCTGCGCCTTGCACGTCGCCGGTCTCGCGGCAGTTCCTCGCCGAAGCAGCGCTGGTAGTACTCGGCCACCATCGTGCCGCTCCACCTCGTCGCACTTGTTGAGGAAGGTCAGGCGGAAGGCGAAGCCGACATCGCTCGAAGATCGCGGCGTTCTCGGCCCAGGTGATCACCGTGCGCGGCGACATCACGGTCGAGATGTCGCCGTTGATGAAGCCGGCGCGGGTCAGGTCGGCCAGCGCCACCATCGGCCGAGATCGTGCTTGCGGCCCTCCTCGGTGTCGTAGCTCGGCGACCTTGGCGAGCACGATCGTCGACCTCGTCGTCGTGCGGCAGGTAGTTCAGCGTCGCGACGATGTTCCAGCGGTCCATCTGGCCCTGGTTGATCTGCTGCGTGCCGTGATAGAGGCCCGGTGGTGTCGCCCAGGCCGACCGTGTTGGCGGTGGCGAACAGGCGGAAACACGGGTGCGGGCGGATCACCCGGTTCTGGTCGAGCAGGGTCAGCTTGCCTTCGACCTCCAGCACGCGCTGGATCACGAACATCACGTCCGGGCGGCCGGCGTCGTATTCGTCGAACACCAGCGCCATCGGGTGCTGCAGCGCCCAGGGCAGGATGCCCTCGCGGAATTCGGTCACCTGCTTGCCGTCGCGCAGCACGATCGCGTCCTTGCCGATCAGGTCGATGCGGCTGATGTGGCTGTCGAGGTTGACGCGGATGCAGGGCCAGTTGAGCCGCGCGGCGACCTGCTCGATATGGGTCGACTTGCCGGTGCCGTGATAGCCCTGGATCATCACGCGGCGGTTGTAGGCGAAGCCGGCCAGGATCGCCAGCGTGGTGTCGCTGGTCGAACCGGTAGGTCGTGTCGACCTCGGGCACGTGCTCGGTGCGGCCGAGAAGGCCGGCACCTCCATGTCGATGTCGATGCCGAAGGCCTCGCGCACGTTGACCGTGGTGTCGGGCATGTCGATCGCCGAGGTCGGGCGGATTTCGGACGAGTTGGGCGACCTTGTTCATCATGCAGTCCGGTTCCTGTGACTGTCGAGGTGGGCATATCAGGCTGGCGACGCGGGCGCATCCGGGCTACCCGGCAGGCGCACCGGCGGCTTCGGCGGTGGCGCCGCCGGGCGCGGCGCGGCACGCGGCCGAGCTTGCAGCAGGCTGTAGGCCCGGTTGATGTCCTTCAGCCGGTCCTCGGCGGCGCGGTCGCCGCCGTTGGCGTCGGGGTGGTGGCGCTTGGCCAGTTCCTTGTAGCGGGTCTTGCAGCATCGCCTGGTCGAGCGGCCAGGCCAGCCCAGCAGGTCGCAGCGCGCGCGCGCAGTTCGGGCGGCGCCTCGTCGCGTCTCGCGCGCGCGCGGCGCTGGTCGTGCAGCGGCCTCGGCGTGCAGCACGCCCAGCGGGTCGCGCAGCGATCTCGGGCGTCCAAGCGCCTGGCGCCGCCGAGCCGGCCCGAGCGGCCAGGTCGGGCGCTGCCAGGCGGTGTCGGCGCGCAGATGCGCCTCGATCTCGTCCGGGCCCATGCCTTTGTAGTAGTCCCAGGCGGCGTTGTAGGCGCGCACATGCTCCAGGCAGAACCACAGGATAGTGGCGCAGGGTGCGGTCGCGCGGGGCGCGGAACACGCCGGCCGCGGTGCAGCCGGGATGCTCGCAGGCATGGGCCGGCGGCGCCGGCGTCCGCGGGATCCGGCTCGACCTTCCTGCCACCCTTTCGCATCGTCACGTTATGGGAGGGGTGCGCCCATCCCGCAAGGCGCATGACACCCCTTGGCAGCGCAGGCGGAAGGACCGAAAAGCGCGCATGGACGACAGCCGCGCTTCGCGCATCCACGCCATCCTGCACGCCGCCCTCGCACCCGCCGAGGTGGCGGTGCAGGACGACAGCGCCAGCCATGCCGGCCATGCCGGCGCACGCCCGGGCGGCCAGACGCACTACACCGTGACCATCGTCGCGGCGGCCTTCGCCGGCCAGTCCCGCGTCGCGAGGTCGCGCGCCGTGCACGACCTGCTGGCGGCGGAATTCTCCACCGGCCTGCATGCCCTGGCGCTGCGGCTGATGACGCCCGAGGAAGCGGCACGGCGCTGATGCCACCCGAGGGACCCTCCGGGGGACCCCCGGGGGCCGCCGCGTGATCTTCCGCGACCGGGAGATCCTGGTCATCCACCAGCCGGGCCCCTCGGCGCACAGCCTGGTCACCTTCTCCGACCTCACCTTCCGCCCGAACCGGACCGCCTTCTGGGGGCAGGAGGCGGCGACGAAGCTCGGCCTCGATACCGTCGGCGTCGTCGCGAAGCGCGAGAACTGGTTTCCGCGCGCCTCGATGGAGGCGGCGGCGGCGGCGGTGCGCCAGGTGCTGAAGCCGCGCGCAGTCACCTATGGCTACAGCATGGGGGCGCATGGCGCGCTGAAGCACGCCGCGCTGCTGGGCGCGGAAAGCACCATCGCGGTCGCGCCGCAGGCCAGCATCGCACCCGGCGAGGTGCCCTGGGACGAACGCTTCCATCGCTTCCACCGCCCGCCGCTGCACCGCGGCATGCTGATCGACAGGCCCGACCTCGCGCCGTTCACCGCGGTGATCGCCGACCCCTACGACACGGTCGACTGGCGCCATGCGCAACTGGCCGCCAGGGCCGGCCGCGTCCACCTGCTGCGCGCGCCGATGTCCGGCCATGCCGTGATCTGGCTGCTGGCGGGAACCGAGACGCTGGAGGCGATGATCGCCGCGGCGCTGGCGGGCGATGCCACGGCCATGCGCGCGGTGCTGCGCGACCGCCGCGCGCAGTCCGGCCAGTGGTTCCGCCTGATGGCGCGGGCCGCCTTCGGCCGCGGCCATGCGCGCCTTGCCGATGCATTGTGGGTGCGCGCCGGCGAACTCGGCGTGCCACCCGCGGTGGTCCGCTACGAACGGGCCGATGCGCTGGCCGACCGCGCCTTGCGGCTGATCGCGCTCGGTCGCCCGGCGGAGGCGGCGCAGGCCTGCCGGGCCCTCGCCGCGCTGTCGCCCGGCGCGGGCCACCGGATCGGCCGCGCGGCGCACCTGCTGCTGGCCGCCGGCGCCGCCGCGGATGCCGAGGCAACCTTCCGCCAGGCGCTCGACCTGCGGCCGCAGGCGGCGGACCTGCACCTGGGGCTCAGCCTGTCGCTGGTGGCGCAAGGCCGCGCGCCGGAGGCCCTGGCCGCCGCCGCGACCGGCCACGCCGCGGTGCCCGAGGATATCGACCTCGCCTCCCACTACGGCCACCTGCTGAATGCCGCCGGCCCCGACCGCCAGGCCGATGCCGAGGCGGTGTTCCGCGGCGTGCTGGCGCGCGACGCGCTGGCCGGCCAGGCGCTGTTCGGGCTCAGCACCGTGCTGGCCGCCCGCGGTGCCCGGCCGAGGCCACGGGCCGGCGAACCGCGCCGCGGCGCGCCTGCCGGGCCATGCCCCGGCGCTGGCTTGGCAGGCGCGACTGCTGCTGCGCGGCGGGCAGGCGGCGCGGGCGAGCGGATGTTCCGCCGCCTGCTGCACACCGAGCCCGGCCTCTCGCAGCGATGTCGGCTGGGCGGACGCGCTGGTGGCGCTCGACCGGCGCGGCGAGCGATCGCGGCGCTGCGCCATGGCCTCGCGCAACTGCCCGGGGACCCGGCGCTGGCCGAGCGGCTCCGCGCCGACCTGACCGCGCCCAGGGCGCGGGCGCGTGCCGGCATCCTTGGCCGGCGCCGGCGCGGGCTGTTCGCGCGCGGGCGCGCCCTGGCGGGCCGCCGGCCCGGTGCGGGATGACCCCGCCGCCGGCGCTCAATAGGTGAAGGGCAGCCGCAGCCGCGCACCCGCCGCGGGCTGGCGCAGCAACCTGTCCTCGCGCGCCTGCAGGTTGTTGCGGTCGGTGGCGGTGCCGAAGCGGCGGCTCGGCGGGGTCGATCAGGGCGGGGTCGAGCCGCGGCGCGGCGCGGGACGCTTCGACCCGGCGCGGCCCTTCCATGTCGAGATTGGGCACGGCGCGGGGTCGCCGCGCCGGGTGTCGACAGGCGGTGGCGGGGCGGCGGGCGGCGCGGCCCGGCGGCGCGGTGCCGGGCGGCGGACGCGGGTGCGCCGGCTTGCCGCTGTGCGTTCGCTGCGGCTGCGCGGTCGCCGCCGGCTGGGCAGCGACCTGCGGCTGCACGCTGGCCGCTGCTGCGCGGCGGCCGGGGTGGCCAGCAGCGCCAGCATCGCGCCCAGCAGGGCGCGCCGCCCGGTCATGGCGCGCGCCCGGCGGGCAGCGGGCGCGTGCCGCGCGGATCCTCCGGCGGGTTCAGCGCGACCGACCGCCGGCGCGCCATCCCGCCAGGCCGCGCAGCGCCCAGCGGACCGAGGGGAAGGCCATGTCGTCCCAGGGGATCTCGTCCCAGCCGAACAGGCGGACCTCGAGGCTTTCCGGCCCGGCCTCGAAGCCCGGTTCGGCCAGGCCGGCGCGGAAGATCACCTGCACCTGGCCCAGCCGGGCGATGGAATAGACCGCCAGCACGCCCTCGAGCGCGATGCGGGCGCGGGCTTCCTCCCAGGCTTCGCGGCGGGCGCCCTCCTCCACCGTCTCGGCCATTTCCATGTAGCCGGCGGGCAGGGTCCAGAAGCCGCGGCGCGGCTCGATCGCGCGGCGGCACAGCAGGATCCGGCCTCGACCTCGCACGACGCTGCCGACGACGATCTTCGGGTTCTCATAGGCGACGATAGCCGCAATCGGGGCAGGTCAGCCGCTCGCGGTCGTCGCCATCGGGCACCCTGCGGACGAAGCCGGGACATGCGCAAAGATGCGCGGCGCGCACCCTCGCGGAGCAGTGGTTGCGCTGGGCGGAAATTCGTCGACGCGCCGGTGCGACGTCAGACCCGCAGGTCGAGCAGCGACCCCCGCGGCAGCGGCCGGGCCGGCGCGGCCGGGACCGCATCCGAGCGGCCGCTGGCCGGCTGCGCTTCGCCGACGCGGGGTGCCGCCGGCGCCGGGCGGGACACCGCGGACCGGCTGGGCCGGGCGGGTGTGACCACCTGCGTGGTGAAGGCGGCCGAGCGAGTTGAGTGCTGATCATGCGCAGGATGGTGCCCTGCATCCGAACGGCATGAAGGAGCATCGCTGGCGGCGAAAAACCGGGAGGTGATGGGTCGGTGGCCTGGCCAGGATGCGCATGCCAAAGATGCGCATGCGCACAGCCAGTAACTGCGGTCACCGATGCGCGCGATTATCACGCCTGATCCCAGCATCAGAATGCCTTACCATCCGCCGCTTGTGATCAGGCACGACCGCGGGCAGCCGCAGTCAATCCGGCGCCGCGCCGCATCGCACCGCGTCACGCCCCCTTCAGCGGTCTCGAGCGCCGCCACGCCGGGCAGCGTCTTGCCCTCCAGCCACTCCAGGAAGGCGCCGCCGGCCGTCGAGACATAGGTCATCCGGTCCACCACCCCGGCATGGCTCAGCGCCGAGACGGTGTCGCCGCCGCCGGCGATCGACTTCAGCCCGGCCGACTGGGTCAGCGCCGCCACCGCCTGCGCCACCGCGTTGGTGGCCGCGTCGAAGGGCGGCGTCTCGAAGGCGCCGAGCGGGCCGTTCCACACCAGCGTCTGCAGGCCTGGCGCAGCCGCTGCCTCGATCGCCGCCACGGTCGTCCGGGCCGACATCGAGCGCCATCATGTCGGCCGGCACCGCATCGACGCCGCACGGTCGGGTCGGCGCGTCCGGCGTCGAATTCTTGCGGCGACCACCAGGTCGGTCGGCAGCACGATCTCGCAGTCGGCCGCCTTCGCGCCCGCCAGGATCTCGCAGCGCGGTCGTCGTGCATCTCGGCTTCCTGCAGCGACTTGCCCATGGCATGGCCCTGCGCGGCGAGGAAGGTGTTGGCCATGGCGCCGCCGATCACCAGCACATTGACCTTGCTGCGACAGGTTGCCCAGCAGGTCGAGCTTGGTGCGAGACCTTGGCGCCGCCGACGATGGCCACGACCGGCCGCGCCGGGTTGCCGAGCGCCGCATCCAGCGCCTCCAGCTCCGCCTGCATCAGCCGCCCGGCATAGGCCGGCAGCAGCTGCGCCACGCCCTCGGTGCTGGCATGCGCGCGATGCGCGGCGGAGAAGGCGTCGTTCACGAAGACGTCGGCGAGCTTCGCCAGCCGCGGCCGAAGCGCCGGGTCGTTCTTCTCCTCGCCGGCGTGGAAGCGGGTGTTCTCCAGCAGCAGCACGTCGCCATCGCTGCAGCGCGGCGACGGCCGCCTCGGCCGCCGGCGCCGACGCAGTCCTCGGCGAAGCGCACCGGCCGGCCGAGCGCCTCGGCCAGCGCCGTCGGCCATCGGCCGCAGCGACATCTCCGGCACCCGCTTGCCCTTCGGCCGGTCGAAATGGCTGCACACGATCACCTTCGCCCCCTTGCTCGGCCAGCTCGCGGATGGTCGGCGCCAGGCGCTCGATCCGGGTCCGGTCGGTGATCTTGCCGTCGCGCACCGGCACGTTGAGGTCGGCGCGCAGCAGGACGCGCTTGCCCTTGGCGTCCGGCGCATCGATTGTCTCGTACGTCATCGCGCCAAAGTTCCTCGCTTTTGTCATCTGGGGTAGTGATGGGAGAAACCGAAATGATCCGGTTCATCGCAGTCTTCCTGTCCGCGCCGGTCCTAGCATCGGCGCAAGAGGCCTTCCAGTTGCCCTCGGGCAACATCCATTGCGCGGTGTACGACGGACGGTTGCGGTGCGACGTGATGAACGCGACCTATCAGCGCCCGCCGCGGCGGCGCAGCTGCGACCTGGACTATGGCGGCGCGGTGGGGCTGGGGCCGCGCGGGGCGGCGGCGCTGATCTGCCATGGGGATACGCGGCGAACCCGGCCGCACCGGTGCTGGGCTATGGCCAGGCCTGGCAGGGCAGGGGGATGACCTGCACGGCGACGCAGCAGGGGATGCGCTGCGTGAACGGCGAGGGGCGGGGGTTCGAGATGGCGCGGGCCAGGTTGTTGTTGTTTTGAGCGGCGCGTTGCGGGGCCACCCCGACCGGCACGCGAGGCCGGGCATGGCGCGCGCAGGCTGACCGAACTGCATCCACATCCGGGGGATGGTGGTCTTGCCCGTGTTGTGCGGCGGGCTCACCGCCTCGGCGATGCCGCCTGCGCGGATCAGCCGCTATGCCTTGCGGGAGGGTATGCGGATCGCCGCCCCATCCAGTACGAAGCGGCCCCAGCCCTGGTGGTGCAGCGTGGGCGCGCCGCGCAGCGCGGGGTTGGTCCAGGCGTGCACGACCTCCAGGATGAACAGGCAGTAGGCGTTCACCATCCGCGTGTCGGCCAGGCGGCATTCCAGGTTGGCGATGCAGTCGGGCAACAGCGGGGCGCGACGTGGCGCGCCGGCCGCGTTGCCAGGCCGAAGCGCGGCGACTTGTCGCCGGTGTCGCGCCCCGAGCAATTGCCGATGGCGACGACGGTCTGCGCCATCGCCGAGGGCGGGATGGCCGATGACGCACTCCTTCGTCGCCGCAGCGCGTCGAAGGAATGGTTGCGGTTGCTGACGATGCAGGCGACCTGCGGCGGCGTGAACTCGACCATCATGTGCCAGGACA
>CAWJYS010000012.1:0-173592 GCA_963847095.1 Methanotrichaceae archaeon | reverse complement strand
TATGAATACCATTATTTACTATACGATCTGCATCGGAACAGCATGAGCCTCAAGGTCACCCTCCTCGGAACAGGCGTCGGCATCCCTCAGCCCGGCCGCTCCCAATCTGCTCTTCTGATAGAGAACGGTTCGCCTCTGCTCTTCGACTGCGGAGCAGTACCTTGCTGCGCCTGGCGGATGCAGGCATAAGCATGCAGGACCTGGATACCATAGTCTTGACCCACCTTCACCTGGACCACTCAGCAGATGTCCTGGCCCTAGCCAACGCTCGGTATCTGATGTTGCTTCCGGGCCTGGAGGTCTACGGGCCGGCGGGAACGGCTCAGTGGCTGCAGACTCTGAAGTCTGCCTATCCCTACCTTGAGAAGATGGATGTCCACGTCCATGAGCTAAGTCCGATGGATGCCATCTCCCTGAAGGGCTGCGACATCTTTGCCGAAGAGGCCAGACACAGCGTGACAGCTTTAGCCTACAGGGTGGATTCAGGGGATAAAGTCGTGGTCTACTCAGGAGACACTGAGCCCTCGCCACGAGTGGCTGCCCTGGCCGATGGGGCGGACCTGCTCATCCACGAGTGCTCCTTCCCAGAGCCCTTCGATGTGACCAACCACACTACACCCAGGAAGCTTGCCAGGCTGCTCAGGAACGTGGGGCGCGTGGTGCTGACGCATTTTTACCCGCAGGCGCAGGGGCATGAGGAGGAGATGGCGCAGGATGTGGAAGCTGGCGCTGGGATTTCTGTGGAAGCAGGATATGACCTGCAGATAATAGTGTTATGACAATAATAAATAATAAAATGATATTACGAACATTAAAACAATATCATAAAACTAATATAAAACTAAAATAGTATTGAAAAATGGGATGGCTGAGATCAGGCTATCTTCTTGCCCGCCTCCGGCCCCCACATGGCATTGTAGATCTCCTCGATCTTGACCATCAGGCAGCCCTTGGCCGGCAGCTTAGGATTGACGCCCTGCACCCACTTCTTCATCTGGTCGTAGTTCTCGCCCTCTTTGCACATCGTGGTGCTTCCCTTGATCTGGAAGGACTTCTTTGTCTCGCCGTTGTAGCAGAGTATGGAGATCTTGGGGTTCTCCATTAGATTCTGCGCAGTCTTCTGGAAGAAGTTGTCTACGAGCATCAGGTTCTCGTCGTCAATGATCTTCAACAGCCCCACGAAGACAACGTTTGGCATCCCATTCTTGCTTGCGGTGGCGATTGGAACGGGCTTCTGCTTCTCCAGTGTCTCCCTCACGTCGGGTGGCATCTTCACCATTTACATCACCTGAGCATCATTGAGTCGCAATTTATTTAGCCTTTATGTTTTTGGCAGGCGCTGATGAACTCTGAAGGAAATCCTCTGTAGGACGCGCTGTGGATGTGCGAGTAGCTTGCCACCATGTTCCCTTCGACCACTCCATCCCATCCGCCTTCTATGCCCGTACCCCTCTCCAGCCGGATGGCGTAGGGCACATCTTTGTCCATGATCATTTCTGAGTGGTGGAACTCGTGCCCCATGATGGGCGATCCGGATGGCCCGAGAACGCAGTCCTTTGCCAGGTGACCGTGAACGTAGCTCACAACTCTAATGCTTCCCCGCCTGGTCCTTCCGGGAACGAGGCCAGCCATCTCGTGCCTCTCGCCGTCCCACTCTATCTCCCTGGCCAGGTACATCAGGCCCCCGCACTCGGCGTAGATGGACAGGTCTCTTTCGTGCGCCCTGGTCAGCGATCTCAACATCCCCTGGTTCTCCGAGAGTTCGCGAGCATAAAGCTCCGGATAGCCTCCGCCTATGTAGATTCCATCCACCTCCGGCAGGACCGGGTCATGAACAGGGCTGAAGGGCACGACTTTTGCGCCTGATAGCTCCATCATCTCCAGGTTATCGCGGTAATAGAAGTTGAAGGCCTCGTCCAGGGCCACGCCGATCCTGACCCCCTTCCCCAGGTTGTTCTTTTTGTAAAGATCGGTCTCCTGCTCTGGCAATGGTTCCGCTTCGCGGGCGATCTCCAGGATGCGGTCGATGTCCAGGCCGTCCTCCACGATCTCTCGTATCCTGTTTATCCTCTCTTCAAAGCCATCGTGCCTGGTCTTTCCCTCCAGCACGGGTACGAGACCGAGGTGGCGCATTGCCAGGTGCATGGAATCATTGCGCCGTATCACCCCCACCACCTCCACGCCCGCATAGCGTTCGATCTCCTTTCGGGCTTTGGAGGCGTGACGCTCGCTGCCTACCTTGTTCAGGATGACGCCTTTGATCTGCACCTCTGGGTCAAAGTCCATATAGCCCTTGACCAGAGCCGCTGCAGAGCGGGTGATGCTTCTGGCGTCTACTACGAATATTACCGGCACATGGAGCAGCTTGGCTATCTGGGCAGTGCTGCCCAAGTCGCCCTCATAGCCCTCGTAGAGGCCGCGAACGCCTTCGATCACGGCGACGTCGGCTCCACCGGCGGCGTGAGCATAGATCTCCCTGACGGCTTTCTCGGGCATGAGGTAGCCGTCAAGGTTGCGGCACGGCCTTCCTGTGATCCAGGTATGGTAGCTGGGATCGATGTAGTCCATTGCCACTTTGAAGCTCTGCACTTCCAGGCCCCGCCCCCGCAGGGCGGAGAGGAGGCCGGCAACGATTGTAGTCTTGCCGCTGGAGCTTCTGTCTCCGGCCAGAAGAATCCTGGGACAGTCTGCTTTCACTTTCATACTTCCGATAGCTCTCTGAGTCGCTCGTCGCTCAATGGCTCAGGAATTTTAGGCTTTGCCCCTTCCACAATAGCCCTGGCGAGCTGGCGGTAAACTTCGGCGATCTCCGAGTCCGGGACGCCCTCGATCACCGTGACTCCTCTTCTTTCGCACTTCTGCACCAGGGGGTCCTTGGGAATGAAGGCTACCATCTGGCTTCCTAGCTCCCTGGCAAAGCTCTCCACGATCTCGCGCTCGCCAGTCGCCTCGCGTGAGTTGCAGATAACTCCCGCGAGAGGCGTGCCCAGGCGTTTTAGGCCCTTGCAGATGTTGTTCCCGGCATAAAGCGGCATGTACTCGCCGGAGGTTATAACATAAGCCTGGCTAACCAGCCCCTTTCTTATGGGCGCGGAGAACCCTCCGCAGACGATATCCCCTGGAACATCGTAAAGGACCAGGTCTACATCTTCCATAACTTTGGACACTTTCCGAAGGAAATCGATTGCCACTATTATCCCTCGGCCTGCGCAACCTACACCTGGCTCTGGCCCTCCGACCTCTATACACCTTACACCCTTATATCCTTTGAAGACCACATCTTTCTCGGTGATCTTTCCTCCGGCTTGGATGAGATCCATCATGGTCGGGATCCTCCTGCCCACGAGGGTTATGCTCGAATCGCTCTTGGGATCGCAGCCCACTACCAGCACCCTGCTCCCCTCTTCGGCACAGGCGGCTGCGATGTTCGAGGCGGTGCATGACTTTCCGATCCCGCCTTTACCGTATATCGCAATGTGTTTAACGGGTGACATCCATTGACTCCGGAGACTTTAAGATCCGCCATAGAATATACAGGTTATCCAGATATGTTGTCCGATCAACTTCGCAAGAGTTCTCTGAATAGACGGTGGCTAAATTTGTGCCTTTTAGCCCTGGCTATTGTTCTACTGCTCGTCGTCCTTTTACCTGCTACCTCTGCTCAAACCGAGGTTGCTTTAGTCCGCGGGCATTTTAGCAGCGGAAATGGTTCATGGAGCCCCGAAGATTTCGGCTGGTTCTACTACGACCTGGATGAGGGAGTGGGTGGCGAGAGCCTTTCTGTGGATGTAGTGGGAAAATTGGCCGAAAAAAATCACATCATCTACACCAGCCGCGTGTTCTCCAGCGATTTTAAATTTGAACCATGGGGTAGATATGAAACCATCGCCTTCCTGGGCAAGCCTTACCTGGCAGGCTTCCCGGAGAGCAATTTCACTGAGGCTGCTAGCTTCCTGGAGAAGGGAGAGCTACGGCGGGTGCTCATAGATAACGATGAGGTTCACACCCTGACCTACAACGAATCGTTGCCGCTGATGGGAGGCTATACGATTGCTCTGGCTGGCATCTCCGATAGCGGAGAGGAGGTCAGCTTCGTCCTTTTCAAAAATGGGAAACCAGTAGACGCCAGTGTAGTGAACGTAGGCGAGACGTATGTCTACAAGATAGATGATATACCTGTTATCCTGGTTCACCTTACCGATGCCATGTGCGGAGAGGATTGCGGAATTGCAGAGGTGGATGGCGTCTTTCAGGTGAGCGATTCTCCTGCGATCCATCTCTCGGAGGGGTCTAGGCTTGATAACATGAAGCTGACTGATATCTCCGAAGAAGGAATAGAGTTCCGGACGGACGTGGATCTCACCCTGAACAGGAACACCGCAGTTCCTCTTCTGGACGGGTTAGTGCTGGTAGTTATCGATACTCCTCAGTTGATTTATTATCTCCAGGGAGGCATTTTCGATTACGGGGTTCATGAGATACGCGGTCCGGTTTACACGGGGAACTCCTCTCTTCCCCTATTTAATCCCGTCACGAGGGCTACAGTAGGACAGATCAAGGCGCGATGGAATTCAGAGAACTTCTCTGGGTTTTACTTTGATCCCGAGGACCAGCTAGGCAATGAGGGGCTGATTATCAACAATCTCTCCGGCCGGGATATTAAGACCTACGATTCCAGAGTCGAGAATGGGTTCCGCGTGGGCACATCGGGCATGCAGTACAGCTCCTTCGTTCAGCCCTCTGAGTTCAAGTTCAAGCCCTGGGGCTCCTATTATGTGGTAGGATTTCTAGGACAGCTCTGGTTTGCGGGATACGGGACGAATACAAGCGATGAGATAGGACACATCAACACCATGAGCCAACGGCAGATTGACCAGCTTCTCCTCGATTTGGACGAGGTTTTAACTGTTGATGCAGGCCGATCTTTGCCTCTGAGGGATGGCTATGAACTAACCTTGCTCTCCGTATCGGACAATGAAGCCTTTGTCCAATTGCGAAAGAACGGGGCGATGGTGGAGAGCGCCGTTTTGAAGCCTAACTCCACATATATTTACAAGAGCGACGTAGGTGACATCAACGATCTGCCAGTCATCGCCGTGAACATCCAGAATGTCTTCGAAGGTGACCCTGAGAGAGATACGCAGAGAATGGTAGTGGACGGTGTCTTCCAGATATCGGACAGAAATTACCTGCCAGTGGACCCAGGCAATGATTTCGGCGAGTTCGAGATCGTATCCTCCGATCCTCGCTTCCTATTCTTGGTGAATCCGGACGTCATAAGCCTGGATCGCGATTCTTCACAAAGCCTCTGGTACGGCATGAACATCAAGGTGGCTGACAACGATACCCTTCGCTATTACCTCTATACCCCACAGTATGTGGTGTCCAAACCGGAGCTGACGGGAATCAATTATCCCAAAGATATTCCCTCCGACAGCGAGATCAACTTCACCATGGCCGTCAAAGCGGGAGAGATCCGAAAGGTAAGCGTCGATATACTTGGTCCAGACGGCAGAACGGTTTTCAGCCGCGACATCACCGATCAGAGGTTAGGCTCGGGAGAGAACTGGATCTTCGCTTGGCGCTGGAACGCCAGCGAGCGGAGGCTGAGCGATGACGGAAGCGCAGTGCTGGATGCCAGTCTGCCCATCCCCGCGCTGCTCTACATTAACCAATCCAGCGAGCCTATCAAGGTTGGAATCTTATTCGATAAATCAGGTAAGATTGCCACCATGATGGAGGACGAGACTAGCTACTACGTCTCTCCATTTGGACTAGGCCTTGTCAATTCCAACCTGAGTTACCGGGATATGCTACAGAACGAAACCGCCCGTAGAGAATACATCAAGATAGAGCCCGGAAGAAGCGTTTTGAGGTTCTTCGAGTTCATTAATGGATCTTCCAGGCTGAATAACACCAACCACACTATCACTGGACCCATAGAGTCCATTGAGCCCCATGTAGAGCGCATTCCTGCCGGACAGGGCAAATATGAGCTCCGGCTGAGAATTGAGAATGCCATCAATGCCCTCAAGGCCGAAGGCCTCTTCTTCTTCAACGTCACAGCTCCGGAGGTGCGAGGGGTGGTAGTTGGCTCGCGCACTGCCCTTGCCGGAATGAAAATATCCGTTCCCCTGGATGTTCCTCGCTCCGGCGGCGAAAAGAGCATCAACATATCCTATGATCCTGCAGTGGTAGAGGCAACTGGGGCCACCGGGCCCTGCGATGTGCCTTCCTACATAGACTCGGTGGGCGGAAGGATCAATGTGGTGATGCCCGCCAACTGCAGCTCCACCAACCTCACCTTCAATGTGTTGGACCTGGCGAAGGAGGTTAACGCCACAACAAAGCTGCAGGTGATAGATGTCAGGGGCTTCCAGCCGGAGGTCATAACCAACGGGTCCATCACTGTGATCCCCGCGAACACGGTGGAGACTGAGAAGAGCAGTGCTCCGGCATTTGTAGTAGCGCTGGCAGTATTTGCGCTTATGGCATTTGCGTGGCGCAGGAGGACGGGTTAGCCCGCCTTCCCTGCTCCTAGCGAGTTATCCCAAAATTTAGCCCAACAGTATCGCAGATTCACGATGTATATATTCTCAAACCGTCAGCTTATCGGCTATGAAGACCTTATCCCTGACTTTAATGCTTCTCATGCTCGTGGCAGGAGCGATCCCGGCATCTGCCCAGTATAGCTCTGGGCAGGGTAACGTCTGTTACGTCTGTCCCGTATGCGGAGCCGTCTTCAGCGTGACCGCAGAGGAGGCAGCGAGCGCCAATCCCTATGATGTCTGCCCTGCCTGCTACATGGCCTATCTGTACGCCTTTGTCCAGGTGCCCTGCCAGGCTGTTCAGGGCCAGGGCGACGATTGGACCGGTTACAATGAGCCCGGCGATAATTCGCCTGGTTATAACTCGCCCGACGACGATGGGGACGAGGATCAGACTGCTCTTAACACAAACCATAACACAAACAACCAGCATCCCATCATGAGAGATCCAACACGCTTTAACCCCAGAGCGGAGGAGGAAATCTCTGAGAGTGAAATCTCCCCTAAAGGCAATATCCTGATGGTCCTGTCTCCCCAGGACTACCAGGAGGACGAGCTGAACGTGCCCAGGGACTACTTCGAGAGCAATGGCTATTCCGTAACCCTGGCCTCCAAGGGCGTCGAGACTGCTACAGGCATGAACGGCGAGAACGTCTCCGTGGACATGGACATCGATGAGGTGGACCTATCCGGCTACCAGGCGGTGGTCTTTGTGGGCGGGGAGGGAATCTACTACCTTAAGCTGAACGAAGATCCCGATTACACAGGCCTGGCAAAGAAGGCTGCCTCACAGAATAAGCTGGTGGGGGCCATTTGTCTAGGCCCCTGGATCTTAGCAGACGCAGGACTCCTTCAGGGCAAGGAAGCCACAGCGGCAGAGACAGATTACATCAAGTCCAAAGGCGCAGTGGTCTCAGATCAGCCGGTGGTTCAAGACGGAAACATAATCACTGCCAACGGCCCCAGTGCGTCTCAGGAGTTCGCGGAGGCAGTAATAGCAGCCCTTGAGGGTTCCTCTGGGCGGCTCTGAATCTGAGTCCTCTTAATAGAGCCGGGGACCCCCTTCAGCGAGCTGCCCTCAAGCTGGAAGTGCCCCTTGTGTGGGGCTGGCAAGAGCCAGTTCGTAAAGGGCTGATGCCTTCTCTTTTTCATTCACCTTTTTTCAAAGTCATCGCGGGCAGCCCTTCTAATAGCTCTTCCGAGCGCGATCGCCATGGCCTCGATCTTGTGCCGGTCGTCGTCTCCTTCAGCCTTCACGTGCAGCGTGAATCCGCCGTTGTAGGCCAGTGCGCGGAGGAAATGGCCGAAGTTCTCCAGGCTCATGCCTCCCAGCTCCTCCGCCTGGAAATCAAAGTCGCCCCTGTATCCCGGCGCGCCGAAGCGAACCGCGGCCATTGCCAGGCATTTGCCTGCAGGAACGATGGAGCTTCCCGTGCCCTTAGTGATCAGCTTTGCCAGCGCAGTGCCCAGAGTTATCCCCACGTCCTCTGTTGTGTGGTGATCTCCTGTCTCCAGGTCGCCTTTAGCCCTCACTTCCAGGTCGAAGATCCCTGCCGAGGCAAAATCGGATAGCATGAAGTCCAGCAACTCAATGCCCGTATTGGCTTCGCGTACGCCTGAACCCTCAAGGTTCATGGACACCTCAACGCTGGTCTCTTTCGTCTCCCTCTTCGTTGAAGCCTTCATGTGCCTTCTATACTTCTGGTACATTTTAAGCTGATCGATCCCGGCGAAAAGGCAAGGCTTATTTACCTTCATCCTAACCTTGCAGTTTCAAAGATCACGTTACAAGGGTTATTACCATGATTCCAAAAGAAGACATCTGGGAGATCTTGAAGGGATACGACCAGGACGATCTCACCATAGCCACCATCTGCTCCCACTCCAGCCTGCAGATCTTCAACGGAGCGCGCCAGGAGGGGTTCAAGACCATAGGCATCTGCATCGGCCAGCCGCCCAAGTTCTACGATGCCTTCCCACTGGCCAAGCCTGACAAGTTCATCTGCCTTGACAGCTACAAGGCCCTGCTGGACCACAGCGACACTTTCGTTGAAGAGAACGCCATAATTGTCCCCCACGGCTCGCTGGTCGAATATTTGGGAATAGAGAAGTTTGAGGCCTTAGCTGTTCCGACTTTCGGCAACAGGCGCGTCCTGGCCTGGGAGAGCGACAGAGAGATGGAGAGAGAGTGGCTCTTGAAAGCGGGCGTCAACGTCCCCATGCGTTTCGAGAGAGCTGAGGACATCGATAGGCCGGTGATCGTGAAGTACCACGGGGCAAAGGGCGGCAAGGGCTTCTTCATTGCCAAGAGCAAGGACGAGTTCTCTGCCAAGATGAGCTCCCAGGCGAAGTACACCATACAGGAGTTCATCCTCGGAACGCGCTACTACATACACTTCTTCTACTCGCCGATCCGAAGGGAAGGCTACCGTCTGAAGAGAGGAACTTTGGATATGCTTGGAATAGACCGCCGCGTCGAGTCCAATGCCGATGAGATCTTTCGAATCGGCTCCATGCCTGAGCTTGCCGAGGCCGGGATCTACCCGAGCTTCGTGGTCACGGGGAATCTGCCTCTAGTGCTGCGCGAGTCGCTTCTGCCAAGGGCCTTTGAGCTTGGCGAGCGCGTGGTGGAGACATCCCTGGAGCTCTTCGGAGGGATGCTTGGCCCCTTCAGCCTGGAGACGATAGTAACCGACGACCTGGAGTTCAAGGTCTTCGAGATCTCGGCCAGAATCGTCGCCGGGACCAACCTTTACGTCAGCGGATCGCCTTACTCCGACCTGATAGAGAGAAATCTCTCCACAGGCAAGCGCATTGCCCAGGAGATCAATCTGGCCAGGGAGATGGACGCGCTTCCTGAGATCATCACCTAGAAAGGCTTATCTTTTGAGCCTCTCTCCCATAACCCTCATGTCAGGCCTGATTGAGACCTTCCGCGAATCAACACTGTTGCAGTGCGGCTTTCTGGAGAAGCTGCTGGATCTGGACTCTGCAGATGTGGCCGCCTTCTCCGACTCCATGGTGGAGTTCCTGAGCCCATCGCCGGATAATAAGTTCGTCTATGGACTTGCCGCTGGCCGGAGCGCTCTGGCGCTCTACAGCTTCCTGCAGCTCATTCAGAACCACTTCGAGAACGTCTTCCCCTTTACCCTCGAAGACCCGGTGCAGAGGCATTACCGAAAGGGAAAGAACCTGGGGATAGCCATCTCCGGATCGGGTGAGACTGCCGCAGTCAATAAGTACATCGAGGACACAATCGCCCACGGAGGAGAGATCAAGCTCATCACCGCCAACGAGGGCGGCACGGCCTATAAGCTGGTCAGCGAGTACGACAGGGGCTCCATTCTGGTGATCAAGGGAAGGACCAAGTACGCGACAGACAAAGAGATCAGATCCAGGCTCTCTCCCCTGGGAACGGAGTTCGAGCTGGAAGTGCTTGCCTTTTTAAACGCAGTATTTGCGGATATCCAGTCCACGGCTCAAAGGTGTCTGCGAGCCCTCCTGTCCCGAGTACCGCTCAACCATCAGGGACTTCGAGGAGAACGCCCGGCTCATCGCCGACATGGACCGAGGGCCATCTGGAGCACTGGTTCCATAGGCTTCTTCCAAGAAGCGGCCGCTACATGATCGGCGGCGTTGGCCGCTCAGGCCTCGTGGCGCGGGCCTTTGAGATGAGGTTCACCCACTTAAACAAGATCAGCTACTGGGAGAGGGACTTCAATACCCCCAGCTTCCAGATAGGTGACGTCTACATCCCAATAACCGGCATCGGCAACACCTACGAGGCCCTGGAGGGCACAGTCCAGGCCTTGAGCAAGGGCGCGGATGTCATGCCCATAACCGCCAACAGATCCTCCAAGCTTGTGGCCTTGATGAGAACGCATGGGCGCACAGATGATATCGTCTTCGTTCCAGTCAAGCCAGAGTACACCAGGCCTCTTCAGCGGCGATACCAGCACCACGACCTGGCTCATGTCCGATTACACCAAGTTCAGGTATCCCATATTCGAGATCAACGCCTCCATATTCACCAACAGCGTCGTGGCGGTTGGCGCAGAGTTCCTGGGGATAGTCGAGGCTGGAATGAGACGGATGCACGTATGAAGGATGCACGTATGATAAGGATACACGTATGACCAGGATTATCGCCTTATCCGATACCCATCTGGAGAGACCGAACCATTCCTCCAGGATTGGCCGACTGCTGAGCGGCGCAGACATGATTCTGCACGCCGGCGACTTTGTATCCCTCGATGTCTACCGGGCCCTGTCAGAGATGGGAAGGCTGGAGGCGGTATGCGGCAACGCCGACTCTCCGGAGCTAAAGAGGCTCTTGCCCGAGAGGAAGGACCCTTGAGGTCGAGGGCATCAGGATAGGGCTGGTGCACAGGGCCTCCCACTCCTTTGACACAACCGGCGCAGAGATGATGGCCAGGGAGATGGATGTGGATGTTCTGGTCTTCGGGCACATCTCACCGGCCCATCGTAGAGAAAGGTGATCGGCTTCTCATCTGTCCCGGTAGCCCCACCTTTCCCAGGCATGTCTGCGCCTAGCGTGGCAGAGCTGGAGATAAAGGATGGACACATTAGCGGCAGAATAGTTCCTCTGGGCAAGTCCGACCTGCGATTACCTGCGCTATGCACAGTCTCTGGCAGAAAAAAGTTTAAGGGATAAAGATTAGAGACTTCGGTCTCCACTGGTGGGAATTCCGTGGGGTTTATGACGAACCAGACGTCTCTAACTCCCTGGCCGAAGACGTCTCCTTCCTTCATATCCAGGTAGTAGAAGTAGAGTGGCCATCCTTTGTATGCGGTCTGCATCGAGCCGTCTTCTCTCTCAACTGAGTGAAGTCTTCTCGTTTAGCCCTTCGGGAACTGTCATGTTCTCAGCATAGAAGGGCGGCCAGAGCCTGGCGCAATCGCCATAGCAAGTGCTGGTCCCGTTTCCGGGAGCATCATTCGCGAAGTAATAGAGGGTAAATCCCGTCTCGTTCACCAGGTATTTTCCCAGTGTCTCGTTGGATGCCGTATTCACCGTGTAGTTGTCAGCCATCTCTGCCATGGCAGCGGTTACCAGTATGGCAGAAGCAAGGACCAAAAAGCCCAACTTATTATTCAATATATCACCTCGTATTAAGTGACATCTATAATAATTTAAGGATTTCGTATCACCCCACCTTTAAGATATCTCGAAGTTACAATGTGATCAGGAAGCCGATCAGTGGCCAATGCCACCAGGATGCCAGCCACGGTAAGCACGATACCTATGACCATAACCTCGGGAGTAAGCTGGATCAGCATGAAGATATTCAGGATCACGCCAAGGAAGGGCAGCAACGGGAACTTTGCCAATAGCCAGGGGCACTTTGAAGGGCCTGGAAATCTCCGGCTTCCTGTACCTTAGAAGCATCAGGGCAGCGTTGATGGTTATGAATGTCACGAAGACTGTGAAGTTATTGACGTTGGCCACCAATGCTATGTCTCCCAGGAGCACAAACCCCATGCAGAGGATCATTGAGGCCAGTACGGCCATCCAGGGCGTCCTGGTGACAGGGTGAACTCTGCCTAAGACTTCGGGAAGGGACGATGAGTCCGCCATTCCGTAGATAATGCGCGAGGCGGCCAGGAGCATGAGCAGGACGGTGTTGGTCGTGGCAAAGAGCGCTATGACAGACAGGACGAAGAATGCGTTCATGCCTAAGGCGGCATTGGCAATATCTGCAAAGGGCGCATCGAAAGGCTGAGCTCCTGCCAGCCGAGCACGCTGACAGCGCTTAACGCCACAAGAACGTAGAGGATATGCTTGCTGTGATTGCCAGGATAAGCGCCCGTGGGAAGTGTCCTCTCAGGGTCTCTGGCCTCTTCAGAGAGCTTTACCATCTCCTCGAAGCCTATGAATGCGAAGAATATCAGGGCTGAGGCCTGAAATACGCCGCTGAAGCCAAAAGGCATCTCCAGGTAATCGACGCTGCCCAGATAGGGGATCCCAATTATTATTATGATTACCAGGCCCAACGTCTCTATCAATGTGAAGATGATGGCCAGCCATGCGGACTGTTTTATGCCCACGAAGATGATGCCTGACAGAATTACGACCAGTATCAGAGCCGATGGTATGAGCGGTGCGCCCAAGAGGACATTAAAATATCCGGCAAAGCCAAGGGCAACCGTTGCTGCCCCTATGGCTCCACTGAATATGATCAGCCAGCCTATGACAAAAGCCGGGCGGCGGCCGAAGGCTTGAGAGGTATACTCGTACTCGGCGCTGGCTTTTGGAAACATGGAGGAGAGCTCGGCGTAGCTAAGTCCGGTGAGGAGGGCAACCAATGCCGATAAGGCGAATGCCATCCAGACGGCATTTCCTGCAAGACCTGCAGCCTCGCCTATGAGGGCATAAATGCCCGCTCCGAGGATTATGCCCACTCCCGATAAGGTGACCTCCCAGAGGCCAAGGGCCCGCTTCAACTCGACCTTATGATCCTCATGGTTCACAAAAATATCTTAGACTGTAATCTATAAAGGACTTTTCTGCCTGATTTTCTATAATATAAAATCGAAGGATATATCTCTGAAGAGAGCAGTACTTCATTAGCCTGGAGCGAACGATTTTATGTACGGCATCAAGGACAAGTTTCCCGATCTCCCCGAGAGGATCTCTGGCCTGGGGGAGCTGGCCTACAATCTCTGGTGGAGCTGGCATCCCGAGGGCCGGGCGATCTTCAAGCTGCTCAACCGCACAGGACTGGTATCTGAGCAACCACAACCCGGTGAAGATGCTCAATCAGCATGGGAAAAGAGGTTCTGGTATGCGGCCGCCAAGGACCCCCATTTTCTGCGGCACTACGACTCGGTCATGGCCAGGTTCGAGAGCTACATGGACATCTCCAGCGGCTGGTTCTGCGCCAATGTGGCCGATCCCAAGAAGTATACCATAGCCTACTTCTCGGCCGAGTACGGGCTGCACCATGCCCTGCCTTTTTATGCCGGCGGCCTGGGATTTTTGGCAGGCGATTTCCTCAAGGAGTGCAGCGACCTTGGCATTCCCTTAGTCGGCGTGGGCTTCATGTATCCTCAGGGCTACCTGCGGCAGATGATCTCACCCGATGGCTGGCAGGTAGGCAGCCTGCGAGATGCTGGACAGGGAGAACGCACCTATCAGACGGGTGATGGATGACAAAGGAAATCCGCTGTCTGTTAAGGTCCCTGTCATAGACCCGCCCATCTACCTGGAGGTATGGAAGGTCCAGGTAGGAAAGACCGATCTCTACCTGATCGATACCTCAGCGAGGCCAACGATCCCTGGAACCGCTGCATCTCTGATCGGCTCTACACCGGGGACCTGGAGCAGCGGCTGCGGCAGGAGATCGTGCTAGGAATCGGCGGCGTCAAGATCCTGCAGGCCTTAGGGGTTAATTATTCCCTTCTGCACCTCAACGAGGGCCATCCAGCGTTCGCCGTCCTGGAGAGGATAAGGGAGAAGGTCGAGGGAGGGATGATCTACCGCGATGCGTTCGAGGCGGTTAGAGGGACAACGATCTTCACCACCCATACGCCTGTTCCGGCCGGCCACGATGTCTTTACCTTCCAGCTCATGGACAAGTATTTCGGCTCTTACCTTCCGACGCTGGAGATGGACAGAGATGCTTTCTTCAGCCTTGGAACAAATCCGGCCAACCCCAGCGGCTTCAATATGACCGCCTTTGCACTGCGCTCTTCAGCCTACCGCAATGCAGTGAGCAAGAAGCACGGAGAGGTCACGCGCAGGATGTGGCATCATCTCTGGCCCGATGTACCCGAAGATAAGGTGCCAATAGATCATGTCACCAATGGGGTGCACGTCCCCTCCTGGATCGACCGCAGGCTTGGTGATGTGATCTTCAACCGCTACCTGGGACGCAGCTGGCTGGAGGAGCACGACAAGCCGCGCATCTGGGAGCTGATCGATGAGATTCCCGACGATGTGCTGTGGAATCACCACGCCATCATGAAGAGCCTTCTCATAAGCAAAATAAGAGAGAGGGCCCGTGAGAAGTGGCTGGACTCGTCAACAGCCGATCCACGCTGGTGATGGCGTCAGGCGTTCTCCTCGATTCCCCGTCCTGACCTTAGGCTTCGCCAGGAGGTTTGCCTCCTACAAGAGGCCCACTCTGCTGCTGCAGGATATGGAACGGCTAAAGGATATTCTGACCGACACCTGGATGCCGGTGCAGATCATATTCGCTGGCAAGGCCCACCAGGATGACCAGCAGAGCAAGCAGCTTTTGCAGCAGGTCTTCAACGCCGCCCGGGACCAGGCCTTCGGAGGGCGCATAGCCTTCGTGGAGGACTACGATGAGCTTTTGGCCCAGTATCTGGTCCACGGCGTGGACGTCTGGGTGAACAATCCCCTGCCGCCCATGGAGGCCTCGGGAACGAGCGGCATGAAGGCCACGCTAAACGGCGTGCCTCAGCTTTCCGTGCTGGACGGCTGGTGGATCGAGGGCTACAACGGAAAGAACGGCTGGGCGGTGGAAGGCGCACGAAGGCCCGGACAGAGATGCCAGGGATGCCGCTGCCATCTACGACCTCCTGGAGAAGGAGATCGTGCCCCTCTACTATAATGTGGACGAGGCGGGGGTCTCCCACGGCTGGGTGAAGGTGATGAAGGAGACCATAAAGATGACAGGGCCCAACTTCTGCGCCCGCCGGATGGCCAAGGAGTACGCTGAGAAGTTCTACCGCAGGGCCATTGACGCGGCTATGAAAGGGGACTACCGCTCAGAGAAAAAGGGAATGAAGGTGGACATCTTCGGGAACATTTAGCCTGACGTGATCTGGATGGGCCCCTGGAAGATAGATGATGAAAGCTTCCCGAGGGATGGAACAGAGAGCGAAAAAATCAGGTTTCTGCTCGGATATGCCATTCTTGCTCCCTCAACCTTCAACACCCAACCCTGGAAGTTCATGATACGGGAGCAAGAGCTGATGGTTTTTGCCGACATGAATAGGTGGCTCAAGATCTCGGACGCCGATTTAAGGGAGCTTTACATCAGCGTGGGGTGTGCTCTGGAAAACTTTCTCATCGCTGCCAGACATTTTGGTTTCGCCTCTACGGTCAGCTATTTTCCGCAGGGAGATGGCTCTGATCTTGTGGCGATTTTGCGGCTTAGCTCGTCCGGCCTTCACCCAGGCGAAGAGGATGAGCTGCTCTTCAAGATGATACCGCTGAGGCAAACGAGAAGGGGAACCTACGAAGGCCGCCGCATCGGCGAACAGGACCTCAAAAGGCTGTTATCCATCCCACTGGAAGAGGGCATTATCCTCCACCTTACCGACAGCTCTGAGATCATGTCGAAGGTCGGGGACCTCATCTTCAGAGCGGATGTCGTGCAGTATGCCGATTGGGATTACAGGAGAGAGCTGGGTCAGTGGATCGGGAAAAGAGTCTTCGGAGAGCCCTGGCTTGCGGCCCAGATTGAGAAGATAAAGACCATCTACCTGAATCGTGGGAGAAAGTATGCAGAGGCAGATAGGGCGGAGTTCCTCAGCGCCTCACATCTGGGCATCATCTGCTCAAAGGAAAATACCAGGCTGATGCAGGTGAAAGTCGGCCAGGTCTTCGAGAGGCTCTCCCTGATTGCTACCTCACTGGAAATTGGAGTCCAGCCCGTGAGCCAGGTTATGGAGGTGCCTGAGATAAAGGAAGAGTTCAAAGACCTCCTCGCGGCTCAATTTCTGAAGAAGGACGAAGTTCCCCAGCATCCCTTCCGGCTGGGATACGCGAGACCCGAAGAGCATACTCCTCGAAGGCCGCTTGAAGAGGTCCTCACAGGATAGTAGTATTCTGTTCGCCAGTGCCCGTTTTAGATAAGTTGGGCATATTTCATAACATCAGCGCTAATTGTGCCATCATCACGACCTATCCTCACGACGAACCCAACACAAAGCCACAAAGAACACAAAGAGCACAAAGGACTCACAAAGAAGAACCAAAAGCTGTGAATATAAGCTAAGTAAAAACTTCTTTGTGCATTCTTTGTGCTCTTTGTGTTCTTTGTGGTTTAATAAATCGGTAGCACGTTTATTAGCAAAAATGAGGCCTAATCAAATTGAAGAGGTACTAGATAATTCTCGCTCTGGCCAAAGCTTTTTTAGCCCTTCCTCCATTAATTTATTAAGGATGAGCGAGAACCAGAAGACCACCGACCAGCTCAAGGTGGACGCCTTTCTGCAGGAATTCGTCGGCGAGCTGACAAAAGCTTACGGTAGTGAGATAGATTTTATCCTCCTCTTCGGAAGCGCCGCCAGGGGCGAGTTCATCCTGGGAAAGAGCGACGTGGACCTCATCATTCAAGTTAAAAACAATTTTGCCGTGAAGACGGTGGAGGCCTTCGCCGAGCAGCTCTTCTGGCGGCTGGACGAGAAGCACGGCATGCAGTTTCGCCAGGTCGTCTCAACAGGCGCGGGACAGGGCCTCATGGAAGATGCCCTGAAGTTTCTGGAGAAGCAGGCACGGCTCTACAAGCCCTTTGAGGTCTTCGGGCAAAACGATATTGACTGGAGCCGCGGGAAGATAAAGCGGCTCGACCTCTTGCCTGGCGCTACACTGGTTGCAAGCCAGCTCACCCTGCTCTACAAAATGAAGCACGAGGGGAAGATCCTATTTGGCCGTGACATCCGGCCCGAGATAAATCCGCGCTTCACGGCCTGGGAGAAGCTGAAGGCCATCCTGGTCCCGCAGGCTCTGGCCTTTGCCGCAGTTATCCTGGCACTGCTGCTGCCAAAAAAAGCGGTGGGCTATGCTGTCAAGGCACTCTTCTACGAGCTGGACTCGGTGAATCTCTTCCTGAAGGGCGAGATTCCGCCAGGCGAAAAGAAGCTTGAAGGCTTCGCCTCGGCCACGGAGTTCAAGGAGAAGCTATTGGATGACGTGCGCTTCTATCTGGAGCTGAAGCTGGGGCTGCTAAGCGAGCAGAAGAGGGGGTTCGTGAGGGAGGCGGCACGGATAAAGGGGAACGGCTTTGAGGGCGGAGGGTGGAAGGCGCTGAGGTTTAGCCTCCGGGCGTTTGGGGTGATATGGGAGACGAATGCGGCGGTGATACTGAAGGCGGGGGCGGGGTTATAACAATGAGGATTATGCCTCCTCGGTCATCCTCTCGTACACCCTCTCAACCACAGGCATCGGCGACACAGCATTCATATTCAGCCCCAGCTCCTTCGGCCCGAGGCCAAGGGCAATGCCTACGAGCTGAGTTACGTAGAGAACGGGGATGCCTATCTTCTCACCGCGCTTCATCTCTATCGCTTTCTGCTTGGCGTCGAGCATGAGGTGGCAGAGCGGGCATAAGGTCACTATTACCTCGGCCCCTTCCTTCTTCGCTTCCTTCAGTATCCTGTAGGCCACGTCTTCAGCGGCCTCCTCCTGCGGCATGAATATCGGCCCGCCGCAGCAGAATGTCTTGAGCCTGAAGTCCAGGGGCTCGGCCTTGAGGGTTTTAATCAGCTTCTCCAGGATCGTCGGAAACTCGGGGCTGTCTACGCCCCTGGGCCGGGTCATCAGGCAGCCGTAGTAAGGCGCTACTTTCAGGTCCTTCAGGGGTACTACTATCAGCTCATCGTTCTTATCCAGAACTTCCTGGATGACATCCAGGGCGTGCCTGACCTTGGCGCCGCTGTACTTCTTCGTCAGGACAGCGTTCACCTTCGCCTTGACCTCCGGGTCCTCCATCCTCTGCGCCGCGCCGCGGAGGTTGCTGTAGCAGATGGAACAGGAGGTCATGATGGGCAGATCGGTTTGGGCCATGTTGCGAACGGCAAGTCCTACGGCCACAAGCTCGTTGGCCACATGAGTAGCGCCGCAGCAGTTCCAGTCCTCAAGCTCCTCCAGGGCAATTCCCAGAGCAGAGCAGACCGCCCTCGTGGAGACGTCCATCTCCTTTCCCGTTGATTTGGAGACGCAACCCGGGAAATATGCCAGCTTCATTTGCCCAGCTCCTCGACGATCTTTTTGACCTCTTCCCGGCCCTTGACCTTCTCCTTTTCCAGGCTGATCTTTCCTTTAGGTGCCAGCTCCAATCCCATCTCCATGGCCTGAACTGCAGCTTTTGGGTAACACAAAAGAAATTCTCCCGACAGGGGCAGCTCCGAGATCCTGCCATACTCCTTGATCTGTTTCAGGAAAAGCTCCTCGTAGGCCTGGTCCTTGCCCTTGATGCCCTCTCTCTCAGCCAGATCTTTTCAGCGCTGCTACCACTGCCTTGGGCCGGATGCCCCGCGGGCATCGAACAGTGCAGAGCTGGCAGGAGGTGCAAAGCCATATGGTCTCGCTCTTTAAGGCCTCCTCCTTCTTGCCCTCCAGGCAGAGCTTGATCAGACTGCGGATGCTGGGGCTCATGAGGTGAGCTGTGGGACAGCTGGCAGAGCAGGTACCGCACTGGATGCAGGTCTGGACCTCGGGGCCCGCTCTCTTCAAGACCTCTTTTCTAAACTCCATGTCCTGCATGTCAGCTCTCCTGGGCTTCGGCCTTCTTAGCCTCAACCTTCCAGCCTTCGTCTCGGCCTACCCTTCTTGGCCTCTTCTTTCTTCAGCCGCTCCACGATTTTGGCACTCGCCTCTTCGGGCGTCTCGCGCTCCATGATCGACCTGACCTTGGGCTTCCTCAGCATCGGCTCCAGGGGCTTCAGCCGCTCCGTCTACCATCTTTAGCAGCTCGGGCTCTATCTTCGGCTTCTCAGGCACAGGCAAGGGCGGCCTCTCGATTGCTGGAGGGGCGACAGCCCGGCTCACATCCGGCAGCTTTCGCTCGCCTGTGACTATGGATGAGATGGCCTCCTTCCACTCCTCTGCCCAGGGCGTCTCCTTAACCTCGGTGGTGCTGACCCCGGTTCTCTTCACCTCGATTGCCGAGACGGGGCAGGCCAGGGCGCATGCCCCGCAGAAGATGCACTGCTCTTTTACTGGAGCAGCCTTGCCCCTTTCGTCCACGTACCAGCATTTCGCAGGACAGACGTTGAAGCAGGCCTGGCATCCCAGAGGATCGCATTTGACGAGGTTCTTCTCGATTAGCCTGATCTCTCCCTCGAAGGGCTTCTTCACTTCCATTGCCTCGTAGGGGCAGACCAAAGCACAGCGGCCGCAGCCGATGCAAAGCTCCTTGTCGATCTCGATCTTGCCCTGGAACTTAAACTCCTCTTTTAGGTCCAGAGGCTCCCCTTCAACTTTTATGGCCTCCTCGGGACAAAGGGCCGCGCAGAGGCCGCAGTAGTCGCAGAGCTCCTCATCCACTAGCAGCTGCTCGTAAGGAACCAGCTCCCTTGGCTCTTTCTCCTTCTCTCCCTTCTCCATGAGGAGGAAAGCCGGGCAGAAACGGGCGCATCTGCCGCAGAGGTTGCACTTCTCTAAATCGATGGAGATCTTGCCCTCTATTCCCTTGCGCAGCGGCCCGAAGTCCTCCCTGGTCTTGTCGAAGGTGACCTTGATGGCCTTGGTAGGGCAGACGGGCTCGCAGAGGACGCAGGGCAGGCATTTTTCGGTGGCTTTTGCTTCCGCCACCAGCCTGGGATACTGCTCCAATTCTCTGAAATCCTTAATCCTGTCTTCCATGTCTCTGCTTCACGTCTCTGCTGTTTTTGCCGTCTCAGGCACGGTCCCTGTCTCTGTCGTCTCCGGCGTCTTTTCCTCGATGGTCATCCTGAAGGCTCGAAGGGGGCAGAAGTTGACGCACATCCCGCAAAAGACGCAGGCGTCCAGGTCGATCAAGACTGGAGGCGCATCCAGGCCCTTGGCTATCTCTCTCAGCGGACCTTCAGTGAGGGCTTTCTTTGGGCAGAGGGCTACGCAGATGGAGCAGCCGGCGCACCTCTTGTAATCGTAATCTAAAATTTTCTCCGTCTCTTTAGCTCTCTGCTTACAGCGGATATGGGAGTCCTCGACGTCCATTTCCTTCTCGATCTCCATCACTGTAACGGAGCCTCCTCTGGCTTCTTGAGCTCTGTACCGATGGGGCCCATCTCCTTCAGCTCGGCCACGAATTCCTTTAAGTCCTTGGCGAAGATCTCGCCTTCGCTTGCTGCGCACCAGACGATCTTCACCCTTCCTGGATCAAGGCCGATCTTCTCCAAGACTCCCTTGAGAACGTTCACCCTCTGCAGGGCCTGGTAGTTGCCCTTATGATAGTGGCACTCGCCAAGACGGCATCCTGCGATGAGAACGCCATCGGCACCTCGCTGGAGTGCTTCCAGGACGAAGCTTGGGTCCACCCGTCCGGCGCACATCACGCGGATGTTCCTGGCGTTCGTGGGGTACTGGATCCTGGATGTCCCTGCAAGGTCAGCAGCCCCGTAGCTGCACCAGTTGCAGAGGAAGGCAACGATTAAGGGAAACTCGCTCTTCTCCTCTGTGGCCGCCCTCACCTGAGCCAGGATCTGCTCATCCGAGAACAGCCTCATCTTTATGGCATCCACCGGGCAGGCCGCAGCGCATGAGCCGCAGCCCTTGCAGGCCGCCTCGTCCACGTAGGCCGGGCTCTTCACGGCTATGGCCCTCTTGGGGCAGACCTCCACGCAGAGCTTGCACTTGGTGCATATTTCCTGGTCCACGTAAGCAGAGGTAGGCTCAAGCTCAAGCTCTCCTTTCGAAAGGAGCTTGATGGCCTTGGCCGCGGCCGCACTTCCCTGGGCAATGGATGCCTGAATCTCCTTGGGCCCTGAGGCACAGCCCGCTATGAAGACTCCGTCGATGTGAGCCTCAACGGGCCTCATCTTGGGGTGGGCAATCTCGAAGAACCTGTCCGGCCTTCTGCCAAGGCCTAAGAGGTTGCCTAGGACATCTGCGTTCTGATCGGGCTCAAGGCCCACAGAGAGCACTGCCATGTCGTGCTTGACCCGCTTTACCTCGCCTGTGGCCGTGTCCTCGTAGATCAGGTAAAGGTCTTTGTCTTCCTGGTCTATCCTGGAGACGCGGGCACGAACGAAGTTTATGCCCAGCTTCTGTGCCCTGATGTAGAATTCCTCGTACCCCTCGCCGCAGGCCCGCAGATCGATATAATAAATAGTAATATCCGTATCCGGGTACTTCTCTTTTATTAGCTGTGCGTTTTTCAGCGAAGCCATGCAGCATATTCTGGAGCAGTAGACGTTGCCTACAGTCACGTCGCGCGAGCCCACACACTGCAGGAATGCTACGGATCTGGCAATCTCTCCAGTGCTCGGCCTGACAACCTCGCCTTTCGTCGGACCGGATGCGTTCAGCATCCTCTCAAGCTGGAGCGAGGTTATGACGTCTCTGTACCTGCCGTAGCCGTACTCCTCTTTTCGCGTGGCATCGAAGGGCTGCCAGCCCGTGGCCACAATTATTGCGCCAACGTTGAACTTGAACTCCTGGGGCTGCTGCTCGAACTTGACGGCTTTGGCCGGACAGGCCTCCACGCAGCGGGCGCAGCCGATGCAGGACTTCGGGTCCACGCAGGCCACAAGGGGCACGGCCTGGGGGTAAGGCACGTAGATGGCCTTCCTCTTCCCTATGCCGAAGTCGTATTCGCTTGGAACCTCGACGGGACAGACTCCGGCGCACTCGTTGATGCAGCCCTTGCAGAGCTTCTCGTCCACGAACCTGGCCTGCCTCAAGCCCGTGACGGTGAAGTTCCCAACGCTTCCCTCGACGCTCAAGATCTCAGCGTAGGTAATAAGAGTAATATTAGGATGGTTGAAGACCTCTGACATCTTGGGCGCTAGGACGCAGATGGAGCAGTCGTTGGTGGGAAACACATCCGTGAGCAGGGCCATATAGCCGCCGATGGTTGGCCGTCGCTCGACCAGGTAGACATGCATCCCGGCATCGGCCAGGTCCAGAGCGGCTGCAATACCCGCCACTCCACCGCCGATCACTAAAACATCTTTGCTGACAGGGATGGTCTCTGTCTCCAGGGGACGAAGCAGGGCTGCCTTGGCCACAGCCATGCGTATCAGGTCCCTGGCCTTCTGCGTCGCCTGTGCTGGCTGATCCATGTGCACCCAGGAGCACTGCTCTCTGATGTTGGCCATCTCCAGCATGTAGGGGTTCAGGCCCGCCTTGGCAATAGCTCTCCTGAAGGTTGGCTCGTGCAGCCTCGGCGAGCAGGCCGCCACGACCACTCGGTCTAACTTGTAGTCGGCAATGTCCTTCTGTATCTGCTCCTGGCCCACGTCAGAGCAGGAGAACTGGAGGTCCCTGGCCACGGCTACGTCCGGCAGCTTTTCTGCGAAAGCCCTCAGGTCTTCCATGTTCAGGACGCCGGCGATATTCAGGCCGCAGTGACAGACGTAAACACCGATGGGCATGTGATCTCTTGCTAGTATGATCTCCTTAATTCACTTAAAGCTATGCAATTCTCGCAAAGCGTCTCTAGTTGATGATCAGCTCCTGGCCGTTTCTGACCAGATGCACATTTGTTCCTAAGCTATAGCCCGTCTCTTCAGCTATTTGGAGGTACTGACCGTGCGATACCAGGTTTCCGTGGCTGGGTATGACGTGCTCGGGATTGATCATCCGCAGAAGCTCCCAGTGGTCCTCACGACAGGCGTGCCCTGAGACGTGCACATTGTCGTAAATGCGAGCTCCGCGCATCTTGAGCTTCGTCTCCACGATGTGGCGGTTGGAGATGTTCATCGGCTGAGGTATGATTCCTGCCGAGAAGATCACCCTGTCCCCTGATTCGATGAGGTAATCCGTCTCCCCGTTGGCCACGCGGCTTAGTGTTGCTCCCGTCTCGCCCTGATGGCCGGTCATGATGGGCAGGTATTTGTCCTTGCCTTCAGACATGATCCTCTTCAAGGCCTTATCTACGTTCTTTCTCCGGCCGCAGACAAAGAGATCGTTGCTCTTCTCTGCATAGCCTGTCCTCACAGCCGTGTTCCAGTACTTCTCCATCGATCTGCCCAGAAGCACGGGCTTTCTGCCCATCTTGCGGGCTGCCTCGATTATCGCCCGGATGCGGGCGATGTGGGATGAGAAGGTGGTTACAAGGACGCCGGATTTTGTCTCCTCTGTGCCCGTTAACACATCCCAGACCAGGTCTTTGGCTATCTGCTCTGATGGGGTCTTGCCGGAAATCCCTGCGTTGGTAGTCTCGGTTATCAGGGCTAAAACGCCTTCTCGCCCAAGCTGCCTCAAACGGGAGAAATCGGGAGCCTCTCCAAGTGTGGGAGAGCGGTCGATCTTGAAGTCGTTGGCGTAGACGATCGCCCCTTTTGGCGTATGCAGGGCCGCGAAGACGCAATCCACAATGCTGTGCTGTACGCGTATGAACTCCAGCTCAAGGTCTTCAGTGATCTGATAGCGCTTTCCAGCGCTCATGGCGATCAGGGGATTATTCACTTTGAAGATCTTCTCAGACTTTATCTCCTGGTCGATGAGATCCGCTGTAAATGGCGTGGCAACTATCGGTGCCTTGTACCTGTGCGCCAGCTTGGAGATAGCTCCGATGTGGTCCAGGTGGCCGTGTGTACAGGCAATAGCTCTGACTCTTCCATCCACGTTGCTCATGATGCTGTCATCGGGGATGGCTCCCATGGATATGAGATCAGAAGAGTGCATGCACTCCACATTTGTATCCTCGTGGATCTGCACCCTGTCCAGGCGGACGCCCATGTCCATTACCAGAATATCCTTTCCCACCCTTATGGCGGTCATGTTCCTGCCGACTTCGTCGTATCCGCCGACAGCGATAATTGATATATCCTTCATTTATTATCCATATAAATATTATTCTTATTAGAGAAAAATTATCCCAAAATAAGATTTAATTACTAATCATTACTAACTTATAGTTAGTGTTGTTTAATATTTAAACCTTACGGACCGTTCAACACGAGCTGCCATGACACTCCTAAGCATGGGACGCACTTTGCCAATCCCCTTCACTGGTGCTCACCTAATCAGATATTCTGAAATTCGTCTACTGTCTACAATTAAGGGGATGGTTAATAAGCATTCGAGCATAATATAAATAATCTGTTGAGCTATCTGATGAGCTGCGCTTCGCAGGAAAGGCGGCTTTTATGGAGCCTGAGCTGAATAATGAAAGTGAAGAGTGAGAAGGTATGACCGCTATCATCATTGAAGATCAGAGTCTCAGGAATAAGTCCTGGGTATTCGAGGACCGAGAAGAGGCCGGAACGCATCTGGCCAGGATGCTGGAGCAGTTCCGGGAAGAAGACGCCCTCGTTCTGGCAATACCGTCAGGGGGCGTGCCCGTAGGGCTGGCGGTCTCGGCTCATCTCGAACTCCCCTTCGACCTGCTCGTCATAAGAAAGATTCCCATACCCGGCAACCCCGAGGCAGGCTTTGGGGCCATAAGCCTGGAAGGGGATATGTTTCTGAACGATTCCATGGTGAAGATGCTGGGACTCTCTAAAGAGGAGATCGATGAGCTGGCAGAATCTGTGAGGGCAGAGCTTTTGGCCAGGAACCGCATATTCCGTGAGGAGCGCCCCATGCCGAAGATGAAGGGCAAGACGGTGATCCTGGTGGATGACGGCCTGGCCTCCGGCTATACCATGATAACATCGGCCCGCATGGTGCGCAGGCGAGAGCCCTCGAAGATAGTAGTAGCCGTACCAACAGCCTCTTTGAGCACTATAAAGCTGCTCGCCCCAGAAGTGGACATGATTGTCTGCCCCAACATCCGAAGCGGTTACAGTTTCGCTGTCGCCGACGCTTATAGAAACTGGTACGATCTCACCAGAGAGGAAGTCATCGGCCTCCTTCGGGAGCGGGGCCTGATGGCAAGCTGAGTGAGCATAAGCATCATGAACTGAAATTTTAGAATTTAGAAACGGTAGAAGCTCAAAGTTGCTACGGGCCCGGGTAAATGACCTCTATATTTTCCATGTTGTGAATCAGCTTTCTCAGCTCTTCGCAGTTTATGGGACGCTTGAACTCGCTGCACATTTTGACCCTATCTGCCAGGGCACAGAGGTCTTTCTCCTTCAAGCTGTAGCCCATCCTCTGGGTGATGTACTTCAAGGCCTTGGCTCCTGTGTGCTTCCCTATTATGATATGTCTGGCCGCTCCTACTATCTCCGGCGAGTAAAGCTCGTAAGTCCTGGGCTCCTCCAGAACCGCTGCCACGTGAATGCCCGACTCATGGGCAAAGGCGTTGGACCCCACAACAGACTTGTTCTTGGCCACAGGGATGCCTGAGTAGGACTCGACAAGCTTTGAGAGGTCTTTTAGCTTGGTGAGGTCATAGCGATCGATCTCGTGATGCAGCCGCAGCGCGACCAGCAGCTCTTCCAGGGGCGTGTTGCCGCTGCGCTCACCGATCCCGTTCACAGTGGTATGGAGCTGTTTTGCGCCGGCCTCTGCACCCGCCAGGGTATTGGCCAGAGCCATCCCCAGATCGTCGTGGCAGTGCATGCAGATGGGGATGCTCACTACCTTCTTTATTTCGCTGATCATGTAATAGGTAGTTCGGGGATTCATGATGCCAACAGTGTCGGCGACGCTGATGTAGTCGGCATGGCGTTCCTCCGCCTTTTTGTAAAGCTTCTTCAGGGTCTCGAGATCGGTTCGTGTGGCATCTTCGGCCGAGAAGCGGACGATCAGGCCGTGGTCTTTGGCGTACTCTACTGTATCCAGGGCGCAGCGTATGGCCTCAGGGCAGCTCATGTGCAGCTTGTACTTGAGATGGAGTTCTGAAGTGGCGATGAATACGCTGATCATGTCAACGCCGCAGTCCAGGGCGGCATCCACGTCAGCCTTTACAGATCGGGAGAGGGCAGAAATCTTGGCGTTCAGGCCTAGATCGCAGACCTCCTTGACCGCGTTCTTCTCTGCCTTGGAGACCACGGGAAAGCCCGCCTCAATGACCTCGACGCCTATCTCGTCCAGCCGAAGAGCAATGTCCAGCTTCTCGTCAGGGCGAAAGACCACTCCAGGCATCTGCTCGCCATCGCGCAAGGTCACGTCGCAGATCTCTATATCCAGAGGAGGCGTTCCGGCGAGCGCCAGAAATTGGTTTATGGAGTAGTCTTGCATATCACGGGTAAATGATGATTCATTACATAAATTGCTTTCGAAGGAAATAGCTTTCCGCCTATGAGAGATCGTGTTTCTGCTGTCGGAATTCTCTCCTGCCAGGTTAGCAGGCGTAATATTAAGATATTTTATAATATTATCCTGATATTATGTCCAAGCAGCTTTTTCTAGCTGTCCAGGATCGCTCTGCGGAAGACCAGGTGCATCGCGCTTAGGGTGATACTATCATAAATGCTATTATGATTAATTATATTATGATATTATAACCAATGTGTTATAGATTTGCAAATCTCTCCACAATCCACCTGTTCCTCACTTCTGGATGGAATATTATGCCATATATGGGCCTCTGGCAGTGCAAGAAGGCTTCAACTTGCTCTGGGCTTCCCGCCGCCAACTCAAAGCCTCTGGGTAGGGTCACGCCGTAGTTGTGCAGATGGTAGCCGTCGATCTGCCTGGGCTCTCCCAGCAATGGCGTATCCCTGATGATCTCAATCTTTTCCAGGCCAATAGCAGGCATAGGGATGATGTTTCCTCCAAAGGCCGATCCGATGACCTGCATCCCGGCGCAGATGCCAAGCAACGGCTTTTCGCACCTTTTCATCCAGGAGAACAGATCTATCTCCTCTGAATAGGCGTTATCCTTCAGGGCAGTGCCGCAGAGGATGATTTTTTCTGATTGATCCAGATGATCGGTGCTTAATTCCGTATAATGCACGACCTCATGGGGAGCCTTCGCACGCCTCAGGATGTTCTCAATGGGAAGCACAAACTCGTACTTGGAGAGCGCGTCCTTCTCGTAGCATAGGTCCACCAGCAGAATCATTTCTCCTCCAAACGCATCTCCTCGATGATGAACCTCCCCCTGTAGCTCTCATAAGCTGCTGTGGATTTCAGTATTCGAATGCGCTTCTTGAAGCTCGGCCCGTCGAGGACGAATGTCTCCAGCTCTCCGCCTTCGCCTGAGGGGTTGATCTGATATTTCTTCTGAAGCATCTCCAGCTTCTGAACTCTCTCTTCTGTTAGCTCGGCTCCAACCCAGGATGAATCGAAAGGATAGGCGAAGACTCCGGAGATTATCACCTTGAACCCTTCAGATAGTAACAGCCGCAGGTATTCGACTTGATCTATCTGCCAGAGGGGGTTGAAGCACCATAAATCCAGATCTCTGCAGATCCTCTGTACCCGAGCCGCCTGGTAAACTGATTCGATGGCGCCTGTCACTATGCCCTCTATGCCGTACATCTCTTTCGCAGCGGCGATGGCCGCTCTCAGATCCTGCAGCTCCTCTTCCTTCTCGCCCTTCGTAGGCCAGGAGAGCAGGGGCAGGCCCATGGCCTCTGCTTGCAGATCCGTTCGGCGGATGTTGGGCGTGTGGAACATGTAGCTGTCCTCGTTCTCTGAGACGAGGGTGATCAGGCAGGCTACGGTCTCCTTTTGCATTGCACGGTAACAGGCGAAGACGGAGTCCTTGCCGCCGGAGAAGAGCACGCCCAGCTTCACGGCTATCTGTGTGTGACTGTTATTTAAATAAATGCCGGAAATGGGATCCCAATTTCAGTCTTCAGCCTGCTGTAATCAACATACTCATCCGCGATTGATAGCGGCTTATGGGTCGCAATATGCACGAGATTAAGTACTCTTAGGCATAAGTATGGTACATCCTGTTTCAAGGACTGGGCTTCCGCATATTTTATCACATTTATTACTTGTGACTTCCTCCCATGCCCCTAATGGGGCAGGGCTTCCTGTTTCATAGATCTAGTGCTCTGGTATCTCCACAGGCTCTTCCCCTCAGTCCGAGGGTGACTATATTGACACTGGCATTGATGTCCCTGTCCATCTCTAGCCCGCAATTAGGGCAGTGGTGGACTCTTTCTGCCAGCGTCTTGGGAACCATTATACCACATTGGGAGCACTTTTGAGAGGTATATCTAGCCTCTACCAGTTGAACCACTTTGCCAGCTTTTGCAGCTTTGCTCTGAGTGAACTGGATTAGCTTGCCCCAAGCATGGTCCTGAATATGCTTTGCTAGGTGATGGTTCTTCAACATTCCCTGGATATTCAGGTTTTCAAATACTATTAGGTCTGCTGAGTCTACAAGCTTCCTGGATACTTGATGCAGGAACTCATCTCGATGGTTTTGGATCTTCTGATGGAGCTTAGCGACCTTGATCTTAGCTTTTTGACGATTACTTGATCCTTTCTTCTTGGAGAGGTTTCTTTGGGCTACAGCAAGCTTTTGTTCAGATCTGACATAGTATCGAGGATATTGGATAGTCTCCCCTGTTGAAGTTGCCACCTGGTTCTTTAAGCCTACATCTACACCAATAGCAGTCTTCAGTTCTATCTGAGGTACATCTTCTACCTCAGTTACCAATATAGCGTACCAGTGGCCGAGCTTATCCTTCTTGATAGTACAAGTCTTGATCTTGCCTTCTACCTCGCGATGTTTGAAGATCCTGATAGAGCCTATCTTGGAGAGAGTCAGCTTTGAGCCTTCCAGCCTGAAACCGGCCTGCGGATACGTGAACGACTTGTACCAGCCTTGACCTTTGAATCGAGGATAGCCTGGTTCTTCTCCAGCCTTAGCCCTTCGGAAGAAGGCTTTGAAAGACTTGTCTAGTCTTCTCAGGACATCTTGAAGCACCTGGGAAAAGACGCCCTTGAAATTGCCTTCGTTCTTCTCAGCTGTCAGCATAGCAGCCTGATCTTCATAGTTTCGGCTGATGCCTTCAATCTCATAGGCATTCTTTCTGTCAGCGAGAGCTACATTGTAGAGATGCCTACAAGTTTCGAGTGTCAGATCTAACATGGCTTTCTGTTGTTTGTTTGGATAAAGCCTGAACTTGTAGGCGGTCTTCATACCTATCTACCAATGTATCGTAAGGAAGATATAGCTAATGAGGGCAGCGCGAAAGTAATAGTTACTTGTGAACCGTACGGCATTCATCCCCTCCCTTTCACGGGAGGGGTCTTCTGCCTGCTTTTCTATAAAACCGCAACCTCCCCCAAACTTGATTTAAGATAATGTTATATCCACCAAACGATTGGATAAAAATCCTATGCCAGGCAAAATCTCCCACAGCTACGCTTTTCGGGGCTCGGAAAAGGCGCTTATTGGAAAAACCATTGGCGAAATGTTCGATGAGATTGCAGAGAACATACCCTGACAACGATGCAATTGTATCGATTCACCAGGGGCTGCGATACACCTACCGCCAGCTCCAGCAGGAGGTAAACCGCGCGGCTAAGGGTTTCATGGCTCTGGGCTTAAAGAAGGGCGACCGCCTGGCAATTTGGGCAACGAACATAGCTGAATGGGTCATACCCAGTTCGCCACTGCCAAGGTGGGCATAGTCATGGTGAACATCAACCCTGCCTACAGGACGCATGAGCTTGAGTACGCCCTGCGCCAGTCAGAGACCCAGGCACTTTTGCTCCTGGACAGGTTCAAGACCTCAGACTACGTCCAGATGTTCTACGAGGTCTGCCCCGAGGCCAGAAATAGCCAGCCTGGGCCAGATCTCTTCGCAGAAGCTGCCCTTCCTCAAGACTGCCGTTCTTACTCAGAGGGGAGAAGCAGCCCGGCATGTACACCTGGGACGAGGTCATGAAGATGGGCGATAGCCTGCCGGATGATGTGCTGCTCGAACGCCAGGAAGATCTGGACTTCGACGATCCAATCAACATCCAGTACACGTCGGGCACAACCGGCTTTCCCAAAGGCGTCGTGCTCACCCATCACAACCTCGTGAACAACGGCTACTTCATCGGCGAGTGCATGAACTTCACTGACAAGGACCGGCTCTGCATACCTGTGCCCTTCTACCACTGCTTCGGCATGGTGCTCTCCAACCTGGCATGCATGACCCATGGAGCTACGATGGTCCTGCCCGCAGAGTACTTCGATCCCGTGTCCACCATGTCTGCCATTGAGAAAGAGCGCTGCACGGCAGTGCACGGCGTGCCAACCATGTTCGTTGCAGAGCTCGAGCATCCCGATTTCAACAAGTTCGACTTCAGCAGTCTTCGCACCGGCATCATGGCCGGATCGCCATGCCCGATAGAGTTCATGAAGAAGGTGAACACCCTCATGAACATGCGGGAGGTGGTGATAACCTACGGCCAGACCGAGGCCTCTCCCGGAATCACCATGTCCTCTACAGACGACTCGCTGGATCAGAGGGTCTCAACGGTTGGAAGGCCCATGCCCCATACAGAGATGAAGATCGTGGACCCGAAGACCGGCAAGATGGTCCCCAGAGGCGAGACCGGCGAGATATGCGCCCGCGGCTACATGATCATGCGGTGCTACTACAACAATCCCGTGGCAACCGACCAGGCTGTAGACAAGGAGGGCTGGCTGCACACCGGCGATCTGGGGACGCTGGACGAGGATGACTACTGCAAGATCACCGGCCGGCTGAAGGACATGGTGATCAGGGGCGGCGAGAACATCTATCCAAGGGAGGTCGAGGAGTTCCTCTACACTCATCCAGCCATCAGCGATGTGCAGGTCATAGGCGTGCCCGACCTCAAGTACGGCGAGGAGCTCATGGCCTGGATAAAGCTCAAGAGACGGCCAGCAGGCCACCCCTGAGGAGATAAAGGCCTTCTGCAAGGGCAAGATCGCGCACTATCAAGATCCCGAGGTACATCAAGTTCGTGGATGCATTCCCAATGACTGTGACTGGCAAGATACAGAAGTACAAGATGAGGGAGGAGTCCATCAAGGAGCTGGGCCTGGAGGAAGTGGCCAGGATGAAGACGGCTTGATTCGATCCCCAATCCATCCTTCTTATAGCCTATTTTTTAGCTTGAACCACTGGACTCTATCAAAACAAAGTATCAAAACAAAGAACCTTTCAAGAGCCTGCCATAAATATGGGATCTGCGTCTTTGTTTAGGGCTGATATGTTGACATAATGTCGCCCATCCAGTTTAGGCATATACCACAGCTCCTTACTACTTCTTTCGTATCTCACGTATCCATCTGATATGTGGACCATGAACCCTCCCGGATAATGTATCTCTTCGGGCACATGAATGACGGTGGGACTTGGGCTGGAGCATCCTTCGAAGACCAGGCTATAGTTTTTATTGTAGGGATCGAAGGACTGGTAGATGGGCGATCCGAACAGGCGGCGGACGTAGGGACGCACGTTCACCTCGAGGCCTCTGGGCTGACCCTCGTCATCGAGGAGGGAGTAATCCTCTTCATTCCAGACGCTGCCGTTCTCAACGCTGAAGTCCCAGTAGGCGTTGCTTATAAATTTCTCTTCCAGGGCTTTCATGACATCGTTTACCTGTCGATCCCTGCCCAAGAGCGGATTAGTAGTCCAGGGTATGCCGAACTCTCCTATGAATAGGGGCATGTCCAGCTCATCCGCCTTTTCCCTCTGAAGGTCCAGCAGAGAATCGAAAGATACGATTTTGTTGATGGGGTCCAGCCATGCTCTCCAGGAGAGGGACCGATAGAGGTGGGCCGCGTAAACCAGCCCATCATCATCATCGAGGGGGCTGAGCTTTGATGCGTACAGATCCACGATTGCAGGCTCTACGAAGCCTATGGCGTCGGGATCGACTTCACGGATGGAGGATATGGACTCCTGGTAGAAGGGCTTCAGGAAGTCGTTCTCGAACTCTCCGTCCTCATTGGATATCTCTCCTCCAAATGGCTCGTTCATAATATCGTATCCCAGGACGAAGGGATTATGGCCGACTCTTTTGGCCACCTCTCTCCAGGATTTGCAATAATGCTCTTTTAAGTCATCCGACTGGAAGAAGTTAGCAAAGCTAAGCCTAACATCGCTTGAGACGAAGTAGGCGGAAAACCAGTACCTTCCGGCGATCCCGCTATTCTCCTTGGGGTCAACGCTTTGGGGGAGAGCCCAGTAGGGCGCGCCATCGCCCTTCAGGTGGCGGCTGTACTGGTCCTGGTGCATGTCCAGGAGGACGTATATGCCCCTCTTGGAGGCCTCGTCTACCATCTTCTCTATCTTATCCAGATATTCTTGATCATAGACGCCCGGCTCGGGCTCCACCGCCTCCCAGAATATGGTCAGGCGGACCATGTTGTAGCCCCAGGCGGAGAGGAGGTCCCACCATCTGGGGTCCTCGAAGGGGAGGAAAGGTGGGAGTTTGGCGTTGGACCCCACGTTGACTCCCCTGAAATAGACGAGCCTTCCAACGGAATCGCGAAAGCCGTCTTTGTCCAGGACGATATGAGGATCTGTGTCAGTCGAGATAGTCGAGGTATTCTCAAAGATATTATCCGAGGGCCACATTTCCGGGATTTGATCTGAAGGAATGCAGATGCTATCCTGCTGTCTGATACGTTCTCCGGTTGAGTTGAAAGCGCAATCGATATAGGTGAGATTAGGAACGCAGGTGCAGTTCCCCTCCAATTCCGAAGCGATCCCTGCCAGAAGGAGGATGGCAATGAGGCAAAGGGCTATGTGCTCATCCATTCCTTAATATGTTGGCTCGCATACTATTTAATTTTACTTTGATCTTGGGGCCCAAAAATATCGCAAAGATTATGTGCATTAAAAAATAAAAGAAGTAGCGACTATGGATATCAACAAGAGCGCTCCTATTGTCGCAGCGGGCGAGATTGAGGTCGCCGCAGATCCGGCGATCGTCTGGGAGGTGATGGCAGGAGTCGACCGCTGGCCTGCATGGAATCCGGATGTGAAGTCGGCGCACCTGGCGGGAGAGCTGGCCGAGGGCTCAACCTTTTGGTGGAAGGCAGGACCGGGGACGATCATCTCCACACTCCAGCAGGTCGAGCGGCCGCGGACCCTGGCCTGGACGGGCAATACTTTTGGCATAAAAGCGGTCCACGTCTGGTGGCTGGAGCCGAAAGACGGCCAGACGATCGTCAGGACGGAAGAGTCATGGGAAGGACTGCTTCCCCGGATCTTTCGCAGGATCGATGCAGAAGATGCTACAGAGGTCGATTGATGCCGGGCTTTCGTACCTGAAAGCGGAAGCGGAAAGAAGATCAAGCCTCTGAATTGTTGAAATTCAGCCGAGCTGGTAGCTTTCCCCGGTCTTCGCAGTGATGACTTCCGCCCCGAACTCCCGTCTTATCGCCTTGGCCAGTGCCCCCGCAGCACTGGGCTCACCATGATTGAGGAAAATCTGGCGCGGGAATTTCTTGAATGCTCGGAGCCATTCTAAGATCTCCTTCCGACCAGCATGAGCCGAGAAGGCATGCAGCGTTTCAATCCTGGCCCGGACCTCCAACTGCCTGTCCATTACCTGGACCGTCTTCGCCCCGCTCTGCAGCAGCCGCCCCAGCGTCCCCTCTGGCTGGAAGCCGACCAGGAGAACGGTGCACTCTGGCCGCGCCAGGTTGTTTTCCAGATGATACAGGACTCTTCCTCCAGAGGCCGTCCCGCTGCCTGAGATGACTATGTGCGGCTCTTTCAATTCGTTAATCGCCTTCGATTCGTCCTTCGATCGGGTGAGCTGAACTCCAAGGAATTTAAGGGGATCATCACCTCGCTTGAGCATAGCGATGGTCTCCTCGTCGAAGCACTCCGGATGGCGGCTGTATATTTCCCCGACCGAGATAGCTAGGGGGCTATCCACGAAGCACTTCACCCCTTTCAGCCTGCCGGCTTCGACATACTGATTGAGTTCAAAAAGTATCTCCTGCGTCCGTCCGACTGCTGAGGCAGGGATAATGACATTGCCGCCCCTCTCTACAGTCTCGAGCACTATTTCGAGGAGACGCTTCCCCCGGCTGGCCAGGTCCCCATGGTCCCTATCGCCATAGGTGGATTCGAGCACCAGCCAGTCGGCTTCGCTCACCCTTTCGGGGTCGCGCAGTATAGGCGCCCCAGGCCGCCCCAGATCGCCGCTGAAGACCATCTTTCGACCGCCGAGGTTCAGCTCCAGCAGCGCCGAGCCGAGGATATGGCCCGCGTCACGAAAAGTGACGGAAACGCCGCCGATCTCAAACGCCTGTCGTAGCTCACGGGCTGGAAGAGCCGCATAGCCTGGACAACATCCTCCCTAGTGTAGAGTGGAGGGCGAAGCTGGGCGTGCGGCTGATCCGGTTCCGTACGGCGGCTCTCGTCAAAGGCTTCCTCCATCAGGCGGGCGGAGTCCTTCAACAACAGATCGCAGAGATCGGCCGTGGCAGAGGTCGAGTAGATCGGACCCCTGAAGCCCTCCTTGACCAGAAGAGGTATCCGGCCGCTGTGGTCGATGTGGGCATGAGTGAGCAGCAGCGCCCGAAGGGAGTGCGGGTCGTACCCGAAACCGGGCGTGTTTCGCTCCGTCTCCCTTCCCCGAAAGAGCCCAGCATCGACGCCGATCCGGAAATCTCCTGTGTCGAGAACCAGATGCGAGCCGGTGACGCCGCCTGCCGCCCCGTGGAACTCCAGCCTCATGTAGAGAGGTTGGGCTTTGGGCGAAGATGAATCTTCCGGAGGAAATTTCTATAGATTGTGGTCGGGTTTCAAAATATCTGCTTGAGCCTATCCAAAAACCGCATTAACTCACGGTTTTCTCAACGGCGTATGGTTCTACTCGCGCCCACTCAACTAACACCACAAAGAGCACAAAGGACGCACAAAGAATAGATAAATTGTGGTTCGGAACCCCAAAATAAAAAGGCACTCTTGGTTTCTTTATGTCTTTGTAGTTCGTAATAGTAATGGGAAAATAAAAATCCTATGACTTTGTTTCTTCTGGAATCGACATATCGAGCTTGGTTATAGTAGCTTCTACATAGTCTCCTTTTTTCAGATCCATATACCTTCGAACATCGAGTGGAATAGTGATTTTCCCATTATCCAACACTCTGGCAATTATCTTGTATTGCTTCACCGGATCCATGTACCGCGATATCATCATATGATGTATTTAATCTTTTATAATATTTAAAGTTAATCAAATCATTTAATGATATTTATGTGAAATAAATAACTTTAAGTACTTTAGGATTATATTATTTAACAAGCAGGTTAAGACGGTCGCAGCAAATCGGATCTCCAATCAATCTGGAGGATCACCATGCGGGCATAACCCTCCTGAGCGCTAACGAGCATCTAGTTGGAACCAAGAGCAATCTTGCTCGACGCATATCGTGCGCAGGGTGAGCCAGCTTGGGCCGCGCTGCCAAAGGAACCCATGTGGGTCCAAGGTGACCTGCAAGAAGCGATCTGCTGGTCCGAACGCTGTTAATTTGGAGGTTGAAAAATGGCAACAAAAGGGGAAGTCATGTGCAGAATCAGGAAGATTGATGAGATCTGCACAATGTTAAATGATATCAGAAGAAGCGAGATGACAGAGCTGGAGGAGCTTGAGGAGACCTGCCACGCCTAAATATTATTTGGAGGTTGGAAATGACTGCAAAAGAGGAAGTTATGCATAGAATCGAGAAGATCGACGAAATCCGCACAATCTTGGACGATATCAGAAGAAGCGAGATGAGCGAATTGGAGGAGATTATAGATGCAAAGAGCGTCGACTAAAACTTTTTCTTTGGAACAACTAAGATAAATGATGATAACCCAGGCAGCCGATTGCAGTTAGCTGCAATCATTTAAGGGGATAAACCCTCGCTGCCCGTTAGCTGTTAACATATGATAGCGAGTACTGTTTTGGCATAAATGTTTTGGTCGGCATGTTAATCTTTGATGAAAACAAGATCTTGGATTGGCGAAGCGATTGGAACCGGCTGAGGAATCTCATGACCGTAGCCGAACTTAAAGCAGAGCTGGACCGGATCTTGAATCGGCTGAAGAAAGACCCCAGCGTGCGCCTCGTCTTGCTTTTCGGCTCCCTGGCCCGGGGAGACGCCCGCGACCACAGCGATATAGACCTGATAAGTAGTAAAGGAGACTGAGAAGAGGTTCCTCGACCGGCTGGACGAGTTCTACGATGACGCCAGGGAGGCCATGGATGTTCTGGTCTACACGCCGCAGGAGTTCGAGCAAATGAGGAAGCGACCTTTTGTCAAGAGGGCACTGAAGGAGGGGAAGATTCTGTATGAGGCTTGAGCCGAAAGAAGAAAGGTGCAAGGTCAAGAAGTGCAGAAATGATGCTCTAGCCGGAGTGATAGGAATCTGTGAGGGTCCTGAGAATCTGGCGGATAGGCATGACAGCTACGTCTATTAACAGGGCAATATTCGTCGATAGCTGGGCGCTGCTGATAATCCCATAGGGCCAAAGTGCGTTTACAGCCTGTAAACGATTTGTTGCCGCTCTGTAAACAAAATGTTTATAGCATGTAAACATAATGAGATGCATGCTTGTTGAGCTTTTTAAAACCGAGGAGCGTGTCCAGATCCTGCGCTATGCGATGTTTAGCAGTGACTTCACCGTATCCGAGGCTTCGAGAACCACTGGCATCAACAAAGGATTGGTCTCTCGCTATCTCCGATACCTGGAGAAGCGAGGATTGGTGCAAAGAGATGGGCGCAGGTATTCTCCTTTGGATAGTGCGCTTCCCCGGGCCGTTAAGCTCTTACTCAATCTGGAGAGCATTGACCTATCGTCCCTGAGTCTGGGCACTGCAAAGGGCCTTGGACTTTACGGTAGCTGGGCAAGAGGCACGAATCGCCAGGACAGCGACCTGGATGTATGGATAAGGGCGGAAGTTCAGCCATCCGAAAACGATCTAGCCAGGCTGCAAAGGGATCTTAGCCTGCAGACCAACAGCGAGGTCGATCTGCTGGTTCTGACCCCTGAAAAGCTGGAAAGGATCAAACGGGAAGATCCGCCTTTTTACAACTCTCTGATCATGTGTCCGGTAACATTGAAGGGTGAGCCACTTGAGGAATATTGATGATTGTTTTGAGCGTGGCCTGCTAAGGAAGGTTGAGCCCTCTAGGATCAAGAGTGAGCAATCTCTGCTTCAAGCCAGAGAATGGCTCTCCGAGGCCGAAAAGAATCTGGAGGCGGAGGCTTATCGATCTGCTCTTTCCTCGGCTTACCTGGCGGTCTTTCATTCTGCTCGTACCATTCTCTTCCGGGACGGAGTGCGGGAGAAGAGCCATTATTGCATTGGACTATATCTTCAAAGATATGTTGAGGAGGGCGTTCTGGAGGAAGAATGGCCTATGCTCTTCGACAGGATTAGAAGTGTTCGTCGTGCCGATCAGTACTCTTTCCAGGCCAGACCGACCGATGGGGAGGTAAGTGCAGGGCTCGACCTGGCGGAGAGGTTTATAAATCGGATGGAACGGCTGTTGAGGGACACGAGAGGTTGAAGGGATTTAGTGCTACATTTATGGCGGTCGCAATGAGTACGCCTGCATTCGAGATAGTCTCTGTTTGCCTTCAAACCGGAACTACCTCGCGAAGGATTCGGTTTCCTCTATTGCCCTTCAGTGCGGGCATCGTGACCAGATCCACTTTCTTGCCCAGAAGTACAGTCAGATCATCCTCTAAGTCCATGAACTTGAAGATATCTGATGTTTCGGAGATTCGACCAGGAGATCCACGTCGCTCGTCTTCTTTGCCTAGCCTAGCACATAAGAGCCGAAGATGCCCAACGACTTGATCTTGTGGCGCTCGGCCAACTCGGACATGTGTTTTTTCAAGGTCCGCCTGATGATAACCGTGGTGGATATTACACAAATCTGACCCATAACCTTTAAGGTAATCTAGCAGAGACACCCCTCTGATAATAATGGCTGAAGACCGCATGATGATCTTTATCGACGGCCAAAATCTGCTGCGCGGAGCCAGCAAGCTGGGCGAGCAGGTGGATTGCGTCAAGCTGGCAGAAGTGCTGGCGGAAGGCCGGAAACTTAAGAGGGTATACTACTACAACTCCATACCATCCAATCCAGGTAACGATGAGGATTTGAGGAAGCTGATAGATAGGGAGATGTCCTACTATCATTATCTGGATTACTCTGGCTTTAAGACTTCAATCATCCCCCTCAAGAAAAGGACCTACAACTTCAAGTGCGAGCACTGCGATCAAACCACCACGATTGAAAAATCCATAGAGAAAGGCGTGGACATCGCTCTGGTTTCAGATATGCTCTCGCTAGGGGCGTCTGGCGCTTACGATGTCGCCGTGCTGGTCTCAGGCGATTACGATTATCACAAGGCAATAGATGAGCTTCAGCGCAAGGGAATAATCGTAGAGGTGGCATACTTCAGGAAGCAGGGAATCAGCAAAGACCTGATCCGGCTGGCCGACCGCTTCATCAACCTTGAAGATATCCTGGACCGGATTAGAAAGGCGTGATAAAAAGGGTGATTACCCAGGCAGCCGATAGCAGTTGTCTGCTATCATTTAAGAGGGAGAATCCTCACTGCCCGTTAGCTATTAACATCGAATACTTCGCGCCGTTTTGGTATAAACGTTTTGGTAATGGTTTATTAGATAATATTCTATAATATTATTACGATTTAACCTCATCTCTCCGCAACCTCTCGCTTAATCCCCTCTCAGTTCAGAAGCGGCTCTCCAGAGGCAACGATCTTAGCGCGGATAGACATCAGCTTGCGCCCCAGCGCCGTTCTGGGCTGGTAGGCCTTTCCGCCCTAGTTGCGGGACCTATCGGCGCAGGAGTTCGAGGTGATGAAGGAGCGGCCTTTTGTTAAGAGGGCCCCGAAGGAAGGGAAGATACTATATGAGGCTTGGGCCGAAGGAGGAGGGAGTGCGCTGGCTACTCTGGCCAGGCCGGATCTGGACGATGTGAGATACAGCTTTCAAGGAAGAGACGGTTCAACCTGGCCAGCATCCTCTCCCAGCAGGCGGCAGAGACAGCAGTGAAGGCATTCATCTATGCCCAGGCAGCGGATATAATCAATCTAACTATTTAAATCATTTCAATTAAATAGCTTTATATCTCCTCTGGTCATTAGCTCTTGTCTAAGGACAGCTATTAGAACATACTGTATCTGCCCTATGTGAGGAAAAGATTGAAACAGAATCCAGCACATTGAATGAGGTAGTTAGATCTCTTCGATCTGCAATTTGTCACGCATATAAATTGGCCCCTGCAGTTGTAATACTCGGATTGTTGCTTTTCTTCCTGCTCATTTCTTTGTCTTTTTGGTTCTCTGGCTTAATAATGGCTCAAGTTGTAGTATTAGTTCTCGTGCCTCCCTTAATTATTTATATTAAGACAGATAATTATGCTGAATCCATTTTTACTTTGGTAGCAGGCTTATTAACCGCATTTACAGTAAATTGGACCTGGAATAATTTCAGTCTTTTTTTGCTGGTATGGGTCTCATTTTCACTCCTTGCAGCTCTTATTTGGAGCATTAAAATGGCAGCTAAAGATCAGGTGATTTATAGAGAGGCAGCAATTTATATTGATGTTTTGCGATCGGATGATATCGAAAAGCAATTACGCAATATGGCTGATTCAGTTACGAATGGCACTCTTGGGCCGATTGAAAAAGCTAATGCTATAAGGATAATGGCATTTCGTAAAATTCCAATCGATTCAATGAAGTATATGTTAGAATTGGTTCAAATCTTAACTACGCTAGCGAATCTTGATGCTAAGTCAATCACCCTGTTTTGATAGATCTCTCCAAGGCACTAGATCTTAAACCAGGCCCTGGTTATAGTGGTCAAATTGATAGAATACTTGATATTTATAGAGAAACACCTGTATCTTTAGAGGAATTTATCCAATCATTTATGAATACGCGGCGTCTGATAATTTCTGGTGAACTAGATTCTGTCAATTATTTAGGGTTACTTCGATTAGGATTAGAAAAGGGTTTTTCTCCCGAGGAAATTTATGATTACATGCAAAAGACTATCTCATTAAAAGCGGAGATCCCTCAAGAAAAGTAGATTCTTGCGAAATCTCCTCAGGTTGGATAGCTCATCGCTATCTGCTAACGTGAAGAACAGGGCAGCAATTAACGTCTTCTCTGCTGAGCTCATACGAGGCGTTTTGCGGTCCTTATCACAACATAGCGTCTATGTGACAAGGGGTATATTTTTATGCCTTCAACCCTTTAATCTTAAGGGGCGATTTGAGATCGTCTTCGGCCACTATGACCAAAAATCTACTTCCTTAAAGAATAACTCAGAAAGGATCTATGACGGACGAGATCGAAAGAAAAGAATATTTTCAAGAAACAGGCCAGCATGACATAGATAGGTGCTACCATGGCTGGATCTGAAAAGACCAGGTATCATAAGGAAAGTTGGGGCGAATTAAAATCGCCCGGTGATAATGGCATTATTAATTTAGAGATCTATTCGGATGAGATTTGGAGAGTAAAACTTGAATCAAATAATTCTACATGGATTTATTTAGGAGCTCTATTTGTTCCGGTTGATTCAAAGGAGAGCTATTTAAAATTATTAAATAATTTGCGATGTATCGAATATCAAGATTGGAAGTGTGATCAAAGCGCATGCCTTCATCCCTGCAAATACCACGACAAAAACAATACTGAAATTCATTACAAAAAAATGCGTGGATCGAATGCTCGCTTTAGAATCGCTGAAAAATGGATTGATTTAATTTGTTCTAAAAAGAATCCAAGTTGGAGATAATAAAAAATTATATATTAATCTATTAGGTTTGAATTTATTTTTTATGAATACCCCGCAGCTTGCTGCGGGGATGGAGGCTATTCGGTAACTAAACAAGGTATTTTAACTTAGCAAGCACTATATAAGCCAATTGCTAGAGTTGCGGCATGCAAACCATTGCGTTTACAGAATTAGGTACCATATGGTGTTTTGCGTAAAATATAGAAAGAAATTACTTATTGATCGAAGAAAGGATAAAAATTTTTAAGAACGTGTGCATAGAGATCGGTGAAAGATATCATTTTGTTTTTGATGCTATAGGAACCGATGGAGACCATGTCCATGTTTTTGTTCAAGCTGAGCCAAAATATGCACCATCTAGAGTTATGCAAATTATAAAAAGCATAACTGCAAGGCAGATATTCAAAGTTTTTCCAGAGATTAGACAGCAACTTTGGGGTGGCGAATTTTGGAGTGATGGTGGCTATGTTGGCACGGTCGTTGAAGGAATTACCGCTGAAATTATAAGGGACTATATCGAAAGGCAGGGATCAAGCGACGAAAAACAAAATTATGCTCAATTGAAACTATTCGATTTCAAATAACCATGCGAATGGCGCGAACATGCCCCGCTGCTTGCAGCGGGGTGCGCCGTCGCCAGTTTGACCTGAAATGAATCTTGAATTATTTGGAAATAATAAGGACCGAGATATGATTATTTACAATCGGTTTTACAGAACACTTTTACTAAGTGGATTAAATTATTTTTTTAAAAAATATAATAAAATAATGATAAATAATATATACACGATAAGGGGGCGCAATCATCGGATGAGTTATTTCCATGGCATTCAATTCATAAAATTCAACTTTCAACTGATAGGATAATAATTCCCGAAAAAACTATAGACTTTATAGACTCAGACCATAGAATTAGCAGAAGAGCAGAATCTAATTTTATACAATTATTAGACTTGGCGTTGGGAGCTACGTATTGTTGTTTGCATAACCCCTCCGATGAGGATTACAAAAAGAAAATCGGGCGTGATTTTAAGCCGATCCTCGAAAAGCTTATCGATCGCAAGAAATTAAAAGATAGTAATGCATTCAATGGCTCATATTATAAAAGTAAATATTACCGAACTTACCAAGTATCTTTCTTTCCAAAAAATAGAACTGATTTGATTAATGAGTTAACACAATTAGATCTCTTTGGAAATGGACAGGGTGAACTAGTGGAAAGAAATAATTTTTACTACGATCGTGATCTAATTTTAGGCCATACCAAACAAATCGGGCTTGAAAAGTGGCTTTAAAGATTTTTGTTTTTTCAAGCGATATACGGGAAACCTGTGCCCAGCGATTCGCAGTTTTTTTAACATATACTATTGCGCATTCTAATCGCGCTAATATTAATTAGCCAAAGTGATGTTTGCGGTTAATATCGCTTTTAGGGAGGAATTACATCAAACATTTTAGATGATTTATAAACTTATGTAACTCCCTTGCACAGCTCCCCGCTCTCCAGATCCTCGCGGAAGAAGTCCTCCGGCTTCCGCATCCCCAGCGCCAGCGCCATCTTCCTCTTCGCATAGAAGGGCGCAAGCCTCAGCATCTCCCTAGCAAACCACCTGGGATACAGCCTCTTCACCTTGTTATACCTGAACCACTCATAATCGTAGTAGCGTGCATTCATCTCCCAGGTGATGTACTGCACCTCCTCGGCGCTCAGGTACTTCGTCCTGCAGTTGGCGTGCAGCCCGTCGTACTTGGTGAAGTCGTCGTTTGCCACCATCCCCATCTCCTGCAGCTCGGTGCGGTTCTGCGTCTTTGGGTAGGGGGTGTTGATGTAGAAGATGGGGAAGTCCACCTTCAGCTTTCGGGCCAGGCGGAAGTTGGCCCACAGGTCCTCGGCATCGTCCTCGGGATTGCCGCCTATCAGGCCGGTGGAGACGATGATATTATTATCATGCAAATATTGAACGGCCCTTTCCGCCTCGTCCGACATCTTTCCCTTGCCCAGGAACTGCAGGTTCCTCTTGTTCACGCTCTCCACGCCCAGGAAGCATCCGTCGAACCCCGCCTCGCCCATCTTGTCCACCAGCCGCTTGCTCGATGCGATGCCGGAGGCCGAGGCCTGGGTCTTGTACCGCAGATGCGTGAGGCCCGCATCGATGATTGCCTGGCAGAGCTGCTCCAGCCTTTTCACGTCCAGGGTGATGTTGTCGTCCGGGAAGAATATCGCCCCCGCGCCGTGGGCTTCGGCATCCCGGATGTCCTCGATCACGCGCTCGATGGAGAAGCGGCGGAAGCGGCGGCCGTACATGAGGTTGATTGAGCAGAACTTGCAGCCCTGGGTGCAGCCCCGGCTGGTCTCCACCGAATCTATCGGTATCTCGAAGCTGGTGAAGCCCTTCGTGACCAGCCGCACGTCCCGGTTGGGCATCTTGATCTCCTCTACCTTCAAGAGCGGCCGGGCATCGTTGTGCACCATGCGATCGCCCTCGTGGTAGGAGAGGCCCAAAACATCCTTCAGCTCTCGGCCCTCCAGCTTGGCCTTGATCAGCTCCCGGAAAGTGGCCTCGCCCTCGCCCCGCATGATGTAGTCGATGAGCTTGGCATCCTCTGATTCTGCAATGTCCTGAAAAGCCAAAGTGGGATGGTAGCCGCCAAAGACCGTCTCCGCGCCCGACTCCTTGGCAATCTTGGCCAGCTCCAGGGCTTCCTGGTACTGGAAGCTCATGGCCGTCAGGCCCACCAGGTCGTAGCCGTTCACGATCTTCCGGACGTAGTCCCGGTGGTTCTTCATGCCGTGGATATCGGCCACATGGACGGTACAGAGGTCGTCCACGTGAGCCGCCAGAGAGACCAGACCAAGGTTGGGCAGGCGGGCTATGCGGTCGAAGTCCTTCTGGACGATGGGCGAAGATAGTAGTAGTACCTTCATCCTTCCTAGCTCTCAATTTCAGCGATCTTCAGCTCCACTTTGAGCAACCTGAGCCCCTGATTCCAGTCGAACTTGTTCGCCCTGGTGATGTAGGCTGCGACCTCCTTCAGCCCTGAAATGCCGCCGTAGCGATAGGCATTGGCCCAAACCCGCGCCGAGGTCCTGATGGGCGTGGCCCAGGAGTAAGTCTGCTTGAAGGACCAGTCCAGTATGCCCTGGAACTCCTCCGGCTTGATGTGGGGATGGTTCCAGACCATGTGCTTTCCGTCGTAGTTATGATAATCGTGATCCCAGATTCCGTACTTCTCCACGATCTCCTTCCACAGGGGCGTCTGGGGCAGGGGCGTGATCACGCAGATCTGGGTGATGTCCAGCTTCAGGGCGGCCAGCTTCGGAATGTCCACCTTCAGGCTCTCTTTGGTGTCATCCTCAAAGCCGATCATGTAGTAGCCCACGGTCCCCAGGCCGTGCTTCTGCAGCTTGCTGAACGGTCTCCAGGATGTCCTCCGTGCCCTCTTTCTTTTTGATTTCGTCGAGGCGCTCCTGGTGCAGGTTCTCGATGCCAATGGCCGCGCCTCCGAAGCCTGCAATCTTTCTGCCGTTCTGCCGCCTCATCTCCGCCCAATCGTCGATCTTCTTTCGCAGGTAATCGGCGCGGGCCATGCATCCCCAGACCATCTGGTACTTGTCCAGCAGCTCCACGACCTGGTCAGCGTGGCGGCGGTTGCATCCGAAGTTCTCGTCCTCGATCAGGACTACGTTTATGCCGTTCTCTTTGTAGTAGGCGAGAACCCTTTCGATGCTCTTCAGCGGGATAATGTTGGGCTTGTTGCAGAAGACGGGCGTCTGGCAGAACTTGCAGCCTACAGGACATCCGCGGGTGGTGAAGAGCACGCCGTAGATGTTCAGCTTGATTCCCCAGGGCGAGTTAAGGTACTCGATGAGCGGTGGGTGAATTATGTCCTTGATCTGCCGGCCGAAGTAGGGAGCCAGCTGGTGCTCTGAGTAGCCCACGAAGATCCGGTCGAACTTATCCTGAATCGCCGTCGTCAAAGCGCCGTAGTTTCCGGCCCAGACCTCCCCCGCGTTGGCTTTGCGGGCCGCCTCGACCATCTCCAGCGCCTCGTGGGTCTCGCTCAGGTAGAAGGAGAGCCCGACCACGTCCCAGCCCTCTTCCAGCTTCTTCTGGTACTCATCCCATGTGGGGAACTCCAGGATCTCCAGCTCGGGGATGTTCTGCTTTAAGAACCGCAGGCCGAAAGACTGAATCCTGGGCCAGTAGAACCTAAACCAGCTCCTCGTGTTGGACCCGATGTAATCGTAAGGCTCGGGGCCTTTCCTGTAAACTGTCGTGAAGAGAACCCTGGGGGCCATAAATTCCTTTGTCCTGGTCCATGGGAGATTAAGCTTACGATTCCAGGGGTATGCAAGTTCATATCTTGATTGACTTCAAGCGTACCCATCCATGCAGTACTGGCTCTCCTTCTCCGCCTTTTCCGCCTTGTCCCTCTCTATCTTGTCCATCTCCTTCTGAACCACTTTGAAGACCTCGGAGACGCCTGCATACCGCCCGGCAAACCAGCCGCATGCGAAGGCTTCCGCCTTTTCTGGCTCAATATCGAACTCGTCCACCAGCCGTTTCACCCACTCTTCGGGGCTCTTGGACTCTGAGAATGCCTCTCTGACCCTTTTGGCTATCTCCTCAGCGCGTTCCTTGGATATTCCCAGAAGCTTATAGAGGGTAGCATCAGCCATATCAAATCCGCTTCAAGTCAGCTTATGAATTAGTTTGTCCAGAAGGCCTTAGCGCTATCATATCATGCGCTCTGCTTTTCTTGGACCCCTCTTCTTGCACCCGCGCCAGGAGGTTCTGGTAGGCCTCTTTTGCCAGGCTGCTCACATCCAGGCCAAGCTCTCTGGCAACTAGCAGGACGACGGCATCCAGCTCCACCAGCTTCTTTAAAGAATCCTGTCGCTCGTTGGCCATGGCGATCACCTCTTTTCTGCTCATCCCTGTCTGGGAGGTGATGAGGCGGATGCCCCTCTCCAAAATTCCCTCCTCGGTGGTGGGCTTGAAGCCCACGGGAATTTCCACGTCCTTCTCCTCAAAGACGGCGTGCACCATCTCTCCCTCTATTCTCACCATGCCGTCGGCCTCAGCCTCCCTGAGGAGGGCGCGCACCTTCTCCGGCGATCCCCACTTGAGGTCCAGAGATAGAGCGAAGATGAAGTCGCTAATCTTGAGGCTTGCTTTGCCGCGCTTCTTGAAGGGAGTGGCCACCAGATAGGCTTTTTCTTTATCCAAGGAAACACCAGCTCATAGGCCTCCTCTACAGCAACACATATAAACTATCCCCGCCATCTTCGACATTGGATTTACTTATCGCTTGGGGAATAGGGTTTTATACATTGAAACAATAACAGTAGAAAAATCCGACATATGCCATCGTGTGGTGTTAGATGAGGCTGATATATCCTATCGTTATTCTGTTCCTCCTGGCAAGCGCTGTCAGCGGGACAGCTGGCACCGGACAGAGAGAGGTTCGATATAGTGCTCCATCCCGGTGAGGTGGAAGAGAAGACTCTGACCCTTACCAACAGCGGAGATACGCCGATATTCAAGATCGACAGCACTCCTGTTAGCGGAAACGCAAAGGATCTCATATTCATGAATATGCCTGAGATCGAGATGCTCCCGCCGGAGGAGAAGGCAGAGGGCTCCATCTTCTTCGCCATTCCTCCCGAGACCCGCCCTGGGTCTTACACTGGATTTATATATTTACTGGATAGCACTCCGCCTTCCATGCCCATAAAGATAGAGTTCTACATCGACGTGGTAGAACCGGATAGCTACGGCCTCAGCATGACCATAGACGACGCCAAGTCGGCCTCGACCTTCGCCAAAGCAGACGAGCCTGCGGTCTTCGATCTCTCACTAAGGAACCTGGGCAGGTTCAGAGATGTGGCCTCCATAGATGTCTCAGCCCTGCCGGAAGGCTGGACAGTAAGCCTCCTGGACGGTGAAGACGAGTTTCCCCTTCCCTATGAGCTTCCATTAAACCCTGGGATTAACCATCCCATGATTCTTCAGGTGCAGCCATCGATGCCCGGCGACGAAGGCGAACTGATTATGGCGGCTACCTCTCTCGGCAACAAGTCCAAGAACGATACCGTTAAGGCCTCAGCCGAGTTCGGCCTGGAGGTCAGGGCCTACAACGTCAAGATTGACTTGCCTGAGCAGGATGGTGGCCAACAGGACCTACAGTGGCGTTTTCAATATAGCGCTCGAAGTGGAAGAGGATGTTCAAGTGGGGATGATCACTCCGCTGGAACTCATGGTCATACCATTGACGCAGGTCGTAGAAGTCACGCCTGAGAGGCCGGGCAGGGCCAACTTCACAATGCTCGCCTCCCATACCAGGAGAGTATCCAATCATCTTCAAGCTCATGGATTCAAACGGTATGCCTATGCCCGACGAATTAGCTACTGTCAAAGTGGTCGAACCCGGGGGAGTGGCAATTCTCACTGGAGAGGACTTCCTCTACAAGACCATAGCCTCTCTATGCCGTCCCGAGAACAGATCAGTGCCCGTCGTCACAGCGCCTCGGGGAAGCCTCGGCGAGAATGACAGAGAGAGCCTGCAGTCTTACGCCAAAGTGGTGATCCTGGGCAATGAATCCATAGTCTCCTTGGATGCACAGAGGTCTCTGGATGGCACAGAAATCAGGCGATTGAAGGGCGACAACCTCTGCGAAGTTACCTGGCGCTTCATAGCAGAGATGTGGCAGAACGGAACTGCAGAGGCAGTTTTGTCCGGCACGAAACAAACTGATATTTTCAGGGCCTATCAGGAGGCCAGAATGCGCAACCTTCCGCTCATAGTCTGCGATTCGCCCATGAACAATGTCACAAGGTCCATTGCGGAGGATCTGACTAAACGCAACACCAGTCTCTCAAAGGTTCTGGCAGTGGGCGAGGTCTCTCCAGAGACTGCAAAAGAGCTGGAAGGTCTGAACATCTCCATAGAAGAGGTGGCACAGTGAGGCTGCTCTTATTACTACTGGTAACTGTCCTGCTTTTGGCTACAGCGGATGCACAGCTAGAGAGAGGCACAAAAGGGGACACAGAGGACGTGATCCTCGTAAGCGCAGACGACTGGCATAGCTCAGTTGCAGCCACACCTTTGGCTATCTGGTCTGAGGATAACCGCACTGTTGTAAATCCCATGCTCATCCTGCCAAAAAAGGTTGACGCAGGAGTGCGCATGGGATGGGTTGAACAGGCCGATCTGGACAGGCATGGGGTGGCTTCAGTCCTTCATACCCTCAAGTCCGCCAACATCTCTGCCATCACAATTCATGGAGAAGGAGATTTGACCAAGGCACTGGTTGAGGCGGCCCATAAAGAGGACATGAAGGCCTATGTTACCGCGTCCCTTGAGCCGCCTAAGGCGAAGGCGAAGCTCGAAGTCGCTGGTGTGGAGATCGCGGTTTTGGGGGGCGAGCAGGCGCTAACAGCCATCAAGGACGTCTTCCTGGATGAGATGGGCCTGGATGACAGCAGCCCGGATGAGTCGACAATCGAGACCGACTGGCTGCAGCAGCCCAACCCAAGCATAGGGGGCAACGCCAGCTTATATTGTCCTGTGGACCCCGAGGCCCGGGAGAGCCTCTTCAACCAGGTGGAGTCGCTGATAGACGATTACAAAGCCGACGGAGTGGTGCTCTACGAATTCGGCTTCCAGGATGAGAACTATTGCTTCTGTGACGTCTGCAAAGAGGAGTTCTACAAGGATACGGGCATAGACCTCTCGAAGATCTATGCCAACAGCTACAACTTAGAGCGCTGGCGGCAGTGGAAGCAGGACCAGGTCATGGAAATAGTCCGCGAGGCGTTGAACATCACCACAGATCTGGGGCCGGTCGAGCTTGGCGTAGCCGTGGGCAGTCCCTTTGACCGAAGTCTTGGCTACAATTACCCCGATATCTCCAAAACTGCAGATTTCACATTGATCTCTCCGTCCCCTGCTCAGGATATCAGCTTGGCTTCAGGCATGACAGAAAAACCTGTTTACATAAGGCTCAGCGATGACTATGTGGAGTATGTGCTCTCCACTCAAAACGTGGACGGGACTGTGAAGTACATCGAAGACCTTACCCGAGAGGGTGCCGGTGGCTTCGCCTTTGAGTACGATGTAGTCTACACTCCCCTCTGGTCTGAGCTGGAACCGCCCTCCCGGTCAGCGCAGTGGCTGCTGCAGCAGCTGGGGGGCAAGACTCTGGGAATAGGCAACGTATCCTGGAGAAGCGACTCTTGGATAGATGCCAATAACAGCTTTGATATGGCCGGACGCTTGAGCGAGCGCTGGGACAGGTCTCCTGGAGCGGTGATCGTTGGAGAGAACTACAGCGCCGGCCTTTCGGCAGCACCGCTTGCCTCATACCTCAATTGGCCGATTCTTTTCACGGGCGACGAGCTGCCTGAGGAAACCGCCTCGGCCCTAAGAAGGCTCGGGGCAGAGCAGGTAGCAATAGTGGGCAAAGTATCAGAAAAGGCCAGAAATAACTTGAGCGAGATGAACCTCACCCTGATAGAGGGTAGCGACCTCCTCGTAAAGGAGATGGAGAGCCGCAATGAAAGCCCGAGCATGGTCGTCCTGACCAACTCCCGCGATCTGTCTCTACTTCCCCCCGTGCCCGAGACGGAGATAAAGCGCGATCTGATCGGCGACCTTCTGGTGCGCGTTGAGGTCAGTCCCAGCCAAATACCGGCCGAAGAGCTGGGCGAGATCGTCAGAATGAATGTAACTCTGACCAACAGCGGCCCGGAGACCTTAAGGGACGTGCGCCTGCTGGATATCTTCCCCAGCGGCCGTCTCATTACATGGCCCAGGCCAGAGCAGGGCACAGTGAACGTCACAGATCCCTATACAGGGGCAAAGTCCGACGTCACCAGCGCCTTCCTCAATGGGTCTTTGCTCAGATGGAGGCTGGACGAGCTTGGGCCGGACAAATCCGCCAGCCTGACAATGGATGTAGAGATCCTCCATCCAATGGACACCGGCTGGAAGAGGGAATTTGACGGCGGGGTCACAGCATCCTATGAGGGGCTAACCTATAACCTGACTGTGGAGAGGAAGGACGATTGGCCCGTAGTCAACATAACATATCCCTCCAGGATATTTTCAGGTGTGGCTAATATATCCTGGAATATCGACAGGACATCTCGCTTCACCATCCTCAATCTCTACAGCCCTAACGGCAGAAGCGGAAGCGTCATGATCGGTGATACTTCGCCGGGCAAGCTGTATTCTGTGAAGACTCCTCTCATAACTCCAGGCGTTTGGAAGTTCAACATCGAAGCAGGAGACGGGTATACTCACAGAACTGAGAACTACACCATAAAGGTCAGGTCGGCCATCGAGCCCACGAATATTACCGCATTCAGCCATACAAAGGTGCCCAGAACCTCCCTCGTGGCCGCCCAGGCGGCAGCCGCCAGGAAGGCGATTTTGGTTGATCTGGCCAAGGACCCTCAGAAGATCGATCCCCTAAAGGAAGAGGAGGCCCTGAAGCAGAAGATAGATGATCTGAAGCTCTCACCCCAGTACCTTATGGTCGTGGGAGACCCAGGGTCCATGCCCTTCATCTCCACAGGAATAATGCAGAAACCTCTTGAGACCAAACCATTTGAGTTTGAGGTTTACAGGGATTACAGGATTGACACGGATGATGATAATTATACAGAGACATCCACAGGACGGATAATGGGCCTGAGCGTCTATGATGCTTCACAGCTCATGGCTCGTACTCTGGCATACGATCGCCTGACAGGTCCCTGGAAGCAGAACGCTCTGGTGATATCCTCTCCGCCGCTCTCTTTCCCCCAGGACCCCATCCCAATGAGCGTCAGGGATTACCTGGAGGAGGCAGGCCTGAAGGTCAGAGACCTGCGCTACGAGGAAGCCAGTTACCAGATCGTGGCCTCACAGATGGATAACGGGCAAAATATAGTTCACTTCAACAGCCATGGAAGTGAAGATCTCTGGGCGCTTTCATCATGGTCAAAGGTGGACCCCGGATTAGACGATACTCATGTAAAACAGCTCACCCTGGCGCCCCAGACTACCTCTGCCGCTGCCTGTGCGACATCAAACCTGAAGGGGTACACCTTAAACGTCAGCGACATTCAGATTTATGTTCCGCTGAGGCTGGACGATTCCATAGCCCTGGCGTTTATTAGGGCCGGAGCAGTGAACTATGTAGGGGCCAATTCGCTCTCCTGGATCTTCGTGTCAGATGACCATATGAAGAGGTTCCATCAGGCTCTAATCTTCGAGAACGACACTATAGGCCAGGCCCTGACAAAGGCCGATAACCTCTACCGCTTGAAGCTGGAGGGCGCTGAGCAGATCAAGAGCGTATCAGATTACGAGGAGATGTTTGCCTCTTCTTGGGATTACTCTGTAAAGGATATGCTTAACCAGACAGCTGGCATGAACATAATCCTGGGAGATCCCAGCTTCAGGCCCTATCTGCCGAAGACGCCTCTGTTGCCGTATGTGCAGGAGACAAAATCCTATAACCAGACGGCAAAGAACGAGACCGGCCTTGAGACGTCCATCACTGCTAAGTCAGATAGCGCTACTGATTGGATCTACTGGATTGAGACCGATACCACAGACGGCGAGCTGAGGCTAAATGCGCCGCCAGCGCTCATAGGCGAAGTCCAGCTTCCCAAGGATGCTGATAAGATCGTCGTAAAGGAGAACGGCCGGGCAGTATGGCATGACGAGGATATAGTGGGAGATTTGAAAAGGGTGATGTGGCCAATAGTGCGTCCCAGGCTGAACGAGACCAGGACGTTCCAGGTCGAATATGTGTTGATTCCGGGCCAGATGCAGTTGATAAATGTGACTGCAGGCTGGAACACCGTCTCGATCTATTTGCAGCCTAAGGACTCTGCCATGAACAAGTACCTCACGAACAAGCCTTACCGGAGCGTGTTCTCAGCTATGGGCGGCGATTGGGACTTCAGCATGAAAGATACGGGCGTTAGCAATGTGACTGAGTTCGAGCCCGGCAGAGGCTATCTCATAGATAGCTCTGAGAACTTCACCATAGAGCTGGAAGGAAAGCCTGTCGAGTTCCCCTATCGCATGAAGCTCCTGCAGGGGTGGAATATGATAGGAGTGCCGATGAATAAAACCGTAGATATGAATAACATCACGGTGAATGCTGAGCATAAGAGGTACAGCTATCCTGAGGCCGTGGGGAAGGGCATCATCTCCGCCTTCATCTGGAGCTATAACGATGGACTCGGCTGGAGCCACCTGGGAGAGAACGATACCCTTGAGCCGGGAAAGGCCTATCTGGTTGAGGCAATGAGCGAGTGCCGGCTGGAGTTTCGAGAATAGTCCAAAAAGCTCTTTGTGTCTTTGTGGTTTCCGTAAGACGGACGCTCACCACGAAGACACAAAGGCACAAAGACGATCTTACTAAACCGGGATCGATGTAGATCCCGTTAACCTTTGTGCGTCTTTTGTGCTCTTTGTGCCTTCGGGTAGAGTTCGGCGAGCGCTTAACAAAAGGATACCAATAATAAATGGCTCCTCGCTATTTCCTGTGGGTAAACCAAGAGGTAACTGAGAAGTCTTTGGGCTTTCAGGTACAGTTCAGCGAACGTTCACCACAGAGACACAGAGGCACAGAGGGATTTATTATTATCTGAAATCGCTCATTTTTTCGTTCTCTGTGCCTCTGTGTCTCTGTGGTGGACCCGTAAGTATTCGTCACAAAAGATATGGAGACACAAAGCGATTAAAATCTAAAAATGCTCAAGTATGTCTTTACCCACACTAAACAGCGAAGAGCCTAATAAATAATCTACTTCTTTTTCCTGTACAGCTCGCGCATCATATCCCTGTGAAGCGAGGCCATCACGTCTCCTAAGATTCCTATTAGGAATAGCTGGAACCCTACTATTATCAATATCGCTGTCAGTATTGTGAGGGGGATGTGCTCTATCCGGCCGTCGAGCCACTCTGAAACGACGTAAAGGCCCGTCAGGAATCCCGCTGTTCCGAAGATAGATCCAATCAGGCCGAAGAAGAACATGGGGTTCTGGGTCTTGGCCATGCGGAAGATGGTTATTACTATCTTGAAGCCGTCCTTGAAGGGATTGAGCTTTGTCTTGGCCCCTTTTGCTCGCGGCAGGTAAGTGATTGGAACTTCGATTATGCGAAGTCCCTTTTTCACGCTCTCGATGGTCATCTCAGACTCAATCTCGAAGCCCGGTGTGGTAAGATCCAGCAGGCGTATGCCTTCTCTTGTAAAAGCCCTGTAGCCTGAGAGGATATCGGTGAGCCCAACTCTGTAGATCAAAACGAAGAAGCGGTTGATGAGCTTGTTTCCCACAAGGTTCAACCGGTTCAGTGCTCCGCCTTTAAGATAGCCGAACCTGTTTCCAACCACGTGGTCTGCCCTGCCTTTCAGGACGGGGTTCAGCAACTTTGGGGCCTCCGAGGGCAGGTATGTTCCATCTCCATCGATGAGCAGTATGTAATCCTCTTCTATGAGATCGAATGCCTCCATCATGGCCTGGCCTTTGCCTGTTCCAGACTGAAGAATTACGCGTGCTCCGGCTTCTTCGGCCTTTGCCGCAGTCTGATCAACGCTATGGCCGTCGATGACAAGGATATTCTTGAAGCCCAAGGCCTTGAAGTCCTTGACTACGGACTCGATGGATTCCTCCTCATTGAGGGTTGGTATCAGGACGCAGACTTCTTTGTAGCTCAAGATAATCTCAGCTCTATAGGGGTTGTATTCAATAATAGTAGTGTGGGACGCATAAAAAGGGTTCCTTTGCACAGCCAATGGCTCAGGATTTCATAGCGTCCCTTATGATCGCCTCGTACCTTTCCGTCAGCTCCCTCATATCGTTGCCGCTAGTCTCCACGTAGAGGCGGATCAGTGGCTCGGTATTACTCGGCCGAATAAGGATGCTGTAACCATCAGTAGTGATCTTCAGGCCGTCGGTGGTATCCGGCTTTTCTTCTGAGAGCCTCTCCTTTAGCCTGACCATGACATCTGCAGGGTCCTCTTTGAGCTGGATGCCCTTCTGCAGGTAGGGATAATCGGGTATCTGGTCGGCAAGCTCCGACAGCTTCTCTCCCTGGGATATGATCTCCCCCAGGGCGAGACTCATGGCGAAGGGGTCGTCGGAGTACTGGAACTCGGGAAGGAAGAAGTGGCCGCTTCTCTCCACGCCCAAAACCGCGCCCGCGTTCTTGACTCTGTTGGCCACGAAGACGTCTCCCACGCGCTCGCGCTCGACCCTAATGCCATCCTTTTCCAGCTCTTTCTCCAGGATCATGGAGCAGTCGAATCCGGAGATGACCAGGTCGCCGGGCTTGTATCTGTGCCTGGCGATGATTATTGCCACCTTCTCTGGGGGTATGACGCGCCCCTTATCGTCTATGACAATCCCGCGGTCGGCATCGGGATCAAATCCCACTCCGTAATCGGCACCACTTGAAACGACCTTCTGGGACGCATCACGCAGCGATTCCTCGCTTGGCGCTGGCCCCCTGCCGGGGAAATGGCCGTCCATTTCTCCGTTGATGATAACTGTCTCAAAACCCAGGTTCCTGTAAAAAGAGCCCATTGTGCAGGCAGATCCGTTGCCCATGTCCAGGACTGCTTTGAGTTGGCGTTGGATGTGCAGCTTTCCTGCAACATACTGACTATACCTCTCAATGGCCTCCTCTGGACGTCGGTAGATTACCTCGCCATGGCCTGACAGGAAACCGCCCTCTCGGTAGAACTTCATGATATCCGTCTCATTGTAAAGCAGGCCATAGCCGTCCCCTGTACGGAATCTGATTCCGTTGTACTCAGGCGGGTTGTGGGATGCTGATATGTAGGCGGCAGCTTTGAGCCTGTCAGCCTGGGTTACATAGCTCAAGATGGCGATGGGAATGATGCCGTAGCTGTGGACCTCGCAACCTGTGCGAAGCACGCCCTCCAGAAATGCCTTCTCCAGAGAGGGTCCGCTAATGCGAGTATCTCTTCCCAAAGAGACCTTGCCACCCTTCGCATAGGACCCAAAGGCAGCGCCCACTCGCCCGGCGAGTTCTTCTGTGAGATCGGTGCCGTAGACACCCCTAACATCATAAGCCCTGAAGACTGTCACGGATCACGAATGGGACTGCAAGATTTAAAATAGTTTCCACATAGCATAAAGATTGAAATATCAGCTATGAGCCGCTCATAGCTGCTTGGTCAGCACTATCTCCATGGAGGATACGTTTATGGTCCTGCCCTCGTCGCTGGGGATGCTCTCAGTCCCGATGGTTATGCCCTTGATCTTCAGATCTGGCATGAATCTGTTCCTGGCAATCTCCGCGGTGTCAACAGCGCGGGATATGGAGCGCCCCCTGGCCTTCAGAGTAACGTTGCCCACTTGTTTGTTGAACTGAGTCATCACTGCCAGGACATAGTTCATGACTGGCTTGTCGCCTATGAATATCACAGAGTTCTCTTCCATACTGTCACCCCACTCCTCCTACTTTTCTTTAATGGGTTATTAACCCTTTCTCTCCAGCGCCTCGGCGAAGGCGAAGTTGGGCTTGACTGCGCCGACTTTGATTCGCACCTGATCTCCCAGGCGGGCGTTCCTCACGATAATCGCGAAGCCGTCAACCATTGCTACGCCGTCGCCCGATTTCCCAATCGACTCGATCTGGACGTCCAGAACATCTCCAGGCCTCACAGGCCCGCTGAGAAGCTTTTTGGCGACGACGTACATCTCTGCGCTCTCTTTCCTGGAGGCTGCAGGCGAATGGGCCTGGACAGATGAAAACTCCTTTTTTACCTCGGCCAGGAAGTCGGGGAACATGTCCCCCTGAAATACCTTTGCCAGGAAGTTCCCGCGCGGCTTTAGGAGCTTCATGGCCATGGCCAGCGCCGATCTGGAGAGGTCGATTGAGCGGGCGTGGTCCATGTCCCAGGCGCCGGAGAGGTTGGGCGCAGCATCGCAGATCACCACATCAGCGTCGCCTCCCAGGGCCTCTTTGACCAGGTCCACGGTGCTCTCCTTGGTGATGTCTGCCTGAAAGGTCACGACCCCCGTTATGGGCTCAATTGGCTCCAGGTCAACGCCCACGACTTTTCCCTCCTTGCCTGTAAGCTGATGGGCCACCTGAAGCCACCCGCCAGGCGCTGCACCTAAATCGACAACGGAGTCGCCCTTCTTGATGAGGTGAAACTTCTCGTTGATCTGAAGGAGCTTATAGGCCGAGCGGGCCCTGTAGCCCTCCTCCTTGGCTCTCCTGTAGTAGTAGTCTCTCTGATCTCTGGCCATTGTTTTTAAACTAGAGTCGCAAAGAGATAAGAGGATTTCGAAATGAGCGAGAACCTTCTTGAGGCTGCAATTGCTGGTAGAGATGTTCAGGTCATCAATTCAGTGGCTAAGGTAGAGGGAATAAGGCCAAATTTTCTCCTAAAACAGATAGCTTCGGGGCGCGTCGTTATAATGCAGAGGGAGGGAAAGCCAGCTGTGGGCATAGGGGAGGGTTTAAAGACAAAGATCAACGCTAACATCGGGACCTCTGCCGAGGTGTTTGATCCCGACGATGAGGTTTTAAAGGCCAGAATCGCAGAAAAGTACGGCGCTGACACCATTACTGACCTCTCCATGGGCGGTCCTATCGACGAGATTCGAAGGAGGATATTAGAAGAGACGGCCGTCCCCTTGACGACTGTGCCCATATACCAGACAGTTGTGGAGAGAGGCTCCTTCAAGGCCATATCGGAGCACGATCTTATACGGATGATCAGGAAGCATGTTGACGAAGGGATTTCGTCTATCGTCGTCCATGCGGGCTTCACCCAGGCGATGTTGGAGGAACTCAGGAACGCGAAGAGAATAATGGGCATGGTATCCAAGGGTGGCTCTTTCACATCGGCATGGATGCTACAGAGCGGCAAGGAAAACCCCTTCATCTCCCATTTCGATGAGATATGCAGGATCCTCGCTGAGAGGAATGTCGTGCTCTCCCTCGGGAACACCATGAGAAGTGGGTGCATCCACGACTCCATAGATGGGCCTCAGGAGATTGAGATCGAGATGAACGCCAGGTTAGCCAGGAGAGCGAATGAGCTGGGTGTTCAGGTTATCATCGAAGGAATGGGCGGACACGTCAGCCCAGACAAGATACCCGGCTACGTCGCTCATTACAAGAGGATGACAGATTACAGGCCTCTCTTCGTTGCGGGCCCTCTTCCCATCGACACCGGCGTTGGGTATGACCACATCTCAGGATGCGTTGGCGGGGCTCTTGCGGCGGGTGCCGGGGCAGATTACCTCTGTTACATCACTCCCTCCGAGCACCTGGCCCTCCCCAATGCAGCCCAGGTCAGGGAAGGTGTGGTGGCCTTCAAGATAGCGGCCCACATAGGGGACACATTGAAATACGGTCCTAGGCCCGAAGACAAGAGGCTGGCCGAGTGCAGGAGGGCTAGGGATTGGGAGAATCAGTTTAGAGCTGCCATCGATGGCGACAGGGCCAGGGAGATACATCGTGGTCAGGGTCAGGGAGAGGCTTGCTCCATGTGCGGGAAATACTGCGCGATTCTCATTATGGAGAGCTATCTGAAATAGTATTGCAGAGGGGATCTGCTATTTCGAATTTTAGCATCTATTTTCGCTTTTGGTCAAGCGAAGGCTTCATATATTGTTTTACAAATTATTATATGCGAGAGAGGAAGGGCGGCTGCCGCTGGCCAATTACGGTCGGTGTGGAAAGTCCCCCCACCTCTGGACACACAGACATCCGAAAGGGTGTGGGGCGAGAGCTCCGGCTCTGGCACAGAAACGAGACCGCTTCGCGTCAATGCGGTGATGCCGAAAGGCTGAGGTCGCGCGAGTGCGGATGAAACGGCGAAACCCTGTGGGTGCAAGCCAAAATAGAGCTTAAAAAATTGGTCGTCCAGCCAAGCTCGGGTATGGCGCTAAGCTAAATGTCGCCAGGAACAGAAGGGGGCTTACTCTCCTCACTCGTTATAAATTTTCAATTATATTTCTCAGACCACGATTATTTTCTTATATCTCCTATCCAATTAACCTCGCTTAATTTTTCTTAGATCGGCAGAGGTGATGCATATTACTTTCAAGGCATGGATCCTAGTGGTAGCAGTGGTTCTGATAGCAGGAGCGTTTCTCTTTTTACGAGGCCCTGAAACTCCGGTTTTGGCGACAGCATCAGGCATACCAGGTAATTATTATTTCGCCCTCAAGCCCGCTGACGCGGATAGCCCTGTCGAGCTCATCAGGTTTGCCAGCAGCATCCGGCCGGACACCAACGGCTTGAGCATCGCGGAGAGGGTGGCCTACTTCGAGTGGTATCTGAAGAATCGCGGCTTTGATGTCAGCTTCGTCTACTCAGGCAACTTCCGCAACCAGGGCAATGAGCACGTCTGGCTCTTGGTGAAGAACCAGCAGGGGGAGAGCATGTACGTGGAGCCAAGCTCCACGGAGATGGACGCGGATTCCATCTGTCCCACGATTCCTGAGTATAAGAACTACCAGAAGCAGTTCGGGGACATCTACGAGCTTGCCAGGAGCACCGATGGCGCAGACAAGTACGCCTGGTGGAAGACGGGCCGCGGCAGAGATCTGTTCGACAAGAACGTGATGCTGATGAAGAAGGAGCAGCTCTAGATTTCGTTCGCTTTCAGAGCCGCCCTTGCAGCCATCCGAGCTGCGCGCACTGGCTCTGGAATACGGCCGTCCAGAGTGAACTTGTTGAGCAGTATGCGGGCCTCCTCAGGCGAGGCCCCCAGGACGCGCACGTAAACCTCGTAGCCCGTCTTTAGCTTCACTGGCTCGCGAGCGCCCAGGCGCTCGTAGCGGCGAAGCTTCTCCTCCGGCTGGGGGAAGTACTCGCGGATGTACTTCTCAAGGCCAGGGGACTCCTCGTAGGTCAGGCAGACCAGCGGCTTTCCTGTTCTCTCAAAGACCTCCTGGATATCGATAATGTTGAACCAGCTTACGGCTGCGCCGCTGAGGAGCAGGGCGTTTACATCGGAGCGATCCAGATCTTCGTAGATCTTGAGGACTGCTTTTGTGGCGTCATCGCCGCCCACGGTGGCACGGGCAAAGGCGAGGCCGTCCACGCGAAGGTCGGCGCGCATGACGACTCCCGCCAAGATGGATTCGGGACGGGAGCGGACGAAGCTCTCTGCTACTCCAAGGATGCGTAGGGCGGGCTTGTTGAGGTGAAGGGGCATTAGATGATATTATCACTATTAGGTGAAAATAATTTTCGATCAGTTAGCAGCTCACTTATTTATCTCATTACAGCTAAAATATTCTCATGCCAATCCTTCGAGAAGACCAAGATATAAAGCGCGCCCTCCAATCCTGCCGCACTATCTGCGTGGTCGGCATCTCTCCAGAGCCCTACAAGCCCAGCCATTTCGTCTCCGAGGTTCTACAGAGCCGAGGCTTCAAGCTCTGCTTCGTCAACCCCAACTACGCGGGCCAGAAGATTCTAGGCGAGCCTGTCTACCCTTCAATCCGCGACATACCGGACGAGATCGACATCGTGGACGTATTTCGCAGATCTTCGGCCGTTCCCGAGGTGGCCGAAGAAGCGAAGAAGAAGGGCTTCAAGACATTCTGGATGCAGCCGGGAACCGAGAACTTCGATGTGATGAGTAGGCTGGATGAAGAGGGATACAACGTCGTGTACGGGAAGTGCGCCAAGGTAGAATCCATGCGACTTCTGTAATTCAGTGGAAAAGAGAAAGGTTCATATTTTCCAAAGAAGATACTATTTCAAGGCCGTTGTCCCGCCTGCGAAGGGCTACTTGACGTTCTCAAATGATGCTAATAATCATAATTGTTGAAAAATCAACATCAGGCAGCTTATACGGCCGGAGGCTCGTTTATGGAAGAGATGAAACTGAAAGGCAAGAAGATAGCCATCCTCACATCGGAGATGTACGAAGATCTAGAGCTCTGGTATCCCTACTTCAGAATGAAAGAGGAAGGCGCAGAGCTTGAGTTCATCAGCATGATCGAAAGCCCCCTTGAGGTCATGGGACGGCACTATTACCCTCTGAAGACGGACAGAAGTGCTCGCGAGGCAAAACCCGACGACTACGACGCCCTAATTATTCCAGGGGGGTACGCTCCTGACATGCTGCGCAAAAACGAGGACGTGCTGGAGTTCACGGCGGCGATCTTTAACAAGAAAAAGCCCGTAGGGGCCCTCTGCCAGGGATCGATGGTTCTGGCGGCAGCAGGAGTGCTGAAGGGAAAGAAGGCAACGGCCAAAGTCAATGTGCAGCAGGAGATTGAGAGAAGCTCAAGAGTGCCGCAGGAGATCAGTTGGCAGGACCAGGATATGGTGGTTGACGGGAATCTAATCACTGCCAGAACCAAGCAGGCTTTGCCCGAGTTCTCTCGCGCCTTTATCAAGGCCCTCTCCTCCAGGTAGCCCTCCGGAGGAGCAATGGAGCAACAGGAAAAGAGAATAGCCATACTTGTCGCAGACCGCTACGAGGACGTGGAGTTCTGGTACCCCTACTACAGGATGAAGGAGGCGGGGGCCAGGGTCACAATCCTGGGTCCGAGCTTCGGCCCCGAGGAGGTGCACAGCAAGTACGGCCACCCTGCGAGGATGGATAAAAGGACCACGGACGTCCGCCCCGAGGACTTCGATGCTGTCATAATTCCGGGAGGGTATGCCCCGGACCTGCTTCGCAGATGCAACAGCACTCTGAAGTTCGTGGCTGGTATAGCCGGGGCTGGTAAGGTCACGGCTGCCATCTGCCACGCCGGGTGGGCGCTCATATCCGCCCGCGTGATAAAGGGCAAGAGGGCGACTTCCTTCTTCTCCATCAGGGATGATATGATCAACGCCGGAGCAGACTGGGTTGACGAAGAGGTAGTGGTTGATGGAAACATCATCACCTCACGATCGCCTGAGGACCTTCCCGCCTTTTGCCGGGCGATAATCGAATCTCTGGCAGCGAAAAAGGCCTGACTTCAAAGCACATCCCGCAACCGAGATCACAGACATTAAGGATAATTTGTAGCGCGACGGGTTGTTCAAAATATCCTAATATGTCAACGTTGTCGTTCCTATTGTGCAGGCTTAATTCGTCAGAAGAACGTCCTGGATCATTCAAAAATATTTTCAAGTTCTAATATACTATTAGCAAAAGCTAAATAGCCTGCCCGGCAGTACCTCATTCGATGTTCTCCGGCTGGGATGAGTACCACCTGATCAATAATGCAGCTCGCCGAACTGGTGAGAAGCCTGCCTCATTCTCCCCTGGGAGAGATCATCAGCTATGTGCTCTCCTCACCCGGAAAGAGGGTTCGGCCTCTTATCCTGATCTTCTCCGCAGAGGCCTTTGGGGGCACAGCTCCTCGGGCGATGAACGCGGCTCTGGCCATTGAGCTGGTACATGCCGCCTCCCTGGTGCATGACGATATTCTGGACCTGGGGGTGGAGAGGAGAGGCTCGCCCAGCGCGCTGCAGCGTTTTGGTCCAGAAGCCGCATCTGCTTGCGGGCGACTGGCTCATCTCCAGGTCGATTGAGCTTATATCCATCTATAGCCAGCCGGTGATAAGCAGCTTTTGCCTCGCGCCTGCATGGACATGTCCGAAGGAGAAATGATGGATCTGTCTTCCAGCCTGCTCCCCGGATGATTATTATCAATGCATCTCGAAGAAAACCGCCATCTCTTTTCGCAGCCTCCGCCAAGATGGGCGGCCTGATAGCCGGCGCTGAGAGAGGATGTGGCCAGGTTCGAGAGCTATGGGATGCACCTGGGCCTGGGCTATCAGGTTCTCGATGACCTGGAGGAGTTCCTGGGGCTGGATCAGGGAAAATCTCCAAGAAGACCTCTGTTACCCTTCCCAGAATCTACAGCAGCCATTATCCGGATGATGTCGATAGGGCTCTTCAGATGTGCATGAAGGTCATTGATGATCACTGCAACTAGGCAAAGAATGCCCTGTCTCTGTCCTCAGGCAACGGAGGAGATGAAGTCCCGCCTGGAGAGCATCGTGGACGAGATGACCATCAAGGGACTGGATAGATGCAGATTGCAAAAAAGCCTCTGCTGAAGATCGAGGCGTCAGCAGAAGGCAAGGGAAGAGGGCATCACGCTTAGCGCCAGGGGCCCGCTCGCGCCGCTAGCAAGGCCGGTCATGGACAGGATCAATAAGATCTTCGCCGACGAGAAGCCCATCAGCTCCGGCCCGGACAAGTTCATCTTCTCCACCTGGATTCCTCCTGCGCCAAGCCTTGCCTTCGACCGCATGCTCTCTGCTCAGGTGGGAGCCCTAACCCGGCGCACCGGTTCCAGACCAGTTCTCCATAGCCATCATGAGGGCCTGTCCAAATGACTGCATCCACTGCAGCGCGCCCTCGCGCCAGGGGGAGATCCTGGCGAGCGGCGTTATAAAAGGGGCCATTCCCAGGCCCTGGATATGGGCTCTTACCTCATCACCTTCGACGGGGGCGAGCCCATGCTGCGCAAGGATCTGCCCGATCTGGTCTCGTCAGGTGGACGAGCGGGCCATAGCCACAGCTTTCACCAGCGGCTACCATCTCACTGCTGATCTGGCGAGACAGCTTAAGCAGGCAGGGCTCTATGCCGTCCGGATCAGCATCGATAGCCCCTATGAGGAGGAGCACGACCGCGTACGGGGCCGCAAAGGAGCCTTTCGGGATGCTCTCGCCGGAGTCAGAAACGCCCTGGAGGCAGGCCTCCTGGTCGACCTCTTCATGGTAACTTCTCCTCACAACATCGACCATCTGGAGGATGCCTTTTGCCTGGCCTCTGACCTGGGCGCACACGAGCTCTCCCTTTACGAGATTGTGGCTGTGGGCCGGTGGGCGTCTCACGAGGATGAGGTGCTGACTTCCGAGGATTCCTGCGGCTGGAGCGCTTTCACAAGGAGAAGAACAGGATCGAAGGCCCCAGGGTCACGGCCCTGCCCTATCTGCTCGGCCCGAAGATGTTCGGATGCTTTGCCGGGCGAAGGTGGATTCATGTGGATGGGGCAGGAGAGGCCCTGCCCTGCGCTTACATGCCAGTCTCTTTTGGAAATATCAAAGAAAAGAGCCTGAAGGAGATCTGGAAGGAGATGTCCAGGTACAGATGGTTCCAGGGCAGGTGCTCCTGCCAGATGAAGGACCCGGCTTTTCGGGAGGCCCACTGCCAGGTCATTTCCCCTACGGAAGACATATAAATTTTAGCAGCCATTACTATTCCTGTTCAATCGTGTGGGGGTTTGAAAAATGAAGTTGAAAGCAATTTCAGCATTAGTGCTATTGATCGCTTGCCTTGCAGGCCAGGCGGGATCTCAGATAGATCCCCTGGCCCCCGATTATCTGACAGAAAACCAGGACTCCAGGAGGGCCACCAGTCTGGATAGATACGTGATCATTGATCCCAGGCTGGACCCTTTAAGCGTGGACCCTCTGGTAAGGCCTCTTGATCCCGAGCATACGACTGAGTACCTGCAGAGGCTGAAGGAAATAGGCACACTTCCTCCTGAGGACGACCTGGCGGGAAGGTGGAGTTTAGAGCTGAGAGATAATCGACCTGAGAACATTGACCTGAACCTGATTCAAAACGGTCGCGTAGTCTTCGGCCGGGGAGATATGACTGCAGATGGAGTGGTTCAGCCGGCCTCGGCCAGCGGGCTGATCTCCCAGGATGTTCTCTACCTGGACATCGTATCCTTGGACGATCAGATGCTCTACAGATGCGTGCTTCGCCCTGGCGTTAACACACTCACAGGAAGCTACTACGCCTTTGGGCCTCAGGGAGCAGTCCTGTCAGGAACGGTCAGCGGAAGCAGGTACCAATAACCACAATTCAATTAGCTTTGTTGACGACCGCTCAAACTAATCTGACTAATAAGCTGACTAATAAGCTTGGGTCAGTAATGTAAGGGGATAGCTATGGCTTTCGGAGATCTGCAGCTCGCTGGCGATGCCGACTGGTACAAGGATGCAATCATCTACGAGCTTCACATAAGGTCTTTCTACGATGGAAACGGAGATGGCATAGGGGACTTTCAGGGTGCCACAAAGATGCTCGATTACCTCTACGATCTGGGGGTAACCGCCCTGTGGCTTCTTCCCTTTTACCCATCTCCCCTCAAGGATGACGGCTACGACATCACCAACTACTTTCAGGTCCATCCCAGCTACGGAGATCTGAAGAGCTTCCGCAGGTTCCTGAGAGAGGCTCACCGGCGGGGAATAAGGGTGATAACTGAGCTGGTCATAAACCACACCTCTGACCAGCATCCCTGGTTCCAGAGGGCCAGGAGGGCCAAGCCGGGATCGGCCTGGAGGAACTTCTATGTCTGGAGCGATAGTCCTGAAAGGTATAGCGAGGCAAGGATAATCTTTCGAGACTTCGAGGCCTCCAACTGGACATGGGACCCGGTGGCCAAAGCCTACTATTGGCATCGCTTTTATTCCCACCAGCCTGACCTCAACTACGATAATCCTTTGGTTCATAAAGCCATGTTGAGGATCATCGATTTCTGGCTGGAGATGGGCGTGGACGGGATGAGGGTGGATGCAGTGCCTTACCTCTATGAGCGGGAGGGAACGAACTGCGAGAATCTCCCCGAGACCCACCAGTTCTTAAAGAAGCTCAGGAGCCATATGGATGAGAAATTCACCGGCAAGATGCTCCTGGCCGAGGCCAACCAGTGGCCTGAAGACGCTGCCGTCTATTTTGGCAACGGCAACGAATGCCATATGGCTTTTCATTTTCCCCTTATGCCCAGGATGTTCATGGCGTTGCAGATGGAGAACAGGTTTCCGATCCTCGACATCATGGACCAGACGCCCAAAATACCTGTTGGCTGCCAGTGGGCCCTCTTCCTGCGCAACCACGATGAGCTGACGCTGGAGATGGTTACGGACGAAGAGAGGGACTACATGTATAAGGTCTACGTCCGTGATCCCAGAGCCAAGATCAACCTGGGAATTCGCCGAAGGCTAGCTCCCCTCATGGGAAACAACCGCAGGAAGATGGAGCTGATGAATATACTGCTCTTATCTCTTCCGGGAACGCCTGTCATCTATTACGGCGATGAGATCGGGATGGGCGATAACTACTATTTGGGCGACAGAAACGGCGTGCGAACGCCCATGCAATGGGACCAGAGCATAAATGCAGGCTTCTCAGATGCCAACCCCCAGGAGCTCTACCTGCCGGTTATCATCGATCCTCAGTATCACTATGCCACTGTAAACGTCGCCAACCAGGACAGAGACAGGTTCTCATATCTCTGGTGGATGAAGCAGTCCATAGCTATTCGAAAGAAGTTCAGGGCCTTTGGCAGGGGAGATCTCAAGTTTCTCCTCTCCGGCAATCCCAAGGTTTTGGCATTCATCAGGAGCTATAAGGAAGAGACCCTGTTAGTAGTCGCCAACCTCTCCCGCTATCCTCAGCATCTGGATTTGGATCTGAGCGAATATGCGGGCTACATTCCCGAAGAAGTGTTCGGCAAGAACATCTTTGGCATCATCGAGAAGTCTCCCTATTCCCTAACGCTTGGGCCTTACGATTATTACTGGTTTGCTCTGCGGCAGGAGACGGCAGCGATCTGCATCAGAGATCGGGGGCCCCTGCCCGAGATCGAGGTTGGCGGCTGGGAGAGAATGATGGAAGACGTCGCCAGGGATCGGCTGGAGGAGGTGCTTCCAACCTACATGGAATGCTGTGGCTGGTGGTTTGAGCGAAGTAGGGCGATGCAGGGAATCAGGATCGTAGACGTCGTGCCCATATCCCGGGGCTCTCTGGCCTATCTGCTTATCCTTGAGATAAGCTATATCGAGGGCCTATCAGATCTGTATCTTCTTCCCCTCTCCCTGGCCTTCGGGGAGAATGCTGAGAAGATCAGGAAGAAGACTCCCCAGGCGGTTATTGCAAGATTTCGGAGCAAGGGCAAAGAAGGAATCCTGTACGACGGCATATACGACGAAGAGCTGCGCAGCAATCTGCTCTCCATGATACTTCACAGCCGTCGTTCTCGTGGAGAACATGGTGAGCTGGTATTCAGGCATATTAAAGATCTGCCTGGAAAGCACGCCAACGAAGCGCTCAGCTCCGAGGTGCTCAGTGCAGATTCCAGCGTTACTCAGTTCCAGTTCCAGGATATCTTCTTCCTGAAGCTCTTTCGGCACCTGGAAGAGGGCGTGAACTACGGGCTGGAGCTGACAAAGATCCTCACAGAACAGGGCTTTTCCTATATTCCTCCCTTCGAAGGAGAGATAGAATACCTGCGGAAAGGATTTGAGCCAATTTCCATAGGCATGCTTCAGGCATTCATGCCCAACCAGGGCGATGCCTGGCGGTACTCACTGGACGAGGCGGGGAGATATTTCGAGCGAGTTCTCTCCAGAAGGGAGGCTCTCCCAAAAGCCCCTGCATCGCTGATGGATATACGTTGTCAGTCCATACCGCCCCTCATGCAGGATCTAATGGGCGGAGTCTACCTGGAGATGATCGGCTTGCTTGGAAAGAGGACAGCAGAGATGCACCTCGTTCTGGCCTCCTTTGAGGATCCTGAGTTTGAACCCGAACCCTTCTCTTCACAGCATCAGAGGGCTCTTTACCAATCTATGCGAGTCGTTCTCGGCAGAGCTTTCCAGGCTCTGGCCGGACATCTGGCAGATCTGCCCGAGGACCTGAAAGGCGACGCTGCAACCGTGTTATCCTCCAGGAGGGAGATACTGGAAGGTGCGAAAGCGGTGGTGGACTGCAAAATCACCGGCATGAGGATAAAAATTCATGGAGACTATCGCCTCGGCCAGGTCCTCTACACGGGCAAGGATTTCCTCATCTTCGGGTTTCAGAGCAGGCCGGAGCATATCCTGGCCGAGCGGAAGATGAAGCGCTCAACGCTTGTGGATGTGGCCGGCATGATCCACTCCTTCCGGTCGGCAGCCTACCGGTCCTTGATGGACAGAGCATCAGTTCGGCCTGAAGATCTTAAACTGCTTGAGCCCTGGGCAGAGCTATGGTGGAGATACTTAAGCGGCATCTTCCTGGCCGCCTATCTGCGTAACTTGGGAAGCGTTCTTCAGTCTGAGGAGAGGGCGGAGTTGGAAACCCTTCTCAAGTTCTTTTTGCTGGACAGAGCCGTCCGCGACCTGGGCACGAGCCTGGAGAAGGGAACCAGCCCTGCTATTCCCCTCAGGGTGCTGAAATCTATCATATCAGAAGGAAGAAGCATTGTCGAATTCTCTTCAGTTTCAGTATAGCCTCATTGGAAAATATAGAAGCTATGTTGGACGGCCAAAAAAATTGAAATAAGACCTGTGAGCTTTATAATATATGGACGGCGCGAATGCTAACCGCTATATCTGCATTCATGGACACTTTTACCAGCCACCCAGGGAGAACCCCTGGCTGGAGGAGATAGAGCTTCAGGACTCGGCCTATCCCTTTCACGACTGGAACGAGAGGATCAACGAGGAATGCTATGCCCCCAATACCGCCTCACGCATTCTCAGCCCCGATAATATGATTATTGATATATCCAATAATTACAGAAAAATGAGCTTCAACTTCGGCCCTACGCTGCTCTCGTGGCTGTGCGGCAAGGCTCCGGAGACATACAAGGCCATTGTAGAGGCTGATCGAGAGAGCAAGTTCTCGGGGCATTCTCCTGCCATGGCCCAGGCCTACAACCATCTCATCATGCCCCTGGCCAACTCCAGGGACAAGCGCACTCAGGTCAAATGGGGAATAAGGGACTTCGAGCACCGCTATGGCCGAAAGCCCGAGGGCATGTGGCTGCCGGAGTGTGCCGTGGACAAAGAGAGCCTGGACATAATGACCGAGCACGGCATCAGGTTCGTCGTCCTCGCTCCCCATCAGTTCTCTTTGTTCAGGAAGATAGGTGAGGAGCAGTGGAGGGACTCTAAAGAAGCCGACCTCAAGATGCCCTACCTCTGCAGGCTTCCGTCGGGCCGAACCATAAGCGCCTTCTTTTACTTCGGTCCAGCGTCACGGGATACGGCTTTTGCCAACGTCTTAGATAACGGCGAGCTTCTAGCTAAGAGACTGCTAAGCGAGTTCTCTGGGGACGGGCCGCAGATAGTCAGCATTGCCACGGACGGGGAGACTTACGGCCACCATCACAAGCAGGGTGATATGGCCCTGGCTTACTGCTTCTATTACCTTGAGTCCAACAATCTGGCCAACGTAACGGTCTTTGCCGAGTACCTGGAGAAGTTTCCGCCCACGCACGAGGCGGAGATTGTCGAGAGGACCTCCTGGAGCTGTGTGCACGGCGTAGAGCGGTGGATGAGCGATTGCGGAGACAACAGCGGGACGCGTCCGGGATGGAATCAGGGATGGAGAACTCCACTGCGCTGGGCCATGGACTGGCTCAGGGATGCCCTGATACCCATCTACGAAAAAGAGGCATCCGCCTACCTGAAGGACCCCTGGGCGGCCAGAGATGCCTACATCGATATCCTCCTCGATAGATCTACGGAGAACGTGGATAGATTCTTCTCCCAGCATGCGACGCGGGAGCTATCCCTGACGGATAAGGTCAGGGTCCTCAAGTTACTGGAGATGCAAAAGCATGCCATGCTCATGTTCACCAGCGACGGTTGGTTCTTCGACGAGATATCCGGCATCGAGACCACCCAGGTGATGAAGTATGCCGCACGGGCCATACAGATGGCCAAAGAGCTGGCGGGCGTGGACTTAGAACCTGGATACACCGATATCCTCAGGGGTGCGAAGAGCAATATCCCTGATTTCAAGGACGGCGCAAACATCTACAGGATATTCGTTAAGCCGGCAGCTGTTGACATAAACAGGGTAGCGGCGCACTACGCCATATCCTCCATATTCGAGGAGTATCCAGAGACTGCCAAGATCTACAGCTATAGGGTGAAAAAGGAGGCGTATGATCTGCAAAAGCTGGGCGAGCAGAGCCTGGCCATTGGAAGGATTCACGTCCGCTCCGACGTAACCTGGGAAGAGGAGACGCTGAACTTCGCAGTGCTTCATTTTGGAGATCACAACATTAACGGCGGTGTGCAGAAGTTCTGGGGCGAGGAGCAAAGCCGGATCATGCAGGAGGAGATCAAGGGCGCTTTCGCCAAAGGCGATATCCCCGAGGTCATTCGCATGATGGATAAGCACTTTGGAGCCCACAGCTACTCCTTATGGCATCTCTTCAAGGACCAGCAGAGGAAGATCTTCGGCCACATCATGGAGGCAAACATAAAGGAGATCGATGAGTCCTTGAGAAGGATCTACGATCATCACTCCCCTGCCATACAGGTGATGAGAGACCTGGGCGTACCTTTGCCCGATGTCCTGAACTCCATCGGCAGGTTCCTGGTCAACGCCGATCTCAGAGCTGCCCTGGAGGACCCGGAGCTGAATTTGGCCAGGCTTAAGCAGGCCTCCGAGGCGGCCAAGAGATATTATTTAGAGCTGGACAGGGCTACACTGGGCTTCATAGCCGGCAATAAGATCACTGCCCTGATGGAGAAACTGCGAGGTGCGCCGGAGGATCTGGCCCAGATGGAGGCCATAAACGAACTGCTCGCAACCATTGAGCCTCTGCAGCTGGGGCCCAACCTCTGGAAGGCTCAGAACATTCTTTTTTCCCTGAGCAGGAACCTCTACCAGCAGACGAAGGAGAGGGCGGATAAGGGGGACGAGGCTGCCCGGAGGTGGATGGAGCAGTTCTCAGCCCTGGAGGGTCGAATGTACGTGAGGACCCACTGATGCGAGTTCCTGTGGCCACCTACAGGCTTCAGTTCAACTCCTCTTTCGGATTTCGGGCGGCGAAGGATCTTGTGCCCTACCTGGCCGACCTTGGCATATCCGATATTTATGCATCCCCTATCTTCCGGGCAAGAATTGGGAGCGCTCACGGCTACGATGTGGCCGACCACAACCAGCTCAACCCTGAGATTGGGGGCATAGAGGACTTTTTAGAGCTGATAATGGCGTTGAAGGCTCGTGGAATGGGGCTGTTGCAGGACATGATCCCAAACCACATGGCCTACAGCATTGAGAACCCGATGATTGCCGACATCTTTGAGAGGGGAGAAAGCTCCAGATACTATCCTTTCTTCGATGTGGATTGGAATTACCGCCATGCAAACCTGAGGGGGAGGATTTCGGCCCCTTTTTTGGGAGAGCATTACGGAGATGCACTGGAGAAGGGAGAGATCGGCCTTACCTTTAACCAGTCCGGCTTTGCCGTCGATTACCACGGCCTCCTTTTTCCTCTGAGACTGAAGTCTTACGCCAAGGTTCTGGGCCTGGAAGAAGGGCTTGAAAAAGGGCTTGGAAAAGAGCTTGGAGAAAGGTTTGAAGATCGAGAGTTGGAATCCCTCAGAAAGCTGGCTTTGCAGGCAAGCGAAGGCCCTGGAAAGGCCTTGGAACTGAAGAGAAGGCTCTGGGAGCTTTACAGCAGGGACAGGGCTTTCAGGGACCGTTTAGATTCTCGCTTGAAGGCCCTCAAAGGGGAGAAAGGAAGACCCGAGAGCTTCGATCTTCTGGATAGCCTGCTCCTGGAGCAGCTCTTTTGCCTCTCCTTCTGGAAGGCTGCTTCTCAGGAGATCAACTACAGGAGATTCTTCACAATCAACGATCTCATATCCCTCAGGGCTGAACGGAGAGAGGTCTTCGACCATACTCACTCCATGCTGTTCGACATGGTTGCCCGGGGGGAAGTAACCGGCATCAGAGTAGATCACATCGATGGGCTTTACGACCCAAAGGGCTATTTGGTGCGGTTAAAGGAGTGTGCTGGGGATCTCTATGTAGTCGTGGAGAAGATCCTTGGCTGGAATGAGGGCCTACCAGACTGGCCAGTTCAGGGGACGACGGGATACGACTTTTTGAACTACCTAAACGGCATCTTCTGCAATAAAGAGAATGCTTTTGCCTTCGATGAGATTTACCATCGCTTCACCGGCTTAAATGAGCCTTATGAGGATGTAGTCTACGAGAAGAAGAGGTTCATGCTGGAGAGGTACATGGGTGGAGAGGTCGATAACCTCGCCCATCGCCTCAAGGCCTTGGCCGATAGGGGCCGGCATGGGCGAGACTTGACTTTATCCGGCCTGAAGGCGGCGCTGGAAGAGTTCATGATCGGGCTATCCGTTTACAGGACCTATATTGTCTCCGAAAGCCTAAGCGATAAAGGTCGTTTTGAGGCGCAGGTAGCTTTGGAGAAGGCACGCAGGAGGCGACCTGATCTCTTCAAGGAGATAGATTTTTTGGAGCATATTCTAATGGAACCATTAATGAAGCTGTTGACGGAGCCGTTAATGGAGTCGTCTCGCCAGGAGGAAGGCAAATCTGGGTGCCGATCTGAATGCATGAAGTTTGTCTCGCGACTTTCGCAGTTCACGGGGCCTCTCATGGCCAAGGGATTTGAGGATACCGTTCTTTACTATTACAACAGGCTCATCTCCTTAAACGAAGTGGGCGGGAGCCCTGAGCGGTTCGGCACATCGCAAGAAGAGTTCCACTATTTCAATGCCATCAGAGCAAAACGCTGGCCGGGCTCACTGAATGCCACCTCCACCCACGATACCAAGCGAGGCGAGGATGCCAGGGCCAGAATCAACGTTCTCTCTGAGATCCCAGGAGAATGGGCAAATACCCTGGGAAGGTGGAGCAGAATGAACGAGCCCAGGAAGAGAAATCTAAACGGCAGGCTTGTACCTGACAGGAACGAGGAATACTTGCTTTACCAGTCCCTCATCGGCGCTCTGCCTTTCTTCCATGAGGACCCTGAGGAGTATCCTCATTTCCTGGCGAGGGCTAAAGGCTACCTGGTGAAGGCCCTCAGGGAGGCCAAGACGCACTCGGACTGGATGGACCCAAACCCAGCCTACGAAGAGGCATTTATCACCTTCTTCCAGGATATCATGGAGACCTCTACCGATTTCTTCGAAGATTTCACTGCCTTTCAGAGGAATGTGGCACTCTTCGGCCTGCAGAACTCTCTGTCTCAAACTCTGCTAAAGATTGCATCTCCTGGAGTTCCGGATTTTTATCAGGGCACGGAGCTGTGGGACTACAGCTTTGTAGATCCAGATAACCGCAGGCCTGTGGACTTCACGAGAAGGAAGTCTTACCTGGGGGAGATAATGAGGTGCGAGGAAAAAGGTTTGTTAAGGCTTATCGAAGAGCTTCTGGAGAATAGGGCGGACGGCAGAATGAAGCTCTTCCTGATCCATAGAGCGCTTTTAGCAAGAAGGGCGAATGTCGATCTCTTCCGCCTGGGGCAGTATCTGCCCTTGAAGGCCGAGGGGACACATAAAGAGAAGATCATAGCCTTTGCCAGGGTTCACGATGGCTCCTGGGCTTTAGCCCTGGCCCCAAGGTTCTCGGCTTCTCGAAATGGGTCGTGGGGCGATACATCGCTAATCCTTCCAAAAGTGGCTCCAATGAGATGGAGAGATGCGATAACTGGGAATGATTTGGTAGGTGGAAGGCTATCTTTAGAAGAGGCGTTTGAGCACTTTCCTGTGGCCTTACTCCTGGGCCGGGAGGGATGATGAGAGAAAGCGGCGTCCTCCTTCACATAACATCCCTGCCGTCCCTTTTTGGCATAGGGGACCTTGGACCTATGGCCTACAGATTTGCCGATCTGCTGGCGGAGAGCAGGCAGAGGATCTGGCAGATAAATCCCATCAACCCCACTCTCCTGAAGATGGGCAGCAATCCTTACGATAGCCCATCAGCATTTGCCGGGAACACCCTTCTCATAGATCCTCTTGGCCTTGTAAAGATGGGGTTGCTGGATAATGGCGATGTTGAAGACATCCCAGTGTTTCCAGATGGCGTTACCGATTACCTGCAGGTTACGAATTACAAAGAAAAGCTCTTCCAGGAAGTCTACGCGCGCTTCAAGGACTGCGGATTCAAGGGCGCAGATGAGGGCTGGAGATATGCCCAGTTCTGCGTAGAGAACTCAGGCTGGCTGGAGGACTATTGTCTCTTTGTGGCCTGCAAGGATCACTACCGGGGGCAGGCCTGGAACAGATGGCCTCCAAAGGTGAGGGATCGGGACGAAGACGCCCTTGCGGTCCTTCGGCACAGTCTCTGCGAGAGGATAGATAAGGAGAAGCTCCTGCAGTATCTCTTCTTCCAGCAGTGGTTCTCCATGAAGGATTACTGCAACCGCCTGAGGATAAGGATACTGGGAGATATGCCCATTTACGTGAGCTACGACAGTGCCGATGTCTGGGCCAACGCCCATATCTTCGACCTGGACCGGAGGAAGAGGCCTCTGACCGTATCGGGCGTGCCTCCTGATCAGTTCAGCGAGACAGGCCAGCTCTGGGGAAATCCCACTTACCGGTGGGATGCTCTCAAGGAAGAGAACTACTCATGGTTTATCCGGCGTATGGAGCATAACCTGTTGCTCTTCGACCTCCTGAGGATAGATCATTTTCGGGGACTGGTAGCCTACTGGGCTGTGAAAGCGGGAAGCAAGACCGCGTCCAAGGGCAGGTGGATTGATGCTCCAGCCGAGGACTTCCTGACTGAACTTTACAGGCGCTTTTCTCGTCTGCCGGTCGTTGCCGAGGACTTAGGCCATATCACCGCTGATGTGAGAGAGGTGGTGAGCAAATTTGAGATCCCGGGAATGAGAGTTTTCGCATTTGCCTTTGGAGAGGATATAGCCTGCAGCTGCCATATACCCCACAACTTCGTGAGGAACTGCGTGGCCTACACAGGGACACATGACACCAACACCGCTCGCGGATGGTTCGAGGAGGAGGCTACTCCCGAGGATAAAGAGAGGCTTTTTTGTTACTTGGGAAGGGAGGTTGCGGCGGAGGAGGTCTCATGGGAGCTGATCAGGCTCGCGATGCTCTCCGTGGCTGATACAGTCATTACTCCCATGCAGGACCTCCTGAGCCTGGGGGCGGAAGCTAGAATGAACCGTCCTGCAACCACTAGCGGTAACTATGTATGGCGCTTGCATCCTCTGCAGATGAAGCTGGATGGAAGGCTAAAGGAGCTTACGGAGATTAGCGGCAGAGCATGAATGAATTGCCTTCTCGCTAGAGCTTTCAACGGCCATTGGTATCAAAAAAGCGTCAGGTTTATCCATCAATTCGTTTATCAGAAGGGTTAGTTCTAATCAATGGGAGGTTAGGTAGAAGATGAGATGGAATGGCATAGTATTAACTGTCTTAGTTCTAGCATGCCTGGCAGCAACAGCTTGGGCAGCACAACCAAAAGAAGACCCTCTGGCTGTCGGGTCCTGGGAGCGAATTGTGAGCACAGAGCACACGGCAGAGTATCTGGCCCAGACTGGCGGCGTTACTCAGCCCGACCTGTACGGCGCCTACTGGAACGCGGCCGGCAACTGGACCTTCGAGCTGAGGGACAACAACAAGATGCGGCCTCTTGGAGATATCGATCTGCGTCTCTTCCAGGCTGGAAATGTGCTCTTCGGAAAGGGCATATTCAGGGAAGGCTTAAGGCAGCAGCCAGTCACCGCTGATGGCTACCTGGCAGAGGGGAATGCCATGGTCCTAAGCGTTGTGTCCCTGGAGGATGTCTACCTCTATAGGCTCAACATTAACAGCGATAACGGTAACACCACTTCTGGCTCATTCAACATCTTCACGCCCGCCGGAGGCGCACCCATTACTGGGGCTATCTACGGCGGCAGGAATGAGGCCCGCACCTTCAGCCCTCTTGAAGTTTTCCCTACATCCTAAATGCCTGGATATCTCCCGGGCTTATATCTCTTTTTTATGCCATCAAATTCCAGATCACAGCGCCAGGTTTATGGGATCTCGTCCTAAAACCAGGCAGTTAAAGCAAAAAGGAGCATTCACAATGAAATATCTTAAACTGTTGTTATGCATGGCTGTTTTTGCCTTATTCGCAATTCAGGCATGCTCACAGGATGATAACGGCTTATCGGGCACAGGCGGTTACTTAGATACAAGTGATAACTCGGCCAAGCAGGATATAAGAGAGGCCATGGGCGGAGAAGGCCTGTTCAACCCCGGCAAGAGCAGCTCGTCCCTCGGAACCGGCAAGAAGGCTGCAGTGGCTGTAACCAGAGATATGCTGCCTTCTGCAGCTGAGGCTACAGATACCGCATCCGTGCCCGCCAGCGTGGCAGGCAGATGGTCGCTAACTCTGACCGACAGCATGGACAGGTCCGTCAACCTCATGCTGGCCCAATCAGATGATGCGATCTTCGGGAGAGGATACATGGCCTACGGAAACACGACTCAGGATGTCACTGCCACGGGCGTTGTGTCCGGCAATGAGATCCGCCTTGATCTGCTGGCCATGAACGATATGAATCTCTACCGCCTGACGCTGAACCTCGATGGCAACTTGCTATCCGGAGATTATGTGGCCCACAGCGCCAGCGTAGCTCCCTGGACGGGAGGGGCAGAGGGAAGCATCGCCTGAATGCCCAAATATTTTACATATTTTTTGTTTGAGAGCCGCAAGGTTTTTAACGTCATCTGTCGACATGCCATCAAGCTTATCAGCTAAGGGGCTATAGGGCCTGGCTGGTAGCGCTAAGAGAATATACAAGCGCATAAGTTAGATCGAGGAAAAAACGTATTTAAAGGAGGTTCAGTAAGCATGAAACTGAAAATGCTAATAATATTATCTTTATCTCTGCTCGCCATGCTTGCCATAACGGCTCTTTCTTAGATTGGATAAATCCACAGGGAAAATCCGCAGATGAGCTAATCAGTGGCGAAATGTCTCCTCAAGGAGATCCAATACCGGTTCGCACCAATCCCCAGAAGTCTAGAGAAATATGGACCAATAGTACTGGAGTCGATTTCACAATGCCAGAATCTCTTTCGGCCGGTGGCAGAAGCGCCAAAGAATCGAGAGCTGCTGCAGAGGTCGCGAGCAGCGAGCAAACAGAGGATACAACCGATACAGAGACCCCTGCCGCTGAGGACACAACTCCTGCAGAGCCTGTGACATCCTCATCTGGAGAAGCGAGCGTTGGGGGCAGCTGGTCCTTTACGCTGGATGAGAGCACTCCCAAAGAAATGGTGCTCACCCTCTTCCAGTCCGGAGACGCCGTATACGGAACTGGCAGCATAAATATGGGGGATAACACTCTTGTAGTGGCTGCCTCTGGGTTAGTGGATAGCGATAGCATGGACCTGGATGTCACATCCATCGGAACCATCGGCCTGTACAGAATCGCGCTCGACCTGGATGGCGATTCGGCTTCAGGGAGCTACAATGCCTTCGCTGCCAGCGGAGAGACCTGGACAGGGAACGCTCAGGGTGTAAGGTCTGTGTCCCAGTAGAACTCTCTTTAGTAGAGCTCTCTCACATAGAGCTCTCTAATCCAATCTCTTTTCTTTGGGGCATCCCATTATATCCTTTTTTAGTTATAAATTCCTGAAACCTCTTTCGAGGAGTAACCTTTAAAGCCTTAAAGTCGAAGAACTAAAGTCAATTCAAATTCGGAGGTTTATGGAGATGGGAGTTAAAAGTGTGGTATTAGTACTAGTCTTGGCTTTGATCGGTTGCCTTGCCTTACCGGCGATGGGCGTCATACCTTTGGGGCCGAAGAACGCTGTAGACATGAACTTTCCTAAAGAGAACATGTCCGGCAACGAGATATACACCGAAGTGAGGGAAGGCGTATACACCGATGTAGAAAATGAAAGCGTGCTGTCGTTCCGGAACGAGAGCCTGTTTTGGGTAAGGGCGGATACGGGAACGAGCCTCCCGACAGCGAGAGGAGTCAGGACGCCGCCAGTGGTTATTCGCGGACTTGGGCCTGCACCCTCGGCTGGAGTCTGGTCTTTTACTCTGACTGATACCGCAACTAAATATCTGAACCTGAACCTTCAGCAGTTCGGAGATGCCGTCTCAGGTACTGGCGAGCTGATAGTGAATGGAGTCAGGACACCGGTTACGGTTGGCGGAACTGTTCTTGCCGATAGGCTTTCCATGTACGTCATACCCTCGGGAAGCCAGAGCGTCTACAGGTTCAGCCTCATTATCAAGCCTGGATCGATGGACGGGAACTATGTATTAAGCGGTGCGGGAATAGAGCAGCCGGGAGTGGCCTTCGGAAGCTTTGTGGCGCCTCAATCCACTGCGCCCGCAGCCACCACCCAGCAGGTTCAGCCTGCAGCTTCGCAGCAGGCCCAGCTCCCGCAGGTTGGCACTGGCACTCAGCAGACCACCCAGGGATATTAGATTCATCAAAAATGGCCGCCGGGACATGAGTTCCGGCCATCCTTTGTTTTTTATTTTGCTTCTCAAAGACGCGGCACGCTGCTGCAAATAATATTATTGCTTATAACATCGCGTATATACCTTGGAAAAAATATTGGAGGTACAGGAATGATCAGAGGACTGCTGTCGATCTTATTTCTCCTTTGCCTGGTAACACAGGCATCATCGCAGGGCTATGTAGGGACTGTGAGTACTGGCACGGGAATAGAGTCTCCCATAACCGTGGGCTCGGGGGCAACTCCTCAGGGCGCGAGCGTGGGGGCAGCCGCTGCCCAGGCCAACCTGACGGGGACCATGTCACTCAATCTCATTGACGGCGTTACCAGACAGCTTAACCTGGATATATTCCAGAGCGGCGATCTATTGCTGGGGTACGGCAATATGACCACGGGAACAGGAAGCCAAAGGGTTACTGCAGCCGGATCGCTGACGGCAAACGGGATAACGCTCTACATCTCGGCAGTGGATGTACCTGAGGTCTACAGGCTGGAGATTACGGGATCTGGGGCATCCCTGGCGGGAAGATACCAGGCCTTTATAGCTAACGGGGCAGCCTGGTCGGGGACTGTGACGGGAGTGTCCGACCAGATTCTGAGCTACAGGCCTGCGACTACTATTGGTAGAGGAGTTAATGCAGGCTCAATGGGCACGACCGTAGGCCAACCTGCTGGCACTTTGGGCACGATGGCAGGTCAACCTGTTGGAACCTTGGTTCAGCCCATAGGCCCGAACAACCTGACCAGAAACAGGAGCTTTTTCAGCAGCAGCAACGGCCAGACACAGACCACCACTTCAGACGGCACAACCACAATTACTGCCTCGGGTGGCACTACAACCACAACCACCTCAGACGGCACTACTAGCATCTCTTACGGCTGAAATCAAACGGCTGAAGAATACTTAAGAGTTCACCACAGAGGCACAGAGACACAGAGCGCAAAAATCTAAGCGATTTAGAATAATAATATTAAAATCCCTCCGTGTCTCTGTGTCTCTGTGGTGAACGTTCGCTAAACCAACCACAGACTTCTCATGCCCTCTTGGCTCACCTACAGGAAATAGCGAGGAATCCCATTTTTCTACCTAAGTCCAGGAGCAATCCTTAATAGCCGCGGAGAAGGAAGTGGCCCAGGAGGTACTTCGATGAAGTTCAACGTTGCGCTTCTGGCTCTATTGCTTCTGTTTCTGCTTATTCTCTCTGCACCATCTGCGGCGAGGTGCTCTTGCGGTTCGGGGGCGTCCGCAGGATTCAACTTCCTGGGGGATCCCAGCTTCAACGTCGATATGACGAGCTTCGACGACTTCTCGCAGGAATATTATCTCGCGAACAAGATAGAAGCGTCCGTTTCAAATGATATAGATCGTGCGAAGAAGGTTGGCGCAAAAGAGAGCGCAAATAACTTATCCCTAGATTTGGATGATGGCAGTCACGTTGATCTCATCCTCTTTCCAGCCGGGGATGACCTCTTCGGCCGAGGAGATATGGCTCTGGGAAGTGCAGGTACATCAGAGGCGCTAGGGGCTGTAGGTATCCGGGAGGGAAACAGGCTGATCATAGAGATGGTATCTTTGAGCGGAAATCTTTACAGAGTTGACCTTCAAGGAGATGAGAGCGCATTCCTGGGAGACTACGTTAAGATCACGCCTGAAGGTAATGCCATACAGGGAACTGCCAGGGGAGTTCCAGCTAAAAAGGTAGTAGTAATCGGATAGGTAGGATAGGGGTCAAAGCGCAAGCGCCTTTATGCCTTCATCCCTGGCCCAAACCTCTTCATGAGGCGTTTCATGTTCATCTTGCCCATGCCGCCCCTCATGCCTTTTATGGCCTTCTGCATGGCCTGGTGAGACTTGAGAAGCTCGCGAACCATCTCCGGCGAGGACCCGCTGCCCCTGGAGATACGCTTGATCCGCGAGGCGGTTATGATCTTGGGGTCGTCCAGCTCCAATGCTGTCATGGAGTCCATGATGACCCTGTACTTGTCCAGGCGGTCCTTTGTCATCTGGTACTCTTTATCGGAGAGCTCAACGCCAAGGCCTCCCATTGGAAGCATCTGCATGATCTGCTTGAGCGGCCCAAGCTTGTTCATAGCCTCCATCTGCTTGTACATGTCCTTGAGGGTGAACTTGCCCCTCATCAGGGACTCGACGTCAACCTCTTCGTCGGACTGTACCTCCTGCGCCCTCTCTATGAGGGTCTTGATGTCGCCCATCCCTAAGAGCCTGGAGATGAACCTGTCAGCCTCGAACCTTTCCAGATCGGCCGGAGTCTCGCCAACGCCTATGAAGGCCACAGATGTTTTCGTCTCCGCAACGGCTGAAAGAGCGCCTCCACCTTTGGCCGTACCGTCCAGTTTGGTTATTATCACTCCCGTGATTTGAACTGCCTCGTTGAAGGCCTTGGCCTGCTCGCTGGCCTGCTGGCCTAAAGCCGCGTCCATCACCAGAAGCTTGTGGTCTGCCTGGGTCACAGCATGAATGTCCTTCATCTCCTTGGTGAGGTCTGACTCCAGTGCGTGGCGGCCAGCTGTGTCCACAATTCTTACATCGTACTTCTTCGTGGCCTCGAGGCCGTTTCTGGCTACCTCAGCAGCATCTGGATTGCCCTTCTCGCCGTAGAAGAATATTCCCTGCTTCTCGCACAGCGCCTTTAGCTGGTCGAATGCGCCCGCGCGGAATGTATCGGCGCATATGACCGCAGTCCGAAGGCCCTTCCTCTGGAAGAAGGTGGCCAGCTTCGCAGCGGTCGTTGTCTTTCCCGAACCCTGCAGGCCCACGAGCATTATGGTCTGCTTCTTGAGAGGAATATCTGCGCCCTCGCCTACGAGGTTGATAAGCTCCTGGTAGACGATATTGATGACGTGCTCTCTCGGGTTCATCCCTGCAGGCGGCTTCTCGCCCAAGGCCCGCTCCTTAATCTTGTTGGAGAGGGTCATGACCAGCTTCACGTTTACGTCTGCCTGAAGCAGAGCACGCTGGATCTCTCTGACAGCCTCGTCCACTAATGCCTTGTCTATCTTGTTCGCAGATGCAATCTTTCTAAGAGCACTTCGTCAGCGATCCACCTAAGTTGTCCAGAACCATATTGCCTCATGTTTAAGAAGTCAAGCAAACCATATAAAAATAATCCTTGCAGGTGAAAAAGAACGCGAGAATATAGCGTCCCGACCGGGATTCGAACCCGGGTTGAAGGCTCTCCGCGCTATGCTATGCTCCGCAGGCCTCCGGGATGTCCACTACCCCATCGGGACAACAGATGGGGAATGGCATGCTTCATGTAATTAAGCCTGTTGGCCTGGACGACGTGCCTGAGCGGTCCTGATTGCGCGCAGAAAATCGATCTTTCGAAACTCCGGCCAGTAAGGCGCGCAAAAGTACGCTGCGCATTCGTTGCCATTCGCCTGCCAGGGCAGGAAGTTGGATGTTCGTAAACTCCCCGCCTGTCCTGATTATCAGGTCAACTTTAGGAACGGGAACTCCGTCTTGGGGGTAGAGATACTGCGCCACAGATCTTCGTTCAAATCCTCCGCCTTCAGCTTTCCCTCCTTTACACGGCGCGCCAGAGCTTTGGCGGCATCCACCAGCTCGCACTGGCCGCCGTAGGCCAGCGCCACATTGAGATACATGCCTGGAGTAACTGCGGGTGACGTCCTCAACGCAGCCTATCGCCTCCTGCAGATCCGGGGCAGCAGATCTATCCTGCCGATGGCCCTGACGCGAACCTGGTTGATTGTGTATCCTTGGCAGAATCGTATAGCTCCTGAACTTTCTCTTTATCAGATCGAAAAGATAGCGCTTCTCGTTCTTCGTCTCTCTTGAAATTTTCAGTGGAGAAAGAATAGAGCGTTAGGTGCTTGATCCCCAGCTCCAGACACCAGTCAGAGACCCTCTCGGCGGTCTCTGCGCCGTGGTTGTGTCCAAGGACCTTGGAGATGCCCTTCGCATGGCGTACCGGCGGTTTCCATCCTGAATTATGGCTATGTGTTCCACGCGAGTTACCCGCCAGCATCTCTCTCTTGAGAAGGCGCTCGTACAGAAGCATAAGCCGGATTGGATGCCTTGAAACTCATTCATATTAATTGCTTCGCGAATTAGTATTTAAATAATTCTGCCTGCGCAACTGGAAAGCATGTCAGCAATCATGCTTCTAGGGCAAGATACTAATAACAGATGCCTTATTCCCTTTCTTCGAGGGCCTGTGGTCTAGCTGGTTATGACATCGCCTTCACACGGCGGGGATCACGCGTTCGAATCGCGTCGGGCCCATGGATTATTTTGATCGACACAAGCTTTAACTATTTAAGAGGGGTTTAAGTCTCTTAGGGCGCGAAAAGAGCTTTGGGCTCCTTGGAGGAGCGATATACATGTTAAAGTCCCCGAAGATTCCATTGATCTGATGTCCATTACTATTTGAGGTGATACGCTGTATAATAGACGTGGAATGAGGAAGAAGGGGCCGTAATAACCAGGGTCCGCCTCCCCCGCAAACAGGATAGAGAGATATTTGGTCACGTAGAGAGCTTGCTGGGATCCAACCGGATTAAAGTCAGAGGCCTGGATGGCGTAACCCGCATGGCCCGCATACCCGGCAAGATGAAGAAGAGAATCTGGATTAGAGAGGGCGATGTGGTCATAATCATTCCCTGGGAGTTCCAGAACGAAAAGGCGGATGTGGTCTGGAGATACACCGGACCCCAGGTGGACTGGCTGCAGCGCAAGGGATTCCTCAAAGGCACTGCATGAGCAGGCGTTCCAAGGACTGAAGAGTTCGATACCCGTATCGATGTTCTTCGCACGAGGATAAAAGACTCCAATGACCTGAAGGTCCTGGAGTCCGTCTTCGATAAGCGCACGCTGATGGACCTCTACAGCCCTCGCCAGCAAAGGGGTGATCGACTCCCTGGGCGGCTCGGTTGCCACCGGCAAAGAGGCGAACATTTTCTACGCTCTTGGTGGCGGCAAGGACCTCGCCCTCAAGATCTACCGGATCATCCACCAGCAACTTCAAGGCCATGCAGGATTACATGCATGGCGATCCCAGGTTTGGAAGCGTGAAGGGCACCAAGAGATCAATCGTCAATGCCTGGACTAAGAAGGAGCATCGCAACTTGCTCCGCGCAGAGGAGGTGGGCGTTCGCGTGCCCCATGTCATGACCATGAAGGAGAACATTCTCGTCATGGAGCTCGTGGGCCAGAAAGGCCACCCAGCACCGCCCCTGAAGGATGTAATCTTGGACCCTGAGGAGGCGAAGCGCGTCTTCGATAAGCTCGTCGAGTATATCTCAATCCTCTATAACTGCGCGGGGCTCGTCCATGCCGATCTGAGCGAGTTCAATGTGCTCTACGACGGCGAGCCGGTGATGATCGACATGGGGCAATCGGTGACTCTGGACCATCCCATGGTCCAGGAAGTTCCTGGAGCGCGATATCACCAACATTGCCCGCTACTTCAAAAAAAAGTACGGCATCGGCTCTGAAGAAGAGATCTGGGCCAGGGTAAAGAGCGATAAATGAACGATGCAAAGTGAGTTAATCAATAATTTTAATCAATGATTTGAAGGAGGTTTATAGAATTGGATATCAAGATCCCCGAAGAACGCATAGGCGTGCTGGTAGGACCCGGCGGGTCCATGAAGAGTCTCATCGAAGAGAAGACCAAGACCGAGCTAGAGATAGACAGCGAGACGGGCACGGTTTCCATCGCATCTGCAGAAGACCCCCTTTTAGGCCATGAGGGTCATGGACCTGGTGCGCGCGATTGGCAGGGGCTTCTCGCCCGAGAGGGCCCTGTCTGTTTTAGATGACGAGATGCTGATGCTGGATGTGCTCGACCTCTCCAAGATGGTCGGAACAAAGAGCGATATGGCGCGCATAAAAGGGCGGATCATAGGCAAGGACGGAAGAACAAGGGAGATAATGGAGCGGCTCTCGGGGGCGAAAGTATCGGTTTACGGCAAGACTGTCGCCCTTCTCGGCTATCCTGAGCAGATCAGGATCGCCCGTGCAGCAATAGAGATGCTCCTGGAAGGCGCGCCACACGGAAACGTCTACAGCTTCCTGGAGAAGAAGCACCAGGAGCTGGCAAAGGAAGAGCTGAAGGACCAAAACGCCCTGTAATATACATTGAATCCCAAATAATCCTGCGAGGAAAAAAGGTTGAATTTCACCATGCAGCTTACCTTTATGGACTGGCTACTGATAGCGACTGCGTTAATCGGCGTCTATGCCCTCCTAATGCTTCCCCTGCAGAACAGCGAGGCCTGGCGAAGGCGCGGAATTACGACCTGGGGTCCCATTCCCCTTGCCATATTCTTCCGTACCACCAGAGGCCTGAAGCTTCTGGACCGGCTGAGCCGGCCCAAGGGATTTTGGAGAGTCCTGGCCTCGGCAGGCGTGCCTTTAGTCGTCCTGAGCATGGTCTATTTCCTGGCAGTGCTTTTGCTAATGACGTACCTAATGATCCAGGAGCCGCCAGAGCCCAGCAGCTACAACGCCCCCAGAAACATACTGCTGATACCTGGCCTAAACGAGTACATACCCTTCGTCTGGGGCTGGATAGCCCTCTTCGTGACAATGGTGGTGCACGAATTTGCTCACGGCATCCTTAGCCGTGTGGAAGGCGTCAGGGTCAAGTCCATGGGGATTATCACCTTTCTGGTCGCGCCAATAGCAGCATTTGTCGAGCCTGATGAAGAGGAGCTCTTCGGCAGCAAGGAGAAGCCGCCGGTGGTCAGCAAGGGCGCGAGGATAAGGATACTGTCTGCCGGGGTGATCTCCAACTTCCTGGTTGCATTCTTGGCCATGGCTCTGTTCTTCGGGCCCGTCATTGGCTCTATCTCCCCTCTTGAGCGCGTGGTAGTAGTCGATGTGGAGGATGGCTCCGCCAGCGAGATTGCGGGCTTCCAGAGGAGCATGGTGCTTCTGGAGGCTGGCGGGCGAGAGGTAAAAAGCCTCGATGAGCTCTACGGCATTCTTGGCGAAGGCTTATCAGAGCTTAATGTGCTTAACGACGACCGCCAGGAGATGCTCACCCTGGAAGGAAAAGCAGCCCGGGGAATCATGGTCGCCTCGATCTTCGATGACTCTCCTGCAGCAAAAGCTGGCATGCCCGCTGGAACGGTTATCACCGCGATCAACGGAATGCAGATAGGTGACCTGGCAGGTTTCAGAAGCTACATGAACGCCACAGAGCCAGGGCAAAAAATTGCTGTTACTACAAGCGCGGCATCTATGATCTTGAGCTGTCGTCCAAGGAAGACGGCTCTAGCTTCATTGGCATCGGGATCTCAGGAGATGCAGTCTATATTGGCGGCATCACCTTCCAGCAGGCTCCTTCCAGCCAGTTCCTAGCCGCGCTGAAGGCTATACCTAGAAGCGGGTTGGAAGGGTTCACTTATCTCCTGGGCCTGCCCTTCGTGGGAATTCCTGGATTTACTGAGAAAGGGTTCCCGGGATTCAGCGGCTGGATTACCGCCGTTTTTGAGCCTACCGGCTTTGCAGAGCCCCTGGGACACAGGTTCTTCTGGATAGCCAACCTGCTGCTCTGGATCGGCTGGATCAACCTCTATGCGGGGCTGTTCAACTGCCTGCCCGCCGTTCCTCTGGACGGAGGGCATATCTTCCGCGATCTGGTGCAGTCCGGCTTTGAGCGGGTGGTGAACGTCCAGAAGGCGGAGCGGCTTACCAGAACCGTGGTTGCGCTTCTGGCTTGGCTGGTCCTGACATCGCTGCTAATCACAGTGGTAGCGCCTTTCACCCATTCTCTCTCTCTTTGAGCCTGAGACATTATGAGCCGGGGATATATTCTAATGCCCGGCAGTTCCTTTTTGATCAGATCAACGATCGGATCAACCCCTTCAAAGGGAAGGCAGACACGTTAGTTTTAAAGCCCTTAAAGCCAACAGTCCACACAGTAGGTAGTTTCCATGAGAATTTATGCAGTCTGGCTTCTGGTAGCCCTTGCGGCCTTTACGGCCTTTATGGGCACGGCTCATTCTCAAGAGATCGTGGATCTGTATTCCAGCATCGAGTCGGCTGATGCGACTGTGGCAGGAGACGCAGCAGGATCTGTGCTCCGCCTGGATCTCATCTTCAAGGGCGATGTGCTTCAAACCAGAAATCTGGCTCTGGATGGACCGGGGACCTGGATCGCAAGGTGGACTGGTTTTGATGCAGAAGAGGGTTCTTATGATGTCTGTGCGAGCTTATGGAAGAATAATACCGAAGTCTCCAAAAGGTGCTATAACTTCTTCTACGGCGGACCAACTCCCGTGAGATTCGATGTTCGTGACTTCTATGCCGACTCAAAAGGCATGCACCTCTCCATAAGCGGCAGGGATCCTACCATTGTGGATATTTATTACATGCTCATCTCCGGGAACAAAGCCCTCTATGTATCTCGCGACAAAGCAGTCCCCATATCTGGCGGGCTGGCGGCTCCTACACAGATTGATTATGCCTGGAAGCAGATCCTGGAGAACAACCGGGAGTATACAGGCCGCGTGAAGATTGTGGAGCTGAGCCACAACCAGACCAGGGCCTTCATGAACTCCTTCGTCGCGTTGGATGATGCCCGGATAACTGAGACCTACGAGGACGAGATAGGGGCGAGCGCCACAGTTCTTGGAAACTCCCGCGTGCCCTTCGAGGGAACTCTCAGGTTTGAGCTGTCTTCAAACGGCACTCCTCTGGAAATGGTTGAGAAGAAGACCCCAGTGCTGCTGACAGGCGATGACGAGACTGTAGAGATCTCCTGGAACCGCACCCTGGACCCCGGCATATATCAGCTGTCAATCGTCCTCCTCGGCAACGATGGCGACATTCGGGATGTGGAGGAGAGCATAATCGAGGCAGAGCCCGTTTCAAGGCCTGTCAATAATACGACAGCTGAGGCGCAGGCGCAGGAGTCGCCACTCCCGGCGGCCGCAGGCCTTATTGCTCTGGCTGTGGCAGCAATGATTGGCAGAAGGAGAGGCTGATATCTCCTGGCTGCAGAAAAACTACTTGCGATTAAAATGCGCATCAAGGTAATCGGTAATCCTCAAAGGAGAGATTAAATGCGAAAGATCACAGTTGGCATTTGCATCATTTCCCTGCTGGTCGTCCTAATTGCGGCGGCACTGGCTTCGGACCAGGCATCTTCCAAGGTTCTGCGCGTCGGCTTTGAGAAGACCAAACCCGTGAACAACCTGGACGTGTACGGCTCAAAGCCTGCGTACGACATCGAGGCCTTTGCCAGCGCAAAGCCTGTCTACAACATGAGCATGCTCTCCAGGACGGCTCCCAAAGCCGCCTTTAATGCCAGCCAGCGAACGGGCAGGGTCGCCGAGTTCGCCTATGACACAGGGATATTCAAGCCATTCTACAATGTTAGCGCTTACTCAAACGTAAAGCCGATCTACGATGTCCCGAGCACCCTCCGCAGCAAGCCTGTCTACAACATCGAAGGCTATCCCAGGATCAAGGCTGTAAACAGCATACCTTAGGACATACCTTAAGACAAATCTTAAGACATACCTAAAGAGAAAAGCCTCTGAGGGCGGGGGCCTCAGAGGTACTTCTGGATTTTTCCGGCCAGCGTTGCCTTTGGGTATGCGCCTACAAGCTTATCTAAGAGCTTGCCGTTCTTGAAGATCAGCAGGGTGGGTATAGCGGATATCCTGTACTTGTTGGCAGTCTGCATGTTCTCATCGACATTCAATTTGCCGAAGACTGCCTTTCCCTTCAGCTCCCTTGCCATCTCCTCTAAGACCGGGGCGATCATGCGGCAAGGGCCGCACCATTCTGCCCAGCAGTCCAGGATGAAGAGAGGATACTGGCTGGCGGCCGAATCCACAGTGCTGTCGTTCACTACTACTGGCTTATCCGGGTACTGAATCCCGGGTTCGGGGGGATTATTCATATCGCTCATCATCTTCTCCATTTTCTTCTTTCTTATCTCGTCTAAATCGTCCAAACTTTTAGGCCTCCAGCTTCTCTTTGGCCTCCGTGATAAGGGATTTAAAATGGCTCAAATCAACGGACATGATCTCGAAGGGCAGATTGGTGAAATCGAAGAACTCCAGAAGCTCAAGCTCACGATCGCCTGCGTCCTTCATAGTATCCATGTAGACAACGCCCCGGAAGGAGCCCATCTGCAGCCGCACCTCTTCAGGACCCCAGTTCAGCCTGCGAAATATCTCCCTCCAGGCGTCCAGCCATCCTGGCGAGAGATAGAAGTAGAGGCCCTGTTTGGCTTTATCCTCCATTCCCTTTCGAGTGATGAGGGCGTCAACGCAGTTCTGACATTCTGCTAAAGCCGCTTGGTAAGGCTTCAGGATCTCCTCCATCCTGGGGTGGCACTGGCCGAATACCACTATTGTCCCCTCGCAGCCTTTGCATTTCTCCAGCTCGGCCCCGATGGCCTCTTTGAGCTCGTCGAAGTCCACGTGTAAACCCGGTTCCAGATAATGAGCCTCGAAGGGGAAGCCCAACTGCTCTCGAAGCTGCTCTATCTCCTTCTGAAAGACGCCGCAGGCAATGATCGCGTACATGTCTTTACACATTTGGGCTTCCATTGAATATATCTGTGATCCTCTTCACCTCAAGCAGGCAGGAGGCTCCGTCCTTTAGGGGGAATGCCGTACAGCTCCTGCCATAACCTTTATATTTCCATAGATTCTTTATGTCTATACTATGATGCAGACTCTTAAGGTTAAACTTGAAACCACGCCCGAACAACATCAGGCCCTTCTTAAGACTATGCATCAGTTTAACGCCGCCTGCAACTTCGTCGCTGAGAAGGCTTTTGAACTTCATACAGCCAATAAAATCGAATTGCAGAAGGTTGTTTATCATCAGATCCGAGAACAGTTTGGTATCTCCGCTCAAATGGCTGTTAGGGCAATCTCCAAAGCAGCCGAAGCCTACAAGCGAGACAAATCTATCAAGCCAGTATTCGAGCCTGATGGAGCTGTTATCTACGATCAGAGAATCATGTCTTGGAAAGGACTTGATAGGGTCTCTTTGCTGACTCTCGACGGTAGAATCAAGTTGCCCATCTTGATCTGTGATTACCATGCTCCGAGGCTTGACAGGATTAGAGGTCAAGCCGATCTCATTCTCCGAGGAGGTTCTTTCTATCTCTGTGTCGTGGTTGATGTTCCTGTACCTCAGAAAATCCAACCAAAGAGTGCTCTTGGCGTCGATCTTGGCATCAAGAACATCGCGGTCGATTCTACTGGAGAGGTATTCTCTGGAGAGAAAACTGAGAAAGTCCGAACCAAGATAGATAACCTCAAAGCAGATCTTCAAAACTGTGGTACAAAGAGCGCCAAAAGACATCTTAAGAAGCTTTCTGGCAAAGAGGCTAGATTCCACCGAGACACAAACCATTGCATCTCCAAAAAGCTGGTTGCGAAGGCCAAAGACACTTCTTCTCTGATTGCCCTGGAAAACCTTCAAGGCATACGAGAAAGAAGCACGGTTAAGAGATCTCAGAGACGCAAGCAGCATAATTGGAGCTTCCATCAGCTCAGACAATTTATTGACTACAAGGCAGCCTTGGCTGGCGTGCCTGTAGTGCTCATCGATCCTGCCTATACTAGCCAAGAATGTCCTATCTGCCATCATGTCTCTCGGTCCAACCGCCCAACTAGGGATGATTTTCATTGTGTTTGCTGTGGCTTCTCTGGTCCAGCCGATACAATAGCAGCTACGAACATAGCTGCAAGGGTATCAGTCAATATGCCCATCGTAGCGAGATTCCTCCAAGAGCCTCAGTTACAAGCTCTGCCCTTCATGGCGGAGTAGTTGACATCATCTTCAGCTTCATTCCTCTGCCTGCCTCAAGCGCTCTCCTGTACACAACAGTTCCTGTGGCCACGTCCTGGATGGCCAGGCCGGTGGAGTCAAAGATGGTGATCTCCTCATCGCTGGTCCTGCCCGGCTTCTTTCCCACCAGGATCTCGCCAAGCTCCGCGTAGATCTCCTCGGGCTTCAGAGCTCCTTCGGAGATGGGCACGTTCACCTCTCCGGAGTGCATCGCCTGTGCCAGATCGTCCACCACGACTTTGGCTTTCCTGGTTAGCGAAGACTCCAGCTCCTGCTTGCCCTTAGCGTCTGCACCTATGGCGTTGATATGCGTTCCGGGCTTCACCCAGGCCTCCTTCACCACGGGCGAGCGCGAGGGGGTAGTGGTAACCAGGATATCGCAGTCGCAGGCCTCTTGACGGTTGGTGGTCGGATGATAATCGCATTCCAGGAAGGCCCGGGCATCTTTCACGAAGGCAATGCTGCTCTCCATGGAGCGGTTGGAAACTATCACCTTCTCGATCTTGAAGATTCGGCTCAAGGCCAGAAGCTGTGTCCTGGCCTGGACGCCGGCGCCGACCATTCCAACCACCCGTGAATCAGGTCGGGCCAGGGCCCTGGCGGCTATGCCTCCTGCGGCCCCCGTCCTCATGTTGGTGAGGTAGGTCGCGCCCATGATGGCCTGTGGCACTCCCGTTTCAGGGGAGTTCAGGACAAGGATAGCCATGACTGTCGGCAAGCCAAACTCCTGATTTTTAACATGGACGTTGACGATCTTAACCCCCGCTGTATCCCGGCCCTCGAGATACGCCGGCATGGTTCGGAGATCGCCATCGTACTTAGGAAAGTAAAGATAGCACTTGGGCGGCATCTGGGTCTTGCCTTGGCCATGGTCTTTAAAGGCATCTTCTACGGCAGAGATTGCGTCTTCCATTGTCAGCGCAGACCTTACATCGTCTTCGGATAGCCAGAGTATCTCCATCGAAATAACTTTAAGCCTTGCCGGTTAAAAAGACGTTTCCCTTAACAGCACACTAAAAATTTTATAAAATTTCTCTTAAAGAATTTCGTATCCAAAAATTATTTAATGGTTGGGCAGATAATCATTATACAATCGAGCCCTGAGGCCCTCTGGGACCGTCAGATATTCTGGACTATCACTGGAATTTCGCGAAAAAAATGCTGGTTTCTATTGGGCTCCTGGCCAGGAATGGCTAAATGGAAAAGATTTGGCCGCCAGGAATAAATAAGGGATAAACGATCAGAGGCAGCCCATCATGTCTGGAAAGTATACCGACAAAAGAACAGAAAATATTCTGACGCTGATAGTAATACTCGGAGTAATATTGATTTTTCTTGGCCTCCTGCGCACCGGCCTGTGGTAAGAAATAGCCTTCATCGCCAAAAATCTCGCATTATCGGGCGGCTAGCCTCGGGCATCTTTGCAGGTGGAGGGCAGCCTATATTTTTCGCATATCCGATGTAGAGTGAATCCGTCGTGAATTGAGTCTTTATCCGGAAATTCAAGCCGACCCGCAATTGCCATAAGCTGGGGCTGCAACGAACATGCAATGATAAAGCTGGATGGATGGGATGGACCCGTCTCACTCGCAGAAGGCGTGAGTCGATATTCCAAGACGGCATCCTGGATAAGGCTCTACATAGAGATCTATGGCCATGGCTTCATCGGCGGCCTGACTGGAGGCAGCGAGAGCTTCGAAGTGGCCCTTGAGGAAGGAATCTGGAAACGCTTTCCTACGGACCTGGCAAAGACGCCCGAGGGCCACGTGCGCATGATATTGAGGGAATTTTGCATCCTGGACGTGGTATTGGAGAGGGTGGGCGGGGGAGTTCCCCTGGAAGGGGAGATAAGCTGCATAGAGGATCTGGTCGCCTACCTGGAGAGATGCATCGAACAGAAGCGTTGAACAGAAGCATTGAGCCCTGACCCAAACTCTCTCATCCGAACATGGACCGCTACGACATAGCAGTGATCGGCGCAGGACCTGCAGGCACGATGGCTGCAAAGTACGCAGCCAAAGCTGGAGCCTCTGTCGTTATCCTGGAGGAGCACCCAAGCGTAGGCTGGCCTGTGGAGTGCGCTGGGCTTCTGGGCCTGCAGGCAATTTCTGAGTCGGAGCTGCCCTCCGGAAGCCATATGCTCCAGGGATTCAAGGGGGCTTCAGTCTACTCTCCAGGCGGGGCCAGGCTGGACTTCAAGGCCGCCTCCTGCAGGGCCTGGGCAGTGGATCGAAGGCTTTTCGACAGGGTTCTGGCCCTGGAGGCCCTGCGCGAGGGCGCAGAGCTCAGGCTGTGTTCTTCAGTGCGCTGCATAAAAAGAGAGGGCGAGAGCAGCTTGCTGGCTCTATCTGAGGGCAGAACCGAGATCGGAGTGAAGGTAGTAGTATCCGCAGAGGGTGTCAGGGCCAGGCTTGCCCGCCAGGCTGGCGTTCCGCCTGTACAAAAGGTCCTCTCGGGGGCTCAGGTGGAAGTGCCTTTTCAGGTGGATGATCCTGAGAAGGTAGAGGTTCACCTGGGCGAGGCCCATGGCCTCTTCGCCTGGGTCGTTCCCTTCGGGGACGACCGGGCAAGGATTGGCCTCTGCGCCGAAGACAGAGGATGTGACCATCTGCGGACTTTTCTGCGAAAAGATTTGATCAGGAGAAGGGTCCTAGGATCGCCTGCCGGAATCTTTGTGGGCGGCCTTCCCCTGGGGCCGCCTGAGACTGCGGTTGCAGATGGCTTCCTGGCTGTTGGTGATGCGGCGGGCCAGGTCAAGCCGACCTCAGGTGGGGGCATTTATCCCGGCCTGGTCTCTGCCAAGATCGCGGGCGGCGTAGCTGCGGCGGCTGCTCTGGAGGGCGACTGCTCGGCCAAGAGGCTACGAGAGTATGACAAAAGATGGCGCGCGGTTCTTGGAAGAGAACTGGAGATAGGCATGAGGGTTAACAGGCTCCTGAACAAGATGAGCCGGGAAGAATTGGACGATGTGGTGGGCTACCTGGGCAGGAAGCCGGATCTCTTAAAGACAATAGAAAATCATGGCGATATCGACAGGCCCAGCATTCTCATGCTCAAAATGCTTCCCCGTCTTGGCCTGGACGCAATCGGGCTTGCCAGGTTATTGAGGCACTGCCTGGACTGAAAGTCAGCTCATCTCGACCCTGCTGTTCCCCATCTCGTCCTCTACTACCTGAATGGTGTTATCAAACTGCCCCTGCACATCGCTGATGTGGCTTATGGTGATGATCTGCGGGAACCTCTCCTCAAGGCTTCGAAGCATCTGAATCATCTTCTCCCGATGCTCCATGTCCTGGCTGCCGAAGATCTCGTCTAAGATGAGGAAAGAGTAGCTTTCGCCTTCAGGCCCAAAGCGCATCAGGTACTCGCTGATGGCCACTCGCACTGAGACTGCAATCATGTCTATCTCGCCGCCTGAGTAGCGGGAGATGGGATAAAACTCGCCTCCGTCTTCGATCAGGATATTGAAGTCGTCGTCGATCTTGAGGATACTGTACTTGCCGCTTACCTCCTCCAGGATCTCTCCTGCAGTTTTAGCGATATCGTTCTTCACCCTGATCAGCACCTGGTCCATGAACCTGTTGACGAGGCCGCGGGTCGTGTCTACAACCTCAAGCCTTCGGCCTACTTCGGATAGATTCTTCTCGTGCTCCTTTTTTCTCTGAGACTCACCCATTAGCCTGGATAGTTCACCTTTCAGTATGCCCAGCCGAACCCTCCGGTCAGAGACTTCTTTTCGCACTCCTTCCAGATCCTTTTCCGCTTCGGCCAGGTCCAGTACGGCCTTTTCATGCGTCTTTGAACTGTATCCCAGGTCGTTCAGCTCTTTCTTAGCACAGGCAATCTCCTTCTCTAGAGCTGCCAGTGCCTCGATTGCATCCTGCAGCCGCCTTCGGATCTCGGGCTCTGCTGCCAGCCTCAGCCGGATCTTCTGCGCATCCTCCTCTGCCTTTGAGAGGGTCCTTCGCTCCGAAAGCAGGGATTCGTATTCTGAAGAATCAAAGCCAAGCGATTCCAGACTTATCCCAAGCTCTTGAAGGGACTCAGAAAGCCCCTTCAGCTCCGATCTCTGCTGGGCAATCTTTCCCTCAAGCCCTGGAATCTCCAAAACCTTCTGCCTCAGGAAGACGAACTGGTCATGCAGGGGCTTAAGTTCGGCGAACTTCTTCCGGGAATCTGCGTAATCGGACTGTGCATATCCCAAAGCGCGGATCTGCTCTGCAAACAGCGCGCATTTTCCTGCCAGGCTCTCCCTCTCTTTTTGCAGGGCATCTTTCTCTTCCTCTTTATGGGGAAGATCCTCCAGCCGCACGACCAGGCTGCTGCACTCCTCCACCAGAGGAGCCAGCCTCTTCAATGCAGTCTCTATCTCAGATAGCCTCTGCGGATCAAACAACGCATCGCCAAGGGCTTCGATCCTTTGGACGATATCTCTCAACTCTGATCTGGTCTCAGATATCTGAACCTCCAGGCTCCTCAGGCCTGCCTGGAGTTCGGAGCGCCTGCTCTTTTTGGCGTTCAGCTCGTCGAACGCCCTCTTGAGGCCGCTCCTGGACTTCGTCACACCGTCTATCTTCTCTTTCTGGTTCTGTACCTTCGCCTGGAGATTTGCGATGTCCTTCTCCGCTTGAGAGACTTCAAGCTCATATTTTCTGATAAGCAGATCGCTCTGGCCTTCCAGAGGCCTCTCGCAGGTGGGGCAGACGCCTTCTGCGCCCAGAGCTTTAACTTTGCTCAGATTTCGCAGGGCATCAAGCTTTGCCAGCTCCTGAACTTTGAGCCCGCCCCGCAGTTCTGCCAGGCCGTTGTTCAGCTCCGTTCCAAGGCTGTCCAAATCCCTGTCCTGGTTTCTGAGCTTTGCTTCCAGGTCATCTAAATTCCCCAGGGAAGCAAGCTCCTGGCGAGCCTCTACCATCTCTTTTTCCAGCCTGGTTCTCCTGCCTCCCAGGACATCATGTCGAGAGGAGAGGCCATCTTTCTCCCTCTGCTTTTCTCTCTGGACGCCCAGCTCCGCCATCTCACTTTGAAGCTTCCCGTGCTCTTCCCTCAGGGGCAGGATCTCCTCAAGCCTTCTCCTTGCCTTAAGCAGGTCTTTGATTGCGGACTCTGTCCGGGCAATGTTGGATTCTACGGCATTTAGCCGGACCGACTCCTCTTTCAGACGGGTCTGGAGATCGGAATGCTTGTCCCTCAGGCTCTCCAGGCTGAGCAAACGCGCCTGCACCTCTCCGTGCTCTCTCTCTCTGGGAGCTATCTTCTCCAGGGCGGCGACATCCCTGTGCAGCAGAGAGAGTCTATCCTCGTTCTCCTGGAGTGCCTTCTGCGCGCCTCCCAGACTGGCTCTGGCCCCTGCCATCTGACGCGAGATCTCCTCATGCTCTCTACGTTTCGGCTCCAGAAGCTCCTGTCTTGCCAACACCACCTCCAGCCTCTCAAGCCTTGGCTCGATCTCTTTCAAAAGCTTCTTCGATGACTCAATCTCTTCCAGCCGCTTCTCCTCTATTTTTGTGGTATCTCTCTTCTCGCGACAGGACGACTCCAGACGCTTCTCCTTTTCGGCCAGGAGGTCGTGAGAACGCGCATTCTCCGCCTGGAGGTCAAGCTCAAGTTTCCTCCTCTCTCTGGCCTCGCTTAGTTCTGACTCTGTGCTTTCAGCCTTCGCCAGATCGGCCTTAGCCGAGGAGATACTTTTTTCAACATCTCCCAGCTTTCCATCCACGTCCCCAATCTCGGCCAGCGCACCTGCCAGGCGGTTCTTCTGCTCATCGAGGAGAGAGCGGTCCGTTTTTATCTGCTCTGCAGCCTTCTCCTTTATGTCGTCCAGGCCGAGAAGCTTCAGGAGATACTCTCTCTTGCCAGTGCCTCCCTCTTTTAGCAGGTTGTCCAGGTCTTTCTGCCGGGCGTAGAAGGTCTTCATGAAATCCAGGTAGCTTATCTTCAGGATCTCCTCCAGCCTCAAGTCCACCTCTTTAGTGCCCGCGGCAATCCTCTGGCCGTCCAGCAAAAGAAAGGCCTCCGGCATCAGGCTCTTGCCTTTCATGGCCTGTAGATCGTCCAGCTCCTGCTTTCCCATGGAAAGGCTCAGCTTCACCTCAACCTGATCGGAGTCTCCCGCTCTGGTGTTGCGGATGAAGTCCCTCTTTATGGTCGAGGCCCTGTTCCCGTAGAGGGCCCAGGCGATGGCCTCTACTATGGTGCTCTTTCCGGAACCGTTGCTGCCGATGATCCCTGTGAGTCCGTCTTGAAAATCAACCTCGGCGCGGCGGTACTTCTTGAAATTGCGCATGAAGAGCTTATTGAGGTGCATTAATAATCAATAGCCCCTGTATCTCTTGCGTGGACTGCCTTTTTGATCAGTTCGATCCGTAGATCATCACTTCGTCTTTTATCGCTTTAGGAATCAGGTCCCGGCAGGCTTCTTCCTCCATGAACCCGGCGAACTCCTCGTGCAGCCTGAGCCTGTCCACAGGCCGCTCGACCCGCTCCTGTTCGTCGACGAACTCCGCCTTTATCTTCAGGTATAGAGCAGGTGCGCAAAGCCTGTTGAGCCTTCCGGGATCGATGCTCCTGTAGGCCGCTCTGTTTACATTCTTGAGGGTGATCCTGATCATTTTATCTCTGACATCATCTCTATCGCATAGCCCCATGAGCCGTTCGGCTATCTCTTCAGAGGACATGCCAGCGCAGTCTACGGCCGGGTGGTCGACCATGTACTTCTGTCTCACCTCAACTGGATTTGCCTCTCCCTTCTCCAGGTCCACCAGAAGCATGCCCTTTTTGTCTCCGGCTTCGCCGAAGTTGAAGTAATCTACAGAGCCGCTGTACCAGGCGTTACTGGCGATTGGCATCTGAGCATGAAAATGTCCGAGGGCGATGTAATCGAACTCCTTCTTGAGGAGGCTATCCTTTAGCTCGTGCTCCCCCACGCTTCTCATCTTCCTGTTCTTCAGTGACTCCACCAGGCCGTGCATGACAAGCACGTCTCTTCCAGAGCGTTCGATCTTGCAAAACTCGTCCATGTAATCCTGGGGCTCGAGGCAGAAGGGGATGCAATGAAAATTGTGGTCGCCTACCTCAAAGCGCTCATACTGATACCTCTGAGCGATCTGACGTCTCTCATGCCCTCGAAGAGGAGGAAGGGGCTTGTGAGGAGTAGCTCTTGGGAGCATCGTGGTTGCCGCTTATTATTATTACGGGAATGCCTGCATCTGCCAGCTTCTTTAGGCCTCTTCTGAAGACGACGAGAGGTTTTATCTTCGGCCTGACGTGGTGGAAGACGTCTCCCGCGTGGACGACGGCGTCCGGGCGGAGCTGGATTATCCTGCTCTATGGCCTGGTTGAAGCTGGCGTATACCATCTCCTCTATTCTGTTCTGGCCGTGCTGGTCCAGGCGGCTGTAGCTGGAGAACCCCAGGTGCGAATCCGCCAGATGAACTATCTTCAAGCGCTCCTCTCTCCTCTCTGCTCCACTCCTCTCCGCTCTATTCCTCTCCGCTGCTCTTTTTTCTGCTACTCTCTCTGTTGCTCTCCTTTGCCCTCCTCAATCCACAAAGGGCTTGAATCCTCCTCTAGTTATAAGGCTCTCGTCCTTTTCTTCTTTATCCAGACGGCGCAAGTAATCCTCGTACCTGTGGACTCTGGACGGCACAGGGAAAGGTATCCCGAGGGAGGAGATCACGGCCTCGCCCTTCTCGAGGGTCTGGATCTCTATATCCATTGAAGAGAGATCCTGCTTGGCAGATTGCTCAAGCTGCTCCCTGTCGTTTCTGTCTCCCAGGCCCATGACCACAAGGGTGTTGAACTGCGAGAGGAGCTGCTTATCGATGAGCTTAGGCTGCTGGGTTATGGCGCAGAGGCCAACGCCGAACTTACGGCCCTCGCGGGCGATGGTCTCGAAGCGGGATGTGTTACTGCCCGAACCTAAAACGCGCTGGGCCTCCTCGATGGTGATGAGGCAGTTCTTTCTATCTTCTTTTGCTTCTTTCGACTCTTTCTTGTACTCCTCCAGGATGTGTCTGGAGAGCACAGAGAGCAAAAACAGCTCCGAGCGGTCGCTCATGCGCGGAATATCCACTAAGACCACTCTTCCCTTTTGAAGGTTGTCGAGAATATTGGGAAGGCTGGATCTCTTCTGGATGTATTTGTTCCTCTCGAGAACGTTCTTAATCCTGCGCACCAGGACTTGGATCGTGCCTTCTTTAAACCCCTCGCGGACCATCCTCGCCAGGCCATCTCCTTCCTGTATCTCGTCCAGCCAGTTATTGGAATCGAATGTCCTGGAGATGGCGTCTAGAGCGTCCATCTGTGGGGGCGACCAGGCATAGAGAAGGGCTACGTCTTCGGGCTTGATCTCGCTCACGGAGATGGCAAACTCCTCCACCTGGGGAATCTGACAGTTCTGTCCATCTGTAGAGAAACAGGCTAGGCTGGACGAGTATCTTTTGAGATGCATCAGACCTTTAACGCCTTTCTTGCTGTCGCCAAGCATGTATTCGCCATGGGGATCGACTATGAGGAGGCCGAACTTCGATTCGCCCTTTGAAGAGAGCTTCATGCATGAGGCAGCAAAGACCTTCATGAAGTTGGATTTGCCCATGCCGGTAGTGGCAAAGACTCCCATGTGATGGTCCATAGCCGAGCTATGCAGGGCGACAGGAATCTCCTTTACCTCTCTTGATCCGTTTCTCAAGTAGCCGATCTCTATGTCTCCCATGACCTGCTTGAGGAACTTGAACTCTTCCCGCTCTGCCCGCTCTACCCTGGAAAATTTAGTGGGGATGGTCCTGGACTTCCTGAACCCCCCCTTCTGCACGCAGCCCAGGGGCTCGGCTATGACGCGGTTGAATATCTGGTCCAGGTCGAAGAACTGAGTGCCCTTCAATGTCGTATCCCAGTTTCCTTCGTAATTGGATGCGTGCTGGATGTCGAGAACGCGGGCCAAAAAAGTCAGGCCTTCGTCCTTGACTGAAAATATCTGCCCTACCTCCACCCTCTCCTCATCCGGCAAGTTGAAGGGCACGATGAAATGATATTCAGTAACGCTCTTGGAGATGATCCTGTAGGTCGTGTCTCCCTTAGTTACTACCTTTTTGTTCAGAAGACTCGTCTCGTCAACGGCCAGATTTCCATCCCTCTCCATTGCTCCCATGTCTCCCCTTCCTGCACCCTTAAACCTCTAAATCCCCTGTCTCATCTCTATGACGTCATGGTAATCCTGCATCAGTACCCTGACCTGCGACTCGCCCAAGCCCATATCGCAAAGCAAATCCATCAGCTTCAGCCTCAAAAAGGCTCCCTCCTGGTCGGTTATCCTGATATCCCTGTGCGCCCTGAAGAGGGCATGTGGATAGCCAAGGCACTCTGCAGAGCAGGAGCAAAGGACAAGCTTTCCAAGGGCTGAACCTGCGCGGTCCACCATGTATGTGGGCACATCCACCCTGAAGGCGCGATCAGAGCGGCCGTCGAACCTGATAACGAATGTCTCTCCTCCATCCCAGTCGGGTTGAGGCTTTACTCTCTTGCCTTTTATGGAGATATACCAGGCCATTCCTGGAGCAAACGCGCTGCCTGCAGTGCCGGTATGATGAACAAAAGGCCTGGAGATGCCCTCGCCCCAGTAAATGGCGCTCGATTTGCTCACTCCCAGGAGATCGACGCCCTTCTCCTCTGCATCCCTGATGATGCCCTTGAGTATGCCTCTGAGGGGTTCAAAGACATCGAATCCTCCGTCGTAGAGGATCAAGTCTCCCGGCCTGGCTTCGCCGATGGCCTCCTTCAGAGCAATGTACTCTTGCAGTTCTCGAAAGTAAGTGGATAGCCTGTCAAGATCCGACTCCTTCAGGGCATTTCCCTCTTGCCTGAAGATGCATCTCAGATAGGGCTCGAACTGCTGCATGTAGTTTTCTGGATCGGCCAGGAAGACATCATCGTAAGTGATCACCGTCCTCTGCCAGTCGGTCCCTCTGTAGACTGCATAGCCCGCACAGATCTTGTTCAGTCTGGCCACAGACCAATCGCAGACGACCACGTTGGAGCCGTCGATGGCGAAGACCTCGCCCTGGAAGCTGCGGGGCTCAATGACTTTAAAATCCTCTTTGCAAATTCCAGTCTCAGCGCAGTATTGATCGACACTGCTTATGGTGATGTTATTCTTGATCAGCTCTGCAACAGCCGAAAGCCGGCCCTTCTCCAACATCCCTCTCTAGCAGGGACGGCAAGGTATATACCAATTTCCGCAAAAAATGATAGTATATTTCAAAGAGATCACGGCCTTAATGCCTTGTTTCATTCGCGATTTACTTAAGGTATATGAGAGAAGGTCAAGAAATAGCGTCTGGCAGTCTTAAAAAAATTTTGAGTTCGCTTAACTCCCTCTTTATTGCTTAAACTGAGCAATATTGCCCACAACGGAAACATATTTAAGTTTAGAGCCTTATATAAAAGTGTCACTCAAAGAACGCTCCCCTCCCCTACGCGAAAGCTCTTAGGTTCGAGGGCGAGGCGGTGTTCGTGAAAGTGGCATGGGCTTAATTGAGATACCACACCGGCCATCCATCCGACCATGAGGCCGTAATCTATTAAGGAATATGCCTGATAACCTATAAGGATAGATCCTCTTGATAAAATCATTCGCATCCTCGATATGTGGAATATGCCTTTGGATAATTGCTACCATATCTCAGACATGGGCACCGAGATCTGTCATTTTTATCGTAGCTGCAGCTGGGACTCTTTTGTGGATGATTTTTCTTGTAAATATTTGCAGGGCAGCGATCGCTGCGCTGTATGAAGGCTCTTCTTTAGAAGCCAGATTAAAAGAACGGTATCTCTTCGATAATGAAATCGTCTCAAAACTATTTGAACTTCTTTTGGGGCGAAGGGAACGAAATATAGAAGATAAAACGAGCCGATGACATATGGAAAGCCTGTCCCTTTTAATAAGCTGTTAGGGGCAACTTCCTGCTTGAAATGGCCTTTGAGATGATCAAGGCGTATAATACATTGCAAAAATTATTTCAATTATCTAATTTAACTATTGAACGCCTATTTCTTATTTAACGCTTCAATATTATCTTATGGGAATTGGTCGCATAAGAAAGCAGCGTCTCGTCTCTTTCTATCAGTTCTTCTAAGGAAAGGAGGTTGGCAAAAGTCTAGGGTGTAGGAGGGAGAAAAGAGATTTGACTTTTGCCGAACTATACTTCGACATTTATCGAATAAATAGTTTACGGTTCAACGACTATTGACGTAAATATCCTGGGCATAAAATATGCCGAACGAGCCGAGATCGGCGCTGTGAACCGGCCTGAAAAGGACACGACCTGAGGCAAAACGCCAACAAGAGGGTACTTCGATAATCGATTTTAGAAAGGCTGGCGTTATCATTATTACGATGACGCTACTTTCCGGGGCGAAGGGATGGAGGAATAATGATTCTATTGTCCCTTCGCCCTTCGATCCAATAATCAGCGTGATGTGCAGGCCTGTAACCGAACCTGCCTGAAGATTCGGTCTTTTGCTGGTGAATCCCTTATGGCGGCATGAACATCTTAGAACACATTACATCTAAAACTATTTATAATTTATGGATGATTAATCTTCAAAGGATAGCTAACTAAGCGACAGTAGGCCAATCAATTTGCCATAGGCTTTCGGAATTGACTCTATCTTTCGCCCCAAGCCAGTCGAATAGTATCTCATCCACAGGGCAGCCAGTCAAGGCTGACAGCGCCTGTGGTGTTGTTGCCCCAGAGCTGGATGAAGCTCTGGACGGAGAACGCTCCCACCGCATCCTCCGCGCTGTTGGTGATGACAGCATGCCGGCCCATGGCATTTGGGGTGGCGTTTCGCGACTCCCAGGCAAGATGGATGCGGCCCACCACGTTGGAGTTGATGCTGGCCTCCAGGACGGGGTTGCCCTGGCTCCTATCCCAGTAGGTGCGGCTCACGACCTGCGTCTCCTTCTCCAGGCTCTCGAAGTCGGTGTAGGACTCGGTGATGGTGGCTCCTGCCTGGTAGTTCTTGACGCAGAGGACGTTCTCGTTCCTTATGTTCCCCAGGGCCTGATAGTAGGAGGAATACATATCTGCGGCTGCAAGGCTGACCAGGACGATAGTAATAGCCAGGCATATAAGCACCTTTACCAAATCCCACGCCTCGCCAGCCTTGGCCGTCATAATAGTAATTATATGTGATGGGCGAAAAGAAAAATTTGGGAGAAGATGGGGATCTAATTCAAATTACTAATTGAAATCAAATTAACTAAAGGTAATGGGAATTCTTGATAATCATTTATTTTGAGAATCTTTCTTTAGCAGAATTCACCATATTCCTTAAATAATCCAAATATAATATGCTTAATGCCTCTATTGATTCATCTTCTATCTTCTGTCCAAGATGAAATTTGGGCGGTTTAGGAAAACATAGACCGCTAAATCCAATATCAGATGGAAGTTCAATATAATATTTTTCTATTGATCCGTCCGGAAGTTGGATTTCCCATCCACTTCCTCCTAAATTATCGCCTATGAATAATGCTTTTGCGGTTACGGGCGGTTGAGGCAAGCGTTCCAAATCTGCGGGAAGATTTAGATGCTTAATGTATCCGTAGCCAGCCGTTTTTAATACACCCTCTTTAAGTATTTCTGAGCGCAATTTATAAAAATAAGACATAAGCTCATCAGATTTCATTTCTATTACATATTTATTATACCATTTATCAAAATCTGGTTCTGTTGCCCTTAGGTTTTGAAGAACATTTGTAACTGCGCGGCCAAAAACAATCAAATTTCTTAAGCCTGACAATTTCCTCTCTTTCGGACCCTTAATTAGATCATCTAGTCCAAATTCCGTGGTTTTTAATGTTTCTTCAGCGCGGAAAAGAATATCTGATGTCATAGAATCCATTATTAGCTATATCCTCCTACGTATCTTAATTTAGGTCCTTTACATACTAAAAGAAAGTAAAAGCTAAATAAGAAGCTTTTGATAGGAAGCCACCTATTTCGTCGACACGATCTTTATCACATCGCTGTCCTTCAGCTCGTGCTTCTCGCCGAGGCGCATCTTCGTCTTGGCGTCGATGGCGAACAGGAAGCTCTCCCCGATATCGGAGTGCACACGGAACGCCAGATCTCGCGCCGTGCTTCCTCGCTTCATGAGGAAAGCATCAGGCAGGATTACCCCCTTCCGGTCGGTGAACTTGTTCTCGTCTTCCACGGGATAGAGCACGATGTAATCCAGCAGCTCGAAGACGGCGCGGTTGATGCATTGCTGAACGCCCGTGCCGCCGAACTGCTTCATCAGCGCCCGGATCTTCTCAAGTCCTGCCGTCTGAGCCTTATTGAGCTGGCCAATGATCTCGAAATCAGGATCGCCGGGCTTGTACTTAATCAGCCCGGCCTTGTCTGCCATGCGTAAAGCTATTTCCGCTGCTCCTGATACAGGTATTACTATCTCGTCCTTCAGGGACTGAAGCTTCTTCACGTTCTCCGGAGAGGCGATGTCCGTCTTGTTGGCGGCGATGATCATGGGCTTGCTGTACTTCCTGAGAAGGCCCGCGAACTTCTTGAGCTGCTCGTCGTTCCAGCTGCCGGGATCTGTCTTCATGTCGGTCAGGGCCCTGCGGATATGTGTGTCCAGGACCCCCGCTCCGCCCATCTGGTCCATGATGATCTGCTCGGGCTTTCCTCCCAGGGCCTTGTAGTTCCTCATCAGCTTCTCCCAGTTCCTCTTGAGGATGCCGTAGAGCCACATGCCGATCTCGTACTCCAGGAACTTGACGTCCTTCACGGGATCGTAGTTGCCAAGGCCAATGGGGTTACCCTCGGCATCCGTAGAACCGGAGGCGTCCAGGACGTGAATAACTGCTTCAGCGACGCGCAGGGCATCCAGGAACTCGTTTCCCAGGCCCTTCCCCAGGTGGGCGTCCGGAACGAGGCCCGCAACGTCTATCAGCTCAATTGGAATGAAACGCACGCCGTCCTTGCACTTCCCGCAGCCATGAGTTATGCCAAGCTCCTTGCAGGGGCAGGGCACGCGCGCGTAGGAGACTCCGTGATTGGCGTCGATGGTAGTGAACGGATAGTTCGCGATGTCCACCTCTACCAGTGTCGCAGCCTTGAAAAAGGTGGATTTGCCAGAGTTAGGCTTTCCAGCCAGCCCGACGGATAACATGACAGTCAGCTACCGCGTTATTCCGCTAACGCCAAGCTCCTTGGACTTTTCCTCAAAGCGCTTGCCCTTTCCGCCGGCCAGCTTCTTCGCCAGGGCCAGGCCCTTCTCTGAGACGGCCTTCTCCTGCACAGCGCCCGCCTTCAGCGCAGAGGCATAGAGCTTCTCGCCCGCATCTGTCCTGGTCAGGACCGTAGACCAGCCGCCAGGAGACCCAACGCTTCCAACAGAGATGTCAGCCAGCTCGCTTCCAAAGTCAAAGCATGGCCCGCATCCCTTGAAGGCGTAGGGTTCTGTCTCCTCGATCTTCACTTCGTGAACTCCGCTGTTCTTGTCAATCACGCGGAACATGCCCTTCTGGATCTCGAAGCGGGCTACGTCTTTGGGCTGAAGGCCGAACTTCCCCTTCACGAGCCCCTCCATGAGGGTATCGTAGTCGAAGTTCTCCATGCAGAAGAGGCCGATTAACAGAGCGATCTTCTCCTGGCCGAACTCATAGGGCTCTTCCAGGAGCTGAACTTTCCGCAGCGCCTGGATCTGGCAGGGCGTGCCCACAAATCCGATCTTCTCGCAGCCCTTCTCCAGGGCGTCTTTTATTGCGAAGACGCTGTTAGAGATGGTGTACTTGGTTCCGGCAGCGGCGATGACCTCCTCTGGGGTGGTGACGACGCGGGCAACGGTCCTCCACACCTCGTCTCTGTCTGTCACTATGGCGCAGTCGATCGTCCCCGCCTTCAAGGCATGAACTAGAAGGGCAGTGGCTACGCCGCCGTCCTGTTTTCTGCCCGGAGCAGAGACAGCCTGGGCGGAAGCCGCCTTCCTGTAGATTCCGAGGGCCTCGTCCTCGGATCTGGTCCTGCCGAAGATCTTCTTCTCAAGATCCGGCATGTTCAGGAAGGTCCTGGGGCAGTAGGCGAAGCAAAGGCCACAGAGTGGGTCGTACTCTATGAGCTCCGGCCGGCCCTCCTTGTGTTCGATCCTGGGGCAGAAGGCCTCGCAGGTGCCGCACTTGCAGCATATCTCCGGGGTGATGACCTTATGCTCCAGCTCTCCGAATCCGCATTCGAGATAAGTGGGTTCAGCGTACTTCTCCTTGGCAGCCATGATCTTGATCTCCAAAAGATGGTGGCTTAAAGAGTATCTTCAGACCTAAAGCTTTTATGGTACAGTTGGGCTTTGAATCATGCATGATTTTGGGCCTGGATATCGGGGGAGCTAATACCAAGGCGGCCAGCTCCGATGGATCTTTCACTGAAAGCGTTTATCTGCCTCTCTGGAAGAACGCGCAGCTGGGCGAGGTTCTGGGGCGATTTGCTGATCTTTCACCCGAAGCTGTCGCAGCCGTCATGACGGGCGAGCTGGCGGATTGCTTTTCCGACAAATCGGCAGGCATACAGAGCATCACTGCTACAGTAATAGACACTTTTAGCTGCCCAATCTACTTCTGGGGCATCAACGGATTCCAGTGGAAGGACCCTCTGGAGCTGGCGGCAGCAAACTGGTCTGCCTCTGCAGCCCTGCTGGGCCGCGAGGTGGGAGACTGTCTCTTCGCCGATATGGGATCCACTACGACGGACCTCATACCCATAAAAGGAACGCCTCTGGCGGCGAAGAACGACTACCAGCGGCTGGCCAGGGGCGAGCTGGTCTACATGGGCCTCCTGCGGACCAACCTGGGGGCGCTACTTCCCGCCGCCCGGATCAGAGGCGACAGTGTTCCCCTCTCCCCCGAGCTGTTCGCCATCGCCGCCGATGCCTATCTTGCCCTGGGTGAAATTTCAGGAGATTGCTACGCCTGCGACACGCCGGACGGCGCGGGCAAAGACAGAACGGCCGCCCTGCGTCGTCTTGCCCGCGCAGTCTGTGCTGACCTGGAGGAGATCGGCGAAGCCGGAACTCTAGCCATAGCCGAGCAGGTACGCGACCATCAGTTCAGAGTAGTAGTAAACGCCATCGAGCAGCAGGCTGAACGGCACAGATTATCCAGAGTGGTGGCAGCCGGGATCGGCGAGCAGGTCATTGCCAGGGCGGCGCGCTTCCTGGGCATGGAGTGCACGCTCCTGTCTGAGAGATACGGCCGCCAGATATCCGACATCTTCCCCGCTTATGCTGTGGCCAGGCTACTGGAGGCAGGCTCGATTCTCAAGTAGTCAACAATATCGGGGCAATTTTTCCGATCTTCCTTAGCCTTTTGCCTCAGATTTTCCATTATGGAAGCCTCTGTAGCAATCTCCTCATGAACCATAGTCCGGTAAACTGCTAAAAGAAAACCGTACAGGATAGGACCTATGATTATTCCGGGCAATCCCAGAGCAAAGAGCGGCCCTATGAAGGCCAGCACCGTGATTAGGACATGTATCTGGCCGCCCCTCTGGGCCAGATGCGGCAGAATGAAGTATTGAGGAATCACGAATATTGTTACGCCACAAATTGCCAGAACAGCCGCCAGCAGGTAGTTTCCCTGCAGCAAATAGAGCAGGGCTAGAGGAATGAAAACCCAGATGGCCCCGACCAATGGGATAAGGGTGAATATGACAACTACCCCCGCCAGGACAAAGGGATAGGGAATCTTCAGCATTATGAAGGCAATAAAGGCTAAGGCCCCGCTGACCAAAGCAGTAAGGACATAGGCCGTGAATAGGTTGGTGTAGATGAAGCCAAGCTCCTGGAAAAAAACCCATACCTTATCTTTCTTTTCGGGCGGCACCAGTATCATGGCATCTTTGGCAATGTCCTTCCCTTGAAATAACATGAAGAAGGTAAAGAAAAGCACCACTATGGATTGGGCAAAGTACAGCGGGACATCGGAGATCATAGTAACGGTGCTGGCGATCATGGCACTAATCAGGGTAGATATAATATCCGTGACAGTTCTAAGGACGCCTAGCAAGAGCGTGAGCAGAGGTTCTTCGAAGTTTCCCTTAAGCCAGAGTTCAAGGTCTTGGGATGCATTCTGCGCCGGATAGATCCGAAAGCCGATGGTCTGGATATTGGAAAGCTCATTAAATAATGCCTGGGTCATGCCCAATAAGACGAGCAGCATGACTATTACTACCGCCAGGATGGATAGGGCGGAGGATAACATTCTGTTTCCAGTCATCCTGAAAAAGAAGCTAAAGAGCGGTTTTAAGAGGAATACCAGCACTACGCTTATCATGACTGGAAATAGGAAATCTCTGCTCAGATAAACGGTGAGGAGGAATATCAAGAATATGAGCAAAGCCGCCAGAAGGCTGAAGCGGCGACTGGGACTCATATTAGTAATTTGCTTTGGAAGATTAAAAACCTTCTTCTAGGAAATTTGTGCGATGTATGCTTTCGTCCAGGAAAATCAAAAACGCAGCAGTCATTTTCGTCGGCTGAACGAATACGTTCCTATTATCATCATGGCTGCATCGAAGACCACGAGAAATATCACATCGACGTACAACGGGATGGGCGAAACATATGCGCTGCCGAGAATGGCGATCCTCAGCGCGTCCACGCCGTATGTGAGCGGATTGATGTAGACCGCCCACTGAAGCCATGACGGAAGGTTAAATACAGGAAACAGGGCGCCGCTGAGCAGGAACATGGGCAGGTTCACAAAGGTTACTATCGTGCCGTAGCTTTCCAGGCTGCTCATGAAGCTGGCTAACGTCAATCCAATGCACACCATGCCGAGCGTGATGAGAAGCATCAAGGGTATGACTGCTATAATCATAGCCAAGGTGATTTTGACGCCAATTAAGGGTCCAAGCATCAACACAATCGCCCCCTGGATCATGGAATCGGTGCTGACCCCCAGCATCTTGCCGGTGAAGATAGAGATGCGGGAGATGGGGGCCACAAGTATCTCCTTCAAAAATCCGAACTGCCTGTCCCATATAACCGATATGCCCATGAACATGGACGTAAATAACAGCGTCTGGCCGATGATGCCGGGGAATATGAACTCCTGATAGGTGAAGCCCACGACGGCGCTGCCCCGAATCGATGACCCAAGGCCTGCGCCGAAGATGACCAGCCACAAAAGGGGCTGAACGAAGGAGCTTACAATGCGCGTCCTCTCCCGCAAGTAACGCTTGACCTCTCTTCGGATGAGCGTGTAAATGCCCCGAAGCTCGCTCACTTTATCTGCCTCCTCATGATAACGCTCATTCCGCTCAACTCTTTGCCGCCACCTTCTCGCAGAGCTTTTCCAGTGTAATGCAGGAACACGTCATCCAGTTGAGGCTCCTGGAGAGAGATCGATTCTATAATTATGCCGTTTTTAGATGCGACGTCCACAACATGAGATAGGATCGTATGGGCATTATCGACGGTCATCTTGACCTCGTCGCCGGCGATTATGACGCTCTTTATGATGCCCGTCTCTTTGATCTTTTCCAGGTAGAGGGGATTATTTTGAGTCTTGACGGTTATGGTCTCGCCGCCGAGTTTTTCCTTCAGGCTCTCGGGCGCATCCAGTGCGACGATGTTGCCGTGATCGATGATCGCAACCCTGTCGCACAGCTTATCCGCTTCTTCCATGTAGTGCGTCGTTAAGATAATCGTGATCTCCTCGGCCTTCAATAGCTCACGAATGTATGACCAGATATGATCGCGGCTCTGAGGATCCAGGCCGATTGTAGGCTCATCCAAAAAGAGAACCTTGGGCGTATGCACAAGGCTTCGCGCTATCTCCAGCCTCCGGCGCATGCCGCTCGAATAGTTCCGCACAAAGTCGTTGCTGCGTTCTGACAGTTCCACCAGTTCCAGCACTTTATCGATCTGGGACTTCTTTTCGGATGCGGGAACTCCATAGAGGTCAGCGTGCATTTCCAGGTTTTCCTTACCAGTCAAGCGGTCGTCCACGCTTGGGTCTTGAAATACGATGCCTATGGACTTTCTAACAAGTGAAGGCTGCTTGATGATATCGTATCCGTTGACCGTAGCTGTGCCGGACGTGGGCTTCAGGATGGTGCAGAGCATGGAAATGATCGTGCTTTTCCCAGCTCCATTGGGACCCAGCAGCCCAAAAATCTCGCCCTGCTCCACCTTTATGTTCACGCCATCAACGGCTGCCAGGCTGCCGAACTTTTTCGTCAGGTCTTTTGTTTCTATCGCATCCATCATGTGCCTCTCGGGGTTAAGGAATAATTTTATCTAGAACTTTCCGATCTCGGTTCTGCGGTTGAAACTGTAGACGAATGCGCCATCTATGCAACCACAAACATTATTTGGAATCTATGGCAGATATAGTAAATCCTCAGGCCCTTCATGATTCATTCATGGATGTATACCAGGCGCACAGTCCGAAGTTTATCTTTATTCCCATAACCATTTATTATGCCGAACCCTTAAGAAGAAGAAACTCAATTGGAATTCTCAGGCATCGGTCCGGTAAGAGGTCTTGACCTTGGAAAGTTTCATCCCAATATTCGAGTTCTCCGTAGCGTCCAGGCACATTACTTACAGGAAGTGGCGCACAGCCCTGGCTGTTGGAGCCGTCGCCCTGGCCGTAGCCATCGCCATAATCTTCGTCTCCATTCAGAACGGCTTTCAGGAGTTCATCTTCGATATAGTCTTCAAGAATCTCCCTCATGCCACTGTAAGCCCGCTGGAGGGTGAGGATTACCTCCACCTCTACAGGACCATCATGGATCGAGCCTGGGCAATACCCGGAGTGATCGCCGTCTCTCCCAACCTGGCGGCCACGGCCACCCTCGCCTACAAGGATAACGCTGAGAACGTGGCCATGGTCGGCGTCGATCCCGCAGAGGCAGAAGAGATCTCCAGGCTTAGCGAGAGCATGATCCAGGGAGATCTGAACTCCATTCTGGGAGGCAAGAGAATAGTCATGGGACAGGCCCTGGCGGACAAGCTGAAGGTGAAGTACGGGGATACGGTGCAGGCAAGCTTCCCCGATGCCAGTACCATGAACCTGGTGATCTCGGGAATCTTCGACACGGGATTCGATCCCGTGGACGAGGGCATCACCTACGTCTCCCTGGACACAGCGCGAAGCTTCCTTGGCGAAGGAGACGTGATAACGGGAGTTGATATTAAGCTGGAGAACCCCTTCCAGGCAGATGCCGCTGCCCGGCAGCTTCAGTCTTACGGCTACAACGCCAAGAGCTGGCAGCAGCTCTTCCCCGAGATTGTCCGCACACTGGCCTTTGAGAGGACGCAGAACTTCATAACTGAGCTTCTGATTATGATCATCGCCACCTTCGGGATCGCCAGCATCATGAATATGCTCGTCCAGGAGAAGACCCGAGAAATAGGAATGCTAATGGCCATGGGCGCCAGGCCCTCACAGATCAGAAGGCTCTTTTTACTGGAGAGCGGGCTGCTGGGTTTCTTAGGAGCCGTACTGGGCTGCATCCTGGGCCTGATAGTCGCTTTGCAGCTCCGGGGCGTGCAGATACAATCGACCATGGGCCAGACCATGAACCTGCCAATCCTCATCAATCCTCAGGACTTCCTCTTCTTCACCCTCCTCGCCACAATCCTGAGCATAGCTGCAGGCACCTACCCTGCTTATAAAGCATCAAAGCTCGACCCCGTCGAGGCTCTGAGAGGTTGAAGGCGTGTTTGAGCTGACCATTGCCAGGAAGCACATTACCTCCAACCCCAGGATGGTGCTCTTCGCAGTCCTATCAGTAGCTCTGGCCATAGGAGTAATCGTAGTGATGATGGGTCTCATGGAGGGATACAGGGACCAGATCGTGAGCAGCACTGTGGAGAACAACCCTCATCTAACCATTGGTCCGAAAGAGGACGAGGATTACATCAGCCTCTACAGAACCCTCTCTGGTATAGTCAGTGATTATCCCCAGGTAGTGGCCGTCTCGCCCCGGTTTCTGGGCCAGGCCGGGGCGAAGTACAAGGATAAGGTGCGGGGAGTGAGTTTCATAGGTGCCGATCCACTTCTGGAAGACCCCCTGATGAGGGTTGAGGAGGATATGGTTCAGGGTGACTACCACGACCTGGTCTACAAGAAACGAGCGGCCGTTCTGGGAACCAGGCTCGCCGAGGATCTGGAGCTAAAAATGGGTGATCGGTTCACTCTTGTCAGGCAGAACAAATCCCTCAGGCTGGAGGTGGTGGGGCTCATCCAGACCGGAACGGGCTCTGACCAGACCATTGTCTACCTGCCCCTGGAGACAGCCCAGGAATTGATGGGCCAGGGCGATGTGGTTTCAGAGATAGGCGTGCGGCTCTCGGACATATATGCAGCTCCTGCCATCGCCCAGGATCTAAACTCAAAATACAGCTATGAAGCCACTAGCTGGCAGGATCAGAGCAGGGATATCCTGGAGGTTCTCGATACCCAGAGGGTCATACTCTACATCTTCTACGGGCTCATCTTCGTCATCTCCGGATTCGGAGTGGCCAACACCATGATAATGACAGTAACTCGCAGGACGAAGGAGATAGGAATACTGATGGCCATGGGAGCCAGGCGATTGTCTGTGGTGAAGATCTTCCTGGCTGAGAGCCTTATTCTTGGGCCGCCAGCGGCTCTTTTGGGCTGCGCCCTGGCTTACGGCACGGCCAAGCTGATAGAGGCCTACCCAATCGAAGTTCCAAGCGAAGTCTACATGGTCTCCAGAATGAACGTCCTGCTCACTTCGCAGATGTTCATCTATGCCGTAGTCTTTGCCCTGGCCATCAACTTCGTAGCCGGAATCTATCCCGCATGGAAGGCATCCCGGCTGGACCCGGTGGAGGCGATAGGAAGTGAGTGATGACATAATCGTTCTCAAAGACCTGAGCAAAATCTACGGAAACGGGGTTGAGGTGAAGGCCCTGGATGGTGTCAGCCTCAACATAGAGGCGGGAGAGTTCGTGGCAATCGTAGGTCCTAGCGGCAGCGGCAAAAGCACTCTGCTGAACATGATCGGCCTTCTGGACACGCCCAGCAGCGGCCAGATCTTCCTCAAGGGCATAGACGTCAGCGGGGCAAGCTCAGACGAGAGGGCCCATCTCCGTAACAGGGAGCTGGGCTTCGTCTTCCAGTACCATCACCTCATTCCGGAGTTTTCCGCCCTGGAGAACGTCATGATGCCCCTGCTAATTGCAGGAAAAAGCAAGGCAGAGGCCAGAGAGCGGGCCAGGGAGCTTCTAGTCTCCGTGGGCCTGGAGGACCGACTGAATAACAGGCCCACCCAGCTCAGTGGCGGCCAGAACCAGCGCGTAGCCGTAGCCCGCGCTCTGGTCAACGGGCCTTCCATCGTCATCGGCGATGAGCTGACCGGAAACCTGGATACCAAGAGCTCCAAGCTCATCTACGATCTTCTACGTGAACTGAACAAAAAGATCAACCAGACATTCATTCTGGTCACTCATGACATGGCGCTGGCGGAGAAGACGGACAGGATTCTCAGAATTGTGGATGGTAGGATCGTCTGCGAGTTGCGAAGAGCGGGGGACGGGTTCGTGACCAGCGAGGCATGTGATATTGGGGAGGACGGGGAGAAGATCCGGAGAGCATGAGCACATCGGTAACGGATCAAGCGTTTCCCCATGAGATAAATTGATATTCCTCCAATCTTATGATGCGCCGGAGGGATTGCTATACATAAGGAGCTTACTTTCGTTTTGAGCCTCATGTCCTTGATGGCAGTGGCGACGTTTGCGCCCGCAGTTCTAGCCCAGGACAGCGTTAATGCGACTATGAACAATACTACTATGAACAATACTACTATGAATAATGCTAGTCTGAGCAACGCTGATTTGAACAACACCACATTGAATCAGACCGTTCTGGATCAGGCAGCTTTAGATCAGACCGCTATGGACCAGACTGCTTTGAATCTCAGTACCGCGGATAATGCGACTCTGGATGCTGCGCCCATAAGCGATATGGCCAAGGTCGATCCCGAGCTTGCCGCGACGGCATCCTCTGCGCAGGTCGCCTCTGACCCTGAGGGCGTCTTCAAGCTTGGCGAAGGGGTTGAAGGCAGAGACCTCTTCGAGTTGAAGGAGTACGACGTCAAGACCATGGAGGTAGGCATACCAATCAAGCCCCTGAGAGACGTGGGGAAGATGGTATTCGTCTGCGACATAGTCTGAAACTGCAGAACGAGAATCTCTGGGAAGCCCCAGGCAATTTTTATTTTCAACCTCAGACAGGAAAAATAGAAACAGAGTGCATCTCATTTACTCAGCTTCTGCCATGCCCGCGGCCGTCTCCTCCCCTTCAGCATCGGCCACCTGTATTACATAGGCCATATCGATCATCCATTGATTCCCGTCCGGCATTCCCAGGACCATGACCGCGTCGTCGAAGTCCAGAAGCTTGGCCGTAACCGGCTTGAGGCCACCGCCTTCAATGAGTACTTTGATCATTTTTCCTTTTCTGCTCCTGAGAAAATTCATAGTTAGATCGTAGCATTCCATCTAGATCACCTGCAGATACTCTCCAAAAACAACCTAAGTCTAAAGGAAAGGCTATATCTGCTGAGTATTAATTTCTCATTATTTGTACAAAAAACTTTTGTATGATAAGGGAGAGCGGGGCGCAAACTCCGGTCTTCAGGCCGTCGTCCAGCCCGTACACTTACGGGAATGCAGCTTTGAACATCCTCACTCTCGGACTGAGAGGTGGAGCCTATGGAGATTTGACCTCCGGTTTGGGCTTACGCCCAGATAAGCGTTGAATCGTTGAAGTAGGAAGCCCCGCTCTTTAGGGCGGGGAGGAAGTCACCTCAACAAATTTAAATATGAACCAAGAGCCATATTAAATGATGGAAGTCCTCCAGGCCCAGACCAGCATTGATATCATCTTCAACAACCTTTGGTTCCTGATATTTATCCTGCTCTTTTTGGTTCCAATGATCCAGAGGAACATAATGCAGATGGAGCGCAGGAGGGTTTTAACTAAGCTAGGGAAGCGGCGAAAGACCCAGGTCATAACTCTCATTCACCGCCAGGAGACCATCAGCTTCCTAGGGATTCCCTTGGCCCGCTACATCGACATCGACGACAGCGAGCAGGTTTTAAGGGCCATTCGAGGAGCACAAAAGGACGTTCCCATTGACATCATACTGCACACGCCCGGCGGCCTGGCCCTGGCTGCAACCCAGATCGCCATGGCCCTGAAGGCCCATCCGGCCGCGAAGACTGTACTGGTGCCGCATTATGCCATGAGCGGAGGCACGCTCATCGCTTTCGCCGCCGATCAGATCGTCATGGATGAGCATGCGGCTTTAGGGCCGGTGGACCCACAGCTAGGAGATCAGCAGGGCGTTTATCCTGCCGCATCTCTTCTGAAGATGGTGGAGAAGAAGAATAAAAACCGCATAGATGATAAGACTCTGATCTATGCCGAGGAAGCTGCCAAGGCCATGGAGCAGATAAAGCTGCTTATAAGAAAGATCCTGGCAGGCAAATGTGGCGAAGGCCATATGGATACCATAATTGAGGAGTTCGTCTCTGGCAAGTACACCCACGATCATCCCTTCATGGCCGAAGACGCCAGGGCCCTTCTGGGCGAGTGCGTGCGTACAGATGTTCCTGGAGAGGTCTACGAGCTGATGAACCTCTATCGCATGGAAGTGGGCAGGAACAGGCCGGGTGTGGAATACGTGCCCCTGGCACGAAAGGATTGACACTACGAGTACGGGCTTCATTCCAGCCAACGCCGGAATTGTGTTTCAGCCTCCGTCTCATGGCTTTTCGCTCCGGTTATCCTCTCCAATCATGATCTACTTTCGGAAAATAAATAAGCTACTTCTATAGCTACTATTAACCCTACGGCCTCGGATCAGTACCTTACTCTGCGGTAAAAGGCCCTCTTGGCCGTCTCTGCAGTCAGGATATAGACAGCCACAATTACTGCTACTATAATGAGGTAGTAGAGGGGCAGCGGCGTAAACATGAACAGCTTTGCTAAAGGCGTATAGGGCAGGAGAAACGCAGCTGCCCCAACCGCCAGTGTGGCTGCAAGAAGAGACTTGCTTGGCCTTGACTTAAAGAACGGTCTTCTGGTGCGTATAACCAGGACGACCATTGAGGCTGAAACCACCGACTCTATGAACCAGCCCGTCCTGAACTGATCCACGCTAGCATGCAGCAAAAACAGGAGTGCTCCGAATGTCAAATAGTCGAACAAAGAGCTGAGCAGGCCGAAGACCAGCATGAAATTGCGGATGAACTTTATCGACCAACGCCGGGGCTTGGCAATAAGCTCCGGGTCCACAGAGTCGCCGGCAATAGTCATCTCCGGCAGGTCTGTGAGGAGATTGGTCAGCAGAACCTGGACCGGCAGCAGAGGCAGGAATGGCAGGAAGATCGATAGAAGTGCCATGCTGAACATGTTGCCGAAGTTGGCGGACGTGGCCATGAAGACGTACTTCATGGTGTTGGAGAAAGTCTTTCGGCCCTCTACCACACCCTGAGTGAGGACGCTCAGGTCTTTCTCCAAAAGCACAATGTCTGCCGCCTCCTTGGCGACGTCCACGGCCATGTCCACTGAGATGCCGATGTCCGCTGCATGAAGAGCAGAGGCATCGTTGATGCCGTCCCCCATGTAGCCCACCACGTTTCCCGTCCTTCTCAGGGCGAGGATTATCCGCTCTTTCTGGTTGGGCTCGACCTCAGCAAAGACATCCACATCAGGGACTTGTCTTTGCAGTGCCTCATCGCTGGTCCGGCTGAGGTCGCTGCCTGTAAGGACATTTCCTTTTTTTCAGCCCGACTTCTTTGCCGATGCTGGCTGCTACAAACTTATTGTCTCCTGTGATAACTTTGAGGCTCACTCCCAGGTTGGCCAGACTGGCAATGGTCTCAGCTATGTCCTTTTTGGGAGGATCGAAGAGGACCAGGAAGCCCAGAAAGGTCATATCTGCCTCGTCTCTGGTCAGGCAGACCCTGGCCTCTATCTTCCTACAAGAGAGCCCCAGCACTCTGAACCCCTTGCTGCTCAGATCACTGAACTTCTGCTGGATATCGTCTCTTACGGCAGCGATATCCACGATGCCCTTCGAGGTCTGAGCAGAGGTGCAGACCTCCAGAACGTTGGCCAGGGCGCCTTTGGTTATTATTATGTGCTCCTCGTCTCTGGATACCAGGATGCTCAGTCTTTTGCGGACAAAGTCATAGGGAACCTCGTCCAGCTTCTTGAAGCTGGATATGTCTGCCTGGCGGTAGCTGAGGATGGCCTGGTCTATGGGGTTGGCGAAGCCCGTTTCGTAGAAGGCGTTGAGATAGGCGAAGAGGAAGACCTTATCGCTCTCCCTGCCTTCCACGTCCAGAGCAGAGTGCATCTTGACAGTGCCCTCTGTGAGAGTCCCTGTCTTGTCGCAGCAGAGAACGTTCATGCTGCCGAAGTTCTCTATGGACGCGAGCCGCTTGACTATCACCTGGTGAGCAGCCATCTGTCTTGCTCCGTGGGCCAGGTTTATGCTTATTATTGCCGGCAAAAGCTGAGGCGTCAGGCCTACGGCTAAAGCAAGGGAGAAGAGAAATGACTCGACCACGGGCCGGGCTAAATAGACGTTGATGGCGAAGATGGCCACCACAAGCAGCAGAGTCACCTCCATAAGAAGGTAGCCGAAGCGTCTCACGCCGTGCTCAAACTCTGTCTCCGGCTCCCCTATTTCCAGTCGCTGGGAGACGCTGCCAAACTCGGTCTTTTTTCCCGTAAGTACCACCGCGGCCTTGGCCGTTCCGCTGACCACGTTGGTTCCCATGAACAGGCTGTTGCGTCGCTTTGCCAGGGGCGTATCCTCGGGCAGCGTTTCCGCCATCTTCTCCACGGGATATGTCTCGCCTGTGAGCGTTGCTTCGTTGACAAAGAGGTCTTTGGACTCCAGGATGCGGCAGTCTCCGGGGATGATGTCTCCAGCATTGAGAATGACTATGTCTCCTGGGACTACGTCTTCCACTGAAATCTCCTTCTCCGCCCCTCCCCGGAGCACATTGGCCCTGATCTGGACTATGGCCAAAAGTCTGGCCACTGCATCCGCTGCCGTTCTTTCCTGCCAGAATCCTAAGAGGCCGCTGATGAATACTATTACCAATATGAGGCCGGCCTCTACATTCTGGTGCAGATAGATGGAGAGCACGGCGGCAAATATGAGCAGCAGAATTATGGGGCTCTTGAACTGGGATAGCAGCAGAAGCAGGGCGCGAGACTCTTTTCTCGGCCTGAGGAGATTTGAGCCGTACTCTTTTAATCTCTTCTGAGCTTCCGATTCGGTCAGTCCCTCAGGCCCTGTTCCGAGCTGTCGCATCACCTCCTCAGCAGTGAGGGCCCAGAAAGTAGAGAGATCCCGGATCATGTAGAACTATCTTCTACTGCTAAAGATATCATCTTTGGCTTTCCTCCTTCGAAGCATTGCCTTTCGCAGCTCGTCTGCCAGAAGCAGTGAGGGCATCCAGGCGAAGAGGTAGAGCCAGTTTTCCAGAGGAAAAGCGGCCGTGCCGAAGACCCACTGCAGGGGTGGGAAGCAAAGCTGTCAGGGCGGAAAAACGACTTGCTTCGACCTTTTCCAGGGCGTTTCTCCCGTAGGTCTTCAGCCGCTCCTGGGCACTTCAGGAGATGATTGAACCATTACACCCCCGAAATAGGAAATCGCATCTGCAATTACTTCTTCATTTCTTTATGAGTTATGTTATTTATTCCGGCTGCTCAAAAGCTTGAGCCCCTCGAACCAGAGTATGCTGGCGATCCCGGCCATGAAGCAGATTGCCAGGTCGATGAAGTGCAGGTAGGCGAAACCAAAGAGGTCTCTTAAGGAGGGAATATAGAGCACTGCTCCCAAAAAGACCAATGCTCCGCCTATCACCCACCACAGGGCGGCGTTGGGGGTGTTCAGGGTCTCCAGGATGGTGCGGGACCAGGAGCGATTGGTGAGTATCAGCCCCAGGTTGGCAACGATCAGTGTGGTAAAAGTCAAGTGCTCTGGCCTCCATCTCCCCCTGGCCGCGGTAGAGGGAGACGGCATAAACTGCCAGGACGATGATAAGAACGCTTAAGCCCTGGAGCAGGCTCAGGGCTATGGTGTTCCTGCTGAATAACGGCTTTCGTGGGTCTCTGGGCGGGCGGCTCATTACATCAGCCTCCTCTGGTTCTGCCTCGAAGACCACAGAGCAGGCGGGATCGATTATCAATTCCAGAAAGACCACTTGTACAGGCAAAAGCACAAGCGGCCACTGCAGCAGCACCGGGATAAGGGACATGCCAGCGATGGGCACGTGAATGGCCAGAATGTAGGCCATGGCTTTCTTGATATTGTCGAAGATTCTGCGCCCCTGTCTGACTGCTTTTACAATGGAGGAGAAATCGTCGTCCAAAAGGACCAGAGATGCCGACTCGCGGGCCACGTCTGTTCCCCTACCTCCCATGGCTATGCCGATGTCCGCAGATTTCAGGGCAGGCGCATCGTTCACCCCATCTCCCGTCATGGCCACCACCTCCCCGCCGGCCTTCAGGGCGGAGACAAGCCTCAGTTTCTGCTCCGGCACCACGCGGGAGAATATGTTCACATCCCTGACATTATCCTGAAGCTCTGCATCGCCCATCTTCGCCAGCTCTGGGCCGGTGATTACCCTGTCTGAAGGCAGGCCGATCTGCCTGGCGATGGCCTGGGCGGTTCCTGGATAATCTCCTGTTATCATTACTACTCTTATTCCCGCAGCGTGACACTCCCTAATGGCGACGGCCACTCCAGGCCGGACAGGGTCTTCCAGGCCGATCAGCCCCAGGAAATGGAACTTGAAATCGTGTTGCTCCGAGGGCAGGTCCCCGCGGAAGCACGCTTTGGCCACGCCTAAGACACGCAGGCCCTCATCGGCCATGGATTTGATCTTTAGGGAAAGCTCCTGCCTTTGGGCCTCGTCGAGGTGACAGAGGTCGGCGATGGCCTCAGGCGCGCCTTTGGCTGCGATTACATACTGCTCCCCGCCTGGGGACTTCCAGACGCGAGACATTGCTAGAAGCTCCCTGGACAGCGGATACTCCTGCACCAGGCTCCAGTCGCTGTGAATGTGCTCAGTCCTGGCCAGGTAATCATCTCCAAGCCGCTTGAAGGCCTTCTCCATTGGGTCGAAGGGATCTTTTTGTGACGCCAGGATGCTGTACTCAACAACCTGATGGACTGGCTCGGGCAGCTTGCCTTCGGCCGAACTGAGGTCGTAGAACTCACCTCCGGCAAAGATCTCCTTCACCGTCATGCGGTTCTGGGTCAGGGTGCCAGTCTTGTCCACGCAGAGCACCGTGGTCGATCCCAGGGTCTCCACTGCAGGAACCCTGCGAGTGAGAACGTTGCTGCGGGAGATCCTCCAGGCTCCAAGGGCCAGGAAGATGGTCAGGACCACGGGGAACTCCTCAGGCAGGACGGCCATAGCCATGGTTATGCCCGCCAGGAACGCTTGCAGCCAGTCTCCCCGCGTAAGGCCGTAGATTATCACTACCAGGGCACATAGCGATAGGCCCAGTATGGCAAGGTTTCGTACCAGGTGCAGTATCTCCTTTTGTAGCGCCGTCTCCTCAGGCTCGACCTTCTGCAGAGTTCTGCCGATCTTGCCCATCTCTGTGCGGGAGCCGGTGGCCTTGACTAAAGCTGCCCCCTGGCCCTGGACCACCAATGTGCCAGAGTAGACGAATGGCAGGCCGTCTCCTCCTGGAGGACCCATATCACTTCGGCCATCGGAGCTGACCTTACGCACGGAGACGGACTCGCCCGTCAGAAGAGATTCGTCGACTGAGAAATTTGTGCAGCTGAGCAAAACGGCATCGGCAGGCACGCGGTCGCCTTCTGATAGGAAGATCGTGTCGCCGCGTACCACTTCCCGGCCAGCGATGCGTTTCTCCGTGCCGTCTCTAATCACCAGGGCCCTGGGACTGGATAGATCTCTCAGGGCTTCGAGCGCCCTCTCGGTCTTTCTCTCTTGGTAAAGGGTGATGCCCATGACCACGAAGACGAAGCCCATGAGCATCAGGGCCTCTTGGATATCGCCCAGCAAGAGGTAGATCAGGCCTCCGGCGACAAGGAGAATGAACATGGGCTCGCGGACCACTTCCAGGGCAATGGCGAATATGCTGCGAGCCTTTGCTGAGGGCAGCTCATTGTAACCCTCCGTTTTGAGCCGCTCCTCTGCCTCGGCCTCGGAGAGGCCCAATGCTTCAGCTATGTCGAAATCTTTGGCCAGCAGTACATCCCTCTAGATGTAATAATGTTCCCAGTTCAAATATTCCCGGTTCATAGCAATTAGCCCTGATAGCTTATCCTGTAGATGGCACCAGTTCTATCATCCGAAACCAGCAAAGCACCGTCCGGCATGACCTGCACGTCCACCGGCCGTCCCCAGGCCTGGCCTCCTTGCAGCCAGCCATCTGCGAAGACCTCTGTATCGGTTACGCTGTTGTTCTCGATCCTGGCAAGGACCACGCGGTAGCCAATCGGCGTAACCCTGTTCCAGGAGCCGTGCTCTGCTATGAAGATCTGGTTCTGGTACTCAGAAGGAAACATAGTTCCATTGTAGAACCTCATGCCAAGAGCAGCCACATGAGCGCCAAGCTTTGCCTCAGGCGGAACAAACTCGCTGCAATTTCGCCCCTCCCCGAATTCAGGATCTGGAACATCCCCGGCATGGCAGTAGGGATATCCAAAATGCAGGCCTTCTCTTGGGGCGCGGTTCAGCTCATCGTCAGGAATATCTTCGCCCATCCAATCCCTGCCGTTGTCCGTGAACCACAGCTCGCCTTCAGGGCTCCAATCGAAGCCCACTGTGTTGCGAACGCCCCTGGCAAAGATCTCGAAGCCAGTGCCGTCGGGGTTCATGCGGGTGATAGCGGCATAGGGGTCTCCGGGATCGCAGATGTTGCAGGGAGCGCCCACGGCCACGTAGAGCATGCCGTCAGGACCAAAGCGGATGAACTTCCAGGTGTGGCCTCTGTCGCCTGGGAGATCGTCTTTAACAACTGCGGGCTCGGGTGGATCATTAAGATGGGCCTCGATATCATCGTACCTGAGGACTCTGGTTGCCTCTGCAACGTACAGATCTCCATCTCTGAAGGCCACCCCGTTGGGCTGGTTCAGGCCACTGGCGATGGTTATAACCTCCTCAGCTCTGTTGTCCCCGTCTTTATCCGAAACGGCATAGACCTTGCCCGCTGACCGGCTTCCCACGAAGAGCGTCCCGTTAGGGCTCAAGGCCATGGAACGGGCGTCGTCCACATTGTCGGCGTAGACGTCTATCCTGAACCCCTCTGGCAGCTTTATCTTATCCAGCTGCAGCCCCTGGCCTATGCATCCAGATGAGCAGAGCAGCAGCACCAGCAGAAGGGATACGGTGGCTGAGGCGTACAGATGATTAACGTATTTCATAAAATCTATCATAAAACCTCTCGAGCAGAATCCGCAGCTCTTCCTTCTTTCTTAGTAACTGTAATATCCAATACCCTTTAACTTTTCGCGCTTTGACTGATGAGAAATCATCAGATCTTGTGGACAGTAAAAAAGATAGGGGGCAAAAGTCGCCAGGATATATGGGGTTAGACTATCAAAATGTAGCAGACTTTTGCTGCTAATACTACTACTTCGCAGAATATAACTTTTGCGATTAATGCTTCTAGTTGGAGGGCTTTCTCACTCTAAATTCTATGACGACATTGTACCTTTTAGGGGCATAGCTTCTCACTATTCTCTGATGGATAATATCAACAGAGAACCCAAGCTGCTCTGATGCCTTCTTTATCTGATCCGTGTCCCGGTAAAGGCTCTCTTCGGGCGCAATAGCATAGTAATGTATTACCCCTCCATTCCTGGCAGCCCTCATTGCAGGGATAAGAAATTGAGCGGCGCTGTGGGGAAGGTTCATGATGACGTGGTCTGCCATATTCTCGTAACGCGGAGCTAAATCGGCTGCATCTCCTTCCAGAATCTCGATATCCTGGATCTTATTCAGTAGGGCGTTCTCCCTCAGGTACTTTACAGCGACGGGATTCTTCTCTATGGCTATGACTCTGGCTCCTCTTTTGGCGAAGAGCAACGAAAAGGGACCCACTCCGGCGAACATATCCAGGACCACGTCAGAAGGATTGACCTGCTCTGCCACCCGGAGCCTCTCCGTCCCCAGGCGGGGCGTAAAGTAAGCCCCTTCCAGATCCACGCGGTAACGCAGCCCGTGCTCCTTGTGAGTGGTGATGGTGCCATTCTCTCCTGCCACGTGCCTGAACCTGCGCGTTCTGAACTCCCCCTCAACATCGGAGATGGGAGCGATGGCGGTCTTTACCATTTTATAGCAAGACATGAGTGCAGATGCGACCTGTTCTGCCTGATCACCCTCAACGATGGCTATGTCTCCCACAACCTCAAAGCTGGGCCGAAATCCCAGGAGGTCTTCAGGGCATGCATCCTTCTCCTCGGGAGGAAAATCCATCTCCACGAGCTCGAAACTCTGAGACCCTTCTCAGCCTGTCCATCTCCTGCTCCTCCAAGGGGCGAACGGGCAGGTAGACGTGAGATCCGTCTGAGCTTATCTTGCGGCTGCGATCAAAGGCATTCATCTCAACCAATAGCTTGCGAAACTGCTCGCCGCATCTTCTCTTGACTCTCACTCCCAGGGACATCTGTTCACAAGAAGAGGCAATTGGTTAATATCTCTATCCCAGACTCTGTCCCAGATGGCTTAACTTGTCACAGCCTTTTATGTGCCTTCTCTAGAGCAGCCTGTCTCAGCCGGTACGATAGGCCGATTGCCGTGGTCAAGTTCCTTTTCTCAAGCCTTCGATAATCGGGGTGCTGTAGAGATGGAAATTGGTGCTAAATGGTGAACTCTTGGAATAACTAGAAAATGAAAAAGGCATAAGCGGCCTTTTCATTATTAAGGCCGACATAGCCTATAAAGCGATTAAACTCCCTCACCTGTGGTGCCTGTTGTGTCTGTCATCGTCGTCGTCGTCGCACTCGTCATCAACGGGGGGGCATGGCGGCTCTGGCTCTGGGCAGGGCTTTTCTTCTGGGCAAATCTCGGGGAAGTCGATTTTTGTCTCGGGGCAATTAAACTCGGGGATGTCGAATTTTATCTCTGGGCAGCAGATGTCGGGGAAGTCTACTTTTATATCAGGGTTGCAGGGCAAATCGGGAATGCATACATCGAAGTTACAGACGGGTATATCGGGGATGCATATCTCTATCGGCGGACAGACATCTTCCTTGCAGCTTCCACAATTGGCCATTGCTCCTGATGCCAGCAGCAACAGCGATACTGCTACCATCGATGCGATTAACACTTTCTTCATATCTTGCCTCCTCATATGGTTTGTATGAAAGTGTTGGGCTTTATTAGATTAAAATTCTTTCGGGGATATACTTACTGACGTCATATAATGATCTCAATAGAGTGTATCTCCTTTCAGATATATGGCAAAATGATTACTTATCTCACAAATCATACCAAAGGCTAATCTATATAGGGCGAATTAATCAATTGAACATTTATCGTCCTATGATGGAGTTTTATTGTAGTTATCACTCTTATAGCGGTAGATTCTTCGATGACCACAAGTTTGAATCAAATGCACATCGATGCAGGTCATTATAATCTATGAATTTCAAAAAACTTTGTTGTCCTCAGCTTCACAAAAACACCGTGAAAATCAGGTGCTGGGGGCGGGAACTAAGCGCTTTTTTACTAGTAATTTAAGCATTATGGTTTGTAAAATCCAGACAAATATTACACATAGCTTGATATTAAGCTTTTCAAATATGGCTAATGCAATAAACTAAAAATAGAGAAAACGCACTCTATTCGTATAGTACATGCGAATATGATGCCAAAATGAACCAATACATCCAAATCATTTATCTTATGTTTGGAACCGCAGGCAGGTTTTAAAGCTGAAGCGACAGATAAGTTATCATGCGCAGCCTCGCCGATATCCGCCTGCTATTAAGCGAACTGGATACCAAACCAGCCGATGAACTGGAAGATCAGGATCTTGACTTCAAAGAGTGGAAAGACCGCAGTGTGAAGGGCGCCCTGGAGATGGTTATCGAGGCTGCAGTCTGCATGGCCAACAGCGGAGGCGGAACTGTCGTCTTCGGAGTTAATGATAAAGTAATGGGACGTGTGCAGGCCGTTCTTGGAGTTCCTATCGATGTGGATGTTAACCGCCTAAAAAAAGCGGTTTACGACTCTACCGACCCCAAGCTCACCCCTGTCTTCGAAGAGCTATCTATCGCGGAGGGGTCGGGCCGTCTGCTGGTCATGCAGATATACCCTGGCCTGCCGCCTTACACAGATACAAGCGGCAGGGGAAAGATTCGCATCGGCAAGGATTGCCAGCCGTTGACGGGCACTCTTCGCAGGCGCATCATGGTGGAGACAGGGGAGACAGATTTAACGGCAAAGGAAATTCCCGGAAAGCCTTCGTCGTATCTTTCGGCTTCGGTCATGGAGCAGCTTCGAGAGGCTGCCCGCCGCGATAAGGCTCCAGCAGAACTCTTGCAGATGAACGACCTCGATTTGCTGGATACTCTGGGCGTCATTCGTAATCGTAAGCTTACGCTGGCCGGTCTCTTGATAGCTGGAAAAGAGGAGGCTATTCGCGAGCATCTGCCGGGTTACGGGTGGACTCATCTGCGGATGCGGGATGATACACAGTACACAGACAGAATGGATGGACGGGGGGCTATTCCTGTGGCCATTGCCCGAGTAATGGATCGCATCATGGCTGACAATCCCATCACCACCGTGGAATATGGCCCGTTTCATTTCGAATACCGCACTTATCCAGAGATAGCCCTTCGCGAAGCGCTCATGAACGCTTTCTGCCATGCGGACTTTCGCATCAGCAGCCCGATTCTCATCAAACAGTTCCCTCATAAGCTGGAGATCGGAAACCCTGGTAGTTTCATTGGCGGTATATCTCCTGAGAATATTCTGCATCACCAGCCGGTCGCAAGGAATCCACTTCTCGTTGATGCCTTAACTCGCCTGCGCCTGGTCAACCGCAGCAACTTGGGCGTCTCTCGGATGTTCCAGGCCATGCTCATCGAGGGCAAGGAACCACCAATAATACAGGAGCAAGGGGGAATCTGTGAAGGTAACATTCCAGGGAAGTGAGCTGTCTGTTCCCTTCCGTGCATTTGTGGCAGAGGAAAGCAAGCGCGGACGCAGTCTTCCTGTCGATTATTTGCTCATTCTCCAATATCTACTACGACACCTAGAGGTGGACACGGCATCGGCTTCCCATATCTGCCAGCGATCCGAGGTGGAGGCAAGGGAGATCCTCAATGAGATGGAGGTCGAGAGAGAGTATCTGGAAAGAGGGGGGACGGGGCGAGGGACTTATTGGATGCTTAGGCCGGACCTTCACCGGCGGCTCATAGCTGACGGCCATCCGGAGAGAGACCGGCGAATAGACTGGGAGGCGGCTAAGACAAGGGTGCTGAGCGTGCTTCGGCAAAGAGCTGAACGAGGAGATGTTGGGCTATCCAATGCAGAGATCAGGCAGATCACTCATTTGGATCGACATCAGGTCTTGAGGCTTATGCGAGAGCTGATTGCAGAGAACTCTCAAGTTGAGCTAATTGGCCGAGGCCGGTTCGCGAGATACAGATTTGAATAGAAACAGGAATGGAACGCGCATTGAATTTCGCATTAAAATGGATTCAATGCGCGATTCAATGCGAAGTGAGCATTGATGCAGGTCATTCAATTTCAATGCCTAATGAATCTTTAACGAATGTTTTCCCAGCATTTTCGAGATCCCCTGCCAAAGAAAACGTCGAACTTTTGATACGGATTTTGCCTACCCTGCCTTCAAGCCCTGGCACAGAACATTCAGGATATATTAAGACGGCTTCCTTACAACCCTTAGCCTCAGCATAGGCAGCTACTTGCTCTATGTCATCAGTCGTTGGATTCCCAACCTTGTACTTCGTATCCATAATGAAGGCACATGAGTGCGATTCCTTATCGAATATCGACAAGTCTATCTTGAACTTTATATTGAGATTCGGGTCGATCAAGACGTGTTCCTGTGACTGAATCGAGTATCTCTCCTGTCGCAGATTCTTCTCAAGCCATCTGGCGACAAAACGCTCGTAGAGGCTTGCCATGTTCACGAGAAATGGAATCGTCCTGCGGTCTCCTGCTTCGTGGCCAGGACCTCGATTCTCCAGAAAGAACCTGCAGAGGGCATGCATAGGCTCATAATCCTGGTTCAGGCGGTTGTAGATCCTTCCGATGCAGGTCCGGGCTTCGCAGGGCTCAAGCTCAGCAAACCCTGCCAGCCTTCGGTAGGCCTGGCGGACAGTTGGAAGAGATCGATCGGTACAGATGCCGCTCTTTAGAATCTGCAAGAGCGTCCAGGCCAATATTCTGTTCTCTTCCACGTCCGAGGTGTGTTCCTCGAAGTGGCAGAAGGGCCTGGTCTCCCAGGGCGCAAAACAGGCTCTTCGCATGTCGATCCGCCCGGCATTAGATAGGGTAGCGGATGCTTGATTGCGTGCTCTTTTCAATGCGGGAGGATGGCCGCATACCGGGCAAACCAATCGTCGCCTGTATTCGATTAGGTGGGATCGCAATTGGTCTGACTGCTTTTAACAATCAAAGACAGATCAATTCCACTCTGATATCACAGCCAAGGTTCTTCAGGGCGATATTGATTGAACGCTTCTGTTTTTATGTCTTGAATCAATTGTATAAGTTGATTCGTATTCTTTAGTTTATTTTTATCGCTAATTGAGCTTAACTTGAAAAAGCATTTTATCACTAAACTTCGGAATTCGTCGATGCAATCCTCCTCTATAAGATCTATTCCTTCGTGAACAATTCTGCTTCTCAAATCATAAAACTTTTCAACTTTGTCTTTTATTTCTTGCCTCTCTTTTGAATTATTTCCGAGGATATACGCGCATCTTTCAGCTAGAGGTCTCTTTTTAAATTGATCATCTCCAGCTAGAACAAGACATTCTAATGCAGTTGCAAATTTGATTATTTTGTCGGCTCCTATATCCTCATCTATTCCTAATCCAATCCATCTAATTGCAATCAGCAATTGTTTTTCGAAGTCGGAAAGAGAACTATGTTCTTTGCATAGAAGATGACTGATATATTCAAATTCATAATTACTTCTAATTTCATCTGCGAATTCCTTATCAAGGACGAGTTTTGGATAGATTCCAGATCCGCTTTTTCTGGCTCCCCAACCTTTACCAGGCTTAAATGAAATCATAAGGTTTTTTGCTGCATATGTCGTTCCGCAAGTGCCTATTTTAACCCTAACCGCATCAATTGGAGATAGAAGTATTATGTTAGGATTAAAACACGCATATATTCTTAAAATATTAATTATAGGTCTAATTTTATCTAACGCTGAGTTATATACTTCTTGAGAATCGTATTTTACTTTTATACACGCGCAGACTCTATGTTGAATTTCATTTTGGATAGATAAAAAGGGTTCCTTGGACATATCTTTAAGTATTTCGGTATTATTAAAAATTTGGGATATCTCATCAGGGTTCAAAAGTATCGTATTACCTATTTCAAACCTCTCCATCTCTTTCAGTGTGATATTCTCCAATGGTATTATAACATTCCATTCGTCTATCCTTGATTCTAGGCTCATTAAAAGGTGATCAATTTCCCTGCTAATTTTGTCATCTTCGGTTATATTTTCCCTAACTAAATTCTCTATGAATTCTCTGCAATAGGACTCTATTATGAACGAAGGAATATAATTTTTAATTGAGTTTATGGCCGAGATGGATCTAGTAAATCTTTTAAGATCTTTTGATTGTTGTTCAGTTTGGAACGATTTTAATAAATTTTTTGCTAATATAATTAATCCGTTTTTGTGTTTAGGATTTATCTTTTCAAGTTGCTCGGTTTCTTTCATCATGCAGATCTTATGAAGTAATAGATTAGGACTTACGCACTTGCAGTAAACTTCTTATAAATCCTAGGATATAATAAGACATACAAACAAATAGGCTGGGCTGAAATTGAATCCGCCTAAATGTGACGATCTTGATTATATCCACTTTCTTACCGCATCAGTAGGCGTTTTTACCTGCACTGAAGCTGCAAGATGTCAGCCAGAAGGAGATAATTCTCCATCACATGATGCCTTTACCCGTCTTTTGCAAAGACAGCCTCCCGATACGGAAGCGTTATGGGATGAAGTAAAGGGCATTATTCAACTTCAAAAAGGTTTCCTGATCATCGATGATACTATTTTAGATAAGCCATATGCCAAAAACATGAGCTTAGTATATCATCAGTGGAGCGGGAAGCATCATCAATTGGTGAACGGTATCAATATTTGCACATTGCTCTGGACAGATGGTAACGCGATAATTCCTGTTGACTTCCGAATCTACGATATAGATGTTGACGGCAAGACGAAAAACGACCACTTTCGTGAGATGCTTTATCAGGCAAGAGATAGAGACTTTCAGCCCCGAATCGTTCTATTCGATAGCTGGTACGCCAGTATAGAAAATCTTAAAACTTTACGGAAATTCGGATGGCATTGGCTTACCCGGTTGAAGAAAAACAGGTTGGTCAATCCTGATAATACATATAATATGCAAATCCATGAAATAGATATACCGCCTGTTGGTAGGATTGTACATTTAAAGGCTTATGGTTTCATCAAAGTATTCAGGATAGTCTCCAAGGATGGTGACATAGAATACTGGGCAACCGATCTGCTGGATATGGATGAACCAAAACGCGAAAAGTTAGGGTTAATTTCCTGGAATATAGAGGAATATCACAGAGGCATAAAGCAGTTTTGCGGAATTGAAAACTGCCAAGCCAGAAAAAGCCAATCCCAAAAAGCTCACATATTATTCTCCCTAAGAGCTTTTCTCAGGCTGGAAGTAGAAAGGCTTAGAAAAGGGATATCTTGGTTTGAATCTAAGCGCAGAATCATGCGCAATGCCGTCCGACTATATATTCAAGCCCCTACCTACTTATTGCAATTAGATCCAACTGCGTAAGTCCTAAGGTTCAAGGAAGCGCCACCAAGAGACTTTTCGGGATTGTGAAGTGCTGGAAGGGTCTAGAGGAGGCCCATGAAGATTACGAGATAAACGTTCATTGATGCCAACATGTTCGCCTACCTTCTCAGAGGCTACCCTTCACTCCATCGCCCTCTGCATCGCCCTCGCCACCTCTGCCTTCGCCATCCTCCTCTGCACCGTCACTGCCAACGCCGTAGCCGCCCTCTGCCTGGAATAATCGTCCACCTGCCACTCCAGCCCCTCGTAGCCCACATCCATGAGCATCAGCCCCTCGGCAGGAGCCGTGGGCGCACCGTGGTTCAGCTCCGGCCTGAGCAGATCGGAAAACCATTTTTCGCTCTTCTCGCCCGCCCCTACCTTCTCCAGGGAGCCCACGATCTTTCGCACCATATTCCAGAGAAATCCGTTGGCCCGAATGTCGAGGACGAAAAGCCCGTTTTGCTCTGTGATCTCCAGCTTTGAAACGGTCTTCACGGTATCCACCTTGGCGGAAGAGAAGTTCCTGAAGTCGTGCTCTCCCTTGAGAAGTTCCGCACATTCACGCATGGTCTGCAGGTCCAGCCCCGGATGCCACAGTATGTAGCGATACTCCCGCCACAGCGCATTCCACCGGGCGGAAAAGCCAATGGGTGCAACCGCCCACGCCCAGGTCCATATATCGCGGGGAAGCCGCCCATTGACGCACCTGGGACGAGCCAGATAGGCCTTGTCCTCGTCTATCCAGAAGTCGATCACCTGGCCAAGTGCGGAGACGCCCCTGTCTGTGCGTCCGGCGTAGCAGAAGTCGCCGTTGATGACGCCGATTTTTGCCAATGCTTTTCGGACCTCGGAGTCGACTGTGACCAGATCTGGCTGGCGCTGGAAGCCGTAGTAGGCATCTCCAAGATAGGCGAGCTTGAGAGCGATCTTCATCTTTACCCTAAAAATCCTAGAATCAACCGTCTTTGTGAGTTCTTTGTGCCCTTTGTGCGCTTTGTGGTGGGATTAGTGTAGAGTAGTCCACCACAAAGACCTCACCAAGCATCTCTAATTGTTTTTAGGCTGGCTAAGCCTTTCTCGGATCAGTGATGTATCCCGTAATCGCGCTGGCTCCAGCCGTTGCAGGCGAGCAGAGGTAGACGAAAGCCTTGGGGCTTCCCTGCCTTCCCACGAAATTCCTGTTCGACGTAGAGAGACACCTCTCGCCCGGACCTAAGAGGCCGAAGCTTCCGCCCATGCATGGACCGCAGCAGGCCGACTCCACCATCGCTCCGGCCTCCATGAACTTCTCCACCAATCCAGCACGCAGGCATTTCATATACTCTTCGCGGCTGGCAGGTACTACTATCATCCGCACGCCTTTGGCCACGGGCTCCCCCCTCATCAGGTCGCAGGCAAGCTTCAGATCCTCGAACCTGCCGTTGGTGCAGGAGCCGAGGAATACCTGGTCTATCTTCGTTTCGGGAACTTCGCTGATGGGCAACACATTATCCACGTTGTGCGGCAAGGCTATCTGGGGCTCAAGGTTGCTCACATCCCAGAACTTCTGCGAGACCTCTGCATCCTCATCTCCCCTAACAATTCCTGCCTCGATCGCTGACGGGTCTTTGACACGCCCCTTGAGGTAATCTATCGTTATCTCGTCTGCCTCGAAGATACCGGCCTTGGCTCCCATCTCGATGGCCATGTTGCTCATGGTCATCCTCTCCGGAATGCCCATCCTGGCTGCAGTCTCTCCCCGGAACTCGCAGGCCAGGTAGTTGGCGCCGTCGGCTCCGATATCGCCGATGATGCGAAGGACGACGTCCTTCGAGGTCACCCTGGCAGGAAGCCTGCCCTCGATCATGAGCTGCAAAGTCTTTGGAACCATGAACCAGAGCTTGCCGGTGGCGAAGACGGAGGACATGTCAGTCGAGCCTATGCCGGTGGCGAAAGCTCCCAGGGCGCCGTAAGTGCAGGTGTGGGAATCAGTGCCAACCACGATTCTTCCGGAAGTGCATGCCCCTTCTCAGGCATGACCTGGTGGCAAACCCCGCAGAATATGTCGTAGTTCAGGATGCTCTGCTCCTCTGCGAACTTCCGGAGCATGATGTGGTTCTCTGCTGCCTTCAAGCTGTCTGCAGGAACCTGGTGGTCGAAGAGGAGGACTATCTTCGACGGGTCCCAGACCTTGGCATCCCTGCCGGCTATCTCGTAGAATCCTTTTACCGCCAATGGGCCGGTGATATCGTGAATCATCGCGCAGTCTATCTCTGCCATCACGAATTCGCCAGCTCGCGCCTCCTTCCTTGCGGCCCTTGAAAATATCTTTTCAGACAGGGTTTGACCAGTCATGGATTTCGCCATCTCAGCCATGATAAATAAATCTTCACATTCCCTGCCCTCACTGAACTTTGAAAAGCCCTTTCGGCTATCGCAAAGGATTTAAATAAAACTATTACACATCATCAATGCGCACGATAATACATTACAGAAGAGTTGGAGATTCTTTATGAAGATCAAGTTCTTGTTAGACGAGGAAGAGATCCCAAAGAAGTGGTACAACGTAGCAGCCGATCTCCCGACGCCCCTGGACCCGCCTTTAAACCCCCAGACGGGAGAGGTTTTGAAGCCGGAAGATGCAGAGGTAATCTTTCCCAAGTCACTCATCAAGCAGGAGATGTCCACTGACAGGTGGATAGATATCCCCGATGAGGTGCGCGAGATATACAAGCTCTGGAGGCCTACACCCACTCTATCGAGCAGCTCGGCTGGAGAAGGCGCTGAAGACCCCTGCCAGGATCTACTACAAATATGAGGGCGTCTCGCCCGCAGGCAGCCACAAGCCGAACACCGCCATTCCCCAGGCGTACTACAACAGGGAGGCGGGCATAGAGCGCCTTGCTACTGAGACCGGCGCAGGCCAGTGGGGCTCGGCTTTAAGCCTTGCCACCTGTTTATTCAACATGAAATGCACAGTCTACATGGTTCGCTCAAGCTATGACAGCAAGCCATACAGACGAAGCGCGATGAGAACCTGGGGCGCAGAGTGTATTCCCAGCCCCTCTGACAAAACCAACTTCGGAAGGAAAGTCCTCTCAGAGATGCCGAACACTCCAGGATCTTTGGGCATCGCCATCTCGGAGGCCGTCGAGGATGCTGCAACTCATGACAATACCAACTACGCGCTTGGATCTGTGCTCAACCATGTGCTGCTGCACCAGACCGTTGAAGGCCTGGAGCTGAAAAAGCAGTTCGATATGGCGGATGACTATCCTGATGTGATGTTCGGCTGCTGCGGCGGTGGAAGCAACTTCCCGGGAATGGTCTTCCCGTTCATACCCGACAAGCTCAAGGACAAAAAGGATCTTCGAATGGTGGCCTGCGAGCCCACTGCCTGCCCGTCCCTGACAAAAGGGATCTATGCCTACGACTACGGCGATACAGCAGGCATGGCCCCGATAATAAAGATGTACACGCTTGGCCACGACTTCATACCTCCAGGCATCCATGCCGGTGGCCTGCGTTATCACGGAGATGCGCCGCTGCTCTGCAACCTGGTCCACGACAAGATCATCGAGGCCACAGCCTGCCAGCAGACTGAGGTCTTCCAGGCAGCTACAATCTTTGCCAGGAGCGAGGGCATAATTCCTGCACCTGAGTCCTCACACGCCATCAAGCCGGCCATAGATGAGGCTCTGAGGTGCAGGCAGACGGGCGAGGCTAAGACTATATTCATATCTCTCTCCGGCCACGGCAACTTCGATATGGCAGCCTACGATGCATTCAACGATGGATTGCTTGTGGATTACGAGTACCCTGCAGATCTGGTGAAGCAGTCCCTTGCCAAACTGCCAAATGTCTAAGTCTAAGATCGGTTTCCTGGTGAACCCGATAGCCGGAATGGGCGGGGCAGTGGGCCTGAAGGGCACTGACGGCCAGGCCAAAGAGGCTGAGGCGAGGGGCGCGAAGCCCCTTGCACCTGAGCGAGCCAGGGCGTGCCTGAGGCTGCTTGCTCCTCAGGCGCATAACTTACTCTTTTTGACGGCCAGCGGCGAGATGGGCGAACGAATATTGAAGGAATGCGGCCTTGACTGCTCTGTAGTCTATGAAGCGCCTTTACAGTCAAGCGCCGAGGATACGAAAGCTGCCTGCAGGGCCTTTCTGGAGCAGGGCGTTGATCTGATTCTCTTCTGCGGTGGTGATGGAACAGCGCGAGATGTGGCCTCTGTTGCAGGCCAGGTCACAGGCCAGGTCCCTGTACTCGGAATCCCTGCAGGGGTAAAGATGCATTCAGGAGTCTTTGCCATCAGCCCTGAAGCTGCAGCGGAGCTTGCGTTAGGCTTTCTCAAGGGCGAGCTGAAGACCAGGGAAACAGAGGTCGTGGATGTGGACGAGGAGCTTTACCGCACCGGTGAGCTGCAGACGAAGCTCTACTGCACCGCCAGGACGCCGTACCGGTCGGTGCTCGTCCAGGAGAGGAAGAGAATTTACGCAAGCACAGACGAGGAGGAGTTCAAGGACCAGATCGCCCTCTTCGCCAGGGAGTTCATGAGGGACGGCTCAGCCTACATTTTGGGCGCAGGCACTACTACTGCAAGGATCGCTGAAGCGATGGGCCTGGAGAAGACGCTGCTTGGAGTGGATGTGGTCCAGGATGAGAAGCTAATAATCAGAGACGCCTCGGAACGGGATTTATTAGATCTGCTGGACAAAGTGCTGGACAAAGAGAAAGAGAAGAGCGTGAAGATAATAGTAAGCCCCATCGGGGCCCAGGGTTTTATCTTGGGCCGGGGCAGCCAGCAGATAAGCGCTGAGGTGCTGCGCCGGGTCGGGGCCGAGAATCTGATAATAATATCTACACCGCATAAGCTATCTGAGCTGTCCCATCTCCTGGTCTACACTGGTGATCCTGAATTGGACAGAGCCCTTGCAGGGAGGATGCTGGTGGTGACGGGCTACAGGATGGCGCAGAGAAAAGAAGTAAAGGCGGCATCCGACTTCGCCGCAGAGTAGAGATATTTCCTCAACAGCACCTATCCAATCTACTGCCGCTACACACTGGCCATTGGCGCAGGCATAGCCATCAGGACAGCTATTGCCACATCTACCGCAGTTCTGATCATCTGAGGAGAGGTCAACACAATCTCCATCGCAATTGCTGAGGCCTTCAGGACATGCCGGGCGGCAAGCACCGCTAATGCAGGTTTGGCCGGCAGGACAAGTGATGCCGCAATCTCCGCAGTTTTGATCATCAGCGAAGAGATCGACACAATTTCCACGGCAGTCGATCATTCCAGATGGGCAGGCCAGAGTGCATGTCCCATCGACGCAGGATTGGCCCTCAGGACATACTTTTCCGCACTCACCGCAGTTCTTGGAGTCGGTCTTCAAGGCCTTTAAATCAATGCAGGTACCGGAGCAGTTCACAGTGCCTTCTGGACAGCTGGAAGTGCAATTTCCCTTATAGCAAAACATCCCCGCGGGACATGCCTTTTTGCAGGCTCCGCAGTTCTTGGGATCAGATGATAGATCCACGCACCATCCATCGCAGTTTTTCTTTCCGGGAGGACAGCCCAGGATGCACGCTCCATCTACGCACGAGGTCCCATCGGGACACTTTTTAGAGCAATCGCCGCAGTTGTCCGGATCAGCAAGCAGATTTGTGCAGGCATTTCCGCACTTCGTCTCGCTTTCAGGACATGCCGTGGTCTTATCGACAGCAGTTGGATTCTGAGCGGGTGATGTATCTCCCAGCGCTATTCCAACCACGAGCAAAATACTTAATATACACAGCCAGTAACGCAAGCCTATCCCTCCATATGGCAGCTTTCTTAGCGTTGACTATACTCAAATTTAAAAGGCTTCCGATAGATAATGTGATTAATATTATTAAAATTCCTTGAAAAATGGGTTTTATAAAAGAGCCTATCCCAAAACCACAATTAACTTACGGTTTTCTTTATGACGTATGATTCTACTCGCGCCCTACTAACTACCACCACAAAGACACAAAGAGCACAAAGGACTCACAAAGAATAACTAAATAATGGTTTTGGGAGGAATAATTGAGAGGTTTTAGGATATGCTCAAAACAAAAGGGGTTTATTTTGCCCTCCGCTCAATTCAGGACTTCCAAATGCCAGCTTTCCATGCGTGCAGAGTGAGCAGAGATATTCCACGATAATACTTTCGCCCTGCAACCGATTGGATTAAAAGTCATAAAGTCTCAGGGCTAACAGGTAGATGGACTGTTAGAGGTAATGGGATGCAGCTCGTGATCAACACCTATGGCGCATATCTCCGAAAGAGCGGAAACTGCTTCCTGGTAAAGAGAGAATATCTTTTTACCGGTACAAATCTCTTAGATAGGCTATGTAGCCTTAGAGCCGCCTGGAGCACTCGCGTTAATTAGCTTATCCACGACAGATGGGGTCTTGTGCCTGCTTTCCTATAGATGCACCAGTACCATCGACTCTAATATAGCCGAAGAATTTTCGGGACTGGCCTGCTGTGATTGCAGCCCGGCATCGGACAAGGCGGGAGCACGCACGTTAACCAGCTTATCCACAAGTTGTAGCACGTGGGCCATATCATCGCTTGAAAGGATATCTCTCCTCGTTACATCGGATAAGAAATATCCTCTCCATGTAGCCGGGCTATGCCCTGGCTCTCTGTTGCCATAGTGCGCGATGATCTGCGGGTTGTACTGAAATATCCCGGCTTTATCGCTCATTAAGTGAACGGCATCGGTAGAGTTTATTACGTGGCCTTGAACTACGAGGGAATACATACCTTCATGATCTCCATTGACCCCCTCAACCGGACTGCCTGAGGCTACAGCGAGTAAGAACATAGTGATAAAAATATAGAACCTCATGCTATATAGTGAGCGTCCACAGACAAAAAGATTTTCCTCTACGGGCTGTTACTATAGTTTATGCTATATTAAGGATCAATTATCTCTTTTAGTTTCTGATAATTAGATTCGATCTCGTTTATATAATCTCTAGCGAAAGCTGCCCCTGGCAAAAATCGGTCTCGTTCCATGTTGAAATTGATGAGATCAAATCGATAATATATCTTATGTAGTAGCTCCAAAATCTCTTCGTCCTCGACTATCTCTGAAATTTTTAATCTAGAAGAATCCCATAAACCAATATATATTCTTGAAAAGGACCCCTTGCCATTTTTGGACGCTTCGATTAACCATTTAGAACGACCTATTCCCTCTTCAATTTCTTTGCAAAGTGCTATAAGCAATTTTTGGGAATATTCTTTTTGGTCTTTGTCATCCCAACGACGTTTTGCTAATTCTATTAATAAAGTACCTACAAATCCAAGAATAGCTCCGAGTACCACTCCGAAGGCGGTCGAAAATACATCCAATTCTTCAGGCAAAAGTATAACCACCCGAGGACAATTTGATTAGCTGGCCAGTGATGTATGGCTATTTAAACTTGTGTCTCATTTATTGCTATTCGGTCTGAGGAGAAACATCTACGAAGACCTTCTACTATAGGCCAAGAACCATTTTTAACATGGTAGAGAAGCATACCAAATACGTGCTCCTTGATGGCTGTAGTATTGCTCTTTTGGCAAGCCATGAGCTTAAGGCAACCAGCACCCTTTGAGCCCTACTTCAGCATCGCGCATGGAATCTGCAAAAACTATGTCCAGCCCTTCTTATCCCTCTGGTATTCATGGATTGGGTATTCTGCAACTCTTCAATCTAATGAGCGTCTAATTCTGTGCTTACATATCGGAGTGGAAATTGAGATATCCACATATTAGGAGATTGTGTTCAGGAAGCGCGAGAAAAGATTAAGGCCAAGTAGGCACAGGCTTAGCTTACAAGGAGTAAAATTATGCAAAAAGATATGTATGATATGTATATTTTCCCCCATTTATTTCTTAGTTTGCTTGTTTATTCAACCATAATGCTTATACTTATTGGATTTTTATTTAATATTGCACCGAACCTATTTATCTTTATAGGCCCTGCCTTTGGAGTTATATTTGGTTTTATATTGAAGGATTATTCATACGAACTTTATAAAGATAACAAAAGACGGAAATTTTATTTAAATTTGTTGAATGAAAATGTTGATGAAATAATTAAAAGATTGCCAGAGGAAGGTGCGGATTTGGTATCCGAAGATGTATGGGCGACATGCATAAACTCTGGTGATCTCAAGCTGTTTTCATATAGTCAAGCATCCGACTTATATAAGACATTTTTTTACGTAAAAGTTCATAATTATATCGCGGTTAGATTTTCTAACAACCAGGTCGCGAGGGAGCATCTTATGATAAATAATCAATTTTTGCTGGAAAAATTAAAAGACCTTAAAAACAAAAATTGGTTTAAAATTGAGAGAGGCGATTAGGTTCCATTGTTTGAGGGGACGTATCAGTGGATTATTTAAAAGATTATAGGAGTGTCCGGTCTCCAAAAGCTTTTTCGTTAGAACTTGTTATGTAAGCTGCAATGGAGGGATTGCCATACAACTAAAGCATGTTCTAATTTTGATAGCGTTGGCTATGTTATGTATGCCAGCATTTGGGCAGACGATAGCGGATGAATGGTATAGTAGGGGTGTTGCACTCTATGAGCAAGGAAATTATGATGAGGCCATTAAAGCCTTTGATAACGCCACCAACTTAGATCCAAATGATATAGATGCTTGGTATAACAAAGGCTTTAATGGCCTCATCATAATTTCCTTGCTCATAGAGTGCAACACCCCTACTATACCATTCATCCACTATGGTCTGCCCAAATGTAGGCATACATAACATAGCCAACGCTATCAAAATTAGAACATGCTTTAGTTGTATGGCAATCCCTCCATTGCAGCTTACATAACAAGTTCTAACGAAAAAGCTTTTTGGAGACCGGACACTCCTATAATCTTTTAAATGATCCACTGATACGTCCCCCTCAAACAATGAAGTTTGATCCGCCTCTCTGAATTCATTTTTTAAGGTCTTTTAATTTTTCCAGCAAAAATTGATTATTTATCATAAGATGCTCCCTCGCGACCTTTGGGTAGAAAATCTAACCGCGATATAATTATGAACTTTTACGTAAAAAAATGTCTTATATAAGTCGGATGCTTGACTATATGAAAACAGCTTGAAGTCACCAGAGTTTATGCATGTCGCCCATACATCTTCGGATACCAAATCCGCACCTTCCTCTGGCAATCTTTTAATTATTTCATCAACATTTTCATTCAACAAATTTAAATAAAATTTCCGTCTTTTGTTATCTTTATAAAGGACCCGTATGAATAATCCTTCAATATAAAACCAAATATAACTCCAAAGGCAGGGCCTATAAAGATAAATAGGTTCGGTGCAATCTTTAATAAAAATCCAATAATTATAAGCATTATGGTTGAATAAACAAGCAAACTAAGAAATAAATGGGGGAAAATATAAAAACATACATATCTTTTTGCATAATTTTACTCCTTGTAAGCTAAGCCTGTGCCTACTTGGCCTTAATCCTTTCTCGCGCTTCCTGAACACAATCTCCTAATATGTGGATATCTTCAATTTCCACTCCGATATGTAAGCACAGAATTAGACACTCATTAGATTGAAGAGTTGCAGAATACCCAATCCATGAATACCAGAGGGATAAGAAGGGCTGGACATAGTTTTTGCAGATTCCATGCGCGAACATAAAGTAGGTCTCAAAGCAATCAGCTTGTATTGAACTCATGGCTTGCCAAAAGAACAATGCTACAGCCATCAAGGAGCACGTATTTGGTATGCTTCTCTTTCATGTTAAAAATGGTTCTTGGCCTATACATAGAAGGTCTTCGTAGATGTTTCTCCTCAGACCGAATAAGCAATAAATGAGACACAAGTTTAAATAGCCATACATCACTGGCCACCTAATTAAATTTATTTTCAGGTGGTCTATGTTTTTCCCTGAATACTGGATGCTGTTTTCGACCGCTTTCGGAGTGGTACTCGGAGCTATTCTTGGATTTGTAGGTCCTTTATTAATAAGAATCACGAAACGTCCGTTGAGATAACAAAAACCAAAAAGAATATTCCCAAAAATTGCTTATAGCCGCTTGCAAAGAAATTGAAGAGGGAAATCCATCCATCTAGAATGGTTAATCGAAGCGTCCAAAAATGGCAAGGGGTCCTTTTCAAGAATATATATTGGTTTATGGGATTCTTCTAGATTAAAAATTTCAGAGATAAGTCGAGGACGAAGAGATTTTGGAGCTACTACATAAGAATATATTATCGATTTGATCTCATCAATTTCAACATGGAACGAGACCGATTTTTGTAGAGGCAACTTTTTCGCTCAAAGAATATATAAACGAGATCGAATCTAATTATCAGAAACTAGAAAGAGATAATTGATACCTAATATAGCATAAACTATAGTAACAGCCCGTAAAGGGAAATCTTTTTGTCTGTGGACGCTTAGGGTATAACAAGTGAGGTTCTATATTTTTATCACTATGTTCTTACTCGCTGTAGCCTCAGGCAGTCCGGTTAGAGGGGGTCAAATGGAGATCATGAAGCTGTGTATTCCCTCGTCACTGCGAGGCCACGTAATAAACTCTACCGATGCCATCGGCTTAATGAAAGATAAAACCGGGATATTTCAGTACGACCCGCGGATTATCGCGTACTACGGCAACAGAGAGCCAGGGCATATCCCGGCGACATGGAGGGATATTTCTTAATCGATGTGATGAGGAGCGATTTTGTTTCAAGCGAGGATATGGCCCGCGTGCTAAAACTTATGGATAAGCTGGTTAACGTGCGTGCTCCATATTTGTCCGATGCCGGGCTGCAATCACAAGCAGGCCAGTCCCGAAAATTCTTCGGTCGTATTAAGATCAGATGGTACTGGTGCATCTATAGGAAAGCAGCACAAGACCCAATCAAATATCATCGATAACTAATTAACGCGAGTGCTCCAGACGTCTCCTAAGCCTACATAGCCTATCTAAAGTTTTGTACCGGTAAAAAGATAATCCCTCTTTACCAGGAAGCAGTTTCCGCTCTTTCGAAGATATGCGCCATAGGTGTTGATCACGAGCTGCATCCCATTACCTCTAACAGTCCCTCTGCCTGTTAGCCCTGAGACTTTATGACTTTTAATCCAATCGGTTGTAGGGCGAAAGTATTATCGTGGAAGATCTCTGCTCACTCTGTACGCATGGAACGCTGGCATTAAGTCCTGAATGGAGCTGAGGGCAAAATAAACCCCTTTTGTTTTGAGCATATCCTAAAACCTCCCAATTATTCCTCCCTGGGCCATTATTTATTTATTCTTTGTGAGTCCTTTGTGATCTTTGTGTCTTTGTGGTGGTAGTTAGTGAGGCGCGAGTAGAAATTATACGTCATAAAAAAACCGTGAGTTAATTGTGGTTTTGGGATAAGCTCTTTTATAAAAACCATTTTTCTAAGAATTTTAATAATATTAATCGTATTATCCATCGGAAGCCTTTTAAATTTGGGTATAGTTAGCGTTAAGAAAGCGGCAATATGGAGGGATAGACTTGCGTTACTGGTTGTGTGTATTAAGTATTTTGCTAATGGTGGGAATAGCGCTGGGAGGTGCATCACCAGCTCAGAATCAAACTGCTGCCAATGAGACTACGGCATGTCCTGAAGGTGAGACGAAGTGCGGAAATGCCTGCACAAATTTGCTCACTGATCCAGACAATTGTGGTGATTGTTCTAAAAAGTGTCCCGATGGAACGGTCTGTGTCAAAGGCGCTTGTATCTTGGGCTGTCCTCCTGGAAAGAAGGACTGCGATAGAAGGTGTGTGGATCTTCTGGCCGACCCCAAGAACTGCGGAGCCTGTGGAAAAGCGTGCCCTGAGGGAATGTTTTGCTATAAGGGAAATTGCACTTCCAGCTGTCCAGAAGGCACTGTGAACTGCTCCAAGACCTGCATTGATTTAAAGGCCTTGAAGACCGACTCCCTGAACTGTGGCGAGTGCGGAAAAGCATGCCCTGAGGGCCAATCCTGCGTCGATGGGACATGTACTCTTGCCTGCCCATCCGGAATGACCAACTGCGATGGTAATTGTGTCGATCTCTTCGCCGATGATCAAAACTGCGGAGATTGTGGTATTGTTTGTCCAGCTGGCCAAGCCTGCATCAGCAGTTCTTGTCGCCCGGTATGCCCTGAAGGACTCAGCAATTGCGATGGAGATTGCGTTGACCTCAGCACCGATGACCAAAACTGTGGGGCCTGTGGCAAAGCATGTCCCTCTGGTTATAGCTGTATTAATGGGGCATGCAATTTGATCAACTCAACCCTATAGAGCGGCATCTGCGCAAAAGGATGCCGCCTTTACTTCTTTTCTCTGCGCCATCCTGTAGCCCGTCACCACCAGCATCCTCCCTGCAAGGCTCTGTCCAATTCAGGATCACCAGTGTAGACCAGGAGATGCGACAGCTCAGATAGCTTATGCGGTGTAGATATTATTATCAGATTCTCGGCCCCGACCCGGCGCAGCACCTCAGCGCTAATCTGCTGGCTGCCCCGGCCCAAGATAAAACCCTGGGCCCCGATGGGGCTTACTATTATCTTCACGCTCTTCTCTTTCTCTTTGTCCAGCACTTTGTCCAGCAGATCTAATAAATCCCGTTCCGAGGCGTCTCTGATTATTAGCTTCTCATCCTGGACCACATCCACGCCCAGCAGCGTCTTCTCCAGGCCCATCGCTTCAGCGATCCTTGCAGTAGTAGTGCCTGCGCCCAAAATGTAGGCTGAGCCGTCCCTCATGAACTCCCTGGCGAAGAGGGCGATCTGGTCCTTGAACTCCTCCTCGTCTGTGCTTGCGTAAATTCTCTTTCGTTCCTGGACGAGCACCGAACGATATGGCGTCCTGGCGGTGCAGTAGAGCTTCGTCTGCAGCTCACCGGTGCGGTAAAGCTCCTCGTCCACATCCACGACCTCTGTTTCCCTGGTCTTCAGCTCGCCCTTGAGAAAACCCAACGCAAGCTCCGCTGCAGCCTCAGGGCTGATGGCAAAGACTCCTGAATGCATCTTTACCCCTGCAGGGATTCCGAGTACAGGGACCTGGCCTGCGATTGGCCTGTAACCTGGCCTGCAACAGAGGCAACATCTCGTGCTGTTCCATCACCACCGCAGAAGAGAATCAGATCAACGCCCTGCTCCAGAAAGGCCCTGCAGGCAGCTTTCGTATCCTCGGCGCTTGATTGTAAAGGCGCTTCATAGACAACAGAGCAGTCAAGGTCGCATTCCTTCAATATTCGTTCGCCCATCTCGCCGCTGGCCGTCAAAAAAAGCAAGTTATGCGCCTGAGGAGCAAGCCGCCTCAGGCACGCTCCGGCCCGCTCAGGTGCAAGGGGCTTCGCGCCCCTCACCTCAGCCTCATGGGCCTGGTCGTCAGTGCCCTTCAGGCCCACTGCCCCGCCCATTCCAGCTATCGGGTTCACCAGGAAGCCGATCTTAGACTTAGACATTGGGCAGTTTGGCAAGGGACTGCTTCACCAGGTCGGCCGGGTACTCGTAATCCACAAGCAATCCATCGTTGAATGCATCGTAGGCTGCCATATCGAAGTTGCCGTGGCCGGAGAGCGATATGAATATTGTCTTGGCCTCGTCCGTCTGCCTGCATCTCAAAGCCTCATCGATAGCAGGCTTGATGGCGTGTGCCGATTCGGCGCCGGAATTATGCCCTCGCTCCTGGCAAAGATTGTAGCTGCCTGGAAGACCTCAGTCTGCTGGCACGCTGTGGCCTCGATGATCTTGTCATGGACCAGGTTGCAGAGCAGTGGCGCATCTCCGTGATAACGCAGGCCGCCTGCATGGATGCCTGGCGGTATGAAGTCGTGGCCAAGCGTGTACATCTTTATTATCGGAGCCATGCCTGCGGTATCGCCGTAGTCGTAGGCGTAGATCCCTTTTGTCAGGGACGGGCAGGCAGTGGGCTCGCAGGCCACCATTCGAAGATCCTTTTTGTCCTTTAGCTTGTCGGGTATGAACGGGAAGACCATTCCCGGGAAGTTGCTTCCACCGCCGCAGCAGCCGAACATCACATCAGGATAGTCATCCGCCATATCGAACTGCTTTTTCAGCTCCAGGCCCTCAACGGTCTGGTGCAACAGCACATGGTTGAGCACAGATCCAAGCGCGTAGTTAGTACTGTCATGAGTTGCAGCATCCTCGACGGCCTCCGAGATGGCGATGCCCAAAGATCCTGGAGTGTTCGGCATCTCTGAGAGGATTTTCCTTCCGAAGTTGGTTTTGTCCGAGGGACTGGGAATGCACTCTGCGCCCCAGGTTCTCATCGCGCTTCGTCTGTATGGCTTGCTGTCATAGCTTGAGCGAACCATGTAGACTGTGCATTTCATGTTGAATAAACAGGTTGCAAGGCTTAAAGCCGAGCCCCACTGGCCTGCGCCGGTCTCAGTAGCAAGGCGCTCTATGCCCGCTTCCCTGTTGTAGTATGCCTGGGGGATGGCCGTGTTCGGCTTGTGGCTGCCTGCGGGCGAGACGCCCTCATATTTGTAGTAAATCCTGGCAGGGGTCTTCAGCGCCTTCTCCAGCCGCGCTGCTCTATAGAGGGGTGTAGGCCTCCAGAGCTTGTATATCTCGCGCACCTCATCGGGAATATCTATCCACCTGTCAGTGGACATCTCCTGCTTTATGAGTGACTTGGGAAAGATTACCTCTGCATCTTCCGGCTTCAAAACCTCTCCCGTCTGAGGGTTTAAAGGCGGGTCCAGGGGCGTCGGGAGATCGGCTGCTACGTTGTACCACTTCTTTGGGATCTCTTCCTCGTCTAACAAGAACTTGATCTTCATAAAGAATCTCCAACTCTTCTGTAATGTATTATCGTGCGCATTGATGATGTGTAATAGTTTTATTTAAATCCTTTGCGATAGCCGAAAGGGCTTTTCAAAGTTCAGTGAGGGCAGGGAATGTGAAGATTTATTTATCATGGCTGAGATGGCGAAATCCATGACTGGTCAAACCCTGTCTGAAAAGATATTTTCAAGGGCCGCAAGGAAGGAGGCGCGAGCTGGCGAATTCGTGATGGCAGAGATAGACTGCGCGATGATTCACGATATCACCGGCCCATTGGCGGTAAAAGGATTCTACGAGATAGCCGGCAGGGATGCCAAGGTCTGGGACCCATCGAAGATAGTCCTCCTCTTCGACCACCAGGTTCCTGCAGACAGCTTGAAGGCAGCAGAGAACCACATCATGCTCCGGAAGTTCGCAGAGGAGCAGAGCATCCTGAACTACGACATATTCTGCGGGGTTTGCCACCAGGTCATGCCTGAGAAGGGGCATGCACTTCCGGGAAGAATCGTGGTTGGCACCGATTCCCACACCTGCACTTACGGTGCCCTGGGAGCTTTCGCCACCGGCATAGGCTCGACTGATATGTCCTCCGTCTTCGCCACCGGCAAGCTCTGGTTCATGGTTCCAAAGACTTTGCAGCTCATGATCGAGGGCAGGCTTCCTGCCAGGGTGACCTCGAAGGACGTCGTCCTTCGCATCATCGGCGATATCGGAGCCGACGGCGCCAACTACCTGGCCTGCGAGTTCCGGGGAGAGACTGCAGCCAGGATGGGCATTCCGGAGAGGATGACCATGAGCAACATGGCCATCGAGATGGGAGCCAAGGCCGGTATCTTCGAGGCAGACGAGATAACGATAGATTACCTCAAGGGGCGTGTCAAAGACCCGTCAGCGATCGAGGCAGGAATTGTTAGGGGAGATGAGGATGCAGAGGTCTCGCAGAAGTTCTGGGATGTGAGCAACCTTGAGCCCCAGATAGCCTTGCCGCACAACGTGGATAATGTGTTGCCCATCAGCGAAGTTCCCGAAACGAAGATAGACCAGGTATTCCTCGGCTCCTGCACCAACGGCAGGTTCGAGGATCTGAAGCTTGCCTGCGACCTGATGAGGGGGGAGCCCGTGGCCAAAGGCGTGCGGATGATAGTAGTACCTGCCAGCCGCGAAGAGTATATGAAATGCCTGCGTGCTGGATTGGTGGAGAAGTTCATGGAGGCCGGAGCGATGGTGGAGTCGGCCTGCTGCGGTCCATGCATGGGCGGAAGCTTCGGCCTCTTAGGTCCGGGCGAGAGGTGTCTCTCTACGTCGAACAGGAATTTCGTGGGAAGGCAGGGAAGCCCCAAGGCTTTCGTCTACCTCTGCTCGCCTGCAACGGCTGGAGCCAGCGCGATTACGGGATACATCACTGATCCGAGAAAGGCTTAGCCAGCCTAAAAACAATTAGAGATGCTTGGTGAGGTCTTTGTGGTGGACTACTCTACACTAATCCCACCACAAAGCGCACAAAGGGCACAAAGAACTCACAAAGACGGTTGATTCTAGGATTTTTAGGGTAAAGATGAAGATCGCTCTCAAGCTCGCCTATCTTGGAGATGCCTACTACGGCTTCCAGCGCCAGCCAGATCTGGTCACAGTCGACTCCGAGGTCCGAAAAGCATTGGCAAAAATCGGCGTCATCAACGGCGACTTCTGCTACGCCGGACGCACAGACAGGGGCGTCTCCGCACTTGGCCAGGTGATCGACTTCTGGATAGACGAGGACAAGGCCTATCTGGCTCGTCCCAGGTGCGTCAATGGGCGGCTTCCCCGCGATATATGGACCTGGGCGTGGGCGGTTGCACCCATTGGCTTTTCCGCCCGGTGGAATGCGCTGTGGCGGGAGTATCGCTACATACTGTGGCATCCGGGGCTGGACCTGCAGACCATGCGTGAATGTGCGGAACTTCTCAAGGGAGAGCACGACTTCAGGAACTTCTCTTCCGCCAAGGTGGATACCGTGAAGACCGTTTCAAAGCTGGAGATCACAGAGCAAAACGGGCTTTTCGTCCTCGACATTCGGGCCAACGGATTTCTCTGGAATATGGTGCGAAAGATCGTGGGCTCCCTGGAGAAGGTAGGGGCGGGCGAGAAGAGCGAAAAATGGTTTTCCGATCTGCTCAGGCCGGAGCTGAACCACGGTGCGCCCACGGCTCCTGCCGAGGGGCTGATGCTCATGGATGTGGGCTACGAGGGGCTGGAGTGGCAGGTGGACGATTATTCCAGGCAGAGGGCGGCTACGGCGTTGGCAGTGACGGTGCAGAGGAGGATGGCGAAGGCAGAGGTGGCGAGGGCGATGCAGAGGGCGATGGAGTGAAGGGTAGCCTCTGAGAAGGTAGGCGAACATGTTGGCATCAATGAACGTTTATCTCGTAATCTTCATGGGCCTCCTCTAGACCCTTCCAGCACTTCACAATCCCGAAAAGTCTCTTGGTGGCGCTTCCTTGAACCTTAATCTCTACTTCTTCGCCATCCTTCAGGTTCAGATCTCCCATCGGCTTGAGGACTTTATCTTCATATCTTGCTTTGATCACGATACCCATCATTTCACCAATCCCATTTGGTTCTTCAGGCTAAAATGGCTATCTGGATTTCTGGGGATCTTTAGCGGGCGCAGTGGGAAGTTCTCTGGCATAAATACTCGGAGTGAATGCGGGCATGAACTCTCGAAAGCGGACCGCAAGAGCTTTGGCAACAACAGTCCAGAAGCGAATGATCTTGGGCGTAGGTGGCAGGGCGCTGTAGTGGCAATGGAGACACAAAATGATGATCCCTAAATGGCAGTACCATGAGCCTGCGCATCCCGGTGCAGACTTCGATGCAATGGCGGAGATCTATGACCGGAATATGCAGAAATTCCGGGATATTCAGGGAGAGATCAGGGAGGTTCTGGACTTCCTCGACCTTCAGCCCGACCAGACGGTTTTGGAGATTGGGACGGGCACAGGAGAGTTCGCCCTGGCTGCAGCCCGGAATTGTGCTAAAGTCTATGCTGTGGACTTATCGGCAGGCATGTTGAGGTATGCCGAGAAAAAAGCCAGATCGCAAGGAGTGAGCAATGTTGAGTTCATTCAGGGTGGTTTTCTGACCTACCATCACCAAGGCGCTCCTCTGGATGCAGTCGTGACTCAGATCGCGCTGCACCATCTGCCCGACTTCTGGAAGCAGATCGCTTTGATGCGAATGTCTGGAATGCTTAAGGACGGCGGCAAGTTCTGCCTGCGGGATGTGGTCTACTCCTTCGATATCCAGAAGCATGAAAGCTTCTTCGAAGGCTTCATCTCGAAAGCGTCTGAGGCTGCGGGGCCGAAGTTCGCCGAAAATATTGAGGCTCATATCAAGAACGAGTATTCCACACTGGACTGGATCATGAAGGGTATGATAGAACGAGCCGGGTTCAAGGTGGTGCGGGCAGAGTATCTGGATGGTTTTGTAGGTGCCTATTTCTGCAGGAAGATAGGGAATTGCAATTCAGAGTCTTAAATATGCGATGGCGTATATGCGATGGCGTGGAAAATCGATCTATCGAACTAGAATAGGGCAAGACCGCCTCGCCTGCGCGGTCGTCATTCATCCATCGCAGGCGGCTAATGCATTGGCGGCCGTGTCTTCAGGCTGCACTATAGAGATCTGTTCATCCTTCGCCGCAGCCTGTCACAGGGTCTCTATCTCTCTAATCCTGCCTAGGGTTTAGAACAAGTTAGAGCATAACTTTCGTATGGGTTTATATTATCAAAAGATATATCTTAATATCCATCCAGATGGCATTTTATTTCACAGCATTGTGAAATATTTCGGCTGTTTCGGCCCGACAACTCAGGCTTCCATCTGGTGCAGAAACGGAGTGGGATAAAATGAGAAAAGAGATGCTTTTGGTTGCCGTGATAGTAGCGATCATGGCCTTGTTTTCAGTTGGTATCGCGCTGCCGCCACCGCCGGATGGCAGCTATTCGCCGCCCGCGCCTGATGGCTCGCAATCTCCCTCGTACCCGCCTGGATATCCCGGCCAGGGAAATCAGCCATATCCACCTTATCCATCAGATCAGCAGGGGACATCTTCTTCCGGACAGGGAACTCAATCCGGACAGGGGTCTCAATCTGGGCAGGGAGCTTACACCGAACATCCCTCATCAGGGCCTCAATCTGAGCAGCCTCAAAGTTCACCATCTGCATCTACTGGCACAGTAGCAGAAAACCTTGGCCAGGGGCAGTCTATATCCAAGCAGCAGGTGACACAGCTCGGCGGAGAGCCATCCAGCGCTGAAGCTGGCGGCAAATACATGGCCTACCTGGTTACCGGACTTGAGCAGTGGGCTCTCTACAATGGACAATGGACCAAGAACCCTTCGGCGGTAAACTACTACGGAAGGATGAACCTGCTCGTGAACAATGATCAGAGCCAGTACCTCTGGTCTTACGAGAAATATCCGAACGGATACGAAGACTGGCACGACTGGGGCTACTTGTATTCTGGATATTACAACAGAATATTCCTGGGAGATGCAACCGGCTGGCATCAGGTTGCAGTCTGGGGAAGCCAGTCTGGATGGAGCAACGTGCTGTGGATCTACGTCTGGGGGCCATAGCCCAAGAATAAGTGATCCTTCAACCAAGGGGCTCAATCCCTTGGTTCTAATTTTGATCGATAAATAATTTCATTAGCAATATATTAGTAATATATTGGCAATAATTAATATATTAGCAATAATAATCGATATAAAAATTAAGGGATTGTTGATTGTCTGGAGAAAGAGATAACCCTTCACAGGATTATCTCTATGTCCAGCTCTTCAGCCAGCTCTTTGTAGCGGTTCCTGATTGTAACCTCAGTCACTCCAGCCACATCCGCTACCTCGCGCTGAGTCCTTCTGTCTCCGCAAAGGATGGAGGCGATGTAGATGGCTGCTGCGGCAACGCCTGTTGGTCCTCGGCCAGAGGTCAGCTCTTTCTCCGCAGCCTGCCGGAGGATCTCTATCCCCTTGGCCTGCACCTCGCCCTTCAGGTTCAAGCCGCTGCAAAAGCGCGGGATGTAGTCTATGGGGCTCGTCGGCATCAGCTTTAGAGCAAGCTCGCGGGAGACGAATCTGTAAGTCCTGCCGATCTCTTTTCTGGAAACTCTTGACACTTCAGCGATCTCGTCTAACGTTCTTGGAACATTGCACTGTCTACATGCTGCGTAGAGCGCAGCTGCGGCAACGCCCTCGATGCTTCGCCCGCGAATGAGGTTCTTGTCTACAGCTTTGCGGTAGACGACTGCAGCCGTCTCACGCACGTTCCTGGATAGACCCAGGGCGGATGCCATTCTGTCCAGCTCTGACAGCGCGAAGGCGAGGTTCCTCTCTGTTGCGTTGCTGACACGAATGCGCCTCTGCCACTTCCTGAGACGGTAGAGCTGAGCCCTGTTCTTGGAGGAGATGGTCTTTCCGTAAGAATCCCTGTTCCTCCAGTCGATCATCGTAGAGAGGCCCTTGTCGTGTATGGTGTAGGTCATGGGGGCGCCTACCCTTGACCTCTTCATGCGCTGATCGTGGTCGAAGGCCCGCCACTCCGGCCCCTGGTCTATGAAGTTCTCGTCAATGACCAGACCGCAATCTGAGCAGACGAGCTCGGCCCTCTCGTAGTCGCGGACCAGAGTATGGCTCTTGCACTCCGGACACTCTACAGTGAACTTCTCGAACTCGTCTACCTTCTCTTTCTCGCGTTTGAGCCGGGACTTCTCCTTGATCTTCTCCTGCTCAGACCTCTCTATCTCTCGAATCTTCTCTATCTCTTCCACTTTCTATCTCTCCCCGACGTCTCTTCGACGTAGAGTTTTTTCCCGACGTGGGCTGCGGCATCAAATCCTTTGTTCAATCTGACGATGATGTACGGATGCTTTACTGGGCCAAATATGTCGAAAACTTTCCCGATCTTCGTCCTCTTCTGGTCAACGACCCAGGAATTCACTCTGGGAACTTTAGCCTCGCTTCCAATCTCGCTGCCTTCAACCGGCTCGCCACGCACAATCAATCTCTTCTGTACCACATGAAGCGCGGTGCCCAATCTCTTCAACAGGTCACCTCATCTATATAGATATACAAGTAGTATTTAAACCTTCCGAAAACATTTTATTAAATGACTTTTTCCGGTTTTCCTAAAGATTTATCTGCCAATGCCTGCTACTTAGGGAAAGATGTTTGAAAAGCTTCCCACCGTCCCCACGTCTCAGGAGCTGATAGATAAGGCCTTCAGAAGGGCATCTAAGATTGGCATGACTCCTGGAAACGACGAATCCATGGTAACGACTGCAGGCAACATTCTCTCAGATAACTTAGCAAACTTGATCCGGAAATTTCCTTCCTTCGAGAACCTTCCTCCTTTCTATCGTGACATGGCGAATATTCTGGTGGGCATTGATGACATGCGCATCAGTCTTTCCAGGCTTCATTGGGCTTCAGGACAGATAAAGGATATCACCAAAGAGTACGTGGGCAAGATTAAGCGCGGTGGGGAGCCATCCTCTAACAGGAGGGCCGCTTTTGGCCGCATGTCCTCGGTCATCAAGTCCATCGACAAAGATCTGGTGTTCCTCAACGATGCCCGAAATAAGCTCCGGAAGATGCCTACGATAGATCCCGAGCTGCCAACTATTCTCATTGCAGGCTACCCAAATGTCGGAAAATCGAGCTTCTTGGTAAAAGTAACCGGTGCCCGTCCGGAGATAGCCAGCTATCCTTTCACCACCAAGGGTGTTTACGTGGGCCACTTCGTAAAAGACGATCAGAAATATCAGGTTGTAGATACGCCGGGACTGCTGGACCGTCCTCTATCGGAGCGAAATGAGATCGAACGCCAGACCGTAGCTGCTCTAAATCATCTAAAAGGCGTGGTCCTTTACATCGTTGATCCCAGCGAGCATTCTGGATATCCCCTGCAGTCTCAGCTCCGGCTGGCAGAGGACATACAAAGTTGGATAAAACTTCCCATTCTAATCGTAGCCAACAAGGTCGATATCCTCGGTTACAATGGAATGCCGGTTATGTCAACGCTAACAGGTCAGGGCGTCGCCCAGGTTCTGGACGAGCTGGTCTCTCTGCTCAAATCTAAGATGACTGTTTGATCACGTACTTTACAAGCTCCGGGGAGAGCTTGGTCTCCCTGGAGACCGTATCGGCGATCTCGTTAGTATCGATGCCGTTGGCGCGCAGCTGGTCAATCCTGCGGAAGACATTCTCATGGATCGTATAATACTCGTTGATGTCCTTCCTGTGGCCCCATACATCTCCTTCAATCAGCTCTATGCCTTGCATCACCAGGAACATCTCGCTTGCCCTGGAGAGCGTCTTCCGGTAAGAGGTAGGGACCTGGACCGCCCTGATTCTCGGACAGTTCTGGAGCAGCTTGAAGATATCTGTGTTGGATGCCCTGAAAGCCAGATGTACCATCTGTTCGTTCCTGTTGAGATCGTCTATCTCGCTCTTTGAACTTACAACTCTAAGTTTCACGGGCAATCACCATTCATTTGCTATTATATGGTCAACAGCTTCGCCTTATTTCTCCTCGAATATAAGGTTATGGCCTTTCAGCAACTTTGCTCGAATTAGGCAACGAAAATGCCTGATTCACGATAGCGGTTCATTCTGACGGTTGTAGGTGATGATTTGCGTTACGTCTATAAAAATTGAGCTTAACCACAAGTAAGTTCCTTTTGTCTGTAGAATACTTTATTTTACCGCATTTTTATTTTGAATTTATATTAATAATAGCTTAGTCTAAGTTGCTTGAGGTAAGTTAGTAGATATTAATAATATTAAAAAAATATGATTATATTTAACTGCCTAAACATATCGATTATTCCTCGAAGGTTACAATCCCTTTAGCTGGATCCGTGCGCGACCCTGAGCTTTATGACGTAAAGCTGCTCGAAGAAGTATCTATCGCTTGCCACCTCTGTGGCCTCCAGCCCCTTTGACCTTGCCATCTCCTTGACCTCATCGAGGCCCGTAACGCTGGATACCAGGAGCAGAGCCCTGCCTCTTGGGCTTAGATGGTCTTCCAGGTCTTCGAGGAACCTGGATATGACATCTCTTCCTGTAGCGCCTCCATCCAGGGCATAGTTGAGCCATCCCTCGATCCTCTCCTCCTCAGAGGTGGGCAGGTAGGGCGGGTTGAAGATCACCAGGTCGAATTCCGCCTCAATTCCTCTGAATAGGTCGGCACGCACAGCCTTCAGGCCGTATTCCTTCGCCAACCTTACGGCGTGGGGATTTATGTCCGTTGCAAGGATGCTTCTCACCTTTGGTGCGACCTCTCTGGAGATCGAGCGCCCTTCCGCATCCGATCTCTATGGCCCTGTCCTCTGGCCTGGCCTCAACGAGTGCAGCCTTAAGGAGAAGAAGGGTATCTTCTGCAGGTTGATAGACTTCTTCAGGCTTGATCTCACGGTTCATTTTGATTTACTCCAAAGGACGCATACTGGCGATTCCATAGCTATCTGCAACGGTGCAGGTCCTCCAGAAATAGGCATATGTCCTTCATTACCAGAGGATCGTTCAGCCAGACACCGGCCTCGTAGTTGCCCTCGATTCCGCCTTTGGTGAGGTTGGCAGAGGCGATTATTGCCTCCCTTCTGTCTACCACATATAGCTTGGCGTGAAGCTGCCTCACGGGAAATACATCTCCCCCAAGGTCCCTGACATCCTGGACTACGTCATCGCTTAAGCCCGCTGAGAAGTCCGACTCGCATCCTCTCATGAATATCCTAACTTTTCCGCCTCGGCGGACGAACCTTCGAAGCGGCCCCTTTATTCTCTCCCACATCTGCCTTTTGATCCATGGGGATACTATTACTACTTCGAACTTGGCACTCTCCAGCATACGGCCAAGCCTATCCTCGAAGGTGAACAGGCCACGGGGCTGGAAGGTCTCCAGAAAGAGGGCGCTTGGGACTTTGCTAGCAGAGGATTCAAGGCAGCTTTCCAGGTACTCCAGCCTGGATGCAGATGCGTACTCCTGCGTCTGCTTCGTGGCTTTCAGCACCTCTTCCAGCTCTGCAGCCCTGTTCTTCCATTTGAGCAGATTAGCGGAGCTGCGCTGCACCTGATCTATATCCCGCTCCCTCTCTCTCAGCCTGGCCGAAATATCGTACAGGTCGGTCTGCAATCGCTGGTTCTCCGCCTGCAGCCGTCTGTAGTGGCGGTCCTTGAGCTGAAACCCTGATAATGCAAATATCGCTAAGGCCAGGAAGATCAGCCATATCAGATATTCATCCATCCAATCCAGTAGCGAATTTAAGGTCAGAAGTTATATAAAGATAACGTGATCAATATGCATTAGTCAACATGAATATACGATATATATCTTTAAGCTTTTAAGATAAAAAATAAAGGGAAGCGAATGGGGCAAAGCGGACTAGAGCGGGAGCTCACATCATCCCGGGCATGCCCATTCCCATTCCAGGCATTCCGCCCATTCCCATACCCGGCATGCCACCCCTTCCTCCTGGCATTCCTCCGGGGCCAGCCTCTTCCTTCTTCCTGGTAGAGGCCATCACATCGTCGATGCGAAGGATTAGCGACGCGGCATCTGTTGCAGACTGGATGGCCTGCAGCTTGATCCTCAGGGGCTCTACCACGCCTAGCTGCAGCATATCCACGACTTCGCCAGTATAGGCATTGAGTCCCGTGTTTTTGTTCTTCTCGTGTTTGCTCTTCAGCTCCACCAGCTTGTCAATGGAGTTGAACCCCGCGTTCTCCGCCAGGGTCTTGGGCACGATCTCAACAGCCTCGGCGAACTTGGTTACGGCCAGCTGCTCTCGGCCTTTGAGTGTAGAGGCGTACTCCTTCAGTCGAAGCGACAGCTCAATCTCAAGTGCGCCGCCTCCGGCTACGATCTTTCCGTCCTCTACCACATCGGCCACGGCGTGCATGGCATCGTCAAGTGCCCTCTCAAGGCTGTCCAGCACCTGCTGGGTTCCACCTCTTAGAAGGAGTGTGACTGCAGGGTTCTTCGTTCCTGTGACAAAAGTCATGACGCCGCTGCCCACACGTCTCTCCTCTACAAGGGCGGCCGTTCCCAGGTCTTTTGGCGTCATCTCGTCCAGGCTGGTGACGACGTTCGCACCTGTCGCCCTGGAGAGCTTATCCAGGTCGCTCTTGATTACCCTTCTTAAAGCCAGGACGCCGGCGTTGGCAAGCATGTGCTGGGCCAGGTCTTCGATGCCCTTCTGGCAGAAGATAACGTTAGCGCCGGTGGCAAGGACTTTGTCCACTACTTCCTTGATACGCTTCTTCTCGTGCTCCATGAAGAGCTGGAACTGGGTGGAGTTGGTGATCTGGATCTCGGCTTTGTTCTCCGGGTCCTTGGCCTCGATGGCCACGCCCAAAAGCGCAACACGCGCGTTCTCAACCTTTCGCGGCATGTTCTGGTGGACGATCTCCTTATCCACGACCACGCCTTCGATCATCTCCGAGTCCTGGGTGCTCTCGCCTACCTTCTTTTCCACGTTAGCCCTGTCCAGATCCACTACCTTCTTGCCGTTCTGGTTCTCTGCGGCGTTGACGACCAGGTCTACGGCATAGCGGGCGATCTTGCTGTCAGGGGACTCGGCCATCTTGCCGGTCATGGCTGTGACGGCTATCCTGTCCAGGATGTCCCTGTCCTTCAGAGAGACATCGATGGCTATGGAGTTCAGTATCTTCAAGGACTTCTCCGCTGCCATCCTGTAGCCCTCAACGATGACTGTGGGGTGAACGTTCTGGTCCAGGAGGTTCTCTGCCTTCTTCAGAAGTTCGCCAGCCAGCACGGCCACAGTAGTAGTGCCGTCGCCAACCTCTTTGTCCTGGGTCTTGGCGGCCTCGATGATCATCTTGGCCGCGGGGTGCTGCACGTCCATCTCCTTCAAGATGGTAACGCCGTCATTGGTTATGGTCACATCTCCAAGGGCATCTACCAGCAGCTTATCCATGCCCTTGGGGCCTAAGGTGCTTCGCACCGCGTTGGCCACGGCGCGAGCAGCCATGATGTTGTTCGAGATAGCTTCTTTTCCCGTCTCCCTGCGGGTGTCCTTAAGAATGATAATAGGCGTACCGCCCATTCCTGCCATGTGATAATCCTCCACTACGGTTCTCTTGCTTCTCAGGTTCACAGTATTTGATCTTCTATAAAACGCTTTCTTCTCTGGGTCCTGTTGCAACTTGAAGCGCTTAAAAATGGTGTTGCATCTATGGTGTAACCATCAGTAAACTCCTCTGTGAGTATTTGTGAGTATTACTGGGGCAGGGAATAAAAATTAAAAAAATTAGCGAAGTATCTCTTCGCATAAACTTGGATTATCCAGTTCAATCTTCATAGCTCAGATAGCTTGCTGTTCATTTGCTTGAAGTCATCTATGAGTTTCATGCCTCTATTAGTTGTTTCGTACGATACGTTTCGTCCCATGCTTGCTTTGATCAAACCATTTTTCGTTAGCAGATCGATATAGGGATTGATAGTCCTGAAGTTAAGATTCGCCTGATATACAATTTTGGTCTTGCAAGCCCCACCGACACATATATCGAGGATTTGCGAAATGATCTGGTATTTGCTTCGCTTCATGGTCTACCTCCAACTCGCTGATTTTAGAGCATCCCCCTTACAACTCAGCAATATTCTTTAGGCACTCCAAACAATAAAAATCTATCGGATGTATAATTAGGATTTTATATATCTATATCAGAATAACTAATCTTATGAAGTAAAACAATTTTTTGTATTAGATAGATGCTTAATTATCCTGTATCCGTTTCTTTCGTTCGTACAAAGACATACTTAGTGTCTTGAGAAATAAGTATATTATCTTTAGCGCCACTAATATGGCCTATGCGTTTTAAGGACAGAGTCGAGGCGGGCAAAAGCCTGGCAGAGGCCCTGAAGAAGTATAAGGGAGAAGACGTAGTGGTCTACGCATTGCCCAGAGGAGGAGTCGTCCTTGGATATGAGATAGCAAAAGAGCTCAATGCATCCCTAGACCTGGTAATCACCAGAAAGATAGGCTATCCCGGAAACGAGGAGTGCGCCGTCTGTGCAGTTGCTGAAGATGGCCATATGATCTGCGATCCGTCCGCAGAACCTCTACTGGATAAAGAGTGGCTCAAGCGCCAGGCAGAGAAAGAGATGCAAGAGGCCAGGAGAAGAAGGGAGGTTTACCTCAAAGATCGAAAACCTATATCGGCAAATGGAAGGATCGCCATCATCGTCGATGACGGAATCGCTACCGGCCTGACCATTCTTCTAGCCATCGGAGAGCTTCGGCATCAAAATCCCAAAAAGATCGTCGTAGCAGTTCCTGTGGCGTCAGTTGATGCCTCAGAAAGGGTCCGTGAAGAAGCTGATGAACTGGTGGCACTTGATGTGCCGATATACTTCCAGGCGGTTGGTGCATATTACAGTGACTTCCCACAGCTGGAAGACGATGAGGTTATTAGACTCATGGCGGCTGCCGGCCGATGATTGCTTGTAAGATCGTGACGTCCTCTCCCGTCTTGAAGGACGGGGCTTCCTGCTTCTACGATCCAACTTGCCCAGGGCATCTACCCTGAGTACATATGACTATTTTTCAAAGTCAGGTCTTACTGAGCTTCTTGTTGTCTGTTTGGGAAAATGCCACAACTGCGTCGATGGCAGCGCGATGCAATCGCGGCATCCTAAACTTGTAGGCTGTCTTCATTGCAGGTTTTGTCTCAGAATGAATATAGTTAAGTAGTGCGGAGCAAAAGTAATAGGTACGGGCTGGACTACGGCCTAAAGACCGGAGTTTGCGCCCTGAGTTTTTCTATCAAAAGAAATACAGATGATCAATTACAGATGATCAATGCTCTGCGGAAGTGAGTCGACTATGTCATTGTGCGATTGGACCTCAGCAGGAATCTATACATGAGCACATCGCCATTGCCGTGGCTCTGCGGAGGAAGGCCCACAGCGCAACGAGCCAAGATGATGCAGTACCTCCCCGAGGATCTGCTCCGATATAGTCTGAAGGATAATCCCAGAGATCTCCCCAGATATTTGATAGCTTGTTTTTTCAGAACAATCAGCATGAAGCTAATTATTTCTGATTTAAAATAAATTTAAACTGTTGATGTTATATTTAAGAATTATAGCTTAGTACTATTATTACATTCAGGACATTCTTAATTTTTGTATTGATGGTATCTTCTTAATTAAGTTTCAACTTATTTTATTAAAGAGCAAAACTGTAGTTATTTTAACGGTTTTGGGGCTTTCAGCCTTCAAAAGCGTTGGGAAAAATAAGGAGGCAAGTTAGTTATGAGAACTCTCATAGCAATAGCTATAGGTCTAATGATGCTCGTTTCGGCTGCAGCAGCCACGGGCACCGGAAACGACATTTATGTAGAAGTCGATGCTGAGACAGAAGATAACTGTATCGTGGGAGTCGATGTCGCTCAGGTTACTCAGGTAGAGTCCTACGTGTTTGGCTGTGACAACGATGTATACCAGGATATGGATCTCAACGTCAAGTACAACGACCTCGTTGGCGGAACGGATTACTGGCCTGACGCTGTAAGCCAGGTCGGAAAGATGGTTGGCAACGCCACCGGCGACGACAACTGTGTGGATCAGGAGATGGACCTGGATATTTTCGATAACTGCCTGACTGAGGGCAACATAACCCAGGCCGCAGCACAGAAGGCCGATGCAATCGGCTGCTGGAACGATATCGACCAGGAGACCGAGGTTGAGGCTGAGTGCAACGATGTAGTCAAGAGCAACCTGATGCAGGTGTCCGCATTAGTGGGCTGCACAACCGGTTCCTACAACGAGCTCGATGAGGATGTAGATCAGGAAGCCGAGTATAACTGTCTGGTTAAGTCTGCCCTCTACCAGGAGGCAGCTATTGATGCTAACCTCTTCGGCTGCGACAATTATGCAGATCTGGAAGCTGAGGAAGAGGCCGAGTGCAACGATCTGACATACTCCACATTGAAGCAGATCATCTGTATAGAGGCTGACCTCATCGGCGACGATAACTGCGTAGATGTAGAGGCCGAGCTCGAGGCTGAGGAGAACTGCATGGTCGATTCCAAGATGCTCCAGAACATCAACTCTATCTCCGAGGTCATGGGCTGCTGGAACAACATCGATCAGGACATCGAGCTTGAGACTGAAGACAACAGCATGGTCTCCGGAAACATCGTCCAGTCTTCTACAGTCAAGAGCAACGCCTAAAGACGCTGGATAAGATATCTATCCAAAAAGGAGACGAGAGTTAATCTCTCGCCTTCAACAAATTTTTTGTGAAATTAACTTTGCTCTGGCATTTTAGCAGGCTTTAGCGTTTATTTTAAAATAAATTTCAATGTCTGTAGATTTATTTAACACTTTTATTGCAGCTGTTAATTTCTTAATCTTAATATTGAAAGCTTCTCCTTAATTAAGTTTCAACTAATTTTATTAAAGATGCCAACTTTTATACCTCTAGCATTTTTCAAGGGGCTGTCCTTTGGAGGATGCATTCAGGAGGCAAGGTAACATGAGAGAATTCATAGCATTGGCTGTCGGTCTGGTACTGCTCGTATCAGCCGCTGCGGCCACAGGAAATGGGAATGATATCAATACAGTCGTCTATGAAGAGGCTAAAGGTAACTGTGTGACTGGTGATGCAACCATTGCACAGATGACAACCTCTGACTCTGCTCTATTAGGCAATTGCAACGATGTTGATCAGTACCAGGACCTCTACGCCAATTACAACAGCATTACCGGTGATGATTCGATGTTCACTCAGATGGGCGTACAGGAAGCAGATATCACGGGCAGTGAAAACGATGTGTGCCAGGACGTCTGGCTGAAAGCTAACGATAACTGCTTGACCGATAGCGATCTAGCCCAGGCAGCCGTACAGGATGCAAATGCTTTCGGCTGCGAGAATGATATTCTCCAGAGCACATGGGTAACCGCCGAGAAAAACTCTGCGACCAGCGGCAGCAGCTTGGTACAGCTCTCCGACCTCGAAGCCTGTACAAACGGCACCGACAATAAAGTCTGGCAGGAAGTTGATCAGGATATTTTTAAGAACTGCCTGACCGATTCCTCCATTGGGCAGCAGGTAGCCCAGGATGCCAACCTTCTGGGATGCGATAACAAAGCAAAACAGGATACCAACCAGGAAGCTTACTGGAACTCTCTGACTTCGTCATCGCTGTTCCAGAATATCAGCCTAGAGGCCGATATCATTGGCGACAAAAACTGCGTTGATCAGTATGCTGACACCTTAGCCCATGATAACTGCCTGACGGGCGCAACCATGGCCCAGGTCATCAGCGAAACGGCTGCCAGCATGGGCTGCGATAACCAGGTCAACCATAACGTTATTCTTAATACCAAGGATAACTCCATGACCGGTGGAACTCTCCTGCAGAGTTCCAAAGTCGTGAGCAATGATTGAGGCTGGCAGAGCAGCGACCAGCTTGAAGCGAGAGAGTATCTCTCGCCTCAATAATTTTCCTACTTTTCTTTTGCAAATATATCTGAAGCTACCGCTGCCAATGTTATTGATTTTGACATGATCACATCTTGCTCAACTTCGTATACTTCGAGTTGGCGTTCTCTTCTCCAGCCAGCACTGTCTCTCCCTTCACGTCTTTGAACTCGTGCTCCTTCCAATCCTCCCATGTGTAGATGGCGGCCTCATATCCCATAAGCTGCAACGCATACCATACTAGAGACGACCGGCTGTAATCGTCAGAGTAAACCACAATCGGTTTGTCTTTGCTCAGCCTAGCGAATACCATGTCGAGATCGTCTACGTCCTTGATCTGACCTCTCTTAATTACGTTGGTAGGGTCCATAGCTGTAGAGCCGGGTATTCGGCCCTTGCCGAACTCCATAAAGGGCCTGGCATCTGCTATTTGGGCCTGGCCGGATTTCACGTATTCGTACTCGGCCAAAATTTCAGAGTTGATATCCTGCTCATACACCACAACATCCTTTTTGTTATCTGAAGACTCCACAGGCAGGCCTGCAGCTTTCCAGTCCGCGAGATTGCCATCTAAAAGCATAATCTCCTTTTGCCCCAGATAACTCAGCACCCAGAAGGCAAATTCTGCCTCGCCGGAACTCTCAGAACTGCTGTAAAGGACCACTGAGTCGTCCCTGGAAATACCTGCATTGCCCAGCACCTGAGCCAGTTCCGCATTCTCTTTTAGATTGCCATCTCCGTCGAGGAAGCTCCTGGTGGGAACGTGGATGGCGTTTTTAACGTGAGCCTTGGTATAGCCATCGCCGTTGGATACATCAACCACCACCTCAGAACTGGAAACGCTTTTTATGGGCTTGAGGATCTCACCGTTGGGGAAGGAATCCGTTCGATCTTCTGGTTTTGGCGTAGCTGGCCGCGGAATTTACGGTTGTGTTGGCGTTACTATCAGCGCTGCTGGACTGGACTGGCTGCCCTCCCAATTCTGAGTTTAAAAAGGCGGTGGGGTCCCAGTTACCACCGCTGCAACTGCAGCCAGCGTTCACTGTCGGTGTAAGATTAAGCTAATAAAAATGTATAATTGCAGATTCCTAAGAAGATTGAGTTTCGTCATATTCAATAGCCTCTATTTAACTTGGTCATTTTTTATCAGCTTTACCAGATTAAGCATTTCTATTACAGCGCCTTCTGAAAGGCGATACCTGGACCACCGTCCATCCTTGCGCTCTTTTATTAGCCCTGCATCCCTGAGAATGGATAAATGGTGAGAAGTTGTGGATTGTTGGCGGTCAAGGGCGATCATGATCTCGCAGACGCATAGCTCGCCCTCTTTGAGAAGCAGCAGGATCTTTAGACGACAAGGATCTGCCATGGCTTTAAGAATCTCGGCCTCATCCTCGATCTCCGTCTCGTCCAGTTTTTTTGTTATTGAGCGAAGCTTATTGACTTTGCACTCGGCCTTATCTGAATCGCCGATTAGCCGCGTCATCCTCTCTACGGCTTCTTCTGGAACGCATGCCATGGCCTGATCCTCCTTTAATTATAGCAGCAACCGCTTTGGGAGAGGAAGTTCGAAGCCTCTCTTTCGAGACAATTGTTGTAGATCTTAATTCTCCCATGCCCTTTGTGGTTTTCCCTAAAGAGGGATTTTCCTTCTTCGCCGCATAATTCACACCTTGCAGTTGCCATTACAGCCATCCCTGGTAGAACCCTTTTGCAGGTCTACAATCCAATTGCCATCGGTTTGATGAGTATCCATATCAAACTTTATCGATATATAAGATTTTCTGAACAGGCGGCTTAACCTTACTTCGACATTAGTCTTAAATTAAATATAATAATGATAATACTAAATTCTATGCTCAATCGATGCAAAAATAACAATTGATAACCCAAATATTCGCAGAAATGCCGTCCATTCTAAGTGCTCCTTTATCCAATATCTTTCTCATGTTGGGCTTTTATAGACTATAAAGTCGAAAGACTTATATCTAAGAATGTCGATATAGAAAAATCAAGCCTACCTTATTGAGGGTAGGTGGCCGATGGCATCCAGTGCGATCGGCATAAAATTGGCAAGAATAAGGTCCAGGTAGTGATGGACGATAGTGGGAGTGGGTGGACATCAAGAAAAGCATTAAAGATACTATATCGAAGCTTATACTAGTAACCTTTCTTGCTTCAAGCATGTTGATTTTCGATTCTGCTTCCGAGGGTTCGGGAGCAAAGAATATGGTCGGGTCAGGAAGCAATGATTGGTGGGCCGTTAATCCAGGGCAATCTTCTGCTGCTAAATCGGAGGTTGAACATCCTCAATGGGTATTAGATGCCTTGGAAAGTAAGCCTGTGGTGATCTATGTCCACAAAGGACGCGGCTTATTGCCGTCCTCAAACTGAAGCCATGGCCGAGGTTGTGAGCAAATACGGAGATCAATTCACTTATTACGATATATCGGCCGGCGGCCGCGATTCTAAAGCGGAAGAGGCCCTCAGGGCATATGATCCCAACGGCGGCATCTCTTATGTCCCCCTAACGGCCATAGTAACATTGGCCCCTGATTCTAAAGGCAAGGTCCGGGTAATATGGCACAGCACAGAAGAAGTAACTGGCATGGCCTGGATTGAGGAATACGTCCAGGATGCAGTAAGCTATCACAATAAGAACTCTGGAAACTGGAAGAAATCTGTTGCTCAAAGGAGTGTGTTTCATGGATCTATTTAAGAAAACGATCTGCATGGCATCGTTGATTGCAGTTTTGATATTGGCTGGCTGGCTTTAGCGCCTCTGGAGCCGAAACTCTGTGGGATCTGGAAACGATGATTGGTGGACTAAGTACCCTGGACAATCTACAGGTGCTGGAATGGATGTAAACCATCCTTCGTGGGTCTTGGATGCTCTGGAGAAAAAGCCGGTGTTGATCTACGTCCATAAAGAGTGTAGTTACTGTGCGCCTCAGACTGAGGCCGTAACTAATGTTTCCGATGAGTTCAAGGGCGATATCACCTATTATGAGATTAATGCCGACGGTGGCGATTCCAGGGCTGAGGAAGCCCTTCAAGCTTATGACCCCAATGGCGATGTCAGCTATGTGCCCATGACAATTATAGTAACGCTGGCCCCCAACTCTGAGGGAAAGGTCGAGCCGGTATGGCATAGCACTGAAGAGGTTACCGGTGATGATTGGATCAAGAACTATGTTGAGGATGCCATATCCTACTATGATGAGAACTCTTCTAACTGGAAGAAGTGATAGTGAACCTTGATAAGGGATATCGTCATGTCTTTAAAAGCTAACCGATCCCTGGTCTCAGGGTTCCTCTATTTTTTCGTCATTTTGAACCTGGTGCTGCTCTTCAGCTCTTTTCCCGGGTCATCGCAGGAGACTCAAGCGCCTGATTTTCAGGCTACCGACCTCGATGGAAAATCTCAGTCTTTGGAAGATTACAGGGGAGAGGTCGTTTTACTTCATATAACCAACATAGAAAATCCGCTTTGTAGAGAGTGCGAGCACGCCCTGAATGCTCAGACCAGCGAGCTGGAGAGGCTAAAGCAGAAAGATCCCGGTCTGGAGATCATCACCCTCAACGTCAGAAAGAATCCTTACTCCAAAGATGGTCGCTCCCTGGCCGAAGCCTGGTGGAAAATCAATGTAACCTGGCCGTGGGTCGAGGATTTCGAGCCCTATCCCCTCACGGGCAAATATATCGATTACTCCACACTAGAAGGCGGCTTCGCCAATCCCACGCTGATCTTGATCAATAAAGATGGAAAGATAGCAGGGTTGTATCACGTCTATCAGCTCGGCAAGGGAGAGATAGACGGCATTCAGAGCGCGGATTCTCTTTATAATGACCTGAAAAGCATAGAGCAAGGCGAGGTTTCCGGGTTTGAAGGAATAGCCTCAAAGCAGAGCGTGAACTACCTGGGAATGTTCTTTCTAGGAATAATAACATCCCTTTCGCCCTGCTCAGTGGCCCTGCTCCTGGCCATGTTCTCTTACGTCATGACTGCACGCCGGAAGGAGGAGTACCTCAAGAAGACTGCGTCGGCCTCCAGGGAGGGTTTCATGATCGGCGTGGCCTTCACCCTGGGAATGGCCGCTAGTCTTCTTCGTGGTGGGGTTGTTCCTCTCGGATATTGGCGTCTTCATCCGCCAGGCGCGTTTCTTCGACCTGGCCGCAGGGCTGCTGATGATCGTCCTTGGAATAAATATCATCAAGCCCATCGGCGAGATCATCGAGCCTGTGCGGTCTCGACATTCTTCCGGTAAGTCCGATCCAGATGATCCCCCTCGGAGAAGAAGGGGATTATGGAGAGGCTAGTTCACTTTTCCATGGATCTATTCAAGTACTCGGCCTTCATAGGAGCCTTCACTCTGGGCGTATTCTTCGCCCTGGGCTGGGCTCCATGTGCTGTCTCCCTGGTCTTCCCAGTGCTCATCTGGCTCATCTCCCAGAATGTGACACCCCTGGCGGGCGGAATGATGCTCTTTGTCTTCGGCATCGGCCATGGCGTGCCGGTAATTCCCATTGCCACGTTCTCAAGGGCGGTGGGCGGTCAGATCGGCGAGAAGTATATCTCGGCCGGAAAATATGTGACCAAGATCTTCGGGCTGATGGTAATAGTGATTGGGCTGATCTATGCCACCAGGTACTTTGGGTTCAAGCTGTGGTAAAAAGAGAGATAGGTGACGAGCGGGAATTGGGATCGGTGCGATCCCCCTCCATCCTTTTTTAATAAAGATTATGCACCATGTGGCCTATAATTTATAAGAAAGATTCAATTTCATTCTTATTTATACAAATTTTCCATTGCATATATTTCCACGGACAGTAATATTTTGTGTCTCGATTATTATTTTCTCTCTATACCCTTTGAATTCGTTGGAGTGAATTTCATGGGTTCGTCTCTCATCGCCCAGCAACTGAATTCCTATAGGACATTCTACAAAAATATTATCAATTATAAGTGTGTTGCCGTTAAAGATCTCGAATGCCCTTTCCACAAGAGTTAAATGTGTTGCCTATTATTCTCTATCGGCCCTATAAAGGGTGGATGGGTGTTAATCGCTTCTTGAGTACAATTTTCGAAGGTATTATTTAAAATCCTTATGTTTCTGACAAATCCTCCGGAGTCCCTGCTGCCAGTTCCGGCGCCTGTTGATACATAATGTCTGCCCTTGACCCGGAATACGTTATCTTTCATAGATATGTCGTCGCAAGCGTTTGTGATTGCAACAGCATAGCCAAAACCCGTCATATAAATATTTTCAAATAAATTATTCTCTATTATAGAATCTAGAGTGTCAGATAAGTAAATAGCGGCTCTCCCAAAATTGGCGACTTCATTGTTTGCGAACCTGAAATTTTTCTGTAAATTCAGGCCGAGCAAGCTTAAATCGGTTTCTAAACCAGGCCCTATGAACTTAATTCCGTCTATAGCAATATCTTCTGCCATGTTTAGCTTGCGAATGTTAGCGGCATCCATTACCGTATAGTCATCTCTGACTGGTTCATCAAATATTATTTCATTATTATTTATATTTTGTATCCTTAATATTTCCCCCTTCTTGAACCCGGCAATGCTCTCGTTATCGACGAGCTTAACAAAGTCGCCTTCACCGTAGCCAATGGCATCCGCGACTTTGACTGCCCTTGACCCAACAGGTGCATCCTCTACCAGCGGTGCAGTCGCGCCCGCGTACCTTGAGCCATCGCATCCACAGGGAATGACTGTGGTCTTCATCTTGGAGCAATCGAAGATTGTCTGGCCGGGTATCCCTTTCAGATTTATATCGCTCTTCAGATTATCTATAGGTGAAAGTATATGGAAAGAACCGATGCACAAAATGGTTCCACTATCTATTACGCTAATTGATTCTTTAATTGCGGCGGCATCGTCTGTGCCAGCAGGCCTCTTAGAGATCACATTGCCATTTTTATCTTCCACAAGAACATGCGATTTATTCGCATGTACCAGCACTGAGTAGTTCTTCTCTATGCTCTGACTAGAAACGGCCTGGGACATATCGATGACATCTTGCTTATCCGAGGTCGTGTTCAGTATGCGGGCTAGTGCGGACTTGAGCCTATCAATGGGATTGAGAGTTGTGTCTATACTTTTTATAGAAGTTGATGCATCTGTGACTACCGCTATATCCTCAACGGCTTGAAAACATCCGATATTCACGAAAACTAGTAAAACAGATATTAAAATAATTATCGATGCCATGATCAGTGCAGCCCTTGATCGCATTGAAACAGCCCTAATTTAGTGATCATGACTTTACCACTTCGCTTAATCTGGCGCGTTGTCCCAGACTTCCTCAATTGTACATCTCATTTCTAAGTTATTGGTTATATAGATTTCTATGGTCCACTGGATCTTCAGAAGGAAAGCCTTTTCGGAAAGCCTATTTCTAAGTTCTATCTACTATGCCATCATATCAAAATATATGGATCTAAAATCAGTTTCTGCATTGGATGTTAAGAATCCTTAGAAGCTAAACATTGCGCTGTTCCATCAAGTTCTTCATCGAAGAGGCTCAGACTGTGCTCGACTCAGGCCATCAGATAATACCTCCTTCAATCGTCGTCTTTTTCCCGGCTCTCCCTGGCCAGATCTCTAAGTCGCTCCAAAACGGCTTTAGCGCGATTGATGCTGTCACACTGGGAGAGGTCTTTGGGGTTGCAGGAGGCCAAGAGGTCCATAGCCCTGTCCGCTAGATGATAGCATCCCATATCCTCCAGCCTTTGCAGCAACAAGGCGACACGGCGGTTGAACTCCCCTTGCACTCCGAGGACTGAGTGATTCTCTCGTGCATGGTGCAGAGCTCCTCTACCTCCTGTAGAATTTCTTTCTGCGCATCCATAATCTCGAAGTTTCATTACTATCTTAGTGTCTATCAGACTACTAGCAGATTGGCCAGGTATCCTGCAGCCACAGCTATTGCGAAGATCGTGAGCACGAAGGCCGCCAGCAGCTTCTTCTCGAATATGGCCGACAGAAGCGTCAGCTCCGGGATGCTGGCTCCAGCGCCGCCGATGACCAGTGCCAGGACGGCCCCCACGCTCATCCCCTTCTCCGTAAGAACCAGGCCAATCGGGATCATGGTCTCCGCCCGGATATAGATGGGGATACCGATGATTGCGGCCACAGGAATGGCCAAAGGATTATCGGGCCCGGCAATTTTGGAGATAATCTCAGTAGGGACGAACCCGTAAATGAAAGCCCCTATGCCCGCACCTAACAGGAGATAGGGCATGAGCTGGCGGAATAGGCCGAACGCGAATGCAGCAGAGCGTTCTATTCTCGATTTCGCGTCCGTTTCCTGCTGGCAGTCGCAGCAGCTTCGTACTGCGGCCACGGATTTTACCTGGCTGGCGAAGCCGAGTCCATCGAGCAAGAGGCCGATGGCAACTGCAGCTACGAAGGTAATGGCAAAGTAGAGGGCAGTTATCTTCCAGCCCATTAGCACTATGAACAACGATATAATCACCGGGTTTAACAGGGGTGAAGCGAACAGGAATGCCATTGCTGCGGCGAAGGGCACGCCTGCATTGAGCATTCCCAGAGCGCGCGGTATGGTCGAGCAGGAGCAGAAGGGCGTGAGAGACCCAAATCCTGCACCGAGGATGCTGCCCAGGATCTTATTCCTACCACCCAGAGCCTTCTTAATAGTCTCATCCGGCACGTATTCCTGGATGAGCCCCACGAGAAATGTTATGCCTATGAATAAAACGGTCAGCTCTAACGGCAATTTCAATAAAGAAATTGACAGCCACAGCTAAGTTGTCCCAGAACATTTCAGTTTCCTTCAAAATTTATTTTTTTAGTTTCTATTTTTCTTTAACACTCTGGCCTGTTTAACCATCTCAATTACCGCTCCATCCGCAAGCCGGTAATAGGACCATTTGCCATCTCTGCGCTCTTTGACAAGTCCCGCCTCTTTCAAGATGGACAGGTGATGTGAAGTGGAGGACTGAGGCTTATTGAGGGCGGTCATGATCTCGCAGACACAGAGTTCTCCTTCTTTGAGAAGCTTTAAAATCCTGAGCCTACAGGGATCGGCTGCAGCCTTGAAGATCTCCACCTCTCCTTCAGAGTCTTCCATCTCGATCTGATTCATCAGAGAGGCGAGCTTCCTGGCCCTGGTTCGAGCTTTATCCGGATCGCCGATGAGCCTCGCAAGGCTGCATATAGCATCCTCATAGATCCTTGAATCCCTGCAAATCTCGTTGCTAGGAAATATTGACATGACCTTCTAATAGGGTCTAGGATTACAGGAAAGCCTCTGTCACGTTCCTGGTTCTTATTTCTTCCCTGGCCTCCGTAATACCCCTGGTACTCTGTCAAAAAGGCCTTTTTGTACATCTCCTCGGCTCCATCGGCGATGAAATTGAGCTTCTTCAGGTCTTCGACCAGCTCATTCCCGGTAGAATCATCTGGTTTCTTTCCCTTTTTGAAGTATTCCTGGAAGGTCTCGTCCAATCCCATTATTCCTGTGCTGCGTCCACCAACATTGATCTGTCGCAATCCGACGATGCGCGTGCCGCAGCAGCCGCAACTGCTGCTCTTGTTTCCGAAGATTTTATCTTTTAGCATAGCGATCACAGAAAACATATCAATTTTCGTTGATATATAAGGATTGCGAGGAGATTAAATCGTTCTCTCAAATGAGGATTTTGGTGATTCAGTAGAGTATTTTGACAAAAAAATTAGACATTCAGTCCATTCCTAGATAATATATTAAGACTAATTTGTTAAGGAAAGCAAGATCCAGAAAAATACATATCAATAGATGCCGATTCAATGTTTTGAGTCATAGTCCCCGATCAAAAATTCAAAGTGAAGAGCAGGAGGCGACTTGCTCGGCGATATCTATGAAGTAGGATGCAGGAAATCCGAGGACGCCTCGCTCGCCAGTTTAACCCGTTATCTCTCTTGGCCTGATTACCAGCACCGGTCTGTCTGCCTGTCTGACCACCTCGTAGGTAGTGCTTCCCAGAGCGTGTTTCAGCCATCCAGCACCACAAGAACTCATGGCTATCGTGGTAGCCTTTTCCACCCTGGCCAGGGCTTTAATTTCCTCGGCAGGATTTCCCCTGAGCACGTGGTAAGTTGTTTTTATTCCCTGCTTTTCTAGATCCTTGGCCAAAAAGGAGAGCATTTCTTCGGACCTCTTCTCCATCTCCTCTATCTGCTCCGAAGTCTCGCCTTCCGAGACCACATGTACAATCACCGCTTCCGTCAGACCCTCTATCTTCCTGATCTTGGCTACAGCCTGACTGCAGGGCTCCGAGAAGTCCACGGGGATAAGGACCCTGGAGAAGATGCGAGAACAGAAATCAGATGCCTCACGGCCTTCAAGCAGCTCATAGCGTAAGATCAGGAGATCGGTGTCGTCATACTGAAGCATATCCTTGGCCACGTTACCAAGCAGTATGCCCTCGATGAGGCTTTTACCCCTGGCCCCCATCATAACAAGGGATACGCCCTCTTCATCTGCCACCCTTCTCAGGGCGCGAACCACATTGCTGCCTACCCCTACCTCCAGCCTGGACTTGACCTCGAAAGGCCCGGCTTTCCTCGTCTCCTGCAAGAACCTCTTCTCTTCCTCCAGGCGGGCTTCCAGCTTATCCAAAGTAGACATGGGCGCACCCATCCAGTCAGCCATCACCACGTGTACCAGCACTACCTCCTTTATCCACGGACAGTAGGCTACGCATTCCAGAACCCTTTGGGAGTGGGCCGAGAAGTCCGTGGGAACCAGCACCTTTTCGAACATATTTCCTCCTTTGATGCTATCTCTTAGCAGTTTAGCCTGTAACCTCGATTTCCAGGACATCCTGGAAGGCATCAGAGTTGTTGGATAAAGAGACCACGATGCTCACCTTGTAGACTCCAGGATCTACATCGGCATTCCAGATGCCCATGTATGTGTCTCCAGAAGTGTGCAGCAGGGTTGTCCTTCCTGCCTCCAGGCCGTCAGGACCATTGATGATTGCTGTGCAACGAAGAGAGCCCTCACTGCTGGAGGCAGCGTTGGACGCCTTGCCCGATGGAACCTATTTGCACAAAGCCGTTTTTGCGGTCTAAACTGGCAAAGCCCTGTGGAGATCCAAAGCCACATGTGGCGCATCCCTGAACGGTGAGCTTTGTATTGCCCAGCTGGACCGGCTCTTTGTCGTCTCAGATTGCTTCTCGCTAAAAGACGCTGTGATGGTCACCGCCTCTCCCGATCTCACCGGATTGGGACTGGCCTCTATTTCCGCCAGCTCCAAGTTGAAGCTTGGGCTGGTTCTCCAGCCAGTCCCGCCAGGAGTAGAGCCTGGCATCGTAGCCTGAAAGCGTCAGCGCAAACCAGACCAGAGAAGCCTCGATGCCCACGTTGCTGTAAACCACCACCGGCTTTTCCTTATCAATCTCTGCGAAGGCTTTCTGCAGGTTCTCTTCCGACTTTATTCGCTCATTCTCCACCACGTTCTCGTAAGGGATGTTGATGGCTCCAGGAATGGAAGCTATGCCGAAATCTCTGGCAGGCCTGGCATCCACGATCTGGGCCCCGCCGTTTACCACGAAGTCATAGGTGGCGAGAAGCTCAGGCTTCAGGTTCGGCGTGTAGTTCGTCTTCGGCCTTGAGGCTGATTTATCGCTGGTATTGAGCCCGGCAGCAGCCCAGTCGTCAATGCTTCCGTCCAGAACTCGGACATTCTCGTGTCCCAGGTACTTCAACAACCAGTAGGTGAAGACCGCCGGAGATGGTCCGCCTCCGCAGGGAAGGCACTCGCCCGTGATTACCAGGGAATCGTTACCGGATATGCCCGCCTCCCCCAGCAGCCCAGCTATCTCCGATACGGACTTGAACTGACCGCCCTCGCCCAGAAAGCCCTCGTAGTTGAGATTGACGGAGCCTTCGATGTATTTGGCCGCGCTGGGGCTGATGTCCAGCACAACCTCTTCAGGGGTAGACCCCTGAGGGAGATACCAGCGCCTCTGCAAAGCTGCCGCTACGCAGCGGAGGGTCATTGCTTGGGAGTGGATCGTTGGCAACCTGGACTGGAGCCGGATCGACGTTCTGGGTGACCTTCTGGGTCCTGAGGACGATCTTTCCTGGCTTTGAGGTTGAGCTTTCTGCTGTTGTTCTTGCTCATAAGCGGCTTTTTTTGCCAGCCACCCGTCGAGGTCAGTCCAGTCGGGACAGGTGGGACAGAACTCGCCAGTCTCCGTGCCTGCCAGGGCCGGGCTGATGAACAGGGCGAAGAACATCAGGATTACACAGGCCGCTACAGTCTTTCCCAAAACCTTGCCTTTTGCTTCATCAAGCTTGACGCTGATTTTCCGTGCTGCAAAGGATCGCAAATTTACCATCTTTATCAACTCATCTCCTCAAGAAGGGATGGCCTGGGCTTCAAGCCCCGGCACTCTCTTCCGCCTTCTGTAACCCGTTCTGGCTCAAGTCAGATTTCAGGCAAGCTGAGATCCCTTCTCCAACCTTATCTGCCACCAGTCTGCAATCCTCTTCCTGGATGGTGAGACTCGTGAGATTTCTCTATGCCCAGCTCAGTTATGACCACACAAACATCTGGCTTGAGATTTGCATGCTCCAGGGTCTTCTGGGCACATTTGACCGGACAGCCGTCGATGGCCACTATGAGATCTCCGCCTTGGCTGATTCGATCATGCCGCTGATGATGAGCTCCGATGCCAGCCAGGCAGACGAGCCTGCCTTTTCCTGACCTTGTAAGCTCTACAGCGGCCTGGTTGGACAACTGACCGACATTCGAGCCTCCAGAGCACGAAAAGATCAGCACTTTAGATGACTTACACAAACAGCTTTCATCGTTTTTCATTTCCAGTTTCTCCCAATCATTTCTGAATCCGTTTTTTTTAATCAATCGCTAACATAGTTAATAAGGGCTTGATTTGCCAGCCAGTCCTGATAGGAATAGAGCTTGGCATCGAAACCCATTAGCTTCAAGGCAAACCATACCACAGAGGCTTTGACTCCGGTATTAGTAAAGACCACTACCGGCCGATCCCTAGTCAGCACAGCAAAGGTCCTTTCCAAAGATGCCTCATCCGTTATCTTATCGCCTTCTAGCACACTCTCGTAGGGAATATTGATAGATCCGGGAATGGACTCGTATTCAAAATCCTCCATAGCTCTGGCATCCACCACCTGGGGTGAGCTCTTTATTATGTAATCGTAAGTGGCAATGAATTCCGGCGTAAACTCAGGAGTGTAATTGGCTCTGGGCTTGATTTGGGTCTCGTTCAGTTGCTAGGCCTGCCAGATGCCTTCCAGTCGTCCACGGTCCCATCCATGACCCTGACATTCTTATGTCCCAGCGACTTCATCATCCAGTAGATATAGGTCGAGGGCGCTGGGCCTCCTCCGCAGGGCATACACTCGCCGTAAATAACCAGGGAATCATCCTGAGATATGCCTGCTTTGCCAAGGATCTCGGCGATCTCCGGCAAGGATTTTAAGGTCCCTCCATCCAGAATGAATTCCTCATATGAAACAGCAACTGCACCTGGGATGTGCTCATTGGCACTCTCGCTTACATCCAATAAGACTTCTGATCCGGAAACTTCGTCGAGAGGAACTAACATCTCTTTAATCCAGTTGCTCCTGTGAAGATGGCTACCTTCTGCCTTAATCTCTTCCTGAAGATCATCCATTTCCTCACTTTCGTTATCTTCCGAAGCTTCCGGAAGCCATATTCCACCTCACTTCTTGGGACGTCTCCGGCCATTAGGACTGGCTTGGGGCTGGTCATAACTTCCCGTGTCGATATCATCCAATTTCTGCATAGGGTCCCAGCCGCTTGTAGCGGAATCTCCACCTAAGGAGGAGTACTCTGGAACATAAATTCCCGCATAAACTCCCTGGACCAAGGCCACGACTATTACCAGAGCCGTGCAGGCTCCCAAGATCGATATTTGCTTTAATAACGATAAGCTCATAATTTCACCGTGTTTTCAAGAAGGACTTCTCAGGACCGATCCCTATTGGCCCGGAGAGGCCTTTAAGGTTTATTTACCTCACTTCTTCAGCAGTTTCTTTATCTCCTCTACACTGGGAACTCTTCCCATGGCCTTTGCCTCTCCGTCTATGTAGAGGCCGGGAGTCATCATCACCCCTCGGTTCATGATCTCTTGGATGCTGTCGACCTTAACGATCTCGGCTTTAATCCCTGACTCCTGGACGGCCTTCTCAACGTTCTTCAAGAGGTTCTTGCACTTCGCACATCCTGTTCCCAATACCTCTATCTTCACCATTTGCCCTCACCAGATTGTTTCGACTGTGTTTAATACGAATTACATCTTTACATTTACATATAACTACGGCTAAATTAGCTCCCAGCAGATGAACGGGGCCAGAACGATAAGCGTAATTCCTGTTACCACCCGGATTGCCACCCTGTATTCGCTGCGGAACCGGTCACCTGCTCCGGCCAGGAAATCATGATACAATTGCGCCGTACAGCATGCCGACGAATGTGGAGATCAGAACTACCAGGCAGATGTAAACGCCGCCTTTCTTTGCTCCTATCACTCTCATGATGACTATCATGCTGGGCAGGCTCAACGATGGCCCAGCCAGCAGCAGCGACAGTGCAGGGCCAGGCGCCGTGACACCGGTGCTGTAGCCAAAGAGCGTTCCCACGATTGGGACCTCCAGCAGGGTGGGCATGTAGAGCAGTGCGCCGATAACGGAAGCCACGAAGCATGCCAGGAAGCTGTTTGTGCCGAAGATCGTGCTGATCCACTCCACGGGCAGGAAGTAGCCTATCACGCCGGTTATGAAAGTGCCCACCACCAGCAGGGGAAAGATCTTCTTGGTCAGCCACCAGGTCTCGCCGAAGAAAGCCTCTCGCTCTTCAGGCAGGTAGTAAGTCCTCAGCAGGAAGGCGGCTATGAGTATCAGTGCTCCGACGATTATCGCCTTGGGAAGCAGGGCGATGAAGCCAGATGTGGCCACCAGCAGTATGGCGACCAGGACTGCCATGAAAGCAGCTGTGATGTAGCCTGGACGGCTCGTCTCTTCAGGGTCCGAATCGACCTGGACCGCTGGTGCGGCTGCAGCGTCGCATTTCCTATCTGACCTCTGGAATATGGCCGCCATGATAAGGCCGATGACCACGGCCATGGTGACTGCGGCTATGGCTCTGGCGATTCCGATGTCCAAGCCGAGGACCCTGGCAGTGAGGATTATGGCCAGGAGGTTGATGGCCGGGCCGGAGAAGAGGAAGGCAGTGGCCGGGCCTATTCCCGCACCTCTCTTCTCGATGCCGGCGAACATGGGCAGGATTGTGCAGCTGCAGACTGCCAGGATCGTTCCGGAGGTGGCAGCTACACGTGTAGCAGAGCCACTTGGGGGCGTCCGCTCCGAAGTACTTCAGCACCGTCTCTTTGTGCAGAAGCGCGGAGATGGCACCTGCAATGAAGAAGGCTGGAATCAGACAGGTCAGGACATGAGCGGATAGGTATTCCAATAAAGTACTGAGCCCCGCCTGGAGTGCTGCCATAATAGTATATGTGACCATGAGATCAACTCTCTATTGGACAGAGATTTCCTCCAGAATCTTCCCGGCCTCGGCAAGCTGAGATATCTGCCTCAGAGCCATAGCGTCCACCATCCTGATCAAATCGAATACCTGAGGATCTTTTATGCTGTAAACGGTTCTCTTGCCGTCTACCTTTCGTTCCAAGATATCAGCTTCGTAGAGTATGTTCAGATGCTTTGATATTGTGGATTGAGACCTCTGGAAAGCAGGAAGGATCTCGCAGACGCAACGCTCGCCATTTGAGAGGTATTCAAGCAGCTCCAGTCTGGTGGGGTCAGATAGAGCGCTAAGGATCTTCACGCGCAAATCCGAGACGGATTTTTGAGCCATGATGAGTTTGAGTAATCACGTAGTTGAATATAAGCCTATCGCCCTATGACGATATGAAGCTAAAGGACGTCGGAAAGTAGATAAATTTTAACAACAATACAAACTTCGGTAACTGCATGAACAAATTAAATCTCAAAGCAACCACCATGAGTATGCTAAAT
>CAWJYS010000011.1:0-173001 GCA_963847095.1 Methanotrichaceae archaeon | reverse complement strand
ATTATTAAACTTATCAGGTCCTCTGTTGAGACTTCCCTCTCTGCCATTCTCTCTGGCATGTACGGTAATTCTTACGCCTGAACGGCAGCTCTTTGCATGAGAATCCGGCAGCTTCCTTATGGCCGCCCCCGCCATGCTTCTTTGCCAGAGCGGCACAGTTAACCTCCGGCTTTTCGCTGTAGAGGGTAACTCCCCAGAACTGGCCCCGAATGCAGCTATAGGCTATCTTGATGTCATGCTTGGCTGGATTGTACATGCTCTCAAAGAAATTAGAGGAGACATCGCCTACGTTTACAACCAGTGCCCGAAGATTTTCGAACTGGATTTCATATGCGTGGGATCGCATATAGCGAGCATTACTTTGAGCAACATAAGCGAGGATCACTATGCCTTGTGCAATAGCATTTTCATAAGCTGCATCATCCGCCCCGAATAACGTTTCCCAAAACTTCCAGTTCATCGATGGATCGGTCTCCTCAAGCCTCAGCCCATACTGAAAAGGCAATATTTCGTTATCCCATTTCGCGGGATTGCTGTGGTCCCAAACATCGTATCTCCCCAGCAGGTGGACGAACCTGGGCATCTCCCTATCTGGATACAGGTATTCCCAGGTAAGCTCGCAGGCGGCTTTTCCTACCTCTCGCTTTCCAAGTATGGTCTCGCCAGATGCAATGTACGATTCAATAGCGCTTATATGGTGATCGATCCAGACCATTCTGCAGGAGGCATTGAGCCTGACCATCTGCTCGAATGGCTGCAAGCCGAAGTCCGCCATATAGACTGTGTCCTCTGGGCTGATGATCTCCCAGGGAAACGGCTGGTTGTAGTTGATCGGATGGAGGTTTGCCTCTGGGAAGCGATGCTTGATTATAGCGCCAGAGCAGTGGCCGTCAAGGTCTGAAGAGTGGTAAAAAGCATGAAGGTTCATTCCAGATGGAAATCTCTCACGCAATACCCGCCTCAAGGCTGCCTGTGGAACTGGTATTTCTCTGCCTATCTCTTTGATGTCTAGCCAAAGCTTCATTGCAATCTTGACCTCTTTTAATGCACGCTCTTCTGTCTCACCAAAGGCTGAGCAGCCTGATAGCTCTGGAACAACGGCAATGAACCCTTCATCTTCTTCGCTGTAGATGATCTCAATTGCGTACATCAATCCTCCTGAAGATTGTATTTTTCAACGATTTTTATAAACTGTCTTACCTGATAAGCCTTTGCCAGTCCGCCTTCATTTTGGAAGTTTAGAATCTCCCGAACACCATTCCGGTAATCGACATAGGAAAGAGGTGGATCGTCAGGCAACAAAGGATACAAAGCCAGGCTCCGTGAAAATAAAGAATCGTTCCTGTGGGAATGAGTTAATACCCTTTTCCGAAGGAACTGAACAATTCCTGGAACTTTTTAATCTCGACACCTACATCATCTTTAGCCACAACCGCAGATATAGCGCACACCCCATCCGCTCCAGCCCTGATGACCCCGGGCGCATTGAAGTAGTTTATGCCGCCTATAGCAATCAACGGAATATCCACCCGGGCTCGGATCTCTTCAATCAGCACAATGCCCGCTGGCTTTCCCGCGTCGGTTTTCGTCGCAGTCTGGTAAATGGGTGAGACGCCCAGATAGTCAGCGCCAAGCTTCTGCGCCTCCAACGCTTCGGCAAGATTGTGAACGGTGATGCCGATTATCTTCTCTGGCCCCAGCATCTTCCTCGCTGCTGCGTAAGGCATGTCCGACTGCCCCAGGTGAACTCCGTCGGCATCTACCGCCAGCGCTATGTCGATGCGGTCGTTGATCAGAAAGAGCGCATTGCGGCATATCTCCCTGAGCCTGAGGGCTTCCTCATACATCTCCCGGGTCTCAGCGTTTTTATTCCTGTACTGCACGACGCTGACGCCGCAGGCCTCGGCCTGCTGGACATCGCTGATATTCCCAGCGCGGCTCAGGCCGGAGTCCGTGATGAAATAGTATCCCTTCACGCTTCGATCCTCTCGATCTTCTGCATGCGGTTTACGGTCTCAGCATCAAGGCTGAACACGGCATCAAACAGCTTTTCTTTGAAGCTGCCGGGGCCTTTAGCTTCCTGTGCCGCTATCTCGGCTGCAATCTCATAGCAGACAAGGCCTGCAACCGATGCAGCGACCAGATCCTTCTCGACGGCGGCAAACGTTCCTATCACCGATGTTGCCATGCATCCGGTGCCGACGATGTTTGCCATCATGGGGTGGCCGTTCTTTACCCGCACAACCCTCTTTCCATCTGCCACGATATCCTCAACGCCTGTGATAACGACGGTGCAGCCCCTTTTCTTCGCAAGCCCAGATGCCACTTCCTGCAGGTTCTTCTCGACCGCAGAGGCATCGACCCCCTTGGTCTGGACGTTCTCACCGGCGATCCGTGCGATCTCGGAGGCATTCCCTTTTATGATATCTACCCTCACCTCATCCAGGATCTCGAAACATTTGTCATCGCGGAATTTCGTAGCGCCTGCGCCGCAGACATCGAGAACCACAGGGATGCCCTTGCGGTTTGCGCTCTTTGCGGCCAGCTTCATTGCATCCACAAAATCGGTGGTCAGCGTGCCGATGTTCAGAACCAGGGCAGAAGCGATACCGGCCATATCGGCTACCTCTTCTTTCGCATGAGCCATTACCGGCGAGGCTCCGAATACCTTAACGATGTTTGCGCAGTCGTAAATGGTTACCCAGTTCGTCAGGTGGTGTATTACGGGCTTCTCGGTTCTGACCTTTTCAAGCATATCTGAAGCTGTAGCCTTCATGGGGGATCTCCGCTCCTCTGCTACAGATCATGATAGATAAGGCTTGCTGCCAGCGTTGCGACTATTCATGGTGATGTATTGTATCGGACTGAAGACTTTACAGCTCCTTCAGCAAAGCATGAACTGGTCTTTCGAACCAGGATAATCAGGCCGAGACAAAAAACACTGGCATATGTACCGGCACGTATATATGATGGCACATATATTAGATTGACTAATCAGTCGATTAAAACGCGTGCTTGAAGAGGGATGAAATGCTCTATCGAAAAGTTCCAAAAAACAAAGACGAACTCTCAGTACTCGGGTTCGGCGCCATGAGACTGCCCGAAAAGGATGGTGTCATCGACAACGAGCGGGCGACTTCCATTCTCCGCCATGCGATCGACGGTGGGATAAATTACATCGATACAGCATGGCCATATCACAAAGAGCAGAGCGAAACTTTTCTTGGCCATGCACTTTCAGACGGCTTTCGGGAGAAGGTGAAGATCGCAACAAAGATGCCCCACTGGCTTGTCGGGAACCGGGAGGACATGGACAGGTTCCTTGAAATTCAGTTAAAAAAACTGCGCACCGACCATATCGACTACTATCTCCTTCATGCCCTGACAAAAGGAGGCTGGGAAAAGATAAAAGAGCTGGGCGTGCGAGAATTCCTTGACACAGCAAAAAAGGACGGCCGTATCAGGAACGTCGGTTTCTCCTTCCACGATAATGCGGAAACCTTCAAGGAGATCATCGATTCCTATGACTGGGATATCTGCCAGATTCAGTATAATTATCTTGACGAAAAGAACCAGGCAGGAACAGAAGGCCTGAAGTACGCAGCTGAAAAGGGAATCGCCGTCATCGTGATGGAATCTCTCCGCGGCGGGAACCTTGTCAGGAATGTCCCGTCCGAAGTATCAGAGATCTGGAACGAATTCAATGTGAAGAGGACACCAGCTGCTTGGGGGCTCCGGTGGATCTGGAACCATCCTGAGGTCACCGTTGCTCTCTCCGGGATGAACGAGACTTCGCAGGTAGATGAGAACATCCAGACCGCATCCGAGGCACATCCGAACTCACTGACTGAAAAGGAGCTTGATGCTGTCCGAAGAGCGGCAGAAAAGTACAGAGAACTCATGACGATCCCATGCACGGGATGCAGGTACTGCATGCCCTGTCCGGCCGACGTCGATATCCCAGGGTGCTTTGATCTTTATAACAGCGCGAATATATTTAAAGATCGAGGCGGATATGATTCCCAATACATGTATCTCATCCATCATATGGGCGTTCTTGGGAACAAGACTTCTGCTTCGCTTTGCAGGAACTGCGGGAAATGCATGAAGCATTGCCCCCAGCATATAGACATTCCAGGAAAGATGAAAGAAGTTGAGGCGCAGTTCGAGCGGCCGATGACAAAAATCATGGTCCCGATTATGAAATTTGCCATGCCCATTTCCAGGCGTATCAGTCTATTAAAAAATCGTTAAGAAGAATATTTTAAATAACAAAACCCGAAACACCAATTAGAGTCCTGATGAAAGAACATCCGACAGACAAAAGAAGGGCAATCCTCGATGCAGCCCTGATCCTCTTTACCGAACGGGGCTTTCACGGCACCCCGACATCAGCGATTGCAGAGGAGGCAGGGGTCGCCACAGGCACGCTTTTTCATTATTTCAAAACGAAAGAGGAGCTGATCGAGTCCCTCTACCTCGACATTAAAAAAGATGCAGGAACCGTATTGAGAGATGCGGGCGAATGTGAAGGTGGCTGCGTAGACAAGCTGGAGGATATATGCATGGCCTTCGCTGAATGGGGCCTCAAAAATCCTCAGAAAATACACTTCATGCAGCAGTTCTGCTACACTCCGTTCATTTCGAAAGCGGTGCAGGCTGAAGGCGTTTCAAACTTTTTGTTCCTTATCGACCAGATAGCCCTTGGAATAAAAGGTGGTGCGATTCGGGACCGTCCACCTGAACTTATCCTCTCCATTGTGTCATCAGGCCTGATGGCCGCAATCAATGTTGCCAAATATGAAAAAGATCCTCTAAAACAGCATGAAATCCTCAAATCCTCTATCGACCTGATACTGCATGGGGTTCTCCAAAAATAATTTGCGAACTACTGGAGGGCCCACTGGAAAAGATGCTAAAGGAAAGGATTTCCGGATAGGATCGGTGCTGGCTGGACAGCTCAATCGATCAGCAGCATCGCCATCGGTGTAGGATTCCCCGAAACAGGGAACTGGATCGCTATGCCCGCCTTCTCGGCGGTCTTCTTCATGTTGACGCCCACAGCATGCTCCGGAATCCTGGCCATAGAGGGGTGAGCGCAGATGCCGTTCTTCACGTTGCACGTTTCGCACAGGCGGCAGGAGCCGTTCACCAGTGCCAGCGCCATTAGCCGGCGTTGAAGGCAGTCTTTTCCAGCTCCAGCATGGTCATATGGATATTCTTGCTCTCGCCGAAGTAATCCTTCCAGAAGGTATCAGCCTGCTCTTTCTTGTCCAAAGGAGCATCCGGATCCAGCCAGTACCTGTAAATGGAGCAGATGACGTCCGGCTCTGCCCTGGCCGGAGACTTGAACTTCACCAGCAGGACATAGTGGTACTCGGACAGTATCTTTCGAAACTCATCTACGGTAGGGACATATGGGGGACAGGTCAATTTCTTGCCGTAGCCAACGCAGCCGGTCCTGCATTTCAGGGGAACCCTGTTCTCTACAAACACATCGGTGGCCGGGATGACCTTGGCATCGATTGCTCCCAGCTCCAGGGCCGTCTTTTCGAGAAAAGCGAACCGACCCAACTCTGTTTCGACTGGATTCATCTGTATCAGCTCACATGTCTGGATTATCCAGCCCTTCTTTATCTTAACGCCTAGGTGATCTGCACCCGATTTCACGGCAGCAAAGTAGTGAGTATTGTATCACAGCTGCGGATAGCCAAACTCAAGATCTAATAGCCATGATTGAAACCAAATTGAAGTAATTGCCGCCTTCAGCTTCCATCATTTTAATATCTCTTCTAGCATAATCATTATCACATAAAAGCCAATCTTGCCATGCCTCTTCGTGACATTTCAATTCCTTGTACTCTTTTATATTAACCAAATCAGAAGCTTTCCATAAATTATGCCACCAATCAAGTGAGTGAAGATTCATATTATCATACCAGTACGGTATTAATTCTGCTGGAATTCCATCTGTAAATTCCTTCTTTAACCCAGGAACCGCAATTGCTATCTGTCCTCCTTTTTTTACAATTGGAGCAAAATGCTTTGTTAAATAATCCTCCTCAACTCCGAAGTAGTGATAGGCATCGATGCACACAGCAACATCAAAAAATTCCTGTGCAAACGGTAGATCATGTGCCTCTGCATGTATTGGTATTATTTTATCCTCCAGTCCCATTGCTTTAACTCTCTCATAATTGTCTGTCGCGCTAATCCAAAGGTCGGTTGCAAAAACAGTGACTCCATACTCTTTTGCTAAAAATATCGAAGTGAGTCCTCTTCCACAACCAAGATCAAGTACTCTCATACCTTTTTCGAGCTTTAAAGACTCCGATAATTCCTCAAGGATCTTCATTGAGTTTGGTCCCATCATATTTTCCTTAACGAAAGAAAAATCATATTTATTGCTCTTTATATACATCTTGATTACCTTTCCCCATCTATTTCCTTGCAGTTAGCAGTGTGGGTTCATGGCTTTATAAATACTGGTCAGCTGCGTGCGTGTCATCACCAGACTGACCTCAACGCCATGTGATCTGCACCGGATTTCGCCGCGGTATGCGATAGGTTTTGTGCTGCGGATAGCCGAACATCATGGCATAAGAGATCACGCGACCCTGCGGCAGCGCGAGCGCCTCTTGCAGAGGTTTCCATGAGCGGGCCGCCGCTGTCAGAAAACCTGCCCAGCAGATGGCGTCAACCCCGTGTTCCCAGGCGGTGACCAGTGGGTGTGAAGCCATGCCCAGAGGGTCACGGCTCTCATAGAGATGGCGTATCCGTTTGAAGCAGATCCATTATTCGCTTCTCTATTTCTTCAACAGCTTCACCCTCTCGAAGATCTGCTTCATTGTATCCTCGTTGCTCTTCGTGAAGGAGAAGGGAGAGCTAGTGAATGGCTGGAAGTAAACTGGCACGTCGTCCAGCCGGTAGAACGTCCCGTCGCACTCCATAGCGTCGATGACTCCAGGCATTACGACATCGGATATCATAGTAGTAGGACATGGCGCTATATCGATGCAGGCCACGGGGATCTCTGCCAGATATGCGGCACATGGAGCCGGAAAGTGCGAGGCCAGGTCAGCGGAGACGATCAGGGCTGCGTCCACATCCCTATCCCTCAGCAGGTCAACAGCCGTGTACTCGCCGGGATTGTAGCGCGGATAGCCGCGGGCAAAGTCCAGGCCGAAAGGATATCCGTAGAGGTAGGAAGCGATCTGGTTGAACCCGGCCACGTTGCAGTGGCCGCGCAGAGCGCCGATGACGAACTTGGTGTGGCTGTTCAGCTCTTTGACCAGGTTTAATGCCGCCTCAGCGTTGCGGTGCTTGCCGTAAGATGAAGCAATCCCCAATCCGACGTAAATAGCGCCGAAGTTGCAGTTTTTCATCATCTCAAGCATCTCTTCCATCTCGGAGATGGATACGCCCGTGATCTCCTCCACAGAGGGATGCGGCCTCTTGCCGTGCAGCAGCGTGAGTAGGGCAGAGAGAAGCTCGTAATCGCTATTTGGCTTGAGCTGGATGTGAAGGTCGGAGTTCTCGGCGGTGATGCTTTTTCTAGGGTCTACTGTGATGACTGTTCTGTCGAACCTCCCTCGCCTCGTCCAGTAGCCCCTGGGGTAGACGGCATAGCGGGACATGTGCCTCGGCATGGACTCCAGGGGATTGGAGCCCCAGTAGACGGCCAGGTCCGAACGGGACTTGCTCTGGCCGGCAGTTGCGCCCACGCGGCCAGCCTCCTGGATGCCCATGGCAGTAGGGCCGTGACAGACTGTGGAGTTGGAGTCTACAGCAGCTCCCAGGAATTCCCCTAGATGAAGCCCGACCTCCATAGCCTCACAGGAGGTCTCGCTGCCCATGAAGATCAGAGGACGCTTGGCCTCGGCCAGGATCTGGGCTGCCCTCTGAATGGCTTCATCGAAGCTTGCTGGCCGAAAGCTTCCGTTCTCCTTCAGTGAGAGGCTCCCGGATTCTGTGGCTGCTTACGATCTCCTGGAACTTGGCGTTGCCCATCTTGCAGGCGTTCCTGGTCACTATGCCTTCCGCGCTAAGCTCCACCTGGATGTCGTCGCAGGATGCCCCGCAGACAGGACAGATTATGTTCTTGGCGGCCATCATTTACCCCGAACGTAAAGCTGCAGGACCAGATCTTCGGCGCTAAGGACATCATCGACCGTGGGCTCGATCCTGACGGGAGAGCCCTTGTAAAGCGGCGAGCCGGTGGAGAATGTCTCCGGGTCTACAACCACGTTGGACCATATTGCCCGCGGCATGAAGACCTGGCCAGGCGGGACGGAAGTCTCCGGAAAGGCATAGACGGCCACGCTGTATCTGCCGTCCCTGGCAGTGATCTTGACCTTCTGCGGCGAGCCGAGGGCCTGGTGGTCCTCGGGATTCATCTCGCATACCGCGCATTCCTGTGTGTAGTCATCGGTGAGCTTGCTGCCGCCCTTGGCCAGCCTGCCCTCCTCGATGGTGCTTCCAGTGTTTAGCAGATACTCTTGCATCATCTTTATCGTTACTCCTGTTGAAACAAAGAGATTGAGCATCGCCTCCATGGCCTTAGACCTCCTTCCAGTAGAGCGATCCTTTGGGATTCTTGCTGACTGCATAGTCCCCTGTGAATTTGGTAAACCTGCCCTCAAGCTGGAGGTCGCCAAGCAATGGGTTCTCCTCCAGGCCGACCTCCATGAAGCCTGGCGTTAACCGACTGATTTCTCCACAGACGGCCAGAGTGCCACCGGCCATCTCCGCTCCGACTCCTCGAACAGCAGAGCCCTTAACCAGGATGAGCCCGCCGCTCTGGCGTATGGCGCAGAAGTTCTCCACGTTGCCTTCTACCACTATCTGGCCGTCGACCAGGCCTCCGCCGAGCTGACTCCGCGCGTTCCCCACGATCTGGATCTGGCCGCCGGTCATACCCCGCCAGCTTCCCCGGTAGGCGCTTCCCACGTGGTCCCCGGCGTTGCCCAGAATGCGAATCAAGCCGCCCTTCATCTCCATGCCAGCCCATGAGCCGACGTCGCCTCGCACCAGGATGCTGCCCCCGACCATCTCTGCCCCCAGGTGCATTCCAACAGAACCCAAAACCTCGATCTTTCCGGTCTTCATGCCCTGGCCGATGCGCTTGACACGGGAGACATCGCCCTCGATTACTATTGTCATCTCCTCGGACGAGCCGTTCCCTTGGTTCCCTTGAACCTCCACATCGAAGAACTCGCCCAGCGGAAGCTTTGCCGGACCCTGCCAAACAGGCAGCCCTTCGATCTCCTTTCTACTCTTTCCGGCAAACACATCCGGCCGGATGACCTCGGCCTCAATGGTGATTCCCATTCCTGTCTTTTCTTTAGGCTTGAGAAGAACCTCTGCCATTCTCTTCACCTCCGGGCCTGGGCCTCAACGGGCCTGTTGACCGGGATGGCCACAGGATTTTTCAGGTACTTTTCAGGCACAGGATAGTTTGCAAAGCCCAGAGTGTAGTACTTGAACCATTCCTTCACGTCGGCCAGCATATCCTTCTCAAGCTCTTCATCGACAAAAGGAGCGCTGTAGAATCTTCGGCCGTCGGGCACGCTCAAGATCTCGCCCCGGCGGGCCACGATTCGGCCATCCTTTACTGTGTACTCTGCACAAGAGAAGGCTCTCTTAATTTGAGCATAATCGTTCACGTCCAGCCTGGTGGGATCCAGATCGTAGACTGTGACATCCCCATCTGCCCCCACTCCCAGATGGCCTTTCCTATTGGCGATGCCGATGGTTCGAGCCTGGTTGGCTCGGGTCAGGATGGCTATCTCAAAGAGGTTCATCTCTCGATCAACTCCGGCCAGGCTTGATCTGTCCTGAGCCCATTTGTGGCATTCCTTGAAGGTGTCCTCTCTTGCCTTCTTCGACATCAGCCAGGCGATGACTTCGGGATACTTTGTGAAGACGCCGCCGTTGGGGTGGTCGGTGGTCATAATGGTCTTCCACGGGTCCTTGATCATGAGAAGAAGCTCAAGGCCCATAGCCCACTGAACGCTGTTGATGGGGCTGCTCTTGAGATAGGTGTAAGGGATCACGCCCGAGCCGCATTCCAGCTCTACATCGGTGTTGGACCACTTCTGGCCTGAGAGCATGTAGAGGTCGTGGATGGCCGGGCCGTCGCCGGTCATGGCCGTGCCGGAGCCAAAAGGAACGGCTCCGTTATCGATTACAACATGGTCGACCTGGTTTACGTAGTCCACCAGGCCCTGAACTCCTGAGCAGAAGTCCCGCCAGGAGGTTCCGCCGAAGGCGTTGAACTGGGCGTGTGCCAGGTAGACGGTCTGACGGCGCATAGCGTCCATCTTCGTCTCGCCCCACACCACATCAGTCTTAGTTCGCGGCTCCAGGCCCTCCATGATCTGCAGCGAGTTTCGGGTGATCTCCCAGTTCCCCGGGTGTCCCATGTTGTTGGCGTGCAGGTGCAGTGAGATGGGAAGTCCCAGGAGCTCGTTTACCTCTGCCAGGCCGCGGATTATCTCCCGCGGAGTGACCTCGAAGTGAATGTTTGGCTCGTCCAGACTGTGCACGTTCTGTGCCCAGCCCCAGTTCTCCACGCCTGCCGGATTGACGCACTTGATGCCGTAGCCCTTGTGTGTCCGAAGCATCCAGGCTGCATAGGCGGCTGCCTTCTCGATGTCGCCCTCTTTCAAATACCGCATGATAAACCAGTTGTTTCCGAAGACCAGGTAGGCGCCCATGTCCACGATGGGAGTCGATCTCATCTCCTCGTGAGTGTGGCGGGCCTCCAGGGGAGGCATGGCGGCCTCAAAGACTGTTGTGTAGCCCATTGCTGCATAGTCGTAGCCCTGCTTGTAGACGGAAGGGATGGTGTAGCCGCTGCCTGAGTGCGTCAGCTCCGTCTTGGACCTGGTGAACTTGTAATGATCCTCCGGCCTCATGAGCCGGCCGGCGTTCACCTTGGCCCCGGCCACATGGGCGTGGGAGTCGACTCCTCCGGGCATGACCGTCTTGCCGGAAGCGTCGATTATCCTGGCGTCCTTCTTCTCTGAGCCGGAGAGGTCAGCCACCACCTTTCCATCCTTGATGAAGATGTCCTTGACCTCACCGTCCACGCCGTTCAGGGGATCGAAGACGTAGCCGTTCCTGATAATCATATTAGCCATAGCAGAAGTAGACATTAGACCACCTCTCTTCTTTCGAGCCAGACAGCCTCCACAGGGCAGATCATGCTGCAGGTGGCACAGGAGCCGCAGACCCCCTGATCGACTACCTTGACAGTGCCGTTCAACACTTCCAGCAAAGGCTTCTTCTCCAGATCGTTGAGGTGGCCCGCTGCCAGGTAGGGATCGGATAGGGCGTTAACAGGACAGGCTATGACGCAGTTCCCGCAGCCAAGACAGGCGTCTTCGTCGGTCTTCAGCATAGAGGTGAGTGTGGGCCAGGGCGCGAGGTCGGAGAGCTTCTTCTCGAAGGCCTTCTTGCCTTTCATCTCCGGAATTATGGCGGTCTTCCTGACGGTTATGGCACGGACAGGGCAGGCCTGGGCGCAAGCGCCACAGTAGATGCAGGCGTCTTTTCGGTGCGTCACCTTCTCAACGATCTCGCCCTGCTCCCACTCTTTGTTGAAGAGGGCATTGGCAGGGCAGGTGTGGACACAGGTCCGGCAGGCCTGGCAGACGCCGTCGTCCCGGAAGAACTCGCCTGCGAAGGGCTTCTCAAAAGTTATGGCTCCCGCTGGACAAACGGCAGCGCACCAGCCGCAGTGGATGCAGCGGTTTAAGTCTATCAGGGTTTTGCCTCTTAAGCGCAGGCTGCCGTCCTCGGCCAGCCGCAGGTCTTTGATCTCAATGCAGCTCTGCGGGCAGACCTCGGCGCATAGGCCGCAGTGCACGCAGTTCTCGTTAACAGCTGTTGGCTTCAGCGCAACATGCAGAAATGACTCGTCCTTCTGGGCCTTGCCCGCCGTCCTGATCTCCAGAGCACCAGTGGGGCAGACGCGGGCGCAAAGAGCACAGAAAGTGCATTCGCCGCTCTTTCTCTTCTCGATAAAATCTTTATCAATCAGCTCACGGGCCACCGCGCCCACTGAGCCGATCACCAGCTCGCCTTTGGGGCAGACCTGTACGCAGGTCCCGCAGCCGATGCATTTCTCGGGCAGATAGACCTGCTGCTTGTCCTCCCGAGATTCCAGCAATACCTCTCTCATCCTACACCCTGCCTGCTGGACTCGGGTGTTGGTGTCAGGGGATAAAGAGGTTTTGCATGAACGCTAATTTATTGACATAAAGCAATCGATAGCGTTTAACAAAGAAGACGTAAGCGGAGGTCAGAATGAAGGGCTTCAGAACTAAAGGCTAAATAAATCATAATACTGATAATAAATGGGAAAAGGATGGTCAGACCAAGAGTTGCCGAGACGGAGCACGGAATCATCGGAGAGTCGGTTGTAGAAGCCTACGACACCTTCATGCGCCGCCTGAGGGGCCTAGGCCTGCTGCAGACCGCATCGATTCTGAAATCGGGAATAGACTCAAGATGCGTTCTGGAGATCGGTCCCGGGCCCGACTACGAGGGGCTGGAGTGGCTTAAGAGGACAAAAGGTACGACTCTGAAGGGCCTGGATATCAGCGAGGATATGGTGGCCCTGGCTGAGAAGAACGCTCTGGATTACGGTCTGGCTGGAAGGGCGGAGTATTTCTTAGGAGACGCCCGCTGGATGCCTTTCGAGGATGCCTATTTCGATGCCGTTTTCAGCACCAACTCCCTGCACGAGTTTGCACACCCTCAGGAGGTCCTAAGCGAGATCCACAGAGTTCTAAAGCCAGGAGGCAAGTACTTCATCAGCGATCTCCGGCGGGACATGAATCCCCTGGTGAAGTGGTTCATCTGGCTTTGCATGCCCAGGGAGCTGAAGGACATGCAAGCAGGGTTCATAAGCTCAGTAAATGCCGCTTACACGCAGGCTGAGGCGAGTGAGATGCTGGCAAAAAGCGGGCTGCAGGGGTGGCGAGTGGAGCAGAAGTTGATATACATAGTAATTTCTGGGAGAAAGACAACTTAGCAGCTCTGCGATTTCTGGGCTTGCGCCCAGATTGGTGAATAGCGCGAAAGCCTGCTCTATTTCAAGTGCCTAGCTTTTGCCTGATGGGTGGATACCTGCCTATGGCCTCTATTAGCTCTTCTATCTTCACAGGCTTGCTTATGTAATCGTCCATGCCTGCTGCAAGACAACGCTCCCGGTCGCCATCCAGGGCATGGGCTGTCACTGCAATGATATGTGGAGCTTCTTTTTGCCAGCGCTCATGTATGGCTTTCGTAGCCTCGAAGCCGTCCATCTCAGGCATCTGGACATCCATAAGGATTATATCGTACGGTTGGCGCTCTAAAGCCTGTATGACTTCCAAACCATTCGCCACCACGTCCGCGTGGTATCCAAGCTTCCTAAGCATCCTTAATGCAACCTTCTGATTCACAATATTATCCTCTGCCAGCAGCAATCTCAGAGAGCCAGACTGGGTTGCAGGAAGCTCCTTGAGTTTTAACAGCTTTCTTGCAGGTGTGCCAACAGGCGCAATCTCTGCCAGAATGGTGAAATGGAAGGCGGAACCTTTTCCCTCTTCCGACTCTGCCCAGATCTTTCCACCCATCATCTCGGCAAGCTTTTTGCTTATCGCGAGTCCTAAACCCGTCCCGCCGTATTTGCGGGTGGTGGACATATCTATCTGGCTGAAGGACTGGAAGAGACGGTTCATCCTCTCAGAGGGAATGCCTATGCCCGTGTCTCTGACTGTGAAGCATATCTCATGACGATCTTCTTTCTGCTGCGAGGTCACCGTGATTGTTACTTTCCCCACCTCTGTGAACTTGACTGCATTGCTGAGCAGGTTGACCAGGATTTGGCGAAGCCTTGTTACGTCTCCCATCAGATTCTCAGGAACCTTATCGTCCACGGCACAGGTCAACCGAAGGCCTTTCTCAGCGGCCTTCGAAGTTACCAGATCCATGGAACTCTCAATGCATTCACGCAAGTTGAAAGGCTGGCTTTCCAGCTCTCCTTTGCCCTCCTCGATCTTTGAGTAGTCCAGAATATCGTTGATGATGGCAAGCAGAGTCTCGCCACTGCTGTGAATTATCTCAACGCACTCCCTCTGTTCAGGATCGAGGTCAGAACTTTGCAGAAGTCCCGTCATGCCTATGACTGCATTCATGGGCGTGCGGATCTCATGGCTCATGTTGGCCAGGAATTCGCTCTTGGCGGCGTTGGCCTTCCTGGCCTGCTCGGCCAATTCGTTGGACTGTTCGATGGCAATTTTCAGATCCCGATTGGTTTGTTGCAGCTCTTGCTCAGCCCGTTTGCGCTCGGTGATATCTTCCAAGTGCACTAATACTAGGTCAGGCGGAACAGATGCAAAAGTGGCTATTAAAAGTGCACCAGGCACGAAATTCTGGGATCTGATCTCCCTCCTTATGACTTCTCTTTCATCATGACACAGTAGGAGATCTCGCAGTATTTCCTGTCTATCTGGGTACAAGTCACTTGCTCTCCGTCCAACGAACTCACTGACCTTCCCATCTGTGATAGCCTTTGCAGCCTCGTTGAAATCAACAAGTACAAAGTCGGCCCCGTGCTTTTGCCACGTAAACGTAGGAGCAGGGCTACCCTGGTATTGAGCCTTGAAACGCTCCTCACCCTCCTCTAGTGCTTCCTCAGCCCGCTTGCGCTCGGTTATATCCATATACGTTCCGAGCACGCCGATGATCTCCCCCTCAGAACTGCGTAGAGGTATCTTGCTCGTAAGAAGAACTACGGTGTTCCCATCAGGCGTCGTCTGAGGTTCTTCGATGAGTAATTTGGGGCGGCCGCTTTCGATGACCTGGCGGTCATCGGCGCGATATAATTCTGCCTGGTCACGCCACCCCATCTGGTAATCATCTTTGCCGACTATGTCTTTCGAATCGGCAAAACCCGCATCGTGCGCGAATATCGCATTACAGCCCAAGTAAACGAGATCTCTATCCTTCCAGAATACTCTTACGGGTATCGCGTTGATAATCCCTTCTATGATTTGATGCGATGCACGCAGAGTCTCCTCCGCCCGCTTCCGCTCGGTGATATCATTGAGTATAACGACCTTGCCACTGAACTTCTCGCTAACATCGAGCATCTGCTCGATCTTGACCTGGAATTGGAGAGGGCCCTTGCCAGTTATTACCTGCTTCTCGAAAATAACTTCCATTTGGCCGCTTGCATCTAATGCAGCTAGCTCGTCTTCAATCCATGGAAGAGATTCCCTGGTCTTCTGTTTATCGTAGTATGTAGATCCTGGTACGCTGATGTCAAAGAACAGCTCCGAGGCCGCATGATTCATGTTCTCAATGCGGTTCTCTTTATCAAATAGGAAGACTGGATCCCTGATGCTCTCGAAGATGGTCAGGTATTTGTTCTTCTCGTTGGTCATGCAACGATTAGCGGATTGCAGCTCCACTAGCGTCTGATTTTCGGTCAAACTGTTCCACTCAGTGCAAAAGCCAAGCTCGATGCGATCAAAGAATCGGTCGATGATCAATCGGTATAGCCGCTCCTCTTCGATCCCAAAGCCTGCTTGCACGACGAGGTCGATGTAGCTCTGACGATAATATTTCATCAGGCCCAGGAACATGCCTAAGCTTACACCTCGTCTACGGTGTCTTTTCGCCTCGATGATGCCGAAAGCGGCAATAGGGTCACTCGCATAGTCTTCGTTTGGCAGAAGCTCTGGCACGCTTGATTGGCTTTTCAGGCACTCCAGAAGAGATTGGGATAGACCTGATATGGATGTTCTCCAGGCTTCGGCTAAAGTCGAGGTATACTTGGTGTAACCGTTCTCCTTTGCGTAAGTGAGGACCTTATGCATCAGCCAATCCTCATGACTCGCTACAAGGTCTGCCAATCTCATCGCCATTTCAGTTGTCCCTCCAATGCATTCGGAGAACGCTTCAGGTTGGTATTATCTCACGATTGTAAGCCCGATCAAGATGGGGCCTCGTAAACCACTCATTCCCGCAGGAGATATCCTTTAGATTGTAGCTAAACATCTCTTTAAACTTAGGATCGATATAAAGGAATTGACTGTCTTTATTGATCATCGCCATTCTGATGGGCATTCATCATTGCATTTCTAATTCGTGAAAACGTTTTGCGATTCTGGTCATCCAGAAAGTGTATGAGGCACAAAGAACTCGATGCTGGCTGCCCAGTAGCTGCAGTTTCGGGATAGGCTCATAAGTAAGGTCTAGAGCATGGCTTTATAGCCCTTCATCTATACATCGCAGTGATGCTCAGTGATCTGGAAAGCGCCATGGCCCTTGTGGAAGGCCAAAATCTCGATGCCGTGTCCGCAGTTAAAGATAGGTGGCAGCAGGCACTGGATGAGGCCTCGAAGATATTGAAATGGCCTGACAGATTCCTTGTGCAGTATAACCCTGCCATCTGGAGAAGATCGCGCTATCCTGTGGGGATGAGGCTTCTGTCCGATCCCTTTGCGGATCACCTCATATTCGAGTTTGCCACCCCCAACTATATCCTGCCCTTTGACTGCTTTGGACCGGAGATGGCCAAGGTTGGGGTCATGCTCCACGAGTTTTGCCACCTGATAGATGACGAGCGCTGGGGCTTTGATCTGGGCAGCCTCGCAGAAGAGGCAGAGGAGTTCATAACCAGAGAGCAGAGGGCTGAGCTGCTGGCCTTCGCCTGCTGCCCCCTCGGAGTATTCGAGGCCAACTTGGCTCTGGTCGAATCCACTGCCAGGATGCTGGGAGTAGAGCTGGGCAAGCACTCCAGGGCCCTGGCCGCAGTGGAGACCATGGGCCATGCCGGGCTGGCTGGCGAGGTGGACCCAATAGAGGTTTTCAGAAGCGCCCAGGCTGATGGGCTTCCGGCGGATAAAATTCTGGAGGAATACCTGTGCACTTTCGCTTTTTCCCTGGGCGGGCTCACCACCGCTCCAGACAAAAACGAGCGCCAGGGATTGGGGATCAAGAGGTCCAGAGATCTGGAACAGGCCAATGAGTGGCTCTGCCAGCACCTCAGGAGTGAGATGGATCTTCCAGAACTTCAGGAGCTGCTCGATGAGGTTGGCTATTATGCGTTCTCCGAGGAGGGCTACGATCCTCTGGACAGCCTGGATTTTGCATACATCGACAGAAGGGCGGCCAGGGAGAATATCGAGCGGGCGAAGGGCTACTTTGAGGGGGAGGAGTGCTTTGGGGATCTGCGAAGGGCGGTGGAGGAGACGGGGGCGAGGGTAAAGCGACTGTAATAGATGGCAACCTTCAGCGCCAACTATCTACATAAGTAAGTTTCTTCTATGGAGAGCCTGAAAAGAATCCACCGATTATAGATCGGTTAACCGTTTCACCTTCAAATTTATGGATCTGATTAAGCCTAAATCAATAATTTTCTTTCTCTGGGAAATTTGGAGAACACCAATGAGGCCATAACCGACAGCCTGGGGTCTCTGGTCGAAGGAGAACAGAGCTGCTTGTGTCGTAGGGCAAGGTTTATGAAATTCGCTGTACCTTAACCCTGGTAGCGAACCGAAGCAATCGATTATTTATCTTTGGAGAGCATTAGTTCTATCCATGTGTGAGGGCTTGACTTCGAGAAGATACCCGCAGCGAGATTTTCCCTCTGACGAAGAGGAAGTGCCAGAAGAAGAAGAGAAACTAGTGGAAGCCTTTACCAAGCTCTCAGCGCAGGTTATATCGGAGCTAATCGAAGAAGAGCCTGATACATATACAATCGAAGATGTTGAAGTCAGATATAAATGAAGGGCGACGTAGTTTTTGTCCGCTTCCCTTACACAGATTTAACTACAGCCAAGCCCAGGCCAGCGCTTGTTCTTCATGAGGAGCGGGACGAAGTAGTTCTAGCATACATCTCCTCAAGAGTTCCTCTTATTCCTTCGCAGACTGACGTCTTGGTCCTGAGAAGCATGCCCTCTTTTGCAGCAACTGGGTTGAAACGCGATTCGGTGATAAGGCTTAGCTTACTTGCGACCTTAAAGAATTGGTTTATCGAAGGCCTATTCGGAGAGGTCGATACTGCATTAAGGGCAGAGATCAATACCAAGATAGCAGCATGCTACAGGCTTTGAATAATATATCCGATATTTACAGCGTGCTGGTTTGAACTGCTCGATGATTGAGATCGATCAATATCCAGTTTTAACCACCGGGTTCACCCCAATATCAAGATACTGGTCTTTCTCCGAGCTGTACTCCGGCCAGGTCACGTTCATCCCACCGTTCGGATTTCCTGTCTTGGCAAACCTGGTCCACATGTCCATCACATAATCAGAGACCTCGCTGCTGGTGGGGTCTGCATCCCAGTAGCTGGGCCGAAACACGAAGTATAGCTCGCTGGTATGGTATGCGCCATTGGGCTGTCCGGGAGGGACATAGGTGAACTTATACAGGTACGTGCTCTGGTTGAGATTGGCCATAGACCCGGCAATAAACTTGGATGCCAATGCAAAGTCGAAATCTGTCGCTATCCTCTCCATCTGGTGCTGGACCTCTTCCGGAGTCCTTGCCGGGTACTTGGCCAGCACATAGATGGCGCTTTCTCCAAAGCTGTCACATAGGAACTGCCAGTAATCCTCAACGGTCATATTTGTTTTTGCTGCCAGCAATGTGCCTTCGTCGGCGTTGCTCCCTATGATGAGGGGGACTGGATTCTGCCGCCCCTGCCTGAAGATCTCTTCTGGCGCCTCTGGGATCAGCCATCCATCAATGGTGGGCTTAAAGGCTACGTTGTGGAAACCCGTGAACGTTGAATCCCATACATATGGCGTTTTGTTGACCAGATCAAAAGCCCTTGCGCTTCGCATCTGTCGAATTGCGTCTGGCCCAGAATATCCCAGGCTCTCGGCAAATTTTTGGCCGTACTCTTCGGCTTCAGCTTTTGTTCTGTAACCAATAATCGACGGCCCATTTGTCCAGACTCCGCCGCTTTCGACGATGGCCTGGCTATAAAGCCCCCTGCTCTGGGGTATGGCGAGCTGGCTGATGATGTTGGCAGCTCCCGCCGACTCCCCGAAGATGGTAACGCGGGCAGGTTCTCCTCCGAAGGCTGCGATGTTCTTCTGGACCCACCTCAAGGCTGCCTGCTGATCAAGGAGGGCGTAGTTACCCGATGTATTGTTTGGCGACTCTTTGGAGAGCTGAGGATGGGCCATGTATCCAAGAACGCCAACCCTATAGCTGATCGTGGCCACGACGACACCTTTCTTAGCCAGGGCAGTTCCATTATAGAGTGGGAGAGCGCTAGATCCCCTCATGTATGCCCCTCCGTAGATGAAGGCCATCACCGGCAGCTTTTCGCCCGGATTTATCGCCGGGAGTCCAGACGTTCAGGGAAAGGCAGTCCTCGCTCATATTCCCCGGTGTCCATTCAGATCCAAAGTCTCTTACGTACCGCCTGGGGACAGGAAGGGCCGAACTTATCGGCCTTGCGGACCCCTTCCCAGGGCTTTGCAGCCTCAGGCGGCCTCCACCTCAGATCCCCGGTCGGAGGAGCTGCATACGGAATTCCGAGATAAGTCCAGATCCCATTTTCATTTATCCCCGAAACATATCCGGCGTCTGTCTTTACAATGCCGGGTTCAGATCCTTTCTGTACATCTCCAGCCATAATACCTCTGGTCATGAGGTTAGAGTCCGACAAATGCCATATCGTTTTCAAAGTTATCCTTCAGGGCACATCCATGTATCCCTAAACCTTCCACTTGATCATATTGCCCTTTACCTTAATCACCCCGTTCTTCTCTAGCACCCTGGCGATCTCCTCTGCCACATCCGTGCCGTCGATGCTCACGATATTCCCATTGTCTTCCAGTTCCAGGTCGCATCTCTCAGAGAAGGTATCCATATCTATCTTACCTGGGGACGGTTCATTCACCAGATGCTTTATGAGAATTCCCAGTGCCCTGATCTTAAAAAATTCCTCTGGATAGCTGTCCTCGAATTCTTCATCTAATTCATCATATAGGGGCGCGGAGAACTCGTCGATGTACAGCTCATAATTCTTCTCAAGATCGACAAATAAAGTTCGCCTGAGCAGCTTATGGCCTTCGTACTCTTCCGGATCGATCTTGATGCGCAGAATCGGATCGTTCAAACGGTCTCCTACATCCTGGCCTGGCTCTATCTCGTTGCGCGATAGAGTCGTGACGGCGAAATTATAGGCTTTAGCCATTTTAATGACGTCATCCACTTTGATCTCTTCCATAAGCTCATTAAGCTTCTTCCTTGCAGCCTCCTTTTCTTCATCAGAGAGCGCAGACGGATTCTTGAAGATCTCATCAACCTGGCGCTTCTTTTCTGCCCACACAGGATCGAGTTCTGAATAAAGCTGGTCCCTTAAATCATCAGGGGTCGCACCCTTGGCAAGCGCACTCTTTAAAGCCGCAAGGTACCGCTCGTAAGTCTCTATATCCTTTATCTCACCCCTAAGCTCGCTAAGCCTGCCCTCCAGGTAATCCTCCGCATCCGTTTCGGCGTAAAGGTGTGCCTTCTGCTCTACCCTCATTCCTGCATCCTTCAGGTAGTTCACAATTGGCTTTTCTTCGCCTTCATAATATTCTCCGAGCTTGAACATGAGCAAATATATCTGGCTCTTTCGAATAAGAGGTTTTACGTAAACGCTCGATCGAAGTGGATAAGCTCTTATGTGCCGAACTGATCATGATAATCTCAAGTTCATAATTGCCTTCGCCATCCTGATCATCTTCGCCTCCATGCTCATCAGGACAGTCACCGGCTTTGGCTCAGCCCTGATCGCCATCCCTCTTCTCTCAATCCTCTTCGGTGCGAAGTACGCCATCCCTTTCATCCTGCTCTACGAATGTCTGATCGATATAATGATCCTGGGAAGGGATGGCCTGAAGGTTAGGAGCGAAGTCATCCAGGCCTGGCCCCTTCTGGCTTCAGGATTAATAGGCATCCCTTTGGGGACTGAAATCCTGATCCGCTCCGACGAGGGGCTTTTGAAGATTGTGATAGGCATCGCTCTGATCATTTTCTCCGTACTACTATTATGGAACGTGAACCTGAGGCTCAAAAGAGATAGGTTCGGATCTGCGGCTGCTGGCCTTTTGGGAGATTTCTCTGCGGCAGCATTGGAATGCCGGGGCCTCCCATGGCACTGCTCTTGAGCAGTCAGGGATTTGCGAAAGTTGAGTTCAGGAAGCTTATGGTGATCTTTCTTACGGTAGTCGATTTTTTGACTTTCATTTATTTCATCTGGATAGGTTTGATAAATGCGGATATGCTCGTGCAGAGCTTGATGTTATTACCCGCTTTGGCGTTGGGGTTCCTGGCAGGAAACCTTGTCTTCGGCAAGGTCAATGAGGTTTATTTCAGAAGGCTGGCCCTGGGGGTCACCCTAGCTGCAGGAATATTGCTTCTTTTTGTACACTGAATTAATGCAACCTAAAAATATTCCTTTTGCGAACTTAACAACGAAGAAGGCGAAGGGCGATGCGATGGCACATTGAGAGCAGAAATCGACGGGACTGTTGAGGCGTGAACAGTCTTAGAGTAATTAAATTCAACTATTAATATTATGGGAAAAGGTGCAGCAGCGTATCTCTTCTCTCCAGCGCTTCAAAGGAGATTATCAATCCTGGAATTCACAAAAAAGCGGGATCACTCGCTTCTTTCTCTTCAATAAAGACTTTATTAATCCACACGCATGAAAAACCGTGTAAAAGTGAGTTATCACCAAATCAAATTTATTGACACAGAATAAAAGAATAAGTTTAAGAAGTAAAACGTAATAGAGCCCCAGCCACACAAGCGGATAATACTAATCATAATATTGAGTGGAGAAAGATGGTCAAACCCAGAGCCGTTGAGACAGATCACGGGATAGTAGGCGAAGAAGCTGTAAGGGATTACGACATCTCCATGCGCCGCCTGAGAGACAAAGGCATGCTTCAAACCGATTCCATTCTGAATTCCAGATTGGATCTGGGATGCGCCCTGGAGATCGGACCGGGACCCGGCTATCAGGGTCTGGAGTGGCTCAAGAAGACGGAGGATACGACCCTGAAGGGCCTGGACATCAGCGGGGATATGGTGGCCCTGGCGACGAAGAACGCCAGGGATTACGGCCTTGAAAGCAGGGCTGAGTACTTCGTGGGTGACGCAAGCAGCATCCCCTTTGGCGATGGCTATTTCGATGCAGTCATAAGCACCAACTCCCTTCATGAATGGTCCCGCCCCAGAGAGATCTTCAATGAGATCTATAGGGTTCTGCGGCCCGGAGGAAAATATTTCATCAGCGACCTTAGAAGGGATATGAGCCCGCTGATGAAGTGGTTCATCCTTCTTCAGCCTGCGAGTGTGAGATCTGCGAAGATGCGCTCAGGATTTACCAGCTCTGTAAATGCCTCTTATACTCTGTCAGAGATACCGGAATTGCTGGCAAATACCAAGCTTCAGGGCTGGAGGGCAAAGCAGAACCTGATCTACATCGTTGTCTCAGGGAAAAAGGCTTATAATTCTCAATAGTTTCTAGTTTTTGATGTTGCGCTATGGAATGATAGCATTCAAAAAATTATATTTAGAATACAATATCTAAAGTAAATAGCGAGCTTATCCCGAAACAAGATGTATAAAGTTGCCGTTTCGGGATAAGCTCTCAATTAATTTCGTCGCGGCGCCGGCTCCATTAACCTAACTCTTCCACTTTATGGTGTCTCCTTTCATCTTTATTATCCCATTCTTCTCCAGCACCCTGGCAATATCCTCTGCCACTTCAGCCCCATCTATGCTCAGGATATCCCCCTCCTTCTCCAAATCCAGTTCGCATCTTTCGGCGAAAGTCTGCAAATCTATCTTGCCGGGAGACGAATCCTCCACCAGATCTGTTATGAGAATGCCTAGAGCCATAATCTTCAGGAATTCTTCTGGATAGCTCTCCTGAAACTCCTCATCCAGCTCCTCAAACAAAGGCGAAGTGAATTCGTCAATATAAAGGTCGTATTGCTTCTCAAATTCAACAGATAATGTCCTATTGATCGGCTTATCGCCTTCATAATCCTCTGAATCGATCCTGATGCGGAGAATAGGATCGTTCAAGAGGTCTCCTATTTCAACGCCCGGCTCAATGTTGTTGCGCGACAAAGTTGTGACAGCAAACTCAAAGGCGACAATCCATTCAGCCAGATCCTCCATCGCAAGATCGCCTAACAGATCCTCTGCCCTCTCACATACAGCCGCACGCTCCTCTTCGGAGAGCTCAGCAGGATTTTCAAGGTTATTAATCAGGTCCCTTTTTTCCGCAAAGGACGGGTCCAGCTCGGTAAGATAACGCTCCTTAAAGTCATCAGGAGTAGCGCCCTCGGCGAAAGCCGCCTTTAAAGCCGACAGATACCGTTCGTAAACCTCAATATCCTCTATCTCTCCCTTGAGCTCGCTGAGCCTGCCCTCCAGGTACTCAGTTTCCGTAGTTTCGGCAGAAAGGGCTATCCTTTGCTCTACCTTAATTCCGGCATCCTTCAGGTAGTTCGCAATCGCCTTTGCTTCATATTCGTAATATTCTCCAAGCTTAAGCATACTGAGAGCTATTCGATATTAAGCATAAGATGTTTTAGGATAATTGAGTTCTAGAGGATCCTCTCTTCTCCAGCATAGACGTAAAGCCTGGGGCTCCTGGCAAACGCCACCAGGGTCATCCCAATCTTCTTTGCCAGCTCTACCCCGGAGTTCATGGGCGCACTCCTGCTAACTAGGACCGGAAAACCTGCGCGAGCGGCCTTGGCGACCATGACTCCCGAAAGCCTGCCGCTGGTGATCAGGGCGCACACAGAGAGGTCTGTCCCAGCGAGAAGAGCCGCTCCGACAGTCTTGTCCACGGAGCTTGACCGGCTCACGTCCTCACATGAGGCCATGATCTTGCCCTCGCTGTCGCAAATTATTGAAGTGTGCGTGGCTCCAGTCCTGCGCCATAGCTTTGCGCGTTCGTTGAGCTGATCCACTGCGGAAAGGATGGCGTCGGCCTTCATCCTGATATCGGATTGTATCGGCTCTAAGCCCTGAATAGCAGAGCCCCCAACACTGCAGCACTGGTGGCCTTTCCAGGGTGCAGCCTTTCCGTCCCTCGTCTCGCAAATCAATGACCCATTCTCCTCCCTGACTGAGGTGATATCCTGGAAGCTCTTCACCATTCCTTCGCCGATCAGGAAGCCGACAGCCATCTCTTTGAGCTGAGCAGGCAGGGCCGGCAAAGCGGTTACACAGCCGCCGTTGAGGACGATGTTCACGACCTCCTCGACAGCCACGTCCACCTCCATCTCGCGCCTTTTTGCACCGCTGATCTCCAGACACTTCCTGGAGCGGAAGGTAGGATCGGGTTCGAGCTGCTCCTCCTTCCAGTAGCTTTTTGGCTCTTCTATCCTGCTCGCATGCCAGCTCTCTCTCAAGTCTCTTTCCTCCCTCTAACCTTCTCCTTCTAACTTTCTCCCACTAACCTTCTCCCTCTAACCTTCTTTTTCAGCCTCAGCTTCCTTTCAGCTTCAGGACATGGCCTCTATTCTGCAGGCAGCAATCTTGTACTCCGGGATCTTGGAGACTGGGTCAAGAGCGCTGGATGTGATGATGTTCGTGCCCTGCCAGTGGAAGGGCATGAAAGCCACCCCAGGTTTCACCTTCTTCGTTACCCTCGCCCTGGCCTCGGTCTCGCCCCTGCGGGTTTTAACCACCACCATATCTCCATGACGAACCTTTAGCCCGGCTGCATCCTCAGGGCTTATCTCGATGTAAAGCTCTGAGTCCCTCTCCAGCAGCGAGGGGCTCCTTCGGGTCATGGAACCACTGTTGTAATGGACGACTATTCTGCCGGTGGTGAGCAGGATGGGATACTCTGGGCTGGTCCCCTCGGCTGGAGGCTTGTTCTCAACGGTTGCAACCCTTGCCTTTCCATCGGGGGTAGAAAATCTCTCTATATGGAGGATCTCAGTTCCTGGATGCCTCTCGTCAGGGCAGGGCCACCGGAGGCCGCCGATCTTGGAGATTCGCTCTCTGGTCATTCCTCCATAGGCTGGAACGAAGCGGTTGATCTCCTTTAAAACCTGTGCAGCGTCCGTATAGTTGAAATCAAGGCCCAACCGTCTGGCAATCTGGTTGATAATCCACAGACCTTCCTTCGCCTCTCCGACAGGAGGGACGGCCCTGTCGATCCACTGCACCCTGCGCTCCATGGAGGTGTAGCTTCCGTCTTTCTCCGCCCAGGCAGCCGCAGGCAAGACGACGTCAGCCATCCTAGCTGTGGCGGTCATGAAGATCTCCTGCACCACCAGAAAGTCCAGGTTTTCAAGGGCAGCTTTGGTCTTCTTGATGTTTGGATCGCAGATTACCGGGTCCTCGCCGATGATGTATAGTGCTTTGAGAGAACCATCAAGCGCTGCTTCTGTCATCTCAGTCGATGTCAATCCCGGTCCTAAGGGGAGCTCGGACACATTCCAGGCAGCCTTGAAGAACTCGACGGACGCGGGATCAGAGGCCCTTTTGTAGCCCGGATAGAACTCGGCCATCCCGCCCATATCGCAATTTCCCTGAACATTGTTCTGGCCTCGCATGGGCCAGACGCCGGCGCCGGGCCTGCCGATCTGGCCGCTGATCAGAGCCAGAGTGGCGCAGGCCTTGACGTTATCTGTGCCGCAGACGTGCTGGGTTATGCCCATGGAGTAGAGGAGAGCAGAGGAAGGAGATTTGGCGTAAACCCTGGCAGCTTTGATAATGTCTCCTGCCGGAACGCCTGTCAGCTCAGACGCCTCCTCGACAGAGTAGCCTTCCAGGTCCTTTTGAAGATCTTCGAAGCCCTCGGTTCTGCGGGAGATGAACTCCTCATCGATCAGGCCTTCATCCACTATCACCTTCATCATTCCCCGCAGCAGGTCTATGTCGCTGCCGGGCTTGATCCTTAGGTGGATGTCCGCCATCCATGAGGTCGATGTGATCCTGGGATCTGCCACGATCACTGTGGCCCCTTTATCCTTTGCCTTTTGGGCCCAGCGGGATACGATAGGATGAGCCTCTGTGAAGTTGGTGCCGATCGCAAAGATGCATCGTGAGTTCTCCAGGTCCAGGATGTTGTTGGTCATGGCGCCTGTGCCTAGGACCGCCCCCAGGCCAACGACTGTGGGCGAGTGACAGAGCCGGGCGCAGTTATCCACATTGGGAGAGCCCAAAAGACGGGCCATCTTTTGCATCAGGTAGTTCTCTTCGTTGTTGCACCGGGAGGAAGCCAGAAATCCAAGGCTTTTCGGCCCATGTCTCTTGATGTTCCTGGCCAGGCCCTGCGCCACCAGGTCCAGGGCCTCGTCCCAGGAGATCCTCACGAATCCGTCGCCTGCCTTCTTCATGGGATACCTCAGCCGCTCCTCATGGTTCAGAACTTCAAGAACGGCATTCCCCTTGGGGCAGAGGGCTCCCTCGCATGTGGGATGATCGGCCATGTATTCTACTCCAACGGCTCTGGCCTTGTCCACAACCAGGTAAAGGCCGCAGCCAACAGCACAGTAAGGGCATAAAGAAGGAACTAGCTTTGCGGGCATTTTGTATCCTCCAAATGAGGGTTAAAACACAGTTTTGGGTTTTCAGAGATCCAAGCTTCAATGCACGCCTGGCAGAGCTTCTCCTCTTCGCGCTGGACGAAGCTCTCATTGCATTCGTTACAGATAGAGATCTGCTTTCGGGGCTTCTCCGGAACCACAAGGTCCATGATTTCCCAGGTGTAGACGCTCTCTCCTGCCTCCAGTAAAATAGAGACCGCCTCAGGATGGGGCACTTTGCAGGTCTTCATGAACCAATCATGCAGCCTTGGGTATCGGATAGTCTTGGCCGGATCGAGCATAATGCGCACGGCTTTAACACTGGTTCCGGCTGGCCCGCGCCTGCTGATGGTTGCGGCCATCTTGCCGTGGTCCTTGATCTTCAGGCCTTTGTTCCCGATTGTGCATCCCGCAAGGATCTGAAAGGGATCCGGCAGGCAGTTATAGGTCTCACAGGTCACGAAAAGCCTGTCGTGGCTGTTTATGCCCAGAACTCTCCGGGCTAAATTGAGCATCTGGATGCCGGCAAAGGCTCCCGTGCTCAGGTAACCGTGAAAAGGTGCAACCCCCTCAATCTGAGAGCGCAGCTCCGGATCTTCGATCTTCTCCAGGATCTCCTCCATGAAAAACCCTCAAGGCAAGCCTATTCCGTCATAAGGGATAAGTAGTTTTGCATAAATGCTGACCTAAAGAACATATCGTAAGCGTTAGGGCTTACACAGAGAATTTCCTAAGAGGTTATCCCGAAAGCGAACAAGGCTTGAGAACCCTTTTTATGTCTTTGTGAGTCCTTTGTGAGCTTTGTGAGCTTTGTGGTGGATTTCGTTTTGTCTCGCTACATTCCAAGCGGACGGGATCAAACCACAAAGCTCACAAAGCTCACAAAGAATGCACAAAGGATTAATGGCATTGAAGTCCAAGTCCGCATTTTTTGGAAACGAGCCAGCCTCAATCAGTGGCTATCATCACGTTAGTCGACTTGATGACTACGTAAACCTCCTTTCCCTCCTTCAAATCCAGATTCTCGGCAGAGGTGCTGGTGATGACTGAGACTAGGACATCTCCTCCAGGAAGCAGGACGGAGACCTCGGTGCTCACCGGGCCTTTGACGATTCTCTTCACCTTGCCTTTCAGCATGTTGCGAGCGGATATTTTCATATTCAACTCCTTTTTGAGACAAATGGGATAACTTTAGTATGACAATGCATAAATGGTTTTCCAAGCGAGATCTGCCAGTGAGCTCGCATCGGCTCTCACTGAAACGGAACGGTCACACCATAATCTGCAGAATATTTTCAATCGTTTTTTAGGCGTCAGGCTAATTATGCAGATCAGCCTAAATTAGTTAGTTCTATTGAAACTGAGGTCAACGTACATGCACCACGAGAAACACCTGGAAGACTTCAGGAAAGAGTATCCTGAAAAGTTCGCGCCTGAAGAGATGATATTCGGCCACATCCACGCCGGAGACAGGATATTCATAGGCACAGGCTGCGGCGAGCCCCAGTATCTGGTGCAGGCGCTGGTGAACTACGTCCAGAGCCATCCCAAGGCATTCTTCGATGCCGAGCTGATCCACGTCTGGACTTTAGGCGTCGCGCCTTACACCGATGAAAAGCTGCAGGAGAACTTCCGGCTGGACTCATTCTTCGTGGGCGAGAGCACCAGGAACGCCGTGAACAGGGGAGCAGCTGATTACACGCCCATCTTTCTCTCTGCCGTGCCCAATTTATTCCGCCGGGAGATGATACCGATAGATGTAGCCCTGATCCAGACATCTTTGCCTGATAAACACGGTTATGTCAGCCTGGGGATCAGCATAGATATCGTTAAAGCAGCGACGGAGAAGGCATCTCTGGTGATAGCCCAGGTGAACTCGAATATGCCGCGCACTCATGGCGATGGGTTCATCCACCTTAAAGATCTGGATTTTATCATACCTCACGATGAACCGCTGCTTGAGTACTCAGTTAAAGCTCCTACGGATATCGTTCAGAAAATCGGCGATTATGTGGCGCGAATAATAGAAGATGGGTCGACCATTCAGGTAGGCTATGGTATGGTTCCCGATGCTGTTGTTCCTCACCTGGGAGCGAAGAAGCATCTAGGGGTACATACTGAGCTTCTCGGCGACGGTCTGGTCGATTTGATGAAGAAAGGCGTTGTCGATAACTCCCAGAAGGGGAACAACCCTGGAAAGACCGTAGCAGCTTTTTGCATGGGAAGCCGGGAGACCTACGAGTTTCTGGATGAAAACCCAATGATTGACTTCAAGAGGATTGATTATACCAACAGCCCGATGATCATAGCCAGGAACTACCGTATGACGGCCATAAACAGCGCCATGGAAATGGATCTTACCGGCCAGGCCACAGCCGAATCTCTGGGCAATACATTCTATAGTGGCATAGGCGGCCAGGCGGATTTCATGCGGGGAGCAGTCATGGCTCCGGAGGGAAAGACGATCCTGGCTCTGCCATCCACGGCCATAAACGACAGCGTCTCCAGGATAGTCCCCATCCTGCAGGAGGGCGCAGGTGTCACTCTCACCAGGGGTGACATCCAGTACGTAGTAACCGAGTACGGCATAGCTTACCTGCACGGCAAGAACATCCGCCAGAGAGCCATGGACTTAATCTCCATTGCGCACCCAAAGTTCCGGCCCTGGCTGATCGAGGCTGCCAAGAAGAGAACCCTGATCTACAAAGACCAGGCCTTCATCCCCGGAGAGAAAGGCGAGTATCCCGAGTCGCTGGAGACATGGAGGACTACAAAGACCGGGCTGAACATTCTGCTTCGGCCAGTCAAGATCACAGATGAGAATCTGCTCAAGAACTTCTTCTACGCTCTCTCCGAGGACAGCATGTATCTCCGGTTCTTCTCCATGAGGAGGGATATGCCCCACCAGCGGCTGCAGGAGTTCATGGTCATTGACTACTCCCAGAAGATGGTGATCCTGGCAGTCCTGCAGGATAAAGAGAAAGAGACCATCATTGGTCTAGGGCAGTATGAGGTGAACAGGGATATGCATACTGCCGAGGTCGCAATTGTTGTGAGGGATGAGTACCAGAACCAGGGAGTGGGAAAGGAGGTTTTGTCCTATCTCACCTATCTGGCAAGGAGGCAGGGACTGCTTGCGTTCACTGCTGAGGTTCTGGCGGAGAACAAGCCCATGATTGCCCTCTTCGAGAAGATGGGGTTTGATATACAAAAGAGGCGAGAGGAAGGAGTGTACGAGATGAGGGTGCGGTTTCGGGAAGAAGGATGGCAGGGCTGAACAGACTTAAGGCTCCTCGTTATTTTCTGTGAGGGAACCAAGAAGTGCCTGAGAAGTTTTCTTGTGGTACGAAAATGGCCCGATCCTGGGACCATTTTCATCCTCATGGGTGACTTTATGTCATGAGAGTTTGGTACGAAAATCCCTTCCTCAGTCGCGCCTTGCAGCTTTAAAGGTTCCTTTATGAGTCCTTTGTGAGCTTTGTGCTCTTTGTGGTTGAATTTCGTTCGTTTGGTAGCAACAACAAAACTAAATTCACCACAAAGAGCACAAAGCTCACAAAGGACGCACAAAGACGATTTTCATTATCATGGGTGCCCATTCGGGCGTGGGCGTTTCTTTGTGCATTGGTGGTTAGTCTCAGCGGACGCTCACCACAGAGACACAGAGGCACAGAGGGATTTTGATATTATCTGAAGCAAGATCCGATTGCATCAGAGCTATGAAGATTTAACTGCCAGCTCAGCCCAGCTCTCTAGATACATTTCGAATATTACATCCCCAGCCGAATGTGCTTGATCTCCATGTAGCTCTCCAGCCCAAAGTGCCCCAGCTCTCGCCCAAAGCCGCTCTGCTTCCATCCCCCGAAAGGCGCCTGCATGTCCACCACATTGTTAACATTCACCCCTATGCCACCTGCCTCCAGCCGCTCGGCAGCGTAGATGGCCGTCTTCAGACTCTCGGTGAAGACATAAGCCGCCAGGCCGTACTCGGTGTCGTTTGCCAGCGCTAAAGCATCATCCAGCGTCTTAAAGCGCATGATTGGGGCCACAGGGCCGAAGGTCTCCTCCCTCATGACCTTCATGCTTTGGTTGGCGTCAGATAGCACAGTTGGCAGGTAGAAGAAGCCTTTTTCGTACTTCTGGCCTTCAGGCTCACGGCCGCCGTAAAGCAGCTTTGCGCCTTTCTGCAGCGCATCAGCCACGTGCTCTTTCGTCTTTTGCCTCTGAGCCTCACTGGCCATGGGTCCAAGATCCACATCGCCCTCCAGGCCGCTCCCGATCTTGAAACGCCTGGTGCGCTCCAGCAGCCGGGAGGTGAACTCCTCGGCTATCTTCTCGTCAGCGTAAATCCTGTTCACGCTGATGCAGATCTGGCCCATGTTGTTGAAGGCCCTCTGAGCGCAGGCTGCAGCGGCTTTCTCCAGATCGGCATCAGCACAGACGATAAAGGGCGACTGGCCGCCAAGCTCCAGGGAAACACGTTTGATGTACTTTGCAGCTTTTTCCATGATCCACTTTCCAGTTGAGGTCTCGCCGGTGAAGGCGATCTTTCTGGAGATGGGGTTTTCAACCAGCTCTGCTCCGACCTCGCCTCCCGGCCCGTGGACGGCATTAACAGTTCCGGGAGGCAGGCCTGCCTCGCTCACAGCCTTAATGAACTCTGTTGCGGCTAGAGGAGCCTGGCTTGGAGGCTTGGCGACCAGTGTGCAGCCAGCGGCCAGGGCCGGCCCTACCTTCCAGGCCAAAAGATCTACAGGAAAGTTCCAGGGGGTGATGAGCGCACAGACTCCGACCGGCTGGCGGATTACGATGCTCCTGCTGTTTGAGGATGTGATCCACTGGCCGAAGTTGCGGCGGCCTTCCTCGGCATAGTAATCGAGGGTGTCGGCAGAGGCCAGTACCTCCAGCCTGGAGCCTTTCAGGGGCTTTCCCATCTCCATTGTGAGCAGCCGGGCGATATCTTCTGAGCGCTTTCGAACAAGGCGGGCGGCTTCGTGGAGCAGATCGGCACGAAGAGCGCTGGTTGTTCCTGACCATTCGGGGAAGGCGGCCTTTGCAGCCTCAAGGGCCAGGCGGGCGTCCTCGCGGCTGCCCACGCTGACTTCAGCCACGGGCTCCTGGTTGGCGGGGTTGCGGATGATCTCGACTTTGCCTGAGAGAGAGGCGACAAGCTCGCCGTTGATGAGCATCTGGGAGCGGTGCATAATGACCTCGAAGTAGGTTCGCCTTAACTGAATTTAGGTTTTGGGATTTAAATAAATGTATAAGTGCCCTGTCTAAGACAAGGCAGTCCCTTTCTCAATTATCGTTCAATCGCCTAAACTACCGGCATCCCCGCCGCCTGCCAGGCAGGCATACCGCCCTGCAGTATCCAGGCGTTTCGATCGCCAAAGACCCGGAGCGTCATGACCCCAAAGGCGGCGTTGGTATCGTTATCGCTGTAGACTACAATCTTGTTCTCGGCAGGTATCATATTCATCATAAGGACAAGATCACCAAAGGGTATGTTCACAGCATTCTCGATATGCCCTGTAGCATACCTCTCAGACGGCCTGATATCGAGTATGGTCCATCTGGGATCTGCGCGGCTGTTGTTGATGAAATCGGGTACGGTAATCATGTAGAGGTTATTGGTCGTGATTCCATCCAGGAAGAGATCAGCCTTCACCAGGTAGTTCTGAGAAGCAGCCTGCCCCTGTCCTGCAACAGGTTCTGCCAGAGGAGATCGCGCAGGAGGCTTCCCTTTCTCGGTTTGATCAGGTAATGTAGGTCCATCGAGGTACTGCTTAATCTCTTTTACAGCCGGATCAGAGTATGTATTGGCGGCAGGGCTTTCCTCGGCCTGGGCGTAAACCTGGGCTGCCAGGCAAAAGAGCACTGCCGTGCATAGCAATAGCTTGCAAAACTTCATTTTAACCACCTGTGCCATGCGCTTTTTTTGCTGAGGCTTTAACCTCAGCCGTTATGTATAGCTCGTTGCTCTTCCTTGCTATTACTACTAGTTTATTCTGGTGGGCCCCTTTTACGCTCAATACCAAGACCTCATATTCTTGGTGGACGCTTACGACTTCACCACAGAGGCACAGAGGCACAGAGAACTGGATTTTTTAAGAAGCCCTGAAGGCTCTCAGCCTGGCGATGTCCGCCCGCCAGGCGTGCACCAGATCGTCCAGCTCTGGATCGCCTCCATAGCACTTCACCCTCCATTTCCGAAATGCCAGCTCGTTCTGGGCGTTTACGATAGATCTGGCAACGGGACCTGGAAATCCTGGCACAGTGCGCAGCCCAAAGAGCGATTCTCTCTTCAGCAGTTCGTATTCCTCAGGAGTGATGCTCCTATCGATCTCCTCCGCCAGCTCTTTTCGGATAACCCTCTGCTCCCACTGGCCGCTGAAGACTAGGGCGAGGACGATCAGAAAATAAAACGGGAACTGCGTTAATAGAACCGCCATCGCATAGCTGAACCAAATCAGGAGCAAAGGCACGCCGGCAATTGCTGCCTCCACTCCAACATCTACCCCAAAGGCCTGCAAAAGAAGGACAAAGGCCACAGCCGTTAGGGAGTTATTCACAAAATGGGCCAGAACTCCAAGCGTCAAGCCCCCAATGGGAGCGAGGATCTTGAGCCAGAGCCTGCGAGTCTGCATTGCCAGCCCAAGGCCAGCTCCGAAGAGCGCACTGTAGAGCGAATGGCCGTCCAACCCGAGGAACACGAACCTGGTGACTATCTGCTCCATGTAAGGTGCGTATCCCATCTGAGCATAACCGACGGTTATGTACTGCGCCGTCTCCATCACGTTGAACCCCAGGCCTACTAGTGCACCGTAGATGATGCCGTCCCGCACGCCGTCAAACTCAGAGCGAAGCAGCAAGAAGATCAGCAGGATGGCCAGGCCCTTCATGACCTCTTCCACGGGTGGAGCTATCAGCCAGGCCACCAGGATGTCTCCCACCGTAGCCACGTCTGCCCCTGCGCTTTCGATCTCCGCCTTAAGGGCCGCATCGTCGTTCATGGCCTGGGTCAGGGCTAAGCCCCCTGAAGTGTTGAGCAGCAGGGCATAAGCTGCCGCAATCCAGGCGCCCCATAAGAGCAGCCCCACGAAGACCCAGATGCTCTCCCGCTCGCGCCTGTCCAGGTACCAGAGGACGGCAAGTGCAGGTAGGGCAGCCAGAAGGGCCAGCGTCTGGGCAACCAGATAGACCTCGAAGCCCTGCAGAACATTCACGAAGAGGTTGAGGAGTGAGATGGAGATGCCGAATAGTATCGCAAATGCCAATACCGCTACAATTATGCGGCCTACTAACGGCCGGCGCAGCGGCGAGCCGTAAAGGGCGCGCTGAAGAGATATGTCCTCAATTGGCATGGCAGAAGTCTCTGTCCAATTATGTTCTCTTGGAAGAAGAAGTCTTTGGACCCGGTTGAGACATAAGGATCACAGCTTACATAATCTTGGTTTTGGCTGATGAATCTGGTATTGCATCTGATATTTATAGTAGTCAGCGCTGAAGAATGGATCATGTTTTACCGATATGAAGAGTCCTTGCCCATAGAAATGATTCCCGGCCTGGTCCGCCGCATGGTGGCTGATGGCGGCTCTATGATGATCTGCGAGTTCACTCTGGAAAAGGGCGTGGAAATACCCGCCCACGCCCATCCGCAAGAGCAGATGGGCTACGTCGTCTCGGGGAAACTGAGGATTACGGTCAATGGAGAGAGCAAAGATCTCGGCCCGGGAGACTGCTACTACGCTCCTTCGGGCGTGCAGCACGGGGCAGTGGTGCTGGAGAGAGCAGTGGTGGCAGATACCTTCAGCCCGCCGAGGGAGGATTACAGGATAAAAGAAAACAAAAAATAAGCCTATCTCCCGTATCTCGCTACCGCCTCTCCCTGCTGAATGATATGCCCTTTCATGGCCGCTTCAAGCTCTCTGCGAGATGCGCCAGGACGCAGATCAAGCATTCGATCCAGGCCGTAGACGCGGAACACATATCTATGGGGCTTTCCCGGCGGAGGACAGGGCCCCAGGTAACCTATCTGCCCAAAGTTATTGGTTCCCTGCTCGCCTTTGATGGGGCTATTGACCGTGGCATTTCTGGGGATGCCCTCAGGAATAACCCCGATTGGCTCTATGTTCCAGATGATCCAGTGAGTAAAAGCTCCCGACGGCGAATCGGGATCCTCCACAATTATTGCCATAGATGCCGCATCCAGCCCTTGAACCTCGATCCTTGGCGAGATGTTCTCGCCCTCGCAAGTATGATCTTCGGGAATTTCGCTAAACCCCAGCTTTACTTCTAAATTCTTCATGCCCTCCTCCTCACCATATCCAGTAGATATTAACAGCATCAATAAAGAGAATATCATCATGGCTGTGAAGATGGTCTTCATAAGTGATCTTCATGAATTATCTCTTCATGATTAAGTGACTTCCTCCCCGCCCTGAAGGACGGGGCTTCCTGCTTCAACGAACACCTTCGGGTTCTCCACAGGCTTAAATTCGACACAGTCCGTGCCTACTACGTTGTTGCCCAATCCAAGTTCGACTTTATAGGGTACATGGTACAGGCAACTAACTTGTATTCCTGACCATCTGAGTCTGAAGGTTAACGCTTAGAAGAAAATAGATTTGATGACAGATATAGTTAATGGGCGCGAAGCGAAAGTAATCAGGGAGGGGCTCTACATCCCGGTATCCGGACTGCAACGTCCGGATTCTTCCGACGTGCCACGACTACGTCGATGGCAGCCTCGATGAAATCGAGGCACAGTCGGAAGGCCTGAAGGCCGGGGTCTTTCGCCCCTCTTCGCTCCCCAGTGAGATAAATAGAATAGTAATAAATGGTATAGTATTAAAAATGATATTTCGCCAGGGAGATCTCATGTGCAAGTGGTGTATAAGGTATCAGAAGGCTGAAAAGCTGAGCAGTGCATTGGAGAGAGCCTGCAAAGTTCGAGGAGAAAAACAAAGACAAAGCGAGCGCCTCACGCCCGTCCTGCCCCAAAGACCTTCCTGAACAGGCCACCACCGCTACCTGTCTTACCCTCAGCCTCAGACCTGGGCCTCTTGGCGGGAGACCCTTGCCCTCTCTCCGGCCCCTTGGCTGCAGGTGGCTGCTCTTTTGCCACGATCTGCGTGCTCACGCCTCCGTGCCTGGATTTCCTTGGCCGGATGTTCACAGTTATGGGCCGCTCGATCTCGTTGCTCACAAGCATGGCCACGCCTGCCGGGAGCCTCTTGATCTCCTCTTCAAGCTCCGAGGTCATGCCCTCCAGACCCTTGCTGAGCGCCTTTAGGTCATTGGGGTTGGTCACCCGCATGATTATCTGGGTATTGCACTGGGAGATGACGTTCTTGTCCACACGAGCGGGCCGCTGGCTTATGACCATCAACCCCAAGCCGAACTTCCTGCCCTCGGCGGCGATGGTCCGGATTATGCTTGTAGAAGCTGCATTGCCCGTTCCCCGCTCAGGAATGTAGTTGTGGGCCTCCTCTACTACTACCATCCCAGGCGACACAAGCCTGCGCTTCCTGGCCTCGAAGACCTCAGTTAGGAGGCGTGAGACGATCATGGCCTGAAGCTCAGGCTGAATGCCGGTCATGTCTATGACCGAAGCTCTGCCCGGCCGCAGCATTTCTTCTAAAGGCGTTGCCGTTCCCGAGAAAAGTCCGATTTCAAGCAAAGACTCGAGATGGCCCACCAGGTTCCACTTCACCTTGGAGGTACTCTTCACGACCTGATCTATGATGTCCTCCAAGCTGTAGACGTCAGTCTCAGCACTCAGGACGCTGATGGCCTCGTAGAGCAGGCCGATCATGCCGCTGGATGCCTCGTGGGGTATCATCTTTGCCACCTCTCTGGCCGAGAGGTTCAGGCTGTTGAACCTGAAGGGGCGATCCGCTCGGGGGTTCACGGCCATTTCAGCAGGCGTGTAAACCACTACTTCATAACCTCGCGGTTTTATCTTGTAGCGTGCGAAGTCGCCTTCTTTGTTTGGCTCCTTCATGGAGGCGTACTCGCCGTGGGGATCTATGATGAGCAGGGCTACCTTCTTGTCTAAAAGCTCTTCCAGGATCACTGCAGCAGTGTAGGATTTGCCGCTTCCAGTCTTTGCAAGGACGCTGCAGTGCTTTTGCACCAGCGTGTTGGCATCGAGCTCTACGCGAATATCATAGCCGCGGAGCATGCCGATATACATATCTCCCTTGGAAAGCCCTAAAGTAGCTTTGATGAGCTTTTCATCTGCCACAAAGACCTCATCTCCAGGTCGCGCAGGGCTTGTAGGAAGGCGCAGTCTGCCGTTGCTGCCTACTCCAATGACGCGGGCCTCGGCGATCATCAGCTCCCTGGCTGCGTAATCCTTGGCAGCGCCGTTGACCTGGCTCATGCTGTAAGCCGAGTTGGACCTCTTCACGTCCTCGACCTGGGCCAGTAGCCACTCCTTGACGTCGGCCCTGGCCTTGATGTACGTGCCTCTGCCCACCTCCTTGCTTATGAGGAACTTGAAAGCAAGAGGAGTGGTCTCTCCAACAATTGTACCTATAGCTCCCTTAATCATAGACCTCAAAGCTTACTCATAGACCTCAAAGGCTGTTCCCCGCTAAAGGCAGGTCGTCTCGCTACTCTGTCCTAATCCTTTTTATTTTTCTCTGAATAAAAACCCATCGGGATCGATACGGTCTTACTTACCCCAACCTTCAATATTACATCTTTATCAAGATAAGTGCCTAAATATTATAATATCTGGGCTTTTTCCTCAGGGCATATCCGAAGGCCAATCCCACGAACAGGCCGGTTATGTGGGCCATGTGAGCTATATTATCCGCAGCACCAAGCGACAGGAAATCAACAAGGGCGTAGAGAACGACCGCCCATCTGATGCTCAGGGGTATCACAAAGAAGAGCAGCACGCGAATCTCCGGAGCGATTATGGCCAGGCATCCCAGAACTCCGAAAAGAGCACCGCTAGCTCCCACCATTGGGACGAAGCTGTCCATACCGCTGAGAGCCAGTATCTGAGCTACGGCAGCTACGATTCCTGAGAGCAGGTAGATCACCAGAAACATTCTCTCTCCGACCCTTTGCTCCAGTGCCATGCCAAAGAAGAAGAGAAAGAGCATATTCCAGAAAAGATGGTCGAAGGTTAAGTGGACGAACATGTAGGTGATAATAGTCCAGGGCCTGTCGAAAAGGATTGCCGGAACCAGAGATAGGTAGTTTATGACAAAGTACGGAGCCATAAGGCTTAAGAAAAATACTATTATGCAAATTGCCAGTATAATACCTGTCAAAGAGATAGGCAGAGCTGATGGTATCTTATTTCGCCAGCGTGTTCGCAGGTGTCGTCGGATTGCCCCACTCATCACGCCGCCTGTAGTCGTCCCTGCGGCCGACGGGAGCCATGCCCAGGCGAGATATGCACGCTGATATGCGCGCTAAGCCAGAAGCTGCCAAGACCGCACTGTTTAAAAATCTCATCCGCAAAACCCACGCCACATCGCAAAAGCTCTTTCAAGTCGACCTCGTCATTAGCTTTCTCACTTATCGTAAAAAGCCTTCGATTCAATAGACTACTCCGTCACGTACTCGCCGTCGCGCAGGACTATGACGTAGTCTGCCGAGTTCCTGAGGGCAACAGAGAATCCGGGCTCGGCCCCGAAGATGATGGTCTCCTTTCCGTGCTCCATGGCCTTCATCAGCACCGGCTTGAGGTCTGCATCCCTGGTGACCAGAGCGAGGGTGTCGATAACCGGATTATAGATCATATCCACCCCCTCTACAGCCATCCTCACATCCACGTCACTGGTGCAGATCACCGGCTCAAACCCCTGGTTCTCCACCGCCTCCACCAGCTTCTCCGAGGCGTACTGGTTCAGGAAGACCTTGCCCATCTTGATGTCGCCGTAATCCTTCAGTATGTCCCTGATCTCCTCCAGATCCATCTGGAACTCCTTTCTGAGCATATTAGGGCCATCTACAAGAAGCCCTATCTTTTTCCTGCCTTTTTCCTTTTTGGAGCCCAGATACTTCATGATGTGTTCGAAGTGTATCGACATCGGATCACTGACCTACTGAGATATTGCTCAGGCTATCACATATAATTTTCTGTCTATTAAGGCGATCAACGAAGGTCATAGGTCATAGATCCGCCTGGTGTTCTCGGAAGTTATCCGGGCGATCTCCTGGGGCTCCATGCCTCTTATCTTGGCTATTAGCCTGACGGAGTCCAGGACGTAAGAGGGCTCGTTTCGCCCCCGTCGCGGGGAGAGGAAGGGGCTGTCCGTCTCCACCAGCAGCCGGTCCAGAGAGACGTTCTTTGCCAGAACCTGATGCTGGGGCGAGCGGCAGAGAACGGTGGCTAAAGAGATGTAAAATCCCCGGTCCATAGCTTCCTTCATGGTGGCGAGAGTGCCGCTGTAGCAGTGAAAGACCACCTTCTCCAGGTCTTTTACCATATCCAGAGCCTTTTGCTCGGTGTCCCGGGAGTGAATCACCAGGGGAAGGTTCAGGGATCGGGCCAGCTCGATCACCTGCAAGAAGACTTTAGCCTGGCGTTCTCTGGCCGCGGGGTCCTTGCAGCGGTAATAATCAAGGCCTGCTTCGCCGATACCCACGGCCTGGCCTGCGTTCTCTTTTATCTGATCGAGCAGCCTCTGGAGGTCGGCATCGCTCATGCTGTCCAAAGAGTTAGGGGAAAGCCCCAATGTGGCGTAAATGAAGTCGTACTTTGCCGCCAGCTCCAGAGATCTGCGATTGGTGGCAAAGTCCACGCCGGAGTTGATCATCATGGCGACTCCCGAGTCTCTTGCCCGTTGCATTACTGCATCGCGATCTTTGTTAAACTGCTTGAAATCCAGATGGCAATGTGAATCAATTACCCCAAGACCAGGACCTAAGTCATTCACTTGTGGTTTTCCTCCAGAAGCATTAACCTGTTTATAGCGCTGACCAGTGCCTCGACAGAGGCCATTACTATGTCCTCGCGGGCCGACCGGGCGCTCACTTTTCGTCCGCGGTCGTCTTCTACGCCAATTACCACCTCTGCCAGGGCATCCGAACCGCCGGATATAGCCTCAATCCTGAAATCCGAGAGGTGGATGGATGTGTCGGTGTCCAAGAGGCCCTGTACCGCCCGGACTGCAGCGTCCACGGGGCCCACGCCGATGTTTGCCAGAACCCTCTCTTTGCCGCGCACAATGGCTTTAACTGTCGCCGTTGGCGTAATGATGTTCCCGGTCATGACCGAGACCTCTTTGAGGACCACGGCCTGCCGCCCCTTGGACAGCTCGCCCATAACAACATCCGCTATGGTCTGCAAATCGGCATGAGTGATCTGCTTGCCCTTGTCTCCCAGCTCTTTGATGCGCTCGAGGATATCTTGAAGCTGCTCTTCCGAGGGGCTGTAGCCCGCCTCCTCCAGCACCTTCTTGACGGCATGCCGCCCGGTGTGCTTGCCAAGCACGATTCTCCTCTTGTGGCCAACCATCTCAGGAGTCATGATGCCAGGCTCGAATGTCTTGCTGTTCTCGATCACACCGTGGCTGTGGATGCCGCTCTCATGGGAGAAGGCGTTATCGCCAACGATTGGCGCGGTAATTGGTATTCTAACCTCTGTAAGCCGCTCGATGAGCTTAGCAGTCTCTACCAGGTACTGCGTCTTTATGCTGGTCTTTGCCCCGAAGATGGAGTGCAGGCTCATTACGGTCTCGGCAAGGTTTGCGTTTCCTGCTCGCTCGCCCAGACCGTTAACGCAGACCTGGATCTCTCTCGCCCCGGCCTCAACGGCCGCGAGGCTGTTGGCAACTGCAAGGCCGAAGTCGTTGTGGCAGTGCACGTCTACGGTCATGCCGTGGGTGTTATCGCAGACATCCTTGACCAGCCGGTAAAAGGCCGAAGGTGCTGCCACGCCAACAGTATCCGGGATATTGATTATGTCGCAATGGGCCTTCTCTACAGCACCGAAGATCTCTCTCAAAAAGGCTGGAGTGGTTCGCGTCGCGTCCATGGCCGAGAAGAGGCATGTCCTGCCGTGATCCTTCACATGCTCTACAGCCTTGACCGAATCTGCTATGATCTCCTCGTAGCTCTTCTTAATAGTATGAGCTATCTGGATGTCAGATGTGGAGACGAAGACATGAACCATATCCACATCGGCATCGAGGCTTGCATCGATATCCTTTGCGATTATCCTGGAGAGGCCGCAGATCTTGGCGCTGAGGCCCTCGCGGGCTATTTGCCGGACACTCTCGAACTCGCCCTTTGACGATACGGGGAATCCAGCCTCGATAATATTCACCCCGAGGCGATCGAGCTGCCTGGCGATCATGAGCTTCTCTTCAGGAGTGAGAGAGACACCGGGGGTCTGCTCTCCGTCACGAAGGGTTGTATCGAAGATCCTTACTTCTTCACCAACAAGCGTTCTTGCATCGTAGAAGACGATCCCTCACAGAGGTTTCTTGCGTCATAATTCGATTGACGGCGCCTAAGCTCTATAAAACTTTTGCCGCCTAAGTGAAAAAGTGGAGTAACCCGGAGAGAACCCTTCAATCTGAAAGCCCTCGTTTTCGAGCGATAGTGTTATAACCTACATGTGCGTTGTCAGTTTCTCTCGCCTGTTTTGTGGAGCGGGGTAGGGTAGTCAGGATATCCCGACGGGCTCATAACCCGTAGATCAGTAGTTCAATTCTACTCTCCGCTATAATGCACAGGCGAGAATTTCAATTCTTTTCCTGGACCTTTTGAAGCCAAGGTATAATTTTATAAATGTTTTCTCCGGCGCATCCGCCCGTCCTGTGATTAACTCGAAACTCGATGAAAACTAGAAAGACAAAGCTGCAAAGACTCAATTATGCCCAAGTTCACCTCAAGTGAGCTGACCAGGATGCTTATTAAAGAGAGGGAAGGGTAAGAGTTAAGCAGGATAAGAATTATAAAGAACTCTTTAAGAGAATAAGAGATAAGATGGTTAGATGAGTCCTACCACAGGAGACAATGCTACAATGACCGAAGCAACGATGAAGCAAGGATCGCCGCAGTTTATTCCCAAGCTCAAGGGCAAGAAGGTTATGATACGCCTGCTATCAGGCGGACAGCCCATCTCAGGGGTGCTGGAATCTTACAACGCCTATGAAATCCTTCTCCAAACCGCGAAAGGGCCGATGTTGATCTTCAAGCATGCGATTGCCGTCATCGAGATACCAGAACAGGAGAAGCCAAACTGGTCGATGGTAGAGTAAATGGAAGACGGCTTATGGCTGGTGAGCTGGCAGAAAAAGAGAATAAGAAATCAAGCTCACCAGCCAGTGGAATTTCACCAACGCGATCTACTTTTAAAAAACTTGATCATTAAATTTTGAAAGGCTCTTAAGAAAAAAAGCTTACCTGCCCTTTCATGCAGGTGTCGATTCCTCTGAGCCCTGTGCCTCGGTCTTGACTTCGGCCTCGGCCTCAGCCTCGGCTTGAGGCTTGGCTTCAAGCTCCTTTCCTGGTGGAGAGATCAGCTCAGCCTTGACCTTCTCGCCGGTGTGCTTCTCTACGAAGTCCACCTCTTTTAAGCCGAGATGCTGGATGATCATATCTGCCAGCCCGCGCCTGATCATGAGCCATTCCTTGTAATAGCTCAGCTCCCAGGGGACGGTAATTACTGCAACATCGTCCTTGAGCTCCGCCTCCAGTTCCATCCTGGCGAAGGTCTTGACCATGGACTTGAGCTTCTCCAGGCGGTCTTCGATGCTCTCCAGGATCTTGTACTCGTAGACGACGGTCTTGTCCGCCAGGGGGTGATTGAAGTCGATGCTCACCTTTCTTCCAATTATCCTGGTCACGACACCGTACTTGTTATCCACGCCCACGCGCATCCCGACCACAGGCTTCTCTTCCTTGAACCGGGTTATAGAAACCGTTTCCACTTTCGTGGGGTCATGTGTCCCAAAGGCCTTCTCCGGGGGCACCTCGACCTTCCCCGAGTAGCCGATCTCCTTTCCGACCAGGTCTTCCTCAAAGCCCTGTGAAATCTGGCCGGATCCCACTATTATCAGGCGTGGTCCATACTGGGTCTCCTCATCGCAGATTCCCTTAGCGGTAGCCAGTTCTTTATCGGTGGTCAATATTACTTGATCATCAACACTCTCAGTGTAATCTATCTTGATGAAATCGCCATTTTTTACGGTCATCTCGAACTCCATCCTAAGCTTAAGGGCTCCAATCGCTAGATCCTCACTTATACCCTTCGCAAGGATTCTCTTTGCCAGAATATCTCCTAGATTAAGTAGTCTGCTATCCTCTCTGTGAGGGGCTGCTCGCAGTAGATGCACCGGAGAAGGACGGGGTTCTTGGCCTTGACCAGCATTCTGGACTTGATGGGCTCGGAGGAATTGGAGATGCAGCTTGGGTTCTGGCAGCGCACCACACCCACAATCTCGTCCGGCAGGTCTACAGTGCGCTTCTCGACCACGCTGTAGTCGCGGATGATGTTAATAGTAGCCGCAGGTGCAATCAGGGCAATCCTGTTCACCTCTTCTTCTTTCAGCTCCCTGTCCTCGACTTTCACGATGTCCTTCTTGCCAAGCTTCTTGCTCTCTACATTCATGACTACTGATACTGTGGCGTCCGTTGTGCCTGAGATGCCCAGGATCTTCAGGACGTTAAGGGCCTGGCCTCCGGCTATGTGGTCGATCACAGTGCCGTTCTTGATGGGCTTCACCCGAAGCTCGACTTCCGCCATATCAGTTATCACCGCCAATCAGCATCTTAAGAAGCGCCATCCTGATGGGCACGCCGTAGAAGGACTGCTCGAAGTACCGGGCGTGTGAGGTCGTGTCCACCGCGGGAGATATCTCATCCACTCTTGGCAGAGGATGCATGATTATCAGGTTCTTTCGAGCCTCTGCCAGGGACTCGGGCGTAAGCCTGTAGCTTCTTGCCACCTTGCTGTACTCCACTGGGTCCGGGAACCTCTCTCTCTGTATGCGCGTCATGTAGAGGACGTCCACGTTATTTATCACCTCTGCAAGCTCACAGGTCTCTCGAACTCGCGTACCCTTGCAGGAGAGGTCGGCCCTGATCTGCTCGGGCATTCGCAGAGATGGGGGCGAGACCAGGGTGATATTCGCTCCGTAGAGCGATAAGGCATAAGCCAGGGAGTGCACAGTGCGGCCGTACTTGAGGTCGCCCACCAGAGCTATCTCCAGGTCTTCCAGGCGGCTCTCTTTTTTGATTGTGTAGAGGTCTAGCAGGGTTTGAGTCGGATGATGCCCTGCGCCGTCGCCTGCGTTTAAGACGGGGACGGGAGAGAACTCGGAGGCCAGGCGGGCCGAACCCTCTTTTGGATGCCTTATGACCAGCGCGTCTGCATAGCCGCCAATCACGCGCACAGTATCAGCCAGCGACTCCCCTTTTGCAATGGAGCTGGCTTCAGCCGAGCCCAGGTTGATGGTCGAGCCTCCCAGCCGCTTCATAGCAGTTTCAAAGGACATGCGCGTGCGCGTGGAAGGTTCGAAGAAAAGTAAAGCCAGAATCTTGCCCGAGAGCATATCGCTCTTCTTTCCCCGGGCATAGGGTTCCAGGGATGAGGCCAGATCGAGGACGGAGTCGATCTCTTCCCTGGAGAACTCCCGCATGGAGAGCACGTTCCTCTTCTTGAACATGGTTATCCCCTCAGTAGAATGGAATATAATGCTTCTGCATAAGCGCTTCACATAAGCGCTTCCGCCCGATCGCCGGGCGGGATTCCATTATTTGATGACCGTTATTGGAGCGATTTCTACAAGCCTTTCATTGCTGTGTTGCGTAATTCGATGCGATGATCCGTGAATACCAATTATCCAATTAATGAGTTTTATGAAAGATATCTGAAACCGAATTGAACATACTTCGCGCGTTCTTTGTGAGCTTTGTGAGCTTTGTGATCTTTGTGGTGGATTTCGTTTCATCTGCTGCATTCAAACTGACTGGATCAAACCACAAAGATCACAAAGCTCACAAAGGATTTTGATTCGTGTTCGCTCAGATTCAAATCAGCCCATACAAAACAGCGAGGAACCTGAAGTATCCAAACGCGATTACTACGATGAACGAAGTAGCTTCGCTTTAAATAGATATAAAAATTCATATAGTTTGAAAGCATGCAGATTATTTGATGAGGTTCGCCGCTATAGCTGCCCTAATACTATTACTGCTATTTATCCACCCATTTCCAGTATCCGCAGGAGAGAACAACATGGCGGGCTACTGGCTGGAGAAAACCAGAGAGCTTTACGACAACGAGCTTTACGAGATGTCGCTAAGATACATAAACAAATCCCTGGATGCAGATCCGCAAAACGCCACAGCCTGGAGCAGAAAAGGCGACATCCTGGGGCAGCTGGGCCAGTACGACGAGTCCATGAAGGCATACGACCGGGCGCTGAGCATAGATTTGCGAAATGCCGACGCATTATTTGGCAAAGGCAATATCCTGTATTTCCGTGGACGTTATGAAGAATCCCTCCGGTCCTTTGATTTGGCCCTTGATGCGAAGCCTGGCTTTACATGGGCCTGGAACAACAGGGGTGTGACACTCTCGGATCTTGGAAGATATGAAGAAGCCATCCATAGCTACGACAGGGCCATTGATAATGACCCGCATTATTCCGGAGCCTGGAACAATAAAGGCCTGGCATATTACCAGATGGGCAGATACCAGGATGCAATCAGCTCTTTTGACAAAGCCATCGAGATAAAACCAGATCACGTAACCATCCTGGCCAATAAAGGACAGGCCCTGGATAAGCTGGGAAGGTACGAGGAAGCCATCAAATGCTACGATGAAGCTCTCTGGATAAACCCAAAGGAGGCCATAGCCTGGTACGGGAAAGGAATGGCCATATACAACATGGGGTATATTGAGGAATCAATAGATTTTTACGATAGAGCCATATCGCTCAATCCCCGCATCGCGGAGGTCTGGTGCAATAAAGGCCTGTCTCTCTTTTCCAAAGGCGACTTAGATGAGGCCCTTCGTTGCTACGACGAGGCAATCGAGATCAAGCCGAGGCTGGCAATGGCCTGGCAGCTTAAGGGGATGGCTTTGCAGAAGCTGGCCAGATACGACGAATCCGCACAGAGCTTTAAGGAGGCAATTAGAATCGAGCCTCAAAATGAAGACGCCTGGTTCAACCAGGGAATATCCCTCTCTAAAGCGAGAAGACAGGAAGAGGCGCTTATCGCCCTCAACCGAACGGTGGCAATTAAACCTAAGTATGCTCAGGCCTGGAGCTATCGGGGCGTGGTTCTAAACCTTCTTCACAGGTACGACGAAGCCGTCAAATCCTTCGAGGAAGCCATCGCTCTAAACCCCGAAGACCCTGTGCCGTGGCATGGTAAGGGCTATGCGCTTCAGGGCTTAGGTCGCAATACAGAGGCGTCAAAGGCGTTTTCCGAGGCCAGCTATCTGGAAGCTTACCAGATGGACCCGTTCGCGAATGCCGATTCAGGTTTCTAATAGATCTTTTTGGACCAAGTCCTTTTTTTCTACCCATAAAAATGAAAATCGTCTTTGTGGCTTGGTGGTGAACATATAATGAACATTCGGCTGATCTAACCACAAAGTCACAAAGACACAAAGAATGAAAAAAATCTTTATCTATTTGTTTTAATCCTTGAAAAATCTTTTGCATACATCTCAGGTAACAGATTCAGAAGAATAGTGATAAATACTTAAACGTTAAAGAGAATTAGTAAAGTTGGTGTAAAAATGATCGAAAAAATGGCAGAGAGTTCTGGAAGGGTCGTTGGCTATAAAGCAGTTGGAACAATTACAGCATCGGACTACAAGAAGCTGGAGCCTGAAGTCAAATCGCTTGTGGAAAAGGAAGGAAACATACGTATATTATTTGATCTGAGCGATTTCAAGTGGGAAAAAATAGAGGCTTGGCTACCGGATCTGAAATTTGGACATGAATTTCATAAGAAAATAGAAAAAATTGCCATAGTCGGCGATAAAACTTGGGAGAAGTGGATGACACATCTTGCCAAACCCTTCTATGCTCGCGATGCCAAATACTTCCCCTCTGCAGATATCGACAAGGCCTGGGCTTGGCTCCGGGAGTGACTTCCCGTATCATTTAAAAGAACTTAGACGCCAGCGAATGCCTGGTCTCACAGCGCTCCTTCACCTCACATCCATCACAGCGGGCATCCTCCGGCCTGTCCGGAAGCTGGCCCTCTTTTATCTGCCGAACTCTGTCGCGAATGCGTAACACTCGGCTTCTGTCAACGCTGTGGATCTCGACTTCTCTAACGGCCGCAGATCGCGGATATTCGACAAATCCCCTGCTCGCCTTTTCTCCGTATTTCTCTGCCAGCAGCAGCGCATATCCCGCGAGCATGAGCCTGTCTCTTTTCCAGACACCATCCTCCGGAGCATAGCCTGTCCTGATCACAGAAGGAACCCGGCCTTTTGTAACCAGGCGGTCGAGTCTGCCCGAGAGGGCCAGCCTGTCAGAGCGTAAATCAACCTCGACTTCGCTGGGAAGAAGGAGGTTTAAGTGAGGAGCGAGGCCGCATGCCAGCTCCGGTATCTTGCTTTCTATCTCACGGCAGGCAGGGCTGAGCTTTACAGGCTCCATCTCATAGACCAGGGGCAGCTCCAGCTCCAGCCTGGATAGCGTCGACCGAAGCTGGGCTTCTACATCTCTATCGTCTGAGAGGGAGATGGAGAGCATCAGGCTTCGCAGGAGCAGCTGCTCCGGGCTTATCCTTCTAGGCAGATTGCCCAGAGCGTCGAAGTAGATCAGCCTTGGGCACCGGAGGTAGAGGCTTATATCCGAGATCCTTATCAGGGAAGACATCAGGGAATAATTGCTTCTTCTGTTTAAAAATATTTTGAGTATCTGAGGTCTTGGCCTGTGTCTTCTCGACCGGCTCAACCACCATGTTTTCGCTGGCAGTTGAGTTGATGACGGTAGCATTTTTATTGGCAATTTCATTAGTGTCGCTAACCGGCGTTGCGTCATCCCAGGACTTGTCCTCGGTCTCTTGAATCGCTCCTGGCCACAGCTTAAGCAACCAGGCATCCTCTGCACCGGACCCGAATGAATCGGTTATGCCTGCCAGAAGATATCCCCCATCGCGTCCCTCCAGGGCAAAGCAGCCAGTCTCCTCGCCCGGCCCTCCAAGCGGCAAAGCCCACTCTTCCCGTCCAGAGGAATCTGTCTTGATGAGAATTGCGTCCTTGCCGGTCTTGGGCGAGTCGATGCGGCCCGAGATTATGAAGCCGCCGTCAGATGTGCTCTGGACAGAGATGCCTGCACTTCCCTTCAGGTAAGTCGTCTCCCATTTCTTGGCCCCCAGCAAATCGGTCTTGATGAGGATGGCCCTCTTTCCTTCACGGCCTGACTGCGTTCTGCCCACGATTGCATAGCCGTCGTCGAGCTCCAAAACCTGGAAGCCCACGTCGTCCTCGGATCCGCCGAAAGTTCTATTCCACCGCTCCCTGCCTTCAAAATCGGTCTTCAGCAGCCAGATATCGTCTTTTCCAGAGCCGTAAGAGGCCGTCCGGCCAGCCACAACGTAGCCGCCGTCCGCCGCCTGGATTACGGACATGCCCACATCGTCCTTAGAACCGCCGAAGGTTTTATCCCATTGCTTTTTTCCGGTGTAGTCTGTTTTGATCAGCCAGAGGTCTTTTGCTCCTGCTCCGTACGATTTTGTGTAGCCCGTGACGATATAGCCGCCGTCATCGGTCTCATTAACCGCCCAGCCGCCATCCCCTGCAGAGGAGACGAATCCGCCAAAAGTCCGATCCCACTGCTTGCTGCCATTGGAGTCGGCCTTGAGAAGCCAGAGCCGCTCATCTCCCACCCCGTAGGATTTGGTGCTGCCGGTTACGATGGACCCGCCGTCCCTGGTGTTCTGGACGAAGTAGCCCGCATCTTCGCCTGAACCTCCAAAGATGTGGTTCCAGAGGCCTCTGCCTTCTGAATCGACTTTTACAAGCCACAGGTCGCTGCCTTCGCCTCGAGCTGAGGTGTAGCCTACAAGAATGTAGCCTCCGTCCTCGGTCACCTGTGCAGACCAGATGCCATCTCCGTAAGGCTCTCCAAAAGTCCTGTTCCACTCTTCATAACGCTCCGACGTCGGTGACTGAGACTGAGATGCCGAGGAGTAGGCTAACAAGGACAAGGATACCGTTACCGTCAGCAATATCAGACCAAAGCTGCCTGTGGCTTTCATGGAGATCAGCTCTAGTAGCCTCGATCCTGGAACTTGACTGTTTTATCCACCTCAAAGCCGCCGCTCAAGAATGTCCTGGAGTTGATGCCGTTCTTGCCCATTCCTTCTTGGCTTGCCTCCATTCCCCAGAAACCGTTGAAGTTGGCCTTGCTGCTGGAACCGACCTCTTGCGGGGAAGCCGAGCTGCTGCCTGAAAGGGATACGGCCCCAGATCCGCCTTCGGCCTCCGAGGAAGCCCCATCTTTTGCAGAGGCGTTGATGGCTGTTGTGTTGGTATCTGTTGAGTTAATTGCTGTTGAGTTGATGGCAGATAAATTGATGGCTGATTCGACGGAACTGGATTTCTGTGCGGCGCTGAGGCCCTGCAGCGCCTCTGACAGCTTCGCCTCAATATTCTTCGTATCCACATTCGAACTCGACGACCAGGGTTCCAGCCCCTTGAAATCAGGGCTGCAGAGTGCAACCTGAAAGATGGATGCAACCGCTACAAAGATAAATAGAGCTATGATTATGGCCTTCATTCTCCCCACCTTCTATGCTACAGGCATTTATCGGCCTGTATACAATTTCAACTTTTCCATTATCGCGAGATAAATTCTATAGAAAAGGATAATATACGTAGTAAGCCGTCAGTATTAGAAGGGGATAATAATTTACGGCTTGCTTTGCCGTAGCAACGATGCGATTTAAAAGGAGAGCAAAACATGAGACCCTCGTTAGCCATTTCGACTTTAATTCTGGCTATAGTTCTTATTGCCAGTGCAGCTCATGCAGCCCCTGATCTTTTCCCAAAGATCGGAGCAAACAAGTTTTCAGATAAAATCAAGATAATCAATAGTCTGGAGAGCCAGGAAGAGAGCGCACAGGACTCCATCACCTCACCTCCGGTTCAGGTAAGAATGCCGTCGGATGAAGCTATAGATTCCATAGGCAACGAGTTCCAGCGGTCCTCTGACTGCGCAGCCTTCCTGAGGGACTTTGCGGACTTCCTCGCCAATGCTCCGCCGGATGCTTCCCGAAGGGTTTCTTTTACGGCCATCTCCAACCGATATGATGGGCTGGCAACCTATTCCTCGGGCTGGCTGTACTACGATGATTATTCTGATGCCCTGACCGGTGAGGGCTTCCAGCACTTCAACAGGTTCACAGACTATCCCTATCCAGCCCCGCCCGACTGCCCCTTCGGGCCTCAAACCAATACTGTGCTTGGGATATCCATAGACGTCAACAACGGCATCGCTCAAATGACCCAGAAGGTGATGAACAAGCAGGACAGCAAGGTGCCCCCAATCGAATCCGAGGTGCTGGAGGAGAACAGCTGGACAGTTGCCCTGCAGTGCGAAAACGGAGTGCTTTACGGATTTACCGATGCCTCGCCTCCGGAGATGTTTGTGATATCTCTGAGGAAAATAGATGGTTAGGGTTAGAAGAAGAGAGGAGATATAAGTTAGACGAAGGAGATATGGATTAGACGAAGTAGAGACGGCTTTGGGTTCAGGGATGGATGCTTGAGCCTTTACTGCACTCCCCTGCACTCCCCTGCACTCTCCCACTCTCTCCCTTGCTTTCGCAATGCTGAGGATCATTCGTAACGTACCTTCACTTTTTCCCCCTGGATAGCCTTTATCTCTTTCCAGTTCCTTCTCATTTAGCGTGTACCTGGACTACTTCCCCTACGAATCTCTGAGGCCCCACCAGGACAGGATGCTGGACGCCGTCTACGATGTGGTGAACAAGGGCGAACAGGGTGTGCTCATGATCGATGCGCCCACGGGAACCGGCAAGACGAGCTGCATCTCTGCAGCCCTCGCCGCGGCTCCAGGCAAGATAGTAGTAGCTGTAAGGACGGTCTCCCAGATAGACATCTACATAGACGAGATCGGCAAGATATGGTCCAATACCCGTCACAGGCCAGAGATCGCCTACATGGTGGGGAAGCAGAAGATCTGTCCCATTGAGGAAGAGTTCAGGGATGAAAGTGTCTATGCAGGCTGCACAAGGCTGAAGGAGTGGACCCGCAACTACATTTCTGCCAGGATGAGCAAGAGCAAAGAGAGCATTTACGATCCATTTAAAGACATCATGCCAGAAGAGGAGCCTGGCTACAGAACGTTCTGTCCCTACTACCTGAGAAGCAAGGAAGCATTCGAGCTGGACGGAAAACCCCATTTCCGCAGGTCCGGCAAGGCCATTGATGTTGTGGAAGCTCTGAAGGAGAAGATAACATCGCCTTCCAGACCTCCAGGATGCCTGCAGAGGCATCTGCCCTTATGAGATCATGAGCCTCTACGCCCAGAACAGCGATATAGTGATCATGAACTACTCCCACCTCTTCAGCCCTGACTTTCAGGACGTGATCTTCCAGTGGCTGGAGATGGAGCCAGATAAGGTTACGCTCATCGTGGACGAGGCCCACAATCTCGGCGACGCCGTCAGGTCCATGAGTTCCCGCATTCTGACGCTTACGCATGCTCGACCTGGCAGAGAGGGAGGTGGAGAAATTCGAGGGAACGCTTGGCCAGGCCAGGCTTGACGAGTCCCGCGAGGGCGCGTCCTGGAGGCGAGAGGGAATAAGGATAATTCGCCTTCTTCTGCCAGGGCTCAAGAGGTTCCTGCCATACCCGCCAGGAGAGAGGCCAGGAGGGCGAGGCTCTACTGGATGCCGACCTGTTTCTGGAATTCTTATACGATGGAATTGATGACAAGGATGAGGCGCTCTCCTACTTCCAGGACGTCGCCGTGGCAGTTGCAGAGCTAAACCTGGCCGAAGGGGATAGGGAGAACCTGCAGGGCGATATCCAGCCCAATCTGGCACTAGTTGTGCTCTTTCTGAGGGATATAGAGCAAGCTGAGGCGGATTCCTCCTACCAGAGAAAGATAGTAGTAAACAGCATCGGTGGCAGAAAGCATGCCCGGTTGGAAGTGAATAAAATTGACCCTGCTCCAACCATCAGAAGGGTGACGGACAACATTAACGCCACAATAATGCTCAGCGGGACCTTCTCGCCTCTGGACGCATATGAGCTCTACTGCCTGGGAGAGGAGAACCGGGCGAACAAGCTCAGCCTTCCCAATCCTTTCCCAAAGGAGAACAGGCTTCTTCTCGCGGCGGAAAAGGCCACAACGCAGCTGGAGAGCAGAGAGGATGCTGACAACAGAAAGGAGATAGCCGAGCACATAAAATCGATAATAGAGTGCGTGCCTGGGAACGTGGCCGTCTTCTTCACCTCTTACCCCATGATGAACAACTACCGGGAGGTCTGTCTCGCATCTGCTCGCGCTGCCAAAAAGAAGCTCTTCATCGAGCCCAGGAGCGCTGATGAGGTTCCAGATCTGCTGGAGGAGTTCTTCCGTCTGGGAGGTAGGGGCGGCGGAGTGCTTCTGGAGTGGCAGGTGGAAAGCTTGCCGAAGGCATCGACTACAAAGGCGAGGCCTTAAACGGCGTGGCAGTCGTGGGCCTGCCGCTGGCAGTCTATGACGATATCCAGCGGGAGATCAATGCTTATTACACCAAGAAATATGGGAAGGCCAGAGGGATGCTAATCGCCTACACTCTGCCGGCCATTAACAGGGGCCTGCAGGCAGCGGGCCGGGTGATCAGAGCCGGAATCGGAGCACGGAGTCCTTCTCTTCTGCGATCGCAGGTTTGGCGGGAGCGGCCTTGGAAGCGTAAACCAGTTCCTGCCAGAGTGGGTGAGAGAGGAGCTGATAGTAGTAAATGCGGCCAGCGGCCGGGAGCTGATAAGAGAGAAGGTAGCAGAGTGGGGCATGGACAAGCCGGCAATGAGGAGTTCAGCTAGCGCCGAGCCAGCGAGAAAGATGAAGAAGCCCGCTAGATCAAGAAGGAGCGACCTAAAGGATCTGGTTAAGAAATTGGGGCTTGATAAGTCAGTAATCCAGGAGAGACGAAAGATACAGGGATCAAGACCGTAAGCTGATCTAGAAAAAGAGTTAGCCATAAAACTGAGAAACTAGTAGAGCGCTCCGCCGATACAAAGGGCAGCATAAGATCCAGCGATTATTATCTCCGCTACATTCCGCCACTAAGGGAATGGCCCCCAGGGCCTTGCCGATCATTGACTTGGCGATGCGCCCCGCGTGCTCCTCGCTCTCTGCATTGTAGATCTTGATCTCGAAAAGGAGCGCCACCAGGGCCGTGCCGGCCACCAGGAACACGCCCGCCAGAGGCTCATCGCATTTGGGGCAGTCCCATTGGCCGACCTCGACCTCGACGAAATCCATCTTCTTCTGGTTCAACCGCTTGCCTGATTCAGAAATGGCTACACCGATAGCATCGTCTTCAGTCTTGACATCCCTGACCAGCCAGGCACCCTCCAGCAGGACTGTGAAATTTGGCATCGCTCATCCCTCTGGAGGATGTAGAATATTTACCTTACCGGTGCAGGCATTAATATGGTTGAAAAACTCCGGTAAAATAAGCACTTTTGAATTATTTTTCCTTATTATAAAGCTCTGGCTTTCCGTCTCCAATTCGTCCCTTGATGATCTCGTGGGCTTTGAAGATTATATCCACATCGCTCAGGTTTCCGCTGGATTTGAGCCTGTCTACCTCAAGGAGAAAGCTGCCGATGGTCACGGCATCCATCTCCTTCTTCATGGCAAACTTCAGAGCTATGCCCTTCAGTTCTACGCGCGATGAGTATCTCTTGGGAAGCGTTCCATCCACAAAATTGAAGATAAGCCCGCAATTGTGATGTCCGATGGTCGGCGTGGAGGGGTTGGCAGAAGTTTCGATATAATCTTTAAATGTATTGCCCTCGATAAACTCTCCACATTCGCACAAAATCAATCTCTTCAACTCTACCTCCATTTTATATTTAATGTAGATAAAAACTGAAGCTTAACAGCCGTTTCCGGGAGTTTCATGGCATAAGGCTCGCTCCTGTATGAGGTAATTGCTTGATACTATTTATATATTGATATCAGAAATATATCAATTAGTTTATCTAACTGCTTATTACTTATAAATCTTTCTTATCTCGAATTCTGATTTATAATTGGGAAAATGTAGAAAAAGATTTAGGAGTTACGCAGTTGAGCAGGTGAAGCATAAATTTTCTTTATGATAACGATAGATATGATGCCTATAGTTAGGTTATAGGCTATTTTTGGTAATTCTATCCGGCTATTTCAGCAACATGCAATTCAACTGCGTAACTCCTAAGATTGATAATATTCGTGAGGTAAAAGAATAGAGATACCCCTCTCCTTAATTCTCTTTTTAGAGAGAGGAAATAATTGATATTTTAGAATTTAACTCTAAATCCAAGATTTCACAGGCAATCAAGTTATCTGGAACATTTTAATCAGCGATCATAGTAATAATCGAAGGATTTAAGTCAAATGGATGCATAATATCAGGTTGCAACAACCAAGGAGGTTTATTAGCATGTCATCTCCATTGATTCCTGATATTAAGCATCCGAAGTGGATAATAGCGATTAAAATACTTGAAATTATCGCTTCACCTCGAGCTAAGAAGATAGCAGGCAGATTAAAAATATCTGACATAGATAATTTCTTATTATCGATAAAATTGCTAGTGCTCTCTGATCTGTTTGAAAGAGATATTTCAAACTTAATTTCAGAAATAAACGCCAATTCTGAATTAAAAAGGCTATTGAGAATCAATTCAGAGATAAAACCACAATCTATCTATAAATTGCACTCAAACCTAGATTATAGTCTAACATATGCCTTCTTCAGGAGATTATTCTCTACCAGACGTATTTCTAGGAGAAAAAGGCTGAAATAATAATCGTAGACACTACTTCTATTGTAATTGATCTGAATACATGGAGAAACAAGCAAAAAATTGGTAAAGAGAATAAAAAATATAAATGGTCTTACGACCACTCTTCAGGGTATTATGTTGGATTTAAGCTTATTTTAGCAATCAATCAGGATTTAGAGATTTTAGGGTTTGAAATTCATGAAAATTCACCCCATGATTCTAAATTACTCGTTTCCTTCATCGAAAAGCTTTTTAGATCAAGAAGAATTAAGATTGGAGATATTATAGTTTGCGATAAAGGTTTTACATCAAAACAAAACTATCAAGTACTTATTAATCGATTTTATGTCATTCCCATCATTTATCCTAAGAAAAACACCAATATAGATAAGATCATTAATAGCCTTAACCCCCCTTTAGACATATTTTTCTACAACAAATATAAATTGAAGGTATGGCTTAAAATAGTAGGCGATTTCAAGAAACTAATCGCTAAATGGGAGAATTTTAAATTAATTAGGTCTGAAATAGAGGATTTATTCAATATAGCCAAGAATTCCTTAGGCATGAAGCAAATACACCAATATACTAAGCTTAGCGTTGAAAAGAAAGTTGCCCGGATAATTTTCTTGCCTCAAAAGCTCGTTCATCTTTTTAATGAGCAAAATATCGAAATAAAGTCAATTCCTTTCTTGTGATTCAGGAGAGGGGTAAGAATAGAGATTATTTTGCGATATAGTTTAATCAAACAGTTTTAATATAAAAATTTTAAACAAAATTAACTGAAAATAGCCAAAAACTTAGAATACATCTATGCCTAAAGCGCCGATATAGCTCCGCAGGGAGAGCCGACCTTTGCACTTGTGCTCCCGCCATGACGTCATGCCTCGGCCAACATGACCTAGGATATGTGCTTCTCACGTCATGGCCATTACAGCAAAAAGGATCGAGCCCAAGGCGAAGAAAGTATCGATCATCGATATCGATTTGAAATTTGGGGCGACTCCTGTGTAAAGATCGCCAACCTTCGATCGATAGATGGAATTCCGAGTGTCTAGGATGGATGAGAGTCACTATTTGATGCGGGTTGAAGATGCCTTCCTTGCCTTTGATTGTAATATGGTGGGAATATCGGCGGGCTTTGATGCCTATATGCCTATCTGGAGGACTGGGATAAGCTGCTGAAAAAGGAGGATTAACGGAAGATTGAAAGGCCATCCGGGCAGTAAAAGGGGTAATGCCTGGGAACATGCTCAATAGCATGAATTTGCACTTAATGGATATCAACGAAAATTATAATTAGATCCTATTCTAAGGAAACGTCCGATGGCCAATATTATCGAAGAAAGCATAATCAACCTCGATCCTGATAAAATCAATTTCGAGGACAAAGAATCAGTCAAAGAATCTATCATCGCTCTGCTAAACACCATCGAGCATCTTGTTCAGGAAAATGCCAAGCTCAGAGAGGAGAATCAGCAGCTTAAGGACGAAATAGCGAGGTTAAAGGGTGAAAAAGGAAAACCCAAAATTCGGCCAAACGTCCCGGCTAGAGAACCATCTCACCAAAACCTAAATCCAAAGTATGGTCAAAGGATTCAAAGAAAGACAAAGTAAAGGTAGACCGGCAAGTTACGGTTTCTGTGGAACGCCCTCTACCACCAGATGCCCATTTTGCATGCTACAGGAAGGTAGTAATCCAAGACGTTGTACTGAAAACGGATAACATTGAGTATCTGTTGGAGAGATATTATTCTCCTTCATTAAATAAATACTACGATGCAAAGCTCCCAAATAGCGTCAGAGGCTCACAGTTTGGTGCCAACCTCAAAGCTTTCATTGCTGTTTTATATTTCTCATGTCGAGTGACTGAGAACAAGATATGGCAGCTATGCAAAGACATAGGCATATCGATATCTGAAGGTCAAATCTCTAATATCATTACCAAGGTTAAGCATGAAGAACTCGCATCGGAGAAGCAAGCTATATTTGAAGCTGGAATGAATCATGCATCATTTGTCCAGACCGATGAGACTGGTGCACGACACCAAGGAAAGAATCACTACATGCATGTGATATGTGATCCCAGCTTCACCTGCTATTTTATCAAACCTGACAAAAAAAGAGATACTCTGAAAGGCATTTTTAGCCTTGGTAAAGAGGACGATCTTGAGATACCTCTGATAACTGATGATGCAAAACAGTATTATGGATTGTCAAAAATAAATTGTCTTTGTTGGATTCATGAAATTCGCCATTATATGAAGCTGAATCCGTACCTAGGATACCATAAGCAGATACTTGAATCATTCCTGGCGGAACTTTATGAGTTTTACAGATTTATGCTACTTTATAAAATTAATCCTAATGAGGTTCTCAAGGAGGAAATTAGGTCTAAATTTGAGGAACTAATCTTCAAGTCTTATGGCTATAGCGAGCTTGAGCAACGATTGGCAGTTACCTGGAGAAATCGAGATCGTTTGCTTCAGTTTCTGGATCATCCCTTTATCCCTCTTCATAATAACGAGTCTGAAATTGCAGCTCGCGAACCTGTCATTAAACGAAAGATCAGCTACGGAACAAGATCCGAATTTGGCAAGTGTGCATGGGAAAATATGTTATCGATCAAGGATACTTGTAGGAAACTTGGGGTTAGCTTCTTTCAGTATATGCAAGATATTTATTCAAGTTCCTATGTTATGCAGAGGTTAGCGGAGTTATTGATTCCTGCTCAATCATAGTATTTAGCATGTTCGTTTTTTGTCCCTGACGGCTAAAAGGTTCATGACACCTTTTTCTCGCCTAAATCAACATCCCAATGCTTCGTGGTCTTTTGGGGGCCTTTGGTTAAGCGGAATCCTTTTACCGCGCTGGCTCCTGCTACTATTTTTGAGCGGGATTCATCAAGCTTAGGAATTAACATTCCTGACCTAGTGTCGACGTGCAACTCCCTTATTGTTTTGATACCCTCTAGTGGAATCCAACTCCTAACGGTCATTGGCCCATGCTTCTTTATCTCGAAATTTTCCATACTTCCGAATGCATCTAAACGTGCCTTTTTGCTTTCGGGTATTTCCTCCCCTTTCTCTCCAAAGTCGCGCGTTGCCGCCGCGGGGAATATGTCTGCGATAATGTCCGAAAGCTCGCCTTCCCTGGCTTTCCCTGATGGTGTTTTTGAACCTTCTTCCTGGCTCTTATCGGCGGTCGCTAGCCAATCGGCTGAAGCCCACCCAATTCCGAACTCGCTGATAGACCATTTTGCATAGTAAAGAGCGTTTGTAATGAAGTTGGGAATTTTACCGGTCGCTGACTCATCTTTATAGTACAACGCGAAAAAGGTGTCACCAACGTTACCTATATGTCCCCAATCCTTAACGGTCGTGTGACCACTTGTTGCTGCCCCACTACTGTTGGCCATCATCATGCGATCGCCTGTTTTCTTTCCATTCTGCCCTTCGGCGTTGACTGGATTCGGGGCTGTGGCTAATGTGATGTTTGACAGAATTTCATTAAATGATGGAGGTTCTACTTCGGCTACCTTAAAAATGCCTTCGCCCAGGTCCTCTCCCAGGACAACCATGCACTTGTTCGTATAGTGTCTAACATTCCAATGCTGCAATTCCTCATTTGTCCACCTAACCTCCCTAACAGGGTGCATCTTGGTTGCTTCTATCCAAGTCTTGCTCTGTCTTTTCCTGATCTCTTCCAATAGTGTTGCGGAGAATTCCGGCTTTTTCGTAGCCTCATGCAATATTTCCTTGTTTTCAAAGTGCTCTATTAAACTCGCTGTGATGGTCTCCTTCCCGAGTTCTTCGTTACGAGGATTTATTTTAGCAATAGCATCCTTAACACGCACTGCGATTTCGTTAAACATTGGCAAACCCAGAATCAAATGCCAGCTCCTGCCAAGAATTTTATCGGAATCCAACTCTTCTGGAATTCCCTTCATATACATGATAAAGTTATCCTTTGTAGATTCTTTCGCACTGCGGAAGAAATATTTAAGCTCGGGATTAAGCTTTTCCTTTTCGGATAATATTTTAAGAATTTCGTCATTTCTCTTGCCAGCAAGGTCCCCAATAAATTTTCCTTGGACGGGAACTGGAAAAGGGGAAGAATCTCTATTTCTCCGCTGTAATGACTTTGATATCTGCGACATTGAGCGCGTCGCGGCTTGATCGCTACGCGTCATCTGCAAGGCATTCGCGCCCATCACATCTGCTTCGCGCTCCAAGGCGGCATCATCGTTGATCGACATTCCATCCTTCAATTGCATCGTGGGCTTCACTAGGCCCTGCTTCTGCTGCACAACATGCCACGCCTCATGCGGCAAATGCCTCTCTTGCCCCGGACTCAGGTGAATCTCATGCCCCTGAGCATAGGCCAGAGCGTTCAGCCGCGCTGGCTTATCCGAGTTGGAGTGCACCCGTACATCCGACATATCCAAACCTGAAAGCGCCTCGATTCCCGCTTTCAGCCCATCGGGCATGCCTGTGTGATTGGGCTCAGGCTTCGCCTGCTCAGCCTCGGCCTTCAATGCGTTCGACTCAAACCTGCCCTGCAATAGGTCCTCTTCTTCATCCTTGCTCGTGCGTTGAACCGGTAAGAATTTGCCCTGCAATATTTCTTCATCGTCGAGGTCTAGGTCAGACTGCCGCTCGGCTATGGGCGTGAAGCTATCATCCATAGATTTAGCCTGAATCTCCTCTTCCTCATCCTCATTTACGCGCTGAACCGGCAAAAACTTGCCCTGTAGCACCTCTTCCTCTTCTAAGTCGGGGTCCGTCTGCCTCTGCACTATCGAAGTTATGCCGTCATCCACAGACTTGGCCTGGATCTCTTCCTCCTCACATTCAGGGCATGAGTTAGAGGGCATCATCTGAAGCTCTTCATCCTCGGATTCCTGGCGCTGGACCGGGAATGCTATGCCTTCAGCCAGAGGCTTGGCCTGAAGATTCTTCTTCATCCTCCTCTACCTGTCTTTGTGCGAGAGAAGTTATGCCCTCCGCCGGAGGTTTTGCCTGAAATTCCTCATCTTCATCCTCCGCCTGCCGCTGCAAACTGGCAGGCTCCGACATGCTCACCGCCTGCTCGGCGACCCTGTCAGCCTCCTGTTCATAGTGATCGTTGACAGGCCCCACCGTCAGCTTGGCCTGGACCATCGGGTAGATGCTCATATTCCCCAGGCTGAACCCCAGCTCGGCAGCACTGTGAAGCTCACTCCCAGCGCCGCGCTCGGCATGTACGGAAGGGCTCCTCGCAGGCTGGTAAGCCGGAGCCGCCCTCTCCCTCGTCAGTCTCGCAAATTCGGTCATCCTTTCAAACCTTCAGGCAAAGTTAGATTACTTCAGGCATAAAATTATACATCTTTTTCGCTTATCAAACCCTTGAGCTTATAGCACCAGGGGAATAAACAGGTAAAATAAATCAAAGCATTAGTGATTCTAATACTCCACGATCTCCACCGCATTTGCAGCCTTCTCCTTCACCCTCGATATGCTGTTGATCCTCCCCCCGTAACCGAAGTTGCCCAGATAGATCGCTGTATTGGCAATAGCCCAGGCTACATCGGCATCCTCTTTCTCGAAGCGGTTTGCGCTAAGCGAGAGGTATACCGCCAGAAGCTGATTGTCGCCCTGAGCGATCACGTTATCCGTGAGGAAGACCATCCGGAAGATATCCTCCCACCTGGGGGGCTTGCCCGACCTCTCCAGGAGGCTTCGAATATCCTTGAGCATCTCAGAGCCCACAGCCAGACCGGTGAGGGTGTTTCCCCGCAGCTGCAAAGTGCCCTTCTGCACCCTGAAGTGAAGCTGCGTGGCCTTGGTGCTGAAGCGCTTCATAGTGTCGGAGAAGTCTTCCCGGTTCGCCGGAGATCCCCTGTAAAGACAGACCAATCCCTGAATTCTGTTTCCGGCGACAACCACATCTCCGTCGCATCTCTGGATGGAAAGGGCCACATTTCTCTCTGCATCCGCCTTTCTTGCTCCTGCCTGAAGGGTGCTGTTCTCAAGCAAAATCCGCCTCACCTTCTCCAGATGCAGCAGAGCATTTCCGCTTGCGGACTTCAGCCGCAGATCGCATGACCGCAATGCCACCGATCCGCATCCGCCAATGTGTATCATGGCCCCAGACGGTTCCTTTCCCTCAATTCTTAAATCGGATATCACAAGAGACCGCAGCCTCTCCAGGCGCATCTCCTTCCCCAGGTTCAGCACCGTTCCCGGCCCGCATCCCCTGATGTTCAGGTTTTTCAGAGTTCCATTGATCTGCAGGCCGTCCAGGCCGTGCTGGCCCGGCAGGAGGCTGATGAGAACACTTTTTTGCCCCTGCGCTATCAGGGCGTTAACGGCCTCGTCAAGCTGGCGGAACTGGCCTCCTTCGCCCACGGTGACGGCAGAGCTCCCGCCTCCCAGAGAATAGCTCAGCCTATCCAGGGCCTCCTGAACCGATCCGGCTCCTTCCAGCTCCGCACATTTTTCAGGAGGACGGTAGAATACCTGTCCGGCTGTTGATGCCTTGGCCGCAAACCTGATTGTCTGGGGCGTATCGCCCTTTCCGTCCAGCAACACCGCCTCTGCCTGCAGGCTCCATGCCATGGGATCAATCGCCAAACTGCAGAGACACTCCGCTACTCCGGCATGGTCAGTCCTGATAATTAGAGCGCCCTCTTCCTGAGCAATAGTCTCCGCCTGGGCTCCTTTCATGGCTGCAAGCCTGCCTTTGCCGGAGGCGATGAAAAATTTCACCCGGGCCCCTGGCTCGGGCTCTCCATTCCTGGCCACCCTCACCCTGAAGGGCGCAGGCAAAGGCTCTCCCGGCATACCCTCCTGGCCGTCGCCTCCCAGGAAGGCAAGCATTAGCTCTCGACCGGCCAGGGGCAAGAAGACCTGGCGATAATCGTGAATGACCCTCCATGATCCTCCCTCACGCTTGACGGCAGCGAGGGGGCAGAAGTAGTCGTCGATGCCGAACCTCTCCAGGAACACTGTCTGGCCGTCCTTCTCCGGCCATTCAATCCTTCCGGTGATTGAACGGGCAGGTATTAGCCAGTAATCGCCGGAACGATAATAATCATCCTTCTTCCTAAAACAGACCTCGATGCCTTCTTCCAGTTCTATCCACCGGTTCTCCCATTCCCATTGCCTTACCCTGGGCGCAGACTCGAAGGGAAACTTCTCCCCTGTAATTTCTCCCGCATTCCCCTTCTCCTGGTCCAAAATCAATGTGATGAAGCTACGCCCTTCAGAGCTTATCTCAGGGGAGTGTTGAACCAGCTTCTCAATCCGGGCTAAAACTCTGGCCTCCAGCCTCTCTTCAAGGCTCCTGGACTCAATGGCGCTGTTGGTCATCTCCACCCACTGGCCGGGAGTAAATAGCTGAAGCACATCCTTGCCGTAAATCCTCAGGCAGTTGCTATGGTCCTCTTCAGTGTAGCTGAGGATGATCCTGTTTTTGCCGATCCTCTCTACCTTTATCCAGTGCTCCTCCTCGATGGTCCTGACCTCTCCCGAATCCCACTGGATCACCTTGGGCACATGCTCCAGAGGGAAAGCATTTTCGATGTTATCAACTACATTGCTTGAAGCTTCAGGTTTGACAGTAAGTACGGAGCCTTCAGCGCTCTCCACCAGAGCCATGACCCCAGGCCGAAAGAAATTATCATCTCGCCGGTCCCTGATCTCAACCCACTGACCAGGAGGAAAAAGCAGGGCTATGTCCTGTCCGGGATTGCTGATGGTGAGAACATTTCCCTCAATCTTATGAACCGCCCGGGATATAGAGCCGTTGTCTTTGGACCACTTGAAGGTGGCCTTACCCACCTTTCCCTCTTCGTGGATCTCCACACGGTAAAGGTGATTCTCCAATCCCCGATACCCTTCAGCCGCAGGCACAACACACGGACCGGCTGATTCTTCGCCTCTCCTTGTCCTGGCAGCCATCCTCGCCTTCCGCCTTGATCCCATGAACTTCGACCGTATATCCTCACCACTGTCGGGAAGATCGGATATCGAAGTAAGCTTCACCTGCCAGACAACCTTGGTGCGAGTGGTCGTATCCGGTCCGCCCAGGGCTACCTCGCGGATCTTAGGATCTTCCACGGCGGTGACATGCCTCTCCCAGGCCTTCAGGTAGACCAGATAGGTGCCATCTTCAGGCGGCTTCCCGCTCGAATAATCGGGCTGGTTGGAATAAGGGACGATTTCTTCATTCTCGCAGGCAATTCCGTCTATATAGAAACGGCCCTTATCTATCAAAAACTCGCCGGAACGAAGCAGCTTCAAAGCCGCATCTCTTTCCAGATCCGTCAAATCTTTGAGCTGGTTTTCTTCCACGATTATCCCGAATCCGGCTCCGTCCCTGGGCGCACCTGTAGAACCGATCAGATCCACAGCTGTGGCCCTGTTGAGATAGGATTGGATGTCCATCTGCTCGTTCCAATCGGCATCTAGCTGCACGCGCCCCTGCTGCATGCGCACGCTGCTGTAGTGCTTTTTGGGATTAAAGGTGAATCTAGTAAAATCTCCTTTCATAAGCTCCTCCTAAGGAGAACTCTTAAGTCTGGAAGAAAAGACCAGCTTCCATGCCGAATCTCATATACTCTTCCAGCGCAGTTCTGAGGTTAGCCCTGCGCTGATGGTGCTGCAAAGAGTTGAAGGCTCCCATTTCTGAACCGTTTTCAGCGCCTCTTCTCACCTTTTGGGCTGTGTTAAGGCTCAGCTGGCAGTATCCCGGGTCGCCATAGCGCAAAGAAGTGAAAGTCGGCCTCGTCTTGGCCTCCACGCTCTGACATGCTCTCTTTGAAAGGTCTTTGGACGAAAGCAACTTTTGCCTTCGCGCCTCTTCTTCCATGGCCAGATCTGGAAGGCAGCAAAAACGTCTCGGGGTGCGAGAGCCAGCGGGCAGATAACAGAAACGGATGCAGCCGATATTTTTCTGTTTGGCTGCGACCTCATCTGTGAATATAGAATCGCTAGCATAAATGCCCATCAGCACACTTTTGCCAAGAATTGTGCTTCTCTCCACCTGAGCCACGGCCTCAGCAGCATTCAGAGCGATCCCGCTCATTCCATCTATTATGCTCTCCTCGATCTCAAAATGAGCCAGATGGCCAGGAAGGCATAAGCCCCCGCAAATGCTCCTGTCAATGAACAGGCGAAGGGAATCGTTTTCCATGCTCCCATCCATCATCACCTCAAGGCTGGTCTCCTTTGGAACCATGGTGCAATGGGAGATGACAATACCTCCCAGATTGCCTCCAACCACAGTGAGCTTACCATTTATCAGAAGACCGCTCAGTACCAGCTCTCCGGGATCGGAGCTACTCTCGCCTGCTAGCCCTTTAACTCTTATGTTCCCCTCAAGGTGAGGCCTCACTCCGCCGCCTGAAAGATTAAGATTGCCCGTCAATCCTGAAGGTTCCAATTGAGACCTGGACATGAATGCCCCGTCTGCAGCAATAATCAAAAGCTGGCTGCCTTCAGGTATTTCCAGCTCTAGATCTTCGCTATAAGTCCGGCTGTCCATGAGGGCAATCGCTCCCACGATTCCATCCGGCTGCTTCTTCCACTCCCGGACAGCTTCAGCCAGAGTGCTGAATATGGTCTTCCCGTTAGCCTCAAGCTCTCTGCTTACGCCCACCCGCCAATCGATAGAGCGATACAGCATTCGGCTGAGTGACGAGGAGTGGTCCCAGGGGCCTGCACCAATATCGGCGCAAAAGCCGCATGAATAACTGACCAGAACCTCTCCAAAATCCCGATTTAGAATCAACCTTCCAAGCTCCGGGTCTACGATCACAGATCTCTTTCTCAGCATTACGCTTCTGTCCTCAACTGCAGCCGAGATATCCCTGTCCATGGTCAGGCTGGCCTCATCCTCGTCTACTATCAGGATGCGTGCCATCATTCCCGGTCTCTCCTTTTCCTTTCCGGGCTTGATAAGCTCAACAACACTATCGGGACGCCAGCGATCACCTCCCCAGAAATCGGCAGCCAGCATCCTCACCTTTCGTACATCCGATGGATCGGCTCTGGTCAAAAAATCCCTATCTCGAGGCAAAGAGTTCCACCGGGACAGGTCACCTATGAAGACATCGTGTGGGGGAATTTCCAGAACTTCTCTTTCTTCAGCTATCAAGACGCTGAAGACGGGGTTCGGACGGAAGAAAGAAATGCCTCTCGATTTTCCTCTTCGAAGCACACCCAGATCTTCCTGCAACGATATGCGGCGAAGCCTGCCGGGCAGGTTGGCCTCCTCGGATATATGCGCCAGCTTTGTCTCAGTCTGGGGCTGGTTAAAGAGGGAAATGTCTCTTCCTGTCGGATCGAACCTATATCCGCCCCTAACGCCTTCAGCTTTTGATGCAGTAACGTTCCTTAGTGGAACGCTCTGCAGCCTCCATAGAAAAAGGCCCACTTTAAAAGGGCTGTACTTCCCCTCGCCAGATATCCCTCGCACCTCGGCTATATGTGGAGTAAACGTGGACTCGAAAGGGCTTCCCATCAGTTCAAGGTCCTTCCCTCTTTTCAGGTCAACGCTCCCGACTCTTTGCAGATGAAGGCTGTTTAGGTGTTGTGTTGTCGAGACCAGGGGAAATATCTCCGCAGCATGGGCAGGCCAACCGGTCACATCCCATGCAACCTGCTCCAAAACTTGAAGGGACCCCTTGCGCCTCCTGTAGGCCAGAGTATTGGCCACATAGCTCCTCAGGCTCCACGTTTTGCCAGATAGAGGATGCAGGTCTTTGATGTCAAGCAGATCTGCTATATAGGGTATAATCCACTCGTCGCATGTCTCTATGAACCAATCCTCGTAGAGGCCGCCGATATCCTCCTCTAGGCCTCTCACCTCCTCCTCGATAACTCCCAGGAGGGCACGAAGAGGCTCTCCATTCTTAGAGTCGTGGATGCGATATACTGCAGGCATCAGATTGTAGAGCCTATCCTTAGTCTGCTTGCTCATTGGTTCAGCACTTCCAGATTAACTGCGCTGGCATCTGCGCTGATCAAAATTAATTCTGCGGGTTCTGTCCTCCCTGAACTGGGATCGAAAGATGCCCATCTCGCCTGAAGAACCGGCCTCTGTCTAACACTCCATGAAATGCCGAAACTGCCTTTGCCTGCAAGCTCGATTCCCTGAGCACCAGCTTTTCCACCTCCGGACTTAAGCTTGAATTTTTTGTTGCTTTTAAAGCTGCCCGAAGTATGCGAAAGAGCCATCTGCAAGTTGCCTTCGCCCTCTCTATCCTCTTTCATGGCGTCCAGCCTGACTGCTATTACGCCGTCCACGGTTTGCATGCAGGTCAGAACCTCTGTGGCACTTACTGGCTGGCCGAAATCGCGGTTTTCAAAGGAGAATGTATTTCGAAGGACCCACTCCACCTCGTCTCTGACCATATTTGCAGGATATCTGCTGTCGATCCAGAGCCCTCCGGAGATGCTGAAGGTCTTTAGCCGATAGCCGGCCGCGATCACGCTATGGGATATATCGCTCGATGATTTTATCGCGTGACACAGTTTTCCAGCAAGACCAAGCACATCATTTCCACCCAGTCCGCTGCTGCCTGCTACAGTGATATGTACCATCTGGCCTTGATCAGTCATTACTATCTCCGCAGCCGCCTTGCCAACTCCCGGGAAAGATCGAGCGAAGTTATCAAAATCCCTGAAGGAGACGATTCTGCCCAGCGAGGAAACTGCCTTGGGGACGTTCTTTCTGGCCATTGCCAAAGACTCAGGGGATGCAGCGCCCGAGGCAGCCAGTGGGTTGTTGACGGCGCGTATTCCCAGAGGTTGCGACTGGAGAAGTCTAAGAGTTCCCGCCTCCACTTCACCATCAAGCCCGACGCCGCTTCTGTATGTGGCGGTTATGTTATCCTCACCGCTCGGCAGCCTGGCGCCCCTCCTGCCGTCTCCGAAGGCGACGATCACACTGCCGTCATCATTTGTACGCACTACGTAGACCTGGCTTTGTTCGTTTTGGTCCAACAGAGAAGGAGCCTCTTTCCACAAGATGCCGTTTACACTGATCTTCAAGGTGCTCCTGAATCCGCCGGAATCGGGAGATGAGAGGTAGGTGAGCGGCGGCTTTTTAAGATTGAACGTTTGGTTAACCCTTGAGCCATCGCCACTTCCAAGGACCTCCTCAACGGTCTCTCCGTGAGTAGCTAGGGCCACGTTGGCATAGATGACCAGAGATTTCCGATCATAGCTATTACGCAGTGGCTCTTTGAGCACCAGTGAGGCCTCATCGCAAAGCGCCACTATTGCGGCTTCGCCCAATGTGTCTTCCCCGTCTTGAGCCTTTCCGGAAAAGACCAACAGGTGATTAGCCGGCAGATCCATATCCTTTGCTTCAAGCTCTAACTTGCTTCCCTGCACCGGCGCTTCCAGGGGGACCCGAGACAGGATTAAAGGTTCGCTCTGGATGTAAGCCAGGGTATCTCGAAGAGAAAATTGAGAGAGGCCCTCTCCAGAATCAGGGTGGATCCTGGTCACCCTTGACCTGAGGGAGAAATCGGACCTCAACCTGGTAGATATGCCTTCTACTCTATAGAGGCCTGCAAGATCCTTACCCTGATCTATCAGCAGAATCCAGCTACCCTCTAAAATTCTGGGATAGATGCTCTCTAGGTCTATAGCCCATCTCCAACTTTCCATCCTGATCTCCAGGCCTGGCCAATCATCTCCCATAGTAGAAGGATCGGCTGGATCATAGTCGGGCTTATGGTTTTTCTTCATCTCGTCTGGCAGGGACCGCCAGTCGGGGACGCTGCTGCCAAATAAAAACGCACACTGTCTGAAAGCAAATACTCTGGCGCTATGAATCGTTTTCTCCAGGGGGGCCTCCCAGGCAAGTCGGGTCTTATTCAAGGAGGCATATGTATCCACGGTGCTGAGGGTGCGCATCTCCCACGCCTTGCTCATGGGATCGCTCTCTCGCTCTTCGCCGATGATGACGATTAAATCTCCGGGAGCTACAGAGGCATTGACTCCATGGATGAAGATTTGAATGAGGCCCTTTCCTATGATCTGCTCTCCATCCTGCCTGGGCCGCAGTGAATTCCACTCCGGCCTGGCTGTAATGTTCTCAACGGTCTCAAAGATCTGGGTGAGCTTGCCTGGGGGCGGAATGCTCTGCACCCTTGTTCCCCTGGGCAACTCGATAGCCTGAGGGATGCCAGGGGCGGCCTCCATGGTAAATGCCAGATAGGTATCAGCGGCTACGCCTGGCTTCAGCTCGTAACCCATCGATCTCGCCAGTTGCAGCACGGAGTGGCGTTCGACGGCAGTGCGCAGGAAGCCCTCGTTGGCTATTCTCTCCTGGTAAAAGGTGAGAACATCTCCCACTACCGCCCAAGCATCCAGAAGGGCTATGGACGGGTCGTCACGGGAGCGGGTGGTGAGCCCACAACTTCTATCTCTTGAACTGGCCATTCCAATCTGCAGATTGGAGAGCATCCTCTGGAAAAAGCCGGAGTGAGTGTCCAGCCGGTAGGAAATTCTCGACTGTCCTGGAGGATTGTAGCGAATCCCTCGTGAGTGCATGCCGCGACAGCAGTCGCAAAAGACCCTGTCCTCAGTTTCCTCGCTCAAATCCCGCCCTCCATGAAGAAATCAATTCTGCCGTTCTCAGGAGAGTTGGGATCGTTATCTAGCCTGGCGATCTCAAGGGGCCCGATATTAATTATCCCGCGTTCAAGATCCTTTCTGGAGGGATTCCATAAGCGGGTGAACTTGTGACGACCATCTTCCTTGAACTCAATTCCTTCAACGCCTGGAACCTTTACCGCACTGGCTACTATCTTGCTCAGATAAACCGGCTCCCCAAAGGTGAAGTTGCCCGGGTGGAAGAAGCCTCGCTCTGCTCCCCGGATGAGCGAGCTGCTGAAGTTTTCGAGAAGCACCTTTTTCACATCGCTACGGAGATATCCCGGCAAAACGAGGACAGTAAAGGCGATCTGTAGGGGCACATAATGTGGGGCCTCGATTTCGATCTCATGTCCCATCAGCCTATAATCCTCCATATACGCCCGCAGCCTTCTCCTGAAATCCGCATCAAGAACCTGCACGTGGTCCTTTCGCTCCACAATCAGTTTTATAACGCACCCGCATCCGCAAAGCCTTTTTGTCGCCACTGCCCTGGCCACTTCAGGGTGACGCTGGGCGATCTCGGCATAATCTGATTCCGTGATTGCACACTCCCGTCGGAGAAAGGAATAGGGTGCATAGAGGCGTACTTGGGCTGTGGCCTCAGGATCGATGGCGCCCCGAGCGGGCAATGGGTTCCAAACTTTCGTTACTCGTCCAGCCTGAGAAGAGCAGATATGCGAAATGGATTCTGCGCCAACGTTTCCACGAACGCCGTTTCCAACCCTATAGCAGACCTTGAAGATTGTTCCCGGCAAAGGGCGCTTTCCCATCACATTGTCCCCAAACCTTAAGGAAGCATTGCCGTCATCCTCCATCTCTACCACAAACTCGGTAGCAAACCTGCCGCTTCCTAGTAGGTCTTTCCTCGTTCGCCAGATTTCCCCATCGCCAGCCTTCAGGTTCAGTGCTGGCAGGGCCTCAGAGGGCTCCTGGCGCACAATTGAGAATGCTGAATCCTTTTGGGCGAAGGAGTGATCATAACCAGTGCAGAAAGTGAGCCACCGGTGCTTCAGTCTGGGGCGGTATTGGCCCCATTGGGGAACGGCAGGAAGCAAGCCGTCTTCCTCTCTGCTGTCTCCGTTATCTGCCAGAGCCACATTTCCGCGCGCGCAGCTCATGTCCTTAATCGTTCTGCCTCTGACTCGAGCAGAGATGCACAGGGAAAAGGGCAATGCATCTTCAGGATGCCACTCAACCTCCACGATAGGCTGTCCAGAAAGCGAATCTTTCAGGACCTCTCCCGGCTTGGGCGTTACACTAACCAGACGCACAGCATGCCTATGAGTAGGATCAGCGTCTGATGGGTTCCCGGTAATCAGCCCTCGCAGCTCTTCCAATATCAGGACATTTCCAGGCCGAAGATGTAGGGGGTTCGTGGGATCGTCTTTGAGTGTAGCAGAAGTAGCACCCCTGGGAATGCAGCAGAATTCCTGGTTCCAGGTATAAAACGAGATTTTATTATGAGCCGAATAAAAGACCGCATCGTGCATCAGCTCGAATACCTCAGGCTGCTTTGTTGAGATCACTTCTTCCGTCTTGGCGAAGTCTACCACCGTATCCTCCAGGCAGCGGGTCAGAAGCTTTGTAATTCGGCCGTTTATCTCGTCGCGCCTATGCAGGCGAACCGGACCCTCGCCGTCCACCATAAAGCACACCCAGGTCCTGGAGTTACAGCCCTCATGTACAGCGTAATCCAAGAGCCTGGCATGTCGCCTGATCGATATCCTTCTGCGGGCGGTTTCCAGGTATGCCTCGGTGGCAACAGCATCCTGATAGTAGCTGAGATAATCGCCGATATAGGCCATCAGCTCCACCAGGGCAATCCCCAGATCAGCAGGGTTTCGCTCCTTCCAGTCAGGCATGATCACTGAAAGCCGATCCAGAATCTGTCGGCGAAAGCTGGCATAATCCCTGGACATGTAATTGATTTGGAGATCAGGCCTCTTATCGGCTGCAGGACCGATCCCTCCTGCAGTCCAGCTCTGTTGGACAATCCACCTTGAAGGAGAACTTCACCTCCGAGAGCTGAGAGTCAAAGCCATCCGGGCATCTTCTGTCCCTGGAAGATCTGATTAGGCGGAGGCGGTAGGTCGAGAAATCTCCAGGAGCATTGACCCTCACAGTTAGGACTTCCCTGCAGGAAGATACCTCTTCAACATGTATCTCCTTGATCCGCGCTCCGCCTTCTATCAGCAGGTTTTCCCTTTTCAACTCCTGGCCAGCAGGGACGCCGTTCTCAACCCCGGGCAGATTATAAATAAAGTGCACCTCCAGGGTTTTCTGGTCTGGAAAGACCTCCAGGTAATCGATGGCATTGAAGAGCGGCTTTCCATCCTCAGACCTGGCCCTTCTAAGTTGTGCAATCCTGCGCTGGCTGTTGCAGTAATACTGACTCCCCATTCAGACCTCAAGTTCAAACCTGGCTGTATGGTGCTCCCTGCTATTTAGCGACTCATAGCTCACAGTCACATGCAGAACAGTTTCCACGCTCTTCACGCTGACCTCTTCCACGCGGATAAGGTCTCCTAGCCACTGATGGAGGGCTCCCTGGGCCAGGAACTGAGTGGTTGCTGCAGACTCGGCTCCATTGGGAGCGAAAACCTGTTGCATCAGACCACTCCCAAAATCCGGGCGATTGACCCTTTCTCCGGGCATAGTAAACAACACCTGCTCTATTAAATCGCGGATGTGGTCTTCGCCTTCGGATGAGGCCGTCCTGCCCCGAAAGTCGATGCGGAAGGGAAAATCGATCTCCATTTACATCCCTTTTACCCTGAACTGAGTCATGATTATATTCGGCGGGCCCAGCGGTATTGAGTCTGCGCTCCAGGTAATGCCGGTGCTATCTCTAATGATGACAGGGGTGCCGTTGACCATCACACGTTGAGCAGGAACCATCCACTGTACCCTAAGACAGGGCAGGGGGGTCCCTGCAGGGCTGGCCAGAGGGCATCCTGCTACAATATATGTGTCGCTGAGAACTGCTACCGGCTGCCCGCTTACCTTGACTCTCATATTGGTGGAGATGATAGATACATTGCCGCCATGAGGACAGAGGACCATTGCGCCTACATGGAGAACAAAACCTGGCATTAAATCACCTCGAGAGCGCCATCGTTGATGGAGACTTTGGCAGGGCTCAGATTGATCTTGGCCGCTCCGTTGCTGATATCTATTCCTGATGCGGCCTCCTTGATCTTGGCGCTTCCAATGGAGAGTTCTATGCCATCTGCAGTCTGCTTTATGCTGCTGCCGCTGAAACGCTATCCAGACTGGCAGACTTCAGGTTGATTTTGGCATTATTGAAGGATATCTCTATTCCCTGGGAGTTAAAGATCATCTTCAAGGGTTGCTGTGATACGGGAGACCCTACTTCCAGGGTGAAGCCACCGCTCTGGTCCTCGTTCAGAATCATTTTGGTTCCCTGGACCTTGAGCACCTTAACCTTCTCATCCTTTGCCTCCTGAGGAACCTCGTTTTCTCCCCAGAAACAACCTCCCCAGATAGGATAATTGGAATTTCCCCCCTCGAACTCCACCCAGACATTGGCCCCAGCCGGAGGCAGGGCAAAGAAGCCCACGTCCTTTCCGGCATAAGGCGAACAGGGCATGGCCCAACTCTGAATCCCTTCTCCCAGAACTGCCGGACAGCTGACCTGAACCCTTCCCAGCTTCCTCGGGTCTTTGTTGTCCATTACTTTGCCCCGATACTTTCCATAAAAGACCGTCATTGATGTACCTCATTAACCGTTGAACCTGTGCCGTCACGGGCAAGAGAAAAGTGCTGCTTGTATTCACCCCGTTGAATACGATGAGTTACGCGATTGACCTGCCATATGCCATCGTATATCGGCCCTGCGCCGCGCAGGCCGACCAGGGTATGAGGCTGCAGAATGTCACCGTAACGAAAGGCATCCAGTACGCCATCGGCCGTCATCAGATTCAGGAAGGATGCTTCGCTCTGGGCCTTGGCCATGCTATTGGCCTGAGAGGCTTTGAGCCCGGAGCTGCGAAACCTGATATGCCGTGCTTGAAAAGCTTTCATGCTATTTTTGGCCAGCTTAGGGCTGGGAGCCTCAGATGGCTGGATCTGTGACACCTGGTTGTCGTCGGTATCCTGAATGCTTCCCTCTATTATTTCCGGAGCCAGGGAATTGGATCTGAAATGTATGCTCTCCAAATTGGTGAAGGGTCCCATATTCATGGATAATGCTGGTTGCGATCTTCCCTCGCGCTTGGGTGGTCCCCAGTAAGCAGTGCTCTCGCCTAGGCTCGGTCCGGGAACAATATAAAAGACGTAACCATAGCGTCTGGCAAGTTCCTTCAGATAGCCCAGATCGGTCTGCTGCTGCATGGGCACCGGATCGTTGGTAGATGGGGTATTGGTGTTCCTGGGAGGGGTGATGTTTGCCTTGAGTCCATACTTGGAATAGTTGGATATTATCTGCCTGACTACAGCAGCGCCATCTTGCGCAGGGAAGCCCTTCGTCACCTCATCTCTGTCCATCATTATGCCCATATCTTCACCGGTGACAACAATATTGAAGCTGCCAGGCTCCCTGCCCGGTTGAACTTCCCGATAGGTGATGACTCCATCCATAAGCACTCTGGGTTTGACATTAATAGTGACCGTCAATGTAATCCGGTTGAACGGCTCCAACAAAGGATTGGCGAGAAAAGAGGAAAAACCCTTTCCGTTCGTGCCGGCCAGAAACTCGATCTGGAAGCCCGAAGGTCCTTCCTCTTGTAAGGTTATTTCAACTTTTTTCAGTGCCTGGGCCAGATCCCGTTCTACAGCTTTGGGTGACTCAGTGCCTATGAATAGGCCCAGTATCGCAGAGGAAGGCAGGAACGTCATTGGAACCTCATATCTCGGGAACAGGGACTCGAAGGGTAAGCCCTTTGTTCCCTTTCTCGGGCTCAGCCATCAATTCAAAGGGATTCATGGCATTATTGGCATCGCAGATACGCCAGAAATGCTCCGGGCTTCCAAGTGTGCGAAAGCTGATCAAGTCCAGACGGTCGCCCTGAGTAATAGCAACTTCCATAAGCAAGGGCATAGCTTCTCCGTGGGGAAGAAAACGTCTGCGTTTGTAGATTACTACCCGGCCGTCGGCCATGGTGTGCTCGGCATCCTCTAAGGAATAATAGCGACTTTCAGGCGTGAACATAATTGCTCCCCGGCACCTCAACCGCTTCTAGCCATCCTTTCCTTGAACATGTGATATGCAAGCAAATAGTCGAAAGTAGGATGATCGGAGAAGACTTCGTTATATTTGAACACCCGCAGGGTAAGGCTGACCTCAGCGCGGATGGGTGTGAGGCCGCAATCATACTCTTTCTCCTTCACCACCATGGTCTGGATTTGCACTGGCAGAACTCGTTTATCGCCTAATACGAGAAGGATCTCCGGTACTTCAGTAGGCCGGATCGCTATTTCTCCTTTATTCAAGCGCTCGGAGTCCTTCCTGATTTTGCTGCTCTGAGGATAAACCAGAAGCTCCAGGAGAGAGAGCTGCGGATAGATACCCTCCTTTTTGCTTTTTGCCAGCTCTATGCCGTCTGTTGCGTCCAGTTCTATATCGAAGTCCAGCGTCTCCTCAGGCAGGTCATTTACGCGAAAAGGATCATCGGCTATATACTGCTGTCTTAGTGTGCGTTTTATCTCATTAGGGTTATATTGAAAATCAACAAAAATTACTTTGTCAGTGCCGCGGTCCCTGGCCTCGAGCCTTCCTTTTTGTACCGTATATGAAGGTATCATAGAATTTTTCCTGCATGGTAAACTGAGCCTCTATATTCTTTTGCTAAGGCTCTGATAGATGATTCTCGCAATACTTTCGCTGGCCCGAATTCCGGAATGTGAATTCATATCTGCCTCCTCGTAACCGATGCAAATCTCATTCCCGTACTTCAGGGCCTCAGGCACGCCTTCCTCCCGAAGGAGACGTTCCAGCTCTTCTTCTATCTCCTCAGCAAGGTCAGAGTCTGGCCGGAGGCCCTGCAATATCAGCTCTTCAATGTTCAGTTCGAGGATCAAATCCATTCACCTACACATCTACTTCAGTGAGCGACCGCTCTATCTTGGCATACTCTGCTCTGGCTGCACTGAGAATATGGCGCATGCTCACGGCGCACCCCTCTTCTGCGGCCAGAAAGGCTGCACAGAGAGCTATGTTTCGTATGTTCCCGCCCGCCACGTTGAGCCTGGCCAGTCTCTCGAAGTCCAGTTCGCTTAGCGGTGTCTGTTCAGGAAAGATACGCTGCCAGATCCTGGCCCTGCTTCTGGCATCAGGAAAGGGAAACTGAACCACGAACCTTATGCGCCTCAAAAAGGCCCTGTCAAGGGCGCCTTTCATATTAGTAGTAAGAATAGCCAGCCCTTGATAAGCCTCCATGCGCTGCAGAAGGTAGCTGACCTCGATGTTGGCATACCTGTCGTGACTATCCCTGACCTCGCTGCGGCTACCGAATAGGGCATCAGCCTCGTCGAAGAGAAGGATCGCTCCGCAGCCTTCAGCGGCATCGAAGATCCGCCTCAGGTTCTTCTCCGTCTCCCCAATATATTTGCTCACCACCTGGCTCAAGTCGACGCGGTAGAGATCCAGGTTAAGATCTCCTGCCAGAACTTCTGAGGCCATGGTCTTTCCCGTACCGCTCTCTCCTGCGAACAGAGCGCTGATCCCCAACCCTCGGGCGCTCTGGGAGGCGAAGCCCCATCGCTCGTAAACCTGAGAGCGGTATCTGACTTGAGAGGCAATGCTCCTCAAAACCTGCATCTGAGTGATCGGCAGCACCAGGTCGTCCCAGGAGGCTCTGGGCTCAATGCGCTGTGCCATGTCCTCCAGGAGCGGCCTTGACTGAGAGCGGCAGGCGTTCCAAATGGCAATACCTGCATCAAAATCTCTCTCCAGCGTAGTCTCAATCAAAACCCTAGCGCTGGCCTCCCTGATTCCATTGAGGCCCAGGCCGAACTGAGAGAGCACCTGCTCCATCTGGCCGTCCAGTTCCTGGCAGACCTGGCCGAGGCATTTCTTCCAGGCATGCATCTGCTCCTCAGCGCTCAGACTTCCAACATCCAGGCGAAAGTTGAGGTGTCCCTTAAGATCCAGAGGGTCTCTGACTGTCAGGGCAAGAGGACTTCTGATTCTCTCTAGAAACGCCGGCAAGGAACGGTTCTCCTTCTTATCGATCCTCTCCACCAGAAGGGCAGATCTACTGAGGATCGCCTCCCTCTCCCAGAGACAGATCAGGGCCTCCCTCTCCCCCGGCGAAGATGGTATATCGGAGGCCTGGATGGTGTAAAGGTTCAGTCCCAGATCGAAACAGGCTCTTGCAGCTATGGCCTTCTTTGCCTCTTCGTCTCTCCCGCAGAGCTGGACGACGGCAGTCTCGCCATTCTGGAGCGACCAGATGGAGGCCATTTTCGCTGCCAAGGAGACGTATGATTGAGGAAGCTCCGGCCAAAGAGTTACCGGCTCCAAAACTCCATGGAGCTGGGAGGCAAGGCATGAGATGCCCAGAAGGAAGTGCAGAAGCCGCTCATCAATGCGCAGAGGGCTGGAGGTCAAAGTCTCACCCCTCTCCACCAAAATCAGCCTCCAGCGCCTCAGGGGCCCATCAGGTGAGAGCGCTGTCCAGTGGGCTCCGGAGAGCTTCATTGCCAGGCCGAAACTGGGATAGAGGCGAGTGCCCTCCTGAGCAGAGCCGACATGCGATATAAACTCCGAGTCCAGCTCCATGCCTGCACAAAGCAGGAGCACTTTGCGCTCAAAAGGAGATAAAGAGAAGGCACTTGCCAGAGCGTCCAGGGCCGAGGGGGCAGGAAGCATCATCCCAGCGCTTTCCAAATTTTTGTGTGCCTCACCAGGACGGCACTTTTCTGAGCCGCTCTCTCCCGGAAAGAGCATTTTCAGCTCCTCTCTCAGCTCGGCCAGAGCTGCGATCAGGTATAGCCGGTTGGCCTCATGCCAGTCGCTTATCTCTTCATCCGGGCTCATTCGATCTTCACCGTCGGCCCCACGTACTTTCCTTCAGCGTCCTGATCAAGAGGGCTTTCTGCCCCATCCACCTGGACGCGAGCCAGATAGTCCCCGGGATTTAGACCCAGGACAGAAACCGTTATGGACTCCGAGGCCGACTCCGGGTTTGATACTGTGAAGACATACGATGATGCGCTCCCTATTTCATTGAGCATCAAGACCACACGCTGCATCCTGGCAGGACTGGGACTCAGCTGTAGAGTCAACTCTGCAGAGAAGAGCTCTTTTTCTCTCTTGGGGCTGGAGACCTGAATATCTTTTATAAGGGGATGAAGGACGAAGGCGAAGAGATTGGACTCAGATGTAGCTCCGTTCTCAGAGTCGTTCTGCCTGTGAATGACCTGAACGCTCTGGACTCCTGCCCTTAGCGATCCCTGAGGAAACGGAGGCGAGGTCAACCTGAACCTGATCATTGAATCTTCGACCTCCAGGGGCTCAATCTCAACATTGCCCAGGCGCACGCGCGTAACATCGCCGCGAAGGTTTCTGCCAATTATCTTTGGCTCAAGCCCTAAAGTAAAGCCGAATCCTTCGGGAAGAACCTTTTCGATGATAGGCAGACGGTCGGAAGAGACGAGAATAGACCGCCCCCTGACAGGCAGAGCAGCCTGAATCTGTTCATCGCCTTCAATGAACACCACCGATGCCTGGTAGGCCGTAGACAGGGTGTAAGGCGTCTGGAAGAATCCTGACCAGAGATTGTAGAGCTCTTCAAGGCTTAGAGGAAGCTGGGTCAGCTTTATCTGTTCCGTATCGACGAAGAGGTCAGAGCCAGAGAGGTAGTCCAGAGATGATACAGCCTTCCTGATCTGCTGCTCTGTGAGGACCGGATGGGCGTGAAGGGTGCGCAGCACGCTTCCCAGGACCCGCTGCGGCTCGAGCTCTTTCTCTTCTCCATAAAAGGTCAGCAAGTAATGGAGGTCCAAGGCCACCCTGGGCCGCTGGATTAACGTCCCGTCATTGCGGCGGCTGGGAAGGTCGTGGTTGCGCCAGAACGGATTGGGGCTTACGCGGTAAAGATATACGTTAACGCCCACCCTGGGCGTACCATCCGACTGGCCTTTATCCGAGCCACCGGGCCTGACCGCGGTGGCCATGGCCCCGTTAACATCGTTGCTCACGGCCAGATCCAGCATCTGCCTGAGGGTCTCGGTGACGGTAGCAATTGCCAGAAAGTTGCTCATAGCTTGCCTTCACCTCTGAGGCGCAGGTACTCCTCTAGAGATAACGCGGGGGTGGGTTTCGGAGACGCCCTAAGAGGTTCCCTCGATGCTTCAGCTTCCCCCGAGCGAACCTCAATGTGCCTGACCGTAACCTTGACCTTATTGACCGGCTCTGAAGCTGCCGAGGTCATCTGGATTACGGGCGACTGAGTAGTGGAGATAAGTGAAGGAACAACTGTGCGGCCAAGTTGTCTGGATGAAGAACTAAGGCCCACACCTTGATGCTTTTTCTCCTTCTGTCCACGCCTCATTTTGCTTCTTTGAGCCGGAAAAGATCGTGAAGATGGAGTAACTGCTGGAGTTTTCCGTAACCTTGCTTTAGGCGCTATTTGTTTAGGCGAACTGACTGTACTGAAGGGAGATTCCCGGTAATCGCTTGAAATCTTGGACGCTGCACCCTCTGGGACAAGTTCTACCATAGAAACGAATGGTTGCCTGGAAGTTTCCGATTGACTCTCCGGGCGTGAAGAAGTCTGAATTTCTCCCTCCGACTGGCCAGCCGGCTCTCTCCGGGACATCGATGACCGCTTTGAAGAGTTTTGATTGCCAGAACTCCTGGAGTCTGAGATATCCCTTGAGGCAGGACCAGGAAAAGGTGCTTCTGGGCTTTCATCTCTTTCTTGCCAGGGATCCACATCCACTGAAGTTTCTACGCGGGATTCCGGAAGAGGGATTACCGTGGGCGACAGAATGGCATCCGTCTTACTATCATTGAGTTCCGGATATTTTCTGGACCTAATGTCGGTGTCCGCATCCAAAGGAGACTGCCAAAACTCTCGGTTAGTTCTTTCCAGGAACGCAGGTGGCAAGGTGAATCTTTCGGCCTGGGCGTTATCCTCAGGAGGCGACAAGGGCTCCAAAGGCCTATCTCCTTTCGGCTGGACGGGAGGATGATTACGAGCAGTATTATGGATTGGTAGAGCATCGCTTAACTGGTTTTTGTCCGCCGCTTCAGCAGATTTAGTCGTTTCTCCGATCCCAGAGTTCTCCAGTGCTTTATCAAATGGGATGGACTCTGCAGCCATCTGTTTATTGTCTTTTTCCGGCAAGCGTTGTCCTTTGACAGGGTCGCCGCCAGGACCGCCGGATAGACCCTTTGAGAGGTCGCTTAATGTTCGTTTTATTGCTGCCACTGGCTGGGTTTCTCCAATTATAGATTGCTGAAAACCCGGCTTATATGGACGAGGGTCAGATCTGGCTAGAGAGGGGTAACCACTCTCGTCGAAGACCTCGGATTCTCCTGCTTTTGCTCCCTTATTGATAGTCTTCATACCGAAGTGCAACATGAAATTCTCTGGTATCTTTTCTGGCAAGCCTGAGATTTCAGGCGCTTCATTCAATGCAACTCTTTCCGTCTCTCCCAGTCCGATCTCATCTTCTCTACCCTGCTCTACAATCCCGGAGAGCTCGGCAGTCGGTTCTTGAAAAGAGTCTGTATCTCTTAGCATGGCCTCCCATCCTTCTCTTTGCCCCTCCCAAACCGCAGCCATCTTCCGGCCTGCGAAGGTGTCTCTGACTTCGCTCTTTTCTCTCTCTTTAAGAGAATTGGCAAATTCATCTGAAGGAGCCGTATGCAGGACCATCGCAGATCGCTCTCCTGCATCTCTCCTTTGATCCTCCTGGTCTGCTCCTGTCTGCTTCAAGGACCCCTTCATTTTCTCTTCAGAGGGCACGGAATCCTGCTGAGCATCTATTACTATGTCTTTCTCTGGTCTGTATGAACTGATCTGCTCTACTCTTTCCCCAGATATCTCTAAAGGCTGCACCAATGTATCCTGTGGGATTGATTTGTTTAGAGTATCTACAAGAGTATGGAGACCGGGCGCAGATATATCCGAAATAACGCCTTGAAAAACGTTTTTGTTCTTCGAAGATGGAGAAGAAGTATCAAAGATATGATCATTTGAGGTATGGTTTTCTTCAAGAAGGGCTTCTCCGGAGCTGCTGGGGGATACGTTGGATGGCTCTGAAACTCTATGGCTGTCTGCGAGATCTGCGATAGATTCCTTCACCGATTCCGACTGATGTTCACGGGGTACTCCTGAATCTAAAAGCTTCATGAGCTGAAGTGATTCGGATCTGTCTTCCTTGAAGGTATTATCTGACTCGTCCTTTCTAGCAGGCAAATCTGAGCCTTTCATTTTCGTACTCTTTACTGCTTCAGATATTTGCGTAGAAACTGTCGATATCGAGTCCTTGTCATGGGGATCCCGTCCCTGATTCCACTTTGTCGGGGAGCTAACTTGCGGAATTTGCTGGGCGCTAGGCGCAGTTTCTCTTCCGTCAACCTCAGGCAGATGCAACGGCACAGATTCTTCTGAGCTTCTTTCCTGGAGGCTCGATAGATGACCGCTCTCTTTTTCTGTGCATTTGGCCAGATGGTCGCTAATAGGCTGAAAGCTATCGGAATTACACTCAGAATGGGATGATTCCGTCGCGTTCGCCACGAATCCATGACTTTCCCCTGAGGCTACTTTATCCATAGCGGGTGCAGGGATTGATGGAGAATCCTGCTGGCGCTGAACAGAGCCGAGTACTCCAGAGACATCAGAAGCAAGGGACCTCACAGGAAATCTGCCAGTACTACCATTATCACTATCTATCTGGCGTGCTTCAACATCAACTGATCCTTTTATCCCTCTAGCTTCAGTCCCTGTCACAAGCGCGCTCTGTTCAGGCATCTCTTCCCTTGCTATCGGCACTGCAGAAGGCTTAAGGTGAGCGTCCTCTCCTGGCAGATAGATCCCTTGATTGCTCCAATCCTTCAGCCCGATGGTCATCAAGGGATATCCGTTTGTTTCAGTATGCTTACGTTTCAAAGGAGGGCTCTCAAATGACGTCGGCGCTTCAATGGCATTCGTTTCCCAGCCCTTTGACGCAAGAATATCCAAAGGATCATCCTTCAAGTTTTTAGGAGAAAACGCATCTTGTATTCGGCTGCTTTGATCTTCAGCTGCAGATTTGCTTATGGGGTTAGGTTCTTCTATTAGCTGCAGTCCCCCCTCGTTGGATTGATACCTTACAGAGTTGTTCAATTTCTCACGATCAGCAAAGCCCGGTCTAAACTGCTTGGTCACGCCGGGAGAACCTGCCGTTTTGCCTTTGAGTAAAACATTGTCATCTATCACCGATGGCATTTTCCTTACACTTGGGATATGCTGTTTTATCGCGCCAACTTGAACCTCCGCTTTGAGGCCGAATGTTCTCATATTCCATTCTGGCCCATCTGGCGCTGGAAAATAGGTCGTTTCATCTTCTGCAGTGGTGATTTGAGGCAGTGCTTCAGGTTCTGGCTGCAGCACAGAAGAATCGATCTCCGCTCCAGCCATCTTCGTCCTCCCTCCCTCCTCAGGTTTCATAATTCCTGCATACTGAGGCCCATCTGATCTTTGAATTATGGCTCCCTCCGGCCCATATGCCGGATTAGTTAAATCTTCTTTGGATCGAAGGGAAGACGATTGACTTATGTTGATCTCCTGTCTGCCTGGAGGTTGAGGCGACAGAGCTTCAGCTATCACAGGATCGATATGCTCACCTAAGACGGATAAGCCATCTGACGGTGGAGGCTCAAAGAGGGAGAGTAGCCTCGGCCGGATGACATCTGCCAACCCCAGGCTTCTGGCCGCCAAGCGCTCCAGAAAGTCACTCACTCTCCCACCATCTCCAGGTAGAACTGCCTTCTAAAAGGACTCATGGCCAGGATCTCTTCCTCACCCCAGCCATAGGCCCTAGCCAGGGAATGCACCTCCATCATCAGGCGACGAGCCCAGGCATCGATCTCCGACCAGAGAAAGGAGACTATATCGAAAATGACTGCCCACTGGTAGCTGCACGAGGGGCAGGAAGCAGAAACAAGGACGTCTGCCTGAGGATCGATCTTTTCCATACATTCAGCCACAGCCTCTGCAAGAAAGTGGGGCAGCCTTGATGATGGTACTTCCTCGCCCTCATGCCTCGCTATCAGAATGCAACGTTGAAGAAGGATAGCTTTTGCAGAGTCCAGGTCGTCATAATTGTCGATGGCTGCCAGATCCAGGCTGTCGGGCAGACGGAATATCACCTCATATCCTGAGCTGCAATGGGAAAAGGCTTTTTCTTGGCTAGTTTCAGGTCGGATCAGGATATCGGCCAGATCGAATTTTAGCTCCAGGGTCTCACTGCATTCCGGACAATTTGTCAGGCCTACAACTACTGATCCAAAGATCAGGTCCCTGAGCATGATCAACAGATAATCTCGCTGGCCGATGCTGAGCCTAGCCAGATCCCCAGGAGAGAGATTGGAGCAGGAGGCCGCCAGGAGTATGAGCGCCCTCTGAAAATGCGACCTGCCTAGCCCCCTCTCCCAGATGTTCAACAGTTCTGCCGCGGAAAGAATGTTCATCTGCTATTCCGTTAGAACTTGGGCTCCGAAGGCTCTTTTGTCTCAGCGTCTCTCTCCCAGCCTTCATTCTCTAGCTTGATACGCTGGATAGCTACAGCATTGGCATTAGAATCCAGATCCGGCAGAGCCTGGTATTCAGAGACCCAGCACCTGTAGACCTTATACCTGATGGCCAGCTGGCCAGCCTCGTTCAAGACGTCGATCATTATGTCTTTGCGAAAATCCTGCAGTGAGATCTCTTTTCCTTCTCCACTTTTAGATTTAAATGCCCAAACTTTGTTAGCCCACTCCTCGAAATCAGGATCATGAGTCACGCCCCTTTCCAGGGTAATGGCATCGTAGTCCGTCTGTCCAGGCGATTTCCGAGATGTACTTGGGTCACCCCCGTGACGGTGCTTCACCACTTGGGTCGTCCTCTTAAGGCCGGAGACCTTGCTTATCCCGGCCACCACTTTGTTATCCCACCTCACCTGGAACTTGAAATTTTTGTAGGGATCGAAGCGATCTTTATTAGCCTCAAACATTGGCATATCAACATCTCCTCTATGTCTGGACCTTGCCCGCAATCTGCTGGATCTTGATGACCACGAACTCAGCCGGCTTCAGAGGGGCGAAGCCCACAACTATGTTTACTATCCCCCTGTCGATGTCGTTTTGAGTAGTCGTCTCCTTGTCGCACTTGACGAAGTAGGCCTCTGTTGGCGATAATCCCTGGAATGCCCCCTGACGGAATAGGCTGTACATGAAAGCTCCTACGTTCAGCCTGATCTGAGCCCAGAGAGGCTCATCATTTGGCTCGAAGACAACCCACTGCAACCCCCGAAAGAGGCTCTCCTCAATATAAAGCGCCAGCCTCCTCACGGGTACGTACTTGTATTCATCCGCCAGTTGATCTGCCCCGCGCAGTGTCCTAGCTCCCCATATGACGCGACCTGCGACTGGAAAATTGCGCAAGCAGTTGATTCCCAGTGGGTTGAGCATGCCGTTCTCGGCATCGGTCATATTAGCCTGCAGTCCCTGAATGCCATTAAGGCTGGCATCGAGACCAGCAGGGGCCTTCCAGATTCCTCGCATCCTGTCAATGCGAGCCATGACGCCGGCGACTATGCCGCAGGGGACGAAGATATCCAACTGACCTTCCCGCAAGGGATCGCTTTCGATAACTCTTGGGAAGTAGATGGCAGCATTCCTAGCATCGGTTCCGGACAGCCCTAGATCGCTGAATCCTTCCTTGGCCCTTGCTGCCGCTGTCTCCTTGACCTTTCCCCATGCGGCAGGTGGGTCCACTATCAGCATAGCCCGCCTCTTAACGCAGTAGCTCAGGGCTGCAGCATAGACATCCTTTGGCGTGTCTCCATCTCTGGCATCGGGAGGGATACAGAGGAGATTGAAACTATCGGCCTTCTCCAGGGCGTAAAGTCCTGTCTTATCTGCCTCTTTGCCTACGAAGGCATTAGCACCAAGGCTCTCGCAATCCACCCCGGGCTCTTTGACAGATACTTCCTGCTCTTTAGGCCGGGAGGCCGGGAGATCTCCAGGAGATATGCGTATGAGCTGGGATTCCTGAACAAGAACCCTATCTACCCGCCGGGGCCCATCTTTAACAGAGACGTTTACAAATCTCTCCTTTGGAATACTTCCCACAAGGACAGTTAGGTTGAAGAGATCGGTGTTCTCCAGACTGTACTTTTTGGCTATGGGGTCCTTAGCGTTGGGATCCAAGCCCTCATAATCTACTTTGACCTTCAGCTTATTACCCCATGAACCGGGGTTGATAGCTTCCAACTTCAGAGTATTGGCTGCCGTAAAACCACCTTTGTCTTTTGGTGCTCCGCCTTTCCCCGGCGAGGGTTCTGTTTCATCCTGGGGATCATCAATGCTCCTTGAAATGGCCTCCGGGCTCCCGATGAGCGCTTCAACAACCGTCGCCGTTCCTGCGTCCATCTTCTGCTCTTGGCCGGGTTTCCTCTCACTTTCCTCTGGCAGTGCCGCCTTTTCAGCTTCTTTCTCCTTCGTCTCCCCTGATATCTTTGAGGCCATCACTCTCACCCGGTTTCGAGTTCAAGCTTGGCCTTACCGTCTCCCTGCGAGATCTCGAATAACCTGACAACTATTGCCTGGCCGCCGCCGTTGAGGAAGAAGTCCTTCACGGCGTAGCTCATAGGGTACTTCTCGTGCAGCCCTCCAAAGGCACGTTCGAAGTCGCCAAAGTTGTTGACCACTACCGGCTCGCTTACTGGTCCACAAAGAGCACGCCCGATGAAAGCGGTAGTGGACGTAGCTACGCCAGCGATGGTGCGAATGCCGCTGGGGATCTCTTCAATATAGACTCCGGGATAGGTTAAACTGGATGGCATGAATCATCTACCACCCAGATAGCGATACTTAGACTGCATATTTTCAAGTCGCTTCTTGCATTCTCTCATTTGACTCAGCTCCACATATCATATCAAAATAAACGGCAGTTAGGTTAACTGCAATTTAGGCCACAGGGAACCTTATTCTTTCCTGCAACCACCAGAGCCATAAAAATAAAGGAATGTAAATAACAATATACATTACGATAATTATTAAGTATTCATAAAATATTACGCAGATCTTCTAAGATGGAGGCTAAGCATTAAAGAAGCTTCACAGCGCCATTAAAGCTCCTCCACTATGGCAAAGGAGTATCACAGCTGATATGCTCGCTCCTGCTTTTAAATTTTTCATCTAATTATGTCGTGATGCAAGCGCTAATTATAGCATAAGTTTATAAGTTTTTCTGCACACCTTTGATGGATTAATTAAAGATATTATTGAATATGACTTTTATTATACTTGATAAAAATTGATAAATTACCGATTAATAAGTGACAGGAAGGGCCATGAAAATAATATACACGCCGAAGTATGAGGCGCATTACTCCACTAACCCTGTGGAGAACCCAGATCGGGTCAGACTGCCTGCACAAGAGCTAAGAGAAGCAGGCTACGAGTTCGTTGAGCCGTCGCCTGCCAGCCCGGAGGACATCCGAAGAGTCCACGGCCTGCAGCACATCGAAATCGTTCAAGCCAGAGGCCTCTACGATGCCGCCGCCATCGCCGCAGGCGGAGCCATCTGCGCTGCAGAGCTGGCCCTGCAGGGCGAGCCCACCTTTGCGCTAATCAGGCCGCCAGGCCACCACGCCTCGGCCAACAGGGCCTGGGGGATGTGCTTTTTTAACAACATGGCCATTGCCGTGCAGAGGATCAGGCCGAAGGCAAAGCGTGTCTTAATAATAGATATCGATTTGCACTTCGGCGACGGCACAGTTAGCATATTTCGGGGAGACGAAAATGTGAAGATCGTCAACCCCTGGTCGGTGGATGCCAACTTCGAGTACCTGAATATGGATGCCAGCAGCTACTTGAAACAGGTCGAGGGAGCATTTCAGGGCTTCGATTTCGATATCGTCGGCGTCTCAGCCGGATTCGATACTTATGTTGAAGACTGGGGCGGGCTGCTGAGGACTGAGGACTACCACGAGATCGGTAGGATAATACACCGGGGATCGAAGAGGTGTGGCGGAAAGAGGTTTGCAGTGCTCGAGGGCGGATATCACCCAGACTTAAGGCGCAACGTAGTGAGCTTCGTCGAAGGGTTCGGGTAGCTGCTTCTTATGCGAAAATGCGGCCTTGTGGGGAATTGGTCTAAGATATATGGCTCATATATGGCTCATGACTCGCTTTTTGCGCGAACATACATATCAGTTGCTAGATTAGTATAAATAAAATCATTTATATCATCTAATTATTTTAAATGCTATTTTCTTATACTCACTTTCGTTTGAAATCGTGTAAAAACGGGCGATATTTATAAAAACCTTTATTAATATATTAAATTTATACGCTAGAACGATCTAGTAACAAAAATAATATTAAAAAAATTTTGTTACTTAGTAATATGTACAAGAATTAAAATTTCATGAATCAAGTACAAAATTTAATAATAAAAAATAGAATCTAATTATTTTCAATATTTATTATAGTTATAGTTATCCAAAAAATGTGCTCTTGACCAAAAAATCTCGCCGTTCTATTGGGTGAAATATACACCTATGCCAAGGATGTTTAACATGAGGTCTATTCCGATAATATATAGGTATGATCATTTGCCATTAGATCAAAATTGCGATTTTGCAGAGTGAAGTATTCCATAGACTATGTGAATATGCCCTTCTCTGCGCGTATACCCATCCTTCGCGAGATAGAAAGAGATCTTAAACGATATTAGATCTATTCAAGCCCAGTCATTCTGGGGATCTATAGGAATATTAAATAGCCGACCTCAGAATTAGAAAAATTTTATAAATACTAATTTGCATTAGAACATATAGAGGAATCGATGGAAATATTATTTTATAAAATTCTCATCATTTTTAGGACAGTAACAATGTTTGCGATAAATATATTTGTTATATTATAGATAATTTGAATAATTTTATTAGATTATTAAATTTTCTATTAGATTTCATATTTATGTTAATAACTAATGATATATGTTTGATTGTAATCATAATGACAAAATTGATTATTATCATAGTAATTTGTAATTTTTCTTTAAATAGATTAATATAATATTGATAATGAGTAACATAATTTAAATCATAATTTATAAAATTGTGTTTTCTTAATAAGAAGTGAGAGTAAAGACGACATTCCTAGGCAGATTAATATAAATTTTTATAAATAGTTTCGCTTTGAAAATTGCCTTGAGGGGAGTGAAATGAAAGGGAGAATGCCAAGGGAGATAAAGAAGAAAAGGGGACGCTGGAGCCAATGTGCAACATACAAGAGGAGCGACTGCACGATCACCGAGAAAGGCTACTGGGCGCTGCAAGGAGTTGTAGAGGTCTTTTTCGCTTTGAGACCTGAATGATACTGGAATTAGAATGATACGGGAGTTAGATTGATACGGGAGTTAAGATTCGTTTTTCAGAAATAAGTTTGTGCTAATATTCAAGTAGTAGTAACGCACTATATAAATCGAGTAAGAGGTTGGGAGAGCCCTGCGAGAGGGCATACCGCTAAAGATTAGGAGGTCGTCATAGGCTTAAGCCACTACCTTGCTCATTTCTGCAAGGAGAATTCTTTTGCTCATAGTGCCTTGAAATCGCTTACGGAAGGAAAAGAGGAGTTGACAGATGCCAGAGAGAACTCGCAAGGAGCCGAAGAAGCCCAAAGGGACAGTAGAGGGCAAAGATACTGAACGGAAGAAAAAAACCAGAGGAAAGAAGATACCTGCAAAGGTAAAAGAGGAGATGGCCTCAGCTGCGTTGGAACCAAAATCTGCTGTGATTAGAGAGGAGATCGTTATGCGCGGCCCGGTTTATGGAAGCCCTTCGCTGATTCAGAGCACCTATGGGAATAAAGGCAATTTCGAGCTTGTTGTGCCGTTGACATCGGTAGGCTTAACCCGGTACTGGCGTGATAACGATGACGAAAGTCTCCCCTGGCATGGACCTCTTACCTTTGGCACTGAAGCTGGCATGATTGAAGGCGTATCTTTGATTCAGAGCAGCTTCGGAGAGCTGGGCAACTTAGAGCTGTCGGCAGTAGATGTGGGCGGCCATAATCTGATGCATTTCTGGTGCGATTCCGGCTCCTCCTTCGAGTGGCATGGTCCAAATCAGATCTCCGAGAAGTCCCTTGTTCCAGCATTCTCCGGAAATCCTGCTATGATCCAGAGCAAGTCTGAAGGCAAAGGCAACTTCGAATTGGTGGTTCCCAGAGCTAACGGTGGCTTTTCTTATTACCTGCGAAACAATAACCTTCCAGATCTAAGATGGCTCGGCCCCTTCGATTTCGCAACCGATGCCGGCATCTTTGATGCTGTGACTTTGATCCAGAGCAACTTCGGAGAGCTGGGCAGCTTAGAGCTGGTGGCACGCTCAGGTGATCAGCTGGTCTCATTCTGGCGCGAATCCGGGATGGAGTCCAAATGGTATGGACCGTCCCCCATCGATTCAGGCGTAAGCGGGACGCCCTCGATGATACAGAGCACATTCGGCTTTAAAGGCAACTTTGAGCTTGTTGCACCGCTGGCATCAGGAGGCCTGGGTCACTGGTGGAGGGATAACGATGATGCTCATCTGCACTGGTACGGGCCTTTTATGTTCGGAATGAACCTGGGGAAGGTCGACGCTGTATCCCTCATCCAGAGCAACTGGGGAGATCCGGGACACCTGGAACTGGTGGCTCAGGCTGATGGCCAGCTGGCGTTCTTCTGGCGTGACTCCGGACCGGATTTCAGATGGAATGGCCCACAGTTCATAACGTTTTAATGGTTCTTGATCTCTCAGAGGGACAGACTGGCGAGAACTGCCAGAACAAATTTTATTTTAAGCCAGAGTGTTGTAATTCCTAAATTCTAGTATTAATAATAAGAACAATCGATATCCATAAGCCAATTTTGCACTATATTATAAGGGCTTTCGATAAGTATTTAGAGTAAAATCAAAAGCATCTTAGTTTTTATATTGATAACGAGTTCTTAATTTAACTTCATATCGGTTTATTTAACACTGAGACATAATTATCCTAACAGTTTTGGGGACATCGCTCTCTGAAATAGGGAAAAATAAGGAGGCAAGTTATGAAGAGCATAATAGCGTTAGCTTTAGGCCTGATGCTGCTCGTCTCAGCAGCAGCAGCAACAGGAACCAGCAACAGTATTTACGTTGAGATCGATCAAGAAGCCGAAGGAAACTGCATTACGGGAACTGACCTTTGCCAGGTTACCGAAGCATTAACCTTCGTCTACGGCTGTGATAATGAGATCGAGCAGTTCATGGAGTTCGACGCCGACAACAATGATCTGGTTGGCTACGGTGATGCCGCAGGTCTCTCCCAGATAGGCAAGATGATCGGCAACGCCTCTGGCACCAATAACGATGTTGATCAAATTATCCTCTTTGAGGCCGAGGAAAACTGTCTGACCGACAGCCAGCTGACCCAGTTTGGCATTGAGCAGGCTGATGCCATCGGCTGCGATAATGAGATAGAGCAGATTATCGGTGACGGCGAAGAGGATCCAAATGAGGCTAATGACAACGATCTGGTCTGCAGCGATCTGATCCAGTGGTCCGACTTTAGAGCCTGCGCCGAGGGCACTAATAACGACCTGTACCAGGACAGCGCACAGTTTGCCAATGAGAACTGCCTGGTCTATTCCGAGCTTCTGCAGAAAGTCTGCGAGGACCTTGTTGTAGTCGGATGCGACAACAATGCTAACCAGGGACCCTACCAGGAGGCCTTCGGCAACGATCTGACCGATGCCTGTCTGCAGCAGATCCAAGATCAGGAGGCTTCAGTAGTCGGCGACAGCAATGAACTGAGCCAGTTCGCCACACAATACGCCATTGATGACTGCCTGGTCGATGCCCTGAAGCTCCAGAGCATCTGCGAGCAGGCTTTCATCCTGGGTTGCGATAACGATGTGGATCAGGACGTCGTTCAGAGCAACGAGCGCAACAGCGTTGTTAGCGGATCATTCGTTCAGTCCTCTAAGATCATAACCCACGTCTAAAACCAAGAAAGGCGGAACAGAAACTCCGCCTTTCCTAATTTTATCAATGCTTTAGGGCCAACGACAAACCCCATTTGCATCGGTATGAGCATTTAACCGATAAAATATCGATTTTGATTCAAGCCACCCTGAAAAACCTCCATGCATCTTCGATGTGCATGGCCTTCATGCCCAGCCCCCGAGAGGGGCTTATGTCGTTTTCGAAGGAATCGCCTATGTACAGTATCTGCTCAGGCCGGAGGTTAAGCTGTCCAGCACCAGCCAGGAAGATCCTGGAGTCAGGCTTCTTATATCCGAAGTCTGAGGAGAAGATCACGAAACGGAAATAGCCGTAAAGCCCGAGCTGCCTGAGCTCCAGCTCGGAGAAGACCCTCTGGCCGTTAGAAATAATGCCCAGGGGATATCCCTTGAGCTTCTCCAGCATCCTCACGCTCTGGGGAAAAGGCTGCAGCCGCTTCACTGAGGCAGATCTGAAGAGGCGCGCAGCCTCGATACCTAAAGTGAGGTCATTGACAGGCCAGGAGGCGTGCTGGCGAATGATCCTGGAGAAGACCTCCTCAACTCTTAGCTCAGAGTGCATCTCCCGGCATCTCTCAATCTCCTCCCGGCATTTCCACTTGTACTCTCTCATCAGCTGGTCGGGAGAAAGCCTGACCCCGTGGTATGCCAGCCATCTGCTCACAGGCTCGTAAGTCTTCGGGCTGCTCTCGTCTGTCTTTATATCTATCAGCGTCTTGTAGCAATCGAACATTACACCTTTTACGCCTTCTAATCCTATGATATCGAACACATCCTTCCCTCCTGAATCCGAGCTATTTCTCCCAAAGATCGTATGCATGAAAGCAACGCAGATCCAGCGTGGCTGTGTAGGTGGAGATGCAAGATGTCTTGAAGCTTTCGCAATACAAACGCCACGTTAAATGCCACGATTAAAAACAAGAGCTCACTGATTATATACCTTGTCTCATTTAAATGTATATCTCTATTTTCGATACCAAATCTATATAGATTCACTCTCCGAGATTGCTAAGGACAAGAAATTTAAAATGCTGATATCTCAAAATATCAATTCTTAGCCATTAAACAGGCAAGGGCCTCCCGGAAGATATAGGCGGATCTATCAGGATCGATGCCCAACCTCGCCATCCTAAGTAACCCCTGACTCATAAAGAAAGGCAATGCTTGGGTTATCCTGCGAAACTCAGCCTCGTCCCGGCTGTAATGCCAGAGGAAATGGCCGATGTAAGGTTCCGCCCTCTGGTCATTGCCTTTTTGCATTGCAAAGAAATGCTTCAGCTCAGCTGCTACTATCCCAAGGTCATGGGCGAAGTTGGCATGGTCCCATGAACTTTCGAAATCCAGGACATAGACCTTATCGTGATCGAAAATATAGTTCACAGGGTTGGCATCGTTGTGGATCATGCATCCATAGGGCTGATCTGTGAGAGTGCTATACCACCAGTCACCTAGCAAGCTGTTATATCTCAGCCTGGTGGACGGGTCGAGTTTAAGCTGGTCCAGTATCTTATGAAAATGGGCAAACTCATCCTGCTTGCGGTAATGGGATCTGGTGTGGTCGTGCAGCTTACGGAGTGTATGGGCTACTGCTGTAAGCCTGTCGTAAAGGCCATTCTCAGTTTTCATGAACTTGTAGAGCGACTGGCCCTGCACATACTCGGTCACCAGGACGCAGTTGAAATCCTTCCTAGATGCCACATGCCTGGGGGTGTTGATGATCTGCTCTGCCCTCTTGAGCATCTTGAGTTCCCGCTCCATGGAATGAACAGGATCGTAACTCTTCATCGCACCAGTTGGCTCTGCATAGAACTTGGCAACAACGCTGTAGTTCTCGCCGATGAACTCGTATCTGCAGACTGTATGCGAAGCAGGACCTATCTTGTAAACTGCTACATCGCATCTCTTGTTTCTTATTTTGTCCTTCAGAACGCCGATAAGCCAGTCTCTGAAGACATCGCCTGGCCGTAAGGTATTGACTCGCTGCTCAGAGAGCATAGTGTTGACCGGACCTCGAATTTTATATACCTTTTCTAAATCTACTATATACCCAATTTGTGGAGCACAAAAATATATAGACTGCGGCTTTGTTGATATCATTGCAGGAAGTGAGGATATTTAAGACATTCAGTTGCCTCACGTAAGACGTAGGCCCTGTGTCTGGGGCCAAGCTTCCGCCTCGCCATCCGGAGCAGCCCCAAGCTCATGAAGAAGGGTAAAGCTTGAGTTATCCTGCGAAACTCGGCTTCGTCCCGGCTGTATTGCCAGAGAAAATGGCCGATGTAGGGCTCAGCCTTTCGCCCATCCCCCTTGTGCATGGCAAAGTAGTGCTTCAGCTCGGCTGCCACTGTTCCCAAATCGTGGACGAAGTTGGCGTGCTCCCAGGAGCTCTCGAAGTCAAGGGCATAGACTTTTTTGTGGTTGAAGAGGTAGTTCACGGGAGTGGCATCGTTGTGAATTCTGCATCCGTAGGGCTGATCAATGAGATTGCTGTACCACCATTCTCCTAGCAGACGGTTATACTTCATTCTAGTGGATGGATCAAGCCTGAGCTGATCCAGAAGCCTGTGAAAGCGAGCAAACTCCTCGTCCTTATGGTAATACGATCGAGTACGATCGTGCAGGTTTCTTTGGACATGAGCTATCGCCGTTAGCCTGCCGTAAAGCCCACCGTTGCCGTTCATGTCGTTCATATATTTGTAGAGATCTTTTCCCTGCACGTACTCCGTTATTAGAGCGCAGTGAAATTCTTTCTTGGCCGCAATTGGTTTGGGAATATCGATGATCGGCTCGACCTTCTTTAGGGTCTCAAACTCTCTGTGCATAGCCCTGGCCGGATTGCAGTTCCTGTTCCATCCTGTTGGCTCTGCGTAGAACTTGGCTATAACGCCATAATCATCACCTTCGAACTCGTACCTGCAGACAGTGTGCGAGGAGGGAGCAAGCTTGTAGACTTTTACCCTACTCTTCTTTTTCCGTATTCTGTCTCCTAAGACCTCAACCAGCCAGTCTCGGAATACATTTCCAGGTTTCAGGGTTGCGACTCTCTTTTCTTTAAACATGATTTTAGACTCATTTCCCAGCTAAATCATTCCTTCATATTCTTTTGGCAGTAGAGACTAAAATAACTTTTGCAGATTTAAGCTTCATGAAGGCGATATGGATATTATCTCTAGTAGAAGGAGCTATATCCTCATAAGGCCCTGATTAGCTCATGAACAGGATAGCATTAGTGATATTGTTGCTCGCACTGCTATGTGCGGGATGCGTCGATCAGAAGGAAAACAATGGCGGTGACAAAGTCGATGCCAAAACAGCTTCTGGCCAGGCCAGCGCCGGAGAGGACACGCTTTCATTAGCCATAACTTCCCCCAGGCCGGGTGATATCCTCACTGGAGACAAAGAGTTTGATTTCAGCGCAGATGTGAAGGGTGGAAAGGGACCCTACACCTACTCCTGGACATCGAACATCGATGGACCCCTCTCCTCTGAGAAGTCTTTCAGCAGGAAAGCATCTGAGCTCTCCAAAGGGGAGCACACCCTCATACTCAAGGCCACAGACTCCTCCGGCAGCTCCGCCCAATCAAGCGTCCTGATCAGAGTGATGTAGAGAAAGCCTGAGGAAAAAGGGCTAAAGCTTGGCACCAGCGAGGGCGTCCCTGCAAGTGCAGGAAGTGCAGGACCCCTCCGAGGACTTTTTCTGCACAGCCAGGGAAATAATCCCTCTGACGGTTTCGTTGCTGCTCTTCACCAGCTCGGATATGTCCGAGACCTTCAAAGTCAACCCTCCTGCCATGCCGCAGGCCGGATTGGTCACAATGCAAAGCGACGCATAGCAGAGGCCCGCCTCTTTGGCCAGCACGACCTCGGGGTAGCCGGTCATGCCCACCACGTCCCCGAACTGGCGCATCATCCTGATCTGGGCGGGGGACTCCAGGTGCGGCCCCTCGGCACAGGCGTAGACGCCTTCGTGATGTGTCAGGCCCAGTTCCCGGATTGCATCGGCCAGGCAGGAGCGAAGCTCCGGACAGTAGGGAGTGCTCATATCTACGTGGACCGCTCTATCCTCAAAGAAGGTGTTCGGCCTGGACCTGGTAAACTCCACGAAATCAAACGGCAGGAAGAAGCTGCCTAAGGGATGGTAGGACATGCTGCCGACAGTGTTGATGGAGATGACCTGCATAGCCCCAGACTTCTTGGCTGCAGAGATTATAGCCCTGTAGTTCACCCTGTGAGGAGGCAGATGACCTTCGCCGTGCCGGGAGATGAAAACAACCCTGTGTCCCTTGAACCTGGTGAACCCGACTTTGACCTTTCCGTAATCAGTTTCGATCTCGTCGGCCAGGCCGTCTATATCGAAGCCTACTCCGCCGATCACCGCCGCCTCAGCGTTCATAGAGATAAGCGACCCCTTGATCCTTAAAGCACTTTTCGCCTATAATGGATATTTCAGACACCCGCTCTGGTTGAATTGATTACTAACCATGTTTGGACCATGAAGAAGTTAATGATTTGGAGAGCACCAATTCAATAGTTCGCATACACCACCGGATTTAGAATTCTGAGAATAAGAAGAGCTGAAAATAGATTACCTTAAGTAGTAGAGTTATGTAGTAGAACTAACCTTTGACACGGGGAGAGATTAATGGATGCCATCTTCCGGACGGACTAAAGGAATATTAAGCAATTTTTCCCCCTCATGGAAAGAAATGCGGCCCTCTGGCGCGGATTGGGTTCTACCTTTCCGTTTAGCCGCAGTTATAGGTGCCTTAATAATCCTTTGTTACGCTGCAATGCTGTTTTCATTAAGGAACATCCCGGATAAGCTCCTGCTTTACGCCAATTTTATGTCCCTGGCAGTAAATACACTGGCTGTCCTCTGTCTCTTCTACGCAGCCAGGCATTCCCATCGACTTGGGAATAGGATATACCTGGCGTGGATGGTCATGGGTATTGCTCAGCTAATACTTCTTATTGGAGATGTAATATGGGCGTATGTTGAGCTTGTCCTCCTGCAGGAACCTTTTCCATCTCCTTCAGACATTTTCTATTTAGCATATTATCCCATCTTTCTCTTGGGCATTCTCCTCCTTCCGGGAATAAAATTCAATTCTAAAGAACGGCTCAAGATTATGCTGGACACGGGCATCGTCATGATTGCTGCCGTTCTCATATTCTGGAGCCTGATCATCGCGCCCACTCTTGAACTGTATTCTGAAGCGGATAAACTGACTAGAATGATCGCCGTGACTTATCCGGTAATGGACTTGATTTTGGTCTTTGCGGTCCTTAATCTTCTATTCAAGAAGACTGACCCATCCAGCCAGCGATCTTTATTTCTTCTAGCAGGTGGTTTTACAGCAGCGATATTAGCTGATGCCATATTTATGCGCCAAAGCCTAGTGGGGACATATGTTGCAGGAGGTCCTGCGGAAATTGGATGGATGATATGGTATATTCTGATCGGCCTGGCAGGAATCTCTCAAGCCAACAGCGTATACAACGCCCGCCCTGGAATAATGAGGATTATTTACCTCACTACGGGCAGTTGACCTGGCCTCTTTATCTTCCATATATCTGTGCTGCCTGCGCTTTTGCATTGCTGGCCTGGAGCCATAATCACACAATTGGGTTATCATTCAATGCTCTTTCCTGGGCAGTTGCTGGAATAATCGGATTGGTGATTATTCGCCAGATACTCGTCCTCAAGGAGAATGCAGAACTTATTGATAAGGCCCAAGAGGAGATAGCTGAGCGCAAAAGTGCCCAAAAAGAAATTACTCGGCTAAATGAGGAGCTGGAGCAAAGAGTGATGGAACGCACCTACCAGCTTGAGATGGCCAACAGAGACCTTCAGCAGGCCAAAGAGCAGGCAGAAGCTGCTACCCGCGCTAAATCGGAATTCTTGGCCAACATGAGCCATGAGATCAGGACGCCCATGAACGCAGTTATAGGCATGACAGGCCTACTCCTTGAGACAGATTTAAAGGCGGAGCAGCGAGATTTCCTGGAGACGATTCGAAGCAGCGGAAATACGCTGCTGGTCATCATCAACGACATTTTGGATTTCTCCAAGATAGAAGGCGACAAGCTTGAGTTGGAGCATCAGCCCTTTGATCTGCGCAGATGCATCGAGGACTCTTTAGACCAGGTGGCTGCGAAGGCCTCGGAAAAAGGTCTGGAGCTAACATATCTGATGGAAGACGATGTTCCGGATATAGTTACTGGTGATGTTACAAGGCTTCGTCAGATCTTGGTTAACCTGCTCGGCAACGCTGTGAAGTTCACTGATAAAGGAGAGGTAGTGCTATTGGCAAGTGCAGAGCCATTAGAGCATAAAACATTAGGGGCAGAAAAAGTCCGGCTCAATTTTGCAGTTAAAGATACAGGAATTGGCTTATCCAAGGAGAATATGGAGAGGCTCTTTTTATCGTTTAGCCAGGTGGATTCTTCCACCACGCGAAACTATGGCGGAACCGGCCTTGGCCTGGCCATCAGCAAACGTCTGGTGGAAATGATGGGCGGCAGGATTTGGGCAGAGAGCGAGCCGGGATCGGGTAGCACTTTTCTTTTTACAATCATCGCAAAGTCGCCTGGCTTTAAAGAGCCATTCCAACGGCCTCGAACCCTATCGGGAAGACGGGTTCTGGTGGTGGATGATAGTAACACCGTCCGTAAGGTACTGACAGAATCAATGCGTTCTTGGGGCATGGTCCCGAGGGAAGCGGTCAACTGCGAAGAGGCATGGGAATTCTTTCTAAAGAATCCTTCGACTTTGTTGTCTTCGACGAAGCCGTATCCGATGGAACAGCCAGAACTCCCATGGAGATCAAGAAGGAAAATAATGCCAGACCTCTTTTTATAATGATCTCTCCTATCGGCCACAGCCTTCACAAAGAAATGCAGGTTGATGGATGGCTGACCAAGCCCATCAAGCCCCTTGAGCTTTGCGGTCTAATGGTTGATCTCCTTATGCCCGAAAAAAGGATGAAGACGAATGCAAATGGCGAATTGCCTACAAAGGGTGCATCTGCCAGGATGTATCAGCTAGTAATACAGCCAACCATTGCAGCATTTCAATCCTGGTGGCCGAGGATAACCCGGTTAACCAGAAGGTAGCCATGAGCATGCTCCGAAAGCTGGGGTATAAGGCAGACATGGCGGCTAATGGCCTAGATGCTCTACATGCTCTTGAAAGGCAACATTATGATGTAGTTTTCATGGATGTGCAGATGCCGGAGATGGATGGGCTGGAAGCAACCCGTCGGATTAGGGCTTCTGGAATTAACTCCCGGATTATTGCTATGACCGCTCACGCCCTCGATGGAGATAGAGAAAAGTGTCTGAGCATGGGCATGGATGAGTACATTAGCAAGCCGATAAAGATCGAAGAACTGAAAAAAATGTTGGAGAAATTCAGCGAAGAATTCTGAAATGGTTGAGGCATCTAGCCTATCCAGCTTCTCAATGGCCTCTTTGGGTTTTTGGCTTGTACAGATGTAGACTACTAGCTCTTTTTCGCCTACTTCGTCAGGATCTGTCGCAACTTCTAGGAACAGGATTTCCGTGGGAAAATAATCTCTTATCCTATCATGGGCCTCTATCAACAAAGGCAGGAGATACTTATTAAATCTTGGTTTTAAGAATAATACATCCGCTTTGCATTAAAGCCTTGCTTTTTGTCCGCTACTTTGCAGCCTCCTCCACAATCCTGATCCCCTCCTCCGTCAGCCCGTAAAGCTCGTAGACCAGAGCATCGATCTGCCGGTCCGTGGCCTCGATCTGGCGCTGGAGCAGCGTGCGCTCGTGCTCGCCTTGGGAGGCAGAGAGCTTCAAGTGCCGGGTCGAGCATGCTTTCCACTGAGAGCCTATGCAGTCATGGCGAGCAACGCCACATGGAGTAAGAATATTCACATATTGTAAGCGTAATCATGGTGGTCGAAGTTCACAAACCAGATTTCATCGCCTACAATCCTATAGATGATAACCCAATTACCAACATGGACACTGCGATAACCCGCAAGATTATGAGTTAGCGTCTCCCCAATCTCAGGCTTGGTCAGGATTTCTTTGATTTTCTTAAAGGCTTGCTCCTTGAGCACAGCGTTTTTCTCGGTTAGACGCTTGAAGTTTTTGTCGAAAAGAGGAGACGATTGTGGCGAGTAGACCATGCAAATCTACAGCTTTCGAAGATACTCTATGAATTCATCAGCATCTTTGAAGCGCTTTCCAAGACCAGCCCTGATCTCAGCCTCTCCTTTTAGAGTCCCGGCGACAATTCGCTCATTTTCTTCTAGGGGCACAGGTTTCTTTGCGGGCTTCTTGGCCACTTTTGCCTTCATCTCAAATCGCCTAAGCTTAATACGGATTCAATGCTTTAAACATTTTCGCTGCAGCCCTTCATTTGCATGCTTCCTCCACGATCCTAATCTCCTCCTCCGTCAGCCCGTACAGCTCGTAGACCAGGGCGTCGATTTGCCGGTCGGTGGCCTCGATCTGGCGCTGAAGCATGGTGCGCTCGTGCTTGCCCTTGGCTGCAAGCGAGCTGCAAAGCGCAGGTCGAGGATGCGTTCTACCAGAGAGACCGTGAAGTAGTGGCGAGCAGCATCCCAGGAATCGAGAATAATCACATATCGTAAGCATAATCATGGTGATCGAAGTTCTGAAATTCTATTTTATTATCATTTATGAAAACTTCATAGATAATAACCCAATGCTTAGCCACATGTGAGCTTTGTTTACCGGCTAGATTTCCGCTTAAATTCTCGCCGATACCAGGATTAGCTGCTATCTCTTCGATTTTTTTGAGAACTCTATTTCTCAAAGCAGTGTTCTTTTTAGTTAGGCGTTTAAAATTCCTCTGAAATTGCGGAGCAAAATCAAGATGGAAGGTCATAGATCGCGTAGATAGGCAATTGCATCCTCCACCTTATCGAATCGCTTGGCAAGGCCCATCTTGCACTCCCTAGCTCCCTGTAATGTCCCGGCAACAATCTGCTCATCTTCTTCTAGGGGCACTGGTTTCTTCGTGGGCTTCTTGGCCACTTTTGCCTTCATCTCAAATCGCCTAAGTTTAACATGGATTCAATGGCTTTAAACATTTTCGCTGCAGCCTTTCATTTGCATGCTTCCTCCACGATTCTGATCTCCTCCTCCGTCAGCCCGTACAGCTCGTAGACCAGGGCATCGATTTGCCGGTCCGTGGCCTCGATCTGGCGCTGGAGCATGGTGCGCTCGTGCTCGCCCTTGGAGGCGGCGAGCTGCTTGTGAAGGTCGAGCATGCGATCTACCAGGGAGACCATGCGATCGTGGTTTGTTTTGCTGCTAATTTTCGGCATTGGGAAACGAGCCATATACTGCTGACGCAGCTCAAGTCGTCCGCCCTTGTTAACATCGCCTAAGCATGAGCACATCAACTTTAGTAATTCCCAAGCAAGACGAGAATTGAGAATGCCAAGAAGGAAACGGGAATTACATTCTGTAAAAAAACACTTATTGTTTAAATATATCCCCGGGCCTACAAGTGTGAACCTAGGTTCTTTGGCAATTTCTGGCCAAACGATTTTCTCCTTCTCAAACATTTTTGCATACTTTGGCTGTGGTTGTTGGAGTTCATACCATGGATGCGTGCCTACTGTGGCTCTTTTGCTTAGAGGCCCCTTTAGTGAACTCAAATGTTCCTTAATAATAGCAAAGCGATCCAGCTCAAAGCCCCTCCCGACATAGATAAGAGACCGATTTGGTAAAACTGTGGAATAGCGTCTAACCTCATCGCCGATGAGCAGAGGCTTAATCACTTCCGCCAGCTCTGGCTGGACATTCAACCAACTTTGGGCAGTGTTCGCTCTTAAAATGAATGCATCGTTTAGACCGGTCTTGATTCCCCAACCTATTAGAGCCTTATCTAGCCACTTATCTAATGGAACAAATCCATTTGGATAGGTCAGCAATTTGGTCAGTATAGTATCTTGTGCCAATCTCCAGCTTTCCTGAAGATGATTCGGTCCCTCGTGGATGATGAATCCATAAGATTTAACCTGCTGAGATAGTTCTGTAGGTTTCAACTCCTTAATTGGAACATAATAGATTTCCAGGCGCGTATCGTCTGCTTCCGAACGTACCCGGCTTGCTACCAAAACGCATGGGAAAGTGCTGGCGGAAATAAAGACTGGCAACTCCCCGAAGTCGATCAGCTTGTGGATTCGCAAGTTATGTGCAATGAAGTTGCGAAGTGGCCCACCGTACCTTGCCTTCATCCATTTGTTGCTGACGATTATTCCAAGCGAACCATCATCACGAAGAAGTTTAATTTCCTTCTCGATGAAATATGTGTAAAGATCAGCACGAGACTCGAATGCTTGGTATTTTCGAAGGTAGTCTTTGACGTGACTAAGTTCTTCCATACGGACGTAAGGTGGATTACCGATTACCGCATCGAAGCCTCCGCGTGTGAAGACCTCCGGAAACTCCGCCTGCCAGTCGAAGGGATTAATCCTCTGCAGCTCTTCTTTCGTCAGGTCGGGCCGTTCATCAAGAATATCCCACCCAATCAGCGAGTTCCCGCTCTTAATATTGCTACCAAGATCCGGCAGCGCCCTCTCCCGGAAGTACCGCAGCAGGCTGGTGATGCTCTCCTTGGTCTCGCCCTCCAGCACCTTCAGCAGCAGCGAAAGCTTGGTTACTTCCACCGCCTGGGGATCAATGTCCACGCCGTAGATGTTGTTCAGCAAAATCCTTTTGCGCTCCGCTGTCGTCAGCCGCCACTCGTTCCCGTTGGCCTTGAAAACAGGCAGCGACGCTTCCGCAGCCCTGGCATAGATCTTCCTGGCCTTTCTGTCCTCCCGCTTCTCAACGCTGACGGGCAGGAGCTTCGAAACCTCAGGCGAAGCAGCCGACTTCCCTTTCTCCAGCAGCGGGACCAGATTTGCAGCATACCAATCTTTGTGCCAGTCCAGCAGGCGCTGATATGCGCCGATCAGAAAAGAGCCAGAGCCGCAGGCCGGGTCGAGGATGCGAAGCTCCGAGGCCTCCTGAGGAGTTTTATCCTCCAGAAGCTTGCCCACCGTGTTCTTCACGATGTACTCCACGATGTAGCCGGGAGTGTAGTAAACGCCGCCCGCCTTCCTGACTTCGGGCTTATACTCCACCTCCGCCCCGTGCGATTCGTCTAATACTATTACCTTGCCCAGGAACTGCTCGTAGACCTGCCCCAGGATCTCCGCCGGGATCTCCGAGAAGACGTAAGGGCTGTCCGGGAAGTAGAGGTCCTGGATGATCTGCTTCAGCACCCTATCGTCCACTGCCAGGTGAAGAGTCAGGCTGTCCGGCGGCTCTTTTCTGTCTCGCTCCTCCCGGAAGTGGAAGATGCCGGAGTTGTAGCGCTCGTCAGCCTCTTCGAAGAGCTTGAGAAGCCGGACGTAAACCCCCTCGCCCTCCAGCAGGGCTTTGAGCCTGCCGTACTCCTCGATGGCCCGGTCCTCGCAGATCCGCAGGAAGAGGATGCGGTCAATCGTCCTCTGCACTGCGAAGTTAAGGTCTTTTTGTGATAAAGCTGAGTTACGAAGCGCAATGTTCTTGGCCAGCATCTCCCGCCAGTCGGAGATCTCCTCCAGGAGGGCCGCATCAACGCGCTTTATGCCTCGCTTCTCCGGACCGACTCGATGAACCTGTCAAGAGAGCCGCCTAAGACTGCCTCTCTGGAAAAGAGGGCGGCGATCTCGTCCCACCGCTCTACGTACTGGTCGTACTGAAGATACATAAGCCGGGCCTTGGCGGGCTTGTCGGCCTTGGAAGGCTCCGCCCGGCAGTCGTAGACTGCAAGCTCCTCGAAGTCTGTGAGGATGGAGAGCGAGAGGCCCGCAGACCAGGCATAGCGGCGCACCTGGAACGCCGGGTAAATGCCGCCCTCGATGTTGATGGAGGGCTTCTTGGTCTCCACGAAAAACTTGCGCCGACCGTCCACACGGAAGGTGAAGTCCGGGTTCCTGATGCTCTCTTCAACGCGGATGGCCTCCTCCAGCTTGACCTCCCGGGCGTCGCCGGGCAAGCCCTGCCGGTTCCCGACGTCCCAGCCCAGGGCCTCGAAGAAGGGGTTGACGAACTCCGTCCGCAGCTCCTCCTCATTGTAACAGCTGGAACGGTACTCGTTCAATCTGCGGTCGAACTTCTGCACAAGCTCTGCGATCTCGGGTGGTGCGGACAATGCGCTGGTCTCCTCAAGAGCCCTGAAAGGCCCTGGGCAGTGAAAAGCTTTTGCACGGCGAAGCGAATATGAACCCCACCCACATAAGCAGCCGCATTATTATTGCTGTCGTTTACTATTATTGTTCACTGCTATCATTTACGGATTGCCTTAAGGATATCCGCAACCAGGTTCTCAGGTATCACCGTCTCTCCTTTAATCTCATTTCCTGCCACCCACAGGTTTATGGCCGTGCAGACTAGCAAGACCTGTCTCTCATCGCTAATACTCTCTGCGATCACGCGGGCGATCTCATTCTTGTTCTTGAACTTTACATCGTGTACGATCTCGATAGTCGTTAGCTGTGCAGATGCACGCGCCATAGCCTCATCCATGATTCAACCTCTGAACGGCGGATTCTTAAAACTTTGGAGATGAGAGGGTAAGCTTGGCTATTTAGGACAACCAGGACGGCCTGGCTCGACTCGTCATCAACATTTTCGGTAAAATGATTGAAGCCCAAGGGAAAACACAACAATCGCGACGAGAGCAAGACTGAAAAACCCCACAAACCCGTCGATCTTTCCTTTGAAATTTGGTGCTTTGAATACACTGCAAAGAGAATAGAAAGCCAAAACTAATAATAAAAATCCAAATAAAAAGAGTCCATCTGTTCGGACATCAATCATGGAATCTCATTCCTGAAGATCACCTTTGACTCCATTAGAACTGTTATAATATCTTCCTCTCAAGCTATCTAGCTTTTGCCCTCGTATATGGGTGGTTTAAGCATAAACTAGCTCTTGAATAAGTTAGCTCTTAATGGCTAAGACATCGAAGACCAGATGACCACGCACTCCGGTAAAATAAGTTTACACTAATTCAAATGGAGAAATTTTGATGATTTATAACGGCGGCATCAGCGGCGGCCGGAATACGCCTTTCTCAGTTATCAGAGCCGATACAAGCTCCAGCGGCGTGGCGTCGAAGGCCGGATTGTAGACGTCGATTCCCTCAGGCGCAAGCCTTGTGCCCGCCAGGGTGCAGACCTCCTCCGGGTCGCGCTCCTCAACAGTGATCTCCATCTCCATGTGGCCCAGATCGAAGGTGCTCAGGGGAGCGGCCACGTAGAAGGGAATTCTGTGATATTTGGATAGCACTGCGTGGTTGTAGGTCCCAATCTTGTTGAAGACGGCATCTTTGGTTATCCGGTCAGCGCCAACAATTGCCTTGTCTATTCTTCCCTTTCGCATCAGGCTGCCGGACATGCTATCGCAGATGAGAGTGACGGGAATTCCGTCCGTTGCCAGCTCCCAGGCCGTGAGCCTTGAGCCCTGGTTCAGCGGCCGGGTCTCGCAGGCATAGACGTGGATCTCTTTCCCGGCTTCCACTGCAGAGCGAATCACGCCGAGAGCCGTTCCCCAGCCAACGCAGGCCAGGCGGCCAGCGTTGCAGTGCGTGAGGACATTGTCTCCGTCCTCCAGGAGCTTTGCACCATTACGGCCAATGGCCTTGTTAATGGCGATATCCTCTGCCGCAATCTGCTCCGCCTCGGCCAAAGCGGCCTCACGAATGCCCTCAGCCGTGTCCTGATCAGCCACAGCCTTCAGAACTCTGTCCACGCCCCAGGAGAGGTTGACAGCTGTTGGTCGGGAGCCCTTGATCATCTCTCCCGCCAGCTCCATCTCCTGGAGCATATCGAAGGGATTGGCGGTCCTTGAGAGCTGCGCGGCCAGAGCGATTCCGTAGGCTCCGGCGGCTCCCAGAGCCGGCGCGCCCCGCACCTGCAGGGATTTGATTGCCGCTATCAGCTCCCGGATGCTCTTGATCTCTATGGGAACAAGCTCTCCGGGCAGCCGGGTCTGGTCTATCATCCACAGGCCGCCATCCCACCAGATCGTCCTGGACTCGCACATGCTCAAGCTCGGATCACCTTTGCATGATGCACTCATGCTACTATTACTAATTTTGCTTTCTCTTCTGCACTCAATACGAGATCACTTTTAATCCAGGAATGCGGTTAAAGTGGTTATCTCTTGATACGATTGCAGCACTATTGGTCATAGTGATAGCGGCTATTAGCTCATCAAAGTCGCTTATCGATTCTCCGCGGGATTTAAGTTTTGCAGAGAGAGCCGCGAAATACTCATAGGTGTCGTCGTTTATACGGAGGACCACGAAGGCATCTAGCAGCTTCTTAACTTTTTGTAAATCCTCATCCGATTTTGTTGGGAGATATGCACCTTTATAAAGTTCCAGTACATTAATTTGTGTGGTACATATCGTTTCTTCGGTCTCTTCTAGCTCTACAATCTTTCTTATGGCTTCCTTTTTCCTGTGCAGAGCGTCGATTAGGACAGTTGTATCGAGTACCAGCATCAGATGTCAACTTCTCGCAATTTGGATTTACGCATTTCTTTTGATGCTGCTTCAATTCTGTTTGCCAGAGCGTCATCCTGACCAATCTCATCCAATATCTCTGATAGCTTTCGTTTGGCAGGAAAGTTCTGGATGATAACATCTGAAAAGCTCTGGTTCTCACCCTTTCGGCTCTTCAGCCTGTTATAAGCCTCTTCTGTTATGGTTATGGTCTTGGTTGACATGTGTGAACATACGTGTACGTACTTGTATTAAAAGGTCTTCCAGCTTCGAGCCTTTAAGAATGATCGGCGTTTTGGGGCTGTGGAAAATCCCCTCCTCTTGCGACAATGGTACTGTGAAGGCTAGCTGCTCCGGCAAGGATTAAATCCCAATAATGCATGGTTAATACAACATGTTCTCTGAGTACATTCAGGCAGCCTTAGAGAGAGCTGAGTATGACACGCTGGAAGATGACTCTTATGTAGCCACAGTTCCAGGACTTCAGGGAGTCATTGCGGTGGGCGACTCTTTTGAAGAGTGCCGCAAGGATCTCATAGAAGTCATTGAGGAATGGATTGTTGCCCGGATACAGTGGGGATATCCGATTCCGCCTATCGCTGGTCATACCATAGAGTCCTCAAAGGAGCCAATTACAGTTGTCGACTAGGCTCCTACCCATCTCCCGGCGAGAACTCATCAAACGACTGGCGAGCTTTGGATTCACAGGACCTTATCCCGGAAAGAAGCACTTTCACATGGTGAGAGATGGCATCTTTGTTATGATCCCAAATCCACATCATGGCGAAAAGATCAGCGTTAAGCTACAGCTCATCATCCTGAAAGAAGCAGGAGTTAGCAGAGATGAGTGGCTTTCCTCAGCTTGATATCATTTCTCGCGAAGAAAAATTATTATTCATACCCTAATAGTGAATGGCTTAACATCACCAGATGGTCAGGCTGCCGTCTGTACCCGCTTCAAAGGTTTGCCCAAGGTCTCGATTTTCTGCACGGCTCCGCATCCGCGTCCGCGCGTGTGAGCGGGCGTGAGAGCATACCTGTGGGCTGGCAGTTGAGAGGGGCGAGAAGGTAAAAGACGAGCATGATGCAGAAAGCTAGACAGTAATTCCGGAGAGACTACAGTTCCTCAGATGCACTGCACTAGGTGATGAACATTTGTGGTGATGAATGCGGTCCGCATTGATTGCAACCGGAAAAGCAGAAATGCATATAAAGCCACATTGCATTGCGTAAAAAGAATCATGAATTTGTATCGATGGGAAAAATATCATGAAGGAACAAGGCATAATAGATTTGGGAGATTTGCGTGTAATGCCATATGTGGCAAGCCCTGAAAATTGTATAAATTCAATTCAAGATTTTTTAAAATTGGATACAAGAATAAATAGAGGGCTGGCATATTACAATCTGCAATCTTTTTTGGTCAAACTGGCGACGGCGCACCCCGCTGCAAGCAGCGGGGCATGTTCGCGCCGTCGCATGGTTATTTGAAATCGAATAGTTTCAATTGAGCATAATTTTGTTTTTCGTCGCTTGATCCCTGCCTTTCGATATAGTCCCTTATAATTTCAGCGGTAATTCCTTCACCGACCGTGCCAACATATCCACCATCACTCCAAAATTCGCCACCCCAAAGTTGCTGTCTAATCTCTGGAAAAACTTTGAATATCTGCCTTGCAGTTATGCTTTTTATAATTTGCATAACTCTAGATGGTGCATATTTTGGCTCAGCTCCAACAAAAACATGGACATGGTCTCCATCGGTTCCTATAGCATCAAAAACAAAATGATATCTTTCACCGATCTCTATGCACACGTTCTTAAAAAAGTCTATCCTTTCTCGATCAATAAGTAATTTCTTTCTATATTTTACGCAAAACACCAATATTGTACCTAATTCTGTAAACGCAATGGTTTGCATGCCGCAACTCTAGCATTGGCTTATATAGTGCTTGCTAAGTTAAAATACCTTGTTTAGTTACCGAATAGCCTCCATCCCCGCAGCAAGCTGCGGGGTATTCATAAAAAATAAAAATACACGATATGCTTTTAAAGCATGATGAATTAAATAAGCTGTTTCCATTTACTGCCATTTCTGGAATAATGTCAAAATGTGTCCTATTAAGATCGGATATCGCATCAGGGTGGAGTCCCGTATTCGATGAAGAATTTTTATATTTCTTTAGTATGATATTTAGTTGTTCCTTATACGATCCCGAATTTGAGAGAAAAACGCAACATAGTGATGATGATTTTGCATCTCTTTTTCTAAGGAAAATTGGTAGCCAAGTCAGATGGAATATACAACATCATAATATGTGGGGACGGACGTTTTATATTTATGGAGAACTTATTGAAAAAAATGGTACTCCGGATTTAATTAGAGATATTGTGACTACTAAATTTGAAGAAAAATTTTGCTTGTCCATAATCGATTTCATTAAGTTAGGTTTTATTGTATTCTGTGGGTCTCAACAACCAGGATGTATGAATCGCGAATACCTTGAAATAGCACGCAGACAAAGAATATCTATTCCAGATGATAATACGATTTTGACATTTTTAGGGCATATTTCTGTTGATCCTCTAACATTTAGAAAAATGTGTGCCAATAATGCAAGTCATGAGGATCATCTCAAGACATACGAGTTTAATCCTCTATTTATGTATCCGCTAATTCGCTTTAGCTATAATGATGATAAAAAATTGGCGAGATATGACGATTTTATAGCACCCGTCCCACTACTATTGACATATCGGTTTACTACTGGACTATACTATCAACTATTTAATGCATTTGGAAAAAATGAGTTCTCTGACTCATTTGGATTGCATTTTGAACATTATGTAGAGGACTTACTTAAATGGTACCATTTACCAGGGAAAATTGTACCAGAAAGAGATATTCGTTCAATTATTCCTTCCCAAAAGAAAGGTCAACATATTACAATTCCTGATTGGATTATCTTTTGTGAGGAAGGAATTATCTTGCTAGAGTGCAAGGCCACGAAATATTCTCAAGAAATTTACGAGCATGGTTTAAATGCCTCAGAGAGTGCTAAGGGCTGCATACGTCAATTAAACAAAGGCATCAATCAACTTAAAAGTTTTGAGCAATATATCCCTAAGATAATGCAAGCATATAGTATTGCCAACAAAAACTTGCCAATTCAAAAAGTTATAGTCACATTTGAGCCGTTGGTTGCTTTAAATGAAGGACCGTTAAGAAAATGGATGAATATTGAGCAAGGAGATAAGAAGGATTGCAAAATTATATGGGTATGGTACCTAGAGGAAATTCAGCCATATATCGCTAAAGGAGCCAGCCTCTGGTCATTTCTAATTGATTTTTCTAAATTAGAATTTGATGAAATTATTAAAAGAATGCAATCTAAAACGGGCGCTTGTTATTCCGATTCAGTCCTCTGTAAATATGAGGATAAGTTTTATGATGAATTATTAAAAGATACTAAATAGCATGCTAAATATTATACTTGATCAGATACAGCTCATCCAGGTTGTCGAATATCCTTCTCCACACTCCTGAATTGGGCAAAGCCTCGCCTCCATCGCTTCCGAATACTCGATGATCGGATCAATACAACCCTGCCCAGCCGGAAACAAACACATTTAAATTTCCGTGCGCTTTATTATACTGAAGAGTCCGACAAGATATTATGCCCATGAAAATCGAGGAACTACTGAAATCCAAGCGCCAGGAGATTCTGGCCATTGCTGCCAGGCACGGTGCCCGCAATGTACGGGTCTTCGGCTCAGTGGCCAGAGGAGAGGCCAGGCCTGAGAGCGACCTGGACATTCTCGTAGAGATGGAACCAGGAACGAGCTTAATGGATCATGTAGCCCTTATACAGGATCTCGAAGATCTCCTGGGACGAAAGGTGGATGTGGTTAGCGATAGAGCCCTGCATTGGTATATCAGGGACCGAGTGCTTGCCGAGGCTACGCCTCTATGAAGGACGATAGGCTCTATTTGATACATATCTGGGAATGCATTCAACGCATCGAGTCTTATGCTGGAGAAGGCAAAGCAGCCTTTCTAGCATCTACCATGATGCAAGATGCAATTATCCGCAACTTTGAGATTATCGGCGAAGCTACCAAACGTCTTTCTCCCGAGTTAAAACAATCGCATCCCGAAATCCAATGGCGAGGAATGGCAGGATTTCGAGATGTGCTAATTCATAACTATATGGGGGTTGATTTAGAGGAGGTTTGGAATATTATCGAAAAGGAGCTTCCTCAGATCAAGAGTAGTTTGAAGGCCGTTCTGGTTGAGCTTCGATTGCTTCCATGACATACGTGACTTTGAAGTCGTAGTAATGTAACGAATCTTCTGTAAATCTTACTTACCTATATTCAGTAAACAGAGTTCACGTCCATAGAAATCCTCAAGTCACAGCGCTTTAACAAAGTATCATATATGAGCATATCCAAATCCAAAACAGTTAGAAGATCTCCAGGGCACGATGTCGAACCTTTTTCTCCCCAAACTCCGCGCGGTCGTCGCCTCTTGGCGTTGCGGCAAAAGATAATAGCCGCGGGCATACCGCTCCTAAGCCCGGAAGAGATCGAACAGGAGGTCCGAGAGAGGAGAGGCGAAGATAAATGAGCCCAAAAGGACCTTCCTGGACGCAGGAGTTCTCATCGCCGCTGCTCGCGGAACCGATGAGACGGCCCTTCAAGCTCTAGAAATACTAGATGAGCCCAATCGGGCGTTTGTCTCCAACATCTTCTAAGAGCGGCCAGAACCTGCCCTTCTCTACCTCACCGTCTAATGATCTCCACGCTACCCAACCTTGCCAGATGCAACTCATCCACATTGCCGAATATCCCATGCTCCACCAGCCCAGGAATCGGGCATAGCCTCGCTGCCAAAGCCTTCGGATCTTCGATCATCCCGAAGTCCACATCCATCACGAAGTTCCCGTTGTCCGTGATCACCGGCCCATCCTTCATCTTCCCGAGCCTCAGAATGGGCTTGCCGCCCAGCTCCTTCAGCTTCTGCTCAACAAGCCGGGCAGCAAATGGCAGAACCTCGACGGGCACAGGATGGTTCATCTTCTCAAGATACTTGGAGCCATCAGCTACTACTACGAACCTTTTGGCCGAACAGGATACCACCTTCTCGCGGGTATGCGCCGCCCCGCCGCCCTTTATGGCAAAGAGGTCTGCATCCACCTGGTCCACTCCGTCTATAGCCAGATCCAGAACAGGATGCTGGCTCAAGCTTGTGAGCGGAATTCCCGAAGCGATGGCCAGGGCCTCGGCCTGATAGGAGGTGGGAACGCCCAGGATATCAAGCCCTTCATCCTTTACTCTGGCTCCTAGATTCTTGATGGTCCAGGCAACCGTCGAGCCCGTCCCGAGGCCCACAACCATCCCGTCTTTGACTAAGGCAGCAGCAGACTCTCCGACTGCCTTCTTGGCATCCGCATTGGCAGAAGCATCTTTCATGAATCCTCTAAAATCCTCTAATCCATTGAATCTTTTTTGGCTCTTCGCTAAATTGTCTCTGTGCCTCTGTGTCTCTGTGGTGAATCAGAAATTACGGCTCTCACCACAGAGACACAGAGGCACGGAGGCTTTGTTTTTTTTATTTACCCAAACGAAATATAGAGGAGCCCTTTTCTCCTTAGAATCCCTTAACCTAGAATCTGGCTCCTCACCGTCGTGAAGACAGGCCCGCGCAGGTCCATCTTGCGCTTATGGCTGGTGATGTACCTCTCCAGTGCCGGATCGATCTCTGATATTGATCTCAGCAGGAGTACGCACAATCCTCACCCGGGTCTCTGATTCCTTGCCAGCCTGAGCCGCAGCCTCGACATCGGCGGCAGCTGCTTCAGCAAAGGCATCGATGTACCTGATTCCAGTGGTCACGCCCTCCTGGAAGGCCTCCTCCCAGCGGGAGGTGTGAGGTATGCCCATCACGTTCTGCTTGTGTACTACTATCTCGTTTAGGTATGCCGGACCGCAGAGCTTGGTGTCGGCCTCAGGCTCGACCAAGGAGACTTTCACCTTGCGGCCAAAGAGCTCGCCCTCCCAGGCAGTGAACTCACAGGGCGATGGAGTGTCGCCGTACTCGATTGCAGTCTTCACGACGGCCTCGGCGATAGCCCTGCCCTCTGCCGTTGATGGCGTCTTATCTACCATTATCATCTGCGCCATCTCCCTTGGAGAGAGCTCCCAGTCTGTCTGGAACTGCGGGATAAGAGAGAGCGCGGAGATCCTTGGCGTTGTGCAGTATCATGGCGATCCTCTCTACGCCCAGGCCCAGATTCATGACCGGATAGGGAATATCGTACTGCGCCAGGGCTGTCGGCGAGTAGATGCCAAAGGTTGCGACCTCCACCCAGCCGCTCTCGTACTTCGTCCCCGAGCCGATCAGGCCGGGGTGGTAAGCGTAAACCTCGATCTGCGTTCCGGGAACGTAGTACTTGCTCCTCTTCTCGTCCGGACGGAACTGGAACTTCTGGAAGCCGAACTGGCTCAAGAGGCCGTCTGCCACCATCTTGCCGTCTTCAACAGAGACGTTCTCGTCCATTATGACGCAGCTTGCCGAGTGGTAGCTCATCAGGCGGGCGGCGTCCTCGGCCTGCTCCCTTCTGAAGCATCGATCTATCGAGAAGAGCTTCACGGGCAGCTTCTGCCGATAATGCAGGTTGGAGAGCGAGAGGAACCAGCCGGATGTCATGTGGCTTCGAAGCGTCCGGGTCGTCGCCTCAGCCTTCAGCCCTTTGAACTCGGGGAAGACGCTCTCAAGGATAGTCGAGACAAGGGCATCCGGCGCTGCCAGGGATTTTGATATCTCCTGCACCAGATCGTCGCCCTCGACCTTTCCCTTCTTGTAGCCGTGAAGGATCTGGCGGATGGCCTCGACCTCCTCTGCAGAGAGCTCTCTGCCCGAGCATCTGGTTGATCTGGGCAATCCTCTCGTCGGAAATGCCGATGTCCGGCCTTGGCAGACCTGCCAGGTAGAAGCATCTATCCAGAACGGCCAGCGCCTCTGATCCGAACTGCCTGTAAACATCCTGGGCCTCGACCATAACCGGGTTCATGGCCTCTGAGAAGCCCAAGCGAAGATAGGCCTCTCTCAGCTTATGAATGGTATCGAAGATGGGGTGAGGAACGCCATAAGAAAGGTCCTCCTCGGATAGCGATCGTTAACTGCTGGCTTGCCGAGATACTCCCTTCCCTGCTGCCAGGCTAAATCGAAATCCTGCTTGGCAGCCTCTTTGATCTGGGCTGGATCAAATTTCATGTCTTATGACTCCTGAAAATCTGTATCGAAAACCTGTATTATTTGAAGAACCTTATTTTTAAGAACCTGTCTCTTTAAGCTTGTCGTTTAGAACACGAAGCGTTGCCTCGACTTTGCTCATCTCAATGGCGTTGGTCAGGTCTCCCCTCGTCCTCTCAAGCATCGACCTGGCCAGGTCGCTCTTGCGGCGAAGTCCCCTTGTTATGGCATCAGGGTAATCAAAGAGCATCAGAAGATGGTATATCTCCTCCATAATCTCCAGGAAGACTTCGCCCTCCTGGGCCTTCCCTCGCGGATGAGATCGAGGATATGCCTTCTAAGCTCGCCGGTTGTATCCCCAAGGCCGCCAAGGTAGTTCACCGGGTCAACGCCGATCTCCTCAGGAGTCAAGATCTTTTGAGCCGTTGTTATGCTGTAGACGCTTCTAGCCTCGGCATATTCCTGCTCTGCTCCGTCCACGAAACCGGCGTAACGGATGTCCTGATGCTCCTTCAGCAGCCCATAGATCTTCTGGAGAGCAGCCCCTGCCTCATCCATGTGCCTCTCCGCCTCCTTTAACTCTCCGCGGTGGATAGATCTGATGGCAGTTGAGCAGAAGCGTATGGCTTCACGTGAGAGCTTCAGCGACTCTTCTCTAGCCCTATCTTTGGCATCGAAGCTTGAGAGCATATTCTCCGCCAGGTCCTTGAAAGGTGGCATAAGCGTAATGCTCACTCCATCTTCATCAACTTTTTGAAACGCTTCAAAGACCTCTGGCCCTCTTCCAGAGAGCGGGACTCGGTTACCATCCTGCCCTGGTATCCCTCGAAGGCTTTGGCAACCTTATTCCAGGGAACTGTCCCGTTGCCGACAGGAAGGTGCTCGTCCCTCTGGCCGTGATTGTCATGAATATGAGCGTGGATGACCTTGTCTTTTAGCTCCAGGAACCTCTCAACGTTCCCGTTGGTATTGGCGTGTCCCACATCGAAGATGAAGCCCACGTTCTCCCTGTTCACAGTCTCCAGTATGCCCATTATCTCCTCCGGCCTTCGGCCAAGCAATGCGGGCATATTCACCATGTTCTCCACAGCGATCCTCATTCCAAGATCTGGAAGCATGGTCGCATATCTGCTGGATGCCCAGGATGTTCTGGGCCCAGGCTGCATCCGGCATATGCACTCCCAGGGGCGAGAGATGGCCCGGATGAACGACTGCTAATCGGGAAAAATCGCTTGCCAGGCTCAGGCAGGCTTTCATCTGGCGTACCGTCTCCTCCCAGATGGGCTGGTTCATGCTGGCCAGGTTCAGGTCCGAATAAGGAAGATGGATGGTAATAATGAGATTAGTAGTCTCGGCGATCTGCCTGGCCTCGGCTATGTTGTCCTGGGTCAGCTTCTGCCGGCCCTCCTCCACTATCTCCCAGCCGGTGTATCCCAGATCCTCTAAGCTGATAAGCCCAGTCGAAGGGCCTATCCACCAGGGCGCTGGAAGAGAAGCTAAACATGGTCACCTCTTCCAAATCGACCTCTTCCAGATCTATCTCCTCGACGGGCACGCCGCCTTCTGTTCGCGGCGCAAGCCAGTCTATCACGCGCTCGCCGCCTGTGATCTGGACGTGTAAAGATCCCAGCGGCTCCTCCTCCGGCGGAAAGCTTACCTTGCCCATGAATGCCGCCTGCTTGCTCAGCCTGAACTGTACGGCGTCTCCGACGCGGCCGCTCGTCATGACCGACCTGGCAGTGTCCAGGATCATCTGATCCCGAAGAGCTTATGAAAGTTTATCATCGAATCCGGGCCGTCGTAGGCCTCGATCCTGTCTTCCCGAATATCCATGACCAGGCCGGGAAAGATACTTCTCAATGGCAGAAACAACCTTCTCCACGCGCTCTGTCGGCCTGACAGAAGCGTGCACAGAGATCTCGATCGTTCTCATCACCAGGGCCTACAGGTGGCTGGTCTTGTATCTGAGGATGGCGGCTATTCCGCCGAAAGCCTGGTAGAGCTGCGCTCCCTCCTCGAACTCCGAGGAGATGATCTTAACTGTGGCGCCGCTTGCTTCAGCCAGCTTGGCCAGATTGGCAACAATGTCCTCCTCTTCCGTAATGCTTAGAGAGCTGCCGCATTTCAGGCAGTTGCCTAAAGGAGGCGAGGCCGCAGAGCGGGTCTGGTTCTCTGAGAAGTCGCAGCTCCGGTTGGTGCAGACGATCTTGGCCCTGGTCTTTCGCAGGTCTTCTGAGAGCAGGAGGGTATCGACGGAGCCCAGCTCCAGGTTGTGCCTGACCTCCTTCTCGCCGTAAGCTGCCAGGCCTTTGTCGCTCACCAGCTCCTTCATGAACCTGCGCATGACCAATTTATCCTGCGTCAGCTCTAGATCCAGGAGCCTGATCCTGCGCCGCATCGACCAGCTCGTAGAGCCCGGACTCATCGGTGTATGAAACGTCCAGCGCATCCAGCACCTTATTTCGCAGCTCATGGTGAAGGAAATCGCCCTCAACGAACTCCTCTTTTGTGGGCGAGGGCCCGCCGACGATGATGCCCTGCAGGTCCTTGGGATCTACGGCCATGAATGCCTCGTTTGCGGACTCGCCTATCCTCTTGTAGAAATCGTGTATGGCGATCAGGCGAAGCTGCTGGAACCTGTGGCTCGACTGCCCGCCCTTCCTCTGCTTCCCAGGAACCGTCGATGTCAGGTGCTTGAGGGGATCGACGAGCTTGCCCTTCAGTATCCCGATGGTCGCTTCGCGCCTGTCCAGGACTATGAGGCCAAAGGTCTTCTTCTCTGCCAGCATCTCCTCTAAAGGCGTTAGCAGGAAGGAGGAGTCGCAATGATATCTGTATGTGATAATTGGGTCCGGCGGCTCTAAGGCAGCGCTGAACATCTCCGTCTTATTGGCGCCGACATCAACGTTCCCGATGAAGATCACCACGCCGTTCTCTGGCGGCTTTGGAATGAGCTTGAGCCTGGACATAGCCGACTCCAGAGCGCTCTGGACGTTGAGCCTTGTCACCCTGGATTTGATGTTGGATGCCTGGCCGTACTCCTCACGCAGCTGCGACGTGACATCAGAGATCTGCTTATCGGGAGGTATGTAGAGCGATATGAGCTCCGTGCCCCTTCCGGTCTTTGCCCTGAGGTCGTCTAGAAGACGCTTGAATTCGTATTTTTCCTGTGCAGTGAACTCCATCGCGGGATCTCCTTAATTTGGTCGCGGCCAAGATATAAAAGGTTTCTCAACAGCTGTCGCATCCTTACCGGAAGAATTATTATTACTACCCGAAGTATTCTGATTAAGTTTTCCAGTGTTTTCATGGATGGTTCGAGGATTTTAAAGATAAATCATGAATAGAAGCCATTAATAATTAGGCCTTAAAATTTACGTATTCAAAAACTATATAAAGATATAAGTTATCTTATAATCTCATGAATCAACTGGTTGTTCTTCAGGAGATATACGAGTCATTCTCCAGAGGAGCGGAGACGCTTTTTGAGATAGATCCGAGGCTGGTCGAGGGGAACTGCTCGGAGCAGATCAGAAAGCTTCTCCAAAGCTCGAAGCAGGGGAGGATCGACGAAGATCTCTGTCTAAAGCTGGCGGACTGTCTCGATGATGTCTATGAGATCAAGAGGCTGGGAGACATCTGCCGGAGGGCTGGGCTCTATTCCCTGGCGATAAGATGCTACAACAAGGCGCTCTCAATAACCAGAGACCAGAATGTTCGGCCCGTCCTGCTCAATAATCTCGGACAGGTCTACGCCCGCCAGGGAGACCCCGGAAGGGCGGCCATCTTCTACCAGAAGGCTGTAGGTGGCTTCGAGTCAGTCGGGGACCAAAGCGGCCTGGCTCACATACTGGGAAATCTGGGGGCGGCTTACCGAAGGGGCAAGAACTGGGATAAAGCTGTAGAGCACTGCTATCGCAGCCTTAAGACATTCGAGGAGATAAAAGACGAATTCGGCGCTGCCCAGATGACGGCCTCTCTGGGCAGGATCTACGCCGAGATGGGCGAACGAGACCTTGCTGCCAGATATTTTGAGAAGAGCCTGAAAGACTTCCAGAAGCTAGGGGATAAGAAAAGCGCAGCCCGAATCCTGGACAGAATGGGGAGGATTTGCGCCGAAGGAAGGAGCTGGGATGATGCTATCCGATATTATAACAAGAGCCTATCCCTCTTCGACGAGATTGGCCAGAACCAGAACTCCGGCATAGTTCTCTCCAACCTCGGCAGGATGCATCTTGAGAAGGGGGAAGCAGTCTTTGCCAGGGACTCTCTGGAAAGAGCCCTCAAGCTGATGCGAAGAGAGATGCAGCCAGCTTACCAGAACGCTGTGGCCTCACTGGCAGCCACCTACAGCCTCATGGCCCGCGGATACCTGGAAGAGGCAGAGCCTTTTGGGCCAATGTCAGCCCAGGGCGACAGAAAGGATAATGAGAACCTGAAGCTGGCATCTCAGTACTTCGCTCGTGCCTCGGACCGATATCAAGAACTCTTATCGTTCCCAAAGACAGATCATCCTCAGCTAAAAGTCGCAGCATCTGTAACCAGAAGCCTCTCCTATCTATCCAGGCTGCAGGCCAATTCCCCCGAGGCAGAAGCGGTAAATCTGGCTGAGAGGGCGACATCGGCTTTGAACAATGCCGTCGCGAACTCTGAAGGCCCTGAGAAGATTAGAATCGAGGCATTGCAGAGAGTACTGACCGGCATGAAGGAGGTCTGGTCCGCAGGTCTCCTGGAAAGTGAGCCCTGGAGGATGACCAAATCCCTGGCCAACGCCGCAGAGTATATGCTTGGCGGGGCTTGCAGCACGGGAGAAGCTAACAGCTGCTTATGCGATGCACTTCGCTCGCTTAGCGGAGCCATCGAGGCTGAAAAGCGAAGAGAGGACCCAATCGAGCAGCTGAAGTCTGCAGCATCCCACCTGCGCAGAGCTGAAAACCGGTTGAAGGCTTCAGAGACTGATTGGAGCCGCCAGAGCGCTCTGCAGATAGGGGTTGCTGCACAGCTGATGGAAGGTCTGATCGGCCGGAGAATCCGCTGCCTCACAATCGCGCATTTCTGATCTGCTCAACTATAAGGCCCATAGGGGAGCTCTGCTGCTCATCGGCTGGGTGCTGGCAAATGAAGTGCGAGATCTGGCGGATAATACATCACGCGTTTTCGCCTGGGATGAGGCGTTCAACCTGATAGAACGCTCGGCAGAGGCCAAAGGCATAGCTGAACCGGAGATTGAGGCAACTGCTGCAGAGGCGGAGCTGGAAGTAGAGCCGGTACAGTTCCAGGAGGCCTTAGAGAGAAGAATCGAGACTGCGAACGAAGGCCAAGCCAATCCTGAGGGGCTGTGGCTAATCCCAGTAAACACAAGTCTCGCGCAATCTCCCGGCTCTTCTCAGATGCTGATGGCCCCTGTTGAGTATGCGGCGAGGGACTTCGCGCTTGAGATGATTGAGATCGTCGATCCTGCGGCCGAAGTTCAGACAGAGATGGTAGAAAACACGACAGAGAGCATAGGGACGATTGGCCTCGAAAATAAGAGCGACGCACCAGGATTTGGGAAAGCAGAGGCTCAAACGGAAGCTGCAGCCAACGAAGCAGCCAACAAAGCCGCCAAAGATGCAGCCATTGATTCAATTGGCGGTGCCAGGAAGGAGCTGAAAACATTGAAGGATTGGCTCTCAGGACTTCTTGGAGGCATCTTCACCATAGAAAAGACAATGAAAACCATCAAGGCCCTGCTGGTAGTAGTCGTCGCGCTCATGGCCATAAAGGTAATACTATATTTAATATAGTTCCAGCGCAGATGATGCTGGTGCAGGATGAAGAAGAAACAGCTTGAGATCTTGCTGGAGCGCCTCGTTGGCTTCGAAAATCCGTCGCCTGAGATGGAGCAGTATGCCACTCCCGCAAGAGTTGCGGCAGATATGCTCTACCTCGCCTACCTTCGGGGCGACCTTCGCGTGGTCTGCGATCTTGGAACCGGCACAGGAATGCTGGCAATAGGCGCGGCGTTGCTGGGCGCGCGGGCCATCGGAGTGGATATAGACAAGCAGGCCCTAAAAGTAGCCAGAGCCAACGCGGCCAGGATGGGTGTCGAGGTGGACTTCGTGCGCAGCGATATAAGTTCCATCGTCCTGAGGGGAATCGATACTGTAGTCATGAACCCACCTTTCGGAGCACAGAAGGCCAGCACCGGGGACCGTGCCTTTCTATTGAAGGCAACAGAGATGGCAAGCACGGTATATTCATTGCATAATCAAGGAAGCGAAGGTTTCATTAGAAGGTTTGTAGAACCCTGCACTGTTGAAGAGATCTATCGCATCCCATTTCCCCTGAAGAGATGCTTCGAGTTTCACAGTAAGGACGTTAAGACCATTGAAGTTGAGCTATACAGAATAGTATGTCAATAGTAATATCAGAGTTAGAGGAATAAAGATGGAAGGCAGCTTTGTGCTCCCCGGAGATATAGTAGGATCTGCTGAGGAGTTTGTTCCCGGAGATTGTACCTACGTGAGGGGAGGAGTAATCTACGCATCAACTGCAGGCCTGGTTAAGATTAATCCCCAGAACAGATCAGCCAGCGTCATGCCAAAGACCAATGCACCACCCAGGCTCTGTCATGGCGATATAGTGGTGGGTGAGGTTGTGGACCTCAAAGACAGCCTGGTAATAGTCGCTCTGGCCTTCAAAAAAGGCTATGAGGGCAGGCCCATATCGGACGAGGAGGCAACCATCCACATATCCAACGTGAAGAACTCCTACGTCAAAGACTTAAGGCAGATGTTCTCTTTGAGAGATATCCTCAAGGCCAAAATAATCGACGAGAGACAGCTTCGTCTCTCAACAGGCGACGAGGATCTGGGCGTGATCAAGGCCTACTGCAACCGATGCATGGCCGGATTGGTAAGGAAAGACGGAAGGCTGGTGTGCCCCAGCTGCGCCAGCACCGAGACACGAAAATTGAGTTCATGCTACGGGCTGGGAGTGGTTTAGTGAATCTGAAGATAGTCAAGAAGACCCCGGACGAAGTGCTCATAGAGTTCGAAGGAGAGGGCCACACCCTTTTAAACCTCCTTCGAACCGAGCTGCTGACAGACAACCGCGTGATGATGGCGACTTATGATACCAAGTTCGCCATCATGGACAACCCGATCTTCCGCCTTAAGACCAAGGACATTGATCCCGTCATCGCCCTGAGAGAGGCTGCGGCGCGTATCATTAACCAGTATGAAGAGTTCGGCAGCCTTTTCGCGGCTGCGTCCAAATGATTGAGATAGACGGATCCTATGGGGAAGGCGGAGGCCAGATAGTCAGGACAGCAGTAGCGCTTTCGGCGGTTACAGGAAAGCCTGTCAGAATAAAAAAGATAAGGCAGGGTCGCCCCAAGCCCGGCCTGGCTCCCCAGCACGCCCAGGCCATATCATCTCTGGCCCGAATATGCAGTGCCAGGATAAAGGGTGTCGAGCCCGGGTCTCCTGAGATATCTTTCGAACCAGGAGAGATCCGAGGCGGCCATTATCGAATAGATATCGGCACTGCAGGCAGCATCACCCTTTTGATGCAGTGCCTAATGCCTGCCACATTAAAAGCCGACGGCCCCATATCTTTAGAGATCCATGGCGGCACCGATGTTCAGTGGTCGCCGACCATAGATTATTTCAAGAACGTTTTTCTGCCCGCGCTGGCACGCTTTAGAGCGTTGGCCAGCCTTGAGATCAGGCAGAGAGGCTACTACCCCAGAGGCCAGGGATCAGTGCTCCTGAAGGTCGAGACCAGCAATCTTGAATCTGCCCTGCTGACGGAATCGGCGACCCATATCCATAGAGTTGAGGGCATCTCTCACTGTTCCAACCTTCCCGAGCATGTTGCCCGACGACAGGCTGAGTCTGCACTCCAGGCCTTGAAGGACGCAGGCATTGAGGCTGAAGTGTCTCAAGAAGTCCTCGCAGTCCCGTCTACCGGAAGCGGAATTACCATATGGTCCGGGTTCAAAGGCGCAAGCGCTCTGGGAGAGAGAGGACTGCCAGCAGAGAAGGTTGGCAGGACGGCTGCAGAGGCGATGATCTCCGAGATGGCCAGCAGCGCAGCAGTGGATGTCCACCTGGCGGACCAGCTCATACCCTACATTGCCCTGGCCGGGGGAGGCTATACTACCAGAGAGATATCCATGCACGCCAGGACCAACATCTGGACGGCAAGGCATTTTCTGGATAGGGAGATCGAGATCTCGGGGGAGAGGGAGAAGATCTTCAGAATAGAGGCTGCATGAATCTGAAGAACAGAGAGCAGCTTGAGAGTGTTCAGCACCCGATAATAAATCTATTTTCCTTGCACCGGCGAGGGGGCCAGCAATCCGGCTACTGCACCTAATGCAGTTGTTCCTACAGCAACTATGAATTGCGGGATGTCCTTGCTATAGGCTGATAGTGCAAGACCTCCAATCGTGGCTATAATCACAGCGGCACCAAGAATAACGAGGACGCCACGATAAAACTCTTTGTCGTTAATATAAGCCACTTGCTGTTTTGCATTTTCTGCAGATTCATCCGCAGCTTTTTTTTATGACCGGTACTGTCTCTTGAGGAATCTTACCTTCTTCTGCAAGCGCACCAAGTCTCTCTACTAAGATTTTATTCGACACATCGGCTGATCTAATCTCCATATTAATCACCTCTCGGTCATATTTTTATTTTCCAGATCCCCTAAAACCTTAGAAATTTAAGGGGTTTTCTCAAATTAGCGTTTTTGAAGCATTTTCCATGTACTTAAGCCTATCTGAAAAATTCATAAATGAAAGGAGTCAAGAGTAAGCCGCGCCAGAGCCTTAGCACATAAAATCCTTTGCTGTAATTTCCCGATAATATGGATTGCCTTCATACTTTTCAGCCGTTAATCCCTTGGTATTTTTCACCTCAGCATTCTAGCAAACGCCTTAACATACGCGCTGAAATCTCATTTCCCGCACGTAATCGCATATCCAGAACCAGTATCTATGAGCTATTTCCCAGATAGTACGGCCTTAAGATTACCAGTAAACCACCACAACTTTTTACCTGGCGCAAATTTTATCCTTGAAGCCTTATCCATAGCGGTCAAGGAAACGCAGATCAAGGCATACCATGAACCCTGATTCAGTCCTGACAGTTCTTCCCGAGAGTAAAGAAGAAGCAAAATCTCTGAAGGAGATAGCCCTAGCAGTGGGCCTGGAAATATCTTCGCGCACAGAATGAATCAAAGCAGAACGAAGTCTCGCCAGAGTTCTCAGGACGCTAATTAAAATCCGCACCCCACAGCAAGCTGTAGGGTATTTCCTTAAAAATAAAAAGAGATTTTTTGAGTATCTATCTGCCTGTGCTTTCTGCCTTGATAGCTGTCGATTTTTTCCTCGTCTTGAACTGCCTCGACCTTAATGAAGAAATTTCAGCCGGAGAGGCTGAAATTTCCTATTCAATATCCTCCTAACATGGCCATTCTGCTGCTCGTCGAGTATACACCACTGCCAACTCTGGCCACAGAGCCGCCGATTGGGTAGACGTAACCTGGCACGCTACTGCCGCCGGTTGGGCATGTATGAGTTGGGTAGATGCTGGATGTCGGACATTGCTTAGACGTCGGGTAAACGCTGCTGGTGGCGCATCCGTAGCTTGCACAGCCTGAGCCGGTTGCACAGTTGGTGCCTGTCGGACAGCCAGCCCCTGTAGTGCAGCCAGCGCCTGTTGGACAGCTGCAATCAGTTGCGCAGCCGGAGTACGTCGAGCAGCTTGAGCCGCTCACACAGGTGCTGCCTGTTGGACAGTAGGGGCCCGTGATACAATCGCAACCTGTCGGACAGCCGGCACATGTTGCGCAACCGCTGCCTGTTGGACAGGAAGATCCGGTCGCACAATCGCTACCTGTCGGACAGCCGGAGCAGGTCAAGCAATCGCTGCCGGTAGGACAGTATCCATAAGTCGGACATCCGCTACCTGTTGGACAGTCATAGCTGGTTAGACAATCGCTGCCTGTAGGACAGCTGGATCCAGTCGGACAATCAGTGCCTGTCGGGCATCCAGCGCAAGTTGGACAATTTGTCGCTGTTGGACAGCAGGTGCCTGTAGGACAGCTGGAGTCCGTTGGATATGTACTGGTGGTTGGATAATTATGACCGGTGGGTGCGCTGTAGCCGGTGGGTGCGCTGTAGCCGGTGGGTGCTTGGTATTGTGGCCGGTGGGATAGCTTTGACTTGTTGGCGGATAATAGCCCGTCGGCTGCATCTTTCCGGTTGCGTATGCAGGGTCATTGTATGTAGCACTTGCACTATTTAACAGGGTGAGGATGGCGAGAGCTACTAACAGCAATATAGATATTCTCATTTGGTTTCCCTCTTTTTAAATTTTTTAAAATAATAAGTATTCACATTACAATATAACTCTATACTAAAGTACTATTCTTATTAAGTATTATAATATTATATGTGGTATCGAGATTCGTATCTGATTTTTGGATATGCCTTTGCTGTTTTGCTTCAACTTACTTCTAAAAAATGGCTCTTCGCTATTTCCAGCGGCTAACCCAAAGTCATAGCGAATATCCTTGATGGCTCTGGATTCTAGGTTTATCTTTATGAGTCCTTTGTGAGCTTTGTGAGCTTTGTGGTGGATTTCGGTTTGTCTCGCCACATCCAAGCGGACTGGATCGAACCACAAAGAGCACAAAGATCACAAAGGACGCACAAATAATTTTGATTAATGGTTGTCCAATTTCACTCACCCATACAAAAAGCGAGGAACAAAAAAGCTGCGAAGGAAAGCTTTCAGAAGGGCAGTGCTCTGTTTCCAGGCTGCACCCTATACCCTATGTCTTATATCTCTTCAAATATGCCTCAATATATTTCTGTATCTTATCCCCTCTATAGACTCCGGCATGGCCTTCGCATAGGACATCCGCCTTTAAAGCCAGCAGCTTTTCCATGGACCTTCTCCAGGCTTTCAGATCTGAGCCCCAGCTCTGAGAAAAGGGGCCGTGGATGTCCTGGCCGAAGAGAACCCGCCCGTCTTTTGTGTCTATATATGGAGAGATGCTTCCAGGTGTATGTCCGGGCGTGTGCAAAAAATTGAACTCCAGATCGCCCAGGCTCAAAGTTGCCAGATCGCCTTTTAAAAGTGTGTCTACCTTCACAGGCTTGTAGTCCACGCCATACATGCCGGCAGCTGTTAGCTCATTATTCCTGCCCTCTATCCCCTCTCTATCCAGCTCGTGGGCTATAACCTTTGATCCATACCTCTCCTTTAGGGATGCAAGGCCGCCTATATGATCGATATGGCAATGCGTGGCCACGATTTGCCAGATCTGGGCAGGCTCGAAGCCCAGGGATCGAATGTTCTTCTCCATCCTGTCCAGGCTGTAGCCTACTCCTGAGTCGATCAGCACCAGCATGCTTCCCGCATCCACCAGGTAAATGCAGCAGTCTTCAGGGCCGGAGAGTCCAGGGCCCCCCACAGCATAAACCCTATCGCAGATAGCCTTTGCTTTGCTCATGTTTACGCCCTTCTATCCACGTCCTCTCTTTTGGCTCGAAGCTTTCTAATGCTGACATAGTACTCGATTAGCAGTATCACTGCCGCCACGACCAAGACGGCAAAGATCCTCATCAAGGCTTCAGGCGCTTTCTCCTGGTAGTAGCTCACCTCAATGATCTGGTAACGGGATGCATTCTGCCAGGTGAGCACCATGCCGCCCTTATCGACGCGGATTTCATCGGGGTCGGGCCTCGCTATTCCCAGGATATGGTTGCCTGTCGAATAGCCCGGAGGGAGGATCACGCGTACAGGACCCTCATCTTGCAGAGGCACAATGAATTGCTGGCCCTGATGAGGTATCGAATAAACCAGCTTGCCCGAGACATGCTTTTCGAAGACAATATTATAGTTATGATCGCCTCGCCAGAAGGTATAGCTGCTGTTTATGCCCACCATCTTGCCGCCCTCGTCCAGAAGGGTCATGTTGGAGGCAGTCTCATGAGTGGTGAGATTTAGCCTGCTGGCGTTGACAGGCTGACTGACCTCCACCTGAGACAGGCCTAGGCGGTATGTTGTGCCGTTGAACTCCTCAGCAGAGACAGCATACTGGATTATGAACGCCATTAGAGCCAGCGCTTTAAAAGCCTGGAGATATTTCGACATTGTCCGATTTAAAGATGCTTTTCGCCTTTATCAATGGTGCGCTTCTCTTCCTCATTCTCTATAGCTAATTTTCCTTAACTCAAATAAATCAGCTCCAGAGGGTCAGCCTCAGAAATCCTCCAACATTTTAGGAAAAAGTTAAAACTAAATCTTCCGCAAAAGATATTAAGTACAAACGAAATAAGCTGATCTCCAATGTATCAAAAAACCATATATGCGAAAGAGATTTATTTTACTCTATATTATCGCATATGATAAATAAAAAGTTAAGATTCAATAGCGAGGGGGATGAAGAGACCCCTATTGGATCTGCCTACCGCATCCCTGGAGAAAGGCTGCGGTAGCAGGATCTTGTAGGAATCGCGCTATATGAAACAAGAAATTGAGGAAGCATCTGCAGAAGGGCATCATAGCATTGAGAGCACAGCAGAGCTGAAAAGCGCAATTGATGCCCTGAAAAAGGAAGTAGAAAAACGTAAGGCTGCAGAGGAAGAGCTGTCCCTTGAGAGGAAGAGGTTCCAGATTCTGACGGAAAATGCGCCTTTCGGGATGGCCCTCATCGGCAAAGACGGCACTTTTCGCTACATCAACCCAAAATTCCAGGAGCTGTTCGGCTATGATCTGAAAGATATCCCCAGCGGAAGGGAGTGGTTCATAAAAGGCCTACCCTGATCCTGCTTACATGCATGAAGCCATTGCAACCTGGGTTGCAGATGCCAAGAGGCTGGCTGCGGGGGAGAAACGTTCCAGATCATTCACTGTCGCCTGTAAAAATGGAAATCGAAAAATAATCAAGTTCATATTCGTGAAGCTGGACGGCGAGGAGGGCCTGCTCACCTGCCAGGACATAACGGAGAGGAAGCGGTTCCTAAATGAACTCCACTTCGCGCACCAGCAGCTTCAGGATATAATTGAGTTTCTGCCGGACCCAACATTCGTGATTGATAAAGATAAGAAGGTCATCGCCTGGAACAGGGCTATCGAGGAGATGACCGGCGTCAAGAAGCAGGAGATCATCGGTAAGGGGGGCTATGCTTACGGCATCCCCTTTTACGGCAGGCCCAGGCCGATTCTGATAGATCTGATATCGGAATGCAACGAGGAGATCGAAGCCAGTTACCGGTATCTGGAGAGGAAAGGATACACTATTTACGGGGAAACCTCTGCTACAAACCTTCCGGGAGGCAAGAAAGCTGTCCTTTGGGCAAAAGCTTCGCCGCTGCTCGATAATGACGGCAATATAGTGGGAGCTGTGGAATCCATACGGGATATAACAGAGCGCAGGATGTCCGAAGGAGCACTAGAAGAGGCAAACGAGAAGCTCAAGGCCCTTATCCAGGCATCTCCCCTGGCAATATTGACATACGGCCCCGATGGATTGGTCCAGAGCTGGAACGCTGCTGCCGAGCGCATATTCGGCTGGAAGGAAGAGGAGGTCTTAGGGCATCACCCGCCCATCATTCCCGACGACAGAAGGCACGAGTTTCGCGCTCTTACCGAGATCAACCTGCAGGGCAGGATGTTCACCGGAGTGGAACTCCAGAGGAAAAAGAAAGGTGGATCACTCATCGACATCAGCCTCTCCTCTGCTCCCATCAGGGACTCCATGGGCAGAATCAGGGGAATAGTGTCCGTGATGGACGACATCACCAAAAGGAAAGCTGCAGAGAGATCTCTGCGCGAGAGCCTCCATTTCCTGCAGAGGCTGATAGATACTATACCCAATCCCATCTTCTACAAGGATACGGATGACAGGTTCCAGGGCTGCAACCTTGCCTTCGAGAGGTTCGTGAACTTAACCAGGGGGGAGATAATCGGGAAGACCGACTACGACATCTATCCTGAGGCACAGGCAAGCTGGCTTGCAATGAGCGACGCCGGCCTTTTAAGCAAGCCTGGGATACTTGTTAAAGAGACTGCTCTGCACCTTAATGATGGCCGGAAGGCGGATGTAATCTTCAATATGGCCACATATGCCAATGAAGACGGAACCCTGGCCGGTCTGGTGGGAGTGATTATCGATATCACCGAGCGCAAACAGGCAGAGGCCGAGCTGAGAAGCGCCAAGGAGGCCGCGGAGGAGGCGGCACGGGTTAAGGCTGAGTTCCTGGCAAATATGAGCCACGAGATAAGGACTCCTCTAAACGCTGTCATAGGCATGGCAGGGCTTCTGCTGGATGCAGCATTATCCCCTGAACACCAGGACTGCGTGGAGACCATTCGCAGCAGTGGAGATACATTGCTTGCCATCATAAATGATATCCTGGACTTCTCAAAAATTGATGGCGGCAATATGGATCTGGAGCGCCATCCCTTCGATGTTAGAAGCTGCATAGAGGAGTCCCTGGATCTCAATGCTGCAAGAGCTGCAGAGAAAGGGCTGAACCTGGCTTATGAGATCGAGGATCATGTGCCGGAGATGATCATAGGAGACCTGACGAGGCTTCGGCAGATCTTCGTAAACCTCATCAGCAATGCAGTCAAATTCACAGAAGAGGGAGAGGTTCTAGTATCAGCCTTCTCTCGCCGCCTGGGTGGAGACAACTACGAGTTCCATTTTGCAGTAAAGGATACGGGGATAGGCATATCTGCAGACAACATGTACCGGCTGTTCAAATCCTTCAGCCAGATCGATGCCTCAACCACTCGAAAATACGGTGGCACTGGCCTTGGCCTGGCAATAAGCAAGCGCCTGGTGGAGCTGATGGGGGGCATGATCTGGGTCGAGTCTGGACTAGGTAGAGGAAGCGTATTCCATTTCACCATAATAGCTGAGGCAAGATCAGTTGAGTCCAAAGCATATCAAAGCTCAGATCAGCCAATGCTTGCCGGCAAGAGGCTGCTTATCGTTGATGGCAGAGAAACCAATTTAAAGATCATGAAGCAGCTCGCTATTTTGTGGCGCATGCTGCCCGAGACTGCAACCAATGCAGAAGGTGCCCTCGATTTGGCGAGGACATCGGCCTTTGACGTGGCAATCCTGGGCACAGAAGTTCAAGGGATGAACCTTCTTGCTCTGGCCGCAGAGATCAGGCAATATCAAAGGAAGATGCCACTAATATTGAGCGCATCTTTTGGATTGAAGAAGTTTGACGATTGCAGCCAGTTCAATGCCTTCTTGACAAGGCCCATCAAGCCGTCCCAGCTCTACGAGTCGCTTAGAAAGATATTCGATGATAAGCCCCCTATCGAGGTGATAACGCCTGGCCGGCAGCACAGTGACGTCCATAAATTGCGCATTCTTTTAGCCGAGGACAATGTCGTCAACCAGAAGGTGGCGCTGAGAATGCTCAAGAAGATAGGCTACAGGGCAGACCTGGCTGCCAACGGCCTGGAAGTGCTGCAAGCCCTGGAGCATCTGCATTACGATGTAGTGCTCATGGACGTGCAGATGCCGGAGATGGACGGCCTGGAAGCCACAAGAGTCATCCGGGAACGCTGGCCTCCTGAAGATCAGCCCATGATCATAGCCATTACGGCTTATGCCCTGGAGGGCGATCGCGAAAAGTGCCTCAAGGCTGGAATGGACGGTTACATTAGCAAGCCCGTTAATTTGCATGATCTGGCAGATGCCCTGGGAAGATGTCACTCATCGACCGAAGTTCCCCGATCGGTTGATATACAGTCGGAGATGAAAGATGATTTAGGAATTAAAGATGCGCGCCTTTTTGATTGATCTGGATGGAGTGCTTTATGTGGGCAAGAGCCCCATAAAAGGAGCGAAGGAGTGCCTCAAGCTCATGGAAGATCGTGGATACAGCTACCGATTCGTATCCAACTCCACGCGCAGATGCAGAAATTCAGTGGCAAAACGCCTTGAGGGCCTGGGATACGATGTGCCTGCTGATTATATCTTTACGCCACCGCTGGCCGCCATCGAGCACATGAAAAAATCCGGCAAAGATAGATGTTTTCTGCTGACCATGGGCGACGTCCAAGCGGATTTCGAAGCAGCAGGGATCACTGTCGCGGAAAAAGATGTCGATTTTGTGGTTCTGGGGGATGCGGGACCACAGTTTACTTTTGAAAGGCTGAATAAGGCCCTGAGGCTTATCCTGGATGGAGCGGAGGTTCTGGCGCTGGAGAGGGATAGATACTGGATGGAGCCCGAAGGCCTGGTCCTGTCCACAGGTCCCTTTGTAGCTGCACTTGAGTATGCCACCGGATGCAAGGCCAAGTTGATGGGCAAGCCCTCTCCGGAGTTCTTCCGGTTAGCTCTAAAAGACATGGGCGCAAAGCCAGAAGATGCGGCGATGATAGGCGACGATATAATGACCGATGTTGCCGGCGCTCAGAGGCTGGGGATGAAGGGAATCCTTGTAAAGACCGGAAAATACAGAGGGGATCTGGCTAAAAGCTCAGGGGTAGCTCCAGACCTGACTTTGGAATCCATTGCCAGCCTGGCTGAGCATCTATGACTTCGAGCTTTCCGCAGCCTTGCTCTTTTCCTTCGGGCTCTTCGGCGAATTGCATGGGTAGAGACATTTCTAGCACATTAATCTATTCATAGTCTCTGGGTCTCTGGGTCTCTGTGTCTCCGTGCCTCTGTGGTGAATTTGAAAGTTTAGCGCTCACCACAGAGACACAGAGGCACAGAGGATTTCCTATCATGCAGGCTTACCCGAACCAAATAGCGAGGAACCTTTCCCTTCCTGCACCAACGCCCAGGCTGCGATAAGCCTAATAATATGCAGCTGCAACTGACTGGCGGAGGGAGATCATGTCAGCGATTAGATCTTTCATAGCTGCGCTGGCCTTTTTGCTGGGGGTTACAGCTTTAACCTTCGGTGCTATGGGCAGCGTAGTATTGAATGAAGCGGATTTTTCGCCTGCAGAAGATTATATGCCCATATGGGTAGAGCTTTACAATACCGCAGGCGATGCAGTCGATATAAGCGGTTGGTTTGTGCAGATAATTGACCCGCCATGGAGAGGCGATATAACAGTCCCGCTGGGAACAGTCGTGCAGGGCAAAGAATATTTGGTGCTCTACGGAGATGCCAGATGGGTTCACGGAAGCGGCGGAGTTGTAATCCTCAAGAATGCTGCCGGATTGGAGGTAGACAGGACGCCTCTTCTTGCAGACAACAGATCTGACGAGTTCACCTGGAGCCGGTATCCTGATGGGAAAGACACGGGCAGGAGATCTGACTGGGCCTACATCAGGGCTACCAGAGGCTTCCAGAATTCTAATCTGTATGCCTGAGCTTGCCCACTTTGGCTTTTTTTCTTGAAAGAAGCTTCAAAGCTGTCCGGAAAGATTCCGGGACGGCGAGCAGGTCTCTTCCCTTAGCCTAACTATCGATTCCGGAAAGGCTCGTAAGCATTGCCTGAATTTTGCCATCTGAGCTGGCGCTAATTGATATCTTCTTCCGAAAATTACTACTATTAATAAGCCTACATAATGATAAGGTGATTATTTGAAGAAATGGCAAATATTGTGTCTGACAGTGCTCGCCCTTTTCGGATGCGCTTATGCCCAACCTGTAATTGACGAATTCGGTCAGACAGAGACACCATCTAATACTACTGTGCTAATTCAGCTTGCATCTTTTCAGCCCGACAGCCTGACTGTACCTGCTGGAACTACAGTTACCTGGATCAACCGCGATATTGTGCGCCACACGGTGACCAGCACAGAAGAGCTCTTCGATTCCGGAAGGCTGGGGTCTGGAGAGAGCTTCAGTTACACTTTCAATGAGCCAGGGACATTTGATTACCACTGCACCATTCACCCCATAATGCAAGGTACTGTCATCGTCACTGAGACTGAACAGCCCCCAGCAGAACAGGCCATAGCCGAACAGCCTTCTGAACCGCCATCATCTGCACAGCAACTCGTCATTGTACCAGAGCAGCCTCAACCAGCTGAAAGCTTCTCCCAGTTCTACATTATTGAGCCACAGCCCGCCGCCCCAGAGCAGCTAGTCGTTGAGGAGTACGAGGTTAGCGGAAGAGAGCCTGAGCAAGTGTACTTCGGAGGGCCGGAGCAGCAGGCAGTATCTTACTCAGAATATGAAGCACTTGCAACCACCGCCGAACCAAACGCTCTATGGATACAGGGAAGAGATGCCTGGGTCAGATATGTCCAGGTCCCCAGAGGCTCGCGCCTGACATTGTTAGCCCTAACTCAAACATCAGGCCCTGGAACTTTCTATCAGGTATTTCCCAGCGGAGGGCTGGATCGAAATAGCTTCTTCCTCTATCCCTTCAGCGCCGTAGACTTCTACGCCGAGGATGTCGGACAGCACCTTATCTTCTTCGTCAAAGATAACGTGCCAAGCAACGTAGTGATAATAGATGTCCAGCCTTTTGCTCCCCCTGCAATTCCCCTATATGGCAGATCCAGGATCAATATAATCTCTGATTCCCTGACCGGCTACGAGGTCTACGTCGATGACGTCTATCAGTTCACAGAAGGAGCCGGCGGCATTCCTGACGGGCGATCGAGCTTCACCGTCCCGGGGAACATGGTACATAAAATCACCATAAGAAGCGGAGGATTGACTTACACCTCGACCAGATACTTTGCCAGCGGGCAGACGTACAACATAAACCTATTTTAAACTTTTTTAAAACCTGGACTAAACGGATTTTAGAAAACTGTTAATTAAAGTATTTATTGATCTAAAACCCTTATTATGGGTCCGATTCTCTAAAAAACTTCGAAAATTATTTATCCACAGCCATGTAATATTATTTTGGCCGAACCTTGGAGAGGCCATGAGGCTAGATTATGAGAAGATATGTAAGGCTTTCCATATTGATGTTGCTCATCTCCGTAGCAGCATTTTCGAGCTGTGAGGCTCAAGGACAGATGAACGTAGATATCACGGACTTCTCCTTCCAGCCCGCGACCATCAGCGTCCCTGTGGGCACCACGGTTACCTGGACAAACCAAGATAGTGTAGACCATACGGTTACCAGCCAAGACGGCTTGTTCGATTCTGGCATCGTGGGTGAGGGCGAGAGCTTCAGTTATACTTTCATGGAGCCGGGCAATTATGCATATTTTTGCAGCATACACCCCTCCATGCGCGGCATGGTGACAGTAACCTCTGAAGCCATGGCGCCTCCTGAAGCTATCGTATCTCCCGAAGCTATGATGATGCCCAGGCTCGTAATGCCCCCGGAAGCTGTGAGACATACAGTCGATATAAAGGACTTCACCTTCCAGCCTGACGTCCTGAGAGTGCCCGCTGGAACCACAGTCATGTGGATCAACCGCGACAACGACCCACATACAGTAACCAGCCAAGACGGTAAGTTCGATTCAGGCATCATGCGCAAGGATAGCGTATACAAATACACCTTCAACTGTCCTGCGACATATCAGTATCACTGTAGCATCCATCCATTCATGCACGGCAAAGTAATAGTTCTTCCGAGGAGGTACTAGCTGCATAAACTGAGATAAGATTGAGATTTCACTTTTTTTTGCGGTTTTCCAGGTATTTTCATTCACCACAAAAAATAGAATAAGGGACTCTTTGGTCCCTTATCATCGATCTTCAAGCAGGCACTATCTTAAATATCTTCCCTGTTTCGTTTGTGGGTCCACCTATGTCGGATGTCAGAACATAGATCTCGCCCTCGTTGTCCAGTCCGAAAGATCGGATGAAGGCATCAACTCATGGCAAACCAGTTAAAGGAGTAAAGAGATACAATTATCAAAATTCTTAGGTGAGTGATAAAATGAGAGAATTGAATTGCAAACGCGTTTGGATCCCGGCATTGCTCCTCGTGGCAGCATTGGTCTTTTTTGTCCTGCCAGCCTGTGCAGCCCCCACGATCAAAATCCTGGAGCCAACAGATGGCTCTAATGTCTCTGCAGGAAACGTAACGGTTATGGTGGAAGTGAATGACTTCGAGCTCGTGAACAAGCTCGGTCAGGACAGCGTGGCAGGCGAAGGCCACATCCACTACTACATGGACGCGGCAGTTCCCACAGCCCCCGGCAAGCCCGCCATCACCGCTCCAGGAACCTATGTCCCCACTGAGAACACCAGCTACTCCTGGCAGAACGTGAGTGCAGGAATGCACAACTTCTCAGTGCAGCTGGTCAACAACGACCATACGCCTCTTGAGCCGCCAGTCCTCTCTATGAACACCGTTGAAGTGATGAACAACGTGAGTTCTGCTATTGTGGAGTGATTAAAGGGATAAAACTTGAAGAGACGATAGTCATGAAAATTAAAAAAATCGCGCAAGATTGCGTAGGGCTGATTCTCCTATTGGCAGTGACTCTTTCCATTTCAGCCTGGGCGCAAATCCCGGAGCCCGTGCCACCGGAGGTGATTCAGTACGCCCAAGACTGGCCGCTGCCCAACCACGATTACAACAACACCAGGTCAGCTACGGACTCGACAATCACCTCTGAGAACGTTGAAGATCTGGGTGTTGCCTGGTCAATGCCCATCACAGGCATCGGTGCATATGGTGGTGGGGCCACCACACCGCTGATCCTGGGTGATACAGTCTACTTCCAGGACTTGATGAGCAACGTATTCTCCCTGAATCTCCAGAACGGCGATGTGAACTGGGCTCAAATGTTCAACACGAGCAATTACGGTCCTAACGGTCCAGCAGTGGGCTGGGGAAAGATCTTCGTCGTTAAAGGCCATCACAATGTATCCGCCCTTGATGCTTCAACCGGCGAAGAGATATGGACAAATAGAAGCTCCCTTTCGCCGGTGAATACTACGGGCATAGATATCCAACCAGCCGTCTACGATGGCCTGATTTATATCTCCACTGTGCCCGGAACCGCAGACATCAACTGGTACTCTCCCGGCGGCAGGGGGATCATTTACGCTTTGAACCAGGAGACTGGCGAGACTGTATGGAACTTTGAGACCGTTCCCGAGGACCTCTGGGGCCACCCTGAAATCAACAGCGGCGGTGGCTGCTGGTATACTCCTGCTATAGACATCAGCACGGGTGTAATGTATTGGGCCATATCAAATCCAGCGCCCTTCCCTGGAACTGAGGAGTATCCCAACGGCTCCAGCAGGCCCGGGCCGAACCTGTATACAGATACGATGATGGCCCTTGATCATGCCACAGGCGAGATGAAGTGGTTCAACCAGGTTTACCCCCACGACCTCTTCGACTTCGATCTGCAGATCGCGCCTATACTTGCCAGTGCAAACATCAGCGGCAAGCAGCAAGAGATAGTAATAGGAGCAGGCAAGATGGGCAAAGTCTATGCCTTCAACCGCAGCACAGGAGGATTGCTCTGGGTGGCTGTGGTGGGAGAGCACAACGAGAACGATCAGCTTGATGTTCTTCCGAATGGAACAACTAGAGTCAGGCCGGCGGTGATTGGAGGAGTCGAGACTCCTATGGCCTACGCTGACGGAGTGGTATACGTGCCGGTGATCGATATGTTCACCGACTGGACGCCGTCAAGCCTTGTGATCTCTACATTCAATTTCAGTATCGGCAAGGGCAGCCTTTTCGCTGTAGACGTGAATACAGGAAAGACTCTATGGTACAAGAAGTTCGACTCCCTCAACGTGGGAGGAGCAACAGTAGTCAATGACCTGGTCTTTACTGCGACTTACGACGGAAACATCTATGCGTTCCAGAAGGAGACAGGTGAGAGGGTCTGGAAGTACAAGGCCCCAGCAGGAATAAACGGCTGGCCGGCAGCAACCGGAGATACCATCGTCTGGCCGTGCGGCGTCGGCGGATCGCCTGAGCTTCTGGCCTTTAGGCTGGGGGCAGAGAAGAATACCTCCCAGGTGATGATCACTGCCCCAATGGATGGAGCAGCACTGCCTGAAGGCGAGGTGCAGGTCTCTGTGCAGGTCGAGAACTTCGATCTGGTCGACAGGCTAGGAGAGCCAAAGGTTGCAGGTGAGGGGCACATCCACTATTACATGGACGTTCCCATTCCCGCCATCCAGGGCAGGCCTGCCGTCTCAGCTCCCGGAACCTATGTGCCCACGCCAAACACAACTTACACCTGGAAGAACGTTACTCCCGGCATGCATAACTTCTCAGTGCAGCTGGTGAACAACGATCATACACCTCTAGACTCGCCTTTGACAGATAAGGTCACCATAACAGTGACTAGTCCCATGGTCCCCGCGCCAGGTCCTAAGTACCAGAATGCAAGCGCAGAAATGCCTGCTGAAGCAGAAACGCAGATTGTGACTGTTGATCTGATAGCCAGGAACGTGGCCTTCGACAAGAGCAGCATCACTGTCCCCGCGGGAGCAAGAGTTACTATGAACTTCGACAACCAGGAGAGCATTCCTCACAACTTCGCCCTTTATGACTCGTCGCAAGCTCAGAATGCCATCTTCGTCGGAGAGGTCATAACCGGCCCAAGGACGATCGTATACACCTTCGACGCGCCGACTGAGCCTGGAACCTACTTCTTCCGATGTGACATACACCCCATGACTATGACCGGTCAATTCATCGTGGAGTAGAGGAAGCAAAAGGGCAATAGCAATAGCAGCAGGGAATACCTGCTGCTTCTAAACTTTTTTAGTTATTCGAACCCGAGATAGATCGGCTAGGCGCAAATCTTTGTACGCTTTTATCGAAAGATCTTGACAATATATTTCCAAAAGTCCTAATTATTGAATTTTACCCACGAATGTCATTTCAAAAACTATTTCTGCTAGAGGGATCCAACTGATATGGGAAGGAGACCTGAAAGGAAGATTCAGGAAGGCTAAGAGAGACCTATGGACGTGATAAGCCAGGATCCGATTCTAATTAGAAGGCTAAAGCCCAGCGATTTGGCAGAGGCCCTGGAGATCGACAGAGAGGTCTTTGGAGGCTATGACCCTGCCATATTCGCCACCTTTTACGAGTATCATCCCAGAACTACTCTTGTCGCCGAGTCGAGAGGAATCGTCGTGGGCTTCATCCTGGGGTTCAAGCACACGCCCTTCGAGGGCAGGGTCTTCTGGCTGGCCGTGCGGCCCGGCTACCAGAACCGGGGCATCGGCACCAGGCTTCTTACAGCTATTCTCAGGACCTTCAGGCTCATGGGAGCAATGAGCGCCACTCTGGAGGTCAGAGTGAGCAATAAGAAAGCACAAAACCTCTACTCGACCATGGGCTTTGAGATGACTGGCGTGTTTCCCGGATACTACTCGGATGGCGAGGCAGCTATTATTATGAATAGAAGGCTCTGAAGTTTGCGCCTCCCCCTCACCGGAAATACTCCTGTTGGTCGAATCATTCTAGAGTCATGAGCCATCGATAATTCACCGTAATCTGCGATTAGCCACTCGAAACGGCGAAAGAGCAAAACATGAATGATCCAGCCTTTGAAGCGATTATTCTACGCCCTTCGCAGTTATCCGAAACTCTGCCGTCTTGCCCTCAGGCTGAGACCGGTGCTTGACTATCCGAGCGCGCCGAAGCCCGTCTCCTATTTTCTCCAGGGAGATTATGGCCTTGCACAGGTGCTCCATGTAGGTTCCGCCCAGCGGCCGAAGTGCGCCGGTCTCTATCTCAGTGTAGACCTGGTTGGTTATGACGACTGGAATCCTGTGTTTACGCGCCAGCTCCTGAAGCTCCGAGAGCTGGACGGATAGGAGTCGTCTCACCGGCCTGTTATCATCGGACTCCAGGAGGACGCGATAAAGGGAGGTTGCCGAATCCAGGACGATCAGACCCAGGTCTCTGCCTGCAATCTTTGAAGCCTCCCGGATTGACATGTGCTGCTGCTCGAGGTTCATGGGCTCGAAGATCATTATTCTGCCAGCGATCTCCTTGGCGTTTTCGCCTGCTATCTGCGAAAACCTCTCGGGAGAAAAGCTCTCTGTATCTATGAATACTACTCTAAAACCCCTCGACACCGCCTGGATTGCAAGCTGCAGAGCTATATTCGTCTTTCCCGTGCCAGCCTCACCATAGAGCTGGGTTACTATACCCGACTCAAAGCCGCCGCCTAGCATTCTATCCAGGCTCTCGCAGCCGGAAGGAAGTCGATCCAGCATATCAGGGACCATTAGTCGTAATCATATATGGCAATAACTGTCGATCCTTTCCATGAGCCGGTCCATGGCCTCCCGTTCCCTGGGACCGCCGCAGCGGTTGATGATCCTTCGCATCTTCATCAGCTCCTCATAGTAGGAGTCAGTCCGAAGAGCCAGATATCGCGTGGCAGCAACGGCCGCTTCGATGACCAGACTTGCTCCGCGGTTGACTGCCCGGAAGTCCCTTCTTAAAACCTCCCCTTTGACCAGCTCGACCTTGGCAATCATTATGTCCAGGGGAAAGGGCTCGCACTTAAAGAGCCCCCAGGCCTCAGCATCCTTGAGGACCGGCAGTCCCTCGCGGCGGCAGAAATGGCTCTGAGTCAGATCCTCCAGTGCCGTCTCAGCGAAGAGCCATGCATCATGGGTTATGTTGGCCACAAACCAGCCGTTCTCAAGAATATTATCGTAAGTATGAGTCCCGGTGAACAGCCGGATGTAGAGGTTATCGCCGTCCCTGATTATGCCTATTGGGGCAGCGTTGATGACCCCATCCTTTTCTGTTGTAGCAATGATCTCATTTATTCCATCAAGTATTCCCAGGCTCATCCAGAGCCTCGTTGCCATAAAACATCGTCAAAACCTCAAACCCTTCAGCAGGGAGATAAATAAGGATGCTGCAACCAGATCTGCCGTAGATCCCGGGTTAATGTCCTCGGCTAAAAGCTCCTGGTCCAGACTGCGAGCAGCCTCCAGGGTCCTGTCCTCAAGAGCCAGGCCAGCTTTGAGAGAGACCTCTCTGGCCTTCACTTCTCCGAACTTGGCCCTGAACCAGGCTGTCAGGCATCTCTGCCAGAGCCTCCAGGAACGTCCTGACAACGCCCTCGTTAAGCTCTTTAAGTCCTCGACCTGCAACTCTCTCTTCCAGACGTTTCGCGAGCCTGAAAGACCTCTCATAAGAAGTGGCCCACTCGCGGGCGATCAGGTCGTGTCCCTGGGAGAGGCACATGAGATCCAGCAGCGTCCTCTCTTCCAGATAAAGCTCTTTTTCAAAGGTCAGGCCTTTTAGGCTGAACTCTTCCACATCTGTAACCCTGGCTCCGGCCAGACTGAAGGCGCGGTAGAAATCCAATGCATCCTCTACTGTAGTCCCTCTTAAAATTGCATTCAGCTCTTCTCTCAAAGGTCCCTGTCTTCCTGCAGCAATAGCTATGGGAATCATGAGAACCAGAGAACCAAAGTGAGTATTACTGCTAATATTCCAGTCACTCCAGGCCTTTACGCCTTCAAGGATCAGAGAACCGACCAATGATCCCGTTCTACTCTCGCCTGAAGCTGCCGCCCGAAAGACAGGATATGCAGAGACGGCGCTGATAAGAAAATGATGAAAACCAATATCTGAGAAGTCATGGCATCTGTCCACATTGCCGGGCTTGGGGCTGGACGAAAGCTCAAGCAGCATGGCAAGCTGGGCGCACTGAGCCACGCGGTCAGGGTCGGTGCTCATACTTTGAGCAGATCTTCGGCCAGCTTCTTTTTGAGCGTCATGTACTCTTTTCCCGAAAGCCCCGTCCTGGCTAAAGCAGCATCTCTGAGATAGCAGGGCTTGGTTATCTTGCAGCACCAGGTCAGGCTGCCGAAACATGTGCCATCACCCTTCTCCAGAGGCGTGCCTTTGGCAAGCCGAAGCTTCTTCTCCACGAACTCATCCGGAGTTATCCCCGCCTTCTTCAGGGCCCCAAGAACTGGACAGCGCTTGACGGGAGGACAGCAGAATGCGAGGCCTCTCAGATCGCCACCGGAGCAGATATGCTTTGGCGCGTTGTACCAGCCGCTCAGTGAATCGTACTCCTTCATGGCCCCGGCAAGCCACTCTGCAAACTCGGGGTCTGCCCCGCGAAGTGAGACGAGATCTGCGCCCATGGCCATGAGGTCTCTGGCATCCTCGAAGTCGCCTACATCGCCCAGTGCCATCACTACCGGCCCACGCACATCGGATGCCTTCTTGACGATCTTGGGACCCGCGCCATTTAAGCCCTGCAGATCCAGGTGAATCATATCTGTGCCGGCATTGTTGAGCTTCTGGAAGACATCGTCTGAGAAGTCTTCAGGCCTGATCCGAACAGACAGAGTGGTCCCGCACCTTTTGATCCTCGGGATCAGATCTAAAAGTCTGCTCTTATCCTCGATCCCGGAGAGATTCAGGTCGAGAAGGTAGAGGTTGCGGCTCGCGAGCCTTGCGGCCTCAATGATCGGCTCGTCCTCAGAGCAAGTAATGGAAAAGCCAATGGCAGCTTTTGTGTCTACGCTTTTCAGTGAAGACTCGACTTCAGTCATTGAGACCTGATCCAGGTCGAAGCCGTCTAGCAATAGTAATCCAGCAGAGCCGTTGGACGCAGGCCTGCTACATGAAGAGATAATGGCGATGGGATTATCGAGATTTAAATATCCGACTTCAAGCATCAGGGCGTGGACTGGTTTCCAAAGATATCAGCTTTTCGCTTAGGATATAAGTAATCATATTCAGAAAATTGATCTGTTCTACCATTGGCCTCTGCCATCCTTTATATCTGAGAATATACTAGGAAGAAAAGGTGGTAAGATGGTTACTTTCAAGGTAGATGCTGAGGCCAAAGTTCAGGGCACAGAGGACCAGGAGAAGTATCCGATAGTGGCCAAGGTCAAGGGCACAGGAAAGGACGGCGGCCTTAGCGTCCAGGTCTCGGGCGTTGACTCTTCCCCCATATCCGCCCGCATATCCGGCGATTCCAGCAGTCCAATTGCCGTCGCGCCAATCTCAGTAACGCCGATATCCATAGTTCCCGATATCAAACAGGCAGCAGAATATCTGAATATCCCAGGCCTGGTCAGCGCTTTAACAAAAATAACAGAGGGCTTAAAGGTAGAGATATCCAACTCCCGGGGGGCTCCAATATCGATTGCCTTGGGCAAGATCCCCGTTGACCTGACCATCTCCGTTTACTCACCGGCACAGGAGACTGTATTTAAGGTTGAGATTAAGGGCACGGTGGGCGAGAGATAGGCGAAAATAATATAGATTAATATTGATTAAAGCTTTGCAGTACATAGGTGATATTCATAGTACCCGGCTGGTTGGTTACCCTTTTATTCGCTGCCCTGCCCGTATCCGAGGTGCGCGGGGCGATACCTCTGGCCATAGGAGTTTACGGGTATCCTCCGCTGGAGGCTTATCTATTGGCAGTCTTCGGCAACCTTCTGCCGATTATCCCACTCCTCCTCTTCCTCGGTCCGGTATCAGATTACCTTAGAAAATTCACATGCTGGGACAGGTTCTTCACCTGGCTCTTCGCGCGCACCCGGAGGAAATGCATAAAGGAGCACGAGAACTTCGGACTGACGGCGCTTGCCATCTTCGTGGCCATTCCGCTGCCCATGACTGGGGCCTGGACGGGTTGTGCTGTGGCATTTCTGCTGGGATTCAGGTTCTGGCCGGCTTTCGCGGCCATTGCAGCAGGAGTGCTGATCGCCGGGGCGATTGTGACGGCGACGGTTATGGGAGCGCGGTTTCTGATGTTTTGAACCACCATTACTCCTTAAGTAGAATCAAGGGACTATTTGCTGCAAGCTATTAGCAAGCGGACGGTATACCCATGATCGTAAGCAAAGCGTTTTGCATATTGCTGCTGCTGGTGTTATCCCTTTCTCCTGCTCTGGGAGCTTCAACTCTCCCAAGCGGCCTTGATAACCCGCTGCCTTTGAGATATCCAGAGCTAAACAGGGCCATGGCTCCATCCTGGCTGGAGGAAGGTTACCGGGCGACATACAACGCCCTGGTCAGCACATCCGACACCGAACACGGAGAGGGAATAGATTATGGAACAGGATCGGCGGGCAATGGGCTGGCTCAGGTGGACCTTGTGGCCCTGGAGGACGGTCAAGCTGCCACCTTCGACCAAACCTATGTCCCAGACAGCCTCAACGCCTGGAGGATTGCAGCCTCGGGAGGCTCTGTGGCTCCTGAAGGCTGCGGCGAATTCTGGTGCAGCCCGGATGCCCTGAGAAAAATCCCCGAAAAGGCTGATGACGATCTGACCGTGCAGAGGCTTCCCGTAACGGTAGGCGGCAAGGAGTACCAGGCAATTCGGTTCGACTTCAGAAACGAGAACTACGAAGTGGCGCTGGTGTACGATCTGGACACTGGAGTTCTACTCTATCACAACTTCAACTATTCTCCCGAGTTTAGGGATGCAGGCGAGCTGGCAGCCTCACGCGGCAACTACGGAACCTACGAGCTGCGAAATCTCAGGAAGATAGATATACCCTGGAAAGACGGAGACGGCAAGGTCCCCTCGTGGCTTGAGCAAGGAAGCACTCTAAGCATGCAGGGCCAAAGCATCATACAACTGCAGGGCGCATCACCGTATTCCAGCCCTTTGGAGGTTCAGCTCAGCGTCCTTCAGTCAGAGGATAAATTCGCGGTGATGAAGCAGGAGACTTACTCTCAGGATAGTGCGTCTTCCCAGATCAGGACCGTCAGCGGATCAGCACAGCTTCTGGGATTCTGGGTGCCGCAGGAGGCCCTGGCCTTAAGCCCCGGTCTCATCGATTCCGATCCTGATTCAGGGATGCAGATAAGCGTGGTTGATAGCGATTCAGACAACTTGATCTTCGAGAAGACCAACGGCGTAGACTACAGAGCCCTCTTTGCCTACGATACTGACGGAAGGCTGGTGGAGATCTACCAGGAGTTCAATCCCGATACTTCGACCTCCTCGGGCTTCAGCAGCGCGAGAGTAGTGGATCTGCAGCTGGTTGGAGCTTGATATGCTTGATATTTTACCATTGAAATGAAAGGCTGTCCAGCAGGCTTCAAGAGCTTCTTCGTGTCTTTGTGACTCTTTCTCTGCGACTCTGTGCCGTACGAAAATCCCTTCATCAGTCACGTCCTGCAGATTTAAAGGTTTCTTTATGCGTCCTTTGTGTTCTTTGTGCTCTTTGTGGTTGAAACTCGTTCGTTTGGCAGCAACAAAACAAAACTAAATTCACCACAAAGCTCACAAAGAACACAAAGGACGCACAAAGACGATTTTCATTATCATGGGTGCCCATTTGGGCATGAGCGTTTCTCTGTGGTGAATTTCAAGGGATTTGACCACAGAGGGCAGAGAACAAAGGAAAAGGGCAAAGGAAAAGGGCAAAGGAAAAGGGCAAAGAGAAATGGGGAAAATGGGCAAATGCACGATGAGTTATTTGCCCGCGGTCAGGCCAATCTTTCAGTCGATCCACTTCAGTATCACATCTCTGTTCCTCTCAGGGGCCTTCAGTACTCCACCTACCGGAAAACCGAATATCAACGAGGCGACCAGCCTTTGCTTCTCGGAGACACCCAGCTCTTTCATAATGCTGGCTACCCTCTCAAGCGGCTGGGCAAGTCCAATATAGCAGCTTCCCAAGCCCAGCGACCTGGCTGCAAGCATCATGTTCTCTGCAGCCAGGGAACAATCGACCTGAGGCGTGAAACCCGAAGTATCGGCAAAGATCATGATGAGCAACGGCGCGTTGTAGAAGAGGTTGAAGTTCGGCCGCGAGACCATATCCGCCAGCCTCTGAAGGTCAAGGCTTTGCATATTTTTAGACTGCTCGACCCACAGCTCTTTTGCCTTATCTGAGAGCTTCTTAATCATCTCACGATTCCTTATTACTACGAATCTCCAGGGCTGTGTGTTCATGGCGCTTGGAGCGAAGGTGCGGCGCGAATTATCTCCTTGATTGCATCGTCGGGAACTGCATCAGGGCGATAGTTTCGGATGGAGCGGCGCTCGTAGATGTTCTTGAATATCTCGTTTGGCGGCTCTCTTTCTGGTTGCAGCTCAAAATCATCAGTCATAATAATAGAGATAATATGATAACATATTTAGTTATTGACGATCGTAGGAAGCAGTCAACGCCTTCCCACTTATCCAAGGCTTGCTATAATTTCCATATCTTTATTTCAGGCCGATCTAACCATACCATTTGCTATTAATACGTAGAGTCCATATTAAATCCTGGATGAAGCTCAGGGCGAGGATAGAAGGCTCAAAGGTTCACCGAGTAGGTTACAGGATGTTTCTGGCCAATAAGGCCATAGATCTGGATCTTCCCGGACTTTCGGCTCAGAACAAGATCGAGGGTGGCCGTCAGGTCGTGCTCGCATTCTTCGAGGGAGATGAAAGCCAGGTCGGCGAGTTCAGAAGGTTTATAGAAGCTGAAAAGCCACCAGAAGCAGAGGTATCATCGATTATTATCCAGGACTACCAGGGCCAGGTTGGAGATACCATGCTCTTTTACCAGAAGATGAGTTCTCAGCACCTGGGCAAGGGCATAGACGCAATACTTAGAATGGAGAAAAAGCAGGACAAAATGCTTGAGAAGCAGGACAAAATGCTTGAGAAGCAGGACACGACCATCGGAGTATTAAAGGAGGTTAAAGGAGATACTGCTAATATTAGCGATCTTCAGGTCCAAATGCTTGAGAAGCAGGACGCGACCATCGGAGTATTGAAAGAGGTTAAAGAAGATACTTCATCGATCAGAAATGATATCTCTGAACTTAAGAAAGATACCATGGATACTATCCTTGAGAAGTACTTCGAGCTGAGCCGAGAGATTGCTGAGATAAAGGCAACCCTTTCAGAGATCAAAGCAAAAGTTTCGTGAAAGCCCCTGCGGCAGCTCCAGGTCCAAGGCTTTGAAAAGAGCTATCTAGAGCTATCTGCAGAGGAAATCCACTGGTAAATCTGGAGTCTCATACTCCATCTACACTTGGCCGGTCACTGCTCGCACAGCCCCTTAAGGAAGCACCAGGCGCAGCGGGCCAGGTAGTCGAGATTTTCTGCACTCATCTCCCTGAGTTTAGGTCATCTCCTTGAGTTTAGGGAAGAATTTCCATGAAAGCTATGAGTCAGCTAGATAAATGAGCAGCGATTCGAAGGGATATCGTTCCAACCCCAATAAAGAGATGGACTGCAGAGGCGGATAGAATGGAGTATATTCTACACCCCAAATCAGAGATCGATGACAGAATAAAGAGATTTCAAGCCAGGATGGACAGTATGGACGGAGCGATACTGTTCCATTCCGTAGACATGTGCTATTTCTCGGGCACTGCCCAGGACGGCCTCGTCTACATCCCCAGGGATGGCGAGCCCGTGGTGATGATGAGGAGGAGCCTGGAGAGAGCTATGCAGGAATCGCCTCTGGATGTCAGGCCTCTCAAGAACATGAGAAACCTGAAATCGGACCTGGATATACCTTCCTGCGCCACCATCGGCCTGGAGATGGATGTGCTCCCCTGCAATTTCTACTTCAGAGTAGCAAATGCCCTTGGAGATGCTGAGTTCGCCGACGTCTCAGAAGATATCAAACATATACGCTCTGTAAAGTCAGACTTCGAGATCGGCCTGATCAGGGAGGCGGCTCGAATTCTCGATGCCGGAATTGCATCTGTTCCGGATCACATTGAAGAGGGGATGAAGGAGGTGGATCTGGCATGCCGCCTGGAATCGGAAATGCGATCTATGGGGCATCAAGGATCGCTGCGTTTCCGGAGGTTCAACAGCATAGTTCCCTTAGGTCACATCATGTCCGGCCCGAATGCCGCCGCTCCTAGCTTTCTGGCGGCGCCCACCGGCGGAATAGGAACATCCCTGCTCTTTCCCCAGGGGGCGGGATTTGGGAAGATAAAGAGGAACGAGCCGGTATTTGTGGATATGGTGGGCATTTATAACGGCTATATTGCAGATGCGACCAGGATTTTTTCTCTGGGCAAGCTATCTGCAGAGCTGGAGGACGCCTATCTCGCCGCTCTGGAGATCGAAGAGGCTGTAGCCCGAGAGCTTCAGCCAGGGAAGACCGGAAGGGAACTGTTCAGGCTGTCCGAAGCAGAAGGGGCACTGCGCGGCTACGGGGATTACCTGGGAGGGCCGGTGGGCAGCAAGTGTGGATTCGTGGGCCACGGCGTGGGCCTTGAGCTGGACGAGTACCCGGTGCTGGGCCCTCTGGATCATGCCATCGAGAAGGACATGACCATCGCTATAGAGCCGAAGATAATCTACCCCGATAAAGGTGTGCTGGGGGTTGAAGATACATTCTTGACGACAGAGAACGGAGCACAGAGGCTGACAAGGCTTTCGCAGGAGATCTGGCGAGTGTGATCATTAAGACTCATGCCTCAAGGGCTTATTTGAAGGCGGCTTTAAAAGTTTTATTTTTTCTTTTAAATGTTTACCGCAAGGTTTATATTCATTGCAATATATCTCGTCAATCGCCGTAGGAAGGGACGATAGATGTGCTCTAAAGGCAGCTATGGTTACAGGCTTTCCCGTAGCCTTCTATCCCTAGAGCATGATTTCAGCTATTTCTCGGCATAACAGAGGAGGACAAATAATGTAGCGAATGATATAATAGCGGATGCTATGCATTTTCTTGCAACTAGAAATTTTCGGATAGCATTCGCCCTAGGGAAGCATCATAGCTGATTTATAGCTGATTTGCATATTGTTAAACTTATATTTAATGATGTTCATAAAAAACTAGGTGATGATAGAAATGTCTTGGGAGGTAAATTTAGGGAGCATTAGATTTAAGGAGCTTTTTGGCTTAACAGAATACTATGATGCAGTCTTTAACAGAGTTGGGCTGATTAAAAAAGAGGGCGAGTTCAGGAACACCAAATTGAGTCTGGTTCTGGACCTGATTGGGGCTATCGGCGTATCCGATAACTTGGGAACCGATCTGATGTCTACAATTATCGACGCCTGGAGGCTGCAGGTTCCTGAAAAGACGCTGATACAAAGAGAAGAAGAGCTGCATACGGTTCTGAGCAGCATCAAGAACATCAATAGCGCTGTAAGAAGGAATAATGAATGCAATGACAAAATGGCTGGATTGCATCTTGGAGTCGCAGTTTTATCTCGCCTGCCAATAACGCCCTCAGATTTTCAATCAGAAGACGCACCCAGGATTTATGATCTGATAAGCCAAATAAGGGAGCAATCCCTATCGCTAATAGATAGCAAGCTAAATTTCAGCTCGGAAGGGGTAGCTCTTAATTCTATCAGATCGGAACCAGCCTAGATCGGAGCCAGCTTAAAGCATAAAGCAAAGCCCGCCCTAACATTAAAGCCAGTCCGAGAGATCGTGGATCAATGCGATTAAATCGCTGGTGATCCTCAAAAGAGAACGTGATAGGATTGAGAAAGACTGCGCTATTAAGGAAGCTCATTGAGGACGAGGAGATCCTCATGATCCCTGTAGCTCACGACGCCCTTTGCGCCAGGATTGCTGAGCAGTCGGGGTTCAAGGCGGTGTTTACCGCAGGCTACGCCAACAGTGCCGCCCTTCTGGGGAAGCCCGACGTATCCCTGCTCACCCTGACGGAGATGGTAGATGTAGCATCGAGAATCGCCGATGCCGTTGATATTCCGGTCTTCGCCGATGGGGACACTGGTCATGGCAACGTCACCAACGTAATAAGGACCGTAAATCTCTTTGAGAAGGCCGGGGTGGCGGGGCTTTTCATAGAAGACCAGGTCAGCCCCAAGCGCTGCGGCCATTTGGCCGGGAAGCAGGTTGTTTCCCCTGAGGAGATGGTATCCAAGCTTAGAGCTGCCCTGGATGCCAGGTCTGATCCCGATTTCGTGATAATGGCCAGGACGGATGCCCTGGCTGTGAACGGCATCGACGATGCCATCTACAGGGCCAGGCTGTACAGGGAGGCAGGGGCCGACCTGATCTTCGTGGAGGCGCCGGAGTCAGCGGAGCAGATGAGGAGGATAATTAGAGAGGTGAAGGCTCCCCACATGGCCAACATGCTGCCTGGAGGAAAGACGCCCATGCTCACAGCAAGAGAGCTGCAGGAGATCGGCTATTCGGTCGTGGCTTACGCGACGGCATGCACTTATACCATTACAAAGGCGGTCAGAGATCTCTTCGAGACTCTGTATCGAACTGGCACTACAGCTGGCTTTGAAGATCGCATGGTGAAGTTCGACGAGTTTAATAGGTTGGTGGGGCTTGAGGAGATCAGGAAGAAGGAGGAAGAGTATATGAGAGCGAATAAGAGCTAATAACTCTTGTTAAAAAAGTTGACTTGGATCATCCAATCATCTAATTGCTCAAGATCTAAATTGCAAAAAATTAGAAGTAGAACCTGAGAGCGATATTTATAAAATATTTTGTAGGCATTAAGGATATAAAATTAAAAAATATCCCCTAACCTAGAAATAGCCTCCAATAGTTCTCCCAATAGTTCAAGATGTCAAATAGTTCTCCATATATGACCAGGTAATTCGTAAAGCCCTCACCGTTCATGGATGGAGCTTGAGCAAAATCCATGACGCTGTCTACATCATCTTCTACATCGGGAAGGTAACCCCCAGGGCCATCAATAAAAAGTCCTTCACCGATACCATCTTCCTGGCCACTACCGATGCTTGCCAGAGTAGATATAGTTACCAATAACACAAGTGCAAATCCTTTTTTGATCATTGCTTTTCACCCAACCACATAATATATACTGATAAGCTATAAAACTTTGCTCATTTATTTACGGTTGATTTATAGTTAATTCAAGGTTAGGGAGATTATCGGTAAGGATCTCAATACGCTACTTGTAATTAGCGTAATGATATCATCAGCCCAATATCGCTTATTGTTAACTCTATTATATCCAGTACTATCATCATTTATATAATTAACCTATCCAAAGCTATAAAGCTTAATAACACTTATTATTTTTAAATGATCACCCAGCGTCTGATGATCTTCTTAATTATCCGGTTATGAAGCGATCCGGTTGCAAAAGCGATTAGGTTACGAAGCGGTCCGGTTATGAAGCGAAAACCCAGACATATCGGAATAATACCCGATGGAAATAGGAGATGGGCGGTAGAGAGAGGAATGCCTAAAGAAGCAGGCTACAAAGCCGGCTTAGCCCCCGGGCTGGCATTATTTCGTCTCTGCAAGGAAGCCGGGATTAAGGAGCTTACGTTTTACGGGTTCACCCAGGACAACACCAAGAGGCCAAAAGAGCAGGTCCGGTCCTTCCAGAATGCCTGCGTGAACGCCGTGACGCTTCTGGCAAAGGAGGACGCAGAACTCCTGGTATTGGGGAACCAGTCATCTCCACTTTTTCCAAAAGACCTCCTGCCTTTAACTAAAAGGACCACCTTCGGCTCAGGAGGAATTAAGTTGAACTTCCTGGTAAACTACGGATGGCTCTGGGACCTCAGCCGGGCAGTGGACGGAGGCTCTGAAAGCCTCTCAGATGGCATACTGGACAGGATCAATTCCTCCGAGATTTCCAGGGTGGACCTGATCATACGCTGGGGAGGCAGGAGAAGGCTCAGCGGCTTTCTGCCGATTCAATCCGTCTATGCCGACTTCTATATAATCGACGCCTACTGGCCCGACTTCAAGCCCGAGCACTTCTTCGAGGCCCTGGATTGGTACGCGTCGCAGGATGTCACATTGGGCGGCTAATTGACCAATCGCTCTGAGGAGGGTTCGCATAGACGGCAATTTGAGTCATCACGGCTGCAAGCGTTGATTTAAAGCCAAGAATGAAATGATTCTTTCAGATCCACAAAGCTTCCCTAATTCTGGCGGCAAGCGTCGGACCTATTCCCGGAATGGTCTTCAAGGCCAGTTCGTCGTTGCAGCACAGATTGGACAGATTCCCAATGCACCCGCTACACTCCAAAATGGCCTTCGCCTTCTTCATGCCAATCCCCTTTACCATCATACAGAGCGCTGCGATCTGCCGCTCATCCTCTGCGGGCTTTGGCATATGCGCCAGAAGACTGCCGCCAGTCAAGATCTTGTGGGCGTGTGCGAGCAGACGTTTGTAAGGCTGGTCCCCCCAGCGAAAGATGGGTATTCCAAGGGCATAGCTGTTGGCCTCGAAGTCCATCAGCAGGTTGATAAAAAGAGTTCTCATTCTTTCCTTATCTTCATCGGTCATGGAGTTCTTTGACACACTTACCTCGATTGCAGACCGAATTTCTTCATCGCACCCCAAAACCACCACGATTCCGGGTTGTTGCAGCTCACGCATGGCGAGGACCTGGTTGTACAGACGGCCGGCGAGAACAGAAGATACGTAATCCTCTGGCTCTTTCAACTCGACGTTCAGCCCCAACTTACCGCTTGATTCGTAGAATGTTTGTTCTGTTCCACTATCCAGGCTTAAAGAAAAACATACATCGACAGGCAGATTGTAGTAGCCTGCCAGCTCGAACCTGACATCATCAGATGCAGCCTTTGCAAGTCCTTTAGCGCGGGGAGTTCCGCGCTCGTTGGCATCGATTGCAAGCCGTATCTTTTCCACTAAACAGCCTCCGCCACGTCTTCGATCTCACACCTCTCGAGCTCAATTTCCTCCTTCTCCCGCCACTCTGCGTTGAGCAGCTTATCCTGGCAGCGTCGCTCAGCTGTTGTGATCGCAAACCTGCCCAGGAAGTTCCAGGATTTCAGTACCTCTTTTGCAACAAAGAGCTTGGCTGGCATATCGTAGATCATCGCTGTGTCTGACAGCTCCGGGCGCAGGGTGACCGGGTCTACAGACACAACCAGGCCTGGATTTTTCTTGATGTGCTTGGATATGATATCGACAGTCTTCTTGGCGATGAATGCGCTTCGCGTGAAGGCTACACCGTCCTCCTTGTACTGTCCGGTGACGGGATCTATGACCCGCACCTTGGCCCTGACCAGATCATCAGTCACGACGTACTCCAGCACTTCGGTGCAGAACCTGTGCCTGTTAGCATTGCGGTTGACCATGGCAGCCGTCGGGGCACAACCGTCCTCAGTCCTGTAAGTCCTGGCCCTCTTGCGATGGAACTCCACAAGGGCCTTGTCTTCTGCAAGCTCATTGCTTTTACACCTTGAGGCCGGTTTGCTCCTGTATGCCCTGACAGGCAGATTCTCTGTGATGCTTTCTGCAGCGATATCAGCATTCATTTCTGTAGCATCAGCAGCCATACCTGTAGCCCTATCAGCGACCCCAGGAGCCATCTCAACCAGGATCATGCCTACATCCTTATCAGAGCAGCGGAACTTACCCATCTCCTGCCAGACATAGACATCACAGGCACCAGACCTTCTGATGACGAACCTCTTTCGCCCATGCCCATTCGAGAACTCCCACGAATAGCCCTCGAAGGACTTGCAATACGCATTTAATGCAGCTTCTATTTCCTTGTTTGAGACCATCTCTTCAATACCTCTGCTTATGCTATTATTTCTATATAATAGTCTATAAAGCTTATCGGTCTAAAATTTTCAATCTAAATCGCCCAGCAAAGGTTAATCCGTAAGGCCGAGGACGGTCTTATTTGTAGAATCCTGGGGAGATACTAAAGGAAAAAATTTTGCTTCTTTTGTGCTGATTTTAGCCAATTCCGAACAAGAAAAAAACTCGGAAATTATGCAAAAATATGAGATAATGAATTAAATATCATGCATACAGCACGAAGCCATAATGGTATTTGAGCATACACTGAAACCCATTGCTCCTAAAGCATTTGTTCAACCCTTGTATCTCTTATCCTTTCACAGAAGGATTGATTGAATCTTATTTACCCAGAAGGCCTAATATTGTAAATTTTTCTTTACAAAATATGCCTAATTCTACTTCGAATAAGAATAATGGACGATGTCTGCAGGAAGCCAGGTTCCCGACGAATAGTTTCGCCCCGCCCGGTTAGGCTTTAAACGGTATTCCCCGGTTCAAGTCAATATGACAAGATCAAGCACATGCGGCTGGAAAGTGGGGGCCAGGACGGCCTGTCCCGTTCTCATTGATAACCTCTCAGAGGAAGAAGTGGATGCCATCTGGGGAGAGATCAGTAAGATAAACTGGAATTTAAGGGAGGTAGGAGATCCGATGGTGGCATCCCAAATCTCGAATAAGCACCTTCAGAACTCCAAAAAGAGATCGCGATCCAGGCAAGAGGCATAGAGGTCATCCCAAAAGTGAAGCATAGGAACAATCTTTGTGAGGCCTTTGTGCGCTTTGTGACCTTTGTGGTGAATTTAGTTTTGTTTTGTTGCTACCAAACGAACGAGATTCAACCAAAAAGAGCACAAAGGACACAAAGGATCGCATCAACCTTCAGAGATAAAACTGGAAGCCTAATTAGCAAAGATTATAGCGTTAAGCCCGAAAGAGCAAAGGTGAGAGGAGACAATGTGCGATAAAACCCTAATCATTCTGGCCCTTCTGTCAGTTCTCTTAATCACAACTGCAGAAGGGGAACTCGGATACCTAGATCAGCAAGAGATACTCGCCGCCCACAATCGATACCGTGCAGAGGTTAATATCACTCCTTTGACATGGTCAGATGCCTTGGCCGCCCAGGCCCAGAAATGCGCAGATAGCAACGCCGCTAACCTTTCGTCTGGAGGAAATTTCAGGCATTGCTTCACGCCGGGTTATGGGCAGAACGTAGCGCAATCCCCTTCCACTAAAAGCCTAACTCTCACCCAGATGGTCGATCTATGGGGTAGCGAGAAAAGATATTTCGTTAATGGGAAATACCCCTCGGTGAGCTCTACCGGTTCGCCGAAGGATGTGGGCCACTACACCCAGATTATCTGGCAGGAGACGACGAAGGTCGGATGCGGAAATGCCAGTGCGAGCGGAAGGGATATTTTAGTTTGCGATTATAGCCCCGAGGGGAACGCAATTGACACCGTTGTATATTCCCCGCTGCCGCCCCAGCCAGTTCAAGTCAGTGAGACCAATCTGTATAAGACCTACAGAACCGACTTCGTTGGAGCTGAGCGCCACATTATTATTAATACCGTCCCCAACCGCCCTGTTTCCTGTTATTTGATATCCCCCGTGTAATTAGGCAAGACAGGCTACCCAATAAAAATTCATAGGTTCGAGCGCGAAGCAATCTACCGCTGTCCGAGATATTCAGGAAGTCTGATCCTGATTGCAAGTAGTCCAAGATCCCCATGCCGCCTCAGCAGATGAGGTTTTAAAGGCTCTGAAGGCCAATCCTGATGGCATCAGCAGACAGGAAGTAGCTGAGCGTCTGAAGAGCTATGGCCCAAACAGCCTTCCCAAGCCCAGGCTGCCGGGAGTGGCAACCTACTTCCTGCGCCAGTTTTTAAGCCCGCTGATATACATCCTGCTGCTGGCCGCTGCTGCATCCCTAATACTAGGCGAATGGCAGGACTCTATCTTCATCTTTGTAGTCCTTATCATCAACGCCATCATCGGCACTATTCAGGAATATTCAGCTGAACGGAGTGCCGAGGCCCTGAGAAGCCTGGTCAGGACCAGGGCCAGGGTGATAAGAGATGGTGAAGAGTTTGAAATCGATGCAGAGGAGCTGGTTCCGGGAGACATAGTTCTCCTTGAGTCCGGCGGAAAGGTGCCGGCCGATATCAGGCTGATCTTCGCCCAGGGCCTGGAGGTGGATGAATCCCTGCTCACGGGAGAGTCCCTGCCTGATGTCAAGGATCCCGCCCTCGTTTTAGATCCAACGACGCCTTTAGGCGACAGGGAGAACATGGCTTTTGCCGGAACGCTTGTAACCTCCGGCAGGGCAAGGGGAGTAGTAGTAGCTATAGGCTCCAGCACAGAGGTTGGCGGCCTGGCAGCGTTCCTCGCCGGAAAGGCCGAGACCAAGCCGCCGCTGATCCTTCGCATGGAGAAGTTCAACTCCAAAATAGCCCTGGGCGTCGCCGTTGCAGTGGTGATCATCTTCGCTGCGGAGCTTTACAGAGGAGAGCCCTTCTCTGATATCTTTCTGCAGTCCGTGGCCCTGGCAGTGGCTGCAGTTCCTGAGGGCCTGCCTGTCGCCCTGACCGTTGCCCTGGCTATTGGCATGTCCCGCATGGCCAAGAGGAACGTCATCGTACGGAGACTCGTGGCAGTCGAGGCTCTGGGATCATGCAACTACATAGCCTCGGATAAGACTGGGACACTCACCGTCAACCAGCTAACAGTTAAACGCATTGCAGTCCCGGGCCAGAGACACTGGGAGGTTACGGGAGAAGGCGCATCTCCAAACGGAGAGATCGTGACTTCCAGCGCCCCTCCGGCATCTGGCGAGAAGGCCCTTCTGGAGAGGCTGTCCAGGGCCTCGGTGCTGGCCAACGAGGGCTTCGCGGGTTTTAGAGATGGCCGGTGGGAATATCATGGTGACACTGTAGACGTGGCCTTGCTGGTTATGGCCCAGAAGTCAGGAATCAATCATAGCCTTTGTCAAGGGCTCCCCGGAGAAGCTCCTCAGGATGAGCAGCGGCATGGCAACGCTTGATGGCGACAGGCCATTGAATCCAATTGAGGTCGAAGACCAGGCTCAAGTTTTGGCTGCTGCAGGTTACCGTCTCCTGGCAATAGCGTCAGGAAAGTATCCCGAGGGAGAAGAGTTCAGAGAGGACCGCATCAAAGGCCTGACCTTCCTGGGCCTGGTGGGAATGATAGATCCTCTCAGGCCTGAGGCCAAAGGAGCCGTAGATGCCTGCAAGAGCGCAGGGGTCCAGGTTGCCATGGTCACTGGAGACCATCCAGCTACAGCGTTAGCCATTGCAAAAGAGCTGGGGCTGGCAGAGAGTCCTGACCAGGTGGTCACAGGACCTGATCTAAAAGAGGCAGAGGTGAAGGGAGATGGCGCCGTTGACGCCTTAACCTCAAAGGGCAGAGTCTTTGCTCGCGTCGAGCCCCAGCAAAAGGTGCTCATAACTCTGTCTCTTGTGCGACAGGGAAAGCTGGTCGCAGTGACCGGCGACGGCGCCAACGATGCCCCAGCCCTCCACGCAGCTCATGTGGGCGTGGCCATGGGCAAGGGCGGAACAGATGTGGCCAGAGAGAGCGCCGACCTGATCATCACTGACGATAACTTCGCCTCCATAGTATCGGGGATAGAGGAGGGCAGAATCGTTTACGGAAACGTGCGCAAGGTCATCTTCTTCTCGGTATCCACTGGGGCGGCGGAGATCTTCCTCTTTATTCTGGCACTGGTCTTCAATATGCCTCTACCCCTGCTCGCGGTTCAGCTGCTCTGGCTAAACCTTGTAACCAATGGGATCCAGGACGTGTCACTGGCCTTCGAACCTGGCGAGGGAAACGAGATGAAACGGTCCCCTGTCCCCCCGGAAGAGCCGATATTCAACCGTCTCATGGTAGAAAGAGTGGTCATGGTAGCAGTGGTCGTCGGCGGCGTGGCCTTTGCAGTTTATTACTGGCTCTTATCCATTGGCTGGAGCATAGAAGATGCCAGGAACAGCACAATGCTGCTCATGGTCCTCTTCGAGAATGCAATGGTCTTTACCAGCCGCTCTGAGCTTAAGTCAGCCTTCAGCACCAGCCCCCTCAAGAACCCTCTGCTCCTCTTCGGCACTCTGGCAGCCATACTCATCCAAGTGGCAGCCATGTACATGCCATGGCTGAGCGATGTACTGGGCATTCACCCGGTCCCCCTGGAACAGTGGACCATATTTCTGGGGATAGCCCTGGCGATCTTTGCCGTCATGGAGATTTATAAGCTCATGCGCCAGCGTTTTTCCTGAGGCGCAACTGGTCGCGATATTGTACCGATATAAAATGGGTGGAAAAGCCCGGCCTATCGAGCCTAGACGGCTACAGTGGCCGTGGCCTCTCCGATAACCTCTTACTCAGCAAGGTCTGAAATTACCTGTTGAACCTGGCCCACTGTGGCGTTAGGTAGAGGCAGCACAGGGGCCTGCAGGAACTCTTCTCCGGAGGGGGATGGTCCCGTTGTTATGCCTGGCGTCACATTGCCGAATAGAACGGGCTCAGTTCCCGGAGCCCTGACCATTCCGGGAGCCGCAACTGGGCCGCTGGGGCCTGCCGGATAGGTATACCTGGAGATCATCGTACCTTCCGAGTTGAAGAGGGTGACCACATCAGCGGAATCGTCCAGCACGGGCTGAGCTAAATTCAAGTATAGGTCCACCGGCGTGCTCGTCCCGATCCCTGGGTGAACTCTTATAGAATTACCTACCGAGAGTACTCTCAACGGGAAAGCATAGGCGAAGTCATCTCCGGCTGTCAGCATCCAGCCAGTCAAGTTCACGGGTACACTGCCCTCATTTGTCACCTGTATGAACTCATCGCCCATGATTCCGACGTTGGTTATGTTGACATTGACAGCCTCATTGGTCTCGAATATCGCTGAGACGTTGGCGAGCTGCGTCACATAAGTGGAGGTAGCATTAGGCAGGATCTGCGCCCCTCTCGATGTCGGTGAGAATTCACCAGGTTCAACCAGCACTCCACGCTGAACCTGTCCAAGCGGCTGACCAACAACCCCTGGGAACACAGCCCCATCCGTCGGCAAGACCTGCTGTGCCTGTACCAGGCCAGGATAGGCATACCTGGACACCATGGCGCCGGTCCCGTCATAGAGCGTTACTACATCCCCTGCGTCATTCAGCATATCACCAGACAGCCCGAGATACATATCAGGGCCAACATCGAATCCATGGCCAAAATGGATTCTCAATATACTGCCCGCGGGAAGCATTTGGGATGGGAAGACATACCTGAACTGCGCATCATCGGTGAGTACCCAGCCGTTCAGGTTGACCGAAGCATCGCCCTTGTTGGTTATCGTCACCCACTCATCCCCAAGGAAACTAACATTTGTAATGTTAACATTAACCCCAGTAACCATAGCTGAAACTGGGGTGACATTCAATGTGCTTGCTATATTGGCATTCGGGCTAACCTGCGCCCCTGCTGCCTGATCCGTAGTGTATTGCTGGCCCAAGATAGGAGTGGCCATGAGCGCGGTAAATACCGCCATTATCATCAGTCTTCTGATTATCATATCCAACAAACCTCACAACGATATGATTTTTGGATTCTATTACAGCTCAAAGGCCAGGAAGGCGCGTATGATTTCTTGACCAATGCCCGAAGACCGCCTGTGAATCCTGATTTCACCGATTTAATGGGCCGCGCCGGGCCGCAAAGACGGGATATCGGATGAGGCGGCGAAATCGAAGCGAAGACTGCATAGCCCTCCATTTTACGCCTTTAAGTATTATATTACACCTGTAAAAATTTAAGCTTTTCTAAAAATAACTTGAAGGGGCATGAGACGCCCCGCATTTATTCGTTCCGCGTCTGCGGACGACCTCTCGCCTAAAACAGATCGATTAGAGGATAAATGAATCCGCTTAATATCTTCTGGGCGCCCTTGCAGGCCTGTGCTTCTGATAGCAATCGCTGCAGTAAACCGGCCTGGATCCGTCCGGCTTGAAGGGAACCTGGGTCTGCTTTCCGCACTCAGAACAGGTTACGTCTGTCATCTCTCTCGGGCCGCTGCTGTAGCCGCCTCGGCTGTTGCCGCTGCTGCTGCCGCTGCTTTTGCTGCTCCCATAATTTCTCTGAAACATTTAATTCACTTTCCTTTTTATCGATTCAAAGAATCGACTCTGCTACAAAAAGACATCTCAACAAATTTCTTTGAATCGATGCAATGCAGCTTTTTATAAGGAACTCTTCTTTGGTATATACCTGTTGGTCAAAACGCGAGGTAGCTGCGCTATGCCAATTAAGAGGATCAATGCTCTATCGCCAACGCTAATATCAGTGACCGACGGATAGCTTTAAGTCAATTGCCGAATTACTGCCTTAACGGGTGAGGTTGTGATCAAGATTTATAGTATTCTAGCTCTTCTGGTTATGCTGACAGCAGTGTCTTGTGCAGCTGACTGGCTGGAGGGAGGAAGCGTAGGGCGTGGAGACTACGGCGAAATCAGGCAGCATTTCACAGATCCCATCTTTTACTCTACGAGCAGCAGTCATTATACATCATCCGATCCTGCCATAAGACAGATGGAGGAGTCCATGGACAGATACAGCAGTCGTTATGCGTCCCTTGGATCCACGAAAGCTAAATCAACGATAGGTAAATCCACGATAGGCAAATCAGCAGCCTCTGTCGGCGCTGCTGGCAAGCAGCCTGTTAATGCAGCAGGCAGCTGGCATCTGGAGCTTTCCGATGGCACCTCCATGGACCTGGATCTTCACCAATCAGGAGCCAGGGTCTTCGGCGTCGGCAGCATGACCTCCTCCACTGCCGTCCAGTGGGCGGTAGCCAGTGGAGATGTCACCGGCAACAGCCTCAGTCTGGAGGTGGTGCCAGCGAGCGGCACAACGCTTTATGCGATATCTCTGGACGTAAGCAGGCTGCATCTGCCTGGATCTTATACTGTATTCAGTGCCGCCGCAGCTCAAAGTTCAGGGAACGTGAAGGCGAGCCGGGTGGCATAAAAAACAAAGGAAAACGAGGCGGCCTTACTTATAAGCGCCGGTCCTCGCTATTTCTTCGATTACGCTATATGATTATCCTTTATTATCTTGATGAATTTAGCAAGTTTCATAGCAGCTGCAGATGGAGGAGGCGGCGGATCGCGGGGCTGGGAACCCCAGGTCGAGAGGTCTCCTGAAGTGTCATTGCTCCCTGTCAGGTTCTCCATCAATTCTGTGCCATCGACACCACCGAGCTCAGCTGACAGAGGGCTATGGGAAAGGTTGACGGTTGTATTGTTAGCTTCGGTGAAATTCAATGAGCTATTTGTCAAGTTATTCATCAGCGATATGCCATCATTGCCACTAAGTTGGAAAGACACCTTGCTATGGGCCAAAATAGCCATCGCTAGTAATATGAATAGAAGTAATATCAGTCGTCTCATTCTGTTCCCCCTGGTTTCATCCTCGCAATCATTTAAATATGCTGTGCTGAAAAGGATTAAGTCTATCCTCTTCCCTATCTACCACCGACCATAAACCGCGAGAAACTGAAATGAAATCCATCATCGTTAAAGGCGCCCGGGAGCATAACTTAAAGGACATAACCGTCGAGCTTCCCCGGGACAAGTTCATCGTCATTACCGGCGTATCAGGCTCAGGCAAATCCACTCTTGCCTTCGACACCATCTACGCCGAGGGCCAGCGCCGCTACGTCGAATCGCTCTCCGCCTATGCCCGACAGTTCCTGGGGCAGATGGATAAGCCCGATGTGGATGCAATCGAAGGCCTATCCCCAGCTATATCCATCGAACAGAAGACGACCTCCAAGAACCCCCGCAGCACCGTTGGGACGGTTACGGAGATCTACGACTACCTGCGGCTGCTCTTTGCCCGCATTGGAGTTCCCCACTGCCCGGTCCACGACATTCGGATCGAGTCCCAGACTCCGGAGAGAATAGCGGACAGCATCCTTGCCGATAGCAGCACGGTCACTGTCACCATCCTCGCTCCTGTCGTCCGCCAGAAGAAGGGGACCTACGGTCAGCTCTTCCACGACCTGAATGCAGAGGGCTTTGCACGCGTTCGGGTGAACGGAGAGATCCGCAGAACCGATGAGGAGATCGAGCTCGACCGCTACAAGAAGCACGATATCGAAGTGGTAATCGACAGGCTGGACCCTGCACAGGATAGATCCCGGCTTGTTGAGGCCTGCGAGAACGCCCTAAAGAAAGCCGAAGGCCTTCTCATCGCCCTGGACTCTGAGGGAGGAGAGCGGCTCTACTCCTCGAAGATGGCCTGTCCGATCTGCGGCATGGCCTTCGAGGAGCTGCAGCCGCGCATGTTCTCCTTCAACAGTCCCTTTGGAGCCTGCGAGGCTTGCAATGGCCTTGGAATCCGGATGGAGTTCGATCCGGAACTGATTATCCCAGACAGAGAGCTCTGCATAGCGGACGGAGCTGTGGCCCTCTACAGAAACGCCATCGACGGATGGCGGGGCCAGCATTTGGCTGCCGTCGCCAAGCACTTCGGCTTCGACGTCTTCACGCCCATCAAAGACATCACCGAGGAGCAGTACAACGCCCTGATGCACGGCTCTGATGAGCGCATCCAGTTCCGCATGAGCATGAAGAATGGGGACGCTTATTGGTCCCAGAACAGCACCTGGGAGGGCCTGATACCGCAAAGCGTGCGGCTCTATGGCCAGACCAATTCCGAGTACCGCAGGGAGGAGCTGGAGAAGTTCATGAAGGTCCTGCCCTGCCCGACATGCCGCGGCCGGCGGCTGAAGGAGAAGGTGCTGGCTGTAAGGATCTCGGACAGGTCCATAGTGGACGTGACCGATCTTTCGGTCAGCGATTCCATCCGGTTCTTCGAGCGTCTCGAGCCCATGCTCTCCCCGAAGGAGCTTGAGATCGCCCGCCAGGTCTTAAAGGAGATTCGCTCCCGTCTGGGATTTTTGGAGCACGTAGGTCTCGGCTACCTCACGCTCTCCCGAAACGCGGGCACGCTTTCAGGCGGAGAGGCTCAACGCATCCGGCTGGCCACACAAATAGGCTCGAACCTGATGGGCGTGCTATACGTCCTTGACGAGCCCTCCATCGGCCTTCACCAGAGGGACAACGCCCGGCTGATAGAGACTCTCAAGAAGCTGCGTGATCTGGGAAACACCCTGATAGTAGTAGAGCACGACGAAGAGACCATCCGCAGCGCCGACCATGTGCTGGACATCGGGCCCGGTGCGGGCATCCATGGAGGCTGGGTCGTGGCCGAGGGCACGCCTGAGGAGATCGAGAAGAACCCCTCGTCCCTGACCGGGCAGTACCTCTCAGGTGTTAAGGCGATCGATATCCCCTCTCGCCGAAGGCAGAGCGATTCCTTCATCCGCATTAATGGCTGCAGGGAGAACAACCTGAAGGACATCGACGCGAAAATCCCCATTGGGGTCTTGACGGTGGTCACGGGCGTCTCGGGCTCGGGCAAGTCCACCCTGATCTACGACACGCTCTACCGTGCTTTGATGAAGAAGATCTACAGATCCAGCGAGACCCCTGGGGAGTATGACGACCTTTTATTCGACTCTGAGATCGACAAGGTGATCGTCATTGACCAGAGCCCGATTGGCAGGACGCCCCGCTCCAATCCGGCAACTTACACCAAGGTCTTCGATCCCATCCGGCAGGCCTTTGCAGAGACAAAGGAGGCCAGAGTCAGAGGCTACCAGAGCGGGCGCTTTTCGTTCAACGTGAAGGGCGGCCGCTGCGAGGCCTGCCAGGGCGACGGGCTGATCAAGATCGAGATGAACTTTCTGCCTGACGTCTACATCGAGTGCGAGGAGTGCAAGGGCTCACGCTACAACCGGGAGACCCTGGATGTCAAGTACAAGGGCAAGTCCATCGCCGAGGTGCTGGACATGACCGTGGAGGAGGCCAGAGAGCACTTCAAGAACATCCCGACCATCAGGAACAAGCTCGAGACCCTGGTGCAGGTGGGCCTGGGCTACATCAAGCTGGGCCAGAGCTCCACCACCATCTCGGGCGGCGAGGCCCAGAGGATCAAGCTCACAAGGGAATTGTCCAAAAGGGCTACAGGCAGGACTATCTACCTCCTGGACGAGCCGACAACCGGCCTGCACTTCGATGACGTGTTGAAGCTGATCTCAGTCTTAAACGACCTGGTTTCCAAGGGCAACACCGTGGTTGTGATCGAGCACAACCTGGACGTGATCAAGTCCGCAGACTACATCATCGATCTGGGGCCTGAGGGCGGGAATGCGGGCGGGCAGATCGTGGCTGCTGGCACGCCGGAGGAGGTGGCGCGGGTGGAAGGGAGCCATACGGGAAAGTTCCTGAAAGAGAGGCTTTGCGGGCGGGCTTCAGAGGTTGTTTCGGCTTCCGGAAAGGAGGCTGTGAAAGCTGCATTCAAATAAATGCGCTTTGTGCCTTTATGTTTTTAGCAGAGCACTTACGAATTCACCACAGAGGCACAGAGACGCAGAGAACGAAAAGTTGAGTGGTTTCAGGTAATAATAAAATTCCTCTGTGCCTCTGTGTGGTACGGAAATGGCCCCGATCCTGGGACCATTTTCATCCTCATGGGCGACCACAGAGTCATGAAGGTTTCTTTGTGGTGAACGTCCAGCGGAGACATAACATTAACATATCATAAAGACAATATTACTTCTGTATCGCAGAGAGAACAGAAGAAATTTAGTTCATATGTATAAAACGAAAAGTAAGGAAGAATGATATGCCTACTTTCACACAAAGCGATGCCGAGCGAAGCGAAGTCGGGAGCCGCAGCTTCGACCCAGATCCAGAAACAAGCCCGAGAGGAAAGGCAGAAGCGGTATCCGAAAACGCAGAGCGCTACGCGATCTCATTTAAAAGCAATGGTGAAACCTTACACGGCTGGCTGTATCTTCCCATCCCCAGCCAAATCCCACCTGGTAAGAGATTGCCAGGAATCGTAACGGCAAATGCAATGACTGGCATAAAGGAGATCAATTTGCCGGAGTATGCACAGCTCTTTGCTGAGGCAGGCTTTGCGGCAGTAGCATTTGACTACCGGTACTGGGGCGAGAGCAGCGGGGAGCCCCGATACCACCTCGCTCCCATGGAGCACCGAGCGGATATCAGCAGCGCCCTGACATTTTTAGCCCAGCAGCCGGAAGTTGATCCTGATCGCATCGGAGGCTGGGGGATTTCTATGGGCGGCGGACACATGCTGTTTCTTGCCACCTGGGAGCCGCGTTTCAAGGCAGTCGTGGCGACATCAACAGGGATCGATCCTCCGAGAGAGGGGAGCAGGGGAAGCTTCTGACTGAAGAAGAAGCACAAAAGCGATATGAGGAGCTTTTAGCCGCGTCCAAGGCTGAAGCCGCAGGCCGAGCAGGGGCACAGATTACTACGCTCCAGGCCTGGTGCCCCGAGCCAAAAGAAGGATGCGTGCTGCCTGTAAGGGAAGCCTATGATTTCTATGAGAAAGCCAGGCGAAGTTTCGCCCCGACGTTTCAAAATAAGCTGTCGAGCACATCCTTTCATAATATACAGGCTGATGATATCGCTTTTGCACTGCACCTTGCGAAAGTGCCTATCTTGATCCTGCACCCGGACCAGGATGTTGTGCCCGTTGAAAATGTGCTGTTTTATTACAAGAGAGCCCCGGAGCCCAAAAGGCTGGTTGTGCTTTCAGGCCTGCATACTACGACCTATGTGGGCGGAAAGCATCTCCAGGAGGCAGCAGATGAAGCAATCAACTGGTTTAAGCGGTATCTTTAGTGATATCTTTCGATAATATCTTTAGTGGTAACTTTAATGATATCTTCAGTGGTATCTTTAGTAAAGGAGGATTAGCCATGAGACCATCTCTATTTGCATTGTTAGCTTCTACCCTGATTCTGGCAGGATCAGGAATGGGTGGCGAGCCCGCCCCAGGCCTCGCCGGATCTGAGTGAGAATGAGAACGAAGATCCTGAGGCGACCACTTCGACAACCGAAGGCCCCTATTTCAAGTCCGGCTCGCCCGAAAGAAAGTCGCTCTTAGAGCCAGGAGTTGTTGGCGATAGACTTAACCTCACTGGGCGCGTACTGACCCGAAGCGGCAAGCCAATAGCTGGTGTGCTCCTCGATTTCTGGCAGGCTGATGGGAATGGGATATACGATAACGTCGACTACAGGCTGCGCGGACACCAGCTTACGGATGACCAGGGAAGATACCAGCTGGAGACTGTCATTCCCGCAAATTATGACGGCCGCACCAAGCATATTCATGTCAAAGTACAGGCGCCCGGTGGGGCAGTGCTCACTACCCAGCTGTTTTTCCCAGAAGAGGAAAGCAACCAGAGGGACTCCATCTTCATGCCGGAACTCCTCGTGTCTTTAAATGAAACAGATAAGGGCAAGGAGGCCAAGTTCGATTTCGTCCTCGATATAGAATGAGACCAAAGGAGGATGAGAAAGAGAAGCTGTGCCAATATCTGTGTCGAAACTTAGCGAAAAAGTTTGGAATGGTTATATAGATTCCCTCTGTTGGTTTGAAGACCCTAGAGTACATGTTGCCCATTTCCAGATATCTGCACCATCCAGTATTCTAACATAGCATGAACCATTATGAGATCTTGCTCCAATGTACATCGCAGAATCTATCTTATTGTTCTCTGAATCAAAGAGAGTAACCTTTTGGTAATCTCCTGTGAGTCCAGTTACTTCAACTACTAAGAATCCAAATGGAGGAATCTCTTTGTCGTGTATAGTTCCAATAACCTGCCCTGTCATATTTTTCATATACCATAGACTTACGTTTACTGGGCTTTTCCCAATATTAAATAGCTCTACGCGCTCATTTCCATACTCGGCAGCATCTTCTGGGCAGGGATGAATTTCATTTATTACTACCGGATTCGACAGGTTCCCCAAAAGCTGGTCGGTCATTATGGCTTCAGCTTCACTAATTCCTTCGCTAGAACTTCCGACGGAATTGTCCTGTGGAGTCCTTCCGATTCGCTATTGCCGCTTCCGCTGTGACCTCCATCAGAACTGCCATCAGAACCGCCACCCGACCCTACTCCATTCTCTCCACCTGAGCCATTGCCAGGGCCATCACCAGAGCCATCACCATAACTATCTCCGGAGTTTTCTACAGATTCATCATCGCTATTTCCACCAGAACTGCCTCTAGGGTTTGCATCTCCGGTTTTAACTGTTGATACTTGATAAATATTACTATCAATGATATTATTATCCTCTGCGACTAACCGTTGGCTCACGGTGATTTCGTCACCAATTCCCGCTTCAGCTGTTTGGCTAACGTAAAAAGCAATCGGAAATGCTAATAGCATCGAGGCTATCATTACATTAACTATCATTTTCAGCATATCCCACACCCACCATATTCCAAGTACTATTCCACTCACTTTATTAATTAACTTTCTAACTTATAAGAATGTACGAAGCTTAATTAATTATTAAAGGGACCAAAGGTACATCAGCTTGAAACAACTCTATCGTTACCAGTGGAATATGATAGAACGCGTTCATTCAGAATTCCGTCAAGATCAAATCTCCAGGAATTTCTTCATAACTACAAAGGAACAAAGACACAAAGATATTGCATAAGCCGCATACTCTTGGTATAACATCTATTATTAACCGGGAATATTCGGACCCATCCCGCCTCCCTGAGGATCAGATATATATTCAATGTGGTTTCATGATAATCCAGCTGGTGGGAGAGGTACTGAGATGAGATGGTTGCTTGCAGTCTTGCTGGTATTTGTGGTCTGCCTTATTACTATTACAATAGGCTCTGTCGCCAAGGATACTATCGCCCAGAACGCCTCTGAGCACTCAAGGCTCTTCATCATTGGTTACATGGATGATTCGAGGGTCCTCCAGACTCAATCAGGCTTCAAAGGCCAGAAGATGGCGACGGGAACAAGCGGCAGCGGAATCGCCACCAGAACCATCGATTCGTGGGTCTACGCAGACTCGAATACGGAAGAGGCTGATCTAACCATATCTGGAACCTACGATTACCAGCCTTACACGCCGCCCGTTATATTCACACAAAGCGACCTCCGAAACGCCCTTTGTGCCAAGAACTACGAAGTGGGCTCAGTATTTTCTGAAACGTATTCCAACATGAAGGACCTCATCAAGGACACCAACATCTACCAGAATGACAATACTTCAATCTACGACATCGATTCAGAGGTCCAGGGAATGGCCAGGATTGGAGCGAGGGTGCAAAAGAACCGCAACACTGTGCCGTCCTACATCATGGGTGGAACCTACATTGGGTATGTGGACATCAGGACGGAGCTCCAGGCGGGAAATATGTCGATAATGAATTTGCCATGCCCGTAAGGACCTGGGTCCAATCATTTTTGATAGAATTTAGCTTAGCATAAAACAGAACGTGCAAGGGCAAGCGTTAAATAGTTTTATCACGTTTAATGGTGATATAGTTGAGAGCTAAGCCAAATCGATAGAAGCTTTGCCAGGAGCTGATAAGGTATCTAATGCAATATCTGCCAAGAAGATCCCTTTATCGGCTCTGCTTAAAAGCAGCATGGAGGTAAAGAGAATGAGCGATCGGATTGAGAAGGGACCTAGTGAGCTTTGTTCAGGCATAAAGGGCACTTTTGATGAACACACCTGCGGTGCTGTGGATGAGCGTGAAGCCAGGATGCTGACGCATCAGATTATGGCAGAGATCCGAAAATCCAATGCACCCATGTGGGTAGCTGATGAGCTGCAAAAGAAGCTGGATTGCCATGGATGCTGGGATTCTTTTAGAAGGCTGCCTATAGCATCCTTGTCATGACCGTCTTGAGTGTTAGGGCTTTCCTATCAAACTATAGAAGATATGAGCCCTTTTCTGCAGCAGGCCATCGAGCCTTTCCTGCAGAAGCTAAAGACGGAAGGTATCCAACGTCCAACTTCACGAACAGCAAGACAAGCCGTAGCTATTGCATCGTCCTAAGGAAGAACCATTGAACTAAGAACACCTTTGATCCCGCGCCTAACGTCTACTATTTTTCTCAGGTAGATTTCGGTTGCGGTGATGTTTGAAAAAGGTCAGATGAGGTGAATGAATGAAAGGTACTGACCTGAAAAGAGTGGACGAGATAATTGATAAATATAAAGGTCAAGAAGGAATTCTAATCCAGTTGCTGCTGGACCTGCAAAGCGAGTTCAACTGGATATCTAAAGACGCCATCTCTCTCTTGAGCGAAAGGCTTAGAGTTCCTAAAAGCCAAATTTACAGAGTAGCCAGTTTTTACAAAGCGATGAGCCTGTGCCCTGCGGGAAGGCATACTATGCATGTCTGTATGGGCACCGCATGTCAGGTACGCGGTGCTCAGAAAATATTGGACCTAACGGAATCGAGGTTGAAAGTAAAACAGGGTGAGACAACGCCGGACATGGTTTTCACGCTGAAAAGGGTAAACTGCCTGGGATGTTGTGCCATAGGCCCGGTGATAGTTGTTGATGAGGACTACCACGGCGGTGTGACCTCCGAAGGGGTAGATGAGATATTAGGACAATATGACTAGGGGAAGGCGATATGCCGAGGCTTACCTCAAATAGCGATCTGGAAAGGCTCAGAGGAGAGATATTATCTAGAAGAGACCCAAATAAGCCATATGTCGCAATTTGTGCCGGCACGGGCTGTCTGGGTCTTGGTGCCGAAAGGTCATCAGTGCCTTCAAGGATGAACTGGAGAAGAGGGGACTGGAAAAAGAGATAGAGATAAAGGAGACAGGATGCCCTGGCTTTTGTGAAAAGGGAACAATTGTCGTTATTTACCCCGAGGAAATTTACTATCTCAAGGTCCAGCCGGACGATGTGCCGGAAATTGTGGAAGAGACTTTGCTTGAGAAGAGGCTGGTGGATCGCCTCATTTATGCAGATCCGGCGACGGGGGAGAGGGCCTTAAATGAAAAGGAGATTCCCTTTTATAAGCACCAGATGAGGTTTCTCATTAAAAATAATATAAAAATTGATCCTAAAAATATCGAAGATTACATAGCTCTGGGCGGCTATAGTTCGCTTGTCAGAGTGCTATCTAAAATGGCTCCGGAAGAGGTGATCGAAGAGATTAAAAGGGCCGATCTCCGGGGACGGGGCGGAGGCGGATTTCCCACGGGAATTAAATGGGATTCCACGCGCAAAGCCCCCGGAGAGCCCAAATACGTCATCGTCAACTGCGACGAGGGAGACCCGGGAGCTTTTATGGATAGGGCGCTCATGGAGGGAAATCCGCATAGCGTCCTGGAAGGCCTGATCATCGGGGCGTATGCTATCGGATCGAGCCAGGGATTCATTTATGTGCGCATGGAGTACCCCCTGGCAGTGGAAAACTCGAAATTGGCCCTGGAGCAGGCCAGAGAATACGGTCTCCTGGGAGAGAACATATTCGGCTCAGGCTTCGATTTCGACGTTAAGGTGCACAGGGGCGCAGGTGCCTTCGTCTCTGGAGAGTCGACTGCTCTCATGAATGCCCTGGAAGGTAAGGTGGGAGAGCCAAGACCAAAATATGTTCACACATCAGAGAGCGGCGTCTGGAATCGGCCGAGCTGCTTAAACAACGTGGAGACGTGGGCTAATATCCCGTTGATCATCAACAGAGGAGCTAATTGGTTCAACTCCATAGGAACAGAGCATAGCAAGGGGACAAAGATCTTCTCTCTGGTGGGGAAGGTGAACAACACAGGGCTCGTGGAAGTTCCCATGGGGATGACGCTCAGCGATATAATATACAAAATAGGCGGGGGAGTTCCGGGCAAAAAGAAGATTAAAGGAGTACAGACTGGCGGTCCCTCAGGAGGAATCGTTCCTGAAAAATACCTGAACATGCCTGTCGATTTTGATGAGCTCACAAAGCTTGGCTCAATGATGGGCTCAGGCAGCATAATCGTCATCGATGAGGATACCTGCGCCGTAGATCTGGCCCGCTATTTCGTGGACTTTCTTTGTGACGAGTCCTGCGGCAAGTGCTTGCCCTGCAGGGAAGGCTTGAGGCGCATGCGAGAGATATTGGACGATATCGTCTCAGGCAGAGGCAAAGAGACAGATATGGATAAGCTCCAGGAAATAGCCCGCCTGATGAGAGCGGCCTCGCTGTGTGCCCTGGGAAGGACGGCCGTCAATCCGGTTTTAAGCACCATACGCCACTTCGGAGACGAATATGAAGCGCATATCAAAGAGAAAAGGTGCCCTGCTCTTTCGTGCAAGTCGCTTATTTCGTACTACATTCAGCCTGAAGTCTGTATAGGATGCCAGCTCTGCAAGGAGAGCTGTCCTCAGGGAGCAATAAATGGAGCGGCTAAGGAAGTCCCTGTAATAGATCAATCGAAGTGTACTAAGTGCGGAGTCTGCTTTGAAGTCTGTCCCCCCAAGGTCAGAGCGATTGCTAAAATATCCAGCAGGTCCTCTCCGCCTTCATTATCGATGCAGGGAAGCTCAACTGAAGAGATTGGACGAGGCGATGAAGTTGAGATTGAAGATCGATGATCACCTGATAGAGACCGATGAGGCCAGTACTCTTCTGGAGGCTGCGAGGGGCGCAGGCATCTTTATTCCTACATTATGCTATCATCCTGCCCTTGAACCCTATGGAGCGTGCAGGCTCTGCTCTGTAGAAATAGAAAAAGGCGGCAGAAAAAGGATTGTTTCTGCCTGCAACTATCCTGTTGAGGATGGGCTGGTTGTAAGGACCAGCTCCCCTGAGATCTTTGATATCCGAAAGATGATCGCGGAGCTACTGCTGGCCAGATGTCCGGAGGAGAGGAGAATACAGGAACTGGCGAGGAAGTACGGGATCGATGAACCGAGATTCAAATTAGAAAATGAAAAATGTATACTTTGTGGATTGTGTACCAGGGTTTGTGAAGAACTGGTGGGGGTATCAGCGATAAATGTGATTAACCGCGGTGTTGAGAGGGAAGTAGATGCGCCCTATATGGACCTGTCAGAGGACTGTATCGGATGCGGTTCGTGTGCCCTGGTATGTCCCACCGATGCCATAAGAGACATGAGGAACATATTCCCTACCACCTCTAGAGATGTCGAGGAGATGGAGGACGGATTTCTTAAGGGAGAGAGAGACCAAGAGCTGGGAGTTTACAGCGATCTTCTCGCAGGCAAGGCATTCATTCCAGGACAGGATGGTGGGATAGTCACCTCTTTGCTTCTTACAGGAATGGAGAAGGGATTGATAGATGCTGCAATCGTCGTCCCACAGAGAAAAGGGCTCGGATTACAGGCGGCCATAGCGGATAAAGTCGATGAAATAGTAGCCGCTAAGGGAACGAAATATGCGAGGGTATCAGTGATATCCAGGCTCAGGGATGCCCTGAGGGAAGGGAAGAGAAGATTAGCAATAGTTGGCACGCCCTGCCAGATCAGAGCCGTCAGAAAAATGCAGAAGCAGGGGTATCTGAAAGAAGAATTCCCCGATGCCGAGATTATCCTCCTGGGACTCTTTTGCTTCGAGAGCTTTGATCAAAGGGATTTGAAGGATCGCATAAAAGAGAGGCTGGGCGTCGACCTGGATGATGCAGATAAGATACAGATAACCAAAGGCAACTATGTAGTCTCCATTGGGGATGAAAATCATTCCTGCAGCGTGAAAGAGCTGGAGAGCGCAGTGCGCGAGGGCTGCCAATTCTGCAACGACTTCGTCTCCAAGCTTGCAGACATATCCGTAGGATCGGTGGGGAGCCCTGAGGGGTACTCTACGGTGATCGTCAGGTCCGAGACGGGAAGAAGATTGATCGAGGCTGCAGGGTTTGCCAGGGTTGCGGCGAACAGGGATGAGATCGCTAAGCTGTCAAGACTGAAGAGAAGGAAGGCGGAGAAGAGCTTTGCGAAGATAGCAGAGGGATTGGCGGCTCATGGTTGATATAGAGCCTATCCTAAAACTATTCTATCATTTCAAGTTCACGCAGCCACTCGGATACATCATTCTGCGCTTTTTTTACTTCTCTGCCCCGGACTGCAAGACCATCCAGAATGGTCGACTGCGGGCAAAGCTTACTGATATCCGTAACACTTCGCCCCAGACGGCTTCCCTCGTGCGTGCAAAACGGTACAATGTTTTTTCCGGAAAAATCGTACTGCGACAAAAACGTTGCAACCGGCATGGGTATCGTACCCCACCAATTAGGATAGCCAACGAAAACCACATTGTACGATTCCATGTTCTCAACTTTTGTTTTCTGTTCAGGTCTGTAACCTTCTTCAAGTTCCTGCTTTGCTTGTTTCACAACCTCATCGTAACCGCTGGGATACGGATCTACGGGCATAATTTCAAAGATATTGCCGCCAACGCTTTCGTGTATTTGAGTGGCAATTACGCGCGTGTTGCCGGAACGAGAAAAATAAGCTATAAGAATTGGCATCGGCTTTCTTCAGCTACAGCGCCAGTTTATGGCCCTTCTCCAGCTGCTGAATCTGTTCTTCGCCTTTGGCGGCCAATTCCTTGAACTGATTGATAGTATCCCGCATTTTGGGCAGAGCTTCCTGCTTATAGGTGCTGATGGAATCCAGCGCTTCCATGACATCGGCAAAGGCAGTCTTCAGCGTCTCGACAGAGATATTGGCTTCCATTGATTGTTTCTGGATTTCCGCCCCTTGTCCCTTCAGCATTTGCGCGTTGCTCGCTGATGATATTATTCGTGATCTCATTGAGCATTTGAATCTTCTTCAGGACAATCTTCTGGTTATAGAGAGCGCCGGCAACCATCACTGAGATCCGCAAAGCGGTAATCGTCACATTTTTGGCCCTTTCTACCCCGCGCATCAGTTCCTTATTATTTCTGATCACAATCTCTGTCGCCATTACGCCCTGCTGATTGACGACGATCATCTGCTGCATATCCATAAACCGCTGCCGCAGCGGAAAGAGGACTTCTTCAGTGACAAATTTAACTTTTTCCGGGTCTTCGTTCCTGGCTTTGGCCGCTTCGATTTGCTTTTCAATCGATTCGTCCATCAGGGTACCGAGCTGGATCTCTTTCATCAGCTTTTTAGTCAAATCGCGCATTGCCTGCTGTTCGATTTCCAGAGTAGTATTATCGTTTTTCAGGGTTGTTTTCCCTTTGTCCAAAGAGACAATGATATCCGCAATCGCCGACATCTGCTTTCTGGTATTTGGCAAAATAGGCCCTGATCGGGTCAAACAGCTTGCCGAAAATGCCGGTCCTGGTGAAATCAATCAGGCTGGGGTCCAGGTCTTTTAATTCCCGCTGCAAATCCATTAAACCTTTTGCCACAACACCGCCTTCATCGCCGTCTTTGGACAGGTTCCCGACTGTCACCTGCAGCAAAGAATTTTTAGCTGCCGAGCTTTTCATCGAGTCAGCCCCAAAAGACTCGATTGACTGGAGGATATCCTTCTTTTTGGCAAATTCATCGATATCCAGGGTCATAATTTCCGCAACATTGCTTTCCGCTACAGCCTGAAGCTGGGCTACTTCTTCCGGCACCGGTTTGACCTGTTCCAGGACCTCGTTCTTGATCGCCGCTTCATCGGGCACTTCCATGGTGAAAGCCATCTTAACCCCTCCTATATTTACATCTCAGCATTAAACAGTTTGCGCAGTTTATAGACAACGTCATCGGTATCGGCGTTAATACAGGCAGCCTCATTGATGCTGGAGATATCTTGCAAGGCCGGGATATCCGCATTATAGCCAATTGTGTATATAGGTATTCCAAGTTCCTGCACGATGCCTCTAATTTCGTCCAGCGAATGGCCTGTATTGGTTTTGCCGTCGCTGAGAACGAAAATCCTCGGTTTCAGATTGGGATCTGCATCGGGACCTGCAGCCTTCTGCTCTATGAGCATCTTCATGGCGACAGCAATCCCATCGAAGGTTGCCGTGCTGCCGCCTGCCTGCAAATCATTAACCGCTCCGGCAAACTTGGACCTCTGGTTCAGATCGAATTTGGCAATCGGCAGATCGATATGGACATCGTTGGAATATGATACCAGGCCAACCAGATTGTCCTTGCCGATATAGTTTTGACCTTCGAGCAATGAATGTTTCAATTTATTCAGCGGTTCGCCGTCCATGCTGCCGGAAACATCGGCCACAAAGACTGCGCAAATAGGTTTACCGGCGTTTTTCTTTTCTTTCCAGAGTTTTTGGGCTTGGATGATCACATCGCCGCTGACTGCTCCAGCTTCGGATTGGTATTCATTAAGGCCGTTAAAACCATATTTAGTGGCCAAGGTCTGGTACTTTTCCTGTTGGGTGAATTCAACGAATTTATTCAGGATTTTCATTTTCTCCGCCGATAGTTCGCCGATCGCATACATCGGGCTGTCATGTCTGGCCCCAAAGGGAATAAATTCGTAGGACCTGATATCCGGTGTATTCATATAGGTCTGGTATTCCAGGATAAAACCGTCCAGATCACCTGATTTGGCTGATTCCCTCATTTGCAGAGTAGTATAGGCGACCACGGGAATATTGGCCTGGAAGCTCTCAAATCCTGCTATTGCTTTGTCGCTCAATAAGTTGCTGCTGTCAAAAGTCTGCTAAAGCTGAAATCAAAAAGTTCAGCCCGGTTGAACTGGCAAAAGGATTGGTGTAGCCCATCGCCAGTTCCTTGTTCGCGACAGCATCGATAATCGTCTTGATATTGATTGCCCCGTATTTGTTTACCAGCTCGTCTTTCTTGGCTTTAGTGAGCAGGATCCCGGCCACATTGCCAGCAAGTCTTTTTTGCACTAACTGGGCTTTAACCCCTCGGGAGACGATCATTTCGCCCCAGAGTTCATTGGACGGCGTATAGGCATCCGGCAAATACTTCCCAGAAGTAATATAATCGGCACCATCCCCGGAAGCGATTCCTCTGAGCCTTACCGATACCTGTTTGCCGTCAATCATTATTTTCGCGTTATTGAAGTCTTTGGCCACTTCTGTCAGCCAGCCATCAGTACCGCTGCCAGCTTTTTCCGTTGAGGAAAATATTTCGATGTAGCTGGATGTGCTGCTGTCCACCTGCGGCGGGTATTTGGAGATTTCGGGCAAGGATGTCTTTCAGGTCTGGGGCCCGAATGTCAACCGGGACCGTGCTGATGCGTGACTGTATTCACATTGATGTCTTTGATGATGGACTCCAGCGATTTAGCCTCATTTCCGAATATAGATAATCCCTATATAAACTAAGAGAAATACTACAACTGCTGCTCCGATTATCCTCAAAATTACTTTTTTGTCGCTTTTGTTCAGCATGCTGATGCTCCTCCCCTCACTTCTTATAGTATTTTGCCTGTTTGATCAGATTATCGATCTCGATCATGCCGGCCATTTGCTCCAGTTGGCCGCTCTCTACGCTGTTTAAGCCTGAGATCTCCAGCAGCAGCTTATCCAGCTTCAGCAGGATCTGTTCATTATCTTCAGTGGCAGCTTTCACAAAAGTGATATATTCGTTATAGACTTTAAACTTTTCCTCCATAAATTGCTGCGAAAAGGCCCCGGCTTCGTGTTTCTTTCTAATGAAATTGTAGTCTTCTTCATCGAATGCATTCAATTTATTGAGGATGCTGCGGATATTCATAAAGAATATCTTCTCCACCTCGGCGATGACCGCATCAAATTTCTTGTAGCTGATCTCTGAGGCACTGAAGATCTGCAGAAGGATATCCCGGATAGTTTTATTCTTTTTCTGCAGCCGCTCAATCTGATCGAGCAGCAAGTCAACGGTTTTTTCGAATGTTTTGAGCCCCCGGTGACTATTCAATGCTTCAATATAATCTTCCATCTTCCTGATTTCATTGGTGGAATTACTTTCTCCGGTCCGGTAAGGAGCTTATAATTGCCGTAGATTAACCCGGCGCCGCTTAAGAAGATGAATGTGCTGCCAAAGGCTGTTGCCATTGCACTGGCCCCGACCAACTCCAGTCCGATCAATCCTGGCGAGAAGGTAATTATGTTGGCGGCGGCAATGCCTAAATTCAGGCCCAATAGTTTAATCTATCCCGTATAGTTTTTATCTTTTTTCTGTAGCCGCTCAATCTGATCGAGCAGCAAGTCAACGTTTTTTTGGATGTTTTGCGCCCCCGGTGAATATTCAATGCTTCAATGTAATCTTCCCTCGTCATTTTTTTGGTTGTCCTATCTATCTCCGTTGGGGTAAGGAGCTTATAATTGCCGTAGATTAACCCGACGCCGCTTAAGAAGATGAATGTGCCGCCAAAGGCTGTTGCCAATGCACTCCCGGACCAACTCCAATCCGATCAATCCTGGCGAGAAGGTAATTATGTTGGCGGCGGCAATGCCTAAATTCAGGCTCAATAGTTTAATCCGCTTTTTTCTGTCCATGTCCCTTACCCTCAGATTTTTCTGTGTAGATTTTCTCTCAACATGGCACTCGTCCGGGTCCTCGGGATCTGCTATCTGGTCCACTTTTTTAGGAGCTGCGCGTGTCTCTCCTCGGAGGCGTCGGAGATGTATTTAGGAAATATGAGACCCAGGACGACGTGCTGTACTCTGCTACGTCCATGTTGTTGCGAAGCTTGTTGGCGGCTGCCAACCCGTGGCCTCGAAACCCAGGGTAGCCCCATTGCCCTTTGAATTATTGCTGCGTCTGCCTCTCGCCATGCCTACTCCTTTTTTTAATGATGGATGGTCATTAGAGTACCTAACGAAATAGTTTTTGGATGGATTTTTCATCATGATTTAAAAATTCTATAAACTCTGGCAAAAGGAGGAACTTGTTCTAATCCATTCCTTGCATGAAGCCCAGAAGTGTCTAAGGGAAGATCAATGGTTTGAGCATCCATTCTATTGGGCAGCCTTTTACTTGACTGAGGTGTAGATCAAAGAAGATCGAGGATGATTGTCTGAGTTACTTTCCATATGAGATGCGCGCTTCTATCTATATACGTGCCAGAAAAATATGATTACTAGTAAATATGTGCGTATTTCCCATACCTCGCACCATTAAGCCTCGGATTAAGTACATCATGAGATTGAAGAGTTATAGGATACTGAATCTGCGGCCATGAGGAAAAGGGCGAGTATAGCTTGTACTTACTTCCCTGCGCGATGCTGAAGTAGAACTCAAGAGCCGCCTTTCATCTGGACCATATGACTGTGAACGACTTTCTACCATTAGTTAACTGTAATTACAATAAACATGCGATCGATAATACTGCGAATTGGTGCCCAGTCTATTAAATCTGATATCTGCGATAATCGGGACTTCCCGTTCACGCATTAAGCCCTCGCAGCATCCAGGTAGTAAAAAAATAATCGGATGTTATGTAATAATATTATTCGTATATAAATTTTTTCGTACTAAGACCCCAGGTAGGTTTATAGGAATCCCCATCTATTCAAACCATAATAGTAGTAGCTATTCAAACTACAGTAATAGCTATGCAA
>CAWJYS010000010.1:0-42098 GCA_963847095.1 Methanotrichaceae archaeon | reverse complement strand
AAGAATTCTATTTTTCTACAGGTAGCTATATATACTTGGAGAGAGTATGTATTAACCAGGTGGTTAGTCATGCCCATGACTAAAGAGGAAAGAAAGCACTATGCATCTCTTCAGGTCACCGTCTATGCACCAAATGCTGAAAGTTTGGATGCATGGAAAAAGAAAGCAGCGTCGGTAGGGTTACCTCTCAGCAAATTCGTCGTCGAGTGCATTGAATCAGCTATGAATGAGAAGCCTGCAACCAGCAACGACTCTGATCTAATTACCCTGTTGCAGCGCCAGTTGGAAGAATCAAAGCGAGAGCTGAGGCTAAATTTAACGAATATCAGGCTACAAGACAAACCCGAACTAGGCCCCAGTGAATTGAAGAATCTAACTCGCGATGTCCTAAAAGTTATGAAAGTGGGAGGCGTCTGGAAGCCCACCAGGTTGTTGGTAGCTTTGAATCTGGGCATTGATAAGGCTGCACTTCTCTCTAGGGCTTTGAGGGACCTGGAAGATCTAGGGTTAGTTGAGGAGACCAGTACCGGCTGGAGGTATGCCTGATGTCAGTTAACGTATCAATACTCTTGCCGCTGATATATGCTACCGAGGTTGTCAACCAAGACGGTGACGTACTTGTAGTCAGGATCGAAGGTCACGGGTCTCTATCTCATTCCGGCAAGGACGTGACGATATCTGCAAAGAACCTTGAATTGTATGCAAAGTACCTGGTTGAACTTAAAGCCCTGAACTACAGCAAGCAAACAATCAGAACATACAAGTCTCAAGTAATCCTGTTCATGATTTATCTCGGCCCTAAAAAATTCGTGGATGTGACAAAGGAAGATCTAAAGATCTATCTCACAGACGTACTTCGAGAAAGAAACTGCGAGAGCACTATTCGCCACCATTACGCTGCCATATCAAGCCTGTACAATTACATGGTTGACGAACTCCAGCTAATGCCCTACAATCCTGTCAACGGTGCGAGGAAATACCTGAGAAAGTTCAAGCATGACCTGAGCAGCACAGAATCCGAGAAGCAGGTTATAACCGTAGATCAGGCCAGCCTGCTAGTGAACACGGCTTTTTCATCAAGAGACCGTGCTATACTGACCCTGGGCCTGAAGTGCGGGCTTCGGTGTCATGAGATCTGCGAGCTTAACATCGAGGGCGTGAACCTAGACAAAAGAGTCTTCAAGATCACACCAACTCCGAAGCGAAGCTACAATTACGCATTTATCGATGACGAGCTGTTATCTGTGCTCAAGCGCTGGATCGCCAGGCGCGAGGCCATCTTGCAGAGGATCGGTAAGAAGACAAGCGCACTGTTCATAACAGACCGTGGAACCAGGATATCTGAAAGCCAGCTCGCTCGAGTTGTCAAGAAGACAGCAATCACTGCCGGTCTATGTAGCACAGATCCAGAAGCAGACACTAGCGAGAAGTTCACAAGTCACTGCATGAGATATTTCTTCACAACTTCTCTTCGCAAGAACGGCATGTCAAAGGAATTTCGTCAGCGCTTGCGTGGGGATAAGCTAAAAGATGCCGAGGATGGCTATAATCGCATCACAATGGACGAATTGAAAAAGGAATATTTCAGGTGTGTGCCTCAATTGGGTGTTACTTAAAGAGGAAGGTCCGGGCAAATGGAATCACCCGGACCCTGGAATGCTTTCCACATTCCGACTACTGCCTTATTGCACAACCGGCCTGAATATATGAGATCTGCAAATATTTTAATTTTGCCTCTGGCCACCTGCAGCCTTGCAACAAAGTTGCCCCAGCCCGCGCCCCTAGGGAATCCCCCACTGGCACGCTGCTGTCCTTGTCATGGGCAACACGTTCAACCCTTTCTTCTCCCCGGATGCAGAAATTTAATCTTATCGTCAACCGTAGCCTCTAGAACTATCACCAAAATTTCCTTATTCGCGAGTTTCCTGGATATATAAACTCGACCGTTGCTATCGGGCTTAGTGTAAATAGGTTCAACTATTGTTTCCCTTTCTGCCGAGTCCATTACGATCTTGATGTTCTCTTCCTCCCTGTAAACGTTGTATCCTTCTTGGTATTTAAGCAGTCTCATCCATCGTGTATTTTGTACCACAAACTACATTAAGACCTTTAACCCATACAAGTGATTGGTGAGTAAAATGAAGAAAGCTCTGCAATCGATGCCCTGCCTGAAATCGCAAGGCTTAGCCGCTGTTCAGGCGATGCTGAAGAGTCTGAATAGACAAATAGAGCCGTTGCCTAGCGAAATATGGTTGGCTGGTGTCGTTTTGGTTCTCAGCAACAAGAAGCCCCAGGTTTACTACTGCACGTCGATGGATGACTGCTCATGCCCTGCAAAACAGTATCCCCCGGCACAAAGGTGCAAACATCAGAGGAAATATTTTTCTACTGCTCAAAATACAATCCGGGCACACCTTGACGGCTCCATCACGGATAAACCATTAATCAGCGCTAACCATGGGAGCTGGGCAGGCGGTCACAATGGCCCTGTGGAGGCGTTTTAGGTGTCTCATCTTTTTCCAGTCCGATACATCACTAACCCGTTGGTCGAACATAGCGCGCTAATGTATGCTATCGCTCAAGATACGGTTGACGATCCCGTTGATCTTCTGTTTGCAGATTATGCCATCTCTTTGGAGCTAATCGATTCCAAGGCAATGAAGCTGAAAGACTTGGAGGCTTTATAATGAACGTGTCAGTGTGCCCCTGGTGCGGATAGGGATGCATGTAACTGAGGGATATGTAACTTAATTTTCTGTCGTTGGAGGAGTGTTGATGGAGAAAAAAGTGTACAAAACCCCTGATTTTTCTGATCAGGAAAAGGTAGATGCTTGGATAGATGAACTGATAGCGAATGTGAAAAAGAAGCAGAATGAATATGATGAGGAATTGTTATGAGCATAAAATTACCCATGTTAGATCACAAAAGCGTGGTTGTGAGAATAGCAGGTTACATTTTGTACGGATTCATAGCGTTGTTCTTGTTCCTCGTGCTGATTCCGTCGAACGACGATGGACTAAGGATTACTCCCCAAGCAACGATACGCTTGATATAGATGACGTTAAACATATGCTTCCGTGGGGAACTGATGCCAAAGAAGTGTATGTCGAAGGAGGCGATGTTTACGTAACGCTTCCTGAAAAGGCTTACTTGGACGAAGAAATGTATATGCAAACGCAAAACGCGACTCGACGGAGATCTTCAAGGAATTGTTTAAAGATCCAAGGGTAAAGGAGGTGACGGTTAATACAGAGATCGAAATCGGCGATGCATATGGACATACAAGGATAGCGACGGGAGCTTCCTATACGATGACGGCTCAAACAGCGAGAAAGATTGATTGGAACAACTTCATGTACCCGTTTCTCGATACCGTGGCTGATAGTGTCTATATCAACCCCCTCGTAGCTAGAGGATTAATGTAATTCCTTTTTTTCATAAGGAGTTTGAAAAAAGATGATTTATACATCAATGGCCGATTGGAGGACCGGTACAAGTACACTGATGAGCCTTCAGCTCCGAATTAGATAGGGATAAACATGACACCTGGCAGTCGCTCTTCTTCAGCTTCTTGCCACGCTCTTAACCTGCCCGTAGACATCAGGGATGGCCGGGCGCCGACTTCAGAGCTATCGAAAACCTGATATTTACGTATCCGGCTAACATGTGAAAGTGTTCGCGGGGCCATAGTAGAAGGTCTTTTTTGGATGTTTCTCCTCACACGGGCTCTGGGGCATATCCATCCATATAACACAATTCTACGCATTTTTAGATCAAATCATTTTCCAGTATATAATCGGGGCCATGGCAATTAGCGTGAATCCCGTTATTAACCGGATGGCAACTCTGTGTTTATTCCGGAATTGATCCACTTCCTCTGGGCTCATACCCAGTGCGATGATCCCTCCAATAAGCAGCACAGGAAGCGCTATGCCTACGTTGTAGATCACCAGATAGAACAGCCCTGATGAGGCATAGCCCTGGCTGGAGATCATGCCAATGATAGCGATATAGATCCCTCCCACACAGGGTGCCCTTACCAGAGAGAAAAGGGCTCCTAAAAGGAAATATGAGCTGAGCCTCCGGCTGGTAACGACACCATGAACATACTTCTTGGTCCAGTCCGTGCGGAAGATGGACATGCCTCCCATATGCAGCCTCCTGGCGTCCTCAAGCTGCATTAGCCCCAGAACCAGTAGGATAGCTGCCAGAACAGTGCGGAACACGGTAGCCGTGGACTTTTCCTGCAGAATGCTGAATAGGCCCACTCCAAAAATGATGTAGACCACGAACATGCCCAGGGAAAAGGCTGCAACCATTGCCAAGATATCCCTTCTGCGGCCTGTAATTGCCAGCATGGAGCTTGCCAGAAAGGCTAGTACGGCCAGAATACAGGGGTTGAAGCCCGCCAAAAGTCCGGCTGCAAAGACAGTAGCTCCAGACGATAGGGTGAAGTCTTCTAGAGCATTTTCGGTAGCGCCATTAGCACATGTCGGAGAAGTAATTGTAGTGTTCGTAGGATTATCGCTAGCTAGGGCAAATGATAAAATCGGGACTAATGTCATGGCCAGTAAGATTGCTCTGACGCAAAATCGCACCGCCTGCATTCTCGTATCCCTGGAGAGATGTATCATAGCAGCTTAAGATGAGTTCTAAAAAGAGGTCGTTCCTTGAATTATTTATTAGTATTGATGTAGGTCAATTCCAGCATGAAGCTGATACCCAAGGAACCTCACTCGAAGCATCTTGTTCCTTATCAAGGAACGGACAAAAGAACGGAAGCCTATAATAGGCGAGACAGTATCTCATTTAGATAAATATAAGGGAAAATCATAAAATGATAAAAGAGCCGCTAAATGCCCAGCGGGACCACTGGGAAAGAATGTTTGTAAAAAATACCGATATGTTTGGAACGGAACCGAGCTATCCTGCCCGCAAAGCCGCCGAGATGTTCAAAAAAGAAGGCAAACGAAGAATCCTTGAGCTTGGCGGGGGACAGGGGCGTGATACGCTGTTTTTCGCCCGGGAAGGATTTCAAATATATACGCTAGATTACACCAAGGAAGGTGTGGAGGAAATAGAAGCCAAGGCCGATAAATTGGGCTTGTCTCGATCCGTTATGGCGCTTCAACATGATGTAAGACAACCCCTTCCGTTTGATGATGGCTTTTTTGATGGATGCTATTCTCACATGCTTTATTGCATGGCCCTAACCACATCAGAACTTGAATCATTATCAAAAGAAATACGGCGGGCGCTGAAGCCTCAAGGACTGAACATCTATACGGTTCGTAATACAACGGATGCACATTACCGGACGGGAACTCATCGTGGCGAGGATATGTGGGAGATCAGTGGCGGTTTTATAGTTCACTTCTTCAGCAAAGAGAAAGTCGAGCATTTGACGAATGGATATAAATTAGTCAACATAGAAGAGTTCGATGAGGGTGAACTTCCCAAGAAACTATTCGCCATCACATTACAGAAGAGCCAGTAGAATCGCTATGCTGAGAAAGCAAAGTGATTTTCTCCTAGCCACCAAAAGATCCATTGGAGGGGCCGAGGCATGGGAGCAATAATCGCGCGATCCATAAGGACAATTATTAAAGCTTCTACTTCGTGCGGGGATCTCATTCCCCGCCCCATTAGGCCCAAGATCAAGTGCACATGAGAATGAAGAGTTGAGGATACCGAATTTGCGGGCATGAGAGGAAAGGCAGGATATAGTTTGCCCTCGTTTCCATGCGCGATGCTGAAGTAGGGCTCAAAAGCTGTTTGCCTTAATCGTAGGGGATCACCGGTCAACCTTCAACCATCGGATCATATCTCTGGGTTCCGGTTTTACGAGCAGCACCAAAACCCCACGTCCACGTCCATTAAAGCCCGCCCAGAACCCCACATATCCCCAATTGGCCGCCTTCATGGGCTGCCTGGCGGGGATCTGGATCTCCTACTCAACCAGGTCACTTGAGGGAGACCTCACCAACGGGGGAGTCTGACGGGGTATCGGAATTATATAATGTGGCTGATGTGGGCTCTGCTCACTGGCTGTCTGCAACCAGCGCCTTGAGGTCCAGTGCAGATCACAAACCAATGCACACCTTTGGCAACTCTGTTGATACCAGCTCCACAAACGAGGATTTCGCCAGGGCGACTGTCATGACCTCCAATAGATAGTCCAGACTATCTTGTGACATGGTATAACAAGACGCTAAGGCTGGAAATCTGTGATTGGTTGGTGCTAGATCAATTGGTGCTATATTAGTTGCTGCTGTAATGGATTATCTTGCGTACCTGGTTTCCAGGGGAGAAATGCAAGATCAGAGGTTATCAGCGCTGGCCTACTGGCCTTCAATGTCACGTTGGTCCTCTGGGCAATCGCGGCATTGATGGACTGACGATCCAGGCAGAGAGCTTGTAAACTCAGCGACCTGTACATTTCCTCTAAGAATATAATAGAGCAAAAGTACAGGAAGTTGAAATTTTATGATAATTTGGTTCATGATTATCTTTGGTCTCTATTCGAAAAACGATGTGCAGTGACGCACTCTGATCCTCTGCCCCATCTGGAGATCGGTTCTTAGATAGTCCTCTTGGCCTTAGGGATAACTTTACCTTCCTGCCACTGATCATGCTTGCAGATAGGCTTGGATAACAGCCCTTAGACCCGATACCGTGATGGTAAGAAGAATCTGGAGTAATTGGTGCTGCTGCGACCAGGCTGATTGAAAGGTTATAGGTATCCGATCTACGATCTAGGCAAAAGAGCTTTAACATGTCCAACTATTGGACGGTTAGATTTAATGGGGGTATCTGCTTGACCCAAATTCTGCGCCTCACCCAAAACCCTCCATCCCAGGGTAAATACAACGTTCGGATCGAGCTGCTCAAGGAGAGCGAGTTCACTCAGACCGCCGATGTATCCTTCGAGTTTAATCTATCCCTGCAGGACCAGGAACGTCTACGGTGGTACTTCGAGGACTATCTCCAATATCCTCAGGACCCAGCGCCGAGTATCGCCAGCCAAGTGGAGCAGCGCATGATTGAAATCGGCATCGAGCTCTTCAGTAAGATCTTCAAATCCAACTTCGATGCCCACAAGATCTGGTCTTATGCCCTCCCCCAACTTAACAATACTCGCATAGAGATAGTAACTGACGTCCAGGAGGCCGCATCTATCCCCTGGGAGCTGATATGCAACCCTGACACGCTTCAGCCTCTGGCACTTACTGCCGCTTCATTCATGCGCACTTATAGCCAGGCGGCCGTACCTCCTGAATTTATAAAGACCACTAGCGGCCCTATACGTATTCTTCTGGCCATATGTCGCCCTGCAGGAGACAAAGACGTGCCATTCCGATCGGTTGCCAGCCGGGTCATAAGTGGCCTCAGCAAGGAATGGAGTGCTCGCTTTCAGTTAGACGTACTTCGGCCTCCAACGTTTGATCAGTTAGGTCGTGTCCTTAGAAAGGCCAAAGCTGAGGGCAAGCCCTATCATGTGTTTCATTTTGATGGCCACGGGACTTATGCTGATCTTGGCAGTTCGGCAGGCTTTGGCAGATTGAGCAAGGATACGTTCGCCGGCAAAAGATTTGGTCCCTGCGGCTATCTACTTTTCGAGAACCCTCATCAAGAGGAAAATATGGGGTTGGTGGACGGTACTAAGCTCGGAAACCTTCTAAGAGAGGCCGAGGTCCCTATACTGGTGCTCAATGCCTGCCGTTCAGCCTATGCCGAATCACCCAATGAGCCTATATCTACACAGGATGCGGAGCAGATGGATGCTCATTCACGGATCAGAGCCTTCGGTTCCCTGGCCCAGGAGGCGATGCATGCGGGCTTGTCTGGAGTAGTGGCTATGAGGTACGTAGTCTATGTGGCGACCGCCGCCCAGTTCATAGCCAATTTCTATGACTATCTGGTCCAGGGGAGGACTTTGGAAGAGGCAGTAAACCTGGGCCGCAAGAATCTTCACGACCAACCAAAGCGTGAGATAGCCTTCAGAGAACATGAGCTTCAGGACTGGTCTGTGCCCGTCGTCTTCGGAGCCGGCACTCTGCCACTCTTCCCAAAGGAGGAAAGCGAAAAGAAATTTGAGATCAAGAAGATATGCGAGAACGAAGCCATACCTGAGCGGGGCTATCTGGACCCAAGTCTACCATCCACTCCAGATATGAATTTCTTTGGCCGGGATGAGACGCTTCACGCTATCGACCGCGCTTTTGATTCATACAAAGTAGTCCTGTTGCATGCCTATGCCGGGAACGGCAAGACTGCCACTGCTGCGGAGTTTGCTAAGTGGTACTCTCTGACGGGCGGCGTAGATGGACCGGTGCTGTTCACATCTTTCGACCGGCATATGCCACTGCCTTGTGTGCTGGACAAGGTAGGACAGGTGTTTGGCAAGACTCTGGAAGATAAGGGCATCCACTGGTTAACTTTGGACGACGACCAGAGGAGGTCTTTGGCCCTACAGATGCTGAAACAAATACCAGTTCTCTGGATATGGGATAATGTCGAGCCAGTGGCCGGGTTCCCAATAGGCACGGAATCGGATTGGAGCATTCAGGAGCAAAAGGATCTTGCCAACTTCCTGAGGGCTGCCAGAGCCACTCATGCCAAGTTCCTGCTCATATCTCGCCGGGATGAGAGGAAGTGGCTGGACGACCTGCCCCGCAGAGTTGAAGTCCCGCCCATGCCCATGCTAGAGCGAGTTAAGTTGGCCCAGGCCATAGCCGACAAGCATAGGCACAGGATGGTCGATGTGGGAAGCTGGAAGCCGTTGTTAAGATATACTGAAGGTAACCCCCTGACTATAACCGTCCTGGTGGGTCAAGTTTTGCGAGAGGGCTTGGGCACAAAAGAGCAGATCGAAAAGTTCGTGGACCAACTGAGGTCCGGGGAAAAAGAGATCGAGGATGATGAAAGCCTAGGGCCGGTCCAAGTCCCTGGGAGCATCGCTGAGCTATGGGTCACAGAATGCCTTTAACGAAAATGAAAGGCGCATCCTGGCGCTGCTCAGTTTCTTCCAGGGATTCGTGAATGTGGATGTCTTGCGGCTCATGGGCCAAAATCCTTTCTCTCTGGAGGAGCTGCGAGGGCTTGACCGTGAGGACGGAATAAAGTTGCTGGACAGGGCCGCAGAGGTGGGAATGCTTACGGCTCTGGGCGGAGGATGTTACCGCATCCATCCGGCACTACGCTGGTTCTTCCGGGGACTATTCCTAAAGCACTATGAAGGCCAGGAGGATAAGGTTGCGAATGCCTTTGTGGGGACTATGGGCTCTATAGGGAACTACTGCTTTAATCAATACGAGGCTGGCCATCGTGAAGTCGTATCAGCCATGGCTGCAGAGGAGGCCAACCTGCTATATGCCCGTCAATTAGCCCTGAAGAAAGGCTGGTGGTATGAAGTTGTATCTGCCATGCAAGGTATTGCTTCGCTCTACAATCACACCGGCCGGTGGGCGGAGTGGAGACGGCTGGTTGATGAGATTATGCCCTTTTTTGTAGATCCAAAAACTGATGGCCCATTCCCTGGCCTGGAGGAGGAATGGATCGTAGTCAAAGCTATCGAACTAGCTTGATTTTTCTGTCGCGGCAGTGGGATGAGGCCATGAGGCTTAAGAAAAAGAATATCGAATGGCTCCGGGAGAAGGCAAGACAAGCGCTGGCTGCTGATCCACATGAGATCGATGAAAAAGCCAGGAGCAATATTAGGAACTATATCGTCTCGATGGTCGATTTGGCTCAAATTCAAATGAATATGGGCGATGGAGAGTGCGTTCAGAGCTATAAGGAGGCAATAGAGAAGAGTAAGACGTATGGTTTCTGGCCGATTGCTGCGAGGTGTTCCATGAATCTGGGTAATGCGTACGTAATGATGGCTGATATCCGCGATCTGGACCAGGCCGAATATTGGTATAGGCACAGTCTTGATTTGACTCCTGAATCTGACGGGCTTATGCGAGGTCAGTGTCTTGGCTCCTTGGGGCATGTCGCTTTGGAGCGCTTCAAGGATGCTCAAAAAGCTGGCAGGCCTGAATATGAGCATCTTAAGGCTGCCTGGGAGTTCTATCAACAAGCCCTGGACGCACTGCCGCCGAACGCGGCGAACGAACTGGCTACAACGTACAAAGCACTGGGCGAAGTTTGTGAATATGCTGGGAGGTTCAATGAGGCCCTAAGAGATGTACTCAAAAGGCCATCCACTATTAGAGAGGCATTAGGCGATCTTTACTGGGCAGCGCAATACCGTCGGAGCATGGCGTTTGCACTTTGGAATGCTGGCCAGCCATCCGATGCTCTGGATGTATGCCCGATCTGCCCGGGAAAAGCTTGAGGCTTGTGGATCAGCCACGGCTAAGGAAACACAGTGGGCGCAAAATCTGATCACCAATCTCGAAGCAGCATTGACATCTGAGCGAGATCAGCCATCATAAGGCATTGCTGTTCCTCAAACCGAAAGATCCAGTGAGGGATTTAAGGTGTTGATCGATGAGACTCTTTATCCTATAGAGATGGCCTGGGAGGGCGAACTCGTGCCACCCTCGGGCGTCTTTGCAGCCCATGGAAAGACTATGCCCAAAGTGAGTATCGGAAAGCCCGATTGGTGGGCAGGCCAGAAAATTATGGGTGACTCCTGGAAGGCCCCCGAGGGAGGTTACGGTTATGGTCTGGCCCGGTTCGCCTTCTCTCTTCGGCCTGAAGGTCGACAGGAGGTGCGCAGGGCGGAGCTGGTAGTGGACCTCCAGCCCGATGATGGCGGTCCGAGACCCATAGCCTTCGACCTCACACCCAAGGCCGAGACAGAAGAGCAGACAGGAACGTTTACTCTGGGCATCGGTCCAGATTTCAAGTTCTCCTCAGTGGACGTATCCCTGGCCAAGGCCGAGACTACCATCAACCTGCGCCGAGTCTTCCCGGTAATCACTGCGGACGGCGTAGGCGAGAGCACTGCCCGATGGGTATTTGCCTCCAGGCCGGCTCATCCCCTGGTGGGCAGCCAGATCGTTTATGCTATTGTGCAACTGCCACCTGGAGTGGAAGCGGCCAGGGTTAGTCTCTTCCTCAGTGCAGAGATTACAACTGGATTTGGTCCAATCAAAGGTCTGCTGCCGAAGGATGAAGCGTGCGACCTGAGCTGGATGCTGACGCTGAAATAATGGCCCATATAATTTCGGGAACGCTACTACTAATGTGGGTCTGTGGAAATGTGACCGCCCAAATGCCTCATTGCTATTTATCACCCTTTTGATCTGGATTCCATTGGGTCGCCTGGTTCTCTGCATCTCAGGACATCAGACCAACTGGTCCCCCTGCCACTTGCATTCTGCAAAAAACCGTACATTTCCTCTAAGAATATAATAGAGCAAAAGTACAGGAAGTTGAAATTTTATGATAATCTGGTTCATTATTATCTTTGGTCTCTATTCGGAAACCAGCATCCTGCGGCCATGGTGAACAGTTTCCCCAGTGCATCCCATGTCCCTCCTCGAAACGACTTCACACAACAATCAAATATCTGTACCTCCATTTGCCTCCAAACCACTGGTATCCAAATGGGCAGGAGGCATAGCGATAACCGACGATCACCTGATGAACGAGGCAGACACCTGCACGAAGTACGTCATTCCCAGGCTCATCCAGGCAGGCTGGCCACAGGATTCTTGTAGATAGCAGCATTAGAGGTATCAAAATGAGTGCTGTAGTTATCTTGGAATGGAAATACTCGCCTTCAGATTACTTTAAATCACAAATCCAGATTGAGCAATACGATTATTCTATAATCATCGCCAATGGCAAGGCCGAGGCCAAGATCAAATCTGCAGTTTACAAAGCTAACATATCAATGCGTGACACATTGGACGATGTGCTAATTAGCCTATATATGCTATTCAGCATATTCCTCGGTACACAGGCTTGCAGTCGTGAAGCATATGTTTTGTCTAGTCCGAATCTGACCCATGTAGAGAATGCCGATGGCCGCAAAGACTACGCTCTGGAGGCAGAATCGGGAAGATTAAAAATCACAGGATATTCGGCTAACCTCTTGAAAAATGATAGGAATGAGGATGTCGTTGAAGATTCCCAAACCGAAATTATGAAAACCTTCATTGATCAAGTCAGCAGACACCATAAAGATAGAGTACTCATGTCGCTACTAAAAAGCCATACTGCTTCAGTGAATGACCCAGATGACGAACTAGTGCATCTCTATGAGATCCGTGATGCTTTATCCCGTAAATTTGGCAGCGATGCAATGGCGAGATCAGCGTTGCGTATTTCAGAAAAAAATTGGTCTAGCTTCGGGAGATTATGCAACCATGAGCCACTCAGGCAGGGACGTCACCGTGGTGAGCATGAAAATCTACGAGATGCAACAGATAACGAGTTATCTGAGGTACGCGGAATTGCTAGAGTTATGATCAGTGCCTACCTTAATTATCTAGATATGGCAGTCACTTCTACCGCATCGCAAAAATATGCCCCTATGCATACAAGGTCGATAGGACATTCCTGAGGTAAAAAAGGTAGAAGTAGTTACCTATACAAGTCTAGGCCAGCACAAATCTTCTGCTAACCTGCATGTTGCTAAAACAAAGGCACATTGCCAAAAGGCCCACTGGAAACCACACCAACACTTGTCTAATCTGCCCCTAAACCATCCATAATGCAACCTAGCACTATGGTTACCCTTGCAACCTATGGCATATACGCATCGCCAATTTTAAGGTCCTGGGGTATTGCGGGTGCCACCCCACCAGAGAAAATTGATTATAGGGCACCACAGGCAATTCTGAGAGATGTCATTAGATGGCGATTGTATCGCTGCCCTCCAGCGCCACCAAGCGGAGACCGCCGCCGAGCTGGATGCGCTAATACCATCGATCCTGGAGCGGGCGTTCAATGGTGAGCTGTAACTTATATTTCAATATCCTCAAAGGGTAAGTTAGAATTGATAGCGGTAACTTGGAAATTAATCAACTGATTGTAGATCAACTATGAAAAGATTTATGCACTTCACCCTTTTTTCGGCCAGTCCTCCTGAACCCGGCATACATGATGCATCGCAGAGAATGCCCTCCCCGGCAGCGACCGCAGAACGTGCCTCTCCTGGCAGTCGTTGGTATCCAGCCCATACCTCCCAAGCATGCCATCCCTAATGCGATCTCCTAGACATACTGCAGCGGCATTTAGTGGGCGATTGGGTGGTATTAATAATTGCTTACATACGCCCATGGGGAATCCCCCAATGCCCTGATGCTGTTGTGGGCCAAGAGCAACACCCTTCCTGTTGCTGAAGGAATACTGAAAATGTGCATACTTGGCAATATTGTCTGAGATTAAGAAAATTTTATATCCGTTCGCACCATGAAGATATTGGGAGAGGAGGAGGCGAAGCGACAGCCTGCTGGCTGTCCAAAAGCCTCCAGGAGGCAGGTTAGCGTGACACTTGGTAATCTTATTTGCTCAAAGATCAAAGAGCACCGTAAAAATGGGAACGAAGAGCAAGCCAGGAAGTTGGAGGATGCTCTGAGATACCTCATGCGCGTGAAATCTGTGGGGATATTAAGTGAAAAAAGAAGTGTTTAGACCTCCTGATCTCACCAACGAAAATGAAACGGATGAGTGGTGCATGGCGTTAGTGGAATTGGTTAAAGAGCGCCAGAGGGAGCACGATACAACGCTGTAGGACAACGAAGTTGGAATTGCAGCAATTCCGAAGTTGTCAAACAGCGCTCCCAAAATAGAGCAAATTTTGAAAGCATACACGGTCTACCTAAAACTAACATACATAGCTCGCCAGCCTCTTATAGAAAAACATACATACATAGTCTCCATGAAAACCGAATTAACCACGATCCCGATCCAATGCTCCTGCGGCTACATATGGCCCTATGGTGGCCATGCCGAGATCGCCTGCTGCCCTAAATGTGGTAACAAGAACAAGGTTAGCACCCACCGGGCCGATGACCTGAGACGATCTGGAAAGAGAGGCCCTGGATCAATGGGTGCTGAGTTGAAAGCCCTGTCCCGACAACTGGATGATGCCAAGGATCAGATCTGGGGGCTTCGTGAGGAGAAGGAGAGGCTACAGAGCGAGCTGACAGAAGTAATGTTTGAAAGAGGAACACTGGAGAAGCATATTGACAAATTAATCGACGAAATCCAGAGGTTGAAGAACATCAACATGATGGGAGGCGTTAGAGGCAAAACTGATATCGGGCATGACGACCAACTCCTGGTCGATGCATTCGAAGCTTTTGCAAGCACCACCGGAAGATGCAGATCAGTTCATCAATCGCCAACTGCAACTTGCGCAAGAATCGGGCAAGAAAGCACAGAGACATAATCAAAGCGCAGAATAAGAGGATCGCCGAGCTGGAGACCAGGATCAGGCAGTTGGAGAGCACGAACTAAAGAAGCTCCGCTTCAAAACTAACATACATGGTTCACCAGCTTCTCGAAACATACATACATACCATGCGGCCAGGTGCTCCTCTCTGTTTTATGACATTTTTCAATCAACAACCGAGGATGTCATAGAACTTTTCCTGGCTGCAGGCAGCTGATGGCCAGGGTCTCCGCAGGATCGGGTATCCGCAGTTTGCAAGTTTCACCAAATCCAGTAATTCTTGCAATCGATATGCGCAGGCCGGATACAAGTTTCGCCGGAACCGGCGTTTCTGATATTCGATATGCTCTGGTGCAATTTGGTTTCAATTATGGGTTTTACCGTTTTTGGCGAATCGCATAATCTCTGCAGGATCGGGGTTCCGCATGATCTCAGGTCCGGGGTCTCTGCCGTCGCGCACAAGATTTAAATATATGAAATCTCCTGCTATTATGTAATGAAAAACGACAAGACTGTTACTGATACCGAAAAAATCATCGCAAAGCTAAATGAGGTCATAGCAGCTCTGGGACAGAAGCCTGCTGATATCGAAAACCAGGGCAAAACGTTAAGGGCAAAAAACAAGGCCATTATGGCGCGTAAGAGAGTCGAACAAGTGTGGCTGGCACTTGACCCAGAGAAACCAGCAACACCTGCTGAGATCGCGGTCAAGACCAATACATCAGAAAATATGGTTCGCAGAGCACTCTATGTCTTAATGGCCGAAGGAAGAACCAAGCGAGACCGCTATCAGGGGAATGCTTGGAAGTACACTCGGACAGGCCAAACTTGCCTAGAGCCCCAGGAAGCCATGAGAAGGTTTAACATGGAAAAACTTCGCGACGCTATCCCCAATGGCAAGGAGAACGCCTTGCCAGTGTCCGAGATAGCCAAATCGGCAGGCTTGAACCCTATAACGGCCAGAGTCAAACTCCAAATGCTACAGGCCGCAGGCGAGGTTGAGGCGGTCCAGGTGAGATCAGAGCACAATCAACCGATTTGGGCTTTCTATCGACGTTAATTTTTTTCTTTCTTACCAAAACTTATTTATACCAGTTTATGTCCAATATAAAGTGTTAAGTTTGGCCACATCGTGGCCGATAAGGAGTATGAAAAGATATGATAAAATCTGATCTGGTGGAAGCTGCCTGGAATGGGGCACATGATATGCTTGTAAGTGGATATGGTTCGTTTTATTTCGATAACGATTTAGACGAATCTAATTTCAACGAGGCCATATTCGAGGCTGCTGTAAAAGCCCTAATAGAGGCGCTCATTGATTCTGGCGAAATTTTTGATAGCTGGAATAATAAAACCGTGCACGGGGGCATTATTCTGTATGATAGTTACTGTGACAGAATGACCGTTATTGATGATGACACCTTGAAAAGATTCAACACGTTCTATCACTTGGCGCTAAATGTGGTAACTAGCGTGTTGATCGAGGAAGAGGAAGATGGGGTGACGGCCTAAGCAAATACTCAATGGATGGTGTGTGTATGTACGAAGAATATGTTATCTGTAGAATAAAAATTGCCTGCCCTGAATCAAATATGATGGGTCAGGTTGCTGGCACAGCGAATGAACAAGTCAAATCTTTACTAGAGGTAATGTGAATGCCGAATATTGTAACTTGCACACTGGTTGTGCGTGGAGATGTTGAAGACATCGAGAAGTTCTGGAATGATATAAATCTTGAAAAGGGCATACTTTGGTCGATTCTGCCCTGTCCTCAAGAGTTGCTGGATTTAAAGTCTGTTCCATATGAAGAGGTGGCCTATGAAGCCTTCTTCGGCGATGCAACGGACATCCTTGAATTTTCCTGGGTCGTTGAAGAGGGCATCACAAGCTTGGAGGGACTCAGGCAGTTCTTACAGCGTGAGGTCCCTGGAATATACGAGCACTGCCTGGTCCTGAAGTCGAATTTGGAGAAGTACGGCTCCAAGGACTGGTACGACTGGGCGATAGATAACTATGGAGATAAGTGGGGAGACGCTCATACCGAACTCGTCAGCGAGTCGCCAGTGCAGCTTATCTTCAAGTTTGAATCTGCCTGGGATGTTCCATGCATCGGATTTTGCCGGGTAGCTGAGATGTATCCGGAGTTGGAGTTCGTTCTGACCCACCAAAACCTTTCGTTTGGTGTGCAAGGGGTCACTATCTGGGATGGGGGTGAGCCGGTCGACCGCGGGGAGTTCGATTATTGTCCGGAGTTCGAGGATGAAGACGTATTGGTGATTTGAGGTTGTCTCGAAAAAGGAACTGTTGAAATTAGGAGAGGCCAGTCTTGGCCTCCCCCAATATACGATTGAAATGGAGGAAGAAGTATGATGGTTGGATATGAAGATGGGGTCATTGACCACACGGTTCTGTTGAAAAAGGGAATATCTGATGATGTAGTCTACCTTGTCGGTAAGGCACAATCCGATAATATCTTTGCCGATGATTTTGAGAATCCGACTGAGGAAGACTACGAAATCCTTGGAAAAGTAGCCTGTGACATGCTATCTCGTGAGGTTTGGGCTGTTGATGAGCTGACGCATGTTTGTGAAGATTGCGTAGGTAAATACGCGGCGGATATCTGTAAACGGTTCCGACGAAAGCGTAACCTAACTCGTAAATATGATCCTGTTAGAATCGGTATCATCATTCATACTGCAGCCGAGTTAGTGGCTATCTGTTCGAGAGATACACAATATGAATTTTATGATGCCATAGCCCGCAAGGCTGAGGAAATCGAACGAAACATCGGTACGAATGAAGGTATGGTATCGGTATGCATAGATGGTGGAGGCGATGATCTGCAAGATTGATTGGCGCATCCAACAACTCCCCTTTTTGAAAGAAGAAGGCGGAACTCATAATAGACCCTGTGCAAGACTATGGCCCTGGCCTTGCTCCCGATCAACTCACAGATCTCTTCTCGATCAACAGGCCACTGAAGTCAAGCAAACACCTAAGACTGCCTTCCAGAGGGGCACTAGGGAACGGGTTAAGAGTGGTATCCGGGGCCGTCCTGGCCAGCGAGGGCAAGCTTATAGTATCCACACGAGGGCAGACCATACGACTAAGGCCACATCATAATGGGACTACTACTGCCGAGGTCTTGGGCGAATACGATGGCCAGGGGATGAGGGTAGAGGTTCATTTGGGTCCTGATGCAGGACGTGATCGACCTAGCCTGGGCCAATAATGCCGTGATATTCGCACGAGGCGAAGATTACAAGGGCAAGACTTCTCCGCACTGGTACACCTCAACCGACTTTCATGAACTATGTCTGGCTGCAAAGAATATGACTGTCCAGGACCTGGTAAGCCTCTTTGATGGCTGTAGTCGGAAGATAAAAGAGATAACTGATGGTTTCAAGGGGAGACAGGCAACAGACCTGACAGCGAGTGATGCCATGATCCTGCTACCCAGGATGAAGGCAGCATCGAAACCTGTAAACCCTAAACGACTGGGCCGTATTGGTGAGTTCGACAGATTCGAAAATTCTCCTCAAACAACATACTCTATAACAACCGATAACTTCAAGTTAACCTCTAAGGGAGAAGTTGTAGAAATTCCTTATGTCGTAGAAGCATGGGTTTATAAGAGTAAATCAGACGAACTGGGCGTATGTGTAAACAAAACACATATTACCGGGTTTACAGTCATTTCTAGGGAAAAGAACAACCTCAAGATATTGGGATGTAATTTACGCTGTGTTTTCGAAAAAGTCGGTAAAGAGAACTTTACCATATGGATTAATATCATATCCCCCTATGTCCCTATCACCACTGACGGTAAAAGCCCTGACCTGAATACATTCTCCAATGGTATAGATAAGGCAGTTGGTAGCGCCATAAAAAAGGCCAAGAAGAGAAACTCGGCAAAATCTGGTCAGAAAGATCAGAAAGAGGTTGTCCTGGAGCATCTTGATGAGGCCATTAACAAAGTTAGTGAAAACTACAGATACAGATACAAACCAAGACAGATCTTTTATGTTTTAAGACCAATGGTGTTCTCCGAACTGGAGAAGTCCTGACATGGAGTAACTTCTATACTGTATTAACGGACCTCGAAAAATCTCTAGGCAGGGATTTGCCGGGTATTTATAGGGATGTCAGAGGCAGTTTGTACCATCCTCACTTAAAAGAGCGCATACCACTTGGAACCATGGCCGTAGAAGGCTATGACAGGCCGAAGTGGACTTTCAACAAAATCTTATACATCGAGAAGGAAGGGTTTTTCGAGATCCTCATAGATGAGAAATGGCCGGAGCGTCACGATTGTGCACTGCTAACCTCAAAGGGGCATGCCACCCGAGCAGCGAAAGATCTGATTGATATGCTGGGTGATACAGGCGAGGAGATTCTATTCTACTGTATCCACGATGCAGATGCTTATGGTACAAACATTTACGAGAAGCTGCAAAAAGCATCAAGAGCTAGGCCGGGAGAAGGGTCAGGATCATCAACCTTGGATTGGAACCCGCAGAGGCTCGTGATGAGATGAAGCTTCAAGTTGAGGACCTGAATAAGCCTAAAGAAAGAAGGCCAGTGGCAAGCTACGTCAATGAGGGGGAAGCCGAATGGCTGCAGACTCACAGGATAGAACTCGATGCTATGACGACACGCCAGTTCCTGGAATGGCTTGATGGGAAGATGGCCAAATATGGTCAGGGCAAGTTGATTCCACCCAAGAGATTCTTGCCGAAGAGCTACATGAGAACGTGCAAGATGAGCTGAGGAAAAAGATTACAGATGAGATCCTGAAATCACAAGATGTTGATGGGAAGGTTAGACAGGCATACGAGAGTGCCAAACCAGACCTGGATAAGGCCCTTGAATCATTGGAAGACACCGTAGAAACGGAACTTGAAGAAGACCCTGGGTTGTGGTGGAAAGATTCTATTAAAAGGATTGCAAGGGAGCTGGCCGCAGCAATAATAGGAGGCACACCATGAACGAAGAGGAGAAATTGGGATGATAGATTCTGATTATAAATACGATCCTGAAGAACATTTCGATCCGACCGACGAGAAACGCGAGGACTCGATTGTTCGCATTCGAGAAAAGAAGACGGAGGATGAGGATGATAATGATGATAAGGAACCAGCAACGGGAAAGGGTGAAGATGTCGAAGACTCTCAGGTGGGCAGCATGTCCTATAGGGACTGGATCACACTGGCCCGAAGGAGACTGAGGAAAGATTGTCACCTGAGCCTGCTTGCATCCAACTGGATCGCCTGGAACGTCTGCCCGATATGCAACTTCTGGTGTGATCCAAAGCCGGACAAGAATAATCGCTATTACTGCCAGGCGTTATCTGATGAGCTAACCAGAGTTTGGCTGTATGAGTCTGAATTCATGGTGATGCCCGATGCAGGTATTGTCTTGGCTTGTGACTACATCCGAACCAGGGGTACTCTGAGGGAATTCTTTGCCGAACGTGATAGATGCCGTATCCAGGCTAAAACGCCTGATGCCCTGGCTAAGGCTGCCATCCTAAGGCGCATAATAATCTATCAGCAATATGGGATTGTCTACGAAGACCCTTATGGGTATACTCATATTGATAGGACCATGCCCTTCGATGCCAGCGTGTCACAATCTGAACTGCATCGCATGTTCTCAAGGGGAGATCGGCGAATGCTCAAACTTGAGGACCCAAAGACACTGCGCCGTCACCTCCGTGACCTGGAGAGGCAGGACCTGATTGTAAAGAAGAATATGGGCAGGAACACTTACGGTTATAATACAAGCCAAAGGGTGTGGGGCGTTTACTGGAGATATGATAAGGAAATCGACCTGGAGGCCAGGGACCGACGTTGGTTGCTGGAGGACGAGGCCAGGGAAGAAAGAGAGTGCAAGGCAAGATACAAAGATCCTGAGTTTGTCCGAACCTTAAAAGAAATCCTGTATTGGAAGAGGCGATGGGTAAGGGCAGAGATTAGGGGAGCTTGTTTACTGAAGTCGTTTGATGTAATGGAAGCCAGACTTTTGAAAAATTTTGATGAGACCGTAAATGAGGCGATAGCATGAATTTTATGAAATCGATAAGCAGCAGAGTTAGGGAATCTATGGAGAATATTTTATGGAAAAAAGAGAAGGGAAGAACACCATAGAACTCCATCAAGAAATTTTAAGGAGTGGCTTTTATGAACAGACTTGTTGAGCTTTTACTAGATTTTCCCGAAGATGGGGGGCTAGATCCAGCATATGAGTATGAGTTGAAGATGTCAGTTTACAGGATGTGGTTGAATGGGGCATTTGATAGGAGAGGGCATGATGAGATCAGATACATTGTCAAATAAGGAGTGTAAAGCGCTCACAATAAACGGCTTTCTTCGCCGTTGCTGTGTCTAAATTTAATAAAGAAAATCTCTCAAACGGTTAAAATTTAAAAATATGGTGCTATAATGCAGTACCATAACTAAAAACGGACGTGATATTATGAATAAGAATATCGACACTATAAACTCTTCTCCTGCAGGAGAAGCCTGGTTTAATGAGCTAATAACGAAACTGTGCATAATCCAGCCAAAGAAAGGCCGGAAGCATATCGCACGATTGATCGGAATAGTTAAAGACGGCTTCATTTTTGAGAACAAAGAAGGACGTCAGTGGTTCACTCGGAGAGATTTCATCGATGAGATGACAATTTATGAGGGGGAGTGAGCATGGCCGCTGAATGTATTGGAGCTGGGAATGAAGTTCCCGTAGTTGCTCCTGAGACCTCACCAACGAGTGGAAAGACCTCAGCAAAGATGCAGGTAGCGCCTGCAGAAGTGCTGGCCATGGTCGGCTGGGTTCTTGAGATAAATAAAACCCCGGTCGACGAAGACGGCAAGAATCTAAGCTGGAACAATCCATTGGTATGGAAAACCTTTGGGGAAGTAATTGAGTTAATCGACCAGTATCCTGGCAAATTTGATGGCCCTGGGTTTATTGTTCACAGGGACCCTGCTTTAGGTGATGAGCAGATCATCTTTGTCGACTTTGATAACTGTGTCAGCCCTAAGACTGGCAATACGACAGAGTGGGCAGATAGAGGTCTGGAACTGCTTAGATCTTGGGGGTGTCCTATTGCTGATTCCGCCACCAGAACCGGTTTTAGAGCGTTCTTCAAAGGCCGCCTGCCCGAAGGTGCTAACATCATAACCAATAGACATGGACCTCAGGATGTACCTGAGGATATATCAAAAGATATTCTGGATGCAAAGCCCTATATTAAAGATAAAGATGGGCCGAACTGGAACGGCCTGGAACTCTATGAGCACAATAAAAATGTGACCTTGTATCACCCAATAAAACAAGGTTACTCTGGAACGCTGCCCATATTGACACCTGAGCAGGTGGATGAACTTATCAATCTGACCACACCAGATAACCCTGCTAGGGCTAAGAGACAAAGAAAGCCCAGGACCAAGGGTGCTGATGGACAAAGGGGAAAAGACGCCGATGGCCATAATTGGGTCCCTGTTGGAAGCCTGCCTAAGCTGCCCTTGGAGAGGCTTGTTGTCTTTGCTGGAGACGATGAGCTGGTTGAAAGCGAAGATGGAGTTAGGCCGCCTATAATCATTCGACCAAAGGATGGCTGGCAATGGTCGGGCTCTGACCTGGTGGGGGCTCATCCAATTAAAGGGTCATCAACTGGCCAGAACTTGAGGATCAACTTCAAGGAAGGTACTTGGAGATACTTCCACGATTATGATGGGGGTGAGGTTCCTTCTGGTGACGGCTGGACCTGGCTAGCCTGTGAGATGGGACTTGTTGACTGGCTGGACGCCGGATCTGGATGCCTGGCAGATGCAGAGATTGTAACTGCACTGAAGCAGGAGGCTATTAAGAGAGGATATTTTACAAAAGAACAACTTGGCATAGTGGATGCCGAGGGCCTGATGGCAGAATTGGAAGCTAATAAAGACGTCGCTAAAGACCCTGTGTTCCATGAGAAAATCCACAAACTTGAATCTACTGATAATATTGGCGCTAATAAAGTAATAAAGAAGGCTGCGGAGGTTCAAGGCGTATCTGAAAAGACCATCAGGGAGGCCGTGAAAAAAACTGCAAAAAAGACACTGGCCGACCTGGTTCTCTCCACAAAGAGCGAGTTTTGGCATGATGAAGAGAAAGAGCCATATGTAACAATTTATAATAATGGACACAATGAACATTATCACCTGTATAGCAAAGAGGTGAAGCTCTGGATAACGGGAATGGTCTTCGAAGTTTTAGGGACTGCTGTGGGAAAAGACGAACTGGAAGAAACCCTTAATGTTCTGGAATCTCATGCCAAGTTCAAAGGGAAAATGTATGACACCTTCATGAGAGTGGCGTCGTACAGCGACACAGTAACCTACATAGACCTGGGAGATGCCGAATGGCAGGTGATCAAGGTGACACCCGAGGGATGGGAGGTGTTGCCTGAAGCACCCGTTAAGTTTCTAAGGTCACGCGAAACCCTGCCGCTACCGGTTCCAGAGCGCGGTGGATCGTGGGATGATCTTAGATCTTTCATAAACGTTGAATCTGATGACGATTGGTGGCTGTTCGTATCGGTATTGCTACAGGCGTTTTGGGTGGATGGGCCTTTTGTATTAATGGAGCTGATAGGCTCTGAGGGGTCTGGTAAGAGCGTCATCCAGAGGTTAGTTAAACGCCTGATAGATCCCAGCAATTCTGAGCTTAGAGAACCGCCAAAGAACACCCAGGATTTTGCCATAGCTGCGAAGAGTGAACATGTTCCATCGTTTGATAATCTCTCTGGTATTCCCAAGGGTCTGGCTGATGCTTTCTGTCGCATGTCGACCGGGGCCACTCATACCACTCGAAAACTCTATACCAACGATGAAGAGGCATCGATTCAGGTTAAGTCGCTTGTTTTGCTGAATGGAATTGTACCCTCTACCGAGAGCAGGTCGGACCTGAGGTCGAGGATAGCAGAGATAAGGCTGAAGTCGATTAAGGAAGAGGACAGAACCCCGGAGAAAGAGATATACAGGCGGTTTGAGATAGTCCGCCCCCGGATTCTGGGGTGTCTACTTGATGCAACTGTTCAAGGTTTGGCCAATGAAGCTAAGCTGTCGGGATATCCTCGAATGGCAGACTTTGCAGAATGGATATCAAGGTGCGAGCCCGCCCTGGGGCTTGAGCCCGGAACGCTGGTTAACATCTACACTAGAAGGATGAAAGAGCTTCAGGATAACCTGCTGGAAACTGACGAAGTTGGAATCGCGTTGCTGAATTACCTGAACTCGCACAGCTCCAACGACAAGGCAAAGGCGGCACGTGAAAAAGGTTACCCCAAAGCGATATACGCAGGAACGGCCACTGAACTCCTGAACAAGATTAATTACTTTGTAGGCGGAGGGCAGCATGGTAAAGACTGGCCCAGGACTGCTAAACATCTTAGTACAAGGTTGAGGCGGCTGACAAAGCCACTTGAAGACCGCGGTTTTGAGATAGCGTTCGGTAAGATAAATGGGGAAAGGCTGGTTATAATATCTGACTGCCGTACTAAAACAGATCAGAGTATCAAAGCTGGTGACGAAGTTCCCTACCAGGACGCTACCGTGGACGCACAGGACGCAAGGATTTTGGTTTGCGTCCACGCTAAAAACGATATCCGGCAAGGTCCCGTGGACGCTAGGACGCACAGGACGCAAGATTCTTTTATCAAAGAGAAAAAAGAGAGTAATAGTAATAGAGAGAATAATAGAAAAAATCTAGAAATTCCTGCGTCCTCTGCGTCCATGCGTCCACAGACCCCTGCTGTCACGCCAGCGGACAACGATCTTGGCTTGGACGCAGAAAATAATTCTTGCGTCCACAGCGTCCAGCCTGCGTCCACTGAGGTCCAGAGTGAATGTGAGCTTGATGTCAAGAGTGAATGTGAACCTGAGGACCAGGCTGAATTGAAGTCTCTTCGAGAAGAGGCTAAAGTCTTCCTGCAATCATACGTCCACTACCTGATTCAACAATACAAACCTGAACTATCTGACGAGGAGATCAAGCCCATTGTGCTCAGTCTCAGTCTTCCCGTTGCCGAAGGTTCAAAAGATGAGCAGTTTATCCTTGAGAACCTGGAGACTTTCATTACGGTCATTGATCAGGTGGACAAGGTGTCTGTTTGGCCCGGTAAGTACGGCGTGCCTCGTGAGCATGTGGAGAAGATATTGCGTTATCTGGGGTTCAGGCTTAGCAAAGTCATCGCGGACACATGGGAACTGCCCTTACCTAATGGCGTCCTGTGGGATGCTGCAGACGGTCTTCTAGCGCCAGATGAGAAAGTGGCCCTTGAGAAGGCATTTTCGCTTCTTGAAAAGAGAGGCGAAAAGATCACCGGCAGCACACTCACCAGGGAAGTACAGCGACTCTACAGGGATGGCGTTCCGATTGGAATTGTTGAGGAGTGGCTTGAATTGAAGGGGATAAAGAGGCAAGATGGTTTGTTTAAGTGGGAGAACTTAAATTAGATAGAGTTCCTGATTGTTTCAGGGCTCCAAGGTGGCAGAGGCACGAGAGGACCGAGCAGGACTATGAGCAGGCTGTGTCTTGGGTGCTGCTGACCACTTTTAGCTAGTGGGCATCGGGGCCAGTTCGGCCACCCTGTTGGCCCACGTTGCCCAGAGGCCAGGGCGGCACTGCACTTCGACATGTCACCCACCTGGCCCAGGCACCACCCATGGGGCTGGCGGTCACTTTTGCTCAAATATACTCTTTGTCATAAATCACGCATGCGCTTTCCGCCCTGGGAAAATTTCTATATATTTAGTATGTAAAGGAAATGGTCTACATTATTTACAATTATGTGATTATTATTTAGATATTTGATACTTTATGCAAACGAACATATTGCAATTTTCAAGGAGATTTATTATGAGAACAGCTACCGATGCCGAAATCCTGGCATATTGCATTGAATGCCTTAATAAAAGGGATAGAGACTTTTGTGACCAAGCCGACTGCGCCATGTTCTCCGGCCCTAAAACCGAACTCGATCATGAAACGAGGATCAAATACGAGCAGGCCAGGCTGGAGAAAGAAAGACAGCAACTATTGAGCAAGATGACTGCAGAGCAACAACTACAATACCTAATTGAACGGTGTGATGTCAACTGATAATTTTATATGGATATCTATTTCTATTTGAAAGGGGTAATGGATACTTGCCTCCTGAATAGCCTATCTATTCAGCTTATCAGCTCTATAGCTGCAATCCATTTGCTACCAAGCCTTTCGCTGTGGCCATTCATCCCACTGTCCTCAAGCGATCTTATGGCAGGTCCTGTAGATCCATCAAGGCTGGGGATATGGGCCTTAAAGGTCATTACAGAAATTATTTTAATCAGCTTGATTAAATACCGATTGCACCTTTCTATATAATGTATTCGAAATTATCTTGTGGCATTGGTTACATAAGATAGGCCTGAAGGGCCAACTTATTTAGATTCCCGAAGGGTTGATATCCTCCAAGGTTCTTTCTATATAGATCTAAGGAGGAATCTACGATATGGATGAAATGGATATAGAAATTCTCAAAGCTATCTACGAGAAGTCGCATAACTCTCTTGTTGCTCCTCTCTTCCTCATAGAGATGTTTAGCATCTCTGATGAGGAGATGGGAGACAGATTAGAGATAATGGATGAAGACAGATATGTAAGAGTCGCAAGAGGCACATACGCTCATGGCATGAGCCTTTTAAATGGTGTCAATAATGTCGGTCTCACTGCTAAAGGACGGCAAATCCTGAGGGATAAAAAGTTAATTTAATATCCTTATCCCCTCCTCCAGAACTGTCGCCAATGTTTCGCCATGGCCTCTTCCAGGCCAGAAAATATTTGCGCCAGGTTTCGAGGTGAGACCATCCTATGAGAAAACTTTATTATGGGGCATATCCCAAAACTAAATTGGGGAAAATCCTTTGACTCTTTTACAATTTGCGTTGTCTAAGATAAAATATTGCAATGATACGGATGCACGGAGTTATCAATGTAGAAAGACTTCCGGTTTTGGTATTTAATGATTCTAGGGCTTCAAAAATAGTGTCGTTGATGGCTTAGTACCACAGTGAGTTTTGGGATATGCTCATGCACTATTCATTAGACTCAAGAGGAAAATTATGTCTGAGGGCAGCGGAAGTTTAGGCAATAATCCGCAAGCTGAGAACCATAAGACTAGCATAATATAATTTAATTCACTTTGACGTTGCCAGGCCTGACTGTGGGAAAAAACTTAATTCCTCTGAGAACTATTATTACTCCCCATGCCCCAAAAACCACGAATAGTTATAGATCCTCATGCCCTCCAAGCCTTGATGGTATGGGCATCCTTAGAACACAAGGAGCCCGGTAGCCTGCTGAGCGATATCATCCTGAAATCCATGCCCTCCGAGGTCAAAGAGGTCTTGGAACCCAAAGAATCTATGCCCATTGAGGCTCTGAGGGTTAAGAGGCTCAGGCTCTCACAGGATCGGGTTGCCCTGGAGCGCATAAGGGAGCTGTGGAGTCAGACCCCCAGGCCCACTATTCAAGAGATAGCCAAAGAGATAGGTCGTCCAACAGCCACAGTTGCTGGAAATATCAAGAAGATGAGACATAGAGGTGAACTGCTATAGTCCTGGTGTGATTTTATTAGGAAATAGCACTAAAACAGGAATACATTACCCAAAAGCAAGTGAGGCACAGGCAAGACAGCAATGTTCCTGAAACGAAGCATCTGGCTTTTAGCGAATTGTAAAAGGGTCGCGAATAAAAATCATAGTTAATCAAATACGGTATAATGTTCTCGATCATTGTCGCTCGCCCTGGCCCTCGCCACCAGCATCTTCTGCAACCCCTCCGCATCAAGTGCAGCCAGTTCCCACACCCTGGCCTTCGAGGTAAGCGGATAGATTTTAACGCTCTTGCCTCCCCGATGGATGGACTTAGACTTGATGCCCAGCTTGGAAAGGGCTTTCCCCAACTGCCTGCTATCCATGCCCACTGCTTTCGATACTTGCTCTGGTGTGGGTTCATGGCTTGCTTCGAACTCGGAAAGGATGAAGACCAGTGCCCTCTTTAATACTTCTGGAATTAAGGTTGGGGCTTTGACCTTGCGTGCTTCTGTGGTCTTCTCTGGCGGCACGCTTGTATGATACGTTGTGTGCTCTTGTGGCACAGAATCTCCTATTGTTGTGCCCTTAAAGGCTTCCCAACGCGCTTCTGCCTCCTCAGTGTCTCTTTGTGCTTCATTGTGCGCGACAAAATTGGGGGATTTCTTGACTGTTACACGATACGGCACGTTAGGAGACGGCTTATTGTGATGCTGTGCCTCATGCGCTGAGATAGCGGCACCAATGAGCATAAGTGCCTCCTCGCGGGTCAGAGGTCTGCGATCTTGCTGAAAATAGAGGTTTAGTGCTGCTTGGATGGTCTCAGAGGCACCTTTGCCGGTAGCCTTGATCTGAGCGGCATGATCGTCCGAGAGCCTGATGCTCGTGTGTTTCATGAAAGCACATTGGAGCACAGGAATATAGGCACTCTGGTCGTCGATCTACCCATTCTTAAGAATCATCAGAATTTTGGAGTAATAGATTTTCCAGATCCTGTCATTGCCTGCGCCTTCAACCTCGCACGCCAGCCTCAGGATTGTAACGGCAAAGGCGATCCCCCCAATCATCGAACGGAAGGTTTCCTAAGGACCGGGTGGACAAGATATTATGTGGTACCGCAAATTTTATATTTTTAAAGTGATACAGCACAGGAGCTTCCGAAAGCTAACGCGATGCGTGATGATCCGCCACCCTGGAGAGATCCTGCCAGGCCAGGCTGGAGGACCTGAGCGTCTTCAAGGTGAAGAAGGCCAACAAGAAGGGCAAGGAGCACGAGTACTGGCATGCCGCCTGGATGATTGATGGAAAGACGCGCAACGTGTACCTAGGGAGCTGCAAGAAGGTGAGTTACCAGGAGGCGCTAGTCGGGGCGAGGGCGATGAAGAAGGAGGCGCTGGGGATTGAAAAGTGATATATGATATCACATAATTAGATTTTAAGATATCATAGATCAAGAGCGGCCTGCTCTGCGGCCAGTGCAAAATCCTATCTCTTATCTTTCAAGCTTTGCCTTCCCAATTCTGTTAGGTAAACTTTTGAGATGGAATTGGGAAGTGTTAAACTCGACGGATATTCGCTGGTCATAGTGTCTACATGCCCTGATTTTTTTAGAAGCCTTAAGCGATCCCCAAGTTCTGTTGCGTTAAGCCTTAGGATTTCATTGACTTTGACGGGACTGATAAACGATTTCGGGGAAATAGTATTGATAGCTTCAAGAATCTTCCTATCTATGTCGTCCATAAATCTTACCTGCCATTAATTAGTAGCTAATGAGATTATAATGTTGCTACATCTGTGTCGTTGTTATTGAACTGAGGAGCTGAAAGCCTGGCCAGTCTTCAGGCCTCATAACTCCGACTTTTGCCATCCTCCTCTTGGCTGGCGTTCTTGACAGTAGCAAATAGACGACTGAGATGATAAGGCTTGTCCATGGGCGCGAGTTACTTAGATCAGGGCTGCGGACTATGTTGTAGTGAGGGCATAAGAAGAAAGAACTATCGCCGATATTGATAGAGGAATGAACAGATGAGAAGACGCAGTTCGAAGCCAAGATCTGCCTCGGAACTTGCTCGTGAGGGGGCGATGGTGTACGATGATAGATGTAGGATTGAACCCACGCCCCAGAAGAAACATGTCAAGATGAGGGATATCAGGCTCTCGGTACTGCCTCCTGTGATTGAGTCTTTGGGGAGAAGCAGGAAAGTGATGGAAAATGCAGGAAAATGCAGTGGATGAGGCTGAAATCGCTTCCATGAAGAAAGATATCAACGATGCCTTGGGAGCTGACTATTACGACCAAATGCAAGCACTAGATAACCGGTTCACTGAGCTAAGGTTAGGCACTCCTGTGCAGGAAGACTACGCGCTCATGCGAGATGCTATAAACATGCTACAGGAGGAGATACGGGATAGTAATGACTTGGAGTACACGGACGATGACTACGAGGAAGTGACCAAGGAGTTCTATGAAGACCTTCTCGATGAGGCGGGAGGCATAGACTTGCGTGGCCGGACGGTCATTGACTTCGTGATCAATAGGCTGAAAGGCATCCTCGAAGGCTTTGAAGTGGGGGACGAGTGGCTGGGCAGGGAGATAATTTAAAGGTGACACGCCAGACCGACACAATTGAATCTGCGTTAAGCATCTCCGGGCCGAGGCCCAGCAGGCTCCCAGTACCTCATGGCGGCTTGCCGGCTCACCACGGAGGGGTATTTAGCCAAAGATGTCTTCTTATGGAGGCATGATACGGCTCTAGAGGAGGCCCATGTACTGAAGGACTCGGGGCGCCTAACCCGGCTGGGGCAGATTAATGTCTACCGGGTCACAAAGGGCATGAAGAAGGGAATAGCCACGACTATTGGCACGCCTCCTGGAGACACGGAGACAAAAGCCATAGCCTCTACTTGGGGAGCTGAGGAAAAGTGACCGCCGAGGAGGCAGAAGCGCGTTGGGAAGCCTTTAAGCCACAACGATAGGAGACTATGGCTGAGGCAATAAGGCTTGTCCACAGTTGGGGCTGGATAATCCAATACATCAGAGCCTTACGAAAACGCAGGATAAGGAATAAGGAGGGAGGCAAAAGCCTTGGGTAAAGGAGGGAGAAAATAGAACTATCGACTTTTGCCAATACTATATACGTCAATTGCCGATATATATAGATTTCGATTGCGGCAAAAAAACGGTTCATAAGCCCACGTATCTCGCAGGGGAAAGATTCAGAGAATAGCAAATCGAAGTCTCAGGCGGGCCAGCGCCGATCCACAGCGCCCTTTCAGGAGCCTGTCACAAAGTACAGGCTTGGCCTCGCCCCGAGCCCCGACTCAAGCCGGACTCAAGGCGGCACAGCACTGGAATTTGACACAGCGTCCGTTTTACGGGAGCCCTTTTCATGGGGGCCTGCACTCGCCTCTTGCCTTCAGCTTGAGCCGCGTCCCGTACCATGCAGAGGACTCCGGACATAGCTGAATTAAGGCATGCTACGCCTGTAACAGCGTGCACATCTCTGACCTTATTGGTCTTTCAGCTTTCTCCGACCCTTCACCGAATACTACGCCTCATCAGCGCAGCACCTCTCAGGCCAATGGATCTTCCTCGGCTCGTCCATGGAGGATTTGCCTATCGAATTCCTTAGCCTTAAGAGCACAGTCGGTGAACTAATCCTCGCACTTACAGCGCAAGACGCGGCAAACTACCTATGTAATCGTTATAGATATTTGTAGTTTTCGGTTGAGGGCTGGATATGGCGGAATCTATTACTACATCGGCCATTTCAGGAGTCTAATCTAGCATAGAACTTGAATCCCACGTGCATGATGCGGACCGGCTGCAAGGCGCTGAAGACCCCCGGGCAGCGACCGCAGAACATGCAGCTCCTTGGGATCGTTGATGTCCAGGCCATACCTCCCCAGCATGCCGATTTCAAAGGTAATCTCCTTGACCTCCTGCAGGGACCTGTCCTTGAAGAGCTTCAAGGCATCCAGCAGATAGAAGACCGCATCCATCCTCGGCCCTCTGGCCTTGGACTCGCGGGCAGCAATATCACTTAGCCAATTCCTGGCTAGGCGGCGTAGGCTGCGGTGATAGAAGAGCAGATCGAGATAGAAGTCCTTGTTGCCGATGGCCATGCGCTTCTGGCGGGATATAAAAGAGAAGTCCGTCCCCAGCTCCAGCAGGAACCTCTCCAGTTCCCTGAGAATGGCCGCCTCCAGGTCCACGCTCGCTATAGGCGTCCTCCAGGCCCAGGAAGTCCCGCAGATATGGATCTCGGAAGACCAGATCGGGAGTCATGCGGTCTTCCTCCTGCAGGGCCTCCAGCTCCTGTCTGGCCAGCTCCTCGGGTTTGCGGGATATGGCCGTCCTCTCGTAAAGCATGCCCTGGATCTTCTGGCGCAGTGTGCGAACACTCCAGCGCTCGACCCTGGCCATCTCGGCGTAGAACTGGCGCTGCAGAGGGTCCTTCAGATGGATGATCTCGATGAAGTAGGACCAGGACATTTATGCAGACAGCATCTGCACTACTTCAGAGTCCTAGTAAACCTCGGCAAAGCGAATCATGTTGAATAAGTTGCGGCGACCAAATCCGCTTCCATACTCGGATTTGAGAGCGTCTCTGAGGGTCTCCACCGCTCGCTTTACATAGTCGCCACGGTCTTCGGCTAAGATCTCTTCTCGGATGCGCCTCCCTATCTTCCAGTATAGCAGGATCAGCTCGGAATTCACGACCTGGGCAAGGCTGTGGCGCGGCCTTGAGTCACGGCATACCTTGACTATTTAGCTACAGCTTAAGCTATCTTTCTCAAACATAGGCTTAAATACTTAGTAGTGTTTAAGCATTCTTACAAGGACACCAGACCAAATACTAAAAAAAGCTGGGAATTCAAAGGGCCTAATATCTTATAAATGGCTGCATGAACGCAGTTAAAGTTTCTTGATCAAGGTGATAATAATGATTGGAATGCCGCATGTCCAATTGGATTATCGATATATCAGATCGGATAAATTTTTACAGCATATGAGTATAGATCTTTTTAGATTATGGATAGCAATAATGTTTCTAATCCTTTTGATAGGATTGAACGTATCAGCTGCTCCTGCTTACTGGATTCAGATGAACGATGATGGTTTCTTTGGTCACACTGCCACAGATACAAATACAGAGCTTTTCGTATTTGGATCGGATCTTTATGCTTATGACAGCCTAGGATTTTATCAGATGCAAACATATCCCTGCTTGGAGTGGAAGCAACTTACTGTACCCGTCGCACCCGGTGAATGGACCTTTCGTCCCTTAGGAGGATTGCTTTTTCTAAGTAAAGGAGATCAGCTTTGGTTTATCACGGCCGGAACAGCTTTCACTAAAAATAATTGGGTAAAGGTTAATTCTATTGGACCAGCTCAAGGAACAAGTACGATTCCCATGGCGCTATTCAATGGACAAATCTATGCAGCTGTAAACACTCCGGGAAAATACTATTTCGATATATGGAGGTCCTCAGATATTGGCAAACCTACTATGCAGTGGAGTCAGGTAGTATCAAACGGTTTTAATGATCCTCAGAATCGTGCACTTGCATTCATGCCTATCTTCAACAACAAAATTATGGCCGTTACAACTGAGACTCGAACGAGCGTTTTTGGTAACCCTAGCGGTTTTGGGTCTGGTATCGAAGTATGGGAAAGCGCCAATGGTGATATGGGAAGCTGGACCCAGGTCAATAAGGACGGCTTCGGCACCGAAGTGACATTAATGTATCCTACAAAACAGACATTTCGCATTAATCAAGATGCGGGATGTTGGGCAGTATATAAAGGACTCCTATATATAGGGACTAAAACGCATTGGGGTGCTGAAGTATGGCGCTATGATGGTACCGGTTTAAACGGCTGGACTAAAGTGACACCCCCTTGGGCAGGCCCCTGTGATATCGGATGTGGCCCAGGTCGTAATAATGCGATGATCGAGTTTGAGAATTATCTATTCCTTGGGGAGGGTTTCCCAACAGGAGCACTCTCAAGATACGATGGGACTAAATGGACGCTAGTAGCGGATATAAAGGACTTCGATAAATCTGATGCTGGCTTTAGTTCGCTCGCTACACTTAATAATAAACTCTACGTAGCTACTTTGCACGAACCTTATACAGGGAATAAAGTAAGAGGGGACCAGGTCTGGGGATATCCGTTTGTATCGTATTGGCCTAGTAAATGCAATTGGACATATGGCGGACCAGGCGAGGACAAAGGCCGATCTGTACAGCAAACAAAAGATGGTAGTTATATCGTGGCGGGTTATATTACCTCTTACTACAACAAAGGCGCCGGTTTTGAAGATGTGTGGCTAATTAGGACCGACCAAAATGGTGACAAGCTTTGGGATAAAACATTCGGTGGACCTGCCTATGACGAAGGTTATTCCGCCCAACAAACGAAAGATGGCGGTTATATAATCGCAGGTTGGACATATTCGTACGGTGCAGGAGACAAAGACATCTGGCTAATTAAGACGGATCAAGATGGTAACAAACTTTGGGATAAAACATTCGGTGGACCAAGCGGTGATGAGGGCCACTTCGTACAGCAGACAAGCGATGATGGATATATCATAACAGGCGGCACTAATTCTTATGGGAATTCTTGGCAGGTCTGGCTAATAAAAACAGATCAGGATGGCAATAAGCAATGGGATAAAACATTTGGTGGACAAGAGCCTGATGGAGGATATTCCGTACAGCAGACAAGCGACGGCGGATATATTATAGCTGGTTATACTCAGTCTTATGGCGCAGATGGCATAGATATCTGGCTGATAAAGACAGATTCAAACGGTAATGAGTTATGGAATAAGAGATTTGGCGGAGCTGACTTTGATTGGGGCTACTCCGTGCAGCAAACAAGCGATGGCGGATATATCCTGACAGGCGATAAGACTGTTGGAGAATCGCAACCCCATATTCGTAATGTAGACCTTTGGCTGATAAAGACAGATTCAAATGGGAACAAGTTATGGGACAAGACTTTTGGGGCACTGCAGACGGATGCAGGCTACTCTGTGCAGCAAACAGACGATGGCGGTTATATAATCACAGGTAGTACCGAGTCTTATGGAGTAATTGATATCTGGCTGATAAAGACAGACTCAAACGGGAACAAGTTATGGGATAAGACTTTTGGCGGGTCAGGCTGGGAGGAGGGCAATTCTATCCAGCAGACGAACGATGGTGGATATATCATTGCAGGTTCAACTTGGTCCTACGGAGCTGGTGGTAGTGATATCTATCTAATAAAAACAGATTCCACTGGAAATAAAAAGTGACTGAAATTGGATCAAGATAATTGTCCCTGAAAGCCAATTTAAGATGAATACCCCGTAGCTTGTAGCGGGGTGCGCCGTCGCTAGTTTGACTTGCTGGCTAGCTCCAAGGCTGCCCCTATGTGCCCTGAGATCGCTAGGAGCCTGCAGTTGCTATGAATCTGCAATCGTTATGAACTTGCTATCAACATGAACCTGCAATCAGCCTCAATCCTTGATGTGCTATCTGACCCCTCACAACTCCATAATTTCGCAGAGGGTTACAACAAAAAAATCGATAAGGTGCCGAAAATCCTCACATATTTGCTAGGTGAGGAGAGGGTTAATATCAAAATTGTATTAAGCAATGGAAAAATTTGCAGATTGAGCTATAAAACAAAAAACGGACGGATTACCACAATAGTTGAAGGGTGGCTAAAAGACCCCACTATAATCGTCTCCACAACCCAGAAAGTCATAGAAAAGATCAATGCCTCAAGAGATCCTCTGGCAGCCTTTAAGAGGGAGAGGGCTTCGCTAGGGTTGATTATCGAAGGCCAAAGCCTGAAAACCCGAATAAAGTTGGAAACTGCCCTATCAAGCGATAGTGTCCTATGGTTCTTTTACGACACCTTATTTGGATGAAGGTAGCGCTTTTTTTAAATGCGAAAGAGATCAGGTGAAGACCTCGTCGATCCTCACCTTGCCCGACATCTCTACAGAGGAGGTGAAAATTCTTCCATCAGTTGCCGAGGAGCCGAGTTGATGTTTCAGGCTCCCAGACATCTTTCACGAATTGATTCAGACAGGCATCAACCTTCATGACCCTATTTTGCCGCGCTCCATTCTGCCTGCCAGTCCCTTCTTAATCCTGGTTTTTAAATCAAAAACCCCACCCTAAAGGGTGGGGTATGCTTTGGGCCGCACGCCCGGTTCTCGGGAGATCAGAAATCGTCGAGTCTTCGTTGCCCTGATCCCTTTGATCTGACCGAATGCAACTCTGCTTTCGGTTTTCCCTGAGATTCATTGATATAGAGCTTGATTATGTCAGAAGTTACATTTCTAGCGGATTGAATGAATTTGCCATTTGACCACAGATTTGCCCCCGAAAAATGGGCGAGGGTTCACTTCATCCCCAACCTGAAGGTTGGGGTATTCGTGACCCTCCGCGCTCCCAATGTAAGAAACGTGGCCAGTATCATAATCTATCTTATAGAAGCAAAGGAGGGATCTTCCAGAAACATCGAGATGGCCACAGGCCTGAGGCAGCCAGAGGTCAGCATTGCCACGAAAACTCTTCGCGAAATGGGCTGGATTACGGAGCATGATGTCAAGGGAAACGGGAAAGGCAGGCCGCTGAAGATCTATTCCATGCGAACGGGCATCGATGAGATCATCAGGTATTACAAGGAGCAGAAGAGCCAGGAAGCAGCCAAGACTATTGAGGCCATCCAGAGGTTGAAGGAGCTGAGTTCCGCGTAATTCAAAAGATTATTTCACCTTCATAGATTTTTGCCCCCAGTCTGATCGCTTCCTCGACTGCTGCCAGGCCTTTCATAACGAACAGCCTATCATTGGCGGTCTCCTTGACGGCCACGGAATTCTTCAGGATCTGGGCATACTTGGAGGACTTGGGGAGCTGGACCACGTAGCCTTTGAGGTCCTCCACCAGGTCGTAATCGAAGCCGCTACGTTCCAAGAGCTTAAGGGCGTTATTCCTCGCGCCAACGCTTTTGAACTCAAACCGGTACTGATCTTTGTTATAGTTGCCCAGCAACGCCAGGTATAACGTCTTGTCTTCGAAGAAATACTTGAAGACCCAGAGCTTTCCGAGCTTGAACATAGTGATGCATTTGCGTTTCGGGACCACATCGAAGGTGTTGGGCTGCAAGGGAAGAACCTCTTGGAGTTTAATTATCATTCTTCAAACATGTCCAGAGAACATCCCCTGCTTTAGATATCATACGCAATGCTGAGCCTATAACGATCACCATTGAAGATTAAATGCATACTTCCTAATTGGGTTGTGGGTGTGAGTTACTGAAAACCACGATCGAGACACATCCACGACCGAAAAAATATGTTTGAAAAAAATCAAAAACCCCACCCTAAAGGGTGGGGTATGCTTTGGGCCGCACGCCCGGTTCTCGGGAGATCAGAAATCGTCGAGTCTTCGTTGCCCTGATCCCTTTGATCTGACCGAATGCAACTCTGCTTTCGGTTTTCCCTGAGATTCATTGATATAGAGCTTGATTATGTCAGAAGTTACATTTCTAGCGGATTGAATGAATTTGCCATTTGACCACAGATTTGCCCCCGAAAAATGGGCGAGGGTTCACTTCATCCCCAACCTGAAGGTTGGGGTATTCGTGACCCTCCGCGCTCCCAATGTAATAAATTTTCAGGTCTCAATCTATTGCTAGACTGGCCTTAAGCGCTGGAATTGATGATTGATCTCTGTACTAGGCTTCCACCCGTCATGCTGTTATCTTCGTTTACAAGAGTGGTATTCTGTTTTACAATGTTATCGCAGCCCAAGCTCTCGACTGTCTCGTTGATTCTCTGGAGTACAGTAGCGTCAACCAGACAGTTATCATCGGAATAGGCTTCTGCCAATTGACTAAGACTGTTATTATTTCCTACATTAGCAACTGCGAGGTAGTTATATTGCGTCAGTGCAGACCTCACAAGGTCATTGCATTGAGCATCCTGGAGAGAAGTTTGTCTGATAACATTGTCGAAGCCTCGGTTGCTGGAATCTATATCTGCCACCTGTGCTATCGAGGAGTCGACCAGGCAGTTATCCTCTACATTCTGATTAACTGTACTCGTTCCACGAGACAGAATATCGGATAACTGCATTATGCTGCTTCCAATAGCATCATTGTAGCTGGCGCACGCCTCTGTGGTTTGGGTGACGCCGCTAGTAGTAGCCTGTTTGGCTGCTTGGGTCAGATCACTGTTAACAAAGCAGTTCTCCTCTGCGTTCAGCGAAATATCCTGATTTACAACTTTATCGTAACTTGTGACAGTTGCTTCCTGCGTACCCATCTGGACGAATATTGAACCCTCGTCAGTTCCTGATTCCGTGAGACTGTTATCGTTGGCATAGAGATCCTGATACTGATTTGCTGCATTATTACAGCCGGTTATATCCGACGAAGCGGATGCTATCTGTGCAAGGGTTATATCGCCTGTTACACAGTTACCTATGGCCTCAGAACTCAGCTCAGTCTTTATAGAATTTCCGACACCTTCGGCTGCTGCAGCCGATACCAAAAGCGCCAGGCCAATTGCCAGGGCTATGAGTTTTTTCATGTTAACTTGCCTCCTCTACGAATGTTACCCAAGGGAGATACCCTCGAAAAGTGCTAAAATAGATAAGGGTTATTAATTAATAATATTGATGGAAACTTTATTTATTATTCAGATTCAATATTAGAGTTAAGAGAATATGGTCTGTAATAAAATTACTTAATAATGATAACGATGTTTAAATTTCAAAACTTTTACCCTCAGAGAAGAAAATTGGGTTGTGGGTGTGAGTTACTAAAAACCACGATCGAGACACATAGCAAATGCTATATCAAGAATTATACTGGATGCTCTCGAATTTTGCGATCCTTTTCAGTGACTCGCACCCACGACCCCTAATTGAAAAGGGTGTATAATGCGATCAGGCGGATTATTGTGGCATTATCCCGTGGCTCAACGGGTGGCCTCAACCATGATAAAATGGCGGGCCATCTTTCTTCTTTTCTCCGCACATATTCTTTTTATATAATATGTCATTCCATTTAGATTTTTTGTAAATCGCGAAAGGGGGGATGGCCTCTTTTACCGATACCCCCGCCAATTCTAAATAGTTATAGATGATAATATATCGTGGGGCGTAGTACAACTCAACAAGAATGGGCACTAGTAGTGAGGCATTTGAATATACGGCCTCGCGAACGAGCGTAGTGTAAGTTTACAAGACGAAAGGAGGTAAAAAAGTGTTAAGAACTAGGTATCCTATCGAGTACGAATTGGACCCCACGGTGGTGGATAAAGGAACACATTGGCTAACATTGAAACTGAAAAACGTAGGGAGTGAAACTCTTAAAAGACTTGACGTGCAATTGCACTCTCTAGATACATTAAATCTTTCTTTTCCTATTTATGGAACAGGACACTACCTCCCAGAGTTTAAGCCAAGTGAAGAGAGAGAAGTGGTTTTCCGGGTTAACGCATACGGACCAGCTAATGTATACGCTACGATCAGTGCACGTAAGGATGGGGACTACTTCTGGTGGGAATCCGCTTGGACGCGTATCTATATCGAGGAAAAAGCAGAACTCGAACGCCTACTAGTGCTTTCACACCCGTATACAACAATTGGAAAGACCCTCTCGGCCGAGGCAACAATTAAGGGCTTGCAAAAAAGTACAGGACTGAAACTGGAATTCTGGGTGGAACCCCCCTCAGGTATATCAGAAAAGCAGGCCGAAATAAATATAAAGGAACTTTCCGTTGGAGAGGAAGCCCGTTACACCGCTGAGTTCACACCCAAGGAAGCAGGGTACTACACCATATACGCGTATTTATACCATGATCGGAGAAGAATAGATAGCAAGAATAGTTTCATCTATGTGCAGAGAAAATAGCAGTCGTCAAGCCGACCTGGAAATTTCCAGCTCCCTTTTTTGTTTGACCACGCCCACATAACCGTGTCTACGATTTCTGGTTGTGGGTGAGGGTTACTGAAAATTATCGCCAAAATCGCATGCATGTGATTCATTATGGCAATAAATATCCATTGCACCCCATGCTAGCGCTTTTCAGTAGCTCACGTACGCGACCCTTCCTCCGACCCTCCACCGAATATTACGCCTCCGGAGCGCAGCACCTTTCAGGCCAATGGATCTTCTTCGGCTCGCCCACGAAGGATCTGCCTATTGAATCCCTTGGCATTAAGAGCACATCCGGTGAAATAATCCTCGCACTTACAGCGCAAGATGCAGCAAATGGCATATTTAATCGTTATAGATATTTGTATATTTCGGTTGAGGGCTGGATAAGGCGGAAGCTATTACTCGCCTATAACCTACGTGACCGACAACTACTCCTCCATCCTGAGCTGCCCTGGACCGCAGGTTAGAGGCCCTGGAGATTCGCCGGGGCTTCACCGTCTTACAACTCATTACCATTCTGGAGGAGAACGACCACTCCCTGATTCTGGGAGAACACAACCCTCTGTTCTATGAGGATGCCCAAGAGATGACGGAGTACGTCTCCCTGGCCCTGAGGGAGGCAGCGAAGGAGGTTGCGGTGCTGCTCTATGTGCCAGGAACCGATCCGTTCCTGGAGGAGCTGATCAAGCATGCCGATAGAGTGTTCTACTTCGACGAGGGACGGAGAGCTGATGCAAGGGTTATTGCTAAGGCTAATGCGCGAGTATTCATCGCCTGGTGGCCGTCATGGCCTTTGCCGTTGCCCTATATCCGCCGCACGTGATGACGAGACTGCATTGCTATCACTCTTCCTCGGCATGGGCACGTCGAGAAACGCGGCAATCATAGAAAGCAGCCAATCGGCGCGTTCCACTAGCGTAACGTGAGTGGTGCCGGGGAGCACTGCAAGCTGGGAACGTGGGAGGCCAGCGAGATCACCGGCTACGCCACTGCCGAGCAGTCGGAACATCTCTACAGCGTGCTCAGGGCGGACGATATCAGAATCCCCGATTATGACAAGGGTTAGCGCCTTGATCGACAAAATGGCCTCGGGTGGCCAGCCCTCGAACTCTTGATCCAGTTGCTTCACTTTGGCGACCAGCGTGGGCCAATCTTTCGGATTCGGCGCTATCCGGGCGTATTCCTCTTACCACGGGGTTCCAGCCACCATGCGATTTCTCAATTTAGGGGCATCGACAGTTTCGATGGTGGCAATCCACCTTTGGCCACAATCTGAATTAGAATTCGCCGAAGCTCGAATTCTTGTTCTTCCGGGGTCTTGTCTTTTATGTATGACATAAATACCTCCAATTCTTTATTAAATACCCAATTTATTTTTCATATAATTTTTATCAATATCAAAATTGTTCTATGATATTTTTTCGTTAATTCATGAAATGATGGCATAGAACTGTTTTCGGAAGCCTTTATATCAAGACAGATCTTACCGCCAACCACAATCGCTACAGTGCTGGATAAAGTTGACACTTGCGACTGTGAGGCCAATGCCACCATTATATTCAATTCCGACACGAATCAATCTATCTCATCTCCTTAAACATCATGTCCAGGAAAATCCCGCAGGTTGACTCGATTGGATTTTTGCAGCCCGAACCTATTGCCTACCCTTCGCAAATACCATCCCGCGCGTCTGCCTTGATATCCTTGATATTTCCGACTCTGATATTGTAGATGATTTCCCATAATCAAAAACTCCTATTATATCCTATTCCAATTTTGCATCAGAACCCTTTATAGGGCCTGATCTTTACTGCCTCTATAGGATCTGTATTATGCGCAAATCCCGTTCTTGGGCAATTTCCAATTCAGCGGTCTCCGAGTTCCTCTTGACATATATACACTAGTATTTCATAGTATATAGATTTTTTGATTTCCAAGCATCAAGGTATAGTAACATATATAAATCTAGACGACTAAGAGAGTTGTATGGTGCGAACAACGCTGACACTATCCGAACCAGTCGCTAAGGCTCTTAAAGTGTATACTGCCCAGACAAAAAGCAGCATGCGTGCTCAAAGCGAAGTTGTGGAAGAGGCGTTAATAGAGTTTTTCGAGAGGCGCAACATAAAGATCGAGGGTAATATGGAAATAAGCGACATCACAAAAACAGAACATTGAGAGGTAGATATACTGAAACTAATACTACAACTAATCGTTGAATAAAGTGATTAGACAAGAGGAAAGTGCAAACGATGGACCAATTTGATGGCCAGTATGCCACAGATCTCGATAATTATCTTTCAAAGAATAGCCGATTCAAATCTTTCATTTATAACCGCCAAGAGATTTGGTCTATAGCAGATAATCTGGGATGTGCTCCTGATCGTGTACGTACTGAACTGAAAAAGCTAGGCTACTGCCTAATTAAGAATAGCCATGGTCGAATGGTCTGGAAGAGAGGCGGAGCGAGCATATGAGTCAAACTAAAAAATATCACTCTTTTTACCAGTAAGATCTGACTTATTAATCTCTTATGAGATCGAAGCATATCGACCTTGTGACTGCATTTACGTGCGGGGGATCTCAGCACAAACCTTCCCTCTTAGCCGAGGCGCTGGAAGGCATCAACAAAACCAATCGGAACGCCCAGTAAGATGGTCTGAGAAGGGAACTCCAATGAGTTTATTTTGTTAGGAGGCAGAACATGCTGTTCTTTGGGAGTTGTCGATATCCAGCCCGTAACGCCCCAACATACCGATCTCGAAAGCGATCTTCCGGATCTCTGCAGGGACTTGCCTCTGAACAGTCACAGGACGTCCAGCAGATAGAAGACCGCATCCATCCTCGGCCCTTTGGCCTTGAACTCCCTGGCAGCGATCTCCCGCAGCCCATCCCTGGCAAGGCGGCGTAGGTCCAGAGCATGGCAAGGAACGGAACTCAAAAAGACCTCTCTTATTACTAATAGGTCATGATAAATGGTTATCGCTTACCCAAAGAAAATAGCTAAGAGCCCTTTTTATGAATACCCAGCAGCTTGCAGCGGGGTGCTCCGCCGCCGTTTGACTCCCTACGTCGACTCTTGCCTTCTCTGCATCTTCATTTGTCGTACCTGCGTCTCAGGCTTTAGCCCCGTAGGTCATAAAGGTTCGAGATACC
>CAWJYS010000009.1:0-113816 GCA_963847095.1 Methanotrichaceae archaeon | reverse complement strand
ACGCATCTCGTCGGCTGTCAAACTTCGAAACCGCTTCGGTTTGACGAAGGAGTGATCTGCTGGTTGGAGGATACCTGCCAACTTTTCCTTAACCCCAGGCATCCTCAATATAACTGGCCAGATCATCGAGAAAATATCTCGGAAGAAACCGCGGGCTACCCTAGCAAAGGCCACATGCAATATCAGGCCCTTCACCATTTCAGGGTAATTCGCAGCTACCATCTGGGCGATACATGACCCCATAGAAGCCCAAGGAAATGGGCCCTTTCTATGTTAAGTCTGTCCATGAGCCCAACAGTATCGTCTGCCATCATCTCAATTGAGTATGGAATATCCGGCTTATCGGTCCTGCCAGCTCCGCGATTATCAAAAGTGATAACCTGGTACTTCTTAGCAAACCTATATACGCTATCGCCCCACATCGTGAGATCCGCACCCATTCCCATAATAAGCAAAAGGGGCTCACCCTGGCCGTGAATCTCATAGTACATGTTGATGTCATTCACTTTTATTGTTGGCATAAAATCCTCTCGCCATTCACGAGACGGCGCACACATCCTGGGATATCATTTCCACTGGTCTTCTTTTCAGTCTGATTCATTTCGCCACCTCAATTGAGCATAGCATTTCAAGTCTCTCGGTTCTGCCGACTCCAAGTCTTTGCATAATTCACTATGTCTGGCTTATGCGGCTATTGTCTCAAGTATACATATATCTTTCGATAATATGACCAAAAAGTTATAAGAATTATCAGGTAATGCTGAAAAGAAAATGAATAAAGCCACAAATTCATAGTTTCAACCAATTCATGGTCAACTTAATTTCTTAAAAACATCCAGTTATGGTTTCAAATAATTTCCTAAAAATGCTATTTGACGAACTAGATAAGTTTAAAAGATTGTCAATTGCTTATTGCACATCTATGTATGAGATGATAAGGACCTTCTCGCCGATATTTAGGGGTCAGAATTATGAGAATCCAAGGGCTGCCGCAATATATTACGTTAACCTAATAATAAATTTTCCTACAAATCTCCAGGGTATTTTAAATGAGGCTCAAACAATTTATGGAAATGATGTCAATAGGCAAGCGCTACATGCGGGAAGAAAGGACTTGCTAAAGAATGGAGTCATTGCAAGAACCTATTTTACAGAAGATGCTGATGTAGACTTCGATCGTGAAATGTATTTGCCGGTGAACCCTGAAATAATCTGGGAGGAGAATCGTGATAGGACAAAGACATATTGGAAACAGCCTGATGAGGTGGCTTTTAGAAAAAGCAAAGTGAAAGGATTATATGAACATTATCTAAATAATTTTAAGAAGTATGGATTAGGAACCGAAAAAGGAAGCGTCACAGGATTATGCAACATCTATTGGTTTGCCCGTGCTATAATTAATATTTATGATTGTACTAAAAGCATTGATTCAATGATTAACGCCCTTGAATTATTCATGATTCCGGATTATTATGAACACTATGAAAAAGCGTTCAAAAGAGGAATGACTCAAAGAATACTTTATGATATGAATATAAAACGCAAAATACTAAAAGATGAAGAATCAAAATTTAACGAGTATAGACCCGTAATCGAACAAAGGCGTCGCAGACTCGAAAAGCTACACGAAGATTATCATGAGCAAATCCGCATTAGATACACGCCAATAGCTTACACTACAGCCAGGCAAGCGATATGCTACAACGAAGAAGGACCCTATTTGGCTTGCGATCTTAGGAGATTGCTGAGCCTTGATCCAAAGGAACCACCGTATTATATGGGCACAATGTATCTTCAAGAAGATCTAATCAACCACGTAAAAGAAAATTTTGAGGCTCAGTGGAAACATAGTATCGATACCGACTAAAATTAAGATGGCTAAAAATTAGTTTGATGGTCTTTATTAATTAATTGAAGTTAAAGCGTTCACTCAAAGAGGTTCACCTCCACCGTCTCCCCCACCTCCATCCCCTCTTGCTCCTCGGGCACGATCACAAACCCATCTGCCCGCGCCACAGAGCTGAGGATGCCAGCGCCCGAGACCATGATGGGCACAGCCTCTCCGTCTTTCAGAGCCACCCTGACGAGGCTCAGGTAACCCGCCTTAGAGGCCACCTTTCCAGCGAGCCGCGCGGAAACCTTCGGCGCAGAGTCATGAAGGTGAGCCATTTCCTTTAGCGCCGGCCTGACGAACAGGTAGAGGTCGGAGAGCGCAGCCACAGGATAGCCGGGAAGGCATACCACCGGCTTTCCCCCAACAGCGCCGATGGCAGTGGGCTTGCCTGGCTGGACTCTGACGCCGTGGACGAACAGCTCTCCAGCCTCTGCCAGCACCCGAGGCGCGTAATCCTTCTCGCCCACTGATGTCCCGCCTATTATTATGACCATATCCGCATCACTGTAGGACTCCATTGCCTCGCGAATCTTCGCAGGATCGTCGGGCACTATATCGCTTTGCAGAGCAATGCCGCCCCACTTCTCGACATAAAGCCTGGCCATGAGGCCGTTGGTCTCATAGGCCTCGCCGGGCTGAAGCTGTCGCGCGCCGCGGGGCACAAGCTCTCCGCCCGTGGGAACGATGGCAACTCGCGGCTGAGAGTAGACCGCAACTTCCTCGAACCCCAGGGCCGCAAGCAGGGCGATGTCGGGCGGCCGAAGCCTGTGCCCCTCCTTCAAAATCACATCTCCCCGGCGAATATCCTCTCCGACGCGAGAGATGTTCCTGTAGGGGTGAACCTCTGCGGTTACCTCCAGAACGCTTCCGCGCATCACGGCGTCCTCCAGCATCACAACAGCATCAAAACCCTCGGGAACGGCCATGCCAGTTCTCAATGGCCTGGCGTTCTCCAGGTAGACGGGGGCCATGGGGCTTGCACCTCGCGTGTCCCCGGACCGGACAGCAAACCCATCCATGGCTGCCCTGTTGAAGGCGGGAAGGTCTACAGCGGATACCGTATCCTCAAAGAGAACCCGTCCGGCCGACGCCTCCAGGGCGATAACCTCTTTGCGCAGGATGGGGCGGCAGCGCTCCATCAGTATTCTTCTGGCGTCCTCTGCTCCCGAAAGGCGTTTGAACATAAAAGGTTGGAAGTTATTATTTGCAGATATATCCTTTTGTATATATTCTATATATCCTCTGAAAGCTTGATATAATGTAATAATGGATGGGAAGACAGGTATCGTACTACTATCAGATCGGTGGATGATTCAATGGATGCTGTTGTTTGGCTGGAAGAAGTGGGCAAGGAAGACCTTTCCATAGTGGGCGGAAAGGGCGCGAGCCTTGGTGAGATGATAAGCATCGGCGTTCCCGTACCGGGCGGGTTTGCGGTGACTGCTCAGGCCTTCAGGGACTTCATCAACAGGGCAGGCATCGTCGAGAAGCTATTCGAGGCCCTCAAGGTCGATGTCAACGATCAGGCACAGCTCCTCAGGGCAGAGGAGAACGCAAAGCGGCTAATAATGGAGGCCAAGGTTCCGGCTGATATTGAGAAGGCGATTAAGTCCCGCTACGAGGAGCTTTGCCGCCGTGAGGGCAAGCAGGTCTTCGTGGCTGTTCGGTCGAGCGCCACTGCAGAGGATCTGCCTGACGCCAGCTTCGCAGGCCAGCAGGATACCTATCTGAATATGCGCGGCGCTGATGAAGTATTCAACGCCGTCAGGAAGTGCTGGGCATCTCTCTACGGCGCCAGAGCCATATTCTACAGGGTAGAGCAGGGGTTCGAGCACGAGAAGGTCAACCTCTCGGCCATAGTGCAGAAGATGGTGGACTCCGAGAAGTCAGGAGTGATGTTCAGCTCCCAGCCCTCTACCGGAGAACCGCTCGTGGTAATCGAGGGCGCCTGGGGCCTGGGCGAGTCTGTGGTCAGCGGGAGCGTCTCCCCCGACAACTACGTGGTAGACAGGACCAACAAGACCATTGTGAGCAGATTCATCGCCGCCAAGGAGATCATGATCATTCGCGACCCCAAGACGGAGAAGACGGTAACCATAAAGGTCCCGCCGGAGAAGAGAGAGGCTGTGGTGCTCACAGACAGCGAGATCCTGGAGCTGGCCAGGTACGGCGAGATCCTGGAGGACCACTACGGAATTCCGCAGGATATCGAGTGGGGCGTGGAGAAGGGCACGATCTACATCCTGCAATCCCGGCCGATTACTACCATTAACAACAAAGCCGCCAAGAAGGAAGCAGGAGCAGGGAAGGCTGACACCGGCAAGGTGATAATCACTGGTCTAGGAGCCTCGCCTGGCGTGGCCACAGGCACCGTTCGGATAGTCTCCGGCGGGAAGGATCTGAACAAGGTAAAGCAAGGCGACATCATGGTTACAGTGATGACCATGCCGGACATGGTTCCGGGAATGAGGCGGGCAGGAGCCATCGTTACGGACGAGGGCGGCATGGCCTGCCATGCGGCCATAGTCAGCCGAGAGCTAGGCTGCCCGGCCGTCGTGGGAACCAAGAAGGCCACCCAGGTGCTCAGCGAGGGCATGATCGTCACCGTCGACGGAAGCAAGGGCTTAGTCTACGAGGGGCGCGTCGGTGCTCCTGCCGAGGCCAAGCCTGCGGCGGCTGTCGCCACCGTCGTCTCAAAGCCAATAACCGCCACAGAGATCAAGGTTAACGTCAGCGAGCCGACGCGCGCTCAAGCCGCCGCTGCGACAATGGCTGATGGCGTTGGGCTGCTTCGAATCGAGCACATGATCCTCGGCCTTGGCAAGACCCCCAACTACTACATAAAGAACAACAAGACAGAAGAGTACATCGACGAGCTGGTCAATGGCGTAAAGGCAGTGGCCGATGCCTTCTATCCGAAGCCAGTATGGGTGCGCACCCTCGATGCGCCCACTGACGAGTTCAGGGCCATGGAGGGCGGCGAAGGCGAGCCACATGAGCACAACCCCATGCTTGGCTGGCGCGGAATTCGAAGAGACCTAACGGAGATAGATCACTTCCGTCTGGAGATAAGGGCCTTCAAGAAGCTGCACGAGATGGGCCTCACGAACGTTGGCATAATGCTGCCCCTGGTTCAGCACGTGAGGGAGCTGAAGAAAGCCAAGGCCATCATGATTGAGGAGGGCCTGGATCTGGAGAAGATCGATCTGGGCATCATGGTAGAGACCCCCGGCGCTGCGCTCACCATCGAGGAGTTCATCGAGGAAGGATTGGACTTCGTATCCTTCGGCACGAATGACCTGACACAGTATACTCTGGCCGTGGATAGGAACAACGAGAACGTGGCAGGGCTGTACTCAGAACTGCACCCCGCGGTCATAAAGCTAATAGAGTACGTTATAGAGCAGTGCAACGAGGCAGGCGTTAAGACCTCTATCTGCGGCCAGGCAGGGTCCTATCCCGAGATGGCGAAGCGTCTCGTTCAGATCGGCATCACATCCATATCCGCCAATATCGATGCCGTGGCCACTGTTCGGGAGACCGTGGCCAGAGCCGAGAAGATCATCATGCTCAATGCTTTGAGGGAGCGGGTAGATTGAGAAAAGAAGCCCTTGCCGAGGAAGAGGTCCTGCAGATCCTGGAGGAGATGAGAGCCCGCGACTACAGCTACGACAGGTTCTTCTCCACCATGTGCACTCTGCCTCACCCCATCGCGGTAAGGGCTCACAACATGTTTTTGGAGACGAACCTGGGAGACCCTGGGCTATTTCCAGGTGTGGCCGAGATGGAGCAGAAGGCCGTGGAGATGATCGGCGATCTGCTCCACTGTCCAGACGCCGTAGGCTACATCTCCACTGGAGGCACTGAATCCAACATCCAGGCGATAAGAGCCGCCAGAAACGCTACGGGCATAAAGGACGGAAACATAATCGTCCCTGCCTCCGCCCACTTCTCTTTCGACAAGATCGCCGACCTGCTTTGCCTGGAGGTTCGTAAAGCCGAGCTGGACGAGAGCCTTAAGGTCGATCTCTCGTCAGTCGAGTCTCTGGTAGATGATCGAACTGTCGCCCTTGTGGGGATAGCCGGGACCACGGAGTTCGGACAGGTTGATCCCATAGAGGGCCTTGCCAAAATAGCGCGCCCGCGGGGAATTCACCTGCACGTGGACGCTGCCTTCGGAGGCTTTGTGCTACCTTTCCTGGAAGGCGACTGGCGGTGGGACTTCGCTGTAGACGGCGTCTCCTCCATCACCATCGATCCTCATAAGATGGGCCTGGCCACTATTCCCGCAGGAGGCCTGCTCTTTCGGGGCGATAAGTGCATGAACGCTCTGGAAACCGATACCCATTATCTTACCAAGGCCAAGCAGACCTCCCTGACGGGAACGAGGTGCGGTGCAGCGGCTGCGGCCACTTACGCCGTCATGATGCATCTGGGCAGAGAGGGGTTCACAGAGATGGTAGACTACTGCATGGACCTGACCAGGTATCTGGTAGCAGGCGCCAGAAGCTTAGGGATTGAGCCAGCAATCGAGCCGGTCATGAACGTGGCTGCCCTGAAGGTGCCATCTCCTGCCAGGGTCAGGGAGGAGCTGATGAAGCGAGATTGGCACGTCTCCATGACTAGAGAACCGGGCAGGGCGCTTAGGCTCATCCTGATGCGGCACATGACCAAAGAGAACATCGACCTCTTCCTGGAAGATCTGGAAAATGTGCTGCGCTCTCAGGTCAAGCCGTCGATCCTAACCCATTGATCCTTAGGCCTTAGCCTTAAGGCCGGGGTCTCGTGTCTACATCTGCCCCGGCTTTTTAGGCGTCTTGTTTATTATTTAATGATCCCCGTCTGCTTGATTACGTAAGGTGTCCTCTCGCAATCATCTGACCCTTCGGCATCAGCATGATATCCGTCTCTCGTCCTTACCTCAATGGTGTATATTCCTGCCCTCATTTGAGCAGTATTCCATGTCCAGGTTTTGCTCGTGGTCCAGGGAGTCATAGCCAGCCACTGCTCCTCAGTTGACGGCCCTTTGAGCCAGTACTGGTAAAGAACCGTGTCTTTCTCCGGATCTGAGGCCGATGCCGTCCAGGTGACTCTGACGCTGGATTCCTGCGGGCTCTGCCTGTCTGATTTGAGGCTGAGAATATGTGGCGCGACGTTTACCATGCCTGTGCTATCAATGCTTGTTATGTAATATTCGGCGCTCAAATGGCTGTCCCAATTCTCAGGCCCGGCGTGATAGCCGTCTATAACGCGCATATCAATGATATTATTGCCGCCGTCTATTGGATTGGTAACCCAGCTCCATTCGTTGCTCTCGCTCCAGTTGGTCATCGGCTTCCATACGTTTCCCGTTGCAGGCCCGTTCAGCCAGAACTGGTAGAACAATCTATCACCCTCCGGATCAGAAGCTGTCCCTGTCCAGACGATGACGTTTCCGGGCAGCTGAGGGCCCTCCTTATCCGGCACGACCATGCCTACCGATGGCGGCTGGTTGGGTTCACTTTGGTAGGGTTCGCCCGCGTTCGTGCCCGCCGTTGTTGGCATTGGCATCTGAACCTCATCCATCTGGCCTTCATCCTTCTCCTGCATAAGGTACCTGGCAGATACGAGAAGATCATCAGTGGTGACAGCTTGACCCAGACAGACGAATGTCATCGCAATTGCAGCCACCGCTAAAATAGATCTCCAATAGCTATTATCCATTATTTCAACCCCCTTTGCATCCCTTGACGCTTACTCTTTAAGCGTGATTGATAGTTAAATTTTTCCGGGCAATTGGAATATCAGAAAAGGCTTAAAAACAAATATTATGTCCTGGCTCAAAGAACCAGCGACTTTTATTTTTCTTACAGTGATAATTTTAGACCTTATGGCCTATGGCGAAACGCCTCATTACCTTATCGATCTGGATCTTGACCTGATCTCCGACCTGAGTCTCTGCAACGAAGATTACAAAACCCTCAATCCTGGCAATGCCGTCGCCTTCACGAGCTATGTCCTCGATCTTAACATCGTACTCTTTTCCTGCCTCAACAGGGGCAGGCATGTTCATGGAGGACTGGCCCTCTTCACTTCTATACAAAACCAACACCATCCTTTAGAGGACCGCAAGTTTAGACCTTGTGGCCTATTGCAAAGCGCCGCATTACCTTATCGATCTGGATCTTGACCTGATCTCCGACCTGAGTCTCTGCAACGAAGATCACAAAACCCTCTATCCTGGCAATGCCATCGCCTTCACGGGCGATGTCTTCGATCTTGACATCGTATTCTTTGCCAGCCTCAACGGGAGCAGCTGGAGCGGATCTACCCATTGAAGATCCTTCTTCACGTCTGTACAATTCTTCACCGTCCTTCGCGAAAAACCTAAAAACAGTTTTACGCAAATAGAGTCCTTCCTTCCGACTATTAAACTCTTTTGCTCTTGCAGGCGAATTTATTTCCATGCAGAGTTCTTCAGGGAAACATGGACCATTTGGAGAGGTACCGCGATATCGTCCCTGAGTTCGAGCGTTTCATGGCCGTTCAATGTGAGCCGCTTCCCGTCTCGGCCCGAATCAACACCCTGAAGACGGATCGATCCAGCCTGCTTGAGCGCCTGGAGAGACAAAGCATAAAATACGAATCCTTTGGCTGGTACCCTCTGGGCTTGAGGCTTGACCTGGTGAAGCCGGGAAAGCTGCTGGAGTATCTTCTAGGCTACATCCACATTCAGGAGGAGGTCTCCATGGTTCCCCCTCTGGTCCTTGACCCAAAGCCCTGCGAGGAGGTCCTCGACCTTTGTGCCGCTCCCGGTGGCAAGACCACCCAGATCTCCCAAGCGATGGAAAACAGGGGCGTGGTATTCGCCAACGAGCCCTCTTTAGCCAGGATTGCGCCTCTGCGGTCCAACTGCGAGCGCCTGGGCGCAGTCAACGTGGCCATCACCAGGTATGACGGCCGGAGGTTTCCTGACCACCTCTTCCACAGGGTCCTGGTAGATGCTCCCTGCTCAAGCGAGGGCAGGGCCAGGAGGGACTGCGACCTTCTCAGCAGATGCAGCCAAAAGAGGTCACAGGACATCCAGGTGCTGCAGGCAGGGCTTCTTCGAAGAGCTGTCAATATTACCAGGCCCGGCGGAGTGATCGTCTACTCTACCTGCACCTACGCTCCGGAGGAGAACGAGCTGGTGGTGCAAAAGGTGCTGGATGAGGCCAGGCTGGATCAGTTCTCGCTCCCGGGCCTGAAAAGGTGTCCTGGAATAACCGAGTGGGAAGGTGTGGAGCTGGACGAAGATTTAAAGCGCTGTGCCAGGTATTATCCCCACTTGAACGATACAGGAGGATTCTTTGTCGCCAAGCTCATCAAGAGGTAGAGGTAGAAACAATTTCGAGCCCCTGAGCAGAAGCGAGGTGGCAGATCTCTGGCATTCTCGCTTCGGGATTCCCGAGGAGACCTTTGAGGGCTACAGGTTTTACCGCAAGGCGAGTAGCATCTGGGTCATCAGCGAGGCGGATCTGCCGAACCTTAGCTACGAGGCCCTGGGAATGCGCATGATCTCTCTCAAGGATCGCCCCTGGAAGCCGACTACATGTGCACTTCAGATCTTCGGCAGATACGCCACCAAAAACGTCGTCCACCTGAGTGATGAGCAGGCGAAGGCTTTTCTGGCGGGCGAGAGCCAGGACCTGGATACAGAAGGCAAGGCTCTGGAGGCGGGAGGCAAGGCTCTGGAGACAGGATGCGAGTCATGCGAGTCTGGATATGTGGTAGTATTTTATAGGGGAGAAGTCCTTGGTTGCGGTCTGTACTCCCGCGGGAGGCTGGCCTCGCAGCTTCCCAAGGAACGCAGGATGTCGAACTGCATGGAGGGTGAGGATAACTGATGATCTCTGGCGTTTCAAGCTCCAAGCCTTTGGAGACCTCCTTCTCAATTCCTCAGGGCTCGATGGATAAAAGGGAGCTTCTGGAGCTCTGGTCGCAGCCGCTGCGGCTATTTCGACTCGCCAATGCCCTGAGGTGCAGGAGCTGTGGAGACGAGGTCTCATTTGTCGTGAACAGGAACATCAACTTCACCAACCGCTGCGTGGGGAGCTGCAAGTTCTGCGCATTTCACCGCGAAGACGGTTATTTTCTCACTTCAGAGGAGATCCTGGAGCGGGTGGAGAAGGCGGAAGCCTTAGGTGCCACTGAGATATGCCTCCAGGGAGGGCTTGCTCCAGGCATGGTTTTAGAGGATTACTGTGAGATCCTTGAGACGATACGCCGGAACTACCCGAAGATGCACCTGCATGCTTACTCCCCCATGGAGGTGCAACACATGTCCACGAACTCCTGCGTTCCTGTGGAGCATTCTCTGTTGGAGCTGAAAAGGAGCGGACTTGGTTCAATGCCAGGCACAGCGGCAGAGATACTTGTGGACTCGGTAAGAAGGCAGATATGTCCCGGCAAGCTTACCACTGCACAGTGGCGAGAGATCGTCTCTCTGGCCCACCTGATGGGAATCCCGACCACATCGACGATGCTCTACGGCCATGTAGAGCGATTCGAAGACCGGCTGGAGCACCTCCAAATCTTGCGGGATATCCAGGCAAAAACCCACGGCTTTACTGAGTTTGTGCTTCTGCCGTTTATGCCAGGGAACAACCTGCTCGGACCGGAGGCCCACAGGCCGCCCGACCTGTTGGAGCACCTGAAGATGCACGCCCTGGCCAGAGTTGCGCTGCACCCACTCATCACAAACATCCAAACGAGCTGGACTAAGCTCGGAAGAGCGGCTGCCGCTGCTACGTTGCAGTGGGGCGTCAACGACCTGGGCGGAACTCTGATGGAGGAGAACATCTCCCGCAGCGCTGGAGCCAGAGAAGCCCAGTACCTGTCACCAGAGGAGCTTCGGGGGCTGATAGAGCGGCAGGGAAGGAGAGCTGTGCAGAGAACTACGCTCTATGAACGGTTGCAGTCATGGTGATAAAAGCGCAGGCAGTAGCGGCTGTAAAAGGGTATTGGATGCCGGCATTAAGGGACATGATGGAGGGACCAAAGTTAATGGCCGGCATCGCTCTTGTTAATTAAAAATATTTGAAGATCCACCCTCAGGGCTTGTATTGGTAGACCTCATTTGGGAACTGAGCGGTCGATCCATCCCAGGCAGGCTTATATGTCTTAAGGGCAGTGGCCCGGCAGCTGCAGTCGAAGACGCCGTCCTCAGACAGGAGCTTGCGCTCCCAATCGCTCATATCAAAGTAACCGCCGAAGCAGCAGGGCAGCCAATCGGAGATCTCTTTAATATCTTTCTTTACGGCGTTGATCTTCATGTTCTTCTTTATCTTGAAGGAGCCTATGTAGTTCTCGTCGATCACAATAAGCGGATTCTTGACTCCGCCATTGGTCTTTACACTCTTTCCCATCTTGTCCAGTTGGGTCAGAGTCGCTCCTATATGCACTGTTCCCTGGAGCACTTCCTCTTCAATTCTCATTTGGGTTATACCTGCTCCCTTGGCTTTGACTATGGGGCCGGTACAGTTGAGGGTCACGCCAATATCCTTTCTAAATCCGCGCGCATACTCGATCTGGTGAAGCATCTGGGCCCCGGCCTGGTAGTTCCTGGCGTCGGTTCTCTCCTTCAATAGAGAATTGTACTGGATGGGGTTAGATGCATACCAGCCTGTGCCGTAGACAAAACCCTGGGGAGACTGGGTCATCTCGTTCTGCTCAGTAAAGCCGATGACGCTGTCATAGTTTTTATTTGTATAAATTTTTCCTGCATCTTGATATAAATCTACTGTTTTACCATTTCTATCTTTTCCTTTCACCTTTTCTGGGAAGAAATCGACCGATTTTTCCGGTTTTTGTTCCGAGTTTATCAGAGTAGCAGAATCCATGATGCCGCTACCATGCATGTAGTTCTTCAGAGACAGGTTGTTGGTGCTCACGTACTGGTAGACCATCACATAGCCTTCACCCGATACGTCCTGTTGAAACTCATGGGTGTTTTCTATGTAATAGCCATTCGGGTTCATGGCAGGCTCGCCAGCCGCGCAAGCGAAGCCTACCGAAATAAGCAGCAGCAAAAGTACCGCTCCAATCCTCCTTAACATCCTACATCACCTCAATCGATAGCTACGAAGCAGCGGCAAGGTTTACTGGAATAAATATGCTATCTTTATAGAAAAAAGCGTATATATTCCTGTAATATGGCATGAGGATCTAAAAAATAGGTATGCAAACTAAGCTGCATATATACTACTATTAAGACGAGCTTTGCTTCATTACCAGATGTGTATGCGTTTATCGAAATGTGTTTGGAGAATTGAAAATAGAGTATATAGAAGATATATGTATAATACACCTCCTTATATCTATCAATTTTATTTCGATCGAATTTACATATCTTCCCATCTTTCACCCGGCAGGTGAAGTCATGAGGAAAATAATGAGTGCTTTAATAATCGCCCTTGTTGTAGGGTCGATCTTCACCCTATCGGTCGCAGGAAAGGAGACTGTAAGGGTATCCGGATCAACAACAGTATTACCTTTAGCTGAGGCTAATGCCGAGGCCTTTAACGATGCTCAGTCAGATTATGAGGCCCTGGTCACCGGCGGCGGCACCGGCGTAGGCATCAAAAACGTAGCAGAGGGCAACTCCGATATTGGAATGGCCTCAAGGGAGGTAACGGCAGATGAAAAGACCCAGTTCGGCGATAACTTCAACGAGAACCTCGTGGGATACGATGGGATAGTCATCGCCGTCAGCAAGCAGATCTACGATGCTGGCGTCACCGAGCTTTCCAAGGATCAGGTCAAAAAGATCTATACCGGTGAGATCAATAACTGGGAGGACCTGGGCGGCCCTGATGAGCTGATTTTAGTCATCGCCAGGGAGCAGGGCTCGGGAACCAGGGACACCTTCAATGAGGATATCATGGGAGATAAGAAGGCTGAGACCCCCGGAGTCAACACCGTCGCAGGCAGCAATGCCGAGATCAAGACCGCGATTACAGGCGGCGATAACGCCATAGGCTACCTGGGATTCAGCTATGTCCAGGACGGCGCTGTGGGCGCTCTTACCCTTGACGGCGTTGAGCCCACTGCCGAGACTATCAAGGATGGCAGCTACGAGCTGGCCCGCAAGCTCTACTTCTACACATTCGATGAGCCCACGGCCGGAGCCGAGGCCTTCATAGAGTTCACTTTAAGCGAAGAAGGCCAAAATATTGCCGAAGAGAACGGCTTCGTGCCGGTCTGAAAACGGCCTATCTTTCTTCACTATTTTTCGCTTCAGGCGCAAAGACAAGCTTTACATATCTCGCCGTCGCTGTTGATAATGGTGAGACCATTAGTAAACTAACAGCTGTTTTGATGATTGCCCTCTTCATGGGATGGATCGCTCCAACTCTTGCACAGGAGAAGGTGACCGTGTCAGGGTCTACGACTGTGCTGCCTTTAGGCGAAGCCACAGCCGAGGTATTCAATGCGGAGCAGCAGGAGTACCAGGTATCGGTCACAGGCGGTGGCACGGGTGCAGGCGTAACCGGAATTGCCGAGGGTAGGTTCGATATAGCCATGGCCTCACGAGAGGTAACTAAGGACGAGATTGCCAAATACGGCGACAAGTTCGAGGAGAACCTCATAGGCTACGATGGCATAGTGATAATAGTAAGTAAGCCGATTTACGATGCAGGCGTCATCAATCTCTCCACGGAGCAGGTTAAGGAGATCTACTCGGGAGAGATCGATAACTGGAATAAGGTAGGCGGCCCTGATGAGGAGATCTTCGTTGTGGCCAGAGAGCAGGGTTCTGGAACCAGGGACACCTTCAACGAGGAGATCATGGGCAACAGGTCAGCAGAGACGCCGGGAGTGGACGCTGTCACCCTGGGAAGCGCCGAGGCTAAGACCGCTGTATCCGGGAACGATAAAGGAATAGGCTATCTGGGATACAGCTATGCCAAAGGAGGCAATGTTGAAGCTGTGGCCCTAGACAGAGTTATGCCCAGCGTCGAGGCCATAAGGAATGGAACCTATGGCTTGAGCCGGAACCTTTACTTCTACACCTACGGCGATCCCAAGCCAGGAGCCAAGGCATTCACCGGTTTCGTCTTAAGTCCGGAAGGCCAAATGATCGCACAGGAGAACGGGTTTATACCAGTGGTCGAAATGGCCGAAATTACAGAGGAGACTACCCCCGCAGCTGATCAGGCAGAGCAAAAGGAAGAGGCTCCAGCCCAGCCTGCCAAGAGCCAGCCCGGATTTGAAGTGATCCTGGCACTGGTGGGCCTGCTGGCAGTCTCCTATCTTGCAGCAGGAAGAAGGAGCTAACAATAAATAAGGCAGGATGGCCGCAGGCCGCAAATCTGGCCTCAAATCTGGAGGGCCCAATCGGCGATCGTGGCCGGACCTCCATGATTTTATTTTTATTTTGGCGTTCTTTTGGCGTTCTTTTGGCAACCTCTGCAATGCATAAATCCAATTATGAGATTGATCACAAAGGCAACCGAAGTATATATTCTATGTACTCAAAATACAATTATAAATTGATTCCTTCAATCTATATTCTATTTCGATCAGACCTTTATACAGCAAGAGCCTGGACTAGATTGGAGGCAATCGCATTGAGCCAAAAATATTTAGCTGTAGTATTATTGGCCCTATCCATATCAGTCACCTTGATGCCCTTGGGCACGGCATCTGAATCATCTGCAAAGAACGTCATACTTCTGATCGGAGATGGAATGGGATTTCCCCAGCTAGGAGCTGCCAGGGCGGAGAAGGCTGGCTGGAATCTCTCCGACTACGCCGGAACTGAGCTTAACATGGACAACATGGAGCAGACAGGCTATGTAACCACGTTTAGCGCCAACTCTTTTGTTACAGACTCCGCTCCCGCAGCAACAGCCATGGCTACGGGAAATAAGACCAACAATGGAGTGCTAGGCCAGGATGCGACTGCCGTTCAGGGCAAAAAGGACGGCAAGAACCTGACGACTATTCTAGAGCTGGCTGAGAAGGCTGGCCTTTCCACTGGCCTTATCACCACCACCAGGATCACCCACGCTACACCTGCGGCATTCTATGCCCACGTTGACAACAGGGACAACGAGAGCGAGATCGCTGATCAGCTCCTAGAGAGCGATGTAGATGTAGTCCTGGGAGGGGGCTTAAGCTACTTTGTAGGCAAGAACGAGACAGACCCTGTGGGTGGAAAGAGCAAGAGAGGCGACAACCGCAACCTAATTGACGAGTTTATGGCCAAAGAATATGTCTTTGTCTACAACGGCACGGCCTTCCAGGACGTGGATTCCAACAAGACTGAGAAGCTTTTGGGCCTGTTCGAGACATCTCACATGCAGTATGAGCTGGAAAGGCTCGCTTCCACTGAGAAGGATCCAAGCCTGAAGAATATGACTGAGAAGGCCATAGCCATCCTATCCAAGAACCCCAAGGGATTCTTCCTGATGGTCGAGGGCGGCAGGATCGATCACGCCTCCCACGCACGGGACCTGAACAATACCACCATGGATGCCCTGGCCTTCGACAATGCCGTCAAGTCAGCCCTGGACTTTGCCAAAAAGAGCAATGATACACTGGTAATAGTAACCGCAGATCACGAGACCGGCGGCCTGACGTTGCAGCCTGAGAACCTCGATAAATATGAGGCAGGCGGCTTAAAGCCCATCTTCGCTTCTGGAACTACCAAGACACCCGGTCCCAGATACGACTTCATAACAGAGATGGAAGAGGCTACTCACACCGCAGTTGATGTGCCCATTATGGCCAGCGGTCCTGAAGCGGAGAAGGTCAGCCAGGGCAAGATGGACAACACTGAGATCTTTGTGCTGATGAAAGAAGTACTCGGCCTCTGAGGAGGCATTTTTCATTTTTAGGTGAGGTGAGTTATAATGGCTAATATGAAGTGGAAGTTATATAACACTACGGAAGACGACTGTATTGAGTATAACCGATGTATAGAGCGACTCCAAGATGCCGGCTTCTCCGAGGAACTAACTGAGATGTGGGCGCTCAACTGCCATGTCTGCTGCCTGTCCGGGAGATGCACAGTTGCAAGGGAGAATGCCTTCTTAGGAGCCAGAACTTGCTAGGGACCAGTTTCGATATTGTGAGGTGAAATAAAATGGTCATTGCCGTTGCTCTGATTAAAGTAGTGCCGGGAAAAGAAAAGCCGGTATACCATGCGCTAAAAAGCATGAGTTATGTGAGAAGCCTGTATCACATCTTCGGCGATCACGATTTCCTCCTTATCCTTGAAGCCGAGAGCAAAGGAGAGCTTGCCCTGATGGTTGAGCAGATCAGAGAAATCGAGGGCGTAGCTGCAGCAGATACCGTGCTCATGGGCAAGGAGGGATGTCTGGAGGAGAGAAGATACCTCCAAGCACCGGTCTTGTCGGCAGGGCTTGTTTAGGCATATTTAAGCAGCCAGGCTCTCGCCAGGTGTGCCAAGTGTGATTTAGATTGCCCATCCCTCAGCTCAAGCTAATAAGGCCTGCTCCAGCTATAATTACCGCCAATCCTTTCAAGCCGTCTCCCTTTGCCCTTTGTCCCGACCGTTGTACACTAGTGCTGCTTAGTAGGGGTAGGGCACGGGATAGGGATAAGGATAGGGACAGGGGCTGGGGTAATCTGCGCCGTAGCAGGGACAATTATAATTTACATAAGGATACTGACACTGGCAATTGGAAGAGTAGCTGCAGGGATACGGATATTGGCACGGATAAGGGTAGCTGCAATCCGTTGGACACTGATAGGGACAGGGATAAGTGTAAGTCTCTGCACACTGAGTACAATAGCACTGGGTGCTATAAGGCGTCTGACACGGGTATGAGCACGGACATCCGCAATCCTGGCCAATGCTGTAGGAGATGCACAGCAAGTTTAAAGCTAAAAGAACTAGAGCCAACTTCTTGGAGTTAATCTCAATCCCTCCTACATGAACTTGCATCTCTAGTGATATATAAAGATGGTGTTTTAAAATTATATCGTGAAAATAATTTTCGTTCTTAAATCGCTTGCGCTAAAAAACTGATTTGCCAGCCTGGCTAATCCCAGGCCAGCGAATTGCCGTTGCATATGCTTTTACAATGCTTGCAGTGCCGTCTGGTTCACCGTGCTCTCGTTGACGGCCACCATCGTGGTTTGGTTTATCAGGCTCTCGTTCTCAGGGATCGTAATGGTCTCGTTTGATATGCTTTCGTTTATGGGAAGGATCGAGGTCAGATTCGCCTTCATCTCTGCGGGATAGGGCATCACAATCAGATAGGGGCCAACGCCCGTCTCCCTGGACATGAAGTCCACCTTATAGCTGCTGTTGCTTATGGGCAGAAGCAGGAAAGATATGCGATCTCCCATGGCCTTGGCATCAGTGAGCTTCTTCGAGACATCGAAGGCGAAGATTGCATCATCGTCTGTGCTAATTCCCATCTGGGATAAATCGTTCTTCTTGACTGTATTCCAAATGGGCAGGAAGTTCATCAGGAACTCAACGAAGTCCGATTCCTCATTCCATTCAGAGCTGATGGGAAGCATCGCCACCATTGCAGAATCATTCCCCTGCTTCTCAACCGATGCAGCCTTCAGCACCAGAATTCCTATATCGTTATCGGTCATATTGAGGCCAGCGATGTCGAACTGTACCATCGGCACGCCGGTAAAGCTCTCTTCCCTGCTGCTGTTAGCCTCAATATAGCCGACTTCGCACCGCAGGATATCGGTTTTGTTAAAGACCTGCTCACTCCCCAGGTTGAAGTACACATCCTGCGATGCAGGAATCTTGGTCATCTCGCTCGATGCTGCACCGACCAACATTATGGCCAGAGCAGCCAGAAATATCAACTTATTGTACATAAGCCAACCCTCCTCAAGACTATCTATATTCTATTCGGCCTCATATTTAAAATTATCGAGATTATCCTACAGGTAGTAATAGTAGTAGCAGTAAACATGTCGGCCCCTCCTGAAAAAATTTGTAGGGTCCATAGGTGATTTGTTGAGCGGTTGGTATATAAACCTTCGCACTGGCGATTTTTAAATGAACGCGAACACATCGCGACATCAAGGACTCTGCAGCTAGCGCCGCAGCTTCAACGGCAGCTAACTAACCAGGGGGATTCACGTTGACGTGCACTCTATGGATCTCTGGTAAAATCCTCATTTCGCTATGGTGGTACTGGCACACTTGATCTCACCAACTGCAGCTCCACAAGGCAGACCCAAAGGCTGCTGGACGAGGCAGTGGCTCCAGGAGACGAGGCCCAGCAAGGTGCGGCAGAGGAAGAGGATTATTTTGAGGCACAGCTTCAGCCGCTGGACCCTGGATGCCTAGATCGATATTGCCTATCTTCAGCAGCAGCTCGGGCACGCATCACTGAGCACCACGGCCATCTACATGAAGGCACGGCCCAATTACCAAAGGCGGGCAAGAGGGCGGGGGTTCGATGAGATGCTGAAGCCGAGGCTGTAAGCATGGCTTGGAGGCAGCCTTCCTTAGAGGATCCTGCCCAATATCGCCCTAATTAGACAGCGTTTTACGGGCTCATGGAAGTATTTTAACGCCTGCCTTTCAACTTGCCTACTTGTCAGCATTATTCTGGCCCTAGACAAGGGCAGAGGCACGTACCCAAAACTTTTTCATTTAATTCTGTTCAAATAGTATACTAACTTGGAGGAAGACATTGAGAAGAGAGCAGTTCTTAAGGTTGTTGCTTCTGCTGATCCTATTAGCAGCAATTGGGAACGCTGCTGCCGAAAATACGACCGCTGAAAATCTTTCCGTGATAAATGAGTCCGACCCTGTAGCCTGGTTCAACAGAGGCGAAGCTCTTCTCAACTTAAGCAAGTATGACGAGGCTATTGAAGCTTACAACAGAGCCATCGAACTGAACCAGTCATATGCAGCTGCATGGAGCCGCAAGGGTAAAGCCTTTCGTGATTTGGGCGAATATAATGAATCCCTGAAAGCATATGACAAGGCCATCGAGTTGGATCCAAAATTTGAATGGCCTTGGGTCGGAAAAGGATATACACTCTATATTTTGGGCAAAAATAATGAGTCCATCGAGGCATTAAACAAAGCCCTTGAGCTGGATCCCAAAGATACAGATGGTTGGGGTATCAAAGGCAGTGCTCTCTATTCTCAGAGAAAATATGATGAAGCTATCAAGGCATATGATAAGGCCATTGAGGTAGATCCAAATTTTGCAGGAGCCTGGTATGACAAAGGCAATGCGCTCGCGGCACAAGGCAAGTACGACGAGGCTATTCAAGCCTATGACAAGGCTATGGAAATAGATCCCAAGCTTGCATGGGCCTGGAACAACAAAGGCAATGCTCTCTATTCTCAGGGAAAATATGATGAAGCTATCAAGGCATATGACAAAGCCATCGAGATAGATCCACGATTAGCAGTTGCCTGGAACGGCAAAGGCATTGTTTTCAGTTCCATGGGAAAACAGGATAATGCTCTCTTGTGTTTTGAAAGGGCTATTGAAATCGATCTAAATTTTGCTGATGCATGGACGAACAAAGGCAATGCTCTCGGAAAATTGGGTCGGTATGATGAAGCCTTGATGGCTTTTAACAAAGCGGTCGAGCTAGATCCAAAGAATGTATTAGCTTGGACATACAAAGGCGTTGCTCTTTCAAGTCTCGGCAAGTACGACGAAGCAACAAAATGCTTAGATAACGCTATCATGCTAGATCCTAAATTATCATTTGCCTGGCTAGGGAAAGGCACCACCCTCTTAGATAGCGGCAAGTACAACGAATCCATCGAATATTTTGATAAAACCATCGAAATTGATCCAAAGAATGCAGCTGCATGGGGTGGAAAAGGACTAGCCCTCTATCACTTAGGCAAGTACGATGAGGCCAACCAGGCATATGACAAGGCCATAGAGATAAATCCAAATTATGCATTGGGCTGGTATAGCAAAGGCATAGCTCTCTACAATAAGGACAAGTACGGCGAGGGCATTCAAGCGTTCGATAAGGCCATCGAGCTAGATCCACTATATGCTGATGCCTGGTACGCTAAAGGCATTGCTCTCCATTCTCAGGGAAAATACGATGAGGCCATCAATTGTTACAATCAGACCTTACGCATCGATCCCGCATACGTTAAGGCATGGATCGGAAAAGGAAATGCCCTTGTTGCTTTAGATAGAAAAGAGGAAGCTCTCCAATATTATAATATTGCCACTAAGCTGGATCCGAAATTATCGGCATTATCCTGGTACGTTGAGGCCTCAAGACGTCTTATTGTAGGCAAATACGAAGAAGCAATGCAGGCTTACGATAAGGCTGTAAAGGAAAATCCCAAGTTTGCATTGGCTTGGAATGACAGGGGAGCTGCACTCATTGCTCAAGGAAATTACAGCGAGTCTATCAAATCCTTCGATAAGGCCATTGAGATAGATCCCCTATACGAAAATGCATGGTATAACAGGGGCTATGCCCTAAGACTCTTAGGCAGATACGAAGAGGCGCTGTACTGCTACAACAAGTCGATAGAGATTGACCCATATGATGCTGATAACTGGGATGCAAAAGGCCTTGCTCTTTCTGCTTTGGGCAAGTACGATGAAGCTGTCCAAGCCTATGACGAAGCTACCAGGATCAATCCACACGATTCAAGAATTTGGTACAATAAAGGCAATGTTCTCGCTGAACTAGACAAGTACGATGAGGCCATTCAAGCCTATGACAGGGCCATCGATATAGATCCAAATTATGCATTGGCCTGGAACAACAAAGGCAATGTCTTTTATGATCAGCGTAAGTACGATGAGGCTATCAAGTGCTATGATGAGGCTATTGAGATAGATTCCAGTCTTGCATGGCCATGGCACAACAAAGGAGTTGTTTTAGATGATCAAGGCAAGTATGATGAGGCTATCGAGGCATACGACAAAGCCACGGAGGTAGATCCACGATTAGCAGTAGCCTGGAACGGCAAAGGCGATGCTCTCGATGATCTAGGCAAGTACGATGAAGCAATTCAGGCTTACGACAAGGCCATCGAAATAGATCCACAATATGCTTTGGCCTGGAATAATAAAGGCATGACTCTAATTAGGATAGGTAAATACAACGAATCCCTCAAAGCGGCTGATAAGGCTCTTGAGATTGATCCTCAATTTGATGCGGCATGGGACACCAAAGGTTTAGCTCTATTTCATCTAGCGAGATTTGACGACGCTTTAAAAGCTTACGATGAGGCTATCAAGATAAATCCAGACTTTGGCGAGATTTGGTTCCATAGAGGCGAAGCTTTAATGGCACTCGATCAAAAAGCAGAGGCAGAAGTAGCCTTCACCATGGCCAAGGAGCTGGGATATGAGGCCTGATCCCAGCTTCTAGAAGTACGTATAACCTACAGATAAATCCCTTCATTTTTTTAGGCTTCTATATCGGATTAAGCATGTGTTTATGATGCAAGCGGTGACTGGAAAGGACAAAGAAGCTGAAAGAGAAAGCTCTACATGCTGGTGCTAACATCCAGGGGAGAAATACCTTGTATGGCACATAATAGACATTCAGTGTCAATCGATATCTAGAGGATGCAATCAACCGGCAATCGATAGCCTTTTCTACGAGCTCTACGGGCTAACCGAATAGCTTTGGCGAGAGGGTAGAAAAGTTGTGTTAAAGTATATCGGCCCAGCAACGGTATGAAGACCATAGTCCGTCTTCAGGCAAGTGCATATGCTCCGCAGCCCAGCTCCTCTCCTCCAGCCTTCTCTGTATCATCTCCTCCACCTCGCCCGGCCGTACCTGAAAGATCTCCGCCAGTATCTCCTTGGCCGCCTCCCTCATGGCTAGGGAGACGTACTCCGTCATCTCTGCCGCGTCCTCGTAGAGCAGGTGATCGTGCTCCACGAAGATTGGGGAATGGTGCGCCTCTTCCATGATTGTCATGAGCTGGAAGACGGTGAACCCCCGGCGGATCTCCAGGGCCTCGAACCTGCGGTCAAGGCGGCTCAAGATGGCAGAGTAGTTGCCGGTGACGTAAAGTACGCGGAAGCGTTGCAGATTCAGGTTTCGGTTCAGGACCTGGATGAACATCTCCCTGGGGGTGAGAAGGGCATTAAAGGACCTGGACAGGAGGGTGATGGTGGGGTAGAGATCGAAGTCCATGATAGAGAATAGGTAGCCTTTTGGATATGAGGGCAAGCTGTGCGTAGTGCGAATGTAATACCATTATTAAAAAAGATAAAATGACTCAAATGTAGACTGCCGTTCCCGGCTCCACGTTGATTATCTTTGTCCCACCCCTCTCGAAGAATATTGTCTTCGGGTAGTTAAACTGACCGTCGTAGACCTTTACTTCATGGTTCTGACCGCCGACAACGTTGAAGCTGAACTTTCCATCCAGCGGATCTCCACCTGTTCCTTCTGTGCCGATGTATGAACCATCCAGGAAGACTTGATAGCCACGCATACCTTGAGATACTATCGTGGCTGTGGAATCGCCTGTGGTTACAGCGGGAGTTTGAGTAGTTGTATAATGTACGACGGGATATGTAGTGGTAGGTATAGTGGTAGGTATAGTGGTAGGTATAGTAGCAGGTGTAGTGGCAGGTGTTGGATACACCCTAAACGACGACTTTGTTTGTGCATAGTTCATTGTCTCTGACCAGTTCTTTTGGAATGGCTCCCAATTCATTCCAGCCAAAGAGTTCAATCTGAAGTCCGAATAGTATGGTAATGGATTAAAGGGATATACGCCATAGGGTCCAGGATAAATGGCTCCTCCCGTAGTGTACCCTCGGTAGTTGGGGACTGGCTGATCGAGCCACAGTAACATTCCAGCCAGCCCAGGATCTGCCGGTCTGCTGGAACCGACATATCCGCCTTCCAGCCATTCTTGTCCACATCCAAGGCAAATTAGCAGGCATGCTGTAAACACTGCCAAACTTAGCCAAATTTTGCTGGGCATCATTTAGTTTCACCGAATTACATGTCATAGTTCATAAGCATTTAACGCTAGCCGTCAATCAAAACTCATCATAAGAATATGCACTCATTAATTCGGCTCAACGCAGTAGATATAACTCGTATATGATTGAGACGTTCAGTTATTGGATGTATGAATAATTCCCTAGGGGCAAGCAGGGTGTTGAAGGAGCTGGAACAGAGTGTGATGGTGGGCTGCAGCTCGAAATTCGGGCAAGGCACTGAAAGGTCCTGAGCCTCAGAAATCCTTTATACCAGGTGCCCCTAATAATGAATTATGCCTGGCGCAATATTCTCCTTAGATCCTGATGAGACCGAAGAAGTAGCCAAGGCTATTATTGAATGGGTCAACGCCCATAAGGACGATCCCGAAACCAATTACGACCGATGGATGCGCAAGATGCATAGTTCAGATAGAAGCGGGTGCGATAAAGCTGATTAGGACCAGGTCTCTCTAGAAGGTCCAGCAGGTCGATAATATCCACATATAGGAGATCAATGATCGCGCCCTGGCTCTATTAGCGACGTAGGAATACAACTATAAGAGTTATAGCTTTATCCTTCAGGAAGCTATCGGAACCGACCAACTATTCCGCGCCCTGCAGCTCATCGCCTCTAGCCAGCACGACTAAGCCCGCGCATCTATCCGGAGGAGCTGATCCAGCAAGCCCCTGAAAACACCGATCTCCTCTACAACCTGGCCACCTTGCAAGTTGCCAAAACAAATGGCACACTGCGAAAAGGCAACTGGAAACCACACAGGTGGCATTGGGCAAAAAGTATATTATTCATGAAGGATCATTATTTTACGTCAAGTGATGAAAGATGAATACAAAACTTGTCGTGTCATTGCTATTGCTAGCGACGATGCTGGCAGCACCAGTTTGCTTAGCACAATCAGACGATCAAGAACAGGTCTGGCGTCCTCCCTATTGGGTTTGGGGTAGTGGATACACGTTCTCTGATTATCCGAGCAGCGTTGTGGGATCGGTGTACGATCCTTTCTATTATTATAGCTATCAAGGCAAAACATATTATCCATATCGCTATTCATATTATCACTATCCAGGTAGTACCTGGTATCCATACCGATATTCCTACTGGTATCCAAACACCTACTGGTATCCATACAATTATTACAACAATTACTGGTGGTATTGGTAAACGTAAACTGTACTAGAAGAGGATCACATTAACATCCTCAGGCAACAGATCGATCCTGGACACGAGCGTAGCCAATCCAAGGTCCAGATCCGGCTCAAAAGAAGCAGCTTCTGCAGTGGAGTATACAGTTTTGAACATATCTGTGGTAGATGATGTAAATGTAGCCAAGGACACCCCGGCCAGCTCGCCTGGAGGCCAGAACGGCCCAGTGGATCACGGGTAACAAGTCCATAGCATGCCTTATTTGCCTTAATTCTGCCATGGAATGATAGTTTTGCATCGTTCAGAAAACTTTCCTGGCCTTAAAGGTCAAATAAAAAAATAATTTCACATAGCTTATTTTAATTTCGTTCAACTCAACACCCTGCGACTACATGCGATCTTGCACAGGCGTGCGAGGGGAGGCATGTCATAGCTTCTAGATGCCGGGATCGATGTTGCCTATCTCCAGCAGCAGCTCGGGCACGTCTCTCTCAGCACCACGGCCATTTACCTGAAGACGCAGCCCAACCACAGGCGGTGGGGCTTATGAGCGGCCGGATTCGATGGGATGCTGAAGCCACAGATATAGATATTAGCGATATAGCCTGATAGATGAATAGGAGTTAGGGATGGGACTTTCGCACCAATTTACGAGTAAACTTTGGGCCTTTTACTGTTCGTTCCCCATTTTATGAGCTTACTTTGCAACTCGTCTATCTGTATAGGCTTACTTATGTAATCGTCCATACCTTCATTGAGACATCTATCCCTATCACCCTCAAGGGCATAGGCCGTGACGGCAATGATCTTCGGCCCGTCATGCCACCGCTCACGTATCCTTTTAGTGGCCTCTAGGCCATCCATCTCTGGCATCTGGACATCCATTAGAATAACATCGTAGGTCTGGCGTTCTAATGCCTGCAGCACCTCAAGTCCGTTGGCAGCTACATCAGCCTCGTACCCGATCTTCCTGAGCATTTGCAGGCCGACCTTCTGACTTACTGGATTGTCCTCTGCTAATAGAATGCGCAAAGCAGGTGATTGGCTCAATTTCAGATCAGTCTGAGGCTGTTGAACGATCGTTTTAGAACTGGCTGGCTTTATAGTTGTGGCTGCTGCTTGGATTGTAAAGTGAAAGGTAGAACCCTTGCCCACTTCAGACTCAGCCCAGATCCTTCCGCCCATTATTTCAACTAGACGCTTGCTTATGGCCAGGCCCAGACCTGTTCCGCCATACCTGCGTGTAATCGATGCATCGACCTGGCTAAATGGTTGGAATAAGTGGCTAACCTTGTCCTCGGGTATCCCAATTCCCGTGTCTTTGATTGCAAAGTGAATCTCGTAGTCATCGCCATCGAGTTTTCGGCTAGTGGCGTATACCGCTACCTCGCCTTTATCCGTGAACTTGATGGCATTGATTAGCAAATTGATTAAGATCTGGCGTAGCCTGGCAGGGTCGCCCATAATTATACCAGGGGCACTGGTATCGATAATATAGGCCAGGTCCAGGCCTTTTTTAGATGCCTCTGTAGCCACCAGATCCAGTGAATCCTCAACGCAATCTTTTAAATCGAAGGGCTGGGCCTCCAACTCTATTTTGCCACTATCGACCTTTGAAAAGTCCAGGATATCGTTGATAACTGACAGCAAGGAGTCACCGCTGCTTCTAATAGTCTCCACGTAGTCTCGTTGTTCTTCATTCAGGTCAGTTCTCTGGAGAAGCCCAGTCAAACCTATGACTGCGTTCATGGGAGTTCTTATCTCATGGCTCATGTTAGCCAGGAACTCAGACTTGGCCTTGTAAGCAGCTTCGGCTGCCTCCTTAGCTCTCTGTAGTTCGGTTTCGACCAGCTTTCGGTCGGTGATGTCCCTGGTCACGCCTACCAGTAACTCATTTCCAGACTTATCCCTATAAGGTGTCTTCTTGACGAGCACCGTCCTGGTTACTCCTGAAGCATAGGTGTTTGTCTCCTCGTTTACGTTCTCAACTCCCGTCAAAAAGACCTCTTCATCCTTAGCCCAGGAGATATCGGCCATCTCCTTGGTTGGAAATAACTCGTAAGCTGTTCGGCCGATGATATCATCGCGAGAGCGTCCGAAGAGCTTACATGAGGCATCGTTTACCAGAATACACCTGTGCTGTCGGTCTTTGACGAAGACCGGATCTCCGATGGAGTTGAGGATCATATCCAGATGATCCTTTGCATCCCTCAGCGCCAAGTTGGCCTTTTGCAGCTCCATGGTCCGCTCTGCGACTCTCATCTCCAGCTCATCCCGAGCCTTATGAAGCTCCTTCTCAGACTTCTTACGATCAGTAATGTTATCGAAAACAGCTACGAAGTACCCCCTTTCGGTGCTGTAAACGGAGATTGAAAGCCATATTCCCAGGGGCTTGAACTCGATCTCGAATTTCTCCGGCCTGCCCGTCAAAGCAACCCGATTATATGTATCAAACAGCTCTGGATGCTCCTCCTTTATCCCCGGAATTGCTTCGGTGGCCCTCTTGCCTATCACATCTTTAAGGCCGGTTAACCTTTCAAAGGCACTATTGACGTTAATGTAGACGAAATCTATAGGACGGTCCTGGTCATCGTAAAGCATCTTGCAGTAGGCGAACCCATCCAGCATGTTCTCGAAGAGGGAGCGATACCTTTTCTCGCTATCCTGCAGGGCTTCATCGGCCTTCTTGCGCTCTGTGATGTCTCGGTTGCTGCCTCGTGTTCCCAGAAACTGGCCTGCATCGTCGAAGACAGACTGACAGGCATGGCCTATCCACCTCACCGACCCATCGGAGCGCACTATGCGGAACTCTGCCTCGTGTTCATATGAGCCTTCGCACTTACCTTCGTAGAAGTGGTGATCGTAGATCTCCAGGTCATCTGGGTAAACGATGCTGCGAAGCAGGTTTGAGTCGGCCAGGAACTCGTCGGCACTATATCCTGTTATCCTCTCGCACGACGGTGAACAGTAGAGCAACCTTCCCACAGGATCTAGCCAAAGCTCCCAGTCATATGTGTAATCGGCTACTGTGCGATATTTAACCTCTGATTTGCACAGCTCTTCCTCAACCTTCTTGCGCTCTGTGATATCCATCACACCGGCAAGCGCTCCGATATAATTCCCATGAGCATCTGTGATCGGACTAGTTTCCAGTGCCGTATAGATACGAGAACCGTCTTTACGGATAAACTCAAAATCATGCTGCTCTTTTATCCCCTGTTGGCGGCGCTCCAAATTTCGTTTGGCGACCTCCTTCCAATTTTCATCCATGAATGAAAACAGATGACGCCCTTGCATCTCTTCGACCGTGTAGCCTAACATATCGGCCATACTAGGATTAACATAAGTAGTAAAACCATCTTTATCGATGGCCCAGATCCCTTCCTGGAGCGTTTCCACAAGCAGACGGTACTTTCTCTCGCTCTCCAGCAATGCCTCCTCAGCTCGCTTGCGATCAGTGATATCCTGAGTGACCGTGTAATATGACCGCATCGTCCTTTGCTCATCTAGCTGCGGAATAAAAGCAATATGCATAACGCGCGGTCTACCCTCTCTCTGTACAACTACCTCGCAGTCTATCTTTTCGCCAGCCAGCGCCTTTTTGATGTTACCGAGCGTTGCTTCATAGCCCTCTTTCGACAAGACCTCTGAGATATGCTGTCCAATTATCTCAGACCTATTCAGGTGGAACCAGTCTGCATAAGATTGATTCACAAAAATGTACTTGAGGTCTGAGCTGACGTGCGCTAACAGCAATGGCACATTATCTGTAACCAACCTTAATTCTGCCTCACTCCATAGCAGCGCCTCATCTGCGGCAGATAGCTCATCAAGTGTGCTCTGGAGCTGCTCAAGGGCATCAGATAAAAATTCCTGGGCATTGCCAGGATCACTGATGCATCTTATCCTGAGATCGTCCAATCTCTTTTGAATCTCTAACAACGAACTGGACAGTTTGAAGCTATCTTTTTCGCCGTCCATAATCAGGCTCCTCTTCGGGAAATATACTTCTTAGTCTCTAAATATATGTTATTATCGACCTATATGTTATTATCGACCATGTAAATGACAATAATTAAAATTTTTTATTAATATTGTATTCTACCAAAGACATAACCTCCCGATTACGCTACCGCCTCATGTGAACGCCTCCAATGTGGTTTGCATCCTCTGGGCTCTTGGGCTGGTTTTGGACATAATCCTTGTCTCTGCCCTCGGCCTCTCGTCAAAGTAGAGCACACAGTCAGCGTTCTTCACCAGCTCCTCCAAGAACGGGTCTGCCCCTGGCGAATAAAGCAGCATTACAGCCTCCTTGGCCGCCTCCCTCAGGACCAGGGAGACGTCATCATATAAATCTCCTTTCCATTCAGAACATCGCAAATATTCGAAGACTTATTCATTATACTCTTTTCAAGGCCCTACGCAATGCATGGCAGCTACCAGCGAAGTGGATCGACGCTGACATGGTCAGGGATTTTGCAGAGGCGGAAACATCAATCTTCCAGTAAACGTTATGCCATAATTTATCGACGCCATTTCCTTGTCGCCGATCGCAAGCCACTCAGCCCCACTTGATCAAAATCCTCTGAACCCTGGCGAGCGTCCTTTGTTCTCTAATCCAGCTTCAAAGTAAATGAAAACAAACTTATAAAAAGATAGAGGTCGCAGTATATTATCATGAAAAAAGACGTTACAATAGTAAAAGATTCAAAGGGAGGAACACACGAAGCACCAATAATCAAAGCTCCTTATTTAAAAAACCTCCACAACAAGAATATTGATGTGGCATTCGCAGATAGATCATGTAAAGGTGTTTTAGACGGAGAGGATGAGGATTTTATATCGATAATAACAAAAGAAGGTCAAGAGATAATATCGAAACACAGTATAAAAAGGATAATACCAATGTATGATGAAGAGTGATCGTGAATATTGCCAGATATTACTTCCAAGTTACGTCAGTAAGAGACCCGCTATTCGCAGTAAAAAGTAAGGAGAAGGCGTGATATAATATAGGTCATACATACTCCTGCCATCTCCCTACTGGGCCTTCAGGGCACACCTCTTCAGCACCTCTGCCAGATCCTCTTTCTGCACAGGTTTCGAGATGTAGCCATCCATTCCGGCAGCGAGACACTTCTCCTTATCGCCATGCAGGGCGTAAGCAGTAATGGCTATAATCTTAGGGCCATCCTTAGGCCAGCGTTCCCTTATTATCTTTGTAGCCTCGATGCCTCCTAAAACTGGCATTTTGATATCCATTAGTATCAGATCATAGGGTTGGCGTTCCAGAGCTTGTATGGCTTCAGCGCCGTTAGCTACGGCATCTGCCCTATAGCCTAACTTCTTCAGCATCTGCAGTGTCACTTTCTGGTTTGATACGTTATCCTCAGCCAGCAGAATTCTCATGGAACTTTGATTGGCCTGTGCATCTGCAACAGGTCTCTCTGCCTCATCCCTGAATTGCTGAACTGCTAATGTATCCGAAAGCACCTGGTAGAGTTGTGCAGGTTTGATTGGCTTATTCAAAACGGCCTCGAAGAGTTCAGGCTTCTCCCTCTGATCCCCTGATGAGAGAAGGATCAGGGGCAGATCTTTTCTGTATTTGCGTATCTCCTTGGCCAGGGCGACTCCGTCCATATCGGGCATGTTCATGTCAAGGATAGCGGCATCGAAGGGTGCTCCACCTCTGATCGAAGCAAGTGCTTCCTGGCCTGATGGTTTAGGCACAGGTATTATGCCCCAGGAGTTGAGCTGTTTTCCGAGAATAATGCGGTTGGTCTTGTTATCGTCAACGATAAGAACGTGCTTGCCCTCAAGCTTCGGCTGAATGCCTGTCGGGATGGCCTTGGGCTTGCCTGGAACGGCTTTGGCTTTAATTGTGAAGGAAAATGTCGAGCCCTTGCCAACTTCGGACTGAACCCAGATTCGTCCTCCCATCATCTCTACTAGCTTCTTGGATATGGCAAGCCCGAGACCAGCGCCCTCGTACCTGCTGCTGAAGGATTCATCTACCCGAGAGAATGGCTGGAAGAGAATGTTCACTTTATCCTCGGGGATGCCTATGCCTGTATCCCTAACCTCAAAGAGGATCTCGTCCTGACCTTTTGAGGACACAGAGAGTAAGGCCTCGCCCTCATCCGTAAATTTGACGGCGTTACCAAGGAGGTTTACCAAAACCTGCCTAAGCCTGGCCGGGTCTCCGTTGACAGCCTCGGGCATGTCTTTGTCGATTGAGTAGGCCAGGTTCAGGTTCTTCTTCGATGCATCGCCCGCAACCAGGTCTAAAGCCTCCTCAATGCAACTTCGGAGATCGAAGGGTTGGTCCTCAATCTCGACGTTCTCTCTCTCCATGCGGGAGTAGTCCAGGAGATCGTTGATCAAGGCCAGGAGGGCTTGGCCGCTGTTTCTTATGTTCTCTAAGTAATCCTTCTGCTCAGGAGTCAGGGGTTCATCCAAGAGTAGGCCGGTAAAGCCGATTACTGCGTTCATGGGCGTCCGCAGCTCGTGGGACATGTTGGCCAGGAAGAGAGACTTGGCCTTTACAGCCGCCTCAGCAGATTCCTTGGCCTTGAGAAGCTCTGCCTCAGTCTTCGTGCGCTCCTGGATCTCCAGCACAAGTCTCTTATTGATTTCTTCGAGCTTTATTTTAGCTCTCTGAAGATCTTCCGTTCTCTCCTGGACCCGAAGCTCAAGCTCATCCTTGGATTTGCGCAATGCCTCTTCCATTCTCTTAAGATCAGTCACGTCCGTGAGGGATAAGACAAGGCTATGAACTCGCCCTGTGCCATTTTTGATAGGCGCCAATATCCAATCCCAATAAGTGATGCCTCTCCATGGCTGATCTGAGAACTCAAAAGGCTTGGCTGAAAATCTAATAGCCTCTCCTGTCTCTACAACCTTCTTGAAGAGTGCCTCGTTCTCCGCATTAGGGAAAAGATCAAAGTGATTTCGGCCTATCAGCTCTTCAGCGCTCTGGCTGCAGCCTTGGATGTAGGCTGAGTTCGCCATGATAAAATTGAACTGATTATCAAGGTAGGCGATCTGTGCATGAGTATTCTCCATGATGCTCTGGAGGGTATCTTTCTCTTTCTTCAGCTCCTTCTCTGCCAGCTTACGATCGGTGACATCTCGCCCATAAATATTGATATAGTGCATGCCTACGACGGGCACGAAAATTAGCGAATAGATGGTACTGCCAGACGTGACCTCGATTTCACTGCAATTTCCAGATCTGTGGGTTTCCAGGATGATATTTCTGTAACCATCCGGCAACATCTGACCCACACGGCAGCCCCATAGCTCCAATAGCGGAGCACTACTGCGATTTGCATAAATAATGGTACCGTCTGATGCTGCTATTCTCAGTACAGGATTCGGGTTCTCTTCTGGGAACTTAGCCTGGCTTTCGGTCTCTTTCATGGCCTGCTTGCGCTCGTTTTCCCGCAGCTCTTTCTGAATCCAGGCAAAGAGGACCGGCCCGATTCTGTTTGAGACGGCTTCAATAAGCTCCCGGTCTTCCTCGGTATAGTCGGTTTCCTTGTTTGCCAGGTTCAACAGCCCGATCACATTTCCTTGAAACAGTATCGGAGACGCCAGATTGCGCCGGATAGGAATGTGACCGACTGGAACCACGGCAGGCTCATTTGAGTAGAGGGTCCTCTTTTCCAACAGCGCACTGCTCCAGAGCCCTTTCCATTTCTCTCGCGGGTAACGGATGCACTTCTCCTCCATGTTGCACTGGTCAAACAGCTTCGACATGGTCGGGCAGATTAAATCACCCTGTTCATCGATGTAGCCAAACGCCCCATGCCTGCTTTCCATCCCCTCTAGCACGAGGTTTAGTGCCTTGTCATACAGGTCGTCGCCTGTTTCTTTGACAAACACCTCCAGAATCCTGTTTGCCAGCGCAATCTCACGGTTTTCTTTTCGAAGCTTCTTCTCCGCCTGCTTGCGCTCGGTGATATCGCGTTGCACTCCCCAGACCCGCACGAGGCAATTGTTTTCCACAATCCCGGTCACGCTGTTTGTTATGCAGTGTGAATTGCCCTCTTTGTCTATCTCATAGGTCTCCTTATCCACGAGCTTGTAACCAGACCGGATGAAGGCACGGATAACCTCAATATTTCGTGGATCGGATCGAGGCAAGAGATCTGTCATTCTCATGCCTATTAGTTCCTCTGCGTTAGTCAGGCCATACATGCGTGCGCAGGCATCATTGCACTCAGCAAAGTAGGCATGCTCCAGAATGAACTCGATTTGATCGTCTTCAGGCATTGAGATAGGCATGGGTTGTTCTGATTCAAGTCGCCAGATACCCTCCGAACTTAGAGCAATAAATGCACGGTAGCACTCCTCGATCTCCCTCGAAGCCTCCTGAGCTAAAATAATCTCATCGTTCTGATGCATAAGCTCTTCACTGGCGGCCGAAAGCTCCTTGAACGTGACCTGAAGCTGCTCCAAGGCATCAGATAGAATCTCCTTGGCATTGCCCGGATCGCTGATGCACCTTGTCCTGAGGTCTTCTAACCGTTTTTGGATCTCTGATAATGAATTTGAAAGTTCACTGCTATCCATCTCGCCGTCCATGGTCGAGCTCATCTGATTTGAATTACAAATATTATTCCTTAAATAAATGACGCTATCAGTAACGCAGTAAGTAACTAATTGAAAATTTTATAGTATGTGTTTAAACCCTCCAGAATAGCTCGCTTGATTCCGATTTTGGTCGATCAAGGGATGCCAACCAACAACTTGCGCCAGATTGAAAAACAACATCTGTAGCCGAAGTTACCTGAAATTAGCTCTCTAGAACTGGCCACGTTAAACATCACGGAAAGGGTTTACTGATGCTGATTGGGGATGAGCTAAGCACATACATTTTATATAAGTGGTATATGTGATCGATGAGCATCTAGTAGCTATAGTGAGATCCTCCGATAGAATGCACAGGCTTTCCGATTTCTGGCTATAGGGAGTTGCCAAAGAAAGCCGGGAGGAAGATCGGCTGCACCGCCCACAACACTTACAGGGCTTCTGGCCTGTACTTCTCCAGCACCTCTGCGAGATCTTCTTTCTGCACAGGCTTCGGTATGTAGCCGTCCATGCCAGCTTCCAGGCACTTCTCCCGGTCACCTTCAAGAGCATAAGCCGTAATGGCAATGATCTTCGGACCATCTGGCCAGCGCTGATGGATGATGCGGGTAGCTTCCAAGCCATCCATCTCTGGCATCTGGACGTCCATGAGCACTATATCATAGTGTTGGCGCTCCAGTGCCTGCAGTGCCTCTATTCCGTTGGCTACGGTGTCGGCCTTATACTCCAGCTTCTTTAGCATTTGCAGATTGAGGCTAGACAAGGCTGATTTTAATTACGCAATCGGCAGTAGACCTCGGATCTAAGCCTTCCGTTTTTGCTTCTTTTAAAGACGGTCGATATCCTTCAAAATACGCCCCAGCTCTTCCATCTGAATGGGCTTGGAAATGTAGTCATCCATTCCGGCAGCCAGGCACTTCTCCCTGTCGCCCTGTAAAGCGTATGCGGTGAGGGCAATCACTTTCGGCCCATTATTCGGCCATTTCTGACGAATAATTTTGGTGGCGTCCAGGCCGTCCATCTCGGGCATTTTTAAATCCATGAGCACGACATCGTAGTGCTGACGTTCCAGAGCCTGCAAAGCCTCGATTCCATTGGCTACTACATCTGCACGATGGCCCAGCTTCTTTAGCATCTGAAGGGCTACCTTTTGGCTCGACACATTGTCCTCGGCTAACAGGATGCGCAGAGGGCTAATCCGTGCCTCTTCATTAATTATGGCTTCACGGGTCGATTTTTGGGTCTGCTTCCCGGAGATGATGCTCATCAAAACCTCATATAGCCGAGACGGCTTGATTGGTTTAGTCAAGTAAGCATGGTTAGGAGGCACGCGCTGCCCCAAAGAGGTCAATAGCACCAGCGGCAGAGTCCTGTTGCTTTTGCGTATCTCCTCTTCCAGCTCAAGGCCGCTCATACCCTGCATATCCATATCCAGGATAGCGATATCGAAGTCATCGGCTTGCCGGATATACTTGAGAGCCTCCTGGCCCGATATTGCAGCCATGGGGATCATGCCCCAGTCGTAAAGCTGTTTGCCGAGGATTCGGCGGTTGGTCCTATTATCCTCGACTATCAGAACGCGCTTGCCGATCATCTGAGGCGAAATTGCGCCGGACTTAGGCTTGAACTGGTCTGAAGATGCCTTGATGGTGAAGTGGAACGTCGATCCTATTCCTTCCAGGGACTCAGCCCAGATCCGGCCTCCCATCAGCTCCACGAGCTTCTTGGATATAACCAGGCCAAGGCCGGTTCCGCCGTACAGGCGAGTGGTTGACGGCTCCATCTGGCCGAAAGGCTTGAAGAGCCGGTCCATGTGATCCTGAGGAATGCCTATGCCTGTATCCTGAACAGCGAAGTGAACCATATCGGTTCCATCAAGCTCGTGGCTTGAAACCAAGAGCATGACCTCGCCCTCATCTGTGAATTTGACCGCGTTGGAGAGCAGGTTGCCGAGGATCTGTCGAAGCCTGCCAAAATCACCTATGAGCATGTCAGGAACGTTTCCATCAATCGTGTAAGCCAGGTTCAGGCCCTTCTCGGATGCCTTAAGCGCTACCAGATCTATGGCTTCCTCAACGCACTGGCGTAAGTTGAATTTATGTTCCTCCAGAACTACCTTATCGCTTTCCATCTTGGAGAAGTCCAGGATGTCGTTAATTATCGTTAGAAGGGCATCCCCGTTGGTCCTGATAAGCTCAAGGTTATCCTTCTGATCAGGAGTCAAGGGCTCTTCCAGCATGAGACCTGTCATGCCTATGACGGCGTTCATGGGCGTCCTGATCTCGTGGCTCATGTTGGCTAGGAACTCGGCCTTAGCTTTGGCCGCAGCCTCGGCGGCTTCTTTTGCCTTAATAAGCTCCGCTTCGACACGTTTGCGCTCTGTGATGTCCAGTTTCATTTCGAGAATCATGGGCGAACCATCTACGTCAATAAATGGGATGTCGTAAACATCAATCGCACTGCCATCCAGGCCGGTGATTTCCCAATGGTGGGGCTGGCCAGTTTTCAGCACGTTGTGGGCTTCACAAAACTCGCACGGCGCGGTGCGCTCAAAACAATATTCATAACAGTGCCTGCCGTTGGACTCGCCGAACTTTTCGCGGAAGCTGCGATTGGCAAATGCGACGTGATGATCCCGTGTCAGCAGGCGGATCATCGCTGGCAGCGTTTCCAGCACATCAAAGAGCCTACGTCGTTCAGCCTCGACGGCTTCAGCGATCCTGCGACGAGCCTCGCTCTCCAGCAGCGCCTCCTCGGCCTTCTTGCGCTCAGTGATATCTAACACAGTGCCGACCATGGATATCGGTTGGCCATTCTCATTGAAGACAACCTCTCCCAGCGCATGGACCCACCGCGTGATGGAGCTGGGCGTAACGACCTGGTACTCAATATTGTATGGCTTCTTGCCAGAGATCGCATCCTCGATCGCTTGTGCCACAAGTTGTCGATAGTCAGGGTGAACGTAAGCCAGAAATGACTCATAAGTGGGGACAAAACGTCCCGGCTCCAAGCCGAACATGCTATATGTCTGTTCGGACCAAATCAGTTCGCCTGACCTGATATCCCACTCCCAGCCACCGACGTTTGCGATCTTCTCTGCCCGGGCAAGCATCGACTGACTCTGGCGCAGAGATTCTTCAGCTCGCTTGCGCTCGATCACATCGTTAAAAAGGATGGCTACTTGCCTATTTTCTGGCCGACCATAACGGAAGGCGTAGACATCATAAAAGCGATGCAACTGTTCGGCACAGTTCTGGAAGCGAACTGGTTCGCCCGTCAAGGCGATCTTCCCGTAAATCTCAAACCAATAATCTTCATGCTTCGGGGCAAGCGCGCGCATTCTCTTGCCCTGCGCATCGATAAGCCCTGTTTGTTTCTCGAAGGATGGATTGATCTCCAGGAAGCGATAATCGATCGGCTTTTCTTCTTCGTCGAAAATCACTTCAACTATGCAGAAGCCTTCATCGATCGAATTGAACAGAGTCCGGTATTTCTCCTCACTCTCGCGCAGCGCCTCCTCAATCTGCTTGCGCTCGGTGATATCGCGGGAAATGCCGAGGACAGCATATACTTCGCCAGCGTCAGTTTTCAGAGGGATTAAATGAGTATCCTGCCACATCCACCCATTTCCAAAATTAGCCTGTCTTTCAGAATGGACTATATTGGCTGTTTCAAAGGCTTTATCAAGCCCGCACTTCTGGCCATCGGCTATTTCCTGAGAGAAGAAACTAGACCTGGGTTTCCCAATAATCTCCTCCGGAAGAAGCCCAAGGCTCCTGGCCGCGGCTTTATTGACATACTTAACCAGATCGTCCCTTCCGATGATATAGATTAAATCGTCAGAGTTCTCTGCCAGAACTCTATACATCTCCTCGCTCTTGCGAAGGGCCTTCTCAGCAAGCTTTAGCTCAGTGATATCAGTAAACGTCGCCACTGCTCCAAGCAGCCTGCCATCGGAGGAATAAACAGGCGCAGCGCTGTTATCGGTCCAGATGACTCTGCCAGTTCTGGGATTTTCTACTATTCTGATCTCGCCTCTGACGGTCTCTCCCTTCAACGCCCGTACAGTAGGAGATTGATCAGGCTGTTGCTTTGCGCCCTCTGCAGTCTTGACCTTCATTAGCCTAATGCGCTCTGGAATCGCTATCTTGTTGAAATCATCCGGTGAGGCGCTCAAAAGCTCTTGGGCAGCTTTGTTCATGCTGGTGATCTCACCCTTGGGGCCGTAGGTGATCACCCCATCAGCTATCGAGGATATCGTTGCCTCAAGCTCGCTCGACTTTCTCTCGGCCTCCAGCCTAGCCTCGATGTGCCGCAGGGCCAGAGAGACAATAGCTGCCAGCTGAGATAGAATAATCTCGTCTTCTGTAGTGAAGTCGCCTTCGTCCTCCTTATCGCTGGCCATCAGCAGCCCGTTAGGCTGGCCATTCACATCCACTAGTCTCGCCCCCAGTAGGCCGCGCAGCGGTATATGGCCTTCGGGCAAGCCCCACCAGACGAGGTGAGCACGCATCTCAGCATCGGTAAGGCGGATTGAGTTCTTTTCTAAAATCAGATCCAGGTACACGCCGCCCTTCTCCACGTTGAACGCCTCGCCTGGAGGACAGGGCATGGCTCCCTCCGAGCGCGACGCGCCTCCGATGGTGAAGATGCCATTGACATAACCGTGACCTGTGGCAGCATACTTCGCACCTGTCAGCTCCCTTGCAGCATCTGCCGCAATCTGGAGCATGCCGATCAGATCCTTTTGTGCCAGAATCTCCCTGGTGGCTTCCAGGAGCTTCCCCTGGCGTGCCGCATATCTCTCATGCTCACAGGCCAGTTTGTCCTTAACAAACGCATACCGCTCGGCTTCGGTCATGCCCCCCCCCAGCTAACGTAGTTAGCTCTTTTAGATTGATCTGAAGCTGTCCAAGGCCATCCTGAAGCACCTCGGCGGCTTTATCGGGATGGCTTAGGCTCTGGGCGAGAAGAATCTCTAACGCTTTGGAAATTTCAGCGATTTTTCCAGAGGGATTATCGCTAAGCATGCGTATCGCTCCTGGTGCGGTTCAATAATATTAATCGTAGTTGTTCAAAACTTTATCGGAGGCTGAAGACTGCTGGAAACACTGGGTCAAAGGCAGCATCACAATATCAAGGGCTGTCTAAGGATAATCGATACTTGCTCAGCACCATTGCTCGGGCCACCTCATGTGAAGGCCTCCAGAGTGGTCTGGCTCCTCTGCGCTCTCGGGCTGGCTTTTGCTATAATCTGCGTCTCAGCTCTCGGCTCTTCGTCGAAGTAGAGTACTCTATCTGCGACACACCATAATTTACAATCGACTCTGTAGAAATCTATAAAAATACAAGACGAAGAAGTAAGGATAGAGGAATAAAATGAAAGAAGAAGTGTTCTTTGGCGAAGGAATGGTCAATGTAAAAAAGGACTACCCAGATCTTTACAATGCAATTGTAGGCTTAAATGAGACCGCATATACAGGGAAAATTTTAGACTACAGAACCCAGAAATTAATTGCAGTGGGCATTAATGCAGCTGCTTCCGATGACAGGGCAATGAAAAAACAGATGATGAGCGCAATGAAGGAGTTCAATATTACTAAGGACGAAATAGTGGATGTTCTAAGGGTGGTTCTTTTAACATCAGGAATGCCTCCATTCACCAAGGCCATGAAAATACTCTATGAATTAACAGAATAGATAATAGAACAAAGAAAAAATTGCTTTTGAAAAGAGAGGTGGAACATTATCACTTGACAAAAACAAAGCTTAGTAAGACAGTTAACCCAAGCCCACAACGAAAGAAACATGGATTAGCTCCCTGAGATGGAGGCAGACTGATATCCTGTCCGATGAGAAATGTCAAAAGAAGCATTAGATGTAAGGCGCTACAATGAAGTTTAACGGCCCCTGGCGTTTCGCCCACGGTCGGATCAGAGATAAGGACGGCCGGAGCGTGGCTTGCGTCCCTGTCTGGCCAGATGGGATCGGGGGACCTGACGATAAGCAGAGAGCAGAGGCGATTGCCCTCCTCCCCGAGATTGTGGACTGCCTGGAGACGCTGGTTAAGAGGATCGAAGAAGGCAAGGCTTATTTCCCAGGTAACGAGGAGATGAGAGCGGCCATGATCGCAGATGCGAAGGAGATCCTGAAGAGGCTGGATGGCAAAGAAACATAGCCAGCAGCTTGTAAAAGGCAGCTCAGACCATGAACGACTTGGAGGCAATCGCGAGCGATAGCCCGAAGAAGATCTTGAGGCGGACAAAGAACAAGCTGCTGGGTCGATGGCTATGAAATACGTGGTCGAGCACATCTATCCTTCTCAGATAGCACGGAATTCTTTGGAAGATCATGTCTCCGTTGTCTGAGGCCCTCAAATCCGATATGTTCCTGGGGCACTCTATCCCAATGCAGGGAAGAGTTGCAGAGGTAACCGAATGCTGGTCCTAAAATGAGAGCCGATATAGGGTTCACCAGTTGCCAGATTCTATCATGCTCAGATTCTTAAGCACCTCCCCAGCGAGTTCAGGGGTTAGCTGTTCATGTTCACAGATCTTCAGCACGCGGTGGATTTCGTCTCGCTCTTCAGACGCTGTGGACTGAGCGACGAATAGCTCGGCAGCTTCATAGCCTTCCTCAAGAAGTATCTTTCTTACGTCTGCCAGGAGGAGCTCGTCAATGTGGATGCTAGTAGTGCCAATCTCCTCAATCGCTTTTCCCATCCGCTCCCTGCTCAAATCCATCTTCTTCTCCAACTCGATCACCTCCTAATATTTTAATTCCTATAGTAAATAGGCAGATCTTAATAAAAAGATTTTTTGTTGCGTCCTTCAGCTGGGTTATGGATGCAACTGGCATAGCCTGCAAAGCGTCAGCCTTTGGGCTACACTTGCTGATCATAGGGAATGTGCGCCCGCCCCTCAAAAAATGGCTGCATCGATCTCTATTTAAGCTGGTTCTTGTCGCTGTCTTACCCCTATGCACCCAATTCTGTATGGTTGCATGCAGAGGCTAACGAGCTATCAGACTACGCTTGTATAGTTATCTGTATCTCTGTTCAGAAAATTTTAACTAATATCAGTATTTATGTGACCCAGTCCGAAGAAAATCATCTTAATTTTATGTTTCGAATCGCGGGGTAGGAGATAGTGAGCCAAGAGAAAGATGAGAGTAGGCTGAGCAATGGCACACCGGATTGGCAAATGCATTCCGGGACGAAGATGGGATCGGAAATGGATTTTGCCTACATTATGAATATGCTCGGCAACCTGGCTGCGGTGGAGATAGTTCGTAAGCGTTCTTCGAATGCATTGGAGGGGCAGCTGAAATGATGATGAGATTAGCAGACCTTGTAGCGAGTCATGAGGATTGGCTGATGCACAAGGTCCTCACTTACGCAAAGGAGAACGGTTACACCAAGTATACCTCGACTTTAGCCGAAGCCTGGAGAACATCCATATCCGGTCTGTCCCAATCTCTACAGGAGTGCCTGAAAAGCCAATCAAGCGTGCCAGAGCTTCTGCCAGACGAAGACTATGCGAATGACCCAATTGCCTCTTTCGGCATCATCGAGGCGAAAAGACACCGTGAACGAGGTGTAAGCTTAGGCATGTTCCTGGGCCTGATGAAATATTATCGTCAGAGCTACATCGACCTCGTCTTGCAAGCAGGCTTTGGGATCGAAGAGGAGCAGCTATACCGATTGATCATCGACCGATTCTTTGATCGCATCGAGCTTGGCTTTTGCACAGAGTGGAACAGTTTGACCGAAAATCAGACGCTAGGGGAGCTGCAATCCGCAAATCGCTGCATGACCAACGAGAAGAACAAGTACCTGACCATCTTCGAGAGCATCAGGGATCCAGTCTTCTTATTTGATAAAGAGAACCGCATCGAGAACATGAATCATGCTGCCTCGGAGCTGTTCTTTGACATCAGCGTCCCAGGATCTACTTACTACGATAAACAGAAGGCTAGAGAGTCTCTTCCATGGATTGAAGATGAGCTAGCTGCATTAGATGCAAGCGGCCAAATGGAAGTTATTTTCGAGAAGCAGGTTATAACTGGCAAGGGCATCATCCAATTCCAGGTCAATATCAAGCAGATGCTCGATGTTAGCGAGAAGTTCAGTGGCAAGGTCGTTATACTCAACGATATCACCGAGCGCAAGCGGGCAGAGAACCTCTTAGAGCAGGAAAAGGCCCTTCTGCGCTGCTTAATCGACTCCATACCCGATCTCATATTCTTTAAAGATCCAAATAGCGTCTATCTGGGCTGCAATAAGGCCTTCGAGGAATATGCTGGACGCCCTGAAAGAGAGCAGATAGGCAAAACCGATTTTGATTTCTTCGATATTAAGACCGCAGAGTTCTATCGAGAAAAAGATCGGCTGATGCTTGATGCTGGAGAGTCACGCCGCAACGAGGAATGGGTTACCTACCCAGATGGTAGAAGGGCATTGCTTGATACCCTTAAGACTCCTTTCTACGGTCCTAATGGAGATAAACTGGGTCTCGTAGGCATCAGCCGTGACATTACAGAGAGCAAGCGGGCAGAGGAAGCACTACGAGATTCAGAGAGCAAGCTGGCAGCCATCATCGAGTTCCTCCCAGATGCAACCTTCGTCATAGATAACAAGAAGACGGTGATAGCTTGGAATCGTGCCATGGAGGAGATGACTGGGGTCAACAAAGACAATATGATCGGACGAGGGGACTATGCTTACACAGTCCCCTTCTATGGCGAACGAAGGAGGCATTTGCTGGATCTCATAGATATAGACGATAAGGACCTTGCTTCTAAGTATCAATATGTACAAAGAAAAGGAAACACACTCTATGCGGAAACATATACACCTGCATTGAATGGAGGTAAAGGGGCCTATGTGTGGGCAACTGGAGCACCTCTCTTTGATAATGAGGGTAACTGCATAGGCGCCATAGAATCCATTCGCGACATAACCGAGCGCGTGCGGGCAGAAGAAGAGCTGCGCCTGGCCCATCAGCAGTTTCAAGACATAATCGATTTCCTTCCAGATCCCACGTTTGTCATCGATCACGAAAAGAAGGTGATTGCCTGGAACCGAGCTATAGAAGAGATGACCGGTGTTCGAAAAGAGGATATCATAGGCAAAGGCGACTATGCCTACGGTGTGCCATTTTACGGTAAGCCAAGGCCGATCTTGATCGATCTCGTCGGCATACATGATGAAAAGATCGAGTCGCGATATCCCATTCTCGAAAGGAAAGGGGATAAGGTGTTTGCTGAAGGTAGTATATCGGCTATGTTTGGCGGCCGGGGTGCCTATTTGTGGTCAACTGCCTCGCCGCTTTATAATTGTGCGGGTAAAGTGATAGGTGCAATCCAGTCGATACGAGATATCACCCAACGCAGGCTTGTAGAGCAGGCGCTTATCAGGAGCGAGGAAAGATACAGGACCTTGATTGAAACTACAAACACGGGTTATTTGGTGCTCGATCTGCAAGGAAGAGTCCTGGACGCCAACTCCGAGTACGTTAAGCTATCAGGACATAACAGCCTGGAAGAGATATCTGGTCAATATGCAAAAGAGTGGACTGCACCATACGATTTGGAACGAAGTCATGAGGAGCTAATAAATAGGTGCGTTATAAAGGGTGCTGTCAGAGATCTAATAATCGATTACGTGAACAGAGAAGGCCAAATAACGCCCGTCGAGATCAATGCCACATTAATCGAGACCGAAGAAGGTCCAACAATCATAAGCTTATGCAGAGATATTACGGAGCGTAAGCAGGCCCAGGAAGAGCTGCAGCTAGAACGGAACAAGCTCAAGGATATTTTAGATGCTATGGAGGATGGAGTATCTACCATCAACCAGCAATACGAGATCGAATATGTGAATCCTGTGATAGAAAGGGATTTTGGCCCTGTAGATGGGCGGAAGTGTTACGAGTACTTCCATGATCGAACCGAGGCCTGTCCCAGCTGTCGGATTCAGGAAGTGTTCGAGGGAAAGGCCGTAAGGTGGGAACGGCATAATCTCAAGAGCAACCGGATCTATGACGTACTCGATACGCCAATTAGAAACGCTGATGGAAGCGTTTCGAAGCTGGGGATCTTACGCGACATAGCAGAGCGTAAAAGGTCAGAGGAGGCGCTCCAGAAAGCCAAAGAGGCTGCTGAGGCTGCTGTTCGCACCAAGTCCGAGTTCCTGGCCAACATGAGCCATGAGATCAGGACTCCACTGAATGCAATTATCGGCATGACAGGACTACTTCTGGACACTTCGCTAGGCCCGGATCAACGCGAGTGCGCGGAGACTGTGCGCAGCAGCGGAGACATCCTGATGGCGATCATCAACGACATCCTGGACTTCTCCAAGATCGAGGAGGGCAAAAGAAGGCTGGAGCGCCAGCCCTTCGACCTTCGAAGCTGCATCGAGGGATCTATAGACCTTGTGGCCGGCATTGCAGCGGAGAAGGGCCTGAACTTGAGCTACTCCATGGACGGCCAGGTCCCTGCGAGCCTGATAGGAGATGTAACCAGCCTGCGGCAGGTTCTGGTCAATCTGCTCAGCAACGCTGTCAAGTTCACTGATGCAGGCGAGGTCTCCGTCTCAGTGACCAGTCAGCCCAAGCCCAATAACCGCTTCGAACTGCACTTCGAAGTCAGAGATACGGGCATAGGGATTCCCCCGGAATCCATGAGCAGCCTCTTCCAGTCCTTCCGTCAAGTGGACATGACCACCACCCGGAAGTACGGAGGTACGGGCCTAGGTCTTGCCATCAGCAAAAGGCTGGTAGAGCTGATGGAAGGCCGGATATGGATTGAGTCGGTGATGGGCGAGGGCAGCACATTTCACTTCACCATTCTGGTTGACCCCGCATCCATGCCCGTCCAGACGAAAAGCTCAGAAGCACAGGGCCAGGCGGGCCTTCAAAAAGACCAGCTTGGGTCCTTACGTCTGCTCCTGGCAGAGGATAACATGGTGAACCAGAAGGTTGCCCTGCGAATGCTGGGGAAGCTAGGGATCAGAGCGGATGTGGCAGCCAACGGCATTGAGGTTCTGGAGGCTTTAGAGCGCCAACCCTACGATGTTGTTCTCATGGACGTGCAAATGCCGGAGATGGACGGTCTAGAGGCCACAAGAGTCATACGCAAACGGCGGCCAAAAGGTGGGCTGTACATCATTGCAGTGACTGCTCATGCCCTGGAAGGCGATCGCGAGAGGTGTCTTGAGGCGGGCATGGACGATTATATCGGCAAGCCAGTGAAGATGGAGGATCTGATCATCGCTCTGGGCAGGTATCAGCCCATCAGGCAGAAAAATGTTGTAGGCAGCTGAAATGTAGTCCTGCCTCAAAATTTCGGTACTATCCAAAGTGCAAATCTCAGATTCACCCATAGAAAAATTAGCGAGGAGCCTAATTTATCTTCTCCCCTTATTGGAATTTCAAGGCGAAGGGGCCGAGAATGGATGCGATCTTCTATCTTCTGGATGCCCTGCGAATGTTCAGGTGCAAGTCGTTGCAGGAGATCAAGGAGATAACCTTCGAGATCGGCATGCTGGGGCAGTACGGGCTTGACTTCAACGACTCCAAGGAGCAGCGTGTTCTGCGGTCGCTGCCCAGGGTCTTCAGCGCCTTGCAGCCGGTCCGCATCATGCACGTGGGATTCAAGTTCTATGCTAGATTAGACTCCTGAAATGGCTGGTGTAGTAATAGCTTCCGCCATATCCAGCCCCCAACCGAAAACTACAAATATCTATAACGATTATATAGGTAGTTTGCCGCGTCTTGCGCTGTAAGTGCGAGGATATGTTCACCGGCTGAGCTCTTAAGGCTGAGGAATTCGATAGGCAGATCCTTCGGGACGAGCCGAGGAAGATCCAAAGGCCTGAGAAATGCTGTCTTTGGGCAGCATTCGGTGAAATGCCGGAGAAGCTGAAAGACCAATAGGGTCAGAGATATGCACGCTGTTACAGGCGTAGCATGCCTTAATTCAGCTACATCCGAGTTCTCGCCAGGTGCGGGACGCGGCTCAAGCTGAAGGCAAAAGGCGAATACAGGCAAGGCATCTTAAAGGTGTCGGGTTCCCGTAAAACGGACGCTGTGTCCAATTCCAGTGCTGTGCCGCCTTGAGTCCGACTTGAGTCGGGGCTCGGGGCGAGGCCAGGCCTCTTATGAGGTTCCTGAAAGGACGCTGTGGATCGGCGCTGGCCCGCCTGAGACTTCGATTTGCTATTCTCTGAATCTTTACTTTGCGAGATTAATGGGCCTCTGGCGGGTCTTTTTTGCCGCAATCAAAATCTATATATATCGGCAATTGACGTATATAGTACTGGCAAAAGTCGATAGTCTATTTTCCACCCTCCTTTACCCAAGGCTTTTGCCTCCCTCCTTATTCCTTATCCAGCGTTTTCGTAAGGCTCTGATGTATTGGATTTATCCGGCCTCAACTGCGGACAAGCCTTATTGCCTCAACCATAGTCTCCTATCGTTGTGGCTTAAAGGCTTCCCAACGCGCTTCTGCCTCCTCGGCGGTCACTTTTCCTCAGCTCCCCAAGTAGAGGCTGTGGCTTTTGTCTCCGTGTCTCCAGGAGGCGTGGCGTGCCAATAGTCGTGGCTATTCCCTTCTTCATGCCCTTCGTGACCTGGTAGACATTAATCTGCCCCAAGCCAGGTCAGGCCGCCCGAGTCATTCAGTACATGGGCCTCCTCTAGAGGCGTATCATGCCTCCACAAGACATCTTTGACCAAATACCCCTCCGTGGGGTGAGCCGGCGAGCCGCCATGAGGTCCTGGGAGCCTGCTGGGCCTCGACCTGGAGATGCTTAATGCAGGTTCAATTGTGTTGGTCTGGCATGTCACCTTTACATTGTCTCCCTGCCCGGCCACTCGTCCCCCACCTCAAAGCCTTCAAGGATGCCTTTCAGCCTATTGATCACGAAGTCAATGACCGCCCGGCCACGCAAGTCTATGCCTCCCTCCTCATCGAGAAGGTCTTCATAGAACTCCTTGGTCACTTCCTCGTAGTCATCGTCCGTGTACTCCAAGTCATTACTATCCCGTATCTCCTCCTGAAGCATGTTTATAGCATCTCGCATGAGCGCGTAGTCTTCCTGCACAGGAGTGCCTAACCTTAGCTCAGTGAACCGGTTATCTAGTGCTTGCATTTGGTCGTAATAGTCAGCTCCCAAGGCATCGTTGATATCTTTCTTCATGGAAGCGATTTCAGCCTCATCCACTGCATTTTCCTGCATTTTCCATCACTTTCCTGCTTCTCCCCAAAGACTCAATCACAGGAGGCAGTACCGAGAGCCTGATATCCCTCATCTTGACATGTTTCTTCTGGGGCGTGGGTTCAATCCTACATCTATCATCGTACACCATCGCCCCCTCACGAGCAAGTTCCGAGGCAGATCTTGGCTTCGAACTGCGTCTTCTCATCTGTTCATTCCTCTATCAATATCGGCGATAGTTCTTTCTTCTTATGCCCTCACTACAACATAGTCCGCAGCCCTGATCTAAGTAACTCACGCCCATGGACAAGCCTTATTACCTCAGTCGTCTATTTGCTACTGTCAAGAACGCCAGCCAAGAGTAGGAGGGCAAAGTCGGAGTTATGAGGCCTGAAGACTGGCCAGGCTTTCAGCTCCTCAGTTCGATAACACCGACACAGATGTAGCAACATTATAATCTCAATAGATACTAATTGATTGGAGGTGAGATTTATGGACGACATAGATAGAACGATTCTTGAAGCTATCAATACCATTTCCCCAAAATCGTTTATCAGTCCTGTCAAAGTCAATGAAATTCTAAGGCTTGACCCAACAGAACTTGGAAATCGTTTAAAGACTCTGAAGAAATCAGGGCAAGTAGACATTATGACCAGCGAATATCCGTCGAGTTTAGCACTTCCCAACTCCATCTCAAAAGTTTACCTAACAGAATTGGGAAGGCAAAGCTTGCAGGATAAGAGATAGGATTTTGCACTGCTCGCAGAGTTCAGGAAATTAAGGCTTCTCGCCCGCGAGACAGTCCGCCAGCCCTAACCTCGTTTAGGCCTCACGCCACGACCACCAATTCTAAATAGTTATAGATGATAGCATTACTTGAGGCACAGAGTGAGATTAGACCGTCGTCGATCGAGAAACGATCGCGTGATGACGGGTCCCTGTGAAAAGGGCGCTGAGGAAAAGACCAGCGCTGATCTTGCCTGTGCCTCACTTGCTTTTGGGCAATGCATTCCTGTTTTAGCGCTGTTTCCAGTAACATCACACCAGGATTATGCCATTCGCTCTGAGATCGGGGCCTCTGACGAATTAAAACGAACTATGAATAAAAATTGAATTCTGCAAGGCCAGAATTTACGGCCCTGCTTCTATCTGATCGATTAAGATAACCAGATCAGTTTAGTATCTTCTGGTGCCCTGGCAGGCCTGTGTTTCTGGAAGCAATCGCTGCAGTACACTGGCTTTAATCCATTTGGTTTGAAGGGAACTTGACACTGCTTTCTGCACTCTGCACAGGTTGCATCGTGCATCTCTCTGGGGGCTCGGTTAAAGCCGCCTCTGTTGAAGCTGCCACGGGTGGCGCTTCCATATTTTCTTTCAAACATTTAATTTCACTTACCTTTGGGATCTATTCTCTGAATAGATCCAGCCACAAAAATCTCTCAACGAATAAACTCGGAGCGACACAATGCAGCTTTTATATATTATAAATGTATTTCTTTACTTATATATCTTTCGGTCCATTGGATCTGAGGAGTAACGAACTGAATCTATTCACAGCTTACAGGCCCGAACCCCTGCAGCTCATACGCCTCCTTCACCAGCGCTGTGGCCACGATGGCATAGATCTTTGTCGTGGACAGCCTCCTGTGCCCCACCTGCTATTGGATGGCGGTCAGAGGCACGCCTGCCATCAAAGCCCCAATGTGTGGCTAGTGCCTGAGGGTATGGGGCGTGACTTCCTTCCTGAAGAACTTCTGTCGACGCGAAACCTCCTGTATCCCAGCCATTTCAGCCAGACAGTCTATGGTTCTCAGCACGGTTTTTGTGCTCAGGTGGCCGGATCTCCGGCCGGGGAAGAGCCACTCCTGGCCGGGCTTCGCCTAATCTCGGATGGCCTGCAGTGCGGCCTGGCTAGCCCTGGCGGCCTTAAAGCGCTTGCCCTCCATAGCCTCACAAATCTTATAGCCAATTACCGTTATGATTAACCCCAGGAGGCCATATCCCTGCAGCCCAACACATTCGATGTTGTCCTAAAGCGCAAGCACATCAATGTCTTCAAGCTCGGCAAGCTCTGGGTCTTCAAGCATTTCTTCGAAGACAAAACGCTGTTCCTGGCGTTGCTTGGCAGCTATAACAAAGATCAGTACCGCTTTGAGTTCAATAGCGTTGGCGCAAGGAACAATGCCCTCAAGCTCTTAGAGCGCAGTGGCTTTGACTACGATCTGGTGGAGGATCTGAAAGGCTACGTAGTTCAGCTTCCTAAATCATCCAAATACGCACAGGTCCTCAAAAACTCCGTAGCCACTAATGAGACCGCAAACGATAGGTTGTTCGTCATGAAAGACTTGGCAGCAGTTGAGGAAGCGGTCAGATTAGGCGCAAAAATCTACGAAGGAGAAATTTCCTTCTGAATTACGCAGAACTCAGCTCCTTTAACCTCTGAATGGCCTCCATAGTCATAGCCGCTTCCTGGTTCTTCTGCTCTTTGTAATATCCGATGATATCATCGATGCCCGTCCGCAAGGAATAGATCTTCAGCGGCCTACCCTTCCCGTTTCCCTTGACATCGCGCTCTGTGATCCAGCCCATTTCGCGAAGAGTTCGCGTGGCGATGCTGACCTCCGGCTGACTGAGTCCTGTGGCCATCTCGATGTTTCTGGAAGATCCCTCATTTGCTTCTATGAGATAGATTATGACACTGGCCACGTTTCTGTTCAAGCCCAAGCTTTGCAGAATTCCTACAAATTCGAGGTCTTTCTCGTCTACGATCTTGATAGTTACGTCTCTCATGGCGTACCCTCCCAGATAATTTAATAAGTGGATAATCCTATAAATATTTTATTTAAAAACCGGGATATCCTCGGACTCCTGAGTCTCAAACTCAGAGAATGGGCATGTAGGCACCTCTTAATATTTTAAATGATTATTACCTAATGAACTTAGCCACTTACTTAAGCATGATATTTCCGGACCACTAATTCGAAAAACTTTTAATATTAATATACCTTACAATATTGCTAATTTAGAGAACTATTGCCTTGTGACGGCAAACACCTGAGATTCGTGGAGCAGAAGGGCATTATGAAACGTAGCAGAGATATTATCATTTCGCAAATCCTCGAAATATGTATTGGCGGTGCAAGCAAAGCCAAAATAGTACGTCAAGGCAACCTCAACTTTAAAACTGTTAAGCCTTATACCGATTTATTGATCGATAACGGCTTGCTAAAAATCAGGCAGGGACCGCGCATAATATATGAAACAACTGATAAAGGCATAGAACTCATTGAAAAATTTAATAAGATAAATAACGAATTGTCTGAACGATGAGTCGGATAATATTCATTTGTTTTCTCCATTGGGTCGTGGGTGCGAGTCACTGAAAGAGATCGCAAAATTCGAGAGCATCCAGTATAATTCTTGATATATCATTTGCTATATGTCTCAATCGTGGTTTTCAGTAACTCACACACAACCCAATTTTCTTCTCTGAGGGTAAAAGTTTTGAAATTTAAACACCTTATCAGTATTAAGCAATTTTATAACAGACAATATTCTCTTAGCTTTAATATTGAATTTATATACTTAATTAAGTTTCACGCAATTTTATCAGTTTTGTCAACCATATCTATCTAACTTTATTTAAGGGTATCTCCCTTGAGTAACGATTGTGAGGAGGCAAGCTAATATGAAGAAACTCATAGCACTGGCAATTGGCCTGGTACTTTTGGTATCGGCTGCGGCAGCCACAGGTGTCGGAAATTCCATAAAGACTGAGATATATTCTGAGGCCATAGGTAACTGTGTAACAGGCGATATAACCCTTGCACAGATAGCATCCTCTTCGTCGGATATAACCGGCTGTAATAATGCAGCAAATCAGTATCAGGATCTCTATGCCAACGATAACTGTCTCACAGAATCAGGAACTGACGAGGGTTCAATATTCGCCCAGATGGGGACCCAGGAAGCAACTGTCACAAGCTACGATAAAGTTGTAAATCAGGATATTTCGCTGAACGCAGAGGAGAACTGCTTCGTTAACAGCGATCTGACTCAAGCAGCCAAACAGGCTACTACTAGCGGCGTCACCCAAACCACAGATGTATGCGCTAGCTACAATGATGCTATTGGAAGCAGCATAATGCAATTATCCGATATTCTGTCTCGTGGAACGAGCACAGTTAATCAGAACGTAGAGGATAACTGCCTGGTCGACTCCTCGATAGCACAGGTGGCAGATATAGATTCCAGCAACCGAGGCTTCGACAATGTTATCAGACAAACTTCTCTCCAGGATGCTCAATGCAATGACCTTGTGAGGTCTGCATTGACGCAATATAACTACCTCGCGGCTACTAATGTAGGAAATAATAACAGTCTTAGTCAATTGGCAGAAGCCTATTCCGATGATAACTGTCTGGTTGACGCTACTGTACTCCAGAGAATCAACGAGACGGTCGAGAGCTTGGGCTGCGATAACATTGTAAAACAGAATACCACTCTTGTAAACGAAGATAACAGCATTACGGGTGGAAGCCTAGTACAGAGATCCATCATCAATTCCAGCGCTTAAGGCCAGTCTAGCAATAGATTGAGACTTGAAAATTTATTTTTTCCAAACATATTTTTTCGGTCGTGGATGTGTCTCGATCGTGGTTTTCAGTAACTCACACCCACAACCCTTTTTCCAGCTCCTTGTGAAAAAAGGAATCACGTCAATCCTCTTGCCACAAGGGGATTGACATAGACGTTATCCGCCACGGTATCGAGGAACGGGTACATGAAGTTGCTCCAATCAATCTTTCTCGCTGTTTGAGATGTCATCGCATAGGAAGCTCCCGTCTCTATCCTTGTATGTCCATACGCATCACCTATTTCGATCTCTGTATTAACCGTCACCTTCTTTACCCTTGGATCTTTAAACAATTCCTTGAAGATCTCCGTTGAGTCGCGTTTTGCATTGCGCATATACATTTCTTCGTCCAAGGAAGCTTTTTCAGGAAGCGTTACGTAAACATTACCTCCCTCGACGTACACTTCTTTAGCATCAATTCCCCACGGAAGCATGTGTTTGATGTCATCTGTATCAAGCGTATCGTTGCTTTGGGAGTTATCCTTAGGTCCATCGTCGTTCGGCGGAATCAGCAAGAGGAACAAGAACAATGCTATGAATCCGTATAAAATGTAACCTGCTATTCTCACAAACACATTTCTGTGATTTAACATGGGTAATTTTATGCTCATAACAAATCCTCATCATGTTCATTTCGCTTCTTTTTCACATTCGCTATCAGTCCATCTATCCAAGCATCTACCTTTTCCTGATCAGAAAAATCAGGGGGTTTGTACACTTTTTTCTCCATCAACACTCCTCCAGCTTGACTCATCAAATAATCGTATGGTGTTGACCCGGTTTCAACTGCAATGATGAAGGCTACTTTTTCCAGTCGGACCAAGGGGTTGATGATATGCCTGCCGCAAAAAATTGTCATTTAGAAAGCCTCCAAGACCGGTCCCTTGAAACCGCCTGCCCACTTGGCAGTTGGTCTAATGCTCTCCCCTGGGTCGCTGAAACTTGTAGCCAGTGGCGCACCTGCGACAGGAAAATATTTAGCCCTATGTTTACACTTCTTATGGTAATAGTTGCCCGGACAGGAACACTGACCAAAACTGCAGGTATAGTATACATCCTTTTTATTGGACAACACCAATACTATGGGGCCTAACCAGACCTCCGCCGGCGGGGCGGTTACTTTACGCCCTAGAAATCTGAGCATTTCCATTACATCCGGGACTTCTTGGGTCTTTAACTCGGACATTTCGGATCACTATAGTTATTTATGTTACATATGTATTTATAGTTTCTTGAAAAACTAAGTCTCCGAAAGTTTCTTATACGCCCTGTGTTCCATTGATTATCAGGGAGGGATAGCAAATCGAAGATAAGAAAGTTGACGAAAAATCAGGTGAAAGTGAGCAACGATTTGTGGCCAGACTTTTCGCTAACGGCAAGATAACTGTGCCTCAAGATGTCAGGACTGCCTTGAATGTAAAAGATGGGGATTACGTTTCTGTTATTATTTGGAAGACTGAGATACTGAGGCCGGGTGAAAAGAGATAGAAGTGTTGAGGCTGGCTTTGGCAGCCCCTGTTGCCCCCTGGCCTGCATTCAGATATATCAGACCACCCCCAACAGCGGTATGCGGCGCAGATATTCCTTCCGCAGGTCATTTTCATCTATTGTGTCGTATATATCTATAGCAGATTTTATTGAGTCGCCTCTCAATTTCATAACGTATTCCCTTTGCATCTTTCCGATATTCAGCAGCCATGTTGTGAAAGCGTATCGTGTCGAGTGAACGGTCCACTCTTTACCACCTGTTTTTATACCGCTCGCTTTTGTCAGTTTTGTAAAGACCCTATTGATAGCTTGACCAGTCAACCTTTTTCCATTTGGCCCGGTGAATAGAGGTCCTGGCTTGGTTCCACGCCTCACCAACCATTTTTTCAACATCGTGGCAAGTTCGTCATCCATGTATGCATAGTGAAATGACCTTTTCCCGGTTGGTTTTATTCTTATAGTCATAGTGTCAAAGTCGATTGAATCAGGGTAATCCAGCTCCGATGCCTCATGGCGACGCATACCGGTTTTGAAAAGCAGTGTCAGTATAGCTCTATCCCTTATCCTAAAACTGTTGCTGATCAGCTCGGCCGCCTGAGCCGGTGTCGGGCAAAACTGATGTTCACCTATCGATGGTTCTTTTTCACTGCGCATAAGTTTTTTAATGCTGCCAACAGGGTTTGTGGTGATGGGGTTACTATCGTTAGTGAGTACCTCTTCATCAATAAAAAAATTGTACATGCTGCAAATTGTTGTTAAGTGATATTTTACCGTTCGCGATGACAGGTCTCTCTTAGTGAGGGTCCGTTTGTATGACCTTATGTCGGGCCTTCTGACTTCCAGTAACGGCTTACCATCCAGATGTTCAAGGAACTGTTTCAACACATACCTATATGACATCCTGGCCGGGGGATTCAGGTCATCCAAGAAATTCTCAACCAGTTCCTCGTTATCCATTTTGATCGCCTCTTTTCAGCTTATAACCTTTGGAAGTCTCAGCAATCAGGCCCATATCGGTTAGATCTTGTAGTGCAACAGATGTTAACCTTATATCACTGAAGTTGAGCTTCAAGTCTAAGGCTCTGGTTGACCATGAATCACCTTGCTGTAAGCGATCCAATATTTTCTTCTTTATTTCTGCCAGCTTTTCAGAGTCGCTATGCGCCGCCCTCCAGGCATCCCGGCTTCGTTCGATCTCAATGTTAGCATGCTCAAGTTGTTTCTGCAGCTCATGTATCTCTTTTTTCAGCTCGTTAACTGTATCGGGTTGCCCAGAGACACCTGTGCCCTCAATAGCCATCGTTACGCACTCGCACACAAATGAATCCAGAGACAAACCGGCCTTCTGCGATCTGGTTTTCCATGCTTGGGCGTGCTCAGGTTTCACCGTTATGTACGTGTGATCATCCTCAACCGCCTGTGCTACAGCGCCGCAAATGAACGCATTAAGACTAAGCCCTAGTTCCTTGGCCTTGGCTTTCCAGGCGTCCAGAGTAGCGGGGGATTTGGTATAAATCGTAAATTGCCTTGCCGCGTACGCTTTTCTCTCTTCTGGAGTCATTACCATGGGAACAACCTGATTAATATATACACAGCCATGGCATATAAATCTACCTGTAGGTAGATCCCGGTATTTAAAATTATAGATCTAACGTAATTACTTGAAGTAGTTATTTCAAATCTGAACCATTATAGCGGCCCCTGGTTCGCGAACATCCTCGAACATACTACATGAAGTCCGCCAGCCCCGTCTGCTTTGACTTCTCGTTCTTGAATATCGAATCGATCTCGATCTTCAGGATATCCAGTCTCTGGCGGGTGTAGCTGCTTACATCGTACTCCTCCGCCACTTTTATCGAAACCTCCAGGTATTTGCGCACGCTTCCCTCGTGGACCGTGAGGATGATCCTGCCGCCGCACTTGGGGCAGACCTCTTTCAAGGGCGGCCTCCTGTACTTCGCTCCGCACTTCACGCACCGCACCTTTTGCTTGGAGAAGGCGTGCAGGTTGCCGATCAGGTCCGGCAGGAAGTGAGAGTTGATCACCCTCTCGGCCACGTCCTTCTCGTCCACAGCCCGGATCAGCCGCGCTAGCTCGAGCTGGGCGTCCATCTTGTCGATCATGGTCACCAGGGTCTTGTAAGCGCTGTTTCTGGGACCGGCGGCTATGTCTGTGGTGTCGTGGCTGAACCTGAATCCTTCGTACTGGGCGTCTGAACCCAGCCTCTTGGAGACCAGGTCGAACTTCGCTTCCAGGTCCTTGGGGCTTGATCCAGCAAGCGTGGCCTCGTAGAACTCCAGGGGATAGACCTGTGTCACATCGAGGTTGTGAGCCTCCTTGTCCACCTCTGCAGGGTTTAACCGGGTGGTCATGACCAGGGGAGCATCCATCTTGCCGCCGCGCTTCTCCGGCAGATATGACATGGAGAAGTTCAGCAGGGCGTCCATGAGCAGCATGACGCAGTCCTCGTCTCCGTCGCAGTTCCTGCGCTTGGCCGCATGGAAGAAGGGGTGGCCAAAGCCGGCTGAGGCGCTGGTGTAGCCTATGAGGCGGCAGAGCACTCCTGCAGATGTATGCGGCGCCAGGCCGACCATCAAAGTTCCGATGAGGTCCTCGGGCGACTGGGCATTGTGATAGCTCTGCAGCCCGTAGAACTTGACAAGAAGCTCGTCCACGAACTGGGCCACCTTGAGAAGATACCCGCCTCCATCATTGGAGAGGATGATGTCCTGAACCTTCAGCTCGCATACCTGGTCAGGCCTAGTCAGGGGCTGACCATTTATATCCTCAGTGTAGCCCAGGCTTTTTAGCTTCTCCAGATCAGCTCCGATCTCATCCGGCCGGAAATGGGTTAGCGGCAGGTCGGAAAGGTCGTAGCGGACCGTGCCGTCCTTGAATATGTTCACCCCGTGCTTTGCCCTGAGGATGCCCTTCTCCAGCGGCTCAGGTGTCTTATCCCTGGAGGAGAGTCCCATGACGCCCTTCAGGGACTCGGGCTCGCGCTCGCCTAAATGCACCAGGGCCTCGTGGTAGAGCTTCTTTATGTCCACCCGCATGGCAGATGCGGCAGTGGTCTTCTCGCCGCACCTGGGGCACTTTTCCCTGGCAGGAACATTGCAGTTGGGACAGACCCTCTTTTTGTCAGTGTAGCCTCCGCACGCACACCGAAATAAGAAGCCCTCTTTGCCGCAGTCCCGGCAGACACGACGCTCGATCTTAACGTCCACGATACCAGTATTGTTTCCGTTTCCTTCTGAGTGCTTAGCAGCCTCCAGAACCGACCTGGATTTGCCGCCGGCCTCGCCTGTCGGGAAAAGAACATGGGGCGGCGGCCGCATCAGCCTTCTGTCGGACTTCTCCGGCCTGCCCATCCTGGCTCCGATTCGCGTGGGGGCTCGGGCCCGAATGACGATGCCCGCCAGCCTGTTCGCCATCTCAAGAGTTGAGCCATCCATCTTCTCCCAGGTCTTCACAAGGCCAAGGGACTCTTTGCTCAGCTCTATGCCCAGGCAGAGCAGAAGCGGCAGTGGGTCCTCGATTATTATCTTCCCCTCTCGAACCTTGTGCAGCACCATCAAGGCCTCCAGGGAATCCTTGACATCCAGGGGAAGGTAGAGCTTTCCCGAGTCCAGAACCCCCTGGGAGGAGACGGTCGAGGCCAGGGACTCGAACTCCGGAGCAGGAAGGTCATGCCAGAAACAAGTATGAGCAGGATGAAGTGGGATTCCATACTTCCTGGAGAGGGCTATTGCCTCTTCACCACCGATATTTTCCAGGCCGGACGGATCTCCACCTGCCGCCTTCAGCTCCGCAGCCCACCACTCGAAGGTATAGGATGCCGGAGCCAGCGGCCGGTTGTTCTCCAGGAACTCGCCGTAGCTGATCAGAATCTCTCCCAGATCCAGGATCTTGGAGACGTGGGCCTTCAGGGCAGTGTTGATTGACCGCGGGTCCTTGACGGTAACGGGCATCCAGGACAGGATATCCTCAGCAGAGTCGATCCTGACCACGTCGCCATTTAAAAGCCGCACTGTCGGCCCTTCGATGGAGCTGACAGGCGCTACCGCGGCAGCCTTTCCGGGCTGCTCGACCTTTATCTGAGTTCCCGCGGCCATGAACCCTCCCAAAAGGAGCATGGAGGCAGGGTTTATGCCCGCTGCTGCAAGGCCGGTGTTGCGCGCTCTGCCGTAGCGCAGACGAAAGCCTCCCGGACGGGAGGGATGGGAGAAGACCGGCCTTCCAGCTATCAGGTCTCGCAGGAACTTGGGGCTGGAATCGCCACCGTCTTTCTTGCCGCTTGCAAGGCTGTCCAGCCATTCCCAGCCGGAGATGCCCAGTTTGGATACGTGCTTCTTGAGCTTGGGCCTTTTCAGGGCAATGCCTTCTGCCGTGACTAGGGCAATGCCGCCCCGGACGCGGTTGGTCTCGATCCTGGGGAGATCTCGATAGCCAGAGACTTCTTCTTCTTCAGTGGGCTCGCCCTCGATGCAGATGGGACAGTTGCGAACGATGGTCCGGATCTCGTCGTCCGAGGGAGAGTACTGCAGGCCGGCCACGCGCTTGTAAAGCCCTATCTCCTCTACATACCTCTCGACCTCTTCAGGCCTGGGCTTCCAGGGTGCGATGCCGACGCTCCTGCGCACGTAGTCTGCCACGAGGACGGACAAGGCCTGGGCAGTTCCACCTGCGCTTCTTATCGGGCCGGCGTAGTAGACCTTGAGATAATCGGTGCCGTCGTCGTTCTTTCCCAGGTCCACTCGGGCTATTCCTTCAATTGGCGCTGCCACCACGCCCTCTGTGAGCAGGGCTACGGCTGTGCGGATAGCGCTATCCACGGACTCGATCTTGGAGGAGCCAGCCCCCAGTCTCCCTTCAGCAAAGTCCACGCCGATGGCGAGAGCCGCTTCCTCCCGGCTCAATCCTTCGGCCTCCATCTCTCTAACCCTGGCGGCTATGCCGGGAATGCCGATCAGCTTCTCTACCCGCTCTGCCAGGTCTACAGCTAGAGGTATCTCTACTTCGGTGGTGGGGTCCTTTCCTTCGCTTCGTGCCTCCTGAGCAATATCCATCGCCCTCTTCAGGCCGCCCTCCAGAAGCTCGAAGTACTCACTGGTCTTCACGATTAACCCTCACGATTAACCATCACGATTGACCCCAGAGGTAAAGGCCGGTAGTGGAGTCATGCTCCCTGATCAGAGGCTCACCCAGAAGCTCTTGCACGAAAGCCTCTGCCGCGAAGACCCGGCCAGAGGTGAGATGCCCTCCGATCGTCTTTCCATCCAGGAACGCCAGGGCAGCATGGGCGTGAAGGAAGGGCCGGCCGTCGCGGATGGAGACGTTGCCGGTGCAGGAGACCAGCTCCACGGGCTCGTTTATGGAGATCTTTCTGTACTCGTGGGATACCTGGTCGTAGTAGGCTATCTCTGCCTCTGCCAGAGCGCCTATAGCGCAAAACGCGGCTGCCTCAATCTTCTCTTTATCCAAAAGATCGGACATCTGTTCAACGATATCAGCGCCATAATCCAGCCTGACCAGAAGGCAGCGGCCCTGCATAAATCCCCTTGTGAGCAATTTTTCCAATCCCCTCTATTACCTACATTACCGGAATATTCATAAATTTAATCTCTTAACTATCCTGTCATGGTTTGTCGAGATAGTAATAGGAATGCTGGTATATTGAAAGTGATCGGTCTGAAAGAAGACGGCAGACCAGATTGGCCACTCCATTTCATGGATGGTTTGAAGGATGCTCGAATAGATATCGCCTTCTGATGCATCTTTTGCCTATCTTCCGCAGATATATTATATGTTTACCCCCTCTCTTCGAATGAATTACTGCACTTGTAGATGTTGATATTGCACGGAGTGAAAAGATAATCTAACTATTATTATTTAGCCTGTTCCGATTTTTCGATATCAGTAAGACTATCTAAATTTCATTAAGCTTCTTTTCGATTGGAACCTCAAGACAGATGAAGTGATAAGTACGGGGCATCAGTCTTCAGCGTCATCCATTCTTCAGCGTCATCTATTTTTGATCGAAGCCTCATCCTTTTGCGATGAATCTGGAGTCTCTGGCGGCTGAGCTTCGTGGGTTCGTGGGAGTTACCCGCAAGAAGCAGATAGGCGATCTCATTTCGTACTTCCCCGTGGAATCGGAGCGAATCATTGCCTCCTTCGGAGAGGATGCCGCAGTCATAGACGACGGCGAAGAGGTCATGCTCCTGGCCGCAGACGGCATCTGGTCCAGGCTGATGGAGGCAGATCCGGAGTGGTCGGGCTACTGCTCAGTCCTAGTGAACGTTCATGACATCGCTGCCATGGGAGGCTGGCCTGTAGCGATGGTCGACGTCCTCTCAGTGAACAACCAGGAGGTAGCGAGTGCGGTCCTTTCCGGCATGAGAAAGGCAATCGAAAAGTTCAATGTGCCCATCATCGGCGGCCATCTCCATCCGGACACTCCCTACAGCGCCCTGGATGTGGCTATTTTGGGCAAAGCCCGAAAGGACTCTGTAATCCTGAGCAGCACCGCACAGCCGGGAGAGGTAGTAATAGCTGCAGCGGATCTTGACGGCAAGGCCCATCCCAAGTTCAATATCAACTTCGACTCCACCAGCTTCAAGGATCGAAAGACGCTGCTTATGCAGTTGGGAGCAATGCGGGAGCTTGGCGAATCGGGTCTGGTCAAGGCGGGCAAGGACATCTCCAATCCGGGAATGCTCGGCACTCTGGGAATGCTTGTGGAGACCAGCGGTGTAGGAGCCGTCGTTGACGTAGATGCCATACCGATCCCGAAGGGCCTGGATCTGCAAAGCTGGCTGAAGATGTATCCGGGCATGGGATTTGTGGTCACTACCAGACCGGAGAATGCAGAGGAGGTCATGAAGATCTTCAGCCGCAGAGGCCTGACGCCTGCGGTCATTGGAAAGGTGGTCGAGGATAGAAAGCTCGTCATTCGCTCCGGCAAGGAAGAGGCAGTTCTCTTCGACCTGGCGAAAGAGTGCGTCACGGGCATAAGGTGAACAGGCAATGGACTCCAGCAACGTTTCCCGCCTGGAAGAGCAGGCCAGGAAGAGCCGCGCCCGCATCGGGATCGGGCTTTGGAAGGCGGATGCAAATCTTCTAAAATCGCTTCATGAGGCCGCAGAGTTTGCGAAGCTGGTCGTGGTGGGAGATGCCTGCGTGAGCGGCCTGGAGTGCATCCCTTCTGAGCAACCCTGGAATGATCTGGTTCGCCTCTTAGCCGAGGGAAAAATCGACGGCGCCGTGCGGGGAAACCTGCCTGCGGGCAAGACCATGAGGGCTCTGGCCAAGGAGTTCGATATCAAAGTGAGGCGGTTAGCCCTGCTGGAGCTTTCAGGCTGGGCGTTCCTCTTTGGGCCTGTCGGAATCGACGAGGGCGAGACGATCTCCGACCGGCTGGGGCTGATCCTGGAAGGAGCGAAGTACCTGCGGGGCATGGGCGTCTCGTCTCCAAGAGTCTCAGTGCTCTCGGGCGGCAGGTTGGAGGATTTGGGCAGAAGCGAGCGCGTTGACAGAAGCCTGGCTGAGGCCGAGTTCATAGCTGCCAGAGCGCGGGAGGCTGGAGTTGAGGCGAAGCATAGGGGAATCCTGATCGAAAGTTGTCGCGGGGACGATATCATCATCGCCCCAGAGGGCGTTTCGGGCAACCTGGTATTCAGGACGCTACTACTATTATGCGGGGCCAACTCCCTGGGAGCTCCGGTGCTGATGGAGAAAGTCTTCGTGGATTCCAGCAGGGCGCGGGGGAACTTCAACGGGCCGGTGATGCTGGCGAGCGCGATGGCAGGGATGAGAAAGAACATTCTCAGGCACTGACATCTATGATTGAAGCTACACTATGAGACAAAAACTCGCACCGATGGTGCGAGAAATTTACTAATATGATAGTGCTCTACAGATTATTTTATTAGGCTCTTCGCTATTTTGAGTGGTTAATATTTCTTTGCGCCAGCGTCCCAAGATCTTCTTTGTGCGTCCTTTGTGAGCTTTGTGCCTTTGTGGTTAAAAATAGTCAATTGTTTGTTAAATCCAAGATCTTACGAATACCACCACAAAGGACTCACAAAGAACAGCGATGATATAGCCGGAAGTGATCCTGGACCAAAAGAGGCGCTTGAGGATCAGATTAAGGCGAACATCGCAGAGCTGAGGAAGCTGCCGGAGCAACAGTAATTCCCTGATGCTGGGAAGAGGCCCTTTCGCTCTCAGAGAACTTTTTAATCCCATAAAGCCAAATAATGGCATAATGGAGTCCTTAGAAGAGATCATGGCAAAGCTCCCTCCCGAACACCAGCAAGAGGTCCGAGACTTCGCTTTGTTCCTGGCAGAAAAGAAGGCCAAGCCGAAGAGAAGAAAGCTCAAACTTGATTGGGCTGGGGGTCTCAAAGAATTCCGTGATCAGTATACTTCACTGGAGCTGCAGAAGAAGTCGCTTGACAGGTGGGGCGACTGATATATATGGTCGATATTTTGAGGAGATCTCTTCACGCTGCTCTTTCAAAACGGACTCAATGCTCATGGACTAAACTTACTCAACTATTATTATGTTTATCCTTCAATAATAATATTCGCTCATATTCCTTATTACTCAGGCGAAAACCTACTACTTTCAAATCGTCCATCGTTCTCTTCAAGTCAAGTTTACCATCTTGAGAAGCCAGCAGCAAGATACCAACAGTCCCAGTGATCTTTAAACCAAGAAGCTCTGCCGTCTTTCTGCCATCGCCATCATCAATTATTAGTAGAGCATTTTTTTCCTTTGAAAGTATAATTGCCTCTGCTTCGCCTTTATCCAACGTTATACTGAGTGTCTCGACAGCGACTCTATTCATTACATTTTCAACTTTAATCCAATTGTAGGATGCAACCTCTGCAGCACCTGCTAGATTCCCGCCACGCCTGACCACCTCATCGTAGACCTCTTCAGGAATCAGGACCTCATCAAAATAATCCCTCAGCAGATCTAGCCTGCCTATCTTAGATAAAGCAATCAGCGGTGTTGAGTTTGATACTGCTATCATCTGCCCAGCACTTCTTTTAAAGTCTTAAGATCCTTCTGTGCATCTTCAGCAGTGTAATCAATGGGCACGCCCCTCTCGCTTAGCAGCATCAGCATCTCCCATTTAGTTCTCGCGCCTGCAACTTCTGCAGCTTTACCCAGGGATAGCTTGCCTTCCCTGTAGAGCTCCACGGCCAGAGAGCGCTTTATGAAAGGGGCAAGCTCCTCTTTGCGAACCTTGATCAGGGCCATTATTGAACTTGGCAGATCTATCTCGGTTGTTACCATGAAGATCACTTTTTGCGCTATCAAACAATACCAAGCTCTTTTTATTTAAGGATCTGCTTCTGGTATTTTCTGGCATCTTTTTATTCACTGTTATCTCGGCAAGCGGCCATACACGCCATTAAGCCTGACAAATGCAACGCCTATGCCTCATGCCAATCCCGTGCTCATGTTTGCAGACAAACCCAATGCCATTGAAGATTCGTCGTTTGTGCCCAGCAAAAATTAGTAGTAATATAAAAATATAGAATTAGGCCAAGGCCTCAGGCCTTGGCGTAGACGTCCCTCTTATCGATGACCTTCTTGGACTTGCCCGCCGTCCTCGGTATAGAGCCCTTCTCCACCAGCTCTATCTTGCTCCGAACATTCAGGACTGACTTGAGCTTCTCCTCCACCTTCCTCTGCACCCTGGACAGGTCTGCCAGCTCTCCCGTAAAGGCCTCGTCCTTCATCTCCACCTGGATGCTGATCTCGTCCAGACCGTGCTTCGGCCTGTCTACTACTACCTGGAAGTAATTGCCGATCTCTGGAATGCTTACCAGAACATCCTCTATCTGGCTCGGGAAGACATTGATTCCCCTGACGATCAGCATATCGTCCGCCCTTCCAAGGAACCTATGCAGCTTTATGCTGGTTCTGCCGCAGCTGCACTTCTCGTCCAGAATGTAAGTTATGTCTCCCGTGTGGTAGCGAATGAGGGGCATGGCCTCTTTGGTCAGAGAGGTCACAACCAGCTCTCCAGGCTCGCCTGGAGCACAGGGCTCCTCGTTCTTATCCAGAATCTCCACCAGGAAATGGTCCTCCCAGATATGCAGGCCGTTTTGCTCCTGGCACTCGAAAGCAACGCCTGGGCCCATCATCTCCGAGAGGCCGTAGGAATCGTAAGCCTTGATGTTCAGAGCGTTCTCCAGGTCGCGTCGCATCTCATCCGACCAGGGCTCGGCTCCGAAGCACCCGATGCGCAGCTTGAGCTTCTCGATGACTCCCTTAGCCTTGGCAGTCTCCGCAAGGTAAATGGCGTAAGAAGGCGTGCAGTGCAGGGCGGTAACGCCGAAGTCCATCATGACCTCCAGCTGGCGCTCAGTGTTGCCCACGCCTGAAGGCACGGCCATGGCACCCATGCGCTCGATGCCGTAGTGAACGCCTAAACCTCCGGTGAAGAAGCCATAGTTGACGGCATTCTGGAAGACGTCGCCCTTGGTGACGCCGACCATCACGAAGTCCCTGGCCATCATATCCGACCAGGTCTCGATGTCTTTGGCAGTATACCCCACGACAGTTGGCTTTCCCGTTGTCCCTGAGGAGGCGTGCACCCTGACTACATCCTCCCGGGGAACGGCAAACAGGCCGAAGGGATAGTTCTCCCTGAGGTTCACCTTCTTCGTATTGGGAAGCCGGCTTAGGTCCTTGAGGCTCTGGATGTCCTGGGGGGTTATCCCGGCCTCTTTCAGTTTATTGTGGTAAAAGGGAACGTTCTTGTAGACCTTCTCTACGGTGCTCTTGAGCCGCCGGAGCTGCAAATCCTCCAGCTCGGCTCTGTCCATTAGCTCGAATTTGGGTTGCCAGTAATTCATTTTCATTACCCTGATGAATTTGAGGCAGCATATCGATATGCTACACAGTGCCACGTGAGATAACGTCAGGGTATATCAATAATTCCCTGGGGATGGAAATTTAAATTGAGAGCCCAGCACGAGCCCCCTCGACCATGGCGTAGGTCACATCCCGCGGCTTTACAGCATCTCCTACCACGAATACCTGTTGTACGACGGCCCGCATCTCATCAGCAAGGCTATCGTTGGACTTTGCACCGGTACTCGCCACCACCGTATCTGCCGGCAGCTCTCCTGGCAGCTCTTCAACGCCTCCCGGACCCTCTATGAGGACTTTGTCTTTCTCTATGCTTAGGATTCTTGTATTAGTGAGCATGCTCACTCCACGCTGTTTCAACCGATCCAACATCAAATCGCGGACTACAACCGCAGAGTCCTTGGCTATCTCTCTACCCGCAGTTACAATGGTAACATCGTACCCCCTCTGGGACAGAAAATCCGCGGTTTGCGCTCCAGAGGTGCCACCGCCCATTACGACCACCTTCTCGCCCCGTACCCTTGCCTTGCCCTCCAGCAGGTCGCGGCTTAATACAACGTTTTTCATTTCGATTCCAGGGATTTTTGGAGGATACTGCGAGGCGCCTATGGCTATTATTGCAACCTCAGCCCCTTCTTTTTTTGCAAGCTCCGGGGTAGCCTTCGTTTCCAAGCGAACATCTACACCCAATCTTTTCATCTCTCCCACCAGGTAATCGCGCAGCTCGGACCAGCCTGGCCTCTTAGGTGGCGTAGATGCTAGAAGGAGAGTCCCACCCAAATGGTCGCGCTCTTCGAAGAGCACTACCTTATGGCCCCTTAAGGCTGCGATCCTTGCGGCCTCCATGCCTGCAGGCCCACCTCCGGCGATGAACACGCGCTTCCTCCCAACGGGGTGAGGCTTTGAAAACTCCTCTTCGCGACTGGTCTCCGGATTGACTGTGCACCATACATCCTGGCCCGAAAACAGTCTGGTGATACAGCCCTCATTGCAGGCAATGCAGCTCCTTATCTGATCTATGTGGCCATCTTGCGCCTTTTTAGGCCAGTCAGGGTCAGCAAGAAGAGACCGACCTATTGCCACAAAATCAGCCTTCCCTGTGCGGATGATATCATCTGCCAGGGCAGGTGAACGGATCTTTCCCACAGCGATTATGGGAACCTTCACGCAGCTCTTGATCCAATCTGCAAAAGGAACTTGCAGGCCATCAGGCATGGACATGGGAGCGATCATATATCCGCGATTGAAGGATGCATAGTTGCCTGAGGATACATCAATGGCATCCACGCCCAGTTCCTCCAGTTTCTTCGCAATATTTGCGCTGTCCTCAAGTGTCAAGCCATCTGGAACCATTTCATTAGCGGATATACGCATAATTATCGGGAACTCTGAGCCAACGGTTTTGCGCACTGCCAGCACTACCTCTGACATGAAACGCATCCTGCCCTCCTCAGAGCCCCCATATTGATCGTCCCTGCAATTGCTAAACGGAGACAGGAACTGCGTTATTAGGTAGCCGTGAGCTCCATGGATCTCGACAAAGTCGCATCCAGCCTCTTTTGTGCGTCTGGCAGCCATTGCAAAATCATCCACAATCTCACGAATCTCTTCAACATCAAGAGGTCTTGGCATCTCATTGATTGTCTGATCGGGTATGGGGGAAGGAGCAACCGGCTGCATGCCGGTGACTTTAGAAGATGTTTGTCTTCCGGCGTGGAAAATCTGTGGTCCGATTGCCGCTCCATGTGCATGAGCAGTCTCTGCCAACCGTTTCAGGCCTGGTATGGCATCATCCGTATGCAGGCCTAGCTGATGAGAAAATCCCCTTCCATCCAGACGGACGAAGGATGCTTCGAGGATCATGGTCCCCACGCCGCCGCGGGCTATCCGCTCTATGTGAGCAACATACTTTGGTGTAACGAGGCCTTTCTCGTCTGCATAGTTGCGGACCATGGGCGGCATCACGACTCTGTTCTTGGTTTTGAGCGTGCCGATCTTGCCTGGAGAAAATAGTGATGAAAATTGGGTCATATTATTATATTATCGACGGCTAAAGACAAATAAGTATTGGTTAAGATAAAAAGTCCACAGGGGAGAAAGTGAATATTACAACGTTTGATTAAAGGTTGATTGGTTATATATAGCCTATAGTTATATAGTTCGGCTTTATATCTCTTATGCTATTTGCACTTATTTAATGTATTCACAAAATTTAATTAGTATTAGTATCCAGTAAAGTTTGATAAATTAAGGAAGTAATTTGTACAATCATATGGGAGATAGATATGGCTCAGAAAACAAATAATGTCGGTAGGGAAACGGTTGAGAAGGCTGGGGTTGACGTTGATCTATTGATAGACAAGCTAAAGAAGGCAGCAGCAGCGGAGTTCACTACTTACTATTATTATACGATTCTCAGGATGCATTGTACCGGACTGCAGGGAGAAACTGTGAAAGAGATAGCAGAAGATGCAAGACTCGAAGACAGGCTTCACTTTGAGACCCTCGTTCCACGCATTTATGAATTAGGAGGCGAACTTTACAGAGACCTCAGACAATTGCACGATGATGCTGCCTGCTCCGCAGCTTATCTTCCCGAGAATCCAGACGATACAAATGCCGTACTTAAAGTCTTGCTGGATGCCGAAAGATGTGCTGTGCGCGTCTACACAGAAATATGTAACATGACTAACGGCAAAGATCACAGGACTTATGACCTATCATTAGCTATACTCAACGAGGAAATAGAACACGAAGCATGGTTCCAGGAAATCCTGGAAGGAAGGCCTTCCGGCCACTTCAGGCGGCGATACCCCGGAGAAGGACCTTATACTGCAAAGTTCAGACATGTAGAAGGGCCTTAGGCAGATTTCAGCTTCCACTCCCCTATTTTTGGAATACTTTGATAATACTTTCAACGCACTTACAACTCAAGTAGAACATTAGAATCTTCAACAATGACTTTATACGTCTTGAGAGATTCATGGGCAGGAGGCGATAAGACCTCTCCAGTAGTCACATCGAATTTTGCATGATGAAAGCCGCAGGTTATTACTCTGCCATTTATGCTGCCTAAATAAAGAGGATATCCCATGTGTGTGCAGCGATCCTCAACAGCATAGAATTTACCCTGAATATTCGCTATAAGCACCTGCTCTCCGTTTACATTAAACGTTTTTGTCCTGCCTTCAGGTATCTCGAAAGTTTTTGCTAATTTAAAACGTTTGCTCATAGGAATGACTCCTTCAAAGATATTATAAATCTATTTGCGACCCATGATCGAAAGCGATAACTAACCAAATGCTACGTCGAGTATCATCATCACTGTAAAACCAATCATTGCACCCATGGTAGCCAAATCCGTATTGCCACCGCGCTGAGACTCTGGTACTACCTCCTCGACCACGACAAAGATCATAGCTCCTGCGGCAAAACCCAAAGCATATGGCAGGGCAGGCTTTGCAAGGATAACGGCCGCCGCTCCAATAACGCCTGCGATGGGTTCAACTATTCCGGATAACTGACCATACCAGAAGCTTTTCAAACGGGACATTCCCTCACGCCGAAGGGGCAAAGAGACCGCCATCCCCTCCGGAAAGTTTTGAATTCCGATGCCGATCGCAAGAGCAATGGCTGCAGGCAAAGTGGCATCAGGGAAACCTGCTGCAACTGCCCCAAAGGCAACCCCTACGGCAAGGCCCTCAGGGATGTTATGTAAAGTGATGGCAAGAATCAGCAAAGTGCTCCGCCGCCAGCCAGTCTTGATCCCTTCAGCCTCCTCCATCGGAAAACCGAGGTGGAGATGCGGAAGTATCATATCAGTACCATGCAGGAAAATGCCTCCAACGAGAAAACCTGTCGCTGCAGGAAACCATGCTGGAACACCTATGCTGGCTGATATCTCAATAGCCGGAGCAAGCAGTGACCAATAGCTGGCAGCAATCATAACTCCGGCAGCAAAACCAAGAAATCCATCGAGTGTCCTCCTGCTTATATCCTTAGCTGTAAATACCATGGCTGCCCCCAGCGCAGTTAGTGACCATGTAAAACATGTTGCAAGAAGTGCCTGTATTACAGGGGGCAGGCTCTGCACGGGGTCGATCATCTATTTATAAAAAATAGCTATTTCGCTATAATACTTTCTAACACCTATCCTAGCTTTCTAAGCGCTTCTCTGAACATCTCTCTGTGATGTTTCTCTCTCTCGAGCGCTAACTCGAAGGACTTTGCGGCATCTTCTCTTCCTTCTGACTTAGCCTCCTTTACGAACTTCGGATACATCTCCTCTATCTCATAATTCTCTCCTTCTGCAGCCTCCCTGACGTTCTCCTTCGTGCTCTTCACAGTGCCCATTACTTTAAGGTGGTTTAACGCGTGTGTGGTCTCTGCCCCTGCCGCTTCCATAAACAATTGGGCGATCTCAGGAGATCCTTCTTGCATAGCCTTAATTGCAAATGCTATATACGTCCTGTTCGCCCGGCTCTCTCCTGAAAAGGCTTCGGCCAGATTCTCATCCGTCTTTGACATTTCTATCACATCTTTTCCATCATCTTCAACGCGTCATCAAGAGGCAACGCAGGAGCCACATGGGGTATTCCTAATTCCTTGAAGGGGAAGGTTATCTTTAGAATCGACTCTTCTGTCGGCGCCTCGAATATAGCTACCGAGAGATGCCTGCCTATCAGAAGATATCTGTTTATCAATTTCACTTCTGGTGGATACTTGAAATCTTTCCAGAGCTTCAAGAGCTTTGCAGTATTTTCCGGCGCCCACTCAAACCATAATACGAACAGCATATGCTCACCTCTATCTTTGTAAATAATCTACGACAAATCTATATGAAACTTTGCCAAAAAATTGTAACTATGCAAGTAATTACAGCATAGCCGCAGAATCTATCGTTCCTTTCTCCATTGGCTTTTGCCATGCAGCCCATTGCTTCGGGCGATCTACAATCGTTAAGAAAATAGTAGTAATCGGTCTGCAGCCAACTATACGCTCCCTTTCACACAATAGCCCCTGGATATGGGGGCGTCGGCCTGGACTTCGGCAAGATATCGATCATCACTGCGTTGCTCGGCTCATCGTCTACAGTGAAGATGGTGATGTGCTTTCCTGGAATGTCTCCGTAAAACCATATGTAGTAGTAGCCGGAAGATGGAAATCCCAGGACGTACCTCTGGGACGCGCCCGAGGGGTATATCTCATATATTTTAAGGGTCCCGTCATCAGGGATGTACATCAGCTCCTGGACCCAGGCTCCTAAAGGTAGCGAAGCATCCCAGGACCAGCCCTCCGATGTGGCCACCCAGAAGAGGGGCGCATTCTTTGGGATTGATTCTGAAAAGCCATTCCAGGGAAGGTACCGGCCGTTGTAGTAGGCGAAAGTCTTGGCCGCGGATTCAACATCATAATGAAGCAGCCTCTTCTGCTGTGAAGACGGCGGAGCCCGCTGGTACAGTGCAGTGGGCACGTCTTCTTTTGTGGCTGTTAAGATGAGCAAGTCCCTGGCGTGAGCCTCACTTGTCGCTTCAGATTGCAGCATCGATACGGAACGATCAGCTGTTCTTTGGACCCCACCGAAACCAGCCAGAGCAGTTCCTGATCCAAGAATGCAGAGGATCAGAATTATAGCGAATACACGGCATCCCATCTTCGATTCTCCCCTCTCCTTTTTATTGATATCTCGTTGAGATATCACCTATACCTGTAACTTATATCATTTATTACAATATAGAGTTTTGTAAAGCTTTGCCGAACTCGTTTTTGCTTTTTTTCCCTAAAATAAGGATGCAAATTGCTGAACTAAAATACTAAAATTGAATCCGGGCTGGAGTTCAGCTCTTTAAGTCCAGCTCTTAAAGGCCAGCTATCGAAGTTCAAATCTTCGGACAGTCAGCTCCTCTGATAGTCAGCTCTTCTGGCAGGCGATGCAGCCTGTGCTATTTATCTGGCCTGCAAAAAGAGGCCCGGAGGCCCCTGCTCCGTCCGGCAGAGCGATCATTACAGGAGCCCCGAAGTCTGTGAACATCGACGTCTCGGCCGTTTCTGCCATGATCGTGAAATCCTCTTCGTCTGTCAGGTTCAGGATCTCGGGAGTGGCCGATACTTTAGTCTCAATCATGTTCTTCTTGAGGAGATATGTGTCCTTGTCTACCCAGACCGTCAGGACCATCTCGCCATTATCAAGCAATTTAGTGCTGTTGATATCCCTGCTTGCTCTTAGAATCGCTCTTGGCAGGGATATTGGAGAGCTTGCATAGGCTGACACCAGCGCCAGAGCAAGGTAAGTCCTGTAGAGCTGGGGGCTGGGAGAGCCGCGCAGCACGTAGACCTCCTGGCCGTCAAGCTCTTCGGTGCCCACCATTTCCATATCGGACATATCGATCAGGTTGACCTGCTGAACGATCTCGTTATGCACCTTCATGCCTTCTGTAATATTTGAGACTGCATTGCTGCTCCAGTTGCCGTTCCAGTTGGTGTAATCGCTGCCGTTTATGAAGTAAATCTCAAGCAGGTCCACCTTTGACTCTCCTCCTTTAGGCATAGTCTCGAGGAACATAGAAGACCTGGCTGCCCTGTTTCGCATATCCACTGCCCCCTGGCTCTTCGAGATAACGGTGACATTGCCCGAGCTAGAGCTGTTGGAGTAGGAGGCATTCGTCTCGGAGTTAACGGCATAGCTGTAGGTGGTTAAGTTTTCGGCCGCATCGATCATGCGCTGCTTGAGCCAATCGACGTTCATGGTATCATTGGCGGGATCATAAGCCCCGGCATATGCCCATGAAACCTGAATAACCAGCAGTGCCAGCGCAGTCAGAATGATAGTTGTCTTTCCCATGAGATCCCTCTTGTATCATCCTATGAAAATTTTCATAGATAAAGATTTGTCCAAACTGAAATAAAAAAGTGATTTAAAAAAGAGATGGGTGGAGATCAGCGCCCTTGCAGTTGTCTCCTAAGCTTCTCCAGCTCTCCCGTCTTGTAGAGGTAAACTCCGGCACCTATGGCTATGAGGAGTATCAGGATCAGAGCTATGAGCGCAGCGTTGCTCTGAGCCTTCTCTACGTTGATCGTCTTGCTCTGGCCGTCCAGGCTAATCCTGTAGGTTCCTGGTTCTTTTGGAGTGTAGCTGAAAGTCTCTGTGGCGTTCTCTCCCGGCTCCAGGGTGACGTCTCTCTCCATCGTCACGTTATCGTTCACCTTAAGTTCTAGAGTTCTGGTGTCCGGCTCTGTGCCAGTGTTCTGAATGCTGGTCGTGATTTTTACGCTCTGGCCGGCATTAGCCCTCTCCGGAACTTCCAGGCTCTGGATCGTTATGGGCGAGAGGACGGTGATCGTCCTGGTAGCGCTCTCATAGCCCTCCATCTCTGCTCCGATGGTGTGTTCGCCAGTGAGGCTCGTGGAGTAGGTCAGAGTGCCCTGAGCGCTGGTGTTACCAATGCTCTCGTTGTCGAAGGATACGCTCGCACCTTCAACAGGAGTCTGGTTGATGCCTCCTGTAACTGTTATCAGGAAGCTCTCTCCCTTCTGCACCTCCGAGGGCGCGCTCACTGCGAGCACATTGGCAAGCGTCTCGTTAATCTCTGCCATCCTGGCAGCCGCAACGGATGACATGACCTGCATGTCCTTCCTAGCATCGCCGTAGCCGGACTTCCTGGCGGTCACTTCAAGCGTGCCGACCTTCGTGGGGGTGTAGCTTATCGAGCCAGCTGCATCGGTTGTGCCAATGCTGCTTCCGCCAACGGATACCTGAGCCCCGCTCAAGGCCGTCGAATCCGTGCGGACTGTGATCTTGGTGGGCATGTCCACCACAGCTTCGGAGAAGTTGATTGATATCGGCCTTCCGCCGATTGCCTTCTCCGATACGGGGGCGAAGTTCCTATCACTGTTGTCTGCAACCCTGAACTTGAGGTTGTCCATGATCTCGACAAGCTTGCCCTGACCCAGGCTGATGGAGTCTTCGTTGGTCATCCGGACACCGTCCTGGCTGACCTCGTCAACTTTCATCTTGCCGTGTACCTCTCCATCTTCAACCGACTCTGCGCTGTCAGAGACCTGGAAGAGGCCGTCAATGGTTGCCAGATCTGCTTCAGTTCCCCTAAAGACGCTCTGGACGTGGGCCGCAATTATGGGCACTTCCTCTTCCGAGTCTATATCGATCTTGTAAAGGTAGTTCGCTGCTGTATCTGTCGGGTCGGATGAGGGAGTCACTACCTTGCTGTCCACCTCTTCGTCATCCTTGGCCAGAGAGAGGAAGACCTTGTTGCCGTTGACATCCACCTGATTGATACGAAGCTCGTAGCCCTCTTCCAAAGGCAGAACCGATCCTGTGGATATCGTCCTGTCGTCGTCGCTATCCAGCAGGACCTTTCTCAGCTGGCCCTCGTTGATGATGCTGGCAGAATCTGTGAACTCGGTGTCGTCATTGTAGCCTGCGAAATACTTGTCAGCCATGAAGCCTATGACGTCGTACTTGCCCCATCTATCGAACTCGAACCCAACCTGCTGGGGACGAGTCTCATAGACCAAGTCGTCATCCTCGATCCTGGAGGTGCCTGAGATCCTGACTGTCAAGTTCTCAGTGCCGATATCATCGTCTATATCGTAGTAGAATCCCTCGAAGTTGTATGGGTTCCAGTTGAACTCATCGACCTCGGAAGGATTAATCACAGTTCCCCTCACCTCATAGGTTCCAGTCCTCGCCACCACAGGAGCGAACCTGAGCTCCTCGGAGTCAGCTACCTGGAATCCTACATCACCGAAGAGGTTGACAGTCCTGTCTCTCCTGAGGCTGATGGAGTCTTCGTTCTCCATTTCCACGCCGTTATCGAGGCCGATTACCTCCATCTCTCCGTACTTATCCCCTTCTTCCACTGAGGCAAAAGTATCAGACAGCTGGAAGAGCCCATCTACGGTGACCAGATCCGTCTCTGTGCCCCTGAAGACGTTGTCTATATGGGCCATGATAATGGGCGTGTCCTTTCCCTCGATGTCTACCTCGTACTTGTAGGTAGAGGTTGCTGTGCCGTCCGGCGAGACCACCTTGCTGTCTATCTCCTCTCCGTCTTTAGCCAGAGAGAGGAAGACCTTGTTGCCGTTAACGTCGATCTCCTTTATGCGCAGCTCATAGCCCTCATCCAGGGCCAGGACCGAACCCGATGTGATGGTGTTCTCCTCATCGCTATCCGTGAGCACCCTCCTCAGCTGTCCCTCGTTTATCAGGCTGATCTCTTCATCAACGACATCGGTGCTTGTGCCGTTATAGCCTGCAAAGTACTTCTCGGCCATGAAGCCGACAACGTCGTACTCGCCCCAATCGCCGAACTCGTAATCTACGGCATCCACATTGGTTTTGTACTTGAGGTCGCCGGAATCGATAGACCTGCCGGTAAGGCTAGCTGTTAAAGTCTCAGTTCCCACATTGTCATCGAAGTCGTAGAAGAACCCTGAGAAGGTCATAGGCGTCCAGGTGTAGGGACTCTCACTGATGCCTTCCCTCCAGATGCGGTTTGTTCCTACTTCCCCTTCCTCCACTTCCGCTACGGGCTCCTCTTCTGTCACGTTCTCGGATACGTTCTCTTCTGCTGTCAGGTTCTCAGGAGTTACGTTCTCCGGCGGAGTTATGTTCTCAGGAGGAGTCACGTTTACCGTTTCCACAGGCGTGACCGGGGTTGCATTGCCCTGGTTGGGCACAGCCGTCAAATTCTCCTGGGGTATCATGTCTGGAGTGATGACTTCCTGGGTCACAGGAACAGCCTCAGGAGTCTCAGCCACTTCCGGCTCTACCTGGCTTTCGGATACTGCCTGGCTCTCCTGCGCTGTTGCAGCCGTTTCCTCCGGGACCGCCTGCGGCTCTGTGGCCACTGGCTCGGGAGTCGCCTGTGCAGCCTCAGGCTGCTGGGCCTCAGCCGTCTGGGTCTCCTGTACAGCAGTGCCTAGCGCCTGCGGGCTTGCGGCGCTCCCAGGCGCCATGACCGGCTTTAGATCGCTGCTGCGCTTCATCAAGCTCTCGGGGGATACCGACTCTCCCTGTCCGCTTCCCTTGCTAAAGAAATCCTCGCTCACAACCGGGGCTGGACCACCAGCAGAACTTTCCCCTTGGTCTGATCCCTGGGGGGCCTGAGCCCATCCGCTAGGCAAAGCTGCAGCTATTATTATGAAAATCAAGCAAACTCTGCCGACCCTGAAGTAATCCATAACTCTCCACCAGCTCATAACTATTACAATATACTTACCATTTGGCTTATCTGTTTATGTTTTGTGTTTTTGTTCCACTGCCGTTTATCTGGCCTATCTTGGCAGCCGTCCTTTTTACTACCTTAGTACCTCTGATTGTACTTTACGTTTATAAATCTGATCTAGAATTTGACCTGAAACGAACCTGTTAGAAGCCCGTGAAGTGGCATGGCCCTCTTTGAAGTAGATGCTCTTTTACGGTCAACTATCCGATAGATATTTATACGAATTAACGGTCATATCGGACTACTGACTTACACTCAGTCATTTGGAGCTTTTATGGGCAGGATCGTAAAAGACCCGGAAGAGAGAAAGAGAGAGCTGATAGATGCCGCAGAGCGCTTGTTCATCACCGAAGGTTATGCGCAAACGGCGATTAGCGATATAGTGAATGAGGTCAAAGTATCTCAAGGGACCTTTTATTACTACTTCGATTCGAAGGAGGATGTTCTGGTAGCCGTGCTGGAGAAGGAAATAGCGATCATGGAGAGCGATTTTTGCCAGATCGCGAATAGAAATGACTTAGACGAGGCTGTGAAGCTTAACTCCATGTTCAATCGCTTCATCAGCATCGCAACATCAGGAAAAAAGCTCATGGGCTATGTTCATGAAGGGATGAATGCCACTTTGCATAAGAAGCTGATGAAAGTCCGGCCGTTTGCAAGGATCGCTCCCGTCATGGCAGAAGTGATATCAAAAGGAATCGATAAAGGCCGCTTCAATGTAGAGCATCCCCTGGAGACCTCGTATCTTCTGCTTATGCTGATTTCATCCGCGCTGCGTATGTTCTATCTGCACGAGACTTTGAGCAATTCGAAAGATGCGGAGCAAGGAGGCAAAAATTTTCCTGAGAATATGCACATTGCCCTTGAGGATCTATTGGGCAGAGTGCTCGGAGTAAGCGATTACAAGTTCTTCCTGCAGATTTAGTGGTTTAACATAATGATAGATGAATCGCGATCTGATGCGGTCAGGAATGATGCTGCCATCTCCATGCACGGCCTGACCAAGAAATTCGGCGATCTTACAGCCGTGGATCGAGTCGACCTCGATATAGAGAAGGGAGAGCTCTTCGGCCTTCTTGGCCCAAACGGTGCCGGCAAGAGCACCATCATCAAGATGCTAACTACCATGCTCACACCGTCAGAAGGCGAGGCCCATGTCTGGGGCCATGACGTGGCAATGGAACGAAACGAAGTTCGGTCCTCCATAGGCGTTGTCTTTCAAGATCCAGCCGTCGACAGCATGCTGACCGGCCGGGAGAACCTGGACTTCCACGGAAGGATGTATGGCCTTGGTGGAGCAGTGCGCAAGAAGAGGATCGAAGAGGTCCTGGATCTGGTGGATCTCGTCGATAAGGCGGACGTGAAGATGGAGGACTACTCAGGAGGCATGCAGCGCCGGCTGGAGATCGCCAGAGGCCTGATGCACCATCCGAGCGTCCTGTTCCTGGACGAGCCCACTCTCGGGTTGGATGCCCAGACCAGGCGCTACATCTGGGAGTACATCAGGAACATGAACCAGCAGGAGGGTGTTACAATCATCCTGACCACGCATTACATGGAGGAGGCAGATTACCTCTGCGACCGCGTGGCCATCATCGACAACGGCAAGATAGTGGCCCTGGACACCCCGAAGAACCTCAAGGACCTGATCGGAGCTGATACCATCACCCTGGAGGTTCAGAGCGGTGGGGAGACGCTTGCTTACGTCACTCCAGGTCTTTCGACTGGATCAAGGCCACAGCCGTCTCCAACGGAACCATTGAGCTGAGGGTGGACCATGCCCAGTCCAGGATTCCAGAGGTCATGCAGGAGGCCTGCAAGAACAACGCGGTCATAAGCTCCGTCGGGCTGCATGAGCCCACTCTGGAGGATGTCTTCCTCAAATTCACAGGCAAAAAGATGAGAGCGGCTGTTGGAGCGAGCGCCATGCATCACCATGATGATGCACGGGAGGAGACGTTGAAGCAGGATCTCTACGCCATTTACAGCATATGGCTGCGGGAGATGCTGCGCTTCTTCCGGCTGAAGAGCCGCCTCGTGGGGTCCGTGGCCTCGCCCTTCTTCTTCCTGGTATTCCTGGGAATGGGATTCGGGACTGCCGCAGCCATGCCCGGAATTTCCCAGGGGGCAGGCTACGTCAGCTTCCTGACGCCGGGAATAATCGGCATGACCCTGCTCTTCTCCTCCACCTTCGCCGGACTCTCAGTCCTCTGGGACAGGGAGTTCGGCTTCTTGAAGGAGATAATGGTCGCCCCTGTCAGCAGGCTGGCCATAGTTTTAGGCCGAACATGCCGGAGGCGTCACTACCGCGATCATACAGGCAATGATCATACTGCTGTCAGGGATCTTACTCGGCATGAAGGCTGCCAGGCCTGCAGGGTCTTCTCTTATCCCTGGTCTTCATGGTCCTCATAGCATCAACGTTCATCGGCCTGGGACTGGCTTTTGCCTCGAAGATGAAGGACATGTCGGGCTTCAGCCTGATCATGAACTTCCTCATCTTTCCCCTGTTCTTCTTATCAGGGGCCCTCTTTCCCCTGGACAGGTTCCCGCCAGCCATCAGATTCCTCGCCTATCTCAATCCCCTCACCTACGGGGTCGATGGCCTGCGGTACAGCCTGATTGGAGTGAGCACCTTTCCGCCGGCCCTGGACTTCATCGTGCTGGCAGTCAGCTGTGCAGCGATGCTTGGCCTGGGAGCGTACCTCTTTGAGACCAGCGAGGTGAAGTGAGAGGTGAGCGATATTACCATTATCATAGAACTGAAGGGTATTGAGAAAGCTTACCCTGTTGGAGATGGAGAGGTTTCTGTCCTGAAGGGAATAAACCTGAACATCGAGAAGGGCGAGTTCATAGCCCTCATGGGACCTTCGGGCAGCGGCAAGTCCACACTGCTAAACATTGTGGGATGCCTGGACAGGCCGACGAGGGGCCGGTTCTTGCTCTTGGGCAAAGACATCAGTGAGACCTCGGATGATGAGCTGGCCCGGATAAGGAGAGAAGAGCTGGGTTTCATCTTTCAGACGTTCAACCTCATCGGCAGGATCTCAGTGCTCAGGAACGTGGAGATCCCCATGATCTTAAGCGAGGTTTCGCGCGAAAAGCGAAAGGCCCGCGCCCTGGAACTGCTAGATGCAGTAGGCCTTGCACATAGGGTCGATTTCAGCCCCCCCAACATCTCGGGCGGTGAGCGCCAGAGGGTGGCGATTGCTCGGGCGCTGGCCAACGATCCCAAGATCATAATCGCGGACGAGCCGACAGGCAACCTCGACCTGAAGAGCAGCGATGAGGTCATGGCAATTTTGAAAAATCTGCACGACGAAGGCAGAACCATCATCATGGTCACACACAATCCGGAGATAACGATGAACTGCGACAGAGTCGTCAGGCTCAGAGATGGGCGAATCATGGAGGATGCATCGTGAGGAGAGCAATTCTTAGTTCAACGCTGCTGCTCATACTGATAATCGGATCAGCAGCCGCTTATGAGTACCGCATGCCGGTTAATATCCAACCGACGATCACACCATCGGTACTCATGCCCGGCGACGAGGCAGTTTTAGCCATTGAGCTTCAGAACGGAGCTGCGGCGTATGGTACCGGCGGAACTGCCGGTGCAGGCACTTTAGCTGCTGGCACCGTCCTATCCACGCCCATCAATAGCACCACTCTGAAAGGCACGAATGAGATACAGGTCATCAGCGCCAATTATCGAGATCTGGGGATGATTGGCCCTAACGATAAGATTACCATCTACTACAAGATCAAGGCCGAAGAGAACGCATCCAGCGGAACATACTTCCTCGACTTCGGAGTTGTGGGCGGGTATGATATGATCCCGATCAACCGCGAAATACTCATCAAGGTTGACCCTGCCGCTGTAAGCCTGGCCAGAGCGGATGTTCCCGACAGTCCAAGCATCAGCTTAAACGTGGCCAATCCCAGAGAGAATACGCTCAATGCCGTGACCATAGTGCCTTTTGCACCGGGTATCAGGTTCTCGCCTGATGAGTACTACATCGGCACGATGGACCCGGATGAGGTCTTCACCATTAGCTTCGGGATAGATCCCGAGGACCCGTCAAAGCCCATCAGGGGCCCGGCCAATCTCAGCTTCATATCGAAGTTCAAGAACGGAGACACCTGGCACGAATCCGGGGCATATGTCACCAGCTATATGCCTCCCATAGATCGCTCAAATCAGAACAGCTACCTGCTGTTTCTGGGCATAGCAGCGGCCATAGTCGCCGTGGCTGGAGGCTTTTACCTGTATCGGCGCAAGAGGGCCAGATGAAGCTACCCGATATGCTGGAGTTCATTGCCGTAGGCTTCAAAGCTGATCGGTTCAAGACCCTCATGTCCTCCCTAGGGATAATCATCGGCGTCATGGCAATAGTTGTCATGCTCTCTGTGGGACAGGGGCTGTACTCCGGCGTATCCTCGCAGTTCAGCGCGTTTGATCTGGACGTAGTGCGCGTGATCCCGGGCACGTTTACCTTTGGACCTGGCAGCCAGCTTAACAGAGCCCCAGAGGAGCCTGCCAAGTTCACTGACAAAGACACCAAAGCCCTGGAAAATATCGTTGGGGTCAAGAATGTTGCGCCCCAGACCTCGGCTGGCGTGGTGATATCCTTCCGCGATAAGAACTCCTCGGCCAGCGTAACGGGCGTGGACCCAAATAAGGAGGACGACATCAAGAGCGAAGTCGCGCTGGGTCGGTTCCTCACAGATTCGGATTACAAATCGATTGTCATCGGCAGCGGGGTTTCAGATGGCCTCTTCAGGATGAAGATCGCTCCGGGGAACAAGATAAATCTGTACTATCAGGACCGCCACATGGACTTCAAGGTAGTGGGCGTCCTCGAGGAGAAGCAGCAATCGGCTTTTGGCGGCCCCGGCAGCAACCCCAACACCCAGATGTACATAACTCATAGGGCCATGGAGGATCTCCTGGGCAGGGAGAACTACTATTACGGGACATTCCTGGTAACGGTTGAGGACCCCGCGCAAACAGATAACGTAGTTGACAGGATCAAGAGCGATCTCAAGAGGTACCATAAGAACGAGGCCTATGATGCGACAACCGCCAGGGACATGCTCGCGTCGCTGCTTAGCATTCTGACCATGATCCAGTATGCCCTGGGAGGCATAGGTGCCATCTCCCTGGTCGTGGGAGGCATAGGAATCGCAAATGTCATGATGCTCACTGTGAAGGAGAGAATCCGCGAGATAGGAGTCCTGAAGGCACTGGGGGCAACTATGCGGGATATCAGGGTTCAGTACCTGCTCGAAGCCGGAGTTCTGGGCATGGTAAGCAGCCTCATAGGCATAACTCTTGGTGTGGTCGTGTCCTTAACTATTGGATCACTGGGCGGACTGCCCTCGGCCATAACGCTGCAATCTATCGCCATAGGGCTGCTGTTCGGAGTGCTGACGACCACCATCGCAGGCGTCTATCCTGCGAACAGAGCTGCCAAGCTAGACCCCATCGAGGCGCTGCGGGCGGAGTAGTTGCCAAGCAGCGATCAGCGGTTCTCCACAATCTTTATGTCAGAGGCGGATGTTAGTAGTACGGGATTTGAGATGGGGAAAAAAACGTTGATTGGACTTGGATTACTATTAGTTTTACTTTTGATTGGAACATGCTCTTCTCAGGGCATGGGCGGTTCAAAATACTACGACTGGATGGGCACGCCTGTTATCAGCGGCAGTCAGGGAACCGTTACCTACCCAGATTGGCTGAGCCCCTCCTCTGCAGGGCGGCCGGATTGGGACCCTTACGGGCCGGGAAGCATCTATTATCCGGCAGCCGGCAGGGCCGCTTGGGACCCCTATGCTCCCGTCTACGGCCGGGATATCTTGAAGATGGAGCCCGCTGATCCTGCGGCCGCTGGCCTGACGGTACAGGGAAACCTGCGAACTCCAAACCAGCTCTACCTGCAAAGAGACGGCTTCCTGGTAACTGAAGGCCGCGTGGCATTGGGCGAGCCCTATGTTCTGTGGGCCAACCTGGGCTACAATGGCCACTTCGTTCTCTACGACAACGGCGAGGCTGCGCTCTCCCAGAGCTTATATGCGTCCCGGCTGGTACAGGATAACGGGACTTTATTCGGAGATCCTGTCTTCCCATCTGTACCGCTTCACATCCGCGGGACTGAACAGCAATCAGCTGCCGATCATGGTAGATGCAGGAGGCTATCCGACGGGCTTTGGCCTGACGGGAAGGGTGGTTGATGTATCCGGCAATGGCATTCCGGGAGCCAGAGTCCTGATATCGGGCAGCGATGGAGGAACCTTCACCACTACTACTAACGCTCAAGGCTACTACGGTTTTGATGCACCCTCCGGCACATATACCATTGCGGCTGAGCTTCCAGGATACAGCTTCACACCCTCTACGGCCAGAGCCTGGACGGGAACCGTCTCTGTTGCGCAGACGATCACGGGCTACGGCGCAGGCACACAGCCACCAGCAACCCAGGCAGCCCAGACCCCTGCAGCCATTCAATCGTATGGTTCTCAGCCCTATGGCTCTCAGCTCTATACAGGAGATCTCGGAGGCAGCACGGGATGGGTCCAGGGGACGATCGCGGACCAGAGTGGAACGCCCATTCCCCTGGCAGTCATAAGGGTGGATAGCATCAGGACAGCTGCTGTCAGCGATGCGCAGGGGAATTATAAAATAGCCCTAAACCCCGGCATGCACCGCATAGATGCGGAGAAAGCAGGCTATGGCATCCCGCTGCGGGCGGTGCTGGTGTTATCGGGCCAGACCTCAACACTCGATCTCATCGGAAAGAGGGCTGCAACATTGGGCAGCGGGCGCTGAGATCTCAACGCTTCAGTCAGCTGTTAGGCGCTGATGTAGATTGGCCCTTGTCGATAAAGGGTGGGGAAATTCCTCTTCTTTTGACTTTTATTTAAAACAGCGAGGAACCACTTTTCTATTGCCGAGAATCTATCCGCACCCCAGCTCATCTCTGCCAGGTTTTCATCGGTTGTATCCAGTTTGCTCTATCCGAGGATTATTAGAGATATTTTTGTATCTTATACATACTTTGATAAGCACAAAAATGATTTGCTGAAATCTTTTTCCGGCGAAAGTACTTATTCTTACACGTACCATAAGCATACTATGTCAGGAGTTCTCGGGCAGATCAGGTGGCCGTTATTTGGTAAAGGGGAGCTTTGTGGACCACGATGCCTTCCGAGGCCCAAACCTAATCTCAGGACGATGGAGCTACAGGAGGCAAAGGAGATCCTGGGCGAGGTTTTCGGCGTATCTGTCAATGAGGTGGATGATATGATCCAGAGGAGGCTGGAGGAGAGGAACTTGGCTGGGGAGGAGAGCGAGGAAAGGCTGTGGCCGGAGAGGTTTTGCCTGGAGAGCCCTTCAAAGGATGGGCCTCTTTGCTAGAACTTCACATCCACTTCTACCAACTTTGCTCCCTGCCCCAGGGCCTTTGCAACTGCGGCCAGATCCTTCATGAGGAAGATTCGCCACTCGGGAGTTTCGATATGGGCCACGGAGTTCTTCAGTACAGGGGCATATTTGCTGTACCTGCTCAGCTTTACTACGTACCCTTTTGTGTCCTCCACCAGGTCCACATCAAAGCCCCTTCTCTCCAGCAGCTTGAGCGCCTTGTTCCTCTCTGCAGGCGTCTTGAACTCAAAGCGGTAGTGGTTTCGGTCGTAATGGTCGGCAAGCTCCCTGAAGATCTCCTTATCGTCGAAGTAGTGCCTGAAGACGAAGTGGCCCCTCAACTTGAACATGGTGATGCGCTTTCGCTCCTGGACCACATCGAAGGAGTTGGCCTGCATTGGGAATTCCCCTGAGCTTAATTATCATGATAATTAGGTATAAAAGTTATGGGGGCTATCGGCCCCAAAGCACTATCCTTTTGGCAGCCTTTTGTTCAAGGAGGCATATGCCAGGAATAAAATTCCAGGAACTCCTATCAAGTAGATGAGCCAGCCTGAGTAGGCTGGTACTACCAGAAACAAAGAGACATTAGTAACCCCGTGGGCCAGTGCAATGATGGGCAGGCTCTTTGTCACCCAGAATAACAGCCCGAAGACCACGCCTGCGAAGAATACGTAGAGCAGCTCCAGTGGAACGTGATATCCGCTATGCATGAAGCCGAAGAGAATGCTGGCGACAACCAGCCCAAGAATCGATCCCAGCCGCTCCTCCATAACCGTCTGCAGCGCCGACCTGAAGACGAACTCCTCCACCAACCCTACGAAGAGGATCATGGTGAGCGAGAGGGCCAGGATGCTCAACAGGCTAAAGTCCGGTATGAGCACATCAGGGCGCAAAATCTGATACTCTCCCCAGCCTAAGAAGAATCCCACCGCCAGGGCAAGGGGCATGAAGAACCAGAATCCTTTAGTGGTTATCCCCACTTCCGACCAGCTGAACATCCGCTCCTTCAAGATGAGGTAAATGGGCAGGAACATGGGTGCATATACTATCGGGTAAGAGTAGATGGTCAGATCGAAAAAGACCGGCATAGCTATGTTTAGGATCCTGAAGAGGGGCAGGAGCATTAGGGCAGGGTAAATCCTGTTCACTATGTATATCGAGGATAAGACGAGCAGCATTAAGTTAAGGGCGTGAAGGGCCAATGCTGCCGTCATGTGCCCAAAGAAGATCAGCAACTCGGCCAAGATTATCAGAGATACGGGCAGCATTAGATCTAGGCCGTGTTTGCTGATACCCTCTACACTCATTTCCATTCCGCACTATCTTTTGGTCGCGAACCTCTAATTGGTTTGAATTTACAGTACGAAAAAATTAATGCAGTAAAGAGACCGAATATTATCAATAGGACTTGTATGCCTTGTGCAGCTGATGGTTACTTGTTCATCGTCCCACGACCGCATTTGGGACAAATTATATCTTGTTTTATTTAACATAATAGCAATGTAAACTTCCTGACGAAATACTTTTTGAACTATTGTACCGAATTACGGGTCTGAACGTAATATATGTCAATTTTAAGCGTGCGTTTATGAAAACCTTCAGAGCCGAAGCGTCTTTTATGCACTTATCTTTTATGCACTTATGTTCTGGGTGCACGCTGCCAAATTAAGGAAATACTATCGCCTGAGATCACAGATAATCTTGAGCATTGATGTGAAAAATAATGCTTTGGCTAATACGCTTTTAGTGAAAAATTTGGATGATGGGATTTTCCGCTCATTTTCCATGCCTAATATGGATTAGGTGGCTCCAGCCCCCTTCGGATCATTCTCCCGTCCATGCCTTTCAGCCCCAGGGATTATTCGAGTTGAATACCGGCGGCAGCACATCGCCACCTGGCCAGTAATTAGGCGAATAGAAGGGAGAAATGCTGCCATAGTACGTGCTATAGTATGGATATCCTGTGGCAGGATATGTATTAGTATAGACCGGCTTTCCGGTCTTTGGATCTACGTAAAAATAGATCGCCATTCCTGTATAGGGATCTATGTACCCATAGACAGGATATCCTGTGCTGGGATCTACGTAAGCCTCTCCCATCCAGCCGCTAGTATAGTTAAGCGACTTCCAGATATAATATCGATCGGGCGCAAGCTTTCCATTAACGATTATGCTCCCCTTGGGCGCGCCGCCCCATGTCCAGAGGTCGTTCCCGGAATTCTGTTCAGCAGGCTGGGGATTCTGGGCATTGTAGCTGCCAATCCAGCTCTGGCCAAAATTTCCGCCCACATACTGAGCGCGGTTCATGCTTTGGGCATAACCGCCTGCAGCCAAAAGGCATACTATCAGTAATACGACTATTGCGAATGCAATCCTCATTCTTACCCCACCGAGTAACGATTGGGTACATAGCGATAAAAGGCTTTCGAGTCTTTGTTACTGATCTTCTGGTCTTCTTTCTTCAGGGCCTGGCTGGCCTTCAGCCACCTGGCTGCGACATCCCTTACGCCCACCCTCACGCCCTCGAAGTTCCGGCCTATAGCTATTCCCCCAGGCAGAAGGTCGCAGGCCATAGGCCGTCTTCAGGCAATGCCGTTCGCTTCCCAGCCCAGATCATCTCCACAAAAAGTTTTATCTAATATAAGTATTATTAATGACCAATCTTTGGATGAGTTTTCATGATATTTCGAGCCATGGGGTAAGAGATTGTGAAAGAAGAGATAGATAAGCTCAGGCAGAGTAATGGCACTCGGAATTGGCAAACATGTTCTGATGCAAAAGCAGGATCGGAACTGGATTTTGCCGACATCATGAATACAGTCGGTCAAGGATTATTGGTGACTGGCGAGAAATGGCGCATTGAATATGTTAATCCTGCCTTCGCTCGAATGGTGGGTAAACCTTTAGAAGATATTATTGGCAAATCGATGGATGATTTCATTACTTCCGAAGATCTGCCTATACTTAGTCAAGAGAGATCAAGACGGCTAGCGGGCGAGACCACTACATACAACTTCCGCCTGAGAAGATCCGACGGAGAGATTGTTTGGGTACAGGTTACAGGCGTCCCTCGATGGGTCGGAGATGGAATTGTGGGTTCAATATCAGTCATCGCTGACTTAACCGATCGCATGGTAGCTGAAAATGAGTTGCTGTGCGCAAAAGAAGCTGCTGAAGAGGCTGCACGCGCTAAAGCGGAGTTCCTAGCAAACATGAGCCATGAGATCAGGACGCCACTTAATGCAATCACTGGCATGACAGGACTCCTTCTCGATACATCCCTTGATCCTGATCAACGCGACTGTTTGGAGATCGTACAAAGTAGTGCAGACATTCTTATATCCATAATCAACAACATCCTGGACTTCTCCAAGCTCGAGGAAGGAAAGAGGAAGATAGGGAATCAGCCCTTTGATTTGCATAGTTGCATCGATGGGTCCATAGATCTCGTGGCGCGCAAAGCTGCGGAAAAGCATCTTGCTTTAAACTGCTTCATTGAAGATCAGGTTCCCAGAATTCTGATAGGCGATGTCACTAGTCTTTGTCAGGTTCTAGTAAACCTCCTTAGCAATGCGGTGAAATTCACGGATGCAGGAGAAATCTCCGTTTCAGTCACCGGCCATCCTCGGCTCGACGGAAAATTCAAGTTGTACTGCGCCGTTCAAGACACGGGCATCGGCATTCCCCACGACCGCATAAACAGTCTCTTCCAGTCTTTCAGCCAATTGGACATGTCCGCCACCCGCAAGTACGGAGGAACGGGCCTGGGACTTGCCATCAGCAAAAGGCTCGTAGAACTCATGGGGGGCAACATTTGGGTCGAAAGCGAACTTGGCACAGGCAGCATATTCCATTTCGACATTATTGTAGATGTTCCCTTAAATGGATATCACCTGCCAGCCAGGGAACCATCTCACCATGCATGTGTGCGAACCGATCAACTTAGTTCTTTGAGGCTGCTGCTGGCTGAAGATAACCTGATAAACCAGAATGTCGCCTTGCGAATGCTGAAGAAGTTGGGGATAGAGGCTGATGTGGCTGTCAATGGCATCGAGGTTCTGGAGGCGCTAGAGCGCCAGAATTACGATATAGTCCTCATGGACGTACAGATGCCAGAGATGGACGGTTTCGAGGCCTCAAGAGCCATTCGAGAGCGATGGAGAGAAAGAGCGCCGCATATCATTGCCGTCACAGCCCATGCCATGGAAGATGACCGGAAGAGATGCATTGAGGCGGGCATGGATGACTATATCAGCAAACCTGTAAAGATAGAGGATCTGGCCGAGATGCTGTACAAGTATATCCTATCTCAGGATAAATCATAGTCTCCGCTGGCGTAAAGCACCTTGAAGGACTATGCCAGAGTGGGGTCGTGGATTGAAGGCTCTGCAGGTTGCAGTCTCAGCCGCATCCTTGTAGAGCAGGGGGGTCGTGCTCCATGAGGATCAATGAGTGGTGGGCCTCCTCCAGCTCTTTATAGAAAAGCAGGCAGAAGACCCCCCTTTAGGGGAGGGGAGGAAGTCATAGCCGACAGGCCAATTGACGATGGACCTTATGATGACGTGGTTTTAAAGAAAATATTTATATGATTATACCATTTGTCATAAGCGTAGGAGGAAGCGTCATTAGGAATGTTACTATCAACGTCGCGGACGAAAAGGACCTGGAGTTCGTGCAAGGCCTGCAGAACTTGGGCATAAACAGGAACGTAGCCAGCTTGATAACATATCTTCAGGATATGAATGAGAGATCCTCCAGGGATATTGAGGTGGCCACGGGCCTGAGGCAACCAGAAGTCAGCATTGCCATGCGAACCCTGAGGGAGATGGGCTGGGTTACGGAGCATGAGATTAAGGGTGATGGAAAAGGCAGACCCCAGAAGATCTATGCCCTGCGATCAACCATAGATGAGATCGTAAAGTATTACGAGACGGAGAAGATCCAAGAGTCAGCTCGAACTATGGAAGCCATCCAGAGGCTAAGAGAGCTGAGCTCTGTTTGAGCTCAGAAGGGAAGGGACTTGGCCCTTCAAAGATTTCTGCGCTCAAGCTTGTTGACTTTGACCGCGACCAAGCCCTATCGAAGCCTGCTTTAAAACTACTTGCCAAATACCTTCTGCACTAAAGCGTTCAGGATCGGCCCGGCCAGGTCGATAACTTCAGCTGAATAGATCCAGCCTCCGCTATAATGGCCCGTTACCATAATCGCCTTGCCTTCATGCTTTTTAAGAACAATCTCCTGAGCTTCAGGAGGCATCGCTGCTTGCATGGGCATTTCGGTTAGCCTCACAACAGCTCCTGCTTCGGATTCTGGAAGAAGAATCGCAAGCTTTCCATCTTTTACCAATCCTAGAAACTGCTCGTTGCTATTCATAATAACACCTCTACTATTAAGCTAAAAGGCCTAAACTAATTAAGATTATAGTTCTTGTACCTTGGTGGTTCAAAAGGAAACCACGCCATCCACCATTTTTCGCGCCTAAAGCCTTTTAAGTCCTCCACCAGATCGTAGTCAAAGCCGTTACGCTCAGAATAATTCACTATAAATTCATGGGAACTCATTACCTGTTGATTGTTGAACCCTCAAACACAAACGCCGCCTCCTCCCAAGCCTTCTCCAGCAGCTTCCCGTAATACCCGGCATCGAACTCCGACGCCGTCCTCTCCGGATCCACCTCCCACCTTCTTGGCATCCTTCACCACGTAGCCTATCTCCATCCCCGGAGCCAGGGGAATCCCCTGCTTCAGGTGAGCCTGCACCGCCGAGGCCTCAGCACACCTGCGGGAATAGCTCAGCCGGCTCACCCTGCGGTGAATGGCCAGCTCCCGGACGTCCGCCTCTACCAGCCCGTCCATGTACCTCCTGCGGACCTCCCGGGCCTTGGGCTCTATCCTCCGCAGCTCCTCCCGGCTCCTCGCCTCGCCCAGGACCTCGAACAGCTCCTGCTGCATCCGGCGCACATACTCGGGCGTGTCTCCCTTGCGGGCCATCACGCCCCGGATCTTCATCTTGCCCGTGTCCAGCCGCCCGAAGTAGCGGTTGTAGGCCCCTGAGCCGTCGGCCATGGGCAGGAAGGCGATCCAGTCGTAGGAGTCCACCTCCGTCAGGATGCCCGTCTCCCTCTCCACGGCCTCCTTGAAGCTTGCTATGGGCTCGCCTATAACCCATAGGCAGTCCACGATGCCGTGCAGGACCTGGAAGTCCATGCTCTCGGCCAGCTCCTTGATCTGCATGAGCAGCTCCCTGGAGATGGCTGTGATCCTCTCGTGCACCTGGATCTGGCCGAACTTGGCGTTCCTGTAGCCGGTATAGCCGAAGCAGGTGACCAGCATCCACTTCAGGACCGAGTCTATGCCGGCGTAATCGCGCGTACTCGGGTTCTTCTTCTTCAGCCTCTTGGTCTCGATGCGCAAATTGAGCAGCGAGGAGAGCACGGTGCTCAGAAAGCCCTTCAGCTCGGGATGCTCGATGGTCTCGGGGGAGAGGTTGTACTTGACGATGATCGAAGGGTAAAGGGAAGTGAAGTCGATCTGGTGGACCTTCTCGTACACGCCCGGCTCCGGCTGGAAGATCATGCCTCCCTTGTCGCAGGCCCTCAGCTCCGAGATGTTCCTGAGGCCCTCTGCATCCCTCTTCCGAAAGGGCACGGCCACGCCCCGGCGCAGAGCCTCGAAGACCTCGTAGCTGGAGATGAGCGTGCCGGGCGTGAAGCGGGAGGTGAGGTTGGGAGAGAGGCCGGAGAGCCGGGAGGCCATGAGGACGCCCTTCAGGCCGCTCTCGGCATAGACGAAGCTCTTGGCGGTGTCTATGAGAACCCGGCCCTCGGGGATCAGGGCGCCGTCCTTGTGGTTGACCTTTCCGTAGCTCCAGTAGGACTTGGAGGCCATCGGCTTGAAGAAGCCGCTGCGGCTGATGGTCGGCTCCAGGCCGTATCCGCCTGGCCTTGCGGACCATGAGGGGAATCCAGGTGTCGGCATGGGGAAAGAGGATCAGGTCGGGATCGTGGGCCTTGATCAGCTCCAGGAGAGTCGGAGAGGACCTCTCTCTCAGGTCCTTCCAGCCTCCTCTTGCGGCCGTCCAGGATCTCGATGCAGGAGATCTCCCTGGGCATGGCTGACTTGGCGGACTTGCTACCTGGGTCGCCCAGGACCTGCAGCTCCAGAGGCTTAATGGGACCTCAAAGTCGGGCGAGAACCTGGACTCGTCTCTGGCTCCGCAGGGGAAGAGGTCCTGCTCGGCCATGTAGCGCTGATCCTGGCGGACGTCCACGTTGTAGAGCTCGGCGGTGGCGGGTCTGGATCTCGATCTTCTCGGCAACTTTGCGGTCGGCGTAGATCCTGTGGCCCTGCAAGGTGCCGAAGATGGTTCTGAAGCTGCACTCCTCTGCCTTGAAGCGGCTCTCCAGGGCCTCGATCATCTCCCTGTGGGCAGGAGGGTCCTTGAGGTGCATGTAGAACGAGGGAGGATAGGCGGCGCTGGCTTTGGTGAGGCCTCTTTCCCGGCCCCACAGCTCCACGCAGCCCTTGTAGTAAGAGTCGAAAATCCACATGCTATCCAGACTATCTTCTTACAAACAAAGGTGATAAGGAGATAAGGACTAAGCGCGCGGAGGGCGAATGTGATTAATGGTCTAGAGTCCAGGGTTCGACGCCCAGGGTAGGCTGGCGCAGGTAGTGCGCTATATTTTTGAATCGCGCCCGAAGAATGAAAAACTTTTGGGATGACCTCGAAGCGAAGTTTTCCTTTTCAGGTGCGCAGCCTTTATTTCCAGGAACAACCTATTTTAATTCTGTAGAAAGCATTATCTATGATGAATTTTCTGCAGGTGATCTCACATGCCGCAAGCTGAATCCTTGTCCGGAACCGAAAATTATTCGCCCGATATGGAGCGCCTACTCTCCCGTGCTGCATCGATTAACAGATACTTCGAGGAGGATTTCGATATCTCCTTCTCATCGCTCTTCCTGGCTTTCCTGGTGGGCGACGATCTGGTCTCACAGTGGTTCCAGGCCTATGTCAGGCAAGAGGGAATTAACATACAGAAAATCCTGGAAGAGCGCGGGCTGGATCAGAGGATACTGGAAGACATAGTCCATGCTATGCCGTCAGAGCCGCGAACCTACAGGATGACAAACTCTGCCAAAAGGTTTCTCCAGGCAGCAGATCAGCTGCGCCAAAGCCCAGCAGAGCCTGGCGATACTTTGGATGTCAGGCACCTCATGGCAGTTTTCATCTACGACCCGTGGGTTCACGAGAAGGATTTGATCCGGTGGGGCTTTAGCAGGATTGATCTATCTGAAAAATTCCTGGAACTGATGCGCTCCCTGCGCCCAAAGGAGCTGGGATTCTGGAGGGAGCAGCATCGGAATGCCTTTGGGGTGGAGTCTCATCTGGCAAAGGGATCTGGTGAGGTCCTGTAAATTCATAGGCGTTCGACCTGCACAATGCGCTCTCCTGCAATCTCCATCACTTTCTCAGCGAGATCGCTCGCCCTGATGGAGATCCTGTTCTTGCCCTGAAAGATCTCCTTTTTTATCTGCCTTCCCACCACATCATCGTATCCGGGCTCAACTCTGACAATCACGCTGCCCTTGGGCATTACCGTCCTTTGAGAGAGTCCATCGAGATCTCCGTCCACGATCCCAATTACCGGAATGCCCATTCGGGAAAGGATGTCACCAGCTATGGCTGTTGTGTCATCTCCCACGGTAATGACGACGCAGGTCCCTTCTGCCATCTCAAAGGCATCTTCCGCAGAATGGTCGATTAGGGCGGCTCCATTGCCCTTGCACTCCAGAACCCTTGGCCTGGCGCTGTACGCCTGATATGGCCGCTGCGGATGATGGCGTCTCCCAGGTCCACGATTGAGAGCTTCTCCAACCCGTGGGGTTTTAGCTTTGCGCCCTTTATCTCTATGATCTTCCCCTTTTTTGGCCAGAATTTCTACCGAGCCCTCAGTGGCTTTTGCTACCACTACTCCGTTTATGGAGATCAGCTCACCGGGCTGAACTCCGGTGAGCCTGCGCTTTACAGTATCGCCGTCACGTGCAATACTATCGCTATCTATGTCCTTCTCTTCAGGAAGAGATGGGCTGAGATAATCTACGCCTAGATCCCTCGCTGCAGTTTCAGCAATCTCTTCCGCCTTCCCTGCCCCGTAAAAAACTGCTACGAACCTACCGCCGCAGTCGATATGGATGATCGGCCTGGAGGCCCCGGCGTGTGCAGCGACTTTTATGCCAAAGGCCAGGCCGGTTTCACGCGTCTTGGCCTGGTTCAGTAAGACTATGATGTCGGAACCCGGCTGGAGGTATCCAATCGATTGGCTCGGCCTTCTCTTTGGGCTGATCTTGATAATGGACTCAAGGCCTGCATCCATGATGGCCAGCCTGCCCATAGTGCCGCCTAGAACTGCGTTAACCATCCCGAATTTCTCCAGGTAGTTTAAGACCCGCAGAGCAAAGCCGGAATCAACGACCTCCGGGCCGTGTACTACTACTCCTATCTTAACCGCCGGTTTCGAGGTTGGCATCTTGCATCTTAGCCTTATCCATCATCTCTTGCTGGGCTTTGAAGCGCTCCTGAATCTGTTCCATGGTCATGCCTTCCAGTTCTTTCCTCTCAGGAGCGCGGTCGATGGGCTCCAGAGTATCAAGCCGGTAGTAAAGTCCTGTGCTGTCCAGAAAGGCCCACTTCTCTCCATCCTCATCCTTTAGCACTTTAACTGTGCCCACAGTTCCCGTGCCTTTATACCTGACAAGGCTGTCCTCTCTTATCTCTGCCAAGATCATCACCTTATTTACAATAGAGCATTTCTGAGATGTATATCTTGTGTAAGCCGAGACTTGGACTTGGCGGCATGCTTCTGGATTGGGCCGGACACCCCAGGTCAGCATTCAAGAAAACCTCCTGCAGGTCATACAGGAAATTTAAATTAGATGGAATCACAAATAATATAAATAGTAAGGATCCAGTACCTAGAGCAAGAGGCAGAGGTCTATGAGAACGCATTTAAACGAAATTTTGAAGCTGGGTTTAAGCATTTTGATTCCTCAGGCAGCAGGCCTTTTAGGAGCGTTTTTTACGCGCTCTTCCATCTCAATGCTGATGGGAATCTCAGCATTCCTAGTTCGGCGCAAAGGAATGGGATATGCCGGGGTCAAGGGCGCTCTCGCCATCTACGGAGTTCAGCTTTCGATTAACGTTCTCTGGTCCTGGGCCTTCTTCTACCTCCGGTCCCCTCTTGCCGGGCTAATCGTAATCCCTATTCTATGGGCATCTGGAGGCTCAACAGGAGATATGCAGCCTGATTTAGGTTTAGAGGATGCATAAATGATCATTAAATGGAAGAGCTGTGAGCTACAGCAAACTAATCAGACAGGGTAAATGGACTGGACCTGCCGTAATGTGAAATCCTTCTGCAACTGTTGAGCAACATGAAAAACGTCTTCGCAGGCCTCGAATCAAGCACCGATATTTGGGTTAGTCTCAACTCTCTTGAGGCTCTTCTGGATCTCTCCAAGACGACCGAGAGCGGTATGGGTGATGAGCTGAGGCAGGCCTATAAGAGCCTTAGGGATAACGTGGGGGACGAGATGCCCATAGATGGACGGGACCTTGAAGTTCTGATCGACGAGCTAAAATCCTGCTCTCATATGGATGTGTCGATAGGCGGTGGCGCTGCAATTCAATGCTCTCAGTTTCTATCTCTCGGCGCTAGAGCCCATTATCTGGGCAACTACTATCCTTCGCAGATCAAAGGAACTCTCTTCTCTAAATCCGACTTCTCCATGGCACGGCCCTCTGAATTAAACCCCAGGTCGATAGTCCTGCAGTTCTCGGGAGACAGGTTCATTTTGGGCAGCGGCAAAGGCAGGCGGATAGCCGACTTAAGGGACTACATCGAGAGCCTTCCTCAGACAATTTCGGGAAGCTCCGGAATGGCAGGACGCTCTGGAAAGCCGGATGCCATAAGCCTCGTCGGGTGGCATGTCCTCTTTGCACTGGGCGTCGAGGACGTCGATGTAGATCTGGTCGTATCGGCTCTTAAGAGTCTAAGGAAGCTGGAAATTCCCATCATGTTTACGGACACCGGCGGATTTGGCAAGATGGATGACATCGAGATACGAAAGCTCTGGGAAATATACGAGACGTTCGATATCCTGGCAATGAACGAGGTTGAGTTCTTGCGGCTCTCCAGGGTGTTCTCCCTTCGAGGGAATGAAGATGAGAGGCTAAGAGAGCTGATGATGCTGGGAGAGAAGACCGGTACCGTTTGGCTTCATACGAGAGCATACCAGAAGAGCGTCTCATGCAAGTTTGATACAGATCGCCTGGTAGCTGCGCAGGAGTTCGCCTCTGCGGCAGGCTGTCTCAGGGTAGAAACGGGGGGATTTCCCACTTCGAAAGAGATCGAGAGCCTGAGCAGGCCTGGAAGGTCGTCTGAGTCCCAGGGCGTAGTGAAGACCGCAGGCCTTCGAAGCAGGAGAATCCGCTCGGAAGTCGGAGCTGGCGACGTCAGCTGTGCATCTTTTTTATGGAAGCTTTTGATTTGAGCTTACTCTGCTGCCGTCTATAGACCAGGTTCATGGATGATCAGGCCACCCAGGCCAGGGATCTGAGAAGGAAGGAGGTACTAAGCATTCTGAGTTAGATTTATAACCAATAACTGTAGTAAATAATATCTTTGCTTAATCGAGGTGTTTAAAAGAAGATGCTCAAGAGAAAGATGTTGAAGAACTTCATCTGGCCTTTGAAGACCGCTACCAGCGGCACTGAGGTTACCAGGCTCTACCCAGAAGTTATGATGGAGCTTCCAGCAGCGGAGCGCGGAATTCACGAGCTGGATGCCACAGCATGTATTGGCTGCGCCTCATGCGCCAGGGTCTGCCCCAATACCTGCATAGAGATGGTTCCCTACAGGTTCGGGAATCCCCTCAAGAACAAAAAAATGGTCTTCCCTCAGATCGACTACGGCAGGTGCATGTTCTGCGGCCTGTGCGTGGACGAGTGCCCTGTCGAGTGCCTGAAGATGGGAAAGAAAGTCACCATGGCCGGCTGGGAAAGAGAAGACATTGTGAAGGGGCCAGGCGAGCTGGCTGTCAAGAAATTCTCCGCAGAGGAGGTCGCCGAGCTGGAGGCCGAGGCCAAGAGAAAAGCAGCGGAGAAGGCTGCAGAGAAGAAGAAAGCCGCAAAGGATAAAGCTGCAGCTGAAGGGTCTAAGAAGGCTGCCGAAGGGGCAGCTTAAGGGGCAACTTAAGGGCCTTCTTTTTTATTTTATCATTAAACAAACATTATTTAGACTTTCGATCGATAAAGTTCTGTTCAGGAGCGGTATGGCTCCTGACTTTGAATATGCGTATGAGGATTTATCCCTACTTCATCAAGCTATCCCTACTTCCTCAAGCGCTTCATTGCTGCACGCTGCACGATTTAATGTGCATTCAATTTGCCGTGCTGTTCAGCCAAGCAAGCTGGCTGCTCCCGACAACGATCACGTTATGGTGGCCGCCTGCGATCTGATTGTAAATGCTTGCATCCTGGCTTAGATTTCCTAGGCTAAGCGCGTTTATCTCAGCGACCTGAATGCTGCTCAGCAATATCATATTATGATGGCCGCCAAATATCTGGTTCTGGGTATTCAGCGTCTGGCTTAGGTTACCCATGGCCGTGCTGTTGCCTGTAGTCGTACCGTCTCCTGCGGCCGTACTGTTAGTTTCAGCGGCAGATGCATCCAATGCTGCTGTCTGTCGGGCATTAACCAGTATCTTGTTGTGATGCCCGCCCTGTATCTGGTTCTGGATGTTCATGTCCTGGCTCAGACCGTAACCGGAATTCCCGCTTCCCAATTCATCGCTGGCTATCTTCTTAATCTGGCCGTAAGGGATGTTGTTCTTATTGGCAATCTGGCTTATCTGATCAACGTTGGTCACGATAGTATTATGGTGTCCGCCTTCGATCCCGTTTTTTATGTCTGCGTTCTGCGATTTTCCCTGAACTTCTGGGAAAAATGCCAACATTAGCACAGCTAAAGCTATTAGTACTATAAGTTTCTTCAATTTTTTCCCCCACTTTGATATTTATTCCTTTTCAGGATACAAGTTCAACGACATATAATTATATAAAGCTAACGAGCCCTATTTATATTAGCATTTGTCGAAGTATCCCTTCTATCCAACTTAATCCCGCTTAATCCAGCTTGAATTCCTACTTTCTGGCCTTCGAACTTCTCGTCCTGGCGCTCTTCCTGCTCTGTCTGCGAGACGCCTGGCGGCGAGGCCCCTGGGCGGCCTGGCAGCTCTTCGCCGGAGCACTCTTCGGCCTGCTGCTGGAGTGGGCCACCATCCAGCAGCTCAACGCCTATGAGTACGGGCGCTTTCTGGTAATGCTTGGACCCGTACCTGTGGTCATAGGCGTGGCCTGGGGCACAATCATCTACAGCGTTCGGGCCTTTTCCGACAGTACCAACCTGCCTGAATGGGCGCGGCCGGTCCTGGACGGCCTGCTGGCCTTAAGCATCGATCTCTCAATGGACGCCATTGCGATCCGCCTGGGAATGTGGGACTGGGGAAAAGGACTTGATTACCAGTACTTCGGCGTTCCCTACAATAACTTCTGGGCGTGGTTCTGGGTAGTGTTCTCATTCTCCCTTAGCCTTCGCATACTTAGCAGGCTGCCTGGCTTCTGGGGACGCTGGCTTTCACCGGCAGGAGCCGTGATTGGCGGCACAGCAGGCGTGCTTATCACCAATCGCCTCATTACCAGCATCTCCAGCGACCTGGTGCATTATGCGGTCATCATCGCCGTCTTAGGAGGCGCTCTGCTGCTGGTGCTTTGGATGCACCCAAAAATCTCGTCCCCAGTACAGGGAGCCTTTGTCTTCCTCGTGCCTCTCGGATTCCATGTCTATTTCCTGGCTAGCAGGACTGATCTCAGGCGTGATCCTAAATCCGCCTTTCCTGCTGGTGGTCAGTCATGACCATGGTCCTGGTGGCGCTCAGATTGCACTGGGAAGCTCTGAAATGCTGGCTAACGGGTGTATTTTCCTGCCAGGGAGCCAGCTGATTCCGAAAGATAATGGAGAGGCTGTCTCGAAACTAGAAGGGATAAAGTCGTAAAGGAAAACAGTGATTTTTGGGTTTGAGGATGGCTCGATAATAGTCGTAAGAGCAGAAAATATGGCCTCATTCTGCCTCGCGACCTCCAGATCGATAAGGTCGCTTCTCCTTGAATTTGATGAGAGCTGTGAGCATATCGTTGTACGGCGTTTCTATCCCCAGCTCTCTCCCGTACTCCGATATGGCCCCGTTCAGGGCATCGATCTCCGTCTGCCTTCCCTTCATAATGTCCTGGAGCATGCTCGACCTGTGATCGACTGTGGGAGGCAGCAGCTTTTCCATGAAGAAATTATAGTAATCCTCGTAGCCGCCGAAGGGAATCTTTACGCCCTTTTGATGAATGACCGAAAAGATCTCCTTCATCACGTTGCTCATGATCTGTCTCGTTTCAGGCTGCTCTCCCAGCCTCCCGTAGGGGACCTCCAGTATGGCGCTTAAGGGATTCAAGGCAGAGTTATAAAGCACTTTCATCCACAGGGCAGCGTGTATCTCCTCGGGAGATACTATCCTCACGGGAATTCTCGCCCGCCGCAAGTCTTCATTAAGAGCTGCCAGAGGCTGCCGGTTTACAGCCACAAAGGGCTCGCCCAACAAGACATCGTCCGCGTTCACAGTTACCCTGGCAGTGCCGGGCTCAGGGATCTCCGATCCGAAGATGACCCGCCCGCCAACAGTCCTCTCCTCCCCGACATATCCGGCTATGGTCTCCCAGTTGTTGAGGCCATTTTGCATGGATACCATTATCCCGTCTTTATCCAGATGCGCTGAAGCCTCGCGAGCTGCATCCTTCGTAGCTGTCGACTTTACGCATAGCAGTATTACAGGATACTTCTCGCTACAAGAATCATCATAGGAGAACCCCTTTATTCGGCCTGCTGGGATGCAATGCTCTCCCCAGATGCCGGTAATTTTAAGCCCCTTCTCCTGCATGGCCTTGAAATGTGCGCCGCGGCCTGCGTATGTAACATCGCAGCCGATCTCCTGCAAGAATCCTCCCAAAACGCTGCCGATAGCGCCTGCTCCAAAGACCAAATACCCAGGTGTACGACCTCCAGTCATCGATCACAGATTGAAGAGGGGCTTTAATTAATTTTGGTCCATTCGAGGCTGCTGCCAGAAAAGAGAAAAAGGATGTCTCGCGTTCGCCTATCGTCTATGCACCTATACTCCGCCCATGCCAGCATAAGGGTTCTCGGGATGGGTGCCGGGCACAGCACCTACTGCTGTATAGTAAGCATCTGCAGGATAGCCGTAAATCCTGCCGCTGGAATCTGGCTGGGGCATCCCGCCAGTTTGAGGAGCGCTTACGGGAATTGGTTCAAGGCTGAAGCTGTTAATCAGAGTCTGGTTAGTGCCAAAGGAGTCCTGGAGGAAATCGTTGAACCTATCCAGGTAGCTATTGAACTCCCTGGCGGCACTAGTGGCATACTGGGCCTTTCCGTAAAGCTCTCCCATGAATAATCCGATCTTCAGGCCGTTAGCGACGCCTCTCTCGTAGTCCGTCATCTCCCCCACAGCAGGAGCTATGTTTAACGAGAATAGGATCAAAACAGCGATTAATACCATTATTCTCATACTCAGTTACCTCTCCAGCCCTTCTTGGCGTCGGCATATGCTTTCAGCTTTTCCGTGCGTTAGGTCTTCGAGGGCTTTGAGAGCATAGAATGAGAGCATGGAAGTGAGCATAGAAATTAAGCTGAACAAAAGTTCAAGTCCGACATAAGCAGATATTTTTATCTCATCATTAGGCTTATTAAGAATTAATGATGATATAATTAACATGAGATGCCGATATCCTTACCCGGTTGAGGCTATCAAACACTGGTACATCACTCCCATCGGCGGCCAATCACCCGACCTGGACCCGGACCAAATCGGCCTGAACAGAGAGGCCCTGGCGGGTAATACTGACCTGGTACCATTTGAGGATAGAGTATCAATATCCCGGCTGGATGGAGGCGGATGCAGCCCAAGGCCCCTGTTCATGAAGAGGTTCTTCCAGGTGGTAGCCCTGGACAGAAAATCCAGAGATGCCCTCTCCAAATCGCCTAACGGCGAGGTTGTTCTGCCAGTAGACGAAGGGAAGCTGAAAAATGAGGCAGGCGAGCCCTTTGTGATCGGTGAGATGGTCGTCCTCAACGGCGTGCTGAGCCAGAGGTATCCCAGGGGATTGATTCGCTAGGAATCTCTGGAATCTCTGGAATCTATGAAATCTATGAAATCTATGAGCGATTTCATCAGATGCCGAGGGCGTTTTCGTAGTTCACTATCAGCTCCGATGTCACAGTCCAGACGGTTAGAGGCTCCTCAAAGATGGAGATGACCTCATCTGCCCCGGAATAAACATCGCTCCTGAAGTCCCCCCTGGAAAAACCGCCGATTACACAGAGAAGATCCTTCTTTCCGCTGAAATGCTGGTTAAGCCTTACCCTCTTCCCTTGCTCTGAGAGAACGATGACCTCGGAATGAGGAATCTCATCAAGGCACCTCTTGAAGCTGTAACCTTCGTTTAGCTTCAGCAGGGGCGTTCCTCGAGAGGGGACCGTCTTATCGGCTAAGAGGGACTCCATCAGCCCCACGAACCGCGGGTAGTTCTTAGGAAGCCTGGTGGTCGGATCTACTACTATCAGCTCATCGTTTCTGGTATGCACAAAGATCCGAAGAAGCCCTTTGTGGCTCAGCACCGACTCCAGCCCCAGGAGGAGGAAGAAGTGAACTATGTCCGGCCTGCCCCTGCGATCGGCCTGGGGGAGCCTCTTCATGGCCGAGTGGTGAAGGGTTGCATCAAGCAGAATCTGCGATGCAGGCTTCTTCCTCTTCGCTGCATTTATGCGAACTGCAGGGTGGTTGGCAATCTCCTGCGGCACTGTCTCGATCTCCGAGTCTACCAGAAGCAAGTTAAGCATTTATTCTCCTCTCAAGGCTATCAGCTTAATTAGAGTTACGTCCAATCCAATTATCGACTTTCGCCTTAACCGAAATCGTCATATAGTGATTTCGTAGAAAACCTCTCATAGAGATTGATATGGGCAGGCGCACTCGTAAGAGATGCCCTCACTGGACATGCTATCCTGATGATAAATGCCCCTGATGATAAGATAGATCGATATGATGTACCATTAAACTGTTGCTTTGTATAGCCATCATCACATATTTTATGGCTCAAGCTCAGGCGCTGCCTCCTATGCTCGTCGATTCTAATGACCTGGATTGGGTAGGCGAATCTGCAGGCGACCCCCTCGATCCAAGCTTCGTTGGGGAAACCATGTCCATGCCTCTAGACCCGGAGCTTGTTCAGAAGGCCAGGGAGGCAGGGATAATAAAAGATACCAATCCACCGTACGGATCAACAAGTGGATCTGAAGCCACATACTTGGGCACACCTTTTGCAGGTACTGAGTTCGATAAGACAGGGATGATAGAAGCGCCCGCGCAGGCCGGGCAGGATGTAAACGTCACAGGCCCCTGGTCGCTAGATCTGATAGCCTTGGACCAGGTCCTCAAACATATGGATCTCGTTTTAGTACAGAACAAGGGTGTAGTGATGGGCTACGGAGCCGTGATTGGCGGCGATGACACTCAGAAAGTTACAGCGAGCGGTTCTAAGGCGGGCAATAGGCTCAGCCTGACGGTGATGCCTATCGATAAACTGTATCTGTACAAGCTCGATCTATCCTTTGATCTGCATACAACTGGAACTTATACTGCATACTCGGCAGACGGAAGCATATGGTCCGGCGATATTACAGGCACGGCTCCCATGGGCATCTTAGCACAAGCCTCCGCTTAACGCCAGCCTCCAAATAGTTGAGGGGAAATGCCATTGAAATTCTGGAAGGCATTTCCGGTGCCGGCTACCTCAATGCCGATAACCAATACTAATTAGCGAAGAGTTCGCATCTTTCTCCAAGATCTTGCCCGCCGGACGGATCATCTCTTCTTCCTTCACCGCAGCTTTTTCGTTTATCATAATCTGTGGCCTTGTTATCTTCATCTCCGGCGGTGCTCCCCACCAGGCAGTGGCATTGAATTCGTTATTATTAGCATCGTTGACTACCGCATGGCCGGATTCCACAATTATCCTGTTGAAGGGCGGCCAGACTGGGCGGGAGTTGGAGTCCACCAGGTAAACGACGCAGACGAGCTGACCCACATCGTTTCTTCCGCCCGGGGTTTTATCGTCGATATCCAGGTACACAGTCTTATTCTTTAGGATGGATGCCGCATACTTTTTAGCAGCCTTTCCTTCGGCAACCAGCGTCGTGGGTGAATCGACATCGGCAAGCTTAACGCGATCGATTCGCTGGACCCTTTGATCTCCGGATTCTATTTCGATGCCAAAAGCATCGCCGCTGAGAACGCTGACAACGCGGCCGATGGCCTCATCGGGCGCTGCCAATGCAACCTGAATAAATATAAATGTTAATAATAAAACTAATAGCTCCTTCATGGTCTGCCCAACTCATGTGGACATTTTAGCTTAAGCTTTAAGAATGTATCCACTCGCTCCAGAAAACCTTTTTGGCCATAGGCATCTACATCACAGCTGTGAGAGATCACCACGGAAGTCAGAGCAAAATTGTAGTAGTAATGGGCGATATCACCACTCTCGCCGTAGATGCCATTGTGAATGCCGCCAACAACACGCTCCTTGGCGGCGGCGGAGTGGACGGTGCGATTCACAGCGCAGCGGGACCAAAGCTTCTTGAGGAGTGCCGCACTCTGGGCGGCTGCCCAACAGGCGAGGCCAGGATCACCAGAGGATACAGGCTCCCGGCAAAATGGGTGATCCACACAGTCGGCCCCATCTGGCGCGGCGGAGGCTTCGGCGAGGACGAGCTCTTAGCCAGCTGCTATAGAAGCTGCTTTGCGCTGGCGGAGCAGCAGGGCATGAAGAGCATAGCTTTTCCTTCCATCAGCACAGGAGCCTACGGATTTCCTGCGGAGCGGGCGTCTCGAATCGCTGTACAGGAGATGGATGCCTTCCTGAGAAGAGAGAAACAGGTGGAGATTATTGCTGTTTGCTTCAACCAGAAGGTCTACGATTGCTACCTGCAGGCATTGAAATAATCGACACACATTGAAATATGTCGTCACAGCTTCAGCAGAAGAAGTAAATTCCTATTACCACTACTACGAAGGATAGCCCCTTTTGTACCAGCGAATTTCTATCCAGCTCCTCTTTTACCCTTCCCGGCAGAAATAGCCCCAGAGCCACCACCAGAATCAGCGTCAGCATAGGCTGAAGCGCGCCAACGCTTGTGACGAGAGCAACAGACCCGAGGGCGTAGGCGAATATGGAGAAGATTATTCCCAGAAACATGAAGGTCTCCTCGGATATCAGCGTGCCAACGGTAGAGGTGCCGCTCTCGAAGAAGCCTCGTACTTCGCCGCGAACAGAGGGGCTCGCGAGCAGTGGCAAGGCTGTCATCAGGCTGCCTAAAGAGGACCAGGCATAGAGCTGCCACTCATCCATTGAAGCCAGAAGACACTTCAGGGCGATGCAGTAGATGGCCATAGAGATCCAGTAAGTGATGAAAGGCCGAAGTGCCGGAGAGATAGTCGAAATGCCGAGGCTGCCTTTGCCCTTGTGCCTGTAGGATATGAGGAGGACGCTTATGATCAGCAGCAAGCCCCCTATACAATGCTTCGGGGCCAAACTCTCGCCTAAAAAGATGAACGCTCCCAGAAATACGAAGACCGGATAGAAGTACTCCAGGGCGGCGACTCTTGAAGCCTCCTCCACCTGAACGGCGCGCAGGTAAAACACAGATGGAAGAAGCTGCAAAGCCCCAAGCGCCATAGCCATCGCGGATTCAGGGTATACGAAGTCTATTCCCATTATCACCACAATGGGCACCGTGAAGATCTGCTGGGCAAGAACCTGGCAGACAATGTAGGCCTTCGAGTCGCAAGCATAGCTGCTGAGGAGGAGCTTATCCAGCACTCCTGCGGCAGAGAAGAAGATGGTGCCTATTAACGCAAAGATCAGCCAATCCACTTTCTCAATCTTCCTTGACCGAATCGAGATTCTATAGATATTCTACCACGGAATTTTCTGCAATAACCGGGAGCCTTTTCCCCGGAATACCAACCTGTATTAGAATAAGCGATGACTTACTAAATAAATTTTTCTAAAATTTTGTATACAGTTATTAGACCACATATATATCAGATTGCGCCGATGGTTTGAAATAAATATCGCGAGTGAGACCACGACCAACAATATAAAGTTTTACTATATGACTGAACGCCTTTTGCACAATTCAGGATCGGCTCACGTTGCTAAGAGAGTAAGCCGGTTATCTCCAGAATCGCCTGGCTCGAAAAGCCCTCATTGCCCGAGAAGAGAAGCGATACATAATGGAACTATGGAACTGGCCTTGGCCTCGTCGTCAGCCAGAAGCTCTAGAGCTGATGGTAGGAGAGATCTGGGTAGATAGAAGCATGAGAGTGGAAATGAAACTCAGAATATCATCGTGATCATTGCGTGGCTAGCGTCAGGTTTCCATGAGGCATGACCAGCGTGCGAGCATCCTTCCCGTGCCGGTCCCATGCCATGGCCAGCGCCTCATCCAGAGTTTTAGCAGGCTTAAAGAAGCACTTCTCCACCTGCTCAAAAGGCATGGCCGAGACCAGAATCAAATTGTGCTCCAGGGACTCCCTGGCTATGAGCGCTGCTTTGTGCCCACCGAACTCGTACTCCCGGCCGAAGCGGTCCATGCAATCTTTCGCAGACTTTGCCTCGCAGACCCAGCGCTCGAATACCGGATTGCCGAAGCCCTCGCTGCACTCAGCCAGGAGGATTATGGTGCCTCCAGGCAGCTGCTGCGCCTCGGGCGTTGTCCAGAGCCTTATGGGCCTGGAAGAGGTTTATGTCCTTAGGCCTGCCACCGGCACATGTCACCACGATCTCTGCGGGATTCACCAACTTCCTGTACATGCGATCCACTACCGCATGCGCCGGACCTGTGGGCCTCTAATGAAGTCACCTGCAACTGCTCTCACGATCTCCTTTCTGCTGTTGAGGACGACGTTCAAAATGAAGTCCAGTCCCGCCGATCTCTGCAGCCTCCTCCATATCCTGCCGGACTGGGCTGTCCAGCCGCCCGGATATGGAGCGGGGGTCCCTCATCAGCTCGTGGTTCTTCACCACAGACCTCTCTGAGCTGACTCCTGGGAGAAGGGCTTTTGCTCCACCGCTGTAGCCTGCATAGTAGTGGTACTCAATATTCCCCGTGGCGATGATGAGATCGGATGAGGCAACCTCTTCAAAGATCTCCACAGGAGTTCCCCGTTTGGTTTCCCCTAATTGAAGGCATCTTTTTGGATCATGCTGGATGTGGGGCATGTAGACGCAGTCTTTCAAGAGCAAGTCCTCTTCTTCAATCGCCATCCGCCTATGAGTCCCAAGGCCGAAGACCACCTTGATATCCGAGACCCCGATCTCCCGAAGCCTCTTCACCAGCGGAGGAAGCAAGAGGTGGCTGGGAGATGGCCGGGTTATATCGCTGACTAAAAGGGAAGCTGATCTTCCGCGAAGATCGGAAAGGCTCTTGCCAAGAGGGTGATCAAGGGCGTTCTCTATCTCGCTGCCGCCAGCTTTCGGCAGCTCCTCGGGAAGGACTATCTCCACAGATCCTGAATCGGGGATATTAACGAACCCCTGGCCATATCCCAGTCTCATTTATGTCCTCCAAATAACCGCCCGGGAGATCATCTCTGAGAAGGCGTCGAAGATAGGCCCGTCCGTCCTGAAGGTGAAGAAGTCCGCGCCCACGTTGTTGCAGGCCTCCGCAATTCTGGCTGTGTGCTCCTCCAGCCTTTTCCGGTACTCGTTCCTCTCCTCTTCGGTAACACGCGTGACCAGAGGCTGACCGGTCTCCATGTCCACGAACTTCACATCCCCGCCAAAGCGAAGGTCAGCTTCCTCAGGTGCCAGAACCTGTATCATTATCAGGTCGTGCCCCGCAAGCCTGTAGATGCTGGAGACGATCTTCTCTGTGTCCCCCAGGAAGTCGGATATCACCACCACAAGGCTCGTCGACCTGACCAGCAGCTCAAACTGGTCTGCTACGAGACGAAGGTTGGTCGCCCCTTTCGGCACGACCTCGTCGAGCTCCTCGATGTTCTGAAAGAGATACCGCCGCCCTCTCCTTGGCTCGCCGGGATAAAGCTTCTTGCAGAAGAGGGAGATAGCATATTTCTCGTTCTCCAGAGTCGCCAGGAAGGCGAATCCCGCAGCCAGGCGGGAGGCATAAGCGAACTTCCCGTTAAAGCCCATGCTGCCGCTGGCGTCCAGGAGGATGTGCACCACCAGGCTTCGCTCCTCCTCGTGCTCCTTGATATAGAGCTTCTCAGTTCTGCCGTAGACCTTCCAGTCCACCAGCTTGAAGTCGTCGCCCTTGCGGTACTCGCGATACCCAACTGGGCTTATGCCGTGGCCGAAGCGAAGCGATTTCCTGCCACCCGAGTATGCTGTTGAGACGCGCTTCTTTACAAGAAGGGCGAACTTCTCCAGCTCTTTGAAGAATTCTGTATCCATACTAAATGCCGCGATCTTTCAGTATGTCCGTCACGACCTGATCGCGAGTCAGCCCTTTCCTTTCCGCCTCGAAGTTGAGGATGATCCTGTGCCGAAGAACTGGGTATGCCATGACGTGCAGGTCTTCTTTGGCGACGTAGTTTCTGCCCAGCAAGAAGGCCCTGGCCTTGGCGGAGAGAATCAGGCCGATGGATGCCCTGGGGCTGGCACCATACTGGACGCCATCCCATTTGCGCGTGGCCAGCACGAGATTCACCGCAGACTTTTTCAGATCATCAGAGACAGGTATGTCACGGCAGAGCTGCTGCAAAGCGAGAACCTCTTCTTTTGAGACCGCGCGATCAACAGTTGGCTCAGATCGGCCGGTGTACCTCTCCATTATCTCCATCTCCTCATCGAACGATGGATACTCTAAGAAGATCTTGAGCAAAAACCTGTCCAGCTGAGCCTCGGGCAGGGGAAATGTCCCCTCCATCTCGATGGGGTTTTGCGTCGCCAGGATGAAGAAGGGCTTATCGAGGGCATAAGTGTTGTTGCCAACTGTTACCTGCTTCTCCTGCATGGCCTCCAGGAGCGCGCTCTGGGTCTTGGGCGAGGCCCTGTTTATCTCGTCTGCCAGGACTATGTTGGCGAAGACGGGACCGGGCTCGAACCGAAACTTCTTGGTTCCGTCCGTCTCCTCGATTATAGTAGTACCTGTGATGTCCGCCGGCATCAGGTCCGGCGTGCACTGGATGCGGCTGTAGCTGAGGCCCATGGTGGCGGCCGTGGTCTTCACCAGCAGCGTTTTTGCCAGGCCGGGGTTGCTCTCCAACAGGGCGTGGCCGCCCGCCAGGATGGCGACGAGAAGCTGCTCTATGGCCACATTCTGGCCAACCATTACCCTATCGATCTCGCGCCTCAGCTTCTGGAAGATGCCGGGTGCCGCGCTGTAAATCGCCTTGAGATCCTCTGTCATTCCCATCTCCGAGATTCTCTTTTAATATGCGTAGTTTTTTACAGCAGGGATCATAAGCTTTCCTGTCAAAAAGAAGTAGAAGAGAAAAAGTATTACTGAGCCTCATATCTCCATCTGCCTGAACTCCTCCAGCTCCTCGGGCGTAAGCATCTCTTGCCAGGGGGTTGGCGTTACCAGATTCACGGCCCGGCCGCTCCGGATAGTTTTTTCTATCTTAATGAGCCCCTCCTCTTCAAGCCTCTTCACAGCCCCTCGCGTCTTGCCAGTCGTCCAGCCCATATGCTTAGCCAGCTCGTAGACGCTTAAGTTGGGCATCTCACTGATCTTCTCATAGAGGTCCCACTCTTCGTCCCCGGCCCTGGCCGTTCTCACCTGGGTGGCTTTCTGTATGGATCGCATATACTACCCCCTGGTACTGGAACGTATTTAAGCCTTTTGACATATATCAAAACCATAAAGGATATGTTAAATGGATTACCAAAATGTTTAAGACCTGATGAGATATAGTATTAGGCATGATAACGGATTTCGAAAGGGATATACTGGTGAAGCTGTGCCAGGAGACGGGCATGGCCAAGGCAGCCCATTTACCTGAGCATGTTCTGGTGCGCCGGTTCCCTAACCTGGGGCACAGGGTTCGGAAGGCTCTAAGCAAGCTGATCAGCAAGGGATACGTGGCGAGGCATCCAACCAGGAACGAGATGACTTATCAGCTCACTGATATCGGAAGAGAGGAGTGCCGGAGGATGAGAGAACAGGCCCACAGATAGGCCTGTCAATTTCTGATTTACAATCCCATCAATTGTAAAGTTGCTGTAGATAATGTCCGATATAACAGCGCCTCCATCGGCTATAGATGCCGTTATAGCGCCGCTTTCTGAGGATTAAAAGTTACTGGTACTTAATACCTCAAAATACCGTTTTATTATCTCTTTATTCTGCGGCGGCAGACTCTCGATGTAAAGCTCTGACGGCACCGCTGTCACCTCCTCTGCTTGAGACTGCTGGAAGAGGCGGTCGACAGACTCAGCGCTTCTCGACCGGGAACCTGCCCCGATCCCGGGATAGAGCATGAGCTCCAGTTTCTCCTCGTTAAGAACCGCCAGAGAGGGCTTGCCGTAGATGTTCCCAGAGAGATTAACCTGTGCGGGCTGTGAAGGCGTTTCATTCTGGAACAGATCCAAAGCTCTATCCCTCAGATCAGATAGCGACTGGAAATCCGAAGGCGTTATGTCTGCGCTGATCTGGCTCTGGGCTAAAAAGACCGTTGCCCCGGCAAGAATAACCGCCAGAGCCGCTCGAATATTTATCTGCCTCCATTTCAGGATCTCTGATGGCCTGATCTTGGAGAGGGACGCTTTCAACTCCTCTGCCAGCTTCTGCATCGGCAGGGATTTGGCATTGCGATTGTCGCAAGCAGTCCTGGCCTTCTCAGATAGCTGCGGGCCCAGAAGCCCAAAGAGGTCGGACCCATTTCTTCTTCGTATCAGCGTCGCGCCAATTGCGCCCAAGATGACCGAGAGAATGGCCGGAGAGATGGCAAGAGGCAGGAAATCCTGCCAGTAATATTTGGTGAAGGCTGGAAGGCCTAGGAGGAGAGCGAAAGCATAGAGCGAGATGGATATTATGGCCGCGTTTAGCACCCAGATTGCGGTCTGGAACCGACCATAAGCTGTCTTAATCCTATTCAGGTAAACGATAAACTCATAAGAGCCGTTCACAATAATTATCTATGAGGTCTGAATAAATAGTTTCCGGGCTGAAACGCATTTTTTCACAGACTTTTTTGTAGAAACCAAAAAAGAGTTTATACTACCAGAATCCTACACCCACATTAAAAATATGCGTAATCCAGTAGTGCAATCCAGCAGGCTTAGAGACGAGGAGTATCTGGACTTCAGGTCCACCCAGCATAGGCAGATCATAACTACATAGATGGCGAAGATTGCCGGCATAAGAGGAGACAGTCTGAGAATCCCAGCGCTCTTGTTAGCTGTTGCTTTGATACCGATGGTGGCGATGGGCGTCATCTCCCTGATGGAGATGGATCATGCGTCAAAGGATGTCCAGGATAGGATATCCAGCCTCAGCACAACATTGAATCGATCGGCTTTGACTGTAGCATCGGACGAGGCCGACCAGGTACAGCTTGCTATCGCCAAGGCTCACCAGTACGATAATTTCTTCGAACATCTCAAAGTTGAGAACGAGATGGTGGCTAACTATGTGGCCGCCAATCGTGAAAGTGGAAGTTCTTCGCCGCCGGCAGGAATATGGATAACACCTCTTAGCTCTAACGAGACCACGCCTGAGAAGAGAGATGCCACAATAAATGCCCTTGATGTTCCTGCCAAGATATTGCAGAGCATCCTGATATCTGAGCCTTCCATATCGCTTTGCTATATCGGGACGGAAGACGGCGTACTTATTACCTGGCCTTATAATAATGAAACGCTCTCCAATACAGCACCTTTTGACTATAGAGACAGGCCATATTATGCCGCGGCTAGGGATGAGAAAAAGACCATTTGGACGAGCACCTATCTTGAGGAGATGGGGTTACCTGCGATAACTTGCGCTACGCCCATTTATAGAGGGGAGGAGTTCTTCGGCGTCGCCGTTATGGAGGTATCGCTGGAATCTCTCTATAGAGACTTGTCCACCATGGGCGGCAGAGGATACCCATTCATCATGGATAGATCGGGAAGCATAATCATGCGCCCAAAGTCCAGGCCGGCGGATGTTATGGACGGCCTCTTCACCTCGGATAACCTCTCAGAAAAAAACAACTCCGAGATCAGGAATCTGATGCAGAAGATGAACCATGGAAAGGCGGGTTCCTCAGTCATCGGCCTGGAGGATGGGGACGGCTACGTGGCCTTTGCGCCCATGTCTTCGGTGGGATGGAGCTTTGGTATAGCTTATCCTGCAGAGGAGATGAGCCTGCCGGCCAGGTTTATCGATGCCGGAGTTAAAGAGGCAGCTAAAGGCGCGACTCAGGGTCTAAACGATGCTGCTCAGAGGGCGAAAGAGTTCGCGGTTCTGATCTTTGCCTCAGTGGGCCTCATTGTTCTGACCATTGGAGCCCTGTTGAATCGCAGGGTAAACGGCCAGATAAGCTCTCTAATCGCGGCAGCTGATAGGATAGCGAACGGCGATTTTGATGAAGTAGAAGTCGAGGCCTCAGGCGAACTGGCCCCCCTGGGAAAGGCATTCTCCAAGATGTCCCGCAATTTGAGGAGCTATATGGCAAAGCTCGAAGGAGATGCAGAGGAACGAGGCGAATCGGGCAAAGAAGTAGCAGTCCTCAGAGAAGTAAAGCGCAACCTGGTTCCCGGATACTTGCCTCAGGCAGAAGGATATGAGATAGCTGCCCTCTATCTGCCCTCAGAGATCAATGGCTTTGATTTTTACGACCTGCTGGAGGTAGACGATAAAATAGCCTTCATAATGGCAGACGCGGATGGTGGAGGGGTCCAGGCAGCCATGCTAGCCATCATGTCGCGAGCGCTCATGCGCGCGTCGTCAAGACAATCAGATCCATCTAAGGCTATGGAAGAATTGAATTCTCAGATCAGTGCTCACGCCCAGGGAACACACCTCGCTTGCTTCTACGCATTGCTTGATACAGGGGCCCACACACTGGAGTACGCAAACGCAGGTTTCAATCCGCCCTTTATCGTAGACCCTGGGGGGATGGTCGACACCCTGGGCGGTGGTGGCATAGCCTTAGGCATGTTGAATAAAATGGACCTGCGCTCAGAACGCATACCTCTCCAGCAGGGCGATGTTCTTGTCATGTACTCAGACGGTGTGACCGAGGCCGAGAATAGCAGAAGCAAGCCCTTTGGGACAGAGCGGCTGATAACTACTGTAAGAAATAACAGGACGCTCTCGGCCTCGGAGATTCTCAAGGCTGTGGAGAAGGAGTTCAGGGCATTTTCGAAAGACAATGCGCTCCTAAGCGACTATTTGCTGGTAGTCCTCAAGAGAAGCTGAATAGGGCTACGTCGCCTTGACGAAACTGCTGCTATTTATGCTTGCGATATGCTCGCGAACTTGGTTTATTTTTTAGATAGCTGGGCTGAATTCCATAGATAATATGTTATCTGGATTTCTTAAATAGGCTCCAGGGGGCGTCATCTTTAAATACTCTATATTACTAGTAGGGGAGGCCGATGTGATGTGGTCAGAGGCTTTTGATCTTCGCCCTCGTGCCTTAAAGGCAAAGGGTAAAAGAGCAAAATCCTTAATAGCCAACATCATAATCGTCATTGTAGGCAACCAAGCTATCTGCTCCGCGAACTTCTGGGCCAACAGGCCAGTTTGAAGTTCGGGGGATGGAAAAGCTTTAAATACCAAAAGTGCCTACCTATATGGGCCGATGAATGAGCCAGACGAGGTGGAGTCTGCCCCCCAGAAAAAGGGTGCTGACAGAAACCTTTAAATAGCAAGTCTGACTACGTACATGGGCCGATGTGGCGTCGCAACAAAAAGGCTACGACCCCGATTCAATGAAGGGTTGAGTTCCAAGTTGCGGCATATTAGATAAAAATGATGGAGACAGGAGTAAAGAAGAGTGTCCTGTCTGACGTTAGTCTTGGCAACTCAGCCAATTCCAACCGATACAGTACTTCCTATATTGTTTCGAAACTCTCGATGAAAGTTGAGATTTTCGGGACATCAATTCTGGTTGATCCTGCCAGAGGTTACTGCTATCGAGGTCCGACTAAGCCATGCGAGTCGAATGTCGCAAGACATGGCGTACTGCTCAGTAACACGTGGACAACCTACCCTCAGCACGGGGATAAACCCGGGAAACTGGGTATAATACCCGATAGTTCTGGGAAGCTGGAATGCTCCCATGACGAAAGCTCCGGCGACTGAGGATGGGTCTGCGGCCTATCAGGTAGTAGTGGGTGTAATGTACCTACTAGCCTACGACGGGTACGGGTCGTGAGAGCGAGAGCCCGGAGATGGATTCTGAGACACGAATCCAGGCCCTACGGGGTGCAGCAGGCGCGAAAACTTTACAATGCTGGCAACAGCGATAAGGGGACCTCGAGTGCCAGGATACAATCTTGGCTGTCGCGATGCCTAAAAAGCATTGCATAGCAAGGGCCGGGCAAGACCGGTGCCAGCCGCCGCGGTAACACCGGCGGCTCGAGTGGTAACCGCTATTATTGGGTCTAAAGGGTCTGTAGCCGGCCGGATAAGTCTCTTGGGAAATCCAGCAGCTCAACTGTTGGGCTTTCAGGAGATACTGTTCGGCTCGAGACCGGGAGAGGTGAGAGGTACTTCAGGGGTAGGGGTGAAATCTTGTAATCCTTGAAGGACCACCAGTGGCGAAGGCGTCTCACCAGAACGGATCTGACGGCAAGGGACGAAAGCTAGGGGCACGAACCGGATTAGATACCCGGGTAGTCCTAGCCGTAAACGATACTCGCTAGGTGTCAGCCACGGTGCGACCGTGGTTGGTGCCGTAGGGAAGCCGTGAAGCGAGCCACCTGGGAAGTACGGCCGCAAGGCTGAAACTTAAAGGAATTGGCGGGGGAGCACTACAACGGGTGGAGCCTGCGGTTTAATTGGATTCAACGCCGGGAAGCTTACCGGGATCGACAGCGATATGAAGGCCAGGCTGAAGACCTTGCCGGATTAGCTGAGAGGTGGTGCATGGCCGTCGTCAGTTCGTACTGCGAAGCATCCTGTTAAGTCAGGCAACGAGCGAGACCCACGCCCACAGTTGCCAGCGTACTCTCTGGAGTGACGGGTACACTGTGGGGACCGCCGCTGCTAAAGCGGAGGAAGGAATGGGCAACGGTAGGTCAGTATGCCCCGAATGTCCCGGGCTACACGCGGGCTACAATGGTTGGTACAATGGGTATCTACCCCGAAAGGGGATGGAAATCTCCTAAAACCAATCTTAGTTCGGATCGAGGGCTGCAACTCGCCCTCGTGAAGCTGGAATCCGTAGTAATCGCGTTTCAATAGAACGCGGTGAATACGTCCCTGCTCCTTGCACACACCGCCCGTCAAACCACCCGAGTAGGGTCTGAATGAGGGCGTATCTCATGATACGTTCGAATTTGGGCTCTGCAAGGGGGGTTAAGTCGTAACAAGGTAGCCGTAGGGGAATCTGCGGCTGGATCACCTCCTAAAGTTGCGTTCCAAAAGGAACGCGGTTGTGCAAAAAAAGTATAGTATCGGTTGGGCCTTTAACCAAGGTTAAGGGCCGTGACTAACCTCACGGCAATCTGAAAAGTTGTCCAGGACTAGCAAAGAAAAACCAGCTATATGAAGGCCGGGTCCAAAAGACCTAAGCCTGAGTATAATCTAAGCTGGAAACAGAGCCAGCTGAATGATAATCATAGCTGGGCAGAACCTAGGGCTTGTAGCTCAGCTGGTAGAGCGCTGCCTTTGCAAGGCAGAGGCCCTGGGTCCGAATCCCAGCAAGTCCATTTAAATGCACACATTGAGGCAGACTCGATGTGGAAGGGCTGAGGCTGCGGTTAATGCAAGATAACCGTTAAGCCTACGAAGCCGTGTACAAGCTTTGCGACCAGACGCTCACTGAGCTTTAGTGGGGCAATATGCTGTATATGCCAGCCAGGGGATGGCTCGGCTCAAGCGCTGATGAAGGACGTGCCAAGCTGCGATAAGCCTCGGCGAGGTGCATGGAACCTTTGAACCGAGGATGTCCTAATGGGAAATCCTAGCGAAAGCTGATCCTAACGGATCGGGAACGCCCCGGATTGAAACATCTTAGTAGGGGCAGGAAAAGAAATCAACCGAGATGCCGTCAGTAACGGCGAGTGAAAGCGGCACAGCCTAAACCGAATCCCGCAAGGGAGATGTGGTGTTGTAAGCCGACCTTAACTCTGGAATCGAAGTCGAAGTGGCCTGGAATGGCCTGCCATAGAGTGTGATAGCCACGTAGTCGTAAGAGACCAGGGTGTGGTCGTGTCTTGAGTACCGTGCGTCGGATATCGCGCGGGAATTTGGGGGTCACCAACCTCCAAGGCTAAATACGTCTTGAGACCGATAGCGCAGTAGTAGTGTGAACGAAAGCTGAAAAGTACCCCAAATAGGGAGGTGCAAAGAGCCTGAAATTGGCTGGCGATAGTGCGTTAGGGCGCGAAAGGATCTTCTCTTCGAAGGAACCGTCCGCGAGGACGTTGTACGAGAGGAGTTGCCGGCGTTCTAACATGCGTTTTGAAGAACGAACCAGGGAGTGCATATTAGCGGCGAGGCTAATTCCTTTACGGAAGAAGCCGTAGCGAAAGCGACATGCGTGCAAGCAATGAGACGCGACGTATGCAAGTGCGTGAAGTCGCTCGTATGCGACCCGAAGCCGGGCGATCTAGACGTTGGTAGGTCGAAGCGTGGCGAAAGCTGCGTGGAGGATCGTTAGAGATGTTGATATGCAAATCGCTCTCGTGACCTGCGCCTAGGGGTGAAAGTCCAATCGAGGTCGGAAATAGCTGGTTCCTCCCGAAACATATCGCAGTATGACCTGGTCTGAGATAGTCGGCGGAGTAGAGCACTGATTGGGGAAGCCGGACCCGAAAGGGTCTGTTCTCTTGTCAAACTCCCAAACCGCCGTCGTCGTAGAAGACCAGCAGTCCGGGCTAGGGGGTAAGCTTCTAGTCCGTAAGGGAGACAACCCAGACCGTGGTTAAGGCCCCAAAATGTCGGCCAAGTGTCAACACTTAAGGGTGTCCTGGGTCATAGACAACTGGGAGGTTAGCTTAGAAGCAGCTACCCTTTAAAGAGTGCGTAACAGCTCACCAGTCGAGATTCAGGGCCCCGAAAATGGACGGGGCTAAGCCAACTGCCGATACCACGGAGCATCGTAAGATGATCTAGTAGGGAGGCGCTCTGCATGGGCAGAAGCATCTCTGTGAAGAGGTGTGGACCGTGTAGAGACGAAAATCCTGGTAGCAGTAGCAGCAAAGTCGGGTGAGAATCCCGATCGCCGTATGGGCCAGGGTTCCTCGGCAATGTTCGTCAGCCGAGGGTCAGTCGGTCCTAAGACGTACCCTAATTGGAGTACGCCAAATGGGAAACAGGTTAATATTCCTGTACCTTTCAGCAACAAAACTGACGCTTCCGGATATATCGAGCACTCTCGCCAGGGTGTTCAAGCGTTGAAGCCTGCGGAGAGCCGTAATGGCGAGAACCAGGCGAATGCGTGATGACTCAAGTCGGTAAATTCCAGGAGCCCGTGAAAAGGGAGCTGAAAGACCGTACCGAGAACCAACACAGGTGCCCCAAGCTGAGAAGGCTAAGGCGTGTCGGCATAAACTAGCTAAGGGAATTCGGCAAATTAGCCACGTAACTTCGGGATAAGTGGTGCCTGCCTCGAAGGAGGCAGGTCGCAGTGACGAGGGGGCTCTAACTGTCTAATAACAACATAGGTGATTGCGAACCCGTAAGGGCTAGTACAATCACTGAATCCTGCCCAGTGCAGGTACCTGAAAACTCGGTTCAACGGGAAGAAGGGCCTGTCAACGGCGGGGGTAACTATGACCCTCTTAAGGTAGCGTAGTACCTTGCCGCTTAATTGGCGGCTTGCATGAATGGATCAATGAGAGCCCTACTGTCCCTAGCTGGTACCCGGTGAACCTTACGTCCCAGTGCAGAGTCTGGGGACCCCTAATGGGAAGTGAAGACCCCGTGGAGCTTTACTGCAGCCTGCCGTTGGGTTGTGGTTCTGATTGTAGAGCATAGGTAGGAGACGTCGAAACTCAGGCGCAGCTCGAGTGGAGTCGCCCTTGGAATACTACCCTTTTGGAGCTACGACCCTAACTCAGAGATGAGGACCTCGGTAGGTGGGCAGTTTGGGTGGGGCGCCACGCCCTTGAAAAGATATCAAGGGCGCCCTAAGGTTGACTCAGTTGGGTCGGAAACCCAACGAAGAGCGTAAAGGCATAAGTCAGCCTGATGTTACGTCACAAAGCAAGACGTGACAAGACGAAAGTCGGGCTTAGCGAACCTCTCAGCTCTCTTGGTGAGAGCGTTAGATGACAGAAAAGCTACCCCGGGGATAACAGAGTCGTCACCGGCAAGAGCACATATCGACCCGGTGGCTTGCTACCTCGATGTCGGTTCTTTCCATCCTGGCCGTGCAGCAGCGGCCAAGGGTGAGGTTGTTCGCCTATTAAAGGAGATCGTGAGCTGGGTTTAGACCGTCGTGAGACAGGTCGGTTACTATCTGTTAGGGGTGTCTTGCGGTCTGAAGGCAGGTTGGTTTTAGTACGAGAGGAACAAACCAACGGCGCCTCTGGTCGATCGGTTGTCTGGCAAGGCAAGGCCGAGCAGCTACGCGCTCGCGGATAAGGGCTGAAAGCATCTAAGCCCGAAACCTCACCTGAAAAGAGACCGCTTAGGGTACTCGTAAAAGACGAGTTTGATAGAGCGGGATGTACGCACCAAGGCAACGAGGTGTTCAGTCCGCGGCTACTAATAACCCTGCAGCGCTCCACTTGGCTCGGGCGAAATCTGGTTACGCAAAGCTTAAAAAAAGTTGCAGTATCAAAGATCGATGGATCTTTAATTATCCGTAATGGTCATCCGGCTCGAGCCCGGACCTTCGAATCGAACATGGCGGCCATAGCGACAGGGTAACTCCTGAACCCTTTCCGAACTCAGAAGATAAGCCTGTCCGCGTTCTGCACTGTACTCAGGTGCGCGAGCCCTCGG